>NZ_QDKO01000037.1 GCF_003094615.1 Caulobacter radicis | reverse complement strand
GGGCCGGGGTTGGGGGTGGCTGCGGCGGTCAGGCTTGAAAGGACGTACGGGCTGAACGCGCGGCGTCACCCCCATCCCAACCCTTCCCCCATCGAGGGGGAAGGGCTTTAGCGAGTGGAAAGGCGATGGAAACCGGCCCACACCTCGGAAGCTGAGAACGCCCCCCCTCCGGCCCTTCGGGCCACCTCCCCCAGAGGGGGAGGATCTTTTGGTTTCACACCGCCACGGGCGCTGGGGTCAGGGCGCGGACGGCGGCGATGATCGGGTCGGCTTCGGTGCGGGCCAGCCAGTCGGGGCTGACGTCGGCGAAGCGGACGACGCCCTTGCGGTCGATCACCACGACGGCCGGCTGCGGCAGCTCCCAGGTGCCCGTGCCGGTGACGTCGCCGATGAAGCTGCCCTTGGCCCGCTGAGCGTCCTGGCTGGCCTGGTCGGCGACGTAGGTGACGCCGAACCGGCGACCCAGTTCGTTACCGAGATCGGCGGCGACCTTGTAGCTGAGGCCATGGCGCGCGCGGATCTCGCCCAGGCGCTCGGGAACCTGCGGGCTGACGGCCGTCAGGGTCGCGCCGATCGCCGCCAGGGCCGGCGCCAGGCGCTCCTCGTAATAGGGCAAGGCGATGTTGCAGGCCGGGCAGCCGGCGAAGCGGAAGAAGATCAGCACCGCCGGCCCCTTGGCGGTCAGGCTTTCCAGGGTCAGGTCGCCGCCCTCGACGTCCTTCAGCACGAAGGGCGCGACCTTGTCGCCGACCTTGACCCAGGCGTCGGGATCGGCCGCCTCGACCAGGCGGGCGCGCTGGTCGATGTTGATCTTCAGCGCCGCCGGCTCCCAGGTGCGGACGCGTTCGGCATGCAGAGCGGCCAGGCGCTCGCGTAGGGTGTCTTGGCTCATTTGGTCCTCCCGTCCTCGGTTCGAGCGGTGTTGGCGGCGGCGTCTTCGATCGCCATCAGGCGGGCGCGCTCGAAGATCGCCCCCATGCGCCAGTGCTGGTTGGTGTGGGTGGCGGCGTGCTCGTCCCAGCCGCTGTCGCGCCGGAAGCCGCCGACATCGCCGGTGGCCAGGGCCTGCTGCGCGGTGATCCCCGCGACGCGGTCGGTCTGCGGCCAGACGAACAGGGCGTCTTCCGGACAGTAGAGCTCGCACAGGTAGCAGGTCTGGCAGTCGGCCTGGCGAGCGATCACCGCCTTGCCGCCAGGCCCGCGCGCCAGCACGTCGCTGGGACAGACGTCGACGCAGGATCCGCAGCCGCCGCAGCGGTCGTCGATCACGACCTCGATCATGCGACGGCCTCCAGCCTGGCGTTTTCAGGGCTGGCCGCCTCGAAGCGGGTGACGACATGGTCCAGGCCCAGGGCGCGCTGGCGCGACGCCAGGCGGGGATCTTGGCCCGGCGCGTCCTCGCGACGGTGCATGCCCCGGCTCTCGCGGCGTTGCAGGGCGCTGGCCTTGCTCCAGCGGGCGGCGGCGACTAGGGCGGCGGCCTCGCGCGCCCGAAGAAGCCCCCTGCCCCAGCCGCCGGCATGGGCGGCGATCTCGCGCCAGGCCTCGTCGAGTTTCTCACCCGAGGCGGCCAGGGCCTCGCCCGTGCGGAAGATGTTGCGGTCGTAGGCGCCCATCTCGTCGCGGACGGTCTGGACGGCGGCCGGCAGGTCCACGCTCGCCAGGCGGCTGCGGGGTCGCAACCCGGCCTGGCCGATGTGGTGCAGACGTCCCGAGGCGCTCCCACGCTGGCGGGCGAACGCCGCCGCGCCCTGCCCGGCCCATTGGCCCGACGACAGCGCCCAGGACGAGTTCACCGCCCCGCCGCCCGAGATCGCGCCGGTGACCAGTTCGCGGCTGGCCGCGTCGCCGGCGGCGAACAGGCCCGGGGCCGCGGTCTGGCAGAGCCGGCCGTCGATGCGCAGCCCGCCGATGCCGCGCACCGTGCCCTCCGAGACGAGCGAGACCTCGAAACGCTCGGCATAGGCGTCGACGCCCATGCGGGCGAAGGGGCGCACGAAATTGGGCTGCACCTGCGGCATCACCTCGCGGATGTCGCGCGGGATGCGGTCGAGCCGGCAATAGAGCCGCCCCTTCAGCAGGGCGCGGGCCAGGTGGGGGCTGACGTCGGGGCCCGCCGGGATGTCGAGTTCGTGGTCGGCCTCGTCGAACCAGCGGGCGAAGGCGAAACTCATCGAGCGGGCCATGTTCGTGCCCGCCTGCATGGGCGTGTAGTAGTTGGTGAACTCCATGCCCGAGAGATCCGCCCCGGCCTCGACGCCCATCAGCAGGCCGTCTCCGGTATTGGTCGCCGATCCCAGCAGGCGCGAGGCGAAGGCGCAGCCGCCGGTGGCCAGCACCACCGCCCCGGCCCGGATCGTCCACGGCCGCTCGCCGCGCAGGGCGACGCCCGCGGCCCCGGTGACCACGCCATCGGAATCCGTCAGCAGTTCCAGCGCCGGATGGTGGTCGAGGATGGTCGCCCCGGCCTCCAGCGCGAAGGCGCGCATGGCCCGCATGTATTCGGGACCGCGCAGGCCGCGATACTGCACGCGCCCCTGTTCGTCGGTCGAGAAGGCGTAGTGACGGGAGAGCTGCGGCAGGCTGGTCCAGGTCAGGTCGATGATCCGCGCCATCCAGTCGGGATCGCCCAGGCCCAGAGAGCGCTTCAGCCGGTCGGCGACGGCCGCCTCGCGATGCTCGGGCGGAACCCACCAGTGGCCGGGACCGGCCGTGGCGGTGACGCCGCTGGTTCCGCAGTATCCCTTGTCGGCCAGGATCACCCGCGCGCCCTCGCGCGCGGCGGCGATGGCGGCCCAGGTTCCGGCCAGCCCTCCGCCGATCACCAGAACGTCGGTTTCCCAGTGGGAGGTATCGTCGTCCTGCGCCATCAGGCGATCGCCGCGTTGAACGAGGCGTCGAAGGCGCCGGCCGGGTCCAGCTCCGACCTGATCGCCCCGGCCGCGCGGAAATGGTCGAGCAGCGAGCGCGCCTCGGCCACCGACGTCTCGTCGATCGGCACGGGGATGGCCTTGTAGTTGCTGACCGTCCAGCGGGCGATGTCCAGCGACAGGCCCGTCTCCTTCGACAGCACGGCGGCGAAGGCGTCGGGGTTCTGGGCGGCCCAGCGGCGGGCCTTGGCCAGCCGGCGCAGGAAATCCTCGATCTGGGGCCGCTTGGTGAGGATCGCCTTGACGCTGGCGGCCTCGTAGCCGTTGCCGCTGAGATAGCCCTCGCCGTCGGCCAGGACCCGCGCGCTGTCGTGCAGCCGGGCCAGCGCCACGTACGAGCCCCAGGTCACCCAGGCGTCGATGGAGCCGGCCGTGAAGGCGGCCTTGGCGTCGCCGGGGCTGAGGAACACCACCTCGACATCCGCCGGCGAGAGCCCCGCCTTCTCGATCACCCGCAGCAGCAGGTAGTGACCGATTGAGCCGCGTCCGGTGGCGATCTTCCTGCCCTTCAGGTCGGCGGGCGTGCGGACGGCCGAGTCCCTGGGCACGAGGATGGCGGTGGAGCGGCCGCCGCTGCGGCCGGCCTGCACGGCCTTGATCTTCGCGCCGCTGGCGTAGGCGAACAGGAACGGCGCATCGCCGGCCTCGCCCAGATCGACCGCCCCCGCGCCCAGGGCCTCGAGCAGCGGCTGGGCGGCCGGGAACTCGCTCCATTCGATCCTGTAGGGGACGCCTTCCAGGGCGCCCGAGGCGATCAGCACCGCCTTGGTGCCGCCGCGCTGGCTGCCGACCTTGAGCGGCGCGGCGGCCTTGCCCTTGCCGCAGGCGGCCAAGCCTCCACTAAGCCCCGCGAGCGCGCCGAAGCCGATGATGAGCTGACGTCTGTCCATGCCGCCCTCCCCTTAGAAGCGTTGGGTCAGGCGGGCGTAGTAGTAGCCGCCGGTGATGCCGAAGGGCGAGAACAGGCCGTATTGCAGCGTGCCCTGGTCGGCGTTCACGATGCCGATCTTGTCGGGATACTGGTCGAACAGGTTGTTGGCCCCGACCGCGATGTTGGTGTTCGGCCGGACGTCCCAGGCGATGTCGAGATCGGCTACCCACTTGGGGCTGTAGGTCCGGTCCAGGCTGACCGACGTGCCGGCCTCGGTGTATTCGCCGTAGCGCGTGCCCCGCAGGCTGGCGCTCACCGCGCCGCGGCTCCAGACCGCGCCCAGCACCACCTTCTCGCGCGGCGTGCCGACGGTGAGGTCGGAGATCTTCTGGCGGTCGAACAGCACGAGGTTCGGGTTGACCGCCTTGAGGATGGCCGGCGTCTGCGCGACGTCGCGGACCTTGGTCTTGTTGAAGGCGTAGGCGGCGTTGAGGTTGAGGCGGCCGGCGAAGCCGAGGTCGAAGCCGTACTCGGCGACGAAGTCGATCCCCGTGGTCCGGGTCGAGACGGCGTTGGTGTAGTAGGTCGCCGTCAGCCCTTGCGGGAAGCGGGCCAGCAGCCCGACCAGGGCCGGCTGCGAGGAGAGCTGGGTCACCGACAGGTCGAGGTTGCTGGTGTCGACGATGCGGTCGTCGATGTCGATCTGGTAGGCGTCCAGCGTCAGGCGCAGGCGCGGCAAGGGCTCGGCGGTGATCCCGAAGCTGTAGTTGGTGGACGTCTCGGGCTTCAGGGGCGTGGCGCCCAGGGCCTTGGCCTCGGCGGTGTCGGTGCGCAGCACCTTGGTCGGGAAGGTCAGGTATTCGCCCGGCGTGCAGGCCGCGCCGCGGAAGGTGTTGTTGGGCGCGGCCGGGCACAGGCTGCCGGAGATGGTCGAGGTGGCGAACACCGTCTGGCCCAGCGAGGGGGCGCGGAAGCCGTTGCTGACCGTGGCGCGCAGGGCGTAGCCGGGCAGGAACTCCCAGCGGGTGGTCAGCTTTCCGCTGGTCGTCTCGCCCACGTCGCCGGTGTAGCGCTCGTGGCGGACCGCCGCGCCGACGTACCAGTTTTCGGTCAGGTCGGTCCCGACGTCGAGATAGGCGGCATAGGAATGGCGGGTGGCCGAGCCGGCGTCCTCGGGCGCGGTGCCGGCGTAGGACGACAGGCCGGGGTTGGGCCGCAGGCCGGCGAACGGCTGGCCGGCCGGGATCACGTAGTCGCCGACGATGTAGGAGGCCTCGTCGCCGGCCTCGATCAGGAAGCGCTCGTAGCGGTGCTCCAGACCCCACGACACCTGCAACGGCCGGGGCAGCACGCCCTCGAACGAGCGGGTGAGATCAAGGTTGTTGGTCCACTGCTGGAACTGGTGGGTCGACAGGTGGAAATAGGTCGGGCTGTCGGGGCCCAGCGTGGCGTTCAGGGTGTTCTGGCCGTCGAGCTGGGCGTGGTCCTGGGCGAAGGTGGTCGAGGCGTCCCAGGCCCAGCCGGCCGTCTCGCCGCGCGCGCCCAGGCTGGTCTGCCAGTCGAGCTCGAAGATCCGGCGCAGGGCGTTGAAGCCGTTCGGATAGACCTCGGGCAGCGAGTTGCGGTTCAGGGGCCGGCCGGCCGTGACGCCGGTCACCGGCGCCAGGTTGGGCAGGAAACTGCCGGTGACCTTCTTGGACGAGCGGTGGCTGACCGTGCCGCTGGAATAGAGGGTCAGGTCGCGCCAGGGCAGTTCGGCGTTGTAGGCCGTGGCGATGATGTCCTCTTCGCCCGGGCCGTAGCTGGCGCCCCAGAAGTAGCGATCGGCCGTGGCGTCGCGCGGATCGGGGGTGACGGTGGTCACGCCGCCGACGGTCGTGACGGTCGGCTGGTAGAGGTACTGGGCGCGGGAGGGCACGGCGCGCGAGGCGGCCTCGTTGTTCTTCCAGTTGATCGCCAGCTGCAGGAAGCCGCCGTCGTCGCCCAGCGACCGGCCGAAGTTCAGGCTGGCGGCGTGGGTGTCGCCGTCGCCCAGATAGTTCTGGCCGCCGGTGTAGGAGAACGCGCCGCCCGCAGTGTCCTTCTTCAGGATGATGTTGACGACCCCGGCGATGGCGTCCGAGCCGTACTGGGCCGAGGCGCCGTCGCGCAGCACCTCGATGCGCTCGATGGCCGAGGCCGGGATCAGGTCCAGATCGACCGGCACGCCGCCGCGCCCCACCCGGGCCAGGTTGTTGATCAGCGAGGTGGTGTGGCGGCGCTTGCCATTGACCAGGAACAGGGCCTGGTCGCCGTTTAGGCCGCGAAGCGTGATCGCCCGCACCGTCCACGAGGTGCCGCCGCCGTTGACGCCGGGCAGGTTGAACGACGGGATCAGGGTGTTGAGCACTTCCTTGAGGCCCACCTTGCCGGTGGCGGTGAGTTGCTCGGACGAGATGACGTCGATCGGCGCGGGGCTGTCGGCCACGGTGCGGCGCACGCCGCGCACGCCGGTGACGACCACGCCGTCCAGGGCGTCGGCCGCCGCTTCGGGCGCATCGACGGCCGGGATCGGCTCGGCGGCCAGGGCCGCGCCCGAGGCGCAGGCCAGCAGCAGTCCGGCGAAGGCCGAGCGTTTCAGGGTCTTGGACGAGGAAACAAAGGTCAAAAGTCTATCCCCCGCGCGGGGCGCATCGGCCCGGCGTCGTTCTTGGTCTTTCAGAAGTCGGAAGGTCGGCGGCGCGGCTTCGGCGGGGCCACGCCAACCAGACGTCATGCAGGCTTGCGCTCGCGGTAAGGCACGTCGTCGGAACCGATCAGCACCCGCTCCATCACCCGCGGGAAGTCGCCGTAGTCGCGCACGGCGTAGTGCAGGCCCGCGCGGTTGTCCCACAGGGCCACGGAATTCGGCCGCCAGCGGAAGCGGGCGTGGTGCTCGGGCTTCTTCACCTCGTCATAGAGGCGAGCCAGCAGCGCCTTGCTCTCGTCCGGGGCCAGGTCGACGAAGCGGGGCTTGAGGCCGAAGTTGATCCAGAAGATCTCCTGGCCGGTCTCCGGATGGGTGCGGATGGCCGGATGGGCCGTCAGCGGATAGCGCTCGCCCGAGCGGTTCAGGGCGTCCTGGTAGTCGTGGATGACGTAGAGCTCGTCGACGGCGGCCTTCAGGTCGTCGGGCAGGCCCTTCCAGATGGCGTGGCCGTCGGCCCAGATGGTGTCGCCGCCGACCTCGGGAATGTGCACGGCCTTCAGCACCGCGCCGAACGACGGGTTCACGCGCCAGCTGGTGTCGGTGTGCCAGTGGTTCTCGCGGATGTCGTATTTCTTGAAGGCCTCGGCCGAGATCGGCTGCACGGCGCGGTGGGTCTCCACGCCGCCGGTCGGATGGGCGTAGACCTCGCCGAAGTTGGCGGCGAAGGCCAGCTGCTGGTCGCGGGTGATGTCCTGGTCGCGGAAGAACAGGACCTTGCGGTCGAGCAGCAGCGCCTTCAGGGCGTCGCGCTGCTCGCGGGAAAGCGTCTGGCGCAGGTCGATCCCGGCGACTTCGGCGCCGATGGTCGGGCTGACGGGCGTGACGGTCAGGCCAAGGGCCTGGCGGACCTGGTCGAGGACGGCGCTCATGGGAACCTCCTTGCAGCCGACGCGATACGGTCGGCGGAGGCGAACATGGCCAGCGCGCCCAAACGGCGCGAACGAGTATTTCTCAGAAAGAATTCAGAGATTTATATATCGCGAACCGCAATAAACGGCATTGGCCGCGCGCATATTTCAGCGGCGTCAATGAGCAGGATCAGCCATCCTCGACAGCGCGCTTGCGCCCCGTCCGACGATCGCCGAATAAACTCCTATCGATTTCGTAGAGTTTTCTGACCATGGCCTCGCCTCCAACGCCCGTGATCGCCGTGGTCGGCGCCGGCTTCAGCGGCGTGATGACCGCCCTGCACCTGCTGCGGGACGGCGCGGCGGCGCGGGTCATCCTCTTGGAGCGCAACACGCCGGTCGGCCTGGGCGCGGCCTACGCCACCCATAATCCCAGCCACCGGCTGAACGTCCGCGCCGGCAACATGAGCGCCTGGCCCGACCGGCCGGGCGACTTCGTGGACTGGCTGCGAGGGCTGGGACTGGATGTCGGCCCCGCCGACTTCGCCACGCGCGGCGACTACGGCCGCTATCTGCAAAGCCTGCTCGCCGAGATCGTCGAAGGGCCGGAAGGGGCCGGCCGACTGGTGATCGCGCCCGACGCCGTGGTCGGGCTCGAGCCCGGCGGCGACGGCTGGCGGCTGACCACGGCCATGGGTCGTCCGATCCTGGCCGACGCCGTGGTGCTGGCGCTCGGCAATCCACCGCCCTGTCGGCCGCAAGGGGTGACCGAAGCCCTGGCCGCCTCGAGCGCCTATGTCGCCGATCCCTGGCGCTGGGACCCGGCCCGCCTGCCGTCCGGCCCCGTGCTGCTGCTGGGCACGGGCCTGACGATGGTGGACCTGGCCTTGAGCCTCGAAGACGCCGCGCCGGGCCGCTCGATCATCGCCCTGTCGCGACGCGGCCTGATCCCCCGGGAGCACGAGGGCGAGCCGCCGGCCCGGCCGCCCTCGCCGCCGGCGTCGGACATTCCGCCGCTAGCCGCCCTCGCCTGGCTGCGACGCACGGCGGCCGAGCATGGCTGGCGCACCGCCGTCGACGCGCTGCGCCCGGCCACCCAGGACCTCTGGCGCGGCTGGAGCGTGGCTCACAAGCAGGCCTTCCTGCGCCACGCGCGCCCTTTCTGGGACGTGCATCGTCACCGCCTGTCGCCCGAGGTCGCCATGCGCGTGGCCGGCCTGCGTCGCTCGGGCCGCCTGAAGGTCGCCGCCGGCAAGATCGTGCGCCTGGCCGAAGCCGAGGACGGCCGGGTCGAAGGCGCGTGGCGGCCGCGCGGCGAGACCGCCTCGCAGCCATTCTCGGTGTCGGCGGTGATCAACGCCACGGGCCCGACCGGCGATGTGACGAGGTCGACCGACCCGCTGTTGCTCGACCTGATCCGCCGGGGACTGGCGCGTCCTGATCCCCTGCGCCTGGGCCTGGACGTCGACGCCGACAACCGCCTGCTCGACATGTCGGGGTGCGCGAGCCCCACCCTGTTCGCCGTAGGCCCCGTCACGCGCGGCGCCTGGTGGGAGATCAACGCCGTGCCCGACATCCGCGGCCAGGCGGCGCAGGTGGCGGCGGCCGTCCTGGCGGCGACACGGCAGGGCTGAAGGCTGAGTTCACCGAGCCTCAAGCTTTGCCGGAGATGCTGCGGCGTTCAACCGGAGCCTGTAGAGACTTGTCCCCCAAGTTCATCACGATCCCAGGCTATCTGGTGACGAAGCTGATCGTCCTTTTCCCGCTCAGCACGCGCTTCCTCGACGAGGACTACCTCGCCGACGAGAGCAGGCACCTCTATTGGGGCCTCAGCGTGTGGACCACGGTGATCGCTCTGATCGGCACGGGGTTGGCCTGGCTGTTCTGAACGAGCAGGCTCTAAAGTTCCAGCGCCGCCGTGTGGATCAGCTCCGACAGCTTGCCGATCGACGGGTGCGGGGCGGGACCGGTGCGGCGGACATAGGCCACCTTGGGCAGGCTGGGCAGGGCCGCGTCGGGGATCGGCTGGGCGTCCGGCCGGAACAGGCTGGTGCGGCAGGTGACCGCCAGGCCCGACTGCACCGCCGCGCGCAGGGCCGACAGGCTGGGGGTCTCCAGCGCCACGCGGTAGGGTCGTCCCTCCCGCTCCAGCGCCGCCAACGCCGCGTCGCGGAAGCGGCACGGCGCCTCCAGGATCGCCAGCGGCAGGACGTCCAGCTTGGCCAGGTCCGCATCGCCGTGCCAGACCATCGGCACCGTGCGGGCGGCCGCCGGGTCGTCATAGGCGCCCATGCACAGGATCACGTCCAGGCGGTCGCTGCGCAGCAATTCCAGCAGTTCGGGCGAGCCGGCCACCCTCACCTGCAACTGGGTGTCGGGATTGAGCTGGGCGAAACGGGCCAGCACGCCCGACAGCAGGGTCTCGGCGAAGTCCTGCACCAGCCCCACTCTCGCCGGCCCGGCCAGGGCGTCGCCGGTCAGCGCCACCACCGCCCGGTCGTTCAGCGCCAGGATGTCCCGGGCATGGCCCAGCAGGGTCTGGCCGGCGGGGGTCAGCGAAAGACGCCGCCCCTCCCGGTGAAACAGCGGCGTCAGAACGGTCTCCTCCAGCCGCTTCATCTGCAAGCTCAGCGCCGACTGGGTGACGAAGACGCGCTCGGTGGCGCGCAGCATCGAACCGCTGTCGACGATGGCCACGAAGCTGCGGAGAAGTTCGGTCGGAAGGTTGGTCGGCATCTGGCGTCCCGTCTACCCCGTTGAGGAACTCTAATAAGACCCCTGAGGATAAGTCTATTGATCGAGTAGGAATTCAGCGTCCATCTCTGTGAAGCAACGGCGCCCCCGCCGCAACGGTCACAGCGATGGAAGCGACCCGATGTCTTTGGCGATCGCCGATAGAATTTCTTCAGCCAGGCCATTTCGATGGCCTCGCCTCTCGCGGGCCCGCTGGCTGTCTCCGGTGCTGCTTCTGGCCTTGTGGGAGCTGGGATCGCGGCTCGGCGTGATCCCCGAGCGAGTGCTGGCCGCGCCGTCGACGGTGGCCGAAACCTTCTGGGCGCTGACCATCTCTGGCGAGCTGCCCGCCAACCTGCTGGTGTCGCTGGCGCGGGCCGCCGCCGGCCTGTCGATCGCGCTGGTCGTGGCGGTGACCCTCGGACTGGTCGCCGGCCTGTCGCGCCTGGGCGAAACCGCGATCGACCCGCTGATGCAGATCAAGCGGACCATCCCGTCTCTGGCCCTCACCCCGCTGTTCATCGTCTGGTTCGGCATCGGCGAGACGCCGAAGATCGTGCTGATCGCGGTGGCCACCACCTTCCCGATCTACCTGAACCTGTTCGCCGGGGTGCGCGGCATCGACGTGCGCCTGGTCGAGGCCGCCCGAAGCTTCGGCCTGTCGGGCTGGAGCCTGGTGCGCGAGGTGATCCTGCCCGGCGCCCTGCCCTCGTTCTTCGTCGGCCTGCGCTACGCCCTGGGGGTGTCGGTGCTGGTGCTGGTGGTGGCCGAGCAGATCAACGCCCAGGCGGGCCTTGGCCACCTGATCAACAACGCCCGCGACTTCATGCGGACCGACATCATCGTCGTCTGCCTGCTCGTCTACGCCCTGCTCGGCCTCGGCGCCGACGCCCTCGTCCGCACGCTGGAGCGCCGCGCTCTGGCCTGGCGGCCCAGCCTCGTGGAGCAATGACCATGGTCCAGCCGCGCATCCGCCGCCGCGCCTTCGACACCGTATCGCCCGCGCCGGCTTCGCCGTCGATCGCCCCGCCGTCCGTCGCTCCGGCCGTGAAGCTGACCGGCTTCGTCCGTCAGTTCGGCGAGAACCGGGTCATCGACGGCCTGGACCTGTCGATCGCGCCGGGCGAGTTCGTCGCCCTGCTGGGCGCCAGCGGCTCGGGCAAGACCACCCTGCTGCGCACCCTGGCGGGCCTGGATCCGGTCGGCCACCAGGACGTGACGACGCCCAGCACGCGCGCCGTGGTGTTCCAGGACGCCCGCCTGCTGCCGTGGAAGAAGGTCTGGCGCAACGTCGCGCTGGGCCTGAAGGACAAAGGAGTCCGGGCTCGCGCGGAAGCGGCGCTGAAGGAGGTCGGCCTGGGCCATCGCCTCGACGCCTGGCCCTCCACCCTTTCCGGCGGCGAGGCCCAGCGCACGGCCCTGGCCCGCGCCCTCGTACGCGAGCCGGGCCTGCTGCTGCTCGACGAGCCGTTCGCGGCCCTCGACGCCCTGACCCGGCTGAAGATGCACGATCTCGTCCTCAATCTCTGGAGCGAGCACAAACCGGCCGTGCTGCTGGTCACCCACGATGTCGACGAGGCCATCGCCCTGGCCGACCGCGTGCTGGTGCTGAACAAGGGCAAGATCGCCGCCGAGGAGCACATCACGCTGGAGCGCCCGCGCGCGCCGGACGCCCGCTTCCAGGTCATACGCCGTCGCCTGCTCGGCCACCTGGGCGTCGAAGCGCCCGTTTCTCTGCAAGAGGCCCCGCACGAGGGCGCCCTGATCGCCTTCCCGACCGGCGAGGCCGTGCAGTGAGCACCGCCGCCGCCCGCCGCCTGGAGCCTTCCCCGCGCCTGCCCGACCTCGACGCGGTGCTGCCGGGCCTGACGCAGGCCTTCGCCGCCACCGCCGGCCGTCACGACCGCGAGGCCAGTTTTCCCTTCGCCAACTTCCAGGCCCTGCACGAGGCGGGCCTGCTGGTCCTGACCGCGCCCGCGCGTCTCGGCGGCCTGGAAAGCGACCTGCCGACCGCCCTGAAGGTGGTCTCGGCCGTCGCCCGGGGCGAGCCGGCCACGGCCCTGGTGCTGGTCATGCAGTACCTGTTCCACGCCTCGGTCGAGGGGCGTTCGGGCTGGCCCGAGCACCTCAAGCAGCGGGTCATCGGCGACGCCATTGACCACGGGGCCCTGATCAACGCCCTGCGGGTCGAGCCCGATCTCGGCACGCCGGCCCGCGGCGGCCTGCCGGCCACCATCGCCCGCCGCACGCCGGAGGGCTGGCGGATCAGCGGCCGCAAGATCTACTCCACCGGCTCCAGCGCCCTGACCTGGTTCGTGGTCTGGGCCCGCAGCGACGATGCGGAACCCCTGGTCGGCGGCTGGCTGGTGCGCGCCGACAGTCCCGGCGTGGTCATCGAGGAGACCTGGGACCACCTGGGCCTGCGCGCCAGCGCCAGCCACGACGTGGTGTTCGAGGACGTGCTGGTCCCGCTGGACCACGCCCTGGACCCGCAGCCCCCGGGCGCGCCGCCGCCCTACTCGGCGGTGTTCGGAACCTGGTCGTCGGTGCTGACGGCGGCGATCTATGACGCCGTCGCGCGCTCGGCCCGCGACTGGCTGGCCGACTTCCTGATCAGCCGCAAGCCGGCCAACCTGGGCGCCAGCCTCTCGACCCTGCCCCGCTTCCAGGAGGCCCTGGGCGAGATCGACGGCCTGCTGCTGTCCAATCGCGTGCTGCTGGACAGCGCGGCCAGGGGCGACACGGCCGCCGGCGAGAGCGGCCTGGTCAAGCACCTGGTCACCGAGAACGCCATCACGGTGGTCGAGAAGGCCCTGAAGCTGACCGGCAATCCGGGCCTGACCCGCGCCAATCCGCTGGAGCGCCATCACCGCGACGTGCTGTGCGGCCGCGTGCACACGCCCCAGGCCGACGTGGTGCTGACCGGCGCCGGCAAGCTGGCCTTCGCTTCACGGGAGACCGTGGCATGAGCCGTCTCGTCGTCGCCAGCCAGCTGCCCGAGGTGTTCAACAGCGTCTTCGCCCAACATGCGACCGACGCCGAGATCATCGCCGTGCCGTCGGGCCTGACCGCGCCGCTGCCGCCTGCGGCCAAGGTCCTGGTGGCCGCGCCGTTCCGCAAGGCCGGCGGCGTGCTGCCCAAGACGCCGCCGCCGGGCTGGCCGTTCGACGTGCGCTGGGTGCAACTGGTCTCGGTGGGCATCGACTTCTATCCGGACTGGCTGTTCGACGGCCCGGTGGTGACCTCGGCGCGCGGCTCTTCGGCCGTGGCGCTGGCCGAGTTCGCCCTGGCGGCGATCCTGGCCGAGGCCAAGCGCCTGCCGGAGATCTGGATCGACAAGGCCGAGCGCTGGACGCCGCAGCCGCTGAAGCTGATCTCCGGCACGACCCTGGGCCTGGTGGGCTTCGGCGCCATCGGCGAGGCCCTGGCCCCGCGCGCCCAGGCGCTGGGCCTGAACGTCATCGCCACGCGCCGCTCCGACAAGCCGATCCCGGTGGCCGGCGTCGAGCGGGTGGCCGACCTGAAGACTCTGTTTTCCCGCAGCGACCACGTGGTGCTGGCCGCTCCGGCGACGCCGCAGACCGAACGCCTGATCGGCCGCGAAGTGCTGGCCCACGCCAAGCCGGGCCTGCACCTGATTAACATCGCCCGCGGCGCATTGATCGACGACGACGCCCTGCTGGCGGCGCTGGAGGACGGCCGCGTGTCGCGCGCCAGCCTGGACGTCACCTTCCCCGAGCCGCTGACCGACGGCCACCCGTTCTACGGCCACCCGAAGGTGCGCCTGTCGCCCCACACCTCGGTGCACACGCCCGACACCCGCATCAACCTGGCGACCAGCTTCGCCCAGAACCTCGCCCGCTTCCGCGCCGGCGCGCCCCTGGCCGACGTCGTCGACCTGTCGCGCGGCTACTGAGAACAAGGACCCTTCGCGATGACCGCGATCCCTGCGCCCCGCGGCTTCGCCGCCACGGGCCCCCACCCCGCCAAGATCGAGACCGTGCTGCCGCCGTTCGGCGCGCGCGAGATCCCCCAGCAGCCGACGCTCGAGCTGGAGCGGCTCTATCGCAAGCAGCGCCTGGCCGCCGGCTATCGGCTGTTTGGCCGCCATGGCTTCGACATGGGCGGCGCGGGCCACATCACCGCGCGCGATCCCGAACTGACCGACCACTTCTGGGTCAATCCGCTGGGCGTGCACTTCTCGCGCATCAAGGTTTCGGACCTGATGCTGGTCAGCCACGCGGGCGAGATCGTGCAGCCGCCCGAGAGAGCGCCGGCCCGCCTGAACCGCGCCGCCTTCGCCATCCACTCGCAGCTGCACGAGGCGCGGCCCGACGTGGTGGCGGCGGCCCACTCGCACTCGCTGTACGGCAAGGCCTGGTCGGCGCTGGGCCGGCTGCTGGACCCGCTGACCCAGGACTCGGCGGCCTTCTACGACGACCACGCCCTGTTCGAGGAGTTCTCGGGCGTGGTGCTCGACACCAGCGAGGGCCAGAAGATCGCCAAGGCCCTGGGGCCGAAGAAGGCGGTGATCCTGCAGAACCACGGCATCCTGACCGTCGGCCAGTCGGTGGAGGCGGCCGTCTGGCGCTATCTGGCGCTGGAGAACGCCTGTCAGGCCCAGCTTCTGGCCGAAGCCGCCGGCCCGACCAAGCCGATGCCGCCGGAGGTCGCCAAGCATACCGCCAGCCAGGTCGGCACGGAGCTGGGCGGGATCTACGCCTTCCAGCCCTACTGGGACATCGTCACCGAAGAAGAGCCGGACCTGTTCGACTGATGACCGGCCTTTCCCTTTCCCGCCGCGACCTTATGTCGGGCGGCCTTTCGATCGCGGGCCTCTCCATGGCCGGCCTGACTACCGTCAACCTGGCCGCCTGCTCCCCAAAGGGCGACGACAAGGCCGGCTCGCTGGACGACCTGACGCTGCGGGTCGCCACCTATCGCGGCAATCCCGAAAGCTTCTTCGGCGAGGCCGGGATAGAGGCCCCGCCCTACAAGCTGGCCCGCACCCAGTTCGCCGGCGGCAACCTGATCGCCGAGGCGATCAATGCTCGCGCCCTGGACTTCGGCGGCATGAGCGAGATCCCGCCGATCTTCGTCGCGGCCCAGCCCGGCAACCAGGTGCGCATCGTCGGGGTGTTGCAAGGCGACGTGAACAACCAGGTGGTCCTCGTGCCCAAAGGTTCGCCCACCAGGGACTTCAAGGACCTGAAGGGCAAGCGCGTCGGCTATGTGAAGGCCACGACCTCGCACTACATCCTGTTGCGCCTGTTGCAGGAGGCGGGTCTGGCCTGGAGCGACATCCAGCCGGTGGCGCTGAGCCCGCAGGACGGACTGGCGGCCTTCCAGAGCGGGGCGCTGGACGCCTGGGTGATCTATGGCGTCATCGTCTACCAGGCGCGAGAGGCCGGGGCGCGGGTGCTGCGCACGGCGCTGGGGATCCTGTCGGGCAACTATCTGATCACCGCGGCCAAGGAGGCGCTGGACGATCCCGTCCGCTTCCAGGCGCTGGGCGACTATGTCAGCCGCTACAAGCGGGTGTTCGACTGGATCAACGCCGACGGCGACCGCTGGGCGCGGGTGAGGGAGAAAGCCACGGGCGTGAAGGCCGACTACTACGCGCAGGAGTTTCGCGAGAAGTCGTCGCCGAGCATCCTTGGCCCGATCAGCGAGGCGGCGATCGCTTCGGAGCAGGCAGTGGCCGACACCTTCGCCGCCGCCAAGATCATCCCTTCCCGCGTCGACGTGCGCCCGCTGTGGGATGATCGCCTCTCATCATTCCTGAAATAATGTCGAGCGCCGCAAATATATCCGATGACTTCGGACGATATGAGCAGAGCTATCCGCTCGATCATTTTATATTCGTTGAGATAAGCGGCCTCACGACGACAAATCCCCATCGAACAAGTCGGGGATAAAGACGTGCAGACCTTCAAGCTTCAACTTCTCGCCTTCACTTCGGGCCTCGCTGTCGCCGGCGGGGCCTTGGCGGCCGAACCGGCGCCGGCCGTCAATACCGACGACAGCGGGTCCGCCGCCGTCGAGCAGGTGATCGTCACCGCCGAGCGCCGCGCCACCGACCTGCAGAAGACCGCCATCGCCATCTCGGCCTTCGGCCCGCAGGTGCTGGCCGACCGCAAGGTCGACAACATCCGCGACCTGGCCGGCCAGATCCCGAACCTGTCGATCAGCCGCGTCACCATCAGCCACACCACCCAGACCTATGCGCTGCGGGGCGTCGGCGAGGCCGATCCGATCCAGGAACCGGTGCTGGCCGTCTATGTCGACGACGTCTACGTGCCCCGCCAGATCGGCTCGATGATCGAGTTCAACGACCTGGAGCGCATCGAGGTGCTGCGCGGCCCGCAGGGCACGCTGTACGGCCGCAACTCCAGCGCCGGCGCCCTGCGGATCATCACCCGCGATCCGGGCGACGCGTTCCGGGCCAAGGCCGAGGTGGGCCTGGGCAGCTACGGCGCCGTCGACGTCCGGGCGCTGATCGAGGGCCCGATCGTCGAGGGCAAGCTGGCCGGCAGCCTTTCGTACATCCACCACAAGCGCGACGGGGTGACCTTCGACCCGACGCTGAACCACGACGTCAACCGCATCGACCTGGACGCCTACCGCGCCAAGCTGCGCTGGACCCCGACCGAAAAGCTGGACGTGCTGTTCACGCTGAACGCCCTGCGCGACCGCAGCGACACCCGCAGCTACATTCCGGTGAACCAGCCGGGCGGCGGGTTCGACAAGCGCCGCTCCTATTCCGAGGTCGAACCGACCCAGGACCTGGACCAGATCAGTGGCTCGATCCGCGTGCAGTACGCGCTGAACGACAATCTGAAGATCAAATCGATCACCGCCTATGGCGGCTTCAACCTCAACCCCGTCAACTACGACAACGACGGTGAGGCGGCGCTGATCCAGAAGAACCTGATCCACTACAACGACCAGTACGTCACCCAGGAAGTCCAGCTGAACGGCGACTACGGCCGCCTGACCTTCACCAGCGGCCTCTTCTACCTGCACGAACGGTTCTTCGTGGAGCGCGACGGCTACAGCCGCCGCAACGCGCAAGCGACCAATCCGGTGACCACGCCGGGCAACTACAACTTCGCCCGCGCCCACAACATCACCAACACCGACGCCTACGCCCTGTTCGGCGAGGCGACCTATGCGGTGACCGACCGCTTCAGCCTCACCGGCGGCCTGCGCTGGACCAACGAGGAGAAGGAATTCACCTTCGACAACAAGGTGCTGAACCTGGCGGGCCAGGTGGTCGGCCAGTCGATCGCCGGCACGGCGAACAAGACCTGGTCGGCGATCACGCCCAAGCTGACGGCCCAGTACCAGTGGACGCCGGACGTCTCGCAGTACGTCAGCTATTCCAAGGGCTTCAAGTCGGGGGGCTTCGACAACCGGGCGACGCGCCTTGATCTGGCCACCCTGCCCTTCGCCCCCGAGGACGTGACCACCTTCGAGGCCGGCCTGAAGACGCAAGCCTTCGACCGCCGGCTGCGGGCCAACCTGGCGGCGTTCTACAACGACTACCAGGACCTGCAGGTGTCGTTCTACGACCCGGCCTATGTGGGCAGCCGCCGCGGCAACGCCGGCCAGGCCCATACCTACGGCGTTGAGCTGGAGACCGAGGCGCGGCCGACCGAGCGGGTGGGCCTGAACTTCAACGTCGGCTGGCTGTACGCGGTCTATGACGACTACAAGGGCGCCGGCGGCGCGGGCGTCAACGCCGACGGCAACCGCCTGCTGAACTCGCCGCGCTGGAACCTGTCGGGCGGGATCACCTGGGACGTGCCGGTCGAGATCCCCGGCGCCGTCCGCGCCGGCCTCGACGCCCAGTGGCAAAGCGGCGTGGTCAGCAGCGCCACTCCGGCCGCGGGCGGCCAGAACAACATCCCGTCCCAGGGCTTCCTGAACGGCACGATCACCTGGACCGCGCCGGATCCGCACTGGGCCGTGCAGCTGTCGGCGCGCAACATCCTCGACAGCGACAAGCCGGTGACCTCGACCTACACGCCGTCGACCGGGGTCTACTACCTGAACTTCCCCGATCCGCGGACCTGGCTGGTCACGCTGAAATACGCGCTGTGACGTCATGAGCGGCGCGCCCAACCTTCCCCGCCTAGCCAGGTTCGTCGGAGACCTCGGCGCCCTGCTCGACCGCACGGGCGAGGAAGCCGAGATCCTGCGCGAGGGCCAGGCCCTGCTGGCCGACCTGATCGCCCAGGACGACTGGCTGCCGGACGCCTACGCCCAGCCGAACCCGGCCCGCTACCAGCAGTACCTGCTGCACTGCGACAGCCGAGAGCGGTTCAGCGTGGTCAGCTTCGTCTGGGGCCCGGGCCAGGCCACGCCCGTGCACGACCACACGGTCTGGGGCCTGGTGGGCGTGCTGCGCGGGGCCGAGCTGTCGCAACCCTATCGCCGCGACGGCCAGGCCCTGGTTCCCGACGGCCCGATCCATAGGCTGGAGCGCGGAGAGGTCGAGGCCGTCTCGCCCACGGTCGGCGACGTGCACCAGGTCACCAACGCCTTCGACGACCGCCCCTCGATCAGCATCCACGTCTACGGGGCCAATATCGGCGCGGTCCGCCGCGCCACCTACGACGCCGAGGGACGCAGCAAGCCCTTCGTCTCCGGCTACTCCAACGACACCCTTCCCAACCTGTGGGACCGGTCCCGGCCGGTCCCCGCCGAGGCCGCGCCATGACCCTGCCCGTCGTCACGCCCCGCGAAGTCCGCCAGGACCTGATCGCCCGCCGCGAGATCGCCCTCCTGGACCTGCGCGAAGAGGACCCCTTCGCCAAGGCCCACCCCTTGTTCGCCTCGCAGCTGCCGCTCAGTCGGCTGGAGGTCGAGATCCTCGACCGCGTGCCCCGCAAGGAGACGCGGATCGTGCTGTACGATGACGGCGAGGGCCTGGTTTCGCCGGCCGGCAAGCGGCTGGCGGCGCTGGGCTACACCAACGTCCGGGCGCTGGCAGGCGGGCTGCAGGGCTGGACGGACGCCGGTTACGAGCTGTTCCAGGACGTGAACTCCTACAGCAAGGCGTTCGGCGAGCTGGTCGAGGCGCGGCGCCACACCCCGTCCCTGCCCGCCCAGGAGGTGCAGGCCCGCATCGACGCCAAGGCCGATCAGGTGATCCTCGACGCTCGCCGGTTCGAGGAATACGCCACCATGAGCATCCCCGGCGGGGTCAGCACCCCGGGCGCCGAGCTGGTGCTGCGGGCGCGGGAGCTGGCGCCGGATCCCGCCACGACCATCATCGTCAACTGCGCGGGCCGCACCCGCAGCCTGATCGGTGCCCAGTCGCTGGTGAACGCCGGCGTGCCCAACCCGGTCTTCGCCCTGCGCAACGGCACCATCGGCTGGACCCTGGCGCAGCAGAACCTGGAACACGGCCAGAGCCGCAAGTTCCCGGACGTCTCGACCCAGACCCTGGACGAGGCCCGCGCCAAGGCTCGCGACGTGGCCTACCGCGCCGGCGTGCGCCGCATCGACGCCGATGGGCTGGCCGACCTCGCCACCGACCGCAAGCGCACCCTCTATCGCTTCGACGTGCGCACGCCCGACGAATACGCGCGAGGTCACCTGCCCGGCTTCCGCAGCGCGCCGGGCGGCCAGCTGGTGCAGGAGACCGACGTCTTCGCCCCGGTGCGCGGCGGCCGCATCGTGCTGGCCGACGACCTGGGGCCTCGCGCCGACATGACCGCCTCGTGGCTGGCCCAGCTGGGCTGGGAGGTCTATGTGCTGGAGGGCGGGTTCGAGGGCGAACTGGCGACCGGCGCCTGGCGGGGGACCGAGCCGCCGCACCTGCCGGTGGTCGAGACCATCCTGCCGCGCGCCCTGGCCGAAGCTCTCGCCGACGAAGCCGTGGTGGTGCTGGACCTCGCCCCCAGCCCCGCGCACCGCAAGGGCCACATCCCGGGCGCCTGGTTCGCGATCCGGGCGCAGCTGGCCGAGGCGTTGGAGCGGATTCCCGAGGGCAAGCCGATCGTCCTGACCTCGCCCGACGGGGTGCTGGCCCGCCTGGCCGCGCCGGAGCTGGAGGAGATCGCCGACCAGCCCGTGCGGGTGCTCGACGGCGGTACGGCCGCCTGGATCGCCGCTGGCCGGGCGCTGGAGACGGGCCTGCCCCGCGCCGCCAGCGACCCGACCGACATCTACAAGCGCCCGTACGAAGGCACCGACAACGCCGCCGAGGCCATGCAGGCCTATCTCGATTGGGAGTTCGGCCTGGTCGACCAGCTGGCCCGTGACGGGTCGCACGGCTTCTACGTGATCTGAGGTCCCGCCATGACCCTGACCCTCTACATCGCCCCCGGAAGTTCCTCGCTGGCCCCGCTGGTGGCCCTGGAAGAGATCGGCGTCGCCTATGACGTACGCCGGCTCGATCTGGCCGCCGGCGACCAGCGCAGACCCGAATACCTGCGGGTCAATCCCAAGGGCCGGATCCCGACCCTGCTGGTCGGCGCAGAGCCGGTCACCGAGGTGCTGGCGATCCTGACCTACCTCGCCCACCGCTACCCGCACAGCGAGCTGCTGCCGCTGCTGGAGCCGCTGAAGCTGGCCCACGCCTACGAGGTGATGAGCTGGTTCGCCAGCACCGTGCACGTGGCCTTCGCCCAGATCGCCCGGCCCGAGCGCTACGCCGACGACGAGGCGGTGAAGGCCGCGCTGGCGACGCCCGGCGAGGCCCGCTTCGCCCGCACCCTGGCCGACATCGAGCGGCTGGCCCAGGGTCCGGGCCCATGGCTGCTGGGCGAGCACTTCAGCGCCGTCGACGCCTACGCCCTGGTGATCTGGCGCTGGGCCGAGCGCCGCCAGATCGACCTTGCCGCCTATCCCGCCTGGAGCGCCAAGGCCACCCGCGCCTTCGCCCGCCCCTCCGTCGTCCGCGCCCTGCGCAGGGAGACGGCCCAGGCGCCGACCCACGCCCACTGATCCCTTTCATCCGCACATCGAGGAACATCCCATGAGCGTCGAATTCATCGGTATCATCCACACCCAGAACGTCTCGGAGATCCATCCGCCGGCCGGCCCGGTCATCGACGTCGACTATGTCGAGAAGATCGCCCGCGCCCATGACGAAGGCGGCTTCGACCGCGCCCTCGTCGCCTTCCACTCGACCGGCCCGGAAAGCCAGCTGGTGGTGGCGCACGCGGCTTCGGTGACCAAAAACCTGAAGTTCATGATCGCTCACCGGCCGGGCTTCACCCAGCCGACCCTGGCGGCGCGGCAACTGGCGACGCTGGACCATTTCACCGGCGGCCGCGTGGCGGTGCACATCATCACCGGCGGCTCGGACGAGGAACTGGCCAAGGACGGCGACCACCTGACCAAGGACGAGCGCTACGCCCGCACCAGCGAATATCTCGACATCGTCCGCGCCGAATGGACCAGCGAAAAGCCCTTCGACTACAAGGGGCAATACTACCAGGTCGACCAGGGCTTCGGGGCCGTGAAGCCCCTGCGCACGCCGCAGATCCCGGTCTATTTCGGCGGCTCTTCGGAAGCAGCGATCCCGGTCGCCGGCAAGCACGCCGACATCTTCGCCCTGTGGGGCGAGACCCAGGCCCAGGTGGCCGAGACCATCGCCCGGGTGCGCCACGCCGCCGCCAAGCACGGCCGTCAGGTGAAGTTCTCGCTGTCGCTGCGCCCGATCATCGCCGACACCGAAGAGGCCGCCTGGGCCCGGGCCGACGAAATCGTGGCCCGCACCAAGGCCCTGCGCGAGGCCGCCGGCCTGCCGACCAGCGGCCACCGTCCGCCCAACGCCGGCTCGCAGCGCCTGCTGGACGCGGCCGCGCAAGGGTCGCGCCTCGACAAGCGCCTCTGGACCGGCGTCGCCGCCGTCACCGGCGCGGCCGGCAACTCGACGGGCCTGGTGGGCACGCCGCAGCAGGTGGCCGAGGCCCTGCTCGACTACTACGACCTGGGGGTCACCACCTTCCTGATCCGCGGCTTCGATCCGGTCGAGGACGCCATCGCCTACGGCCGCGACCTGCTGCCTCTGGTGCGCCAGCTGGTGGCCGAGCGCGAGGCGCAAGCCGTAGCGGCGGCGAGCTGACGCCGTGGCTCCGTTCGACGCCGGCGCGCCGGTCCCGCAGCCGGAGACCGATTTCCGCGACGTGCTGGCCCATCTGGCCAGCGGCGTCGCCATCGTCGCCTGCTGGGACGGCGAGGCGCCGAGGGGCCTGCTGGTCAGCTCGATCACCGGCCTCTCGGTCGCCCCGCCCCGCTTCCTGTTCTGCGTGCGCAAGGAGGCGGGGTGCCACGATGCCCTGCTGCGGCGTCCCGATCTGTCGGTGGCGCTGCTGGGCGCGGGCGACGAGGAGGAAGCCCTGCGCTTCGCCTCGGGATCGCGGGCCCACGAGCGGTTCGACCCTGGCCGCTGGCGGCTGCATCGCCCGACGCCGCCGGTGTTCGGCGGCGGCGTGGCGCGGGCCGTATGCCGGGTGGACACGGTGGTCGACGCCGGCAGCCACTCGATCTTCATCGTCGAGACCGAACACGTCGGGTTCTCGCCGGGGCCCGCGCTGGTGGCGTGGAACCGAGGGCTGACGACGGTGGGGTGAGAGCTTCGAAATGCTCCCCCTGAAGGGGGAGCTGTCGCGGAGCGACTGAGGGGGAAGTGATGGCTGGCTTTGAGGCGCACTTGTCTCTTCAGACACTTCCCCCTCCGGCCCTTCGGGCCACCTCCCCCTTCAGGGGGAGGATCTCTAAGCCGCCGCCCGGATCCTGCGCAGCGTCGCAATCGCCCCCAGGCACGCCGCGGCGGCTTCGCGGCCCTTGTTGGCGGCGTCGTCGCGACTGCGGACGATGGCCTGGTCGTCGTCGTAGGTGGTCAGCACGCCGAAGGTGATCGGGGTCTCTGTCGCCAGGCCCGCCTGCATCAGGCCGATGCTGGCGCCCAGGCTGATGAACTCGAAATGGGCGGTGTCGCCCTTGATCACGCAGCCCAGGCAGACGACGCCGTCGTAGCGGCCGGTGCGGACCAGCGCCTGGGCCAGCAGCGGCAGCTCGAAGGCGCCCGGCGCGTCGATGACGTCGCTCTCGGCCACGGGCGCGCCGCCTTCCTGAAGCTGCGCCAAGGCGCCGCGCAGCAGGCCGCCGGTGACCTCGGGGTTGAAGCCGCTGACGACGATGGCGATGCGGGTTTCGGGTTGGGTCATGAAGACATCCAGGTCAGGAGGCGCGGGCCAGGCCGTGGCCCAGCTTGTCGCGCTTGGCGGCGAGATAGGCGGCGTTGTGCGGCGTGACGGGGGCCAGCAGCGGAACCTGCTCGACCACCTCGATCCCGCCGGCGCGCAGGGCGGCGGCCTTGCGCGGATTGTTGCTGAGCAGGCGGACGCCGCCCACGCCCAGCGCCTTCAGCATGGCCACGGCGGCGGCGTAGTCGCGCGGGTCGTCGGCGAAACCCAGGGCGTGGTTGGCTTCGACGGTGTCGAGCCCCTCGTCCTGCAAGGCATAGGCGGCGATCTTGTTGGCGAGGCCAAGGCCCCTGCCCTCGTGGCCGCGCAGATAAACGAGCGCCCCGCCCTCCTCGCCGATGCGGCGCATGGAGGCCTGCAACTGGGCGCCGCAGTCGCAGCGCTGCGAGCCCAGGGCGTCGCCGGTCAGGCATTCGGAATGCACCCGCACCAGCGGCGCGTCGCCCAGCGGCCCTTTCAGCAGCACGATGTGCTCGACGCCGCTGGTCCGATCGCGGAAGGCGCGGACCTCGAACTGGCCGCCATGGGCGGACGGCAGATGCGAGCTGGCGACCGGCTCGACCGCCTCGCCGCGCAGGTGCTCGACCAGCTCGGCGATGGTCAGGATCGGCAGGTCATGACGGGCGCCGAAGACCTCCAGGTCGTCGCGGCGGGCCATGGTCCCGTCGTCGTTCATCACCTCGCAGATGACCGCGGCGGGGGTCAGGCCGGCCAGCTTCATCAACTCGACGGAGGCCTCGGTGTGGCCGGCGCGGGCCAGCACGCCGCCGGGCACGGCCCGCAGCGGGAAGACGTGGCCGGGCGAGACGATGTCGGCGGGCCGCGCGTCCGGCGCCACGGCCGCCTGGATGGTCAGGGCCCGGTCGAAGGCCGAGATGCCGGTGTCGACGCCAACCGCCGCCTCGATCGAGACGGTGAAGGCGGTGCTGCGCCGGGTCCTGTTGTCGGCGACCATCGGCGGCAGGCCCAGGCGGTCGACGGCGTCCGGCTCCATGGCCAGGCAGATCAGGCCGCTGGCGGCCTTGGCCATGAAGGCGATGGCGGGAGCGTCGGCGAACTGGGCGCCGAGCACCAGGTCGCCCTCGTTCTCGCGGTCCTCGTCGTCGACGAGGATGATCATGCCGCCGGCCTTCAGGCGTTCGAGGGCGTCAGATAGGCGTGACATAGCCGCTCCACGTATTTGGCCAGCACGTCGACCTCGACATTGATCGGGTCGCCGAGCGCGGCGTGCTGTAGGTTGGTGTGGGTCCAGGTGTGGGGGATGATGGTGATCCCGACCGGGAAGCGTCCCCCCTCGTCGGCCGGACCGACGTGGTTGAGGGTCAGGCTGATCCCGTCGAGGGCGATCGAGCCCTTCTCGACGCAGAAGGCCCGCAAGGCGCCCGGCAGGCTGAGCGTCAACCGGCGCGAGCCGCCGTCGTCGATCACTTCGGAAAGGCGCGCGACGCCGTCGACATGGCCCTGGACCAGGTGGCCCGACAGCCGGGTCGACAGGGTCACCGCCCGTTCGAGATTGAGCACCGTTCCGGCGACGGCCGCGCCCAGGCTTGTGCGGGCCAGGGTCTCGGGGCTGACGAAGAAGTCGGCTCCGCCGTCCGGGTCATGACGCACGACGGTCAGGCAGACGCCGTTGACGGCGACGCTCTCGCCCAGGACCAGATCCGGGAAGCCGGTAGCCAGGGACAGGCGCAGGGCGCCGTCCTCGGGAGCGACGGCGACGACCTCGCCCAGGGTTTCGATGATGCCGGAGAACATGGGGCTCCTTCAGGCGGCTGGGCGGACGACCGGGACGCGCAGGGTCGTCTCGACGGTGTCGGGATCGCCGGCGCGGGCGGTCTTGGTGATGACGACGCGCTCGTCCCAGAGGCTGGCGGCGAGGAAAGCGGCCGACAGGGTCGGGCCGGCCTCGACCAGGGCTTCCAACGCCCCGCCTTCGGCCAGGCCGGCCAGCAGCGCGGGGATGTCGGCATGGACGGAAGGATCGAGGCCTCGCGCACGGGCGGCGGCAAGGTAGGCGGGCGGCACGCGGCCGCGACGGTCGAGGATGGCCAAGCGACGCGGCGCGCGGCGCGGGTCGGCCACGCGGCGGACGGTCAGCAGCGGGGCGTCGGCCAGGACCGTGCCCGAGCCGGTGATCACCGCGTCGGCGCGGCGGCGCAGGCCGTGGGCGAGATCCAGCGACGCCTCCGAGGTGAAGGTCCTGGCGCCCGGCGGCGGGATCATCGAACCGTCGGCCGTGAAGGCCTGCTTCAGGGTCAGCCAGGGCCGCCCCTGCGTGGCGTACATGGCGAAGGGAGCGATCAGGCGGGTGGCCTCGTTGGCCAGGGGCCCAGCGACAAAAGCGACGTCGAGGCCGGCTGCCGAGAGCCGCCGCGCCCCGCCGCCGGCGACGGCCGGATTGGGGTCGCGGGCGCCGATCCAGACGGCGCGGGCGGGGCTGGCCAGGATCGCCTCGCTGCACGGCCCGGTACGGCCGTGGTGGTTGCAGGGCTCCAGGGTGACGACCAGGGTATGGACCGCCTCCCAGCGGTCGCGGCAGGCGGCGAGCGCGGCGGCTTCGGCGTGCGGCAGGCCCGCGCCCTCATGCGCCCTTACCGCCAGGACGGAGCCGTCGGCGGCCAGCACGGCGCAGCCCACCGGCGGGTTGGGCGCGGTGGCGCCGGCCAGGGCGGAGGCGGCGTCGAGGGCCAGGCGGAAGGCCCGGGCAATGGCCGGCGGTGGAGGCGAAAGAGCCGTCATGCCAAGCAGTTAGGCCGCGCTCCTCAGCCTCGCCAAGCGTTGGTCGCTTTTCGAAACTCTTACATGTTAGAGCCCATGGGAAATGACGGCGGCGCGTTTTGCGCCTACGAGCGTGAGCATGCGCGCGCAGCCCCCGAGCCGGCCATGAAGGGCCCCCTGAACAGCGTCGAGCCCCATGGCGACTGGGCGCCGGGACTACAAAAGGCCCGCCTCTACGAGCTGATCCTACAGGACATCATCCTGGGCGAGCTGCCGCCGATGCAGGTGCTGGAGGAGAAGGCCCTGGCCGCCCGCTACGCCGGCGGGGTGGCCGGGGTGCGCGAGGCGCTGGGACGGCTGGCGATCGAAGGCCTGGTGGTGCGCCGACCGCGCGTGGGCACCATCGTCGCGCCGATGGACGTCACCGAGATCGAGCACGCCTTCGAGGTGCGGCGGATGCTGGAGGGACGCACGGCGGCCCTGGCCGCCCGCAATCGCCGTCCGGCCGACCTGGTGGCGATCACCGCCGCCTTCGAGGGGGCGGAAGCGGCGATCGAGGCCGGCGACTTCCGGGCCATGCTGGCCATGGATCACGCCTTCCACCGCGCAGTGGCCTTCGCCGCCCAGAACCCCACCCTCGCCCGCTTCGTCATCGCCCTGCAGAACGTCGCGACGCGGTTCTGGATCTGGCAGATGGAGAAGCAGACACCGGAGGAGCAGATGGCCGACGTGGTGCTGCACCGGGCGCTCGCCCAGGCCATCGTCGACCGCGATCCGGCCGCCGCCGAGGCCATCTGCGCCCAGCTGATCGGCGAGCCGCCCAGCGCCCAACGCGCCTGACATCACCCATGATGGGCGAAAAATGGGCCGACTACGGGTTGCGCATTGTTACGTTATAACATAGTTGACCTTCGACTATTATTAGATGGGGTCAGCGTTCCATGCAACTTCGAAGCATCCTTCTCGCCGCCGGCAGCCTGACGGCCCTGGCCGCGCCGACCTTCGCGCTCGCCGCGCAGTCGGGCCCCGGCGGGACCGACGTCGAGGGCGTGGTGGTGACCGCCGACCCGCTGGGCCGCTCGGGCAAGGAGGTGATCTCCAGCGTCGCGGTGCTGACCGGCGAGGAGTTCGTGCAGCGCCGCCAGGCGACGCTCGGCGAGACCCTGAACGGCCTGCCGGGTGTCAATTCCGACACCTTCGGCGGCGGCGCCAGCCGGCCGGTGATCCGCGGCCAGACCGCTCCGCGCGTGAAGGTGCTGAGCGAGGGCGCGGCCCTGATGGACGCCTCCGAGGTGTCGCCCGACCACGCCGTCTCTGGCGAGCCGCTGCTGCTGGAGGGCGTCGAGATCCTGCGCGGTCCCAGCGCCCTGCTCTACGGCGGCGGCGCGATCGGCGGCGCGGTCAACCTGATCGACCGCAAGATCCCGACGCAGGTCCCGCCGCTGGGCGGCGACGGCGTGGCCGAGGTGCGCTTCGGCTCGGGCGACAACGAGCGGGCCGGCGTGCTGGGCCTGACGGCGGGCGTCGGCCAGTTCGCGGTGCGGATCGAGGCCGCCGGCCGCAAGACCGACGACTACGAGGCCCCCGGCTTCGACAGCTCGACGGTCCCCGGCACCTTCAACCGCACCTCGACGGCGACCCTTGGCCTGTCGTGGATCGGCTCGCGCGGCTATCTGGGCGCGGCCTACACCCAGCAGGACAGCAAGTACGGCCTGCCTGGCCACAGCCACGAATACGAGTCCTGCCACCCGCACGGGACGACCCTGCACTGCGGCGGCCACGACGATCACGGCGACGAGGACGACCACGATCACGACCATGAGGGCGAGGAGCACGGCGCGCCGGTCGTCGACCTGCTGAGCAAGCGCGTCGACGTGCGCGGCGAGATCAACGACCCGTTCGCCGGCGTCGAGCGCGTCCGCCTGCGGGCCGGCTATACCGACTATCGCCACCACGAGATCGAGGACGGCGCCATCGCCACCACCTTCGGCAACAAGGGCTACGACGCTCGTGTCGAGGTGCAGCACGCGCCGATCGGCGGGGTGCGCGGCGTGGTCGGCGTGCAGGTGGGCAAGAGCGATTTCTCGGCCGTCGGCGAGGAAGCCTTCATTCCGGAAAGCCGCACCGAGACCCGGGCGCTGTTCGTGGTCGAGGAGTACGTGGCCGGCGACTGGCGCTTCGAAGGCGCCCTGCGCCAGGAGTGGCAGGACGCCAGCGCGCAGGGCCGGGTCGACACCGACCACAAGCCGTTCTCGGCCTCGGCGGCGGCCAGCTGGACCTTCACGCCGGGCTATGTGGCCTCGCTGTCGGTGGCCCGCTCGCAGCGCGCGCCCAGCGCCCAGGAGCTGTATGCCCGCGGCGTGCACCTGGCGACCAACACCTACGAAATCGGCTCGGCCGGCCTCGACGTCGAGACCGCCGCCTCGGTCGAACTGGGCCTGCGCAAGACGCAAGGCGCGACGACCTTCTCGGCCAGTGTCTATCGCTACGCGTATGACGGCTACATCTATGCCGACACCCTGGACCGCTACGAGGACTTCCGCCTGGTGCGCTACAGCCAGGACGACGCCCGCTTCACCGGCATCGAGGGCCAGGTGACCCAGAAGCTGAAGCCCTGGCTGTCGGTCACCGCGTTCGGCGACTACGTGCGGGCCAAGCTGAAGGACGGCGGCGGCGACCTGCCGCGCATCCCGGCCGGACGCCTGGGCCTGCGCAGCGACGCCAAGAGCGGCGCGTGGAGCGGCAATGTCGAGTACGTGCGGGTCTTCGACCAGGACCGCATCGCGGCCTTCGAAAGCGAGACCGCGGGCTACGACATGGTCAACGCCACGCTGGCCTACGACCTGCCGATGGGCCCGGTGATCGGCCAGGTGTTCCTGCGCGGCACCAATCTCCTGGACGAGAAGGCGCTGAACCACGCGTCGTTCGTCAGCACCTCGGCGCCGCTGCGCGGACGCAACGTGGTGATGGGTCTGCGGGCGCTGTTCTAGCCAGCCGCCAGCTTGAAGACGCCATCCCCTCCCCGGCGTCTCCGAAGGTTCGTCATCCCGGCCGCAGCGTAGCGGAGAGCCGGGACCCAGGGGCGGCCGCGTTGCGCGTGGCCCCTGGGTCCCGGGTCTGCGGACCGCTTCGCGGTCCTTCGCCCGGGATGACGAACTATTTGTCGACGCCCGGCGTGATCCGCACGCTGTGCACGGCCCACATCGGCTCGATGGCCTTGCTGGCGAAGGTGAAGCAGATGTCGCCCTTGCCGCGCGGCGGGGCGTCGACGACGATCTCGGTCAGGGCCGAGTTCTTGGCCGCCTGCGTCAGCGGCACGGTGGCCAGGCGCGGCCCCTTGCAGCCGAAACGCACCTCCAGCTCGCCCTCGGGCCGCGACGGCGGACGCACCGGCAGCGGCTCCAGCTTGTTGCCGAGCTGGAAGTTGAACGGCAGCTGGCCGACCGTGACCGTCAGCCTGGCGCCCGCCGAAAGGTCGGCGTCCTTCCAGATCCAGCACGGGTTGAGGATGTCGAGCAGGAAGGTGGCGCGCTCGCCCTTATCGTTGGCGCCATCGTCCTCGAGATTGAGGATCAGGCCCTCGGTGCAGCGGGTCAGCTGGTGCGAACGGCGCGTCAGGGCCGTATCGGCCGTAACGTTCCAGGCGCGTACGCGGCCCAGCGGATGCTTGCCCTGGAAGGTGCGGGCCTTCAGCTGCGCCCCGGCGCGCAGCTTCAGCGGCGCGGCGTAGCGCGGCGAGGCGGCGGTCGGCTCGGAACCGTCGGTGGTGTAGCGCACCTCACCGACCTGCAGGCCGGTGTCGAGGCTGGCGCCGATCTCGCCGCCCTTGGGCCAGTCGAACGCGGCCTGCGGCTCGAACGGCACCGTGTCGTAGGCCAGGCCCAGGTCGGACAGGCGGCCGAGCGTCGCCGGCAGGCGATCCTCGAAGCCGGCCCAGCCCTGCTTGTCGCGCGGTGTCCAGGCGTTTTCGGCCAGGGCCGCCAGGCGCGGGAACAGCATGGTCACCGCCCGCTCGTCGGTGCGGATGTGCTCGCTGAACATCGTGGCCTGCATGCCCAGCACGTGCTTGTGCTGCTCGGGCGTCAGCTCTGACGGCTCGGCGTCGAAGGCGTAGACGGTCTTCAGCGTCGAAAGCTTGCCGCGGCCGGGCGGCTCGTCGGGCGAGGTGCTCTGGCGATGGTCGAAATAGAGCACCGGCCCCGGCGCCAGCACCGTGTCGTGGCCCTGCCTGGCGGCGGCGACGGCGCCTTCCAGCCCGCGCCAAGACATCACCGTGGCGTTGGGCGCCAGACCGCCCTCGAGGATCTCGTCCCAGCCGACCAGGCGGCGGCCCTTGGCGTTGAGGTGCTTTTCGATGCGCTGGATGAAGTAGCTCTGCAGGGCGTGCTCGTCGGCCAGGCCCAGTTCCTTCATGCGGGCCTGGATCTTGGGGCTGGCTTCCCACTGGGCCTTCAGCGCCTCGTCGCCGCCGACATGGATGTATTCCGACGGGAAGATCGCCATCACCTCGTCGAGCACGTCCTCCAGGAAGGCGAAGGTCGCATCGTCGACGTTGAAGATGTCGGGATAGACGCCCCAGTCGGCCATCACCCGGTCGGCGGCCGGGCGCGTGCCCAGCTGCGGATAGCTGGAGATCGCCGCCTGGGCGTGGCCGGGCATCTCGATCTCGGGCACGACGACGATGTTGCGGGCGGCCGCGTAGGCGACGATCTCGCGCGCCTGATCCTGGGTGTAGAAGCCGCCGTAGCGGACTTCCTCGCCGGAAGCCTTGTAGCCCGCCGCCCCGGCCGGACGCCGCCAGGCGCCGTGGTCGGTGAGGTTGGGGTATTTCTTGATCTCCAGGCGCCAGCCCTGGTCGTCGGTCAGGTGCCAGTGCAGCGTGTTGAGCTTGAGGCTGGCCATGCCGTCGATGATCCGCTTGATCGTCGGCAGGCTCTGGTAGTGGCGCGTGCTGTCCAGCATCAGGCCGCGCCAGGAAAAGCGCGGGGCGTCCTCGATGCGCACGGCCTGGACGCGCACCGGCGCGCCGGCCTTCTCCTGACCGGCCAGCTGCCACAGCGACACCGCGCCATAGAACAGGCCCGCCTTGTCCTTGGCCCGGATTTCGGCGCGCTGGGACGAGACGTCGAGGGCGTAGGCCTCGCCCGCCGGACCGCCGCGCGACAGCACGACGCCGCCCGAGCCGGTCGGCGCGCCTTCCTTGATCGCCAGGCGCACGCCGCGCGTGGCCGCCAGGGTGTCGACCAGCCACTGGGCCGCGGCCCGCGCCTCGGCGTCGCCCGGCGCGACCCAGACGGCGTCGCCGGCGCGCAGGGTCAGAGCACCTTGCGCCGGCGCGATCTTGGCCGGGGCCGGGGTCACGGCGAAGGCCTGGGCGGCCAGGGCCGGCGCGGGCAGCACGGCGGCAAGCGCGACGGCGGCCAGGGCGGGTCGAAGGGTGAAAGGCATGGTCAGCTCCCAGCGGCCTCTTTTCAGAGGCTCTTGATCGTTATGTTTGAAATCCGGGCCGCGAAGCCCTTGCCGGCCGGCGAGGCGGCCATGACGCCGAGGTCCACAGCGTCCGGCATCGGCAGGTGGCCAAGGCGGGTGTCCACGAAGGCGCCCTCCCCCACGGCGTGAGCGCAGAACAGGGTCTGGCCCGAGCGCCGCAGCTTGACCCGCACGGACGGCGCGGTGGGGATCACGAGCGACGAGCCGTCCGACCAGTCGCGGGTGAAGACGGTGGCCGAGTGCAGCTCGCCGCCCAGCCGCTCGACGCCGGTCTTCATCCAGAGGTCGGGACCAAGGCGCAGCATCAGGCCGGTCTGGTCGGCGTCGGCGGCGTAGTCGCCCGCCAGCACGGCGGTCATCTCGAAGTCGCCGGACTGGCGGCGGAACCAGAAGTGGCCGTTGTCGATCAGCGGGCCGCCAGCGGTGCGCCGCCAGAAATCGGTTCCGGCCCTGGCGTCGCAGGCCAGGGCGTCGCCCTTCCAGGCCCAGGTGTCGGGCGTGTTCAGCCAGGACCAGCCGTCGGCGGCGCGGGCCAGGGCGGGCGTGGCGACGACGGCGGCCGCTCCGGCCAGGACTCCGCGACGATGGATGAGGCGATCAGACAACAAGGCTGAGCCCCAGCACGCAGATCAGGCCGACGACGCCGACGACGCTTTCCATCACCGTCCACGACAGCAGGGTCTCCTTCAGCGACAGGCCGAAATACTCCTTGAACAGCCAGAAGCCCGGGTCGTTGACGTGCGAGAACATCAGGCTGCCGGCGCCGATGGCCAGGACCATCAGGTTGGGGTCGACGCCGGTGGTGGCCATGACCGGCTGGATCAGGCCCGCGGCGGTAAGGCCCGCGATGGTGGCCGAGCCGAGCGCGACGCGGATGACCATGGCGATCAGCCAGCCCAGCACCAGCGGATGCAGCGGCAGCGAGCCGAGCCAGCCGCCGAGCGTGGCGCTGACGCCGCTGTCGACGAACACCTGCTTCAGGGCCCCCGCCCCTGCCAGGATCAGCAGGATCGAGGCCACGTCCTTGAGGGCGTCGCCATAGCGCTGCATCTGCACGGGGACGCCGATCCCGCGCAGCACGCCCAGGCTGAAGGTGGCGTAGATCAGGCAAAGGGTCAGGACCACGGCGGGGTGGCCGACGAAGCCGATCAGGTCGTGGGTCGGCGACGGGTTCCTGAAGGCGACCAGCAGCGCCGTGGTGGCGGCGATCAGCACCACCGGCAGCAGCGCGGTCGTGAAGCTGTTGATCGGCCCGGGCGGCTTGGCGTCCGGGGCCTCGTCGGCGGCGAAGGGCGAGTCCGCGGCCGGGCCGCCCAGCGGCAGCAGGTTGACGCGCTTGAGCACCAGGGTCAGCAGCGGGCCGCCGACCATCAGGGCGGCGATGCTGACGATCAGGCCGTAGCCGAGGGTCAGGCCCGTGTCGGCGCCGAACAGGGTGACGAGGGCGGCCGGCGACGGGTGCGGCGGCAGGTAGCCATGGGCCACCGACAGGCCCGACAGCAGCGGCAGGCCCACATAGACCGGCGGCAGGTCGGCCCGCTTGGCGATCGAGAAGATCAGCGGGATCATGACCACGAAGCCGACGCTGTAGAACAGCGGGATGCCGACGATCAGGCCGGTCATGGCCATGGCCAGCAGGATGAAGCGCAGGCCGACGGCGCCGATCAGGGCTCGGGCGATGCTCTGGGCGGCGCCGCTGTCGGCGATGGCGCGGCCGAACATGGCCCCCAGGCATATGATGGCCACCAGGCCGCCGAGCATGTCGCCAACGCCCTTCTCCAGCGACTTGGGGATCTGGGCCAGCGGCATGCCGAACAGCACCGCGCCGCCCAGCGCCACGACCAGGAAGGCCAGGAACGGCGGAACCTTGCCCCAGGCGATCAGCACGACCAGCAGCGCGATCAGCGCGACGACGGCGAGCACTATCATGGTCGGACCACCCTAAGCCCCGCGGACGACGTTTCGCTCCGCGGGTGGAAGGAAAGAGCGATTCCCCGGCGCCGTGGGGTTCGACGTGGCGCCGGGGAATCTAAAGCCGGACAAGGCAGGGGATCCGCCTTGGGGCTGAGGCCCGGCCGCTTACCGGGGAGGGAGTGGCTTCGCGGCCGGTGGTGGGCGCGCTCGCAGAAGCGCGCCCGAGCACGGCGATCAGAACCGCAGGCGCACGCCCGCGCGGTACATCCGACCGATGGTGTCGTAGAGGTAGGGGTTGACGCCCGGGCTGACGTTGGTGGTCGGCGCGGCGACCGGATCCTCGTCGAACAGGTTGTCGACCTTGAAGTAGGCGGTGACGTTGTCGTTGACGTCGTAGGTGCCGCCGAGGTCGACGTAGGTCGCCCCCTCCATGTGGTTGTTGTCGATGGTGCGGCGCTGCACGGTCGAGACCGGGCAGTTGGTCTGGCACTCGATGTATTCGTTGTTGTAGACGCCGTCGCTGATCCAGCGCTGGTAGAGGGTCAGGCTGAGGCGATCGAGCGCCCAGGTCTGGCTGAAGGTGGCCTTCCAGTCAGGGGTGTTGGACAGGTTCACGCCGGCGCTCTCGACCGGGATCGTGCCGAGCACGCCCGAGGTGGTCTTGAAGCTCATGACGTGGGTGGCCAGGGCCCGGATCGACAGCGTGCCCGGCAGGCCCCAGTCTTCCAGGTTCTTGCGGTAGATCGCCTCGAGGTCGACGCCCTTGGTGCGCATGGTGGCGACGTTGAAGGCCTGCACCCGCACGAAGTTGGTGTTGGGCTGGGTGCTGGTCAGCAGCATCGCCCCGCAGATCTCCTGGTTGCCGGCGACGCACAGGTCGACCAGGTCCTGGGCGGCCAGCGAGTTGATGGCGCCGTCGACCTTGATGTCGAAATAGTCGGCCGAGAAGCTGAAGCCCGGCAGCCAGGCCGGCTCGGCCAGGACGACGCCGACCTCGGTGTTGCGGGCGATTTCCGGACGCAGGTTGCTGTTGCCGACGATCTCCTGGAGGACGTTCACCGCCGTGCCGCGATAGAGGACGGTGGCGTTGGTCACCACCGGCGGCGCGAACAGCTCGCCCAGGTTCGGGGCGCGGATGTCGCGCGAGGTGACCGCCCGCAGGCGCAGGCCCTGGACCGGAGTCTTCCAGACGCCGCCCAGCTTCCACGTCGTGACGTTGCCCGAGGTGCTGTACTTGGTCTGGCGGACCGCGCCGTTGATGTTGGCCTCGCCGAGGGTTTCGGACTGCAGCACCGGCACGTTGGCTTCGAGATAGCCTTCGGTGACGCTGTAGGAGCCGTGGCCGCCGTGATAGTTGCCGGCGTACCAGTTGTTGCCCGCCGTGCGCAGCAGCGGATCGGCCTTGTAGTCGTCGGTGTAGCCGTTGTCGGCCGTCGCGCCGTCGCCATAGGGGTCGCCGATGGTGCGGTACTTTTCCTCGCGCCATTCCAGGCCGGCGGCGATGGCCACCGGGCCGGCCCACGACTGGAAGGGCTCGCCGGTGACGTTGAAGGCGGCGACGGACTCGTTCTGCTTGGAGCGCTGGCGCGGCCCGTTCTTGGGCATGACATAGGCCAGGGCGGCCGGGTCCTGGGCGACATTGCCGATGATGTTCAGCGGCACGCAGCCGGCGGCGCGGGCGATCGGATCGCGGCAGATCACCGTGCCGTTCGGGCCGGCGATGGCGTCGATGGCGGCGTTGTAGCGCGGCGTCAGGGTGATGTTGTCGACGTCGATGCTGATGCGGTTGACGCCATAGGCGTAGTAGGCGTCATAGCTCCACGACGTGCCCAGCACCTCGCGGCTGCCGGTCGCGCCCAGCACGAAGCGTTCCTGCTCGCGCTTGACGTTGACGTCGATGGGACCGAAGGCGCCGTTGCTGGTGCCCATCTGGAAGCTGGTGATGTTGTTGCTGACGCAGGCCGAGCGGATGGCGGCCGGCACGAACGGGTTCTCGCACTGGATGGTCAGGCCCGTGCGCTCGGCGCCGACGTTGGGCTGGTTGAGCGAGTTCACCTGGGCGAAGTTGGTGGTCAGGTAGATCTCGTCGTCGTCGCCCCACTTGTAGCTGACGCGGCCGTAGGCGACCTTGCGCTTGAGGCGCGCGGCCAGGGTCGGCGAGGCGCCGATGCCGCCCGACAGGTCGCCGCCGACGCAGAACGGGGCGAAGCAGCCGGTGACGCCGCCGGCGCCGTTGGGCGTGCCGCCCGAACCGTACTGGAACTGGTAGGGCGCGCCGCCCGGACCGAAGGCGATGCCTTGCAGCGGGCCGTTCGTGATCAGGCCGTACTTGGCGTACTGGATCTGCTGGGCGCCCTTGATGACGCGATACTGCGGCCGGCCGTCGGTGGTCGAGGCCAGGGGACGCACCTGGATGGCGGGGGTTTCGTACCAGTCACGGCCGCCGGCCTGCTGCTCTCCGAAACCGCCGGCCAGGACGCCGGCCTCGCGGCTGTATTCGACGCTGCCGATGACCCGCAGACGGTCGTCCATGAAGGCGTCGCCGAACGCGGCCTGGGCCACGAAGGTGTCGTTGTCGCGGTACTTGCTTTCGCCGCCTTCGAGGCGGGCCTTGAAGCCCTCGAAGGTCTTGTCGGTGACGAAATTGACCACGCCGCCGATGGCGTCCGAGCCGTACGAGGCCGAAGCGCCGCCGGTGACCACGTCGACCTGCTTGATCAGCAGTTGCGGAAACTGGCTGACGTCGGAGACGCCGTTGATGTTGGCGGGGGTGACGCGCTGGCCGTCCAGCAGGGTCAGGGTGCGGATGGGCCCAAGGCCGCGCAGGCTGAACGAGCTCAGGCCCTGCATGCCGCTGCTGGTGCTGTTGACGAAGACGGTCTTGCCGGTGCTGCCCTGCAGGGCCGGCATCTGGACGATGGCCTGGAAGACGTTGGGCTGCGAGGCCTTTTCCAGGTCCTCGGCGGTGACGGTGGTGGTCGGCGTCGGCTGGGTGAAGCCGCGCGAGGCGATGCGAGAACCGGTGACCACGACTTCCGAGACGGTGGCGTCGCCTTCGGCGGCGGACGCTTCGGCTTGCTGAGCCGCGTGGGCCATCGCCCCCCAGGACAACAGCGCCAGAGCCGAGACCGTGCCGGCATAGGTTCGGCGATTCAATTTCAACAACTTCCAGCCCCCTTGCTCAAGGAGCACGAGCCCGGGCGCACTGTTGGCGCTCACTGAACCCGACTCCAGATAAATGTTATTACTTCCCCACGAAGGCAGGGATGTTCTTTATATTTTTGAATGTCGGACAATTAGGCTCGGATACTGTTGCGAACCGGGCCACCGCCTTCAATTCCCGCCCTCTTGAGGACGCAGGAAGGATTGTCACAGGCCCTATATAACGTCAATCACAAAACATTCATTTATGTAGCAATCATAAAACGATTGCCTAAGGAGAGCGCCACACACCAGAAAAAGCCCTTGTTTTTCAGCGCACAAGGCGGCGCCCACAAATGCGGCGCCGATGAAAGATGCGCTATCAAGGCGACGCGAGCAGCCCCTGCCGCACACGCGGAGCGCATGAGACCGCTATCAAGAAAAGATCGAATTCCAAGCGCGGGAATAGGCGATATGCCGCCCCACCCAAGCATATGACGCCCCGGCGGCCAGAAGAGCCGCTCCAGCAACCGCTCGACCGGCTGAAGCCTCAGTCGCCGATGGGCTGCTGGGGCGCAATTCCGTGCAGCCAGGCGACACTGCCGCGAGCCCGACGCAGCATCTGGTGCGCCCGCTCGCCCAACGACACGGCCACGGCGTAGGCCAGCCGGTCGATGACGAACAACTGGGCGAAGCGCATCGGGTTGGGCTGGAACTCCTCGACGCCCGACGGCGACAGACCCACATGCAGGCAGACGTCGGCGTCGCGCCCCAATGGCGAATCCGCGTCGGTGATGGCGATGCAGGTCGCCTTGTAATGCTTGGCCAGCTCCATGCTTTCCTGCAGTTCACGCGGGCGACCGGTGGACGACAGGAACAAGGCCACGTCGCCCGGCGACAGGATCGCGGCCGACATGCGCTGGGCGTAGCCGTCGGTGAACACCATGGCCGGCACGTCGAGGCGGAACAGGCGGTTGTGGATCTCGCTGGCCAAGGCGGCCGAGCTGCCGCCGATGCCGTAGATCACCACGCGCGCGGCCTTGGCGATGGCCAGGGCGGCGACCTGCAAGTCCTTCTCGTTCAAGGTCTCGCGCGTGCGCCCCAGGGCGTCGATGATGGTGTCGAACAATCGGTCGGCGACCGCCGCGTCGGCGCCCAGAGGCGCCTGAGGCTCGGGCCGCGCCGGCGCCGGACGGGCCGCCCGCTCGCGCTGGTCGGTGACGGCCTGGGCGTGGGCCAGCTCCTGGATCAGGCGGAACTTCAGGTCCTTGAAGCCCTCGCAGCCGACCGTGCGGCAAAAGCGCAGGACCGTCGGCTCGCTGACCCCCAGGTCGGTCGCCACCGATTTGACGCTGGCGCGGACGAACTCGTGCGGCGACTTCAGGATCAGCTTGGCGATCTTGAGATCCGAGCGCGTCATCGCCTCCATCATCGCCTCGATGCGCGGAAGGATGTCGCCGTCGTCGACGGCGTTTTCAGACTGACTCATCCCCCGGTCCCTTCACCAAACGGCGCGCGCCCGACGACTGATACCGACAACGATGTCGCGCCGCAATCAAGGCCGCCGCCCCACCAGCATCAAGAATGATAGTTTTGCTACATTTTCGTTGACACCGCTACATCCGGCATGGCTCCTGAGCATCGGAACTCGACCTTGAGTCAGGAGAATTTCGTGTCCATCCAACGCATCGGCGCGGCCACCACGGGCACCGGCGGCAACGCCCTGCCCTTCTGCCAGGCCACGGTCGCCAACGGCTTCGTCTTCGTCTCGGGCCAGGTGCCGATGGACGAGAACGGCGTGCTGGTCGACGGCGGCGTCGTGCCCCAGACCCACAAGGTCATCGAGAACATCGTCGGCATCCTGGCCAAGGCCGGCTGCACCCTGAAGGACGTGGTCAAGGCCAATGTCTGGCTGGACGACGCCCGCGACTTCCACGCCTTCAACCGCGTCTATAACAGCTATTTCGGCGACGCCCTGCCGGCCCGCGCCTGCGTGCAGTCGCCGATGATGGTCGACTGCAAGGTCGAGATCGAAGTCATCGCCCTGGTTCCGCAGGCCTGACGCCGATGCTGTCGCCCGCCGATCTCGACGCGCTGGTCCTCGCGCCCGGAACCAAGGCCGTGCCGCTGGACGGCTCGGTGCGCACGCTCGGAGACTTCTCCGGACGCGGCCTCTCGCTGCTCGGCGGCGACATCCCGATGCCGGCCGCGGTGCTGAAGCGCGCCGCGATCGACAACAATCTGTCGGTCATGCAGGCCTATGTCGACGCGGCGGGCGCCAGGCTCGCCCCTCACGCCAAGACCACCATGTGCCCACAACTGCTGGCGCGGCAGATCGAGGGCGGCGCCTGGGGCCTGACGGCGGCGACCATGACCCAGCTGAAGCTGTGCCACGAGATCGGCGCGCCGCGCCTGATCCTGGCCAACCAGCTGGTCGGCCGCGCCGAGATCGAGTGCCTTCGCGACCTGACGACCAAGGCGCCCGACCGCCCGGTCTATGTGCTGGTCGACGGCGAGGCCGGCGTGCGCGCCATCTCCGAAATCTTCGCCGCCGCGCCCGAGGCGCCGCCCGCAAGACTGCTGATCGAGCTGGGCATGGCCGACGGCCGCTGCGGCGTACGATCGGCTGACGAGGGCCTGGCGCTGGGCCGCCTGATCCACGCCCTGCCGGGCGTCGAACTGCACGGCGTCGAGGGTTACGAGGGCCTGGTCTTCAGCGACCACGCCGTGCGCGACGCCGTCGAGGTCGACGCCTATCTCGACGGCCTGATCGGCCTGCACCACGCCCTGCGCGCCGAAGGGCTCTACGCCCCCGACGAGATGGTGCTGACCGCCGGCGGCTCGGCCTATTACGACCTGGTCGCCCGCGCCCTGGCCGGCGAGACGCCGGGCGCGACGATCGTGCTGCGCAGCGGCTGCTACGTCACCCACGACAGCGGCTTCTATCGCGAACTACTGAGCCGCATGGACGCCCGCGAGGCCGTCGGCGTCCCGCCCCGGCTGCGGCCCGCGCTGGAGGTCTGGACCCGGGTGATCTCGCGCCCGCAGCCGGACATGGCCATCGTCATGATGGGCAAGCGCGACGTCTCGTTCGACATCCACCTGCCGACGGCCCGCCGCTGGTTCCGCCCCGGCCTGCACGAGCGGGCGCAGGGCGTCGACGGGATCGTCACGGCCAAGCTGGCCGACCAGCACGGCTTCCTCACCATCGCCCCCGACGCCGACCTGGCGGTCGGCGACCTGCTCGGCTTCGAGATCTCCCACCCGTGCACGACCTTCGACAAGTGGTCGGTGCTGCTGGAGGTCGACGAGACCTACGGCGTGCTGGGCGGCCTGAAGACCTTTTTCTGAAGTGAGCGTTCCTTGAGCAGTCCGACCATGGCAAGCCCCCTCCCCGCCGCCGACATCGTCCTGAAGGGCGGCACGGTCATCGACGGAAGCGGCGGCGCGGCCTTCGTCGCCGACGTGGCCCTGGCCGGCGACACCATCGTGGCCGTGGGCGCCTCGCTGCCGACGGGCATGGCGCAGGTGATCGACGTCTCGGGCCTGGTGGTGGCGCCGGGCTTCATCGACGTGCACACCCACGACGACCTCGTCTGCATCACCCAGCCCGACATGCTGCCCAAGATCAGCCAGGGCGTGACGACGGTGGTGGCGGGCAACTGCGGGATCTCGGCCCCGATGCTGCGCTTCCACGAGGCCGTGGCCGAGCCCTTCAACCTGCTGGGGGCGCGCGAGGATTTCGCCTACGCCGCCTTCGCCGACTATCGCCGCGCCATCGAGGCGGCCAGCCCGCGCGTCAACGTGGCGGCCCTGGTCGGGCACTCCACCCTGCGCGTGCTCTGCATGGACGACCTGGAGCGTCCCGCCACGGCGGCCGAGCGCGAGGCGATGGACGCCCTGCTGCGCGACGCCCTGTCCGAAGGCGCCCTGGGCATGAGTTCGGGCGTGTTCTACGCCCCGGCCTGGGCGGCCGACATGGAAGAGCTTCAGGCGCTGGCCCGCACGGTGGCGCAGGCCGGCGGCGTCTACACCGCCCATATCCGCGACGAGCGCGAGGGCATCATCGAGGCCCTGCAGGAGGCCTTCGCCGTGGCCGCGCCCAGCGGCGCGCCGCTGATCCTGTCGCACCACAAGTGCGCCGGCGTGCGCAACTGGGGCCGAGCGGCCGAGACCCTGGGCCTGATCGACCAGACCCGCCAGAGCCAGCCGGTGCACCTGGACTGCTATCCCTACACCGCCGGCTCGACGATCATCCGCCCCGACCTGGCCGACGGCGAGGTCGAGATCCTGGTCAACTGGTCAGAGCCGCATCCGGAGATGGCCGGCCGCACCCTGGCGGCGATCGCCGCCGACTGGGGCCTGTCGCAGCCGGAGGCCGCCGAGCGGCTGATGCCCGGCGGCGCCAGCTACTTCCAGATGGCCGAGGCCGACATGCGCTCGATCCTGGCTCACCCCTGCTGCATGGTCGGCTCGGACGGCCTGCCGCACGACAAGCGCCCGCACCCGCGCCTGTGGGGCGCGTTCCCCCGCGTGCTGGGCCACTACGCCCGCGACCAGAAGCTGATCAGCCTGGAAGCGGCCGTGCACAAGATGACGGGCCTGGCCGCCGACACCTTCCGCCTGGCCGGCCGCGGCCGGGTGGCCGCGGGCATGAAGGCCGACCTGACGGTGTTCGACGCCGAGGCGATCATCGACCAGGCCACCTACGAGGCGCCGACGCGTCCGGCCAAGGGCGTGGAGCACGTCTTCGTCAACGGCGCCCTGGCCTGGAGCGACGGCGAAGTGGTCGGCCAGCGAGCGGGCCGCTTCCTGCGCTCGGCAGCCTGATCAAGGCCTCAGCGCGCGGTGTCGTGCTTGTCGCGGCGCCGCACGCCCATCAGCAGGCGCGCCTCCAGCCGCTTGCGCAGGGCCGCGTAGTAGGCGCTGAGGAAGTCGTAGTCGTCTTCCTCCGCCAGGCGCGTCCAGCCGACCTTGCCGGCGATGCGGTCGGCCACGGCGCGCATCGTCTTGCGATCGCGCTCGCGCAGCACGTCCTCGAGCACGTGAAGCTCCTTGGCGCCGTAGGCGTCGATCTGCTCCTGGGTGAAGGCGTAGCGCCGCAGGCGCTCGGCCCCCTCGTCTGCCATGTCGCGCATCAGCTTTCGCTTGGGCGCGCGCACGACCCAGGTGCCGCCGATCAGGTCGCCGGCCCGCAGCCGGTCCTTGTTGAACAGCGGAAACAGCACGAACACCCCCGCCCAGGTGATGCCCAGCAGGTACATCCAGCCCTCGACGCCGCCGCCTTCGACCCCGGCCGGGGCGAACAGCATGCTGATCGGAATGAAGATCTCCAGCTCGCGCATAGCGTTGCGGGCGAAGATCGCGCCGGGGCGCAGGCGACCGCCATCGCGGGCGGCGACGCGGATGCCCATGGCCCGCTTGCCCGGCGTGGCGGCCGCGGCGCTGAGCTCGAAGCCCACGAAGTAGAAATTGCGCAGCAGGAAGAAGCCGAGCAGCCACAGCACGGCGATGACTTCCGCCCCCTTCAGGCCGGCGGCCGCCAGGGCGCCGACGCCGATCAGGCCGATCAGGATCGAGGCGACGATGAGCACGGCCAGCATGATCGCCGCGTCCACCAGGAAGGCGCCGGCGCGCTGGCTGGCGTCGGCCAGTTGCAGGCGCAGGTCGACGCCCTCGGGCGTGACGAAGGCCCGCGTCAGCTTGAGCGTCGAGGCCTCGCTCATGCGCTGGCCCTCCGGCGCGGGGCGTAGAAGTATAGGCCCCAGATCAGGGCCGTGAACGCCGCCACGCCGTAACGGGCCGGGGTCCAGACGATCAGCTGGCGGCCAAAGCCCTCCAGCAGGCCGGCGAAGAACAGCATGACCACCACGCCGCCCATGACGGTGGCGGCGTGGCGGCCGGCCTCGGCCGCCGCGTCCAGGCGGCTGCGCTCGCCGGGGAAGGCCACGGTCCAGCCGATCTTCAGGCCGGCCGCGCCCGCCAGGCAGACGGCGAAGATCTCGGTCACCCCGTGGATCGCCAGCCAGCCGCCGGCCTCGACGCCCAGACCCCGGCTGGCGAACAGCGCGAAGAACACCCCCAGCATCACGCCGTTGTAGATCACCAGCATCGCCGTCGGCACGCACAGCGCGAAACCCAAAGCGAACGCCAGCAGCGCCACCTGGGCGTTGTGGGTGAACAGGAAGGTGGCGAACATCGAAAGGCCGCTGCCCGACTTGGCGCCGTCCAGCGTGGAGCGGAGCATCTCGGTGGTCGCGGCCGGATCGCGTCCGCCGGTCATCTCCCGGGGCATGAAGGCGTAGTACCACTCGGCGTCCTGACCAAAGAGCCAGGCGCCGACCAGGGCGCCGATCACCATCAGCCCGACACTGACCAGGGTCTCGCGCCACAGGCCGCGCACCGCCGCCGGCCAGCCGCCGGCGAAGAAGGCGCCAAGCTGGCTGCGCAGGGTCTCGCGCGAGCCGTAGACGAAGAAATAGGCCCGGGCGCAGAGCATCTCCAGATAGTCGATCATGCCTCGGTCGAGCGAAGTGGCGCGGGCCACCGACAGCGACGACAGGGCCGAGCGATAGAGCACCGGCGCGGCCAGGATCTCCTCCTCGGAGAGGCTGGCCATCGAGCCCTTCTCGACCTTCTCCATCAGCCGTTCCAGGCGTTTCCAGTCGGCCTCGCGCTCCTGGCGGAAGCGCTGGCTCTTCAGGCGGCCGTCGACCTTGACGTCGATCACAGGAGGTCCCTCCGCTTGAGGTCGACATAGGTGTTGATCAGGGCCGGGCCGATGCGGGCGGCCGGGGCCTCGACGATGTGCGCGCCCATGCGGCGCAGCCGGGCGACCACGGCCTCGCGCTCGCGCAGCAGGCCGGCCGAGACGACGGCGCGCGAGATGTCGGCCGGCTCGAACGGCTCGGCGTCGACCATGGCCTCCAGCTCCTCGTCCTGCATGACCACGAACAGCACCAGGTGGCGGCGCAGCAGATGGGCGCTGGCGTCGATCATCAGCTCGGCGGCTGTGGGATCGGTGAAGTCGGTGAACACCACCACCAGCGAGCGCCGGCCCAGCTTGGCCGCCAAGGTGTTGAGCGCCAGGGTGTAGTTGGTCTCCTCGGCGGAATAGTCGATGCGGCCGGCGGCGTGCTGCAGCTGGCGGAAGGCGTCCAGCCCGCTGACCACGCCGGTCAGCAGCCGCGGCGCGGAGTCGAACGAATAGAACCCCGCCCGGTCGCCGGCGCGCAGGCAGGCATAGGCCAGCAGCAGGCCGGCGTTTATGGCCCGATCGACCTTGGGCGCGCCGCCGACCGGCTCGCACATGGCCCGGCCGCCATCGATGGCCATGACGATGTGGTGGTTGCGCTCGGTGCGGAACTCCTTGGCCAGCAGGTGCAGGTGCCGCGCCGACTGCTTCCAGTCGATGGCGCGCGGGTCCATGCCGGTCTGGAACTCCTTCAGCGCCTCGAACTCGGAGCCCTCGCCGCGGTCGACCTGGGTCTTGCTGCCGATCAGGGCGTCGCGGGCCAGCATCCGCACGGCCTCCTCGCGCACGCCTTGCAGGTCGGTGCCGGCCGGCGCCTCGATGTCGAGTACGAAGGCCTGCTGCTTCCAGACCAGGCCCAGCGGGCCGGTCCAGCGCACCCAAAGGCGGTGCAGCCGGCCCTCCCCGCGCCGCTCGGGCGTCAGGGAGAAGTCGAAGGTGGCCGCGCGCCCCTCGACCTCGCCGCGGGCGAAGCGCGGTTGCAGGCCCAGGCGGTCGTCGGCGTCCAGCGCGGCCTCGGCGCGGCCGGGAACCGGCCCCTTGCCGAAGCGCGTGGTGAAGGCGATGGGGGCGGTGCGGGCCACCGACAGGAACGGTCGCTGCGGCTCGTCCAGGGCCAGGCGCGAGCGCGAGCCGCCCGACAGCGCGTCGGCCGCCATGGCCAGCAGCATGACGCCGATCCAGATCGGTCCGGCCAGCCAGCCGGCCGGCGCGAGCACGCCGACGACCAGCGCCGCCGGGATCCCGGCGGCGACGGCGACGACGGCGCGGCGCGTGGGATAGATCACCGGGGAGCCGCCACCCGCTCGACCAGGCCCGAGAGCACGTGGTCGACCTTGCGCCCCTCGATCTCGGCGGCGGCCGAGAGGATCAGGCGGTGGCGCAGGGCCGGCGCGGCCAGGGACTTCACATCGTCGGGGATCACGTAGTCGCGGCCGTCCAGCGCGGCGCGGGCCCGGGCGGCCACGGCCAGCATGGCGCCGGCGCGCGGGCTGGCGCCGGTCTCGATGTCGGTGGACTCGCGGGTGGCCCGCACCAGGTCGACGATGTAGCCGACGACCTCGTCGGTCAGGCGGACCTTGGCCACGGTGTCGATGGCCGCGTCGATCGCCGCGCGCTCGGCCACGGCCTCGACGCCGAAGCTCTTGGGATCCATCTGGCCCGTGCGCGAGCCGTGGCCGACGATGATCGACCGCTCCTGCTGGGCGCTGGGGTAGTCGAGCACATGCTTGAACAAGAAGCGGTCCAGCTGGGCTTCAGGCAGCGGATAGGTGCCCTGCTGCTCGATCGGGTTCTGGGTGGCGACCACGGTGAAGCGCGGGCTGAGCGGGTGCGACTTGCCGTCGATGGTGACCTGGCGCTCCTGCATGGCTTCCAGCAAGGCGGCCTGGGTCTTGGGCGGGGTGCGGTTGATCTCGTCGGCCAGCAGCAGCTCGCAGAACACCGGACCGCGCGTCAGACTGAAGGTCGAGGTCTGGAAGTTGAACAGGTTGGCGCCGATGACGTCGCCCGGCATCAGGTCGGGCGTGAACTGGATGCGGCCGTAATCCAACGCGACGGTGCGGGCGAAGCTCTGGGCCAGCAGGGTCTTGGCCGTTCCGGGCGGGCCTTCCAGCAGCACGTGGCCGCCGGCGAACAGCGCCGTCAGCAGCAGGTTGACGGCGTCGTCCTGGCCCACGACGGCCTTGCCGATCTCCGAGCGGATCCGCGCGGCGAGCGCCCCGACTTCACTGACGTCCACGGATGAGCTCCTGCTTCCAGATATGGAGATCGCGCGCCACGGCCATCAGGTCGGACGGCGAGGCCGTCAGCGCCCGATCGGCCAGCGCCGAATAGGTGTGGGTCGCGCCGACGGTGCGGCTGACGCGATCGAGAAAGTCGACGAGGTCCTGGCCGTCGAGGCCGCGCGGCGCGCCGATGGCGCGGGCGGCCGAGGCCTGGATGAGCCGGGCGTAGAGCTTGGCCATGCGATGCTCGCGACGCGCCAGGCGCACCAGGCCCGCGGTGTTGTCGGCCAGCGCCGTCTTGCCCAGGGCCACCGCCCGGCGCGAACGCAGCGGCGGGCCAAAGCGCGCGAAGGCCTGGGCGCCCGCCAGCAGGGCCAGGGCCACGGCGACCAGGGTCGCCCCCAGCAGCGGCGGCTCGACCACCAGGCGCATCAGGCTGCGCGTGCGCTTGAAGCCGTGCAGGGTGACGTCGAACACCACCGGCGAGCCGTCGTCGCGGATCAGGTTCAGCATGGCCACGGCCGTGCGGGCGCCGCCGGCGGTCTTCAGGCCCTGGGTGTTGAGATAGTCGGGATCGGCCAGGACATAGGTCCAGCTGTCGTCGCGCATGGCCATCACCACGCCGCCGTCCTGGTCGAGCAGCACCGGCGTCCAGCCCGGCCCCGCCAGCGTGCGCGAACCCGTGATGGCCACCGGCGCGCCGAACGCCTCACCGGACGGCCGACGCAGGCGCACCGTGCGCTTGCCCTTGGCCGCGTTCAGCTTGAGATCCTTGCGCAGCTTCGGCGGCAGCAGCTCCAGCGCCTGGGCGGGATTGTTGGCGCCGAAGGTGGTGACCCAGCCGCGATGCTTGGCGTCGGGCCGGACGTCCCACTTGGGCAGCACGACCAGGGTCGGGCCGATATGGTCGTTGCGCTCGAGCGGCACGGGCGACATGCCCGCCGACGGCGTCAGGACCAGCAGCCCTTCCTCGGCCGAAAGCGGCAGGTCGCCGCGGCTGGTCAGCACCGGCTCGCCCATCAGGCTGAGTAGGCGCGAGATGCCGCCGAAGCCGACGGACGAGCGCGACAGGGCGTGACCGCCGCCGTCGTCGCCCTTGCGCAGTTCGGGCGCGTAGGCCGACAGCACGGCCAGGCCGCTGAACGAAACGACGCCGACCAGGACCAGCACCAGCATGGTCATCGGCGAGAACATGCCTGAAGACTTGCCCGAGGATTGGGAAGCGCTCATCCGCGCCATCCGTCAGGCAGGGCGAAGGCCTCATAGGCCGCGCGGCATTCGGCGAAGTCCTGGGCGCCGACCGGGCGGCCGCCGAACAGGCCCCGCTCGACGAGGCGGGCGATGCCGACGAAGGCCCCTCGGGCGGAGTCGGGAATGGCGGGCAGAGCGGCGATCTCACGCGCGGTCAGCGAGATCTTCACCGATCGGGGACGGCGCTTCTCGATGTCCTGCACGCTGCGCAGCAGGATCAGGTGGGCGGCCTCGACGAAGAGGCCCTTGGCGGCCAGTTCGTCGGCGGCGGCCAGCAGATCGCGCGCGTCGGCCGCGTCGGGACGCCAGCCGGCCTCGGCGACCACCAGCGGCTTGATCGCCCGCGGCGCCGGCGCCCAGATGCGCAGCAGTTCACGAACGATGGCGTAGAGGATCAGCAGCACCAGCACGGTCACGCCGATCCAGAACACCCACTTCAGATAGGGCGCGATGAATTCGAGGAACTTGCCGACGTAGCGCAGCCACTCGGGGATCTTGGGCGGTACGAAGACCGCCTGGTCGAACTGGAAACCGGCGTCCTTCGCCAGCCGTGCGTGCGCCGCGACGACCGCGTCGTCCGACGCCCCTCTCGAAACTGTCACGCGCCGGAAACCCGCATTCGCCCCCTTCGCGACCAAGACCAGGCCCAGCCGCGAACACTCGACTCAACTCTACAGCGTGACGCGGTCTTGGCTAGCCGTAACCGGTGACAATCGACCGGTCAGGCGCCCCTGCCCTCGCGCTCAGCCGACGAAGAACTCCACGGGCACGAGCACCTCGACGGGATCGCCCGCCACGTCGTCGGGCGGCGGCGGCATGGGCGAGGCCCGGCGGACCGTGGCCAGGGCCTCCTCGTCCAGCAGCGGATAGCCCGAACCCTTGGCGATCCTCGCGCCCAGCACCCTGCCCGTCCGGTCGACCATGAAGGCGACGTGGACCACGCCCTCCTGCCCCGCGCTCTGGGCGCGGCGCGGGTAACGCTTGTAGGCCTTCAAACGTCCCAGGATCAGGCCGCGCCAGCTGACCGCCGCGTCGCGGGCGGCGGCGGCCGAGGTGCGCGGCGCGGCCATGACCGGCGCGGGGGGCGCCGGCACGGCGGGCGGCGCCGAAGCCTCGCGCGGCGTCGAGGCCCGCGCCGAGGCGTCCGCCTCCACCGCCTGGGCGACGGATCGCTGCTGGGGCGGCAGGACGCCGCGCGGATCGGGCGGCCGGTCGATGGCCTTGGGCGGCGCCGGCGCGGCGACGGCGGCCGGACTGGGCTTGGCCTCCGGCCCGGGCGGGCGCTCGTCCTTGGGACGCGGCGGCGCGACCGGCTCGACGGCGAACTCCACGGCGATCGCCTCGATCGGCGCGGCCTGAGGCATCTCGGGCCGGGCGAGCTTCAGATAGGCGCCCAGCAGCAGGGCCACGTGCAGCACCACCGCTCCGGACAGCGCAAGGCTCCAGCGGCGCTTTCGGCCGGCGGCCGCGAGCGGCTCGTACGGGATTTCCAGCACCGTCATGGGCAGGGCCTGCAACATCAGAACACCCGCTCCAGCTTCAGGCTGGCGGCCGTCTTCTCGTAGGAGAACAACCAGTCGATGCTGCTGGCCACCTTGGCGTACTGCAAGGTCAGGCTGGGCGTGAAGCCACCGGGCGTCTTCCAGCGCGGCGCGCGCAGGATGGCGGTGAAGGACTGCTCGTCGTCGCGGCGGCGCGCCTCCAGCGTCTCGTTGACGGCGTCCCAGCGCTTGCGCCGGGCCGAGGCGAACAGAGTTCCGTTGAAGCCCTTCATCGTCGGCGTCGCGGCCCCCAGCCGCAGGCCGGCCTGGCGATAGGCGTTGACCGCGCGATCGGCGTCCTTGTCGAGCAAGTCCATGCCGCCAAACACCGTCCATCCGCCGGCGAGGCCGCGCCAGGCGGTCAGGAACAGCGACGCCTGGTCGCCGTCCAGCGCGGCGAACGCGGTCCGGCTGTAGCGCATGGCCTTGTAGTCGCCCTCCAGCTTGACCAGGGTCGAGGCGCCGAGCGTGCGGCTGACCTCGGCGTGCAGACCGGGTGCCTCGTACAGCCGCTCGGCGCCCATGGTTCCGACATCCAGCGACGGCGCGACGCCAAACGCCAGCCGCGCGGTGCGGTAGTCGAACCCGGCCTGGGCGACGAAGGTGGCCTGGTTGTAGCGACCCTCCTCCGGATAGAGCTCGCCATAGGCCATGCCGCGGAAGGTCAGACCGCCGGAGCCCCGCAGCGGCAGGCGGCGATTGAGCACGGTCTCGAAGCTGACCGTCGCCGCGCCCAGCGGGTCGGGCGTCTTGCGGTCGAAGAAGCAGATCCCCTCCGGTCCCGGCAGCAGGCAGGCATAGCTGCCCGAGGCCTGATTGATGTTGGAGTTCCAGCCCGGACCCAGCGCGACTTGGCCGGTCCAGGAGCGGCGGCGCTTCAGGGCCGCCAGGAAGCTCTCGACGGTGCGGCGCACGCCGACGGCCCGGGCGTCGTCATTGGGCATGTCGGCCAGGACGGCGCGGAAGGCCGCCTCGGCCTCGCGGTCGCGCTGGTCCTCGAACAGCACGCGGGCCAGCTCGATCCGTCCCGGCATGAAGCCGGGTTGCAGGACGAGAAGCTGACGGTAGCTGCGTTCGGCCGCGCGCAGGTCGCCGTCCTGCCGCGCCAGTTGCCCTTGCGCGTAGCAGACCAGCATCGGGTCGCGCTCGGGCAAGGCCAGATAGGCCTTCAGAAAGCGGCGGGCGTCGGTCCACTGGCGGCGAGAAAGGGAAAGGTAGAGAGCCTTGCCGACGTCGTCGGCGCCCGGGCCCACGGTATAGGCCTGGCCGTCGATGACCAGCACGTCGGGGGCGGTCTCCTGCCGCGTCCTGGCCTCGCGCTCGGCGGCGCGGCGCGACAGGTCCTGGTCGAGGCGCAGGCGGGTGTCGTCGTCGACCTGGGCGCGGGCGGCGCCGGCCAGGGCCAGAACGACGAAAGCCGCGCAGCCGGCGGCGGCGCGGAGCGGAAAACGCTTGGGAACGGACGACCTGCTCATCGTAAGGGCTTGGGGCGAGGGCCAGCCGGCCCCCGCCCCTCGCATCCTCAGTTCTTCGTGCCGCCGAAGGCGGTGTCGTAGACGCTGTTGCCGCCGAAGGTGACCAGACCGGCCAGGGCCGCGGCGTTGGCGCCGAAGAACTTGCCGCTGACTTCGCCGCCCGAGGCCAGGGTGGAGGTCCCTTGCGTGGCCGTGGCGTTGGCCGTGGTGCTGGCGATGTTCAGGCCCGAGATGCCCACCGAGCCGATGTCGACCTTGTAGCCGGTCGAGGCGCTCTGGACGTAGCCGCCCAGCGTGCCGGCGGTGAAGTCGGCGTTGAAGGTCCCTTCCAGGATGCCGTTGGTGGCGTAGTCGCTGAGGCCCTTCACGGTGTAGCTGGCCGTGCCCGAGCCGGCGGTCGCGCCGGTGTCGTCGCCGACGTAGTAGACGGTGTGGGTGCCGTCATTGGCGTTGGCGGTGTCGGACCACTCGCCGAACCAGAAGTCGCCGGTGCTGACCTTGGCGAAGTTGAACACGCCCATGCCGTTGTGGCTGCCCGGCGCGGTCGACGGGTTGTTGATCGTGCTGACGCCGCCCGACGGCGGGGCCGAGGCCGAAAGGCCCTGGAAGTCGACATAGGCCGACAGACCGATCGAGGCGACGGCCACGCCGGCCTTGCCGGCGGTGTGCGGACCCGCGTTGATCACGCTGGCGCCCACCTTCAGGTGGGTTTCGTCGGTGGACTCGCCGACGATGCCGGCATGGGCGACGCCCGTCAGGGCGGCGGCGGCGATCGAGGCCAGGATCAGCGTCTTGAAGGTCGAACGGGACATCTCGTCTTCTCCGATGCTTAGTTGAATGGGCCTCTTCGATGGAGGCCCGGGCTCATCCAGCGGCGTCCGCCGCGTCGGTAGGGAGCCGACGCGCCGAAAGCCGTGAATTGGGGGTCAGTAGCGGGCGGTCATGCTGAGCTTCAGCGTGCGCCCGGGGGCCGGCTGGGCCGTGCGGGTCAGGGGATCGGTGTAGTAGCGGTCGTTGAGATTGGTCCCGACCAGCTCGAACCGGACCTTCTCGTTGAGCTTGAAGTTGGCGTAGGCGTCGACCGTGACGATGTCGTCCCACAGGTAGGGCGTGTTCAGCGCCCAGCCGTCGACGCGGGTGGCGGTGGCCCCGCCGATGAAGCGGTCGAGCTCGGGATTGTCGTAGCCGCTGTAGTAGACGCCGCGCACGCCGACCTCGAGCCGGCGCTCGAGGAAGCGGGCGCCGAGGTTCAGGTTGGCCGAGTTCTCGGGCGTGGCCTGGGTCAGCAGGTAGCCGCCGACGAAGCCGAAGTTCACGCAGTCGGGCACGATGCCGGTGTTGGGCGCCTTCAGGATCGCCTGCTGGCGGTCGCAGACCTTGTTCTTGAAGTTGTGGGCGGCGGAAAAGTCGGCGAACAGGCGGCCGTTGTCGTAGCGGGCCTGGAGCTCGATCCCCTCGATGATCTGCTTTTCCATGTTGGACAGCTGCAGCTGCGTGCCGCGCTCGATGACGTTGCTGGTGCGGTTGCGGAACCAGGTCAGCCTGACGTCGGCGCGCTGGCCTTCCGGCAGCGACAGCAGCGCCGACAGGTCGTGGATGTAGGCGACCTCCCAGGTGCGGGCGTGCTCCGGCTTCAAGGGCCGGGTCGGGTCGATGGCGGCCGAGAAGCCCACCGTGCTCTCGAACAGGCTGGGGAAGCGGTAGGCTTCGGCATAGCGAGCATAGGCCCGGGCGTTGGGCGTGAAGTTGAAGGTCGCCGAGACCGCGGGCGTCCAGCCGTCGCCGCGCTGGGTGCGGCTGACGGCGGTGACCGGCGCCTGGTTCAGCGACGCCACGCAATAGCCGGTGGCGTTGGCCACGCTATTGAGGAAGCCGTTGACGCAGGGGTTGGTGGCGCGGGTGAACTTGCCGGTGCTGTCGCGCTCCCAGGCGATGCGGTTGTTGACCGTGCGGCCGTTGACCAGGGTGCGGTACAGCACCGAGCCGTCGGTGAAGACGTAGTTGGTGAACACCACGCCCTTGGCCAGCTGCTCGGCCAGGAAGTCGTCGAACGCCCAGTAGTGCGAGTAGCGAGCGCCGGCGGTCAGGGTCAGCTCGCTGACCGGCCGCCATTCGAGATTGGCGTGGACGTTGTATTCCTCGCGCCGGCCGGCCCGGGGGTACTGGCGCCAGCCGTCGAACGTACCGCCCCAGACGTCGGGCGAGGTCAGCTTCTCGTGCTGCCAGTCGCCGGCGACCACCAGGTCGAGGGTCGGCGCCAGGCGCATCTTGTTGCTGGCCGACAGGCCGTAGCGATCGTTCTTGGCGTTGGCCAGCGCGGTGTTCTTGATGATCGGGTTGGCGGCGTTCTGGGCCCAGTTGGGGAAGCCGCCGGCGCTGTAGGTGTGGCTGTTGGTGCGGGTCAGCCAGACCGAAGTCTTCAGGTCCACCCAGCGACCGCCGGGCTTGAGCCGGTAATCGACGTTCCAGGCGGTGGCGTGGACCTCGCTGAGCGGCCACTGCACCTTGCCCATGCCGTTGTTGCCGACCGAGATGATCCGCGAGGGCATCACCTCGCCATAGGTCGAGACGGTGTCGCGCACGCCGAACTTCAGCTGCTGAGCATCGCTGATCTTCCAGACCAGCTTGCCCAGCCACGAACTCATCTCGCTGGAGGTGTTGGGGACCTCGTTGCCGGGCTGGTAGTTGAAGGCCAGGCGCTTGATCAGGTCCTGCGGGCCGGACGGCGTCGGCAGGCTGGTCTGCCTGTAGTAGTCAGCCTCGCTCTCGCCGGCGAAGTAGTTGCCGCGCTCGCGCCAGGCGTAGGCGGCCAGCCATTCGAAGTCGTCGCTGCGCCCCGCGATGGCCAGCCGTGCGGCCCGGTCGCCGAACGAGACGGTGTCGTTGTCACCCGAGGTGCGCGGCGTCACCTGCACGTAGGGATCGTTGTACGGGCTGTTGGGAAAGCCAGTGGTTCCGGTCGAGCCGGGAAAGCCCGGCACGTTGCGGTAATCCTGGCCGGTCAGCAGGGTCGGCAGGCGCGGCTTTGTGGAGTTGTTGCCGCCCTCGATGCGGACCTCGGCGCCGTAGCGCTCGCCCTCGCGCAGGATGTCGCGCGGCGAGAGGGTGTCGATGACCACCGCCCCGCCGACGGAGGTGTGGACGCCCGCCGTCAGGGACGGCCCCTTCAGCACCTGCACCCCGCCGACCAGGCTGGGATCGATGTAGCTTCTGTTGTTGGCGCCGTTGTAGCCGCGCCAGACGGTCAGGGCTTGCTCGCCGCCGTCGATGATCACCGGCACGCGGCCGGGCCCTTCGACGCCGCGGACGCTTGGGTCGAGCGCGCCGCTGTTGCGGGCGTCGCCGCTGAACACCCCGACCATGCCCTTGAGCACATCGGCGGGGCTGACGCCCTTGTAGCGCTCGACCTGCGCCTTACCGGCATAGGTGGAGGCGCCGTCCAGGTCGTAGACGCCGTCATAGCCTAGAGCGTCGCGGGCGCTGAGCGCCTCGCCGCCGCCGGTCGCGCCCTCGACCCGCAGGGCGTCGGTGACGACCGCTCCCTTGGCGCTGGGGGCGGCTTCAAGCGTGACGACGCCGGGGCGCACCTCGCGCCAGGTGACGCCGCTGCCGGCCAGCAGGCGCGACAGGATCTCGCCCTGGCTGAAGCGGCCGCGCACGGCGGGGGCGCGGCGGCCATACGGCGCCTCGACGGCGTAGACGATCTGGACCCTGGTCTGCAGCGAGAACTGGCTCAGCGCCTGGGGCAGCGGCTGGGCCGGAATGTCGACCGAGAAGGCCGCGCTTTCCTGGGCGGCGGCGGGCAGCGCGCCCAGGGCCAGCGGGCTGGCCGATGCCAGGGCCAGGCACAACGACAGCCGGCGGATACGAGGAAGCAGGCCGGGGCGGGTAACAGGCGTCGTCATGTCGGTGGTCGGTCTCGTCTCGTGGGTCGCTCATTATTGCGAGCGACACTCAATTGCATCTTATGATGGAGAGACGAAACCCGGCAGCGAGATCCCCTAGCGACCTCGTCGATTTTTTTGCGGAGACGTTACGAGCCGGTCAGTAGAGCAGGACGAAGCCGCCCATGCGGGCCGTACGAAGGTCCAGCGAAGCGGCCAGGGCGTCGATGGCGGCGTCGGGCCGCGCGACGTCGAACACCCCCGACACCGGTCGGGCGGCCAGGGCCTGGCCACGGACGAACACCTTGCCGCGCCTGTAGCGGCCGATCTCGTCGACCACCTCGGCCAACGGGCGGTGATAGACGACGAGGCGCCCCTGCCTCCAGGCGTCGACGGCGGCCGGATCTTCCAGCGCCAGGGCCTTGGGCGCCGCGCCATCAAGCCAGGCGCCCTGCCCGGCCCGCAGCACCGCCATCCCGCCGCCATGCGCCGGCTCGACCCGCACCGCGCCACGCAGCACGCTGACCCGGGCCTTGTCGCCCGCCAGGCGCACGTCGAAGGCCGTGCCCAGCACCCGGGCGCTGCCGGCCCGGCTCTCGACCACGAACGGCCGCGAAGGATCGTGAACCACGTCGAAGAACGCCTCGCCCTTGACCAGCCGCACGTGGCGGCCTTCGGGCCCGTAGCGGACGTCGAGCACCGCGCCGGTGTTCAGCGTCACGGCGCTTCCGTCGGCCAGCACCTGCCGGCGCACTTCGCCGACTTGGGCGACCAGACGGTTCGGATCGGCGGGCGCCAGGATCTCGAGCGCGACGCCCGTTCCCAGCGCCAGCACCAGGCAAGCCGCGACGGCCGCCGGGATCTTCCACGTCCGGCGGCGCGGAGCGGCGACGGCAGGGGCGCCTCGCCGTCGTCGCGGCTGGAACGTCGCGTTGACTTCAGGCGCCGTGGCCGCGCCGATGAGCGAGAGGATGTGGTCGGCCTCGGCCGTGGCTTCGGCCCGGCCCGGCCCCGCGGCCAGCCAGGCGGCATGCTCGGCGGCGTCGGCGCCATCGCGCAGGCGCAGCGTCCGTCGCGCCGCCGCGTCGAACAGCGCCTCGTCCCCGCCCGTGCTTTTGTCCTTGTCGCTCATGTGGGCTTTTGGTCCTCCCGATTGACAGGACGAACCGGCGCCCGCGCTTCCCCTAGTCTCATCCATCGCCGCGCGCTTCCTTCAGCCGGCGGCGGCAGTGGCTCATGGCCTTGGCCAGATGGTTTTCGACCGTGCGCGGCGAGATCCCCAGACGATCGGCGACCTGCTGCATGGTCAGGTCGTGGCCGCGATAGAGCAGGATCACCTGCCGGCACTTGTCGGGCAGTTCGGCGATGGCGGCCTGGACGATGGCGATCTCCTGGCGGCCGGCCAGCACCTGGAAGGCCGAGGGCGCGTCGCTGCCGGCGTCCAGCGGCAGCTCGCCCGGCGAGATCCGCCGGGCCTGGGCGGCCGCCTGGCGCTGGCGGTCGACCACGAGATTGGCGATGATCCGGCGCAGGTAGCTGAGCGGATTGCGCACGGCGGCGCCATCGAAGCCCGGCGCGCGGGTCAGGTCAGACAGCTTGAGCCAGGCGTCCTGCATCACGTCGTCGGCGAGGCTGGCCGAGCGGGCCTTGCGGGCGGCGAAGCGGCGGAGATCCTCGTAGTGGGCCTCCAGCAGGCCGGTCAGGTCGGAAGCCGTTCCCCTCTGGCCAGATCGCATCACGCCACCCCGAATGAGAACGATTCTCATTACCGCGCCATGATCTAGCGATCTCGTCGCCGCCCGTCAAAGGCGACCGCTCGGTCTAGGGCAGCGGAACGCCCCGGCTGGCGGTGAGGATGGCGTACCACTGGGCCCGGGTCATGTGGACGTGCAGGGCGTCGGCCGATGCCTTGATGCGCTCGGGCGTCTGGGAGCCGACGATCGGGATCGGCCGCGACGGGTGGGCCATGATCCAGGCCAGGGCGACGGCGGCGCGGTCGACGTGCTGCGGGCGGGCCACGGCGTCGAGCGCGTCGATCACCGCCCGGCCGCGATCGTCGATCCCCTCGCCCGTCAGGCGCCCGCCGCCCAGAGGCGACCAGGCCAGCACGGCCATGTCGCGCTCGAGCGCCTGGTCGAGCACCCCGTCCGATAGCGGCTCGATGGCCAGCGGCGAGAACTCCGGCTGGATGCTGGCCAGCGGGAACGGCAGGTGCGCCTGCAAGGCCGCGACCTGGCTGGGCAGATAGTTGGAGACGCCGATAGCGTCGATCTTGCCCTGCTCGCGCAGCTTGACCAGCGCCCCCGCCACCTCGGCCGGGTGAGCCAGAACGTCGGGGCGGTGGATCTGGTAGAGGTCGATCTTCTCGACGCCCAGGCGCTGCAGCGAGGCCTCGCAGGCGGCGACCAGATAGTCGGCGCTGGAGTTGTAGGGCACGCCCAGGACGATGCCGCCCTTGGAGGCCAGGACGAACTTCTCGCGCAGATGCGGGGCGTCGTGCAGCACCTTGCCCAGCAGCACCTCGGCCGAGCCGAAGCCGTAGGGCGTGTCGGCGCCGTAAATGTCGGCGGTGTCGAGCAGGGTGATGCCGCTCTCCAGCGCCGTCTCGACCAGGTGGCGGGCGTCAGCGACGGATTCGCCCTTGAAGCGCCACATGCCCCAGGCCAGCGGCGACACGGAAAGGCCGCTCTTGCCCAGCGGACGGTTTTCGTGGGGCTTGCGGTCGTCGAGCATGGAAAGCGCACTCTCGGTTCGGAAAGGACGCCGAGATGACCGGTGAGCGGCCTCGAGCGCAAGCTTTACCGACGGCAATATCCAGCATGAGAACACCGCGTTGGTCGGCGCGGCCCGGCGGCGGCTAGCGTCGAGCCGCCTTCACGAACGCGCCGAGGGGCCCGGCGCGCGGCGAGGCGCCCTCCCCGACCAACGACAAGAAAGACGACGCCATGCTTCGCCCCATCCTCCTGGCCACGGCCGCCGCCCTGACCCTGGCCAGCGCCGCTCCGGCGCTCGCCGCCAAGCTCGACGCCGCCGCCGTCCACGCCCGCACCCTGGTGCTGGACAGCCACGTGGACGTGCCCGCCGACCTGGGCGTGGGCGCGCACGAGGCCGCCGTCGACGGCGACGGCCAGGTCGACCTGCCCAAGCTGGAGCGCGGCGGGGTCGACGCGGCCGTGCTGGCGGTGTTCGTCGCGCAGGGGCCGCGTACGCCGGACGGCTATGCCCAGGCCCGCAAGGAGGCCGACGCCAAGCTGGCGGCCATCCGCGGCGTCGCCGAGCGCCACCCCGACCGCGCCGTGCTGGCCCTGACGGCCGACGACGTCGAGGCCGCCGCCAAGGCCGGCAAGCGGGCGATCGTGGTCGGCTTCCTCAACGCCTACCCGTTCGGCGAGGACCTTAAGCCGATCGACGCCTATTACGCCGGCGGCGTGCGCAGCTTCGGCTTCGTCCATGCCGGAAACAACGCCTTCGCCGACTCCTCGCGCCCCAGCGGCGGGACCAAGGTCGAATGGGGCGGCCTGTCGCCGTTGGGCAAGCAGGCGGTGGCCCGGCTCAACGACCTGGGCGTGATCATCGACGTCTCGCAACTGACGCCCGACGGCGTGAAGCAGGTGCTGGCGATCAGCCGCGCGCCGGTGGTGGCCAGCCACTCGGGGGTGCAGGGGATCGTCGACAACCCGCGCAACCTGTCGGACGCCGAACTCGACGCCATCGCCGCCAAGGGCGGGGTCGTGCAGGTCGTCGCCTTCGGCCCCTATCTGGTGCGACTGACGCCCGAACTGCGGCCGAAGGTGGCCGCCCTGCGCGCCCAGTACGGCCTGCCGGCCGCCTTCACGCGGGCCGCCGACGGAACCGAGGCGCTGTCGCCCGACAAGCGCAAGGACTACAGCCACGCGGTCACCGCCCTGCTGCCCAAGGCGACGGTCAAGGACCTGGTCGACTCCGTCGACTACGCGGTGGGGCGCGTAGGGGTCGAGCACGTGGGCCTGTCGTCGGACTTCAACCACGGCGGCGGGGTGGTCGGCTGGGCCAACGAGGGCGAGGCCGGCAACGTCACCGCCGAGCTGGTGGCCCGCGGTTATTCCGAGGCCGACATCGGCAAGCTGTGGGGCGGCAACTACCTGCGCGTCTTCCGCGCCGTGGAGCAGACCGCCAAGCGCTGACCAGCATGAAGAAAGCCCGCCAGACCTCTGACCTGGCGGGCTTTTTCGTCACTCGGCCGCGACGCGCAACCCTGCCGAGGCGGCCAGGGCCTGGTCGAGATCGGCCAGGATGTCGTCGATGTGCTCCAGGCCGACCGACAGCCGCACATAGCCTTCGGAAACGCCGGTCGCGGCCTGGTCCTCGGCGCTGAGCTGGGAGTGGGTGGTCGAGGCCGGATGGATGGCCAGGCTCCGCGCGTCGCCGATATTGGCCACGTGGTAGAAGAGCTTGAGCGCGTCGATGAAGCGCTTGCCGGTCTCGCGTCCGCCAGCCAGCTCGAAGCCGACCAGACCGCCATAGCCGCCCGACAGGTAGCGGTCGGCCCGCTCGCGGCGCAGGCCCTCCTGGGCGGTGGGATAGATCACCTGGATCACCTCGGGGCGCCCCGCCAAGAAGTCGACCACGCCCTGCGCGTTCTGCGAGTGGCGGGCGATGCGCAGCGGCAGGGTCTCAAGCCCCTGCAGGATCTGGAAGGCGTTGAACGGCGACAGCGCCGCGCCCAGGTCGCGCAGCAGCACCGTGCGGGCCCGCAGTATGTAGGCGATGGGGCCCAGCGGCTTGGCCGCCTGCGCCCAGACCGCGCCGTGATAGCTGGGATCGGGGGTGTTGAGCAGCGGCTGGCGTTCGGGATGGGCCTCCCAGTCGAAATTGCCGCCATCGATGATGACGCCGCCGATCGAGGTGCCGTGCCCGCCGATATACTTGGTGGTCGAATAGACGACGATCGCCGCGCCGTGCTCCAGCGGCCGAGCCAGCAAGGGGGCGGCGGTGTTGTCGACGATCAGCGGGATCCCATGCGCACGGCCGATGGCGGCGACCTCGGCGATGGGGAAGACCGTCAGCTTCGGATTAGGCAGGGTCTCGGCGTAGTAGGCCCGGGTGCGCTCGTCGGTGGCGCGGGCGAAGGCCTGGGGATCTTCCGGATCGACGAAGCGGACCTCGATCCCCTGGTCGCGCAGGGTGTTGGCGAAGAGGTTCCAGGTGCCGCCATAGAGGTCGGTGGAGCTGACGATGTTGTCGCCGGCCCGGGCCAGGTTCTGGATGGCGAAGGCCGAGGCCGCCTGCCCCGACGCCACCGCCAGGGCCGCCGCCCCGCCCTCCAGCGCGGCCAGGCGCTGCTCCAGGATGTCGATCGTGGGGTTGCCGATGCGGGTGTAGATATTCCCCAGCTGGCGCAGCGCGAAGAGGTCGGCCGCGTGCTCGGCGCTTTGGAACTGGTACGAGGTGGTCTGGTAGATCGGCGGGGCCACCGCGCCGGTCGTCGGATCGGCCCGCCAGCCGGCGTGCAGGGCCAGGGTTTCGGGATGGAGCTTGCGGTCGGACATCGGCTTCTCCTGAAGCTTTCTACGTCGATGTCGAAAACCTGACCCGTCCCGCCCTCCTCCGCACGACCGATATTCTCGCCGCGCGGGCAGAAAAACTCACCCCAGGATTGCGCGGCCGAGCCCTGGCGAGCCCGGCCGCGTCCTGTCCTAGTTCTGGCGCTCGACCTGGCTGACGTCGCGCACCGCGCCACGGGCGGCGTTGGTCGTCATGGCAGCGTAGGCGCGCAGGGCCGGCGAGACCTCGCGCTTGCGGTCCTTGGGCTTCCAGGCGTCCTTGCCGCGCGCCAACTGGGCGGCGTGACGCTCCGCCAGCACCACGTCGGAGACTTCCAGGTTGATGCCCCGGCCCGGGATATCGATCAGGATGGAGTCGCCCGTCTCGACCAGGGCGATCAGGCCGCCCTCGCCGGCTTCGGGCGAGACGTGGCCGATCGACAGGCCGGACGTGCCGCCCGAGAAGCGGCCGTCGGTGATCAGGGCGCAGGCCGCGCCCAGGCCCTTCGATTTCAGGTAGGTGGTCGGGTACAGCATCTCCTGCATGCCCGGACCGCCCTTGGGGCCTTCGTAGCGGATCACCACGACCTCGCCGGCCGTGACCTTGCCGCCCAGGATGCCGCTGACGGCGTCTTCCTGGCTTTCGAACACGCGCGCCGTGCCGCGGAAGGTCAGGATCGACTCGTCGACCCCGGCCGTCTTCACGATGCAGCCCTCAGGAGCCAGGTTGCCGAACAGGACGGCGAGGCCCCCGTCCTTCGAGAACGGGTGCTCGACCGAGCGGATGACGCCCTTCTCGCGATCCAGGTCCAGCTCTTCCCAGCGCGCGGCCTGGCTGAAGGCGACCTGGGTCGGCTTGCCGCCCGGGGCGGCGCGGAAGAACTCCTGAGCCGTGCCGCTGTTGGTGCGACCGATGTCCCAGCGGGCCAGGGCCTCGGCCATGGTCGCGGCGTGGACGGTCGGCTGGCTGGCGTCGATCAGGCCGCCCTTCTCCAGCTCGCCCAGGATGGCCGGCACGCCGCCGGCGCGGTGGACGTCTTCCATGTGCACGTCGGCCTTGGCCGGCGCGACCTTCGACAGGCAGGGCACGCGGCGCGACAGGCGGTCGATGTCGGCCATCGAGAACTCGACCCCGCCCTCGCTGGCGGCGGCCAGGAGGTGCAGCACGGTGTTGGTCGAGCCGCCCATGGCGATGTCCAGACTCATGGCGTTCTCGAACGCCTCGCGCGTGGCGATGCCGCGCGGCAGGGCCGTGACGTCCTCCTGCTCGTACCAGCGCTGGCACAGGTCGACGATCAGGCGGCCGGCCTCCTTGAACAGCGCCTCGCGGTCGGCGTGGGTGGCCAGGACCGAGCCGTTGCCGGGCAACGACAGGCCGAGCGCTTCGGTCAGGCAGTTCATCGAGTTGGCGGTGAACATGCCCGAGCACGAGCCGCAGGTCGGGCACGCGGCCTTCTCGATCGCCTCGACTTCCTCGTCGGTATATTTGTCGTCGGCGGCGACGACCATGGCGTCGACCAGGTCCAGCGAGCGGATCGCGCCCTTGATCTGCACCTTGCCGGCCTCCATCGGCCCGCCCGAGACGAAGACGACGGGGATGTTGAGGCGCATGGCGGCCATCAGCATGCCGGGCGTGATCTTGTCGCAGTTGGAGATGCAGACGATCGCGTCGGCGCAGTGGGCGTTGACCATGTACTCGACCGCGTCGGCGATCAGTTCGCGGCTGGGCAGCGAATACAGCATGCCGCCGTGGCCCATGGCGATGCCGTCGTCGACGGCGATGGTGTTGAATTCCTTGGCCACGCCCCCGGCCGCCTCGATCTCGCGCGCGACCAGCTGGCCCAGGTCCTTCAGGTGCACGTGGCCCGGGACGAACTGGGTGAAACTGTTGGCGACAGCGATGATCGGCTTGCCGAAGTCGCTGTCCTTCATGCCGGTGGCGCGCCAAAGGCCGCGGGCGCCGGCCATGTTGCGGCCGTGGGTGGAGGTGCGTGAGCGATAGGGAGGCATGGGAAAATCTCAGTGTCGGCTGTGGGGTTATTACCGCCGCTGACCGCGCGAGCAAAATATATTAAAAGGCGACCATTAGGTCGCATGAGATATCAGATGGACGTCCGGCAGTTCCGCCACTTCGCCGCCGTGGCCGAGACCCTGCACTTCGGCCGGGCCGCCGAGCGGCTGCGCATGACCCAGCCGCCGCTGAGCCAGTCGATCATGGCGCTGGAGAAGGAATTGGGCGCGGCGTTGTTCGTGCGCACAAAGCGCAATGTGCGGCTGACGGCGCTGGGCGAGCAGTGGCTGCCGCAGGTGCAGGAGGCGCTGGCGGCGCTGGACGCCCTGCCGGCCGCGGCGCGGCGGATGCGGGACGGCCAGAGCGGGTATCTGGCGCTGTCGTTCGTCAGCACCGCCGACTACAGCGTCCTGCCCTCGCTGGTGCGGCGCTACTCCCAGGCCTATCCGGAGGTGGAAATCCGGCTGTTCGAGGCGACCAGCGACGTGCAGCTGCCGGCGCTGGTCGAGGGCGAGCGGCACGCGGGCATCATCATCCCACCGACCGACCAGCCCCTGCCCGCCGCCCTCGCCTATCGCCGGCTGCTGCGCGAACCGCTGGTGGCGGCCGTGCCCAGCGCCTGGATCGACGAGGGCCGCATCGCCAGCGACGCGGTGCTGTCGGCAGAGGAGCTTCTGGGCTCGCCGCTGATCCTGTTTCCCAAGCACGTGGCGCCCAACTTCCACGACCTGGTGACCGGCCACTACCGCGCGCTGGGCGGCGAAGCGCGCATCGCCCAGGAAGCCATCCAGATGCAGACGATCATCAGCCTGGTGTCGAGCGGGCTGGGCGTCGCGCTCGTTCCCGCCTCGCTGCGCAACCTGGCGCGCACGGGCGTCACCTATGTGCCGCTGGCCGGGACCGCCCCCGAGCTGGAGACGGGCCTGGCCTGGCGCAAGGGCGAGATCAGCCCGACCCTGGCCAACTTCCTGAAGCTGACCGAGCCGGGCTGACCTGCCGTAGTCCCTAGAACTTCGCGCGGACGCCGAAGAAGACCCGCGACCCGAAGGTCTCGTTGCCGATGCGGCGGACGGCGTTGTTGTTCTCGATCCGCACTTCGTCGGTCAGGTTCACGCCCTCGAGGAAGACCGTGAAGTTGTCGTTGATGTTGTAGCTGGCCGAGGCGTCCAGCGAGCCGTAGGCCTCGTTGAACTCCGGCAGGCTGCCGCGGCCGGCGGCCGTGATCAGCCACTGGTCGCGCCAGTTGTAGGAGGCGCGAGCGCTGAACTTGTCGTTCTCGTAGTAGAGCGAGACGTTGTAGCTCTTACGCGACAGGCCCGGGAACGGCAGGATCTCGCCGGTCAGCAGGTTCGTGCCCTTGAAGCCCTTGTCCTTCTGGTAGGTGTAGTTGGCCAGCACCCCAAAGCCGTCGAACGGCGCGGGCAGGAAGTCGAAGGCGTACTGCCCGCCGATTTCCAGGCCGTTGATCGTCACCGCATCAGTGCCATTGACCGGACGGGTGATGTTGTAGGTCGTGCCGTCGATCACCTCGGCCGAGGCCTGGTTGATGATGAAGGACGAGATTTCCTTCCGGAAATAGGTCGCCGAGATGAAGCTGTCCTTGGCGAAGTACCACTCCAGGCCCGCGTCATAGGCGTTGGCCTCGAACGGCTGCAGGTCCGGGTTGCCGCGCGAGCCGGTCAGGCCGACGACGTCGATGCTGCGGCGCAGGGCCAGTTGGGCCGGCGCGGCGCGGGCCATCACCTTGCTGGCGGCGGCGCGGCCGATCAGCGTATTGGGGATCAGCTCGAAGCGCAGGTTCAGCGACGGCAGGGTCTTGGTGTAGCCGCCGTCCTGCGAGGCCTGGACGAAGTTCACCGTGCTGCCGCTCTGGACGCGGTTGTAGCCCGTCGAGGTGGTCTGGGTGTCGACCACGCGCACGCCGACCGAGCCGCTGACGCGGACCGGCAGTTCGGAGAAGTCGAAATTGGCCTGGACGTAGCCGCTCTTGGTCTTCTCCTCGACCGACCAGGTGTCGAGGAAGGCCTGGAAGCTGCCGGGGCCGCCGGCCGTCTGGGCGGTGTTGGCGTTCGGGTTGACCGCGTAGACGTCGTTGACCAGGCCCGCCGTCGCCAGGGTGGCGGCGTAGGTGGCCATGGTGTTGTCGTTCCACTGGCGGATGCCGCCCGAATAGCCCAGGTCGCCGGTCTTGAAGAACGGGATGCTGTTGACCACCGAGTTGATGTTGACGATCGACTCGAGGGTCGAGCACGGCGCAGCCACGGCGATGATCGCGCCGCTGCTGGCGTCGCCACGGCAGGTCAGGCGCGTGGTGCGCTGGTAGAGGATCTGGTCGGTCTCGAACTGGCGGGCCTGGGCGCCGGCCTTGATCGAGGTCAGCCAGGGAATGTTCGGCTTGTAGGTGATGTTGAACTGCTGGGCGGTCTCTTCGGAGGTGTTGTTGCGCGGGTTGAACAGCGCATCGATCCGGTTGACGCCCTGGCCGGTGGTGACGTCCAGGCCCGGGAACGAGAAGTTCGGGGCGCGCTGGCCGCCGGTGTAGTCGACGACGGCGCGCGGCACGCCGAACACCGTGGCGGTCGAGTTGATCTCGTTGTTCTGGACCTCGGCGTTGGAGTAGTCGAGGCGGGCGTCGAAGACCCACTGGCCGACCTTCCACTCGCCGCCCAGGGCCGTGGTGTACTGGGTGCGCTCGAGGTCGCCCAGGATGTTGCGATAGGCCAGATCCATCGGGAAGGCCGCGCTGCTGGTCAGCTCGATGTGGTTGACCGTGTTGTCGGCGCCCAGCGTGGTCTTGCTGTAGTCGATCAGGCCGCCCGAGGCGCCCAGTTGCAGGAAGGAACTGTTCACCTCTTCCTTGGCGGTGGCGTAGGTGGCGTCGAGATAGGCCTTGAAGCTGTCGTTCGGACGCCATTCCAGCACGCCGCTCAGCGCTTTGCGCTCGGTCTCGCGGCGGTCGATGATCAGGCGCGGGATCTCGGGGATCCAGTCCAGCGTGCCGTCGCCGTTGACGTCGGTGCTGCGGCCCGGGGTCGCGCCGGCGCCGGTGGCCGTGGCCGCCCGGCGAATCCAGCCGGTGGTGCGGGCGTTGTTGCTGTTGAGGTGGCGGTTCTCCCAGGTGCCCGACAGCAGGACGCCGACCGTGTCGTCGAAGAAGGTGCGGCTGCCGATCAGGGCGAGCTTGGGATCGTATTCCTTGGCCAGGTTCGAATAGACGCCCTGCACCGAACCGGCGACGAAGGGCTTCTTGCTGTCGAACGGGCGGCGGGTGATGACCCGCACGGTGCCGCCGATGCCGCCTTCGGCCATGTCGGCGGTCGGCGACTTGACCACGTCGAGGCGCGAGACGAACTCGACCGGGATGTCACGGAAGTCGACCGCGCGGTCGCCGCCGCCCACCGTCAGCGACAGGGCCGACGAGCCGTTGATCTCGACGCGGTTGAGGCTGGGATCGGCGCCGCGGATGCTGACGCCCCGGCCTTCGCCGTCCTGGCGGCTGATCTGCACGCCCGTCACCCGTTGCAGCGCTTCGGAGAGGTTCTTGTCGGGGAAGTCGCCGATGTCCTCGGCCGAGATGGTGTCGACCACCTGCAGCGAGTTGCGCTTGACGTCCATGGCGCTGCGCAGCGAGGCGCGGATGCCGGTGACGACGATCTCCTCGACGGCGTCGGGCTCGACGGTCTGGCCGGCGGCGGGCGCGGCCTGGGCATAGGCGATGGCGGGCGCCGAAAGCAGGACGGCCGCGACGGCGAGGCGCGAGGCGCTGGAGCGCAGGTGCGCGCTGATGGTGGTCTTCATGTTTCCTCTCCAGTTGCGACTTGTCGTTGCTCAGGGCCATCGGATGACGCCAAGGTCGACAAATTTCATATTATGGGATTAATTCCCTATAATCGGGACGATAACCGCGAAATCATGCGCATGTCGAGCGCCACACAGTGTTTCACGGAAGAAATGCCCGCCACCGTGTCCTTGCGGCGACGCTCGGCCCGGTTCGTTGACAAAGTCCCGCCCGGTCGCGATGATCCCAATAATTAGAAAATCGTTCTGATATATGGGAGTTGACGCCAATGAATCCGCTTTTGGGCGTTTTCTTCCATTGGCTGGGCGGCCTGGCCTCGGCCAGCTTCTACGTGCCCTTCCGCGGCGTGCGGCGCTGGTCGTGGGAGATCTACTGGCTGACCGGGGGCGTGTTCTCCTGGCTCTTGGCGCCCTGGTTCTTCGCTTCCCTCCAGACCCGCGACCTGCTGGGCGTGATGGGCCAGGTCCCGCCGCACATCGCCGGCCTGTGCATCCTGTTCGGCGTGCTGTGGGGCTTCGGCGGCCTGACCTACGGCCTGACAATGCGCTATCTGGGCCTGTCCTTGGGCATGGCCGTGGTGCTGGGCCTGTGCACCGTGTTCGGCACGCTGATCCCGCCGCTGGTGCGTGGGACCTTCGCCGACGCCCTGCTGAGCTCGACCTCCGGCCGGATCATCCTGCTGGGCCTCCTGATGACCGTGGCCGGCATCGTCGTCGTGGCCTGGGCCGGCGCCAAGAAGGACGGCGACCTGTCGCCCGAGGCAAAGCGCGCGGCCGTCGCCGAGTTCGACTTCAGGAAGGGCCTGGCCGTCGCGATCTTCTCGGGGATCATGTCGGCCTGCTTCGCCTTCGGCCTGGCCGCGGGCGAACCGATCAAGGACATCTCGGCCGCCGCCGGCACCGGCCCGCTGTGGACCGGCCTGCCGGTGCTGTGCCTCGTCATGTTCGGCGGCCTGATCACCAACGGCGTCTGGTGCGCCTTCCTGATCGCCAAGAACCGCAGCGCCGGCCAGTGGATCGGCCGCGCCTCCAGCGGCAAGGAATCCGCCGACAAGCCGCCGCTGCTGGCCAACTACCTGCTCAGCGCCCTGGCGGGCGTGGCCTGGTACTTCCAGTTCTTCTTCTACACCATGGGCGAAAGCCAGATGGGCAAGTTCGGCTTCTCCAGCTGGACCCTGCACATGGCCAGCATCATCATCTTCGGCACCCTGTGGGGCTTCGCCTTCAAGGAGTGGAAGGACGCTCGTCCGGCCGTGCGCAACATGGTCTGGGCCGGCGTGGCCCTGCTGGTCGGCGCCACCGTGGTCATCGGCTACGGCAACATGCTGGGGGCGTAAGGCCCCCTTCCCTCACGTCTTGACCGGCCCTCACGTCTCGATCGGCAGGAACGGCCTGGTGTTGGGATAGATCAGCTCGACCGGCGGCTCGCCCTCGCCCGGCTTCTTCATGCCGTAGCCGTTCACCGGCTGCGAGCGGTTGATCCAGGCGGTGTAGTAGAGGTGGTCCGAGCGTGGGTCGTCGGTGTTCGGATGCAGCAGGATCGTCAGCCCCAGGCTGTTGAGCTGCAGCCACGGCAGGATCACGTGCAGAAGGTCGTTGGTGAAGCCGAAATAGAACGACGGCGTCACGTGCGGGCCGCGCGGGGTCAGGTTCCAGTCGCCCAGCTCGACGACGAAGCGCTCCGACACCCAGCGCCGCAGCAGGGCCGCCTTCTGCGAGGTGTCCTCGTCGAAATAGACGTGGGCGTGATAGCTCTTGATGTCGGTATAGGCGCGCGGATGCTGCGGCAACGGCGCCTCGCCGGGCCGGATCGAGACCGGCTGGGGCGTGGCCTGCTTCCAGGTGTCGTAGCCCCAGGGACTCTTGCCGCCGGCCGGCGCGCGCGGCTGGCGCGCGGGCGGCGGTACCTGGGAGCCCTCCTGCGCCTTGGCTCTGCCCGGCGCGACAATGCCGGCGGCGGCGGCCGCGACGCCGCCCGCCAGCAGCAGGTTTCGGCGCTGGATCTCAGGCTCGTCGTGCGTGGCGACGCGGGCGGCAGGGGTTGGATGGGTCATCGGGAAACTCGCACGGACGAAGCTTGGCCTTCGTCCCATCAGGCCTCCTGGCGAGCGCCGCCACAATTCAGATCAATTCAATAGGAATTCAGAAAAGCTGACGGTTGCTTGACCCCGCTTGCCGTTACGCACGAGTTTGCGCCCGCCCGTTCGACCACCTCCCCAGGACCGCCCGTGCCAGTCAGCTTTCCCTTTCCCGCCACGACGCCGACGACTTTCCCCCGGGAGCCGGGCGCGTGACGAGGCTGAGACGTCGCGGCCTGGCCTCGATCAATTCCGAGGTTCGCGACGGCATCCTGCCCGCCGCCGACGGCGTCACCCGCGCGCCCGGCGCGCCCGAGCAGGATCTCGCCAAACGGCCGCCCTATCGCCTGGTCGCCGTCATCATCGCCTGCGCCCTGTTCATGGAACAGATGGACGCCACGGTGCTGGCCACGGCCCTGCCGACCATGGCCCGCGACTTCGGCGTGCCGGCCACCAGCCTGAGCTCGGCCCTGACGGCCTACCTGCTGGCCCTGGCGATCTTCATTCCCGCCAGCGGACGCCTGGCCGACCGCTTCGGCTCCAAGACCGTGTTCCGCCTGGCCATCGCCGTCTTCGTCGGCGGATCGGTGCTGTGCGGACAGGCGACCAGCCTGCCGTTCCTGATCTTCGCCCGTTTCCTGCAGGGCGTGGGCGGGGCGATGATGATCCCGATCGGACGACTGGTGCTGCTGCGCTCGGTGGCCAAGCAGGACATGGTCTCGGCGATGTCGTGGCTGATCATCCCGGCGCTGATCGGCCCGATCCTGGGCCCGCCGATCGGCGGCTTCATCGTCACCTATCTGGACTGGCGCTGGATCTTCTATCTCAACATCCCGATCGGCGTGCTGGGGATCGTGCTGGTCACCCTGTTCATCGACGAGGTGCGCGGCGAGACGCCGGTGCGGGCCGATCCCGTCGGCTTCCTGCTGTCGGGCGTGTCGCTGGGCTGCCTGCTGTTCGGCTTCGAGATGACCAGCCGCGACGGCGAGCTGCCCATGGCCCTGGCGCTGATCGCCGTCGGACTAGTCGCGGGCGGGCTCTATCTGCGTCATGCGAAGCGCCGCGCCGACCCGATCCTGGACCTGTCGCTGATGGCCGTGCCGTCCTTCAGATTGTCGGTGATCGGCGGCTCGCTGACCCGCATCACCCAGGGCGCCCAGCCCTTCCTGCTGCCGCTGATGCTGCAACTGGGGTTCGGCATGACCGCGGCGGCCAGCGGCACGATCACCATCGCCGGCGCCATCGGTTCGCTGGCGATGAAGAGCCTGGCCCCGCGCATCCTGCGCCGGTTCGGCTTTCGCAACAGCATGATCGTCGGGGGTCTGGCGGCCAGCGCCGGCTACGCGGTCTGCGGCCTGTTCCGGCCCGGCTGGCCGACCTGGCTGATCTTCCTGACGCTGATGATCAGCGGGTTTTGCATGTCGTTCCAGTTCACCGCCTACAACACCATCGCCTATGACGAGATCCCGCCCGAGCGGATGAGCGCGGCGACCAGCTTCTACGCCACCTTCCAGCAGCTGATGCTGTCGCTGGGAGTGTGCGCCGGGGCCCTGGCGCTGCATATCGGCATGCTGGCGGGAAGCCACGCCACCCCGAGGCTGGCGGACTTCTCCCTGGCCTTCCTGATCGTCACGGCGATCTCGGCCTCGGCGACGATCTGGAACCGGCGGTTCGCGGCGGACGCCGGCGCCGACCTCTCGGGCCGGCGCCGGGACCAGGACTAGCCGCAGGCCTGGCAGGCGGCTTCGGGCCGCCGGCGAGCCTCGCCGCGACGCACGGCCAGCACCAGGATCACCCCCGCCAGCGCGGCGGTGACGGCGTAGCCCGGCGCGCTGAGCGGACCCAGGCGGTCGACCAGCAGGCCGCCCAGCACCGCGCCCAGCGCGATGGCCACCTGGAAGGTCGAGGTCAGGAGACCGCCGGCCAGTTCGGCCTGGTCGGTCGCCGCCGAGGTCGCCCAGGCCTGGAAGCCGACGGGCAGCATGGCGAAGGCGAAGCCCCCGAGGGTCAGCGCCAGGCCTGCGACCCAGCCGACGCTGCCCAGGGCGACGATCGCCGTGGCGGCGACGGCGATCAGGCCCGCGCCGCCCAGGATCGACAGCCGCGGGTCGCGGCCGACCAGCGCCCCGCCGGCCAGGTTGCCGAAGAAGCCGGCCACGCCGAAGGCCAGCAGGCTGAGCGAGATCGCGGCCACATCCAGTCCCGACACCTGCTCCAGCACCGGCCGGACGTAGGTGAAGCCGGCGAAGTGGCCCGAGATCACCAGCAGCACGCCGACCAGGGCGGCGGCCACCGCCGGACGTCGCGCCACCTCGACCAGGCCGCCCAGGCGCGGGACCGAGGTCGGGGCCAGGCGCGGCAGGGTGAAGGCCTGGGCCGCCAGCGCCGCGAGACCCACGACCCCGGCGATCACGAAGGCCGCCCGCCAGCCCAGGGTGTCGCTGACATAGGCCCCGACCGGCGCGGCCGAGACCGTGGCGATCGACACGCCGGCGAAGATCAGCGACATCGCCTTGGGGATCGCCGCCTTGCGCACGAGCCGCATGCCCAGGGCGGCGGCCATCGACCAGAAGCCGCCCAGGGCCGCGCCCAGCAGCACCCGGGCGACCAGCAGCACCGGCAGGTTGGCGGCGAAGATGGTCAGCAGGTTCGATACCGCCAGCACCACCATCAGGCCCAGCATCACCAGGCGGCGATCGAACCGACCGGTCAGCACCGGCGTCAGGGGCGCCGCGAACGCGCCGACCACGGCCGTGGCCGTCACCGCCTGCCCGGCCGCCCCGACACTGACCCCGAGGTCGGCGGCCAGCGGCGTCAGCACGCTGGCGGGCAGGAATTCCGAGGTCACCAGGGCGAATACGCCCATCGTCAGGGCGATCACGCCGGGCCAAAGGGCGGGCGGCTCGACCTCCGTCGCCATGTCCACGTCGTCGACGCGCTCGGCCAATACTGAACTCTGCATGCTACCCTCCACCGCGACAGGCGGGAGCGACCCGGCCTGGACTGGTCGGTTAGGTAAGGCTGCAACCTGACCTTTGCCGCTCCACGGCCGGCCAGAAATTCAGGGCGGAGACGCAGAACTTCTCAGGCGGCCTCGACGACTCAGGCAGAGGGCGAAACATTCCGCTATTCCAGCGCCTTAGTAGCGACTTGAGAGAAGCCGATAAGGCTGTTGAGCCTTACTCGCTTGGCCGGAGGCCGGAATTCGACGTCGCCCACTGGACGGCGAACCGCGACGGGCGTTGAATCCTCCACGCTCGCCATGCGTTGGATGTCCGGAGGAAACGCCATGTTCGAGACCCGCACCTTCCGCGTCCACGCCCTGCACGACGGCTGCGACCACGCCCACGGCGTCGACGCCGAGACGTTCGAGGAGGCGGCCGTGGCCTTCATGGAGGCCTGGCATCCCGAGGTGGATTCCTACGGTCAGGCGTCCGTCGTGGTCCGCGACGTCGAGACAGGCGTCGAGCACTGCTTCCGCGTCGACTTCGAGAGCGGCGAGACCTCGGCCTGCCAGTAGATTTCGGCGAACCTGCGCCATGGACCCGTGCGTTGGTAGATCATGGACATGCTCATGACCGATCCGATCGCGCCGCCGCAACCCGATCCCACACCCGGCCGTCCGCCGCCCGAAATCCCGCCGGACGGCCCGCCGCCGGAGATCGACGATCCGGTCGTCCCGTTCGAGGATCCGCCAAGGTCGCCGCCCGTCGATCCCGACGAGCAGCGCCCCTACGACACGCCGTTGCAATAGGCGGTCTCAGTCGGTCTCGTCCTTGGCGTCGGGGGCCGCGCTCCAGTCGTAGTCCTGGCCAAGGACGCGCTTGCTGAACCAATCCATCTGCACGTTCACCTGGAACAGGCGGTGGCGCAGTTCGCGGAAGTTGTGCGGCTCGCGCGGGGCCAAATAGAGCTCGGTCTCGACGCCAAGCGCCTTCAGCGCCCGGTGCAGCATCACCGACTGGGTCCAGGGCACCCGCTCGTCCTCGGCCCCGGCCAGGATCAGGGTCGGGGTCCTGACCTTGTCGAGCTGGCTGAGTGGGGAGTTGTCGACATAGAGATCGCGGCGAGCCGCTGAGCCATAGGGCGGAGTCACGAACCACTCGCTGCGCTGCCAGCGGGTGTCGGATGTCAGGTACATCGACGGCCAGTCGACCGCGCCGGCGCCCGAGGACGCGGCCTTGAAACGGTCGGTGACGGTGATCAGGCGGTTGGTCATATGGCCGCCGGCGCTCCAGCCCATCACGCCCAACCTGTCGGGATCGACCAGCCCCTTGGCGATCAGGTTGTCGACGCCCGACAGCACGTCCTTGTCGGCATGACGGAAGTAGCCGGCGTTCATGCCTTGCAGGAACTCGTCGCCGTAGCCCGTGCCGCCCCGATAATTGACGCTGAGCGTCATCACGCCCTTGGCCGCCAGCAGCGGGTTGAAGCGGCCATAGGCGAAGATATTGAACACGTCCGACGAGCGCGGCCCGCCGTGGCTCTGCACGATCAGCGGGTAGCGACGGCCCGGCTGGTAGTCGAGCGGATAGGTGACGAGGCCTTCCAGCGCCTGGCCGTCCGGCGCGGTCCACTGGATCGCCTCCTGGCGCGGCAGGCGGAAGCGGGTCGCGATATCGTCGTTGAGGTGGGTGACCTGCGCCGGCGCCGGCCGCGCCGGATCGATCCGGAACACCTCGCCCGGCGAGGTCGCCGAGGCCTTGAAGAACACCAGAGCCTTGCCGTCGCGGGTCAGGGTGACGTCGCCGGCGGCGTGGTCGCCCCGGGCCAGCGGCCGCACCGCCTCGCTCTTGACGTCGATCGCGAACAGTTCGCGGCGAACGCCGGTGGTGGCGGTGATGTAGATCTCGCGGCCGTCGGCCGACCAGACGGCGTCCTCGATCTCGTAGGGCAGACCGTGGGCCAGTTCGCGCGGCGTCCCGCTGGCCGCCGGCAGCACGAAGAGGTTCGGATTGACCGTGCCGTAGCGGCCGTTCTCCGCCGTGGCCAGGAACAGGACCGAGCGGCCGTCGGGCGACAGGCGCGGCGTGCTTTCCTGGAAATCGTTGTCGGTCAGGCGGCGATCAGCGCCCTTCCCTTCCTTGAGCCACAGCTCGGATTTGGGGTTGTCGTCCAGCAGGTCGGACGGCGCGCGGCGATAGAGGATGGCCTTGCCGTCGGCCGACAGGTCGAAGGCCTCGACCTCGAACTCGCCTTCGATCACCGGCTCGGCCTTGCCGTCGGCGAGCGCGATCCGCCACAGCCGGCCGCGCCCCTGCGGGGTCTCGAACGACAGCATGTCGTCCTTCTCGCGCTTGCGCTTGGCCAGGGCCTTGCCGTCCGGCGCGGCGGCCAGGAAGTAGATCGCCGAGCCGTCCGGCGACCAGCGCAGAGAGGACGGGCTGGTGCGGACCTTTCCCAGGCGCCTGGGCTCGCCGCCGTCGATGGGCGAGATGTAGATCTGGCGCGTGGCGTCGCCGTCGCGCTTGGCCACGAAGGCGAAGCGCCCGCCATCGGGCGCCCAGGCCGCGCCCGAGGCGGGCCCCTCGACCATGCGGCGGGGGTCCGAGCCATCGAGGCCGACACGCCACAGGTCGTCCTGAACGGCGTTGGCCTTCCAGTCGACACGGCCGACCGAATAGAGGACGAACCGGCCTTCGGGCGAGACCTTCGGATCGGATAGCTTCTCCAGCCCGACCAGGTCCACCGCAGTCATGACGCGGGGGGCGGACCAGGCCGACGGCGCGGAAAGCGCGAGCAGGCCTCCGGCGGCAAGGGCCGCCAGGCGGGACAGGGTCATGGGAAGCTCCGGAGAAAGAGGTCGCCGGCGCCCGAAGGCGCCGGCGAGATGCGTCAGAACGCCAGTTGCAGACCCAGGGTGAAGGTCCGGCCAGTGACGCCGTAGACGGCGCTGTAGTTGTAGTCGTTGCCCGACTCCGTGCCGCTGGGCAGGAACGGACCTTCGTTGTCGAACACGTTCCGCACGGTGCCGAACACGCGCAGGTCCTTGTTCTTCGGATCGGGCGAGAACCGCACCGACAGGTCGTGGCGCCAGAAGGCGGCGACGTTGGAGAACAGCGGCGTGCCCAGGCCCGATTCGGCATAGGCGGCGGCCAGGTCGTTGTCGTCCACGGCCTTGCCGATGTAGGTGGCCGACCACTGCAGGTTCCAGTGGCTGTTGCGCCAGGCGATGCTGGCCCGCCCCTCGTGCTTGGACGAGCCGACTTCGCCCAGGTCGTCGTTGAGGATCGTGCCGTCGATGCCCTGGTAGCGGGTCTCCAGCTTCAGGCGGCGGCCGTAGTTGGCCCGGAAGGTGAAGTCGCCCGGCACGTTCCAGCGGTCGAGGTCGAAGCGGTAGCGCACGGCCACGTCGACGCCGCTGGCGCGCAGGTCGTCCAGGTTTTCCTCGAGGTTCAGGATCCGGGTGATCTGGCCCTCGGCGTCACGGGTGATGACGTTGCAGAACCGGTTGTCCGTGCCGCCGGTCGAGCCGTAGCACTCGGCCATCAGCTGGGCGTTCGACAGCGACGAGATCGCGTCCGAGATCTTGATGTCGTAGTAGTCGAGGCTGAGGTTGAAGCCCCGCAGGAAGGTCGGCTGAAGCACGAAACCGACCGTCAGGGTGTCGGCGGTTTCTTCCTTGAGGTCGACATTGCCGCCGTTGGGCGCGTTGACGCTGGTGACATCCGAGACGAACGCGCCGTTGGCCGCGATCGCCGCGGCGATGCCCGGGTTGGCGCGGCAGTTCTGAGCGATCGTGCCCGACGAGCTGGCCGTGACGCCCGAGCAGATGTCGACGATCGAGTCGAAGTCGTCACGCGGCGGCGAATAGAGCTCGGTGGTGTCGGGCGCGCGCTGGGCCCGGCTCCAGGCCGTGCGGAAGCGCAGGCTCTTGACCGGCGCCCATTGCAGGCCGGCGCGATAGCTGAGCGTCGTGCCGACGTTTTGCAGGTTGTAGTCGGCGACACGCACGGCGCCGTCGATTTCCAGGCGATAGGCGAACGGCAGGTCCTTCACCAGCGGCGCGGAGGCCTCGATGAAGGCTTCCTTGGTCTTCACCACCCCGCTGTATTCGGGGATGTAGGCGAAGTTGGTCAGGCCGTTCTGGGTCAGCTCGTCGGTGGTGGTGCGGGTCTTGTCACGACGCAGCTCGAAGCCGAACGCCGTCTGGATCGGGCCGGCCGGCAGCTGGAACAGCTCGCCGGTCATGTGACCCTCGACGGTGTCCTGGCGATTCTGGGGCCGGTACCAGACGTTGGCGCGGATGTAGTTCGCCATCTCCGGCGTGATCGAGCCGATGCCGAACAGGTTCAGGGGCACGCAGCCGTCGGCGCGGGCCGCGGCGTCCCGGCACTGGACCACGCCGGCCGATGTGCGCTCTGCGTTCAGGGCGTTCTTGACGTTGGCCATGTTCAGGCCGTTACGGCGGACCTGATAGCCGTCGTACTCGCCGTAGCCGTAGGTCAGGCCCCAGTCCCAGTCGCCGAACGCCTTGCCCTCGGCGCCGGCCCAGCCGCGCAGGGTGGTGCGGCGGTTGTAGATCTCCAGCTCGCCGACCTCGGTCATCCGACGACGGAAGTTGATCGTGGTGGTCGCCGCCGAATAGATCGCGGCGGGCACGAACGGGTTGGTCCGCGAGATGTTGCCGATCGTGAACTCGTCGTTCACGCCGTAGGTCGTCGAATTGTAGAGGCCGTACGGCTCGCGCACCGAATTGGTGGTCACGCGCGAGGCCTGGAACTGGGCCCAGATCTTCAGATCGGGCGTCACGTCATAGGCGATCTTGAGCGCGCCGGACGAACGCTTGGCCGGCGTGATCAGGGTGCCGTTGGTGCGGGTCTCGTAGCCGTTCACCGCGGTCACGAAGTTCTGCTTCAGGCCGCCTTCGTCATAATAAAAGGCGTTGGTGCGGAAGCGGCCGCCCGGCGTGTAGGTCGACAGATCGGGACCCGAGACCGTGTTGGTGTCCGGATCATAGACCACCGACTGGAGCGCCCACTTGCGGTCGGTCGCGTTGAGAGCGTCCTGCTTCTCGAAGGTGCCGCCGGCCATGACGAACAGCTTGTCGTTCAGGAAGCGCTTGCCGGCCGCGATCGAGTATTCGGTGCTGCTGCCGCCGCCGTCGTCGGTGGCGCCGGCCACCACGCGGGCCTTCACGCCGTCCATCTTGGAGGTCGTGATGATGTTGACGACGCCGGAGATGGCGTCCGAGCCGTAGACAGCCGAGGCGCCGCCGGTGCTGACCTCGATGCGATCGACGAAGAACTGCGGGATGGAGCTGAGGCTCACCGCGTTCATGTTGCCGGCGTTGGACACCGTGCGGTGGCCGTCGATCAGGGTCAGGGTGCGGTTCTGCCCGAGGCCCCGCAGGCTGACGGTGGACAGGCCGTTGTCCTGCACGGCCGACTGGCTGGTCGACAGGTTCACGCCGATGTCGACGCCGGGCATGTCGGTCAAGGCTTCGGCGATGTCGACATAGCCGCTTTCCAGCAGGTCCTCGCGCTCGATCTCGACCACGGGCGACGGGCTGTCGAAGGTGGTGCGACGAAGGCGCGAGCCGGTCACCACGACTTCTTCAACCTCGACAGAAGGGCTTTGATCTACGGCCTGGAACGAGGCCGGCTGCAGGGTCGCGGCGGGCGCGGCGCCCGGCGCGCGGACGATCAGGGCGCCGGCGCCGTCCTCGACCACTTCCAGGCCGGCCGAACCGGCCATGCGGCGAGCGGCTTCCAGAGGAGTATACTTGCCGACCACGGCGGCCGAGCGGCGGCCCGAGACGGTCTTGGGCGAGAACAGGATGTTGGTCCCCGTCTCCTTGCCCAGTTCGCGCAGCGCCTTGTCCAGCGATTGCGCCTGCACGTCCACGGTCACGGCCTGGCCGAAGGCCGCCCCGGCCGTCAGCAGAACGCCCACGGCGGCCGATCCGGCCAGCATCCGGCGCAGACGGCCGTCTTTCCCCATCGTCATGAAATTCTAGTCCCCTCTCGGCCCGACGTTTTCGGGCTTAAGAGGCCTGACGACGGAGGTCGATTTTTCCTCAGCAACTTTTTTCGAGCGGTCCAGGCGACCGGTTCATGCCCCGCCGCGCGGCTCGATCAGCAGGCCGCCGCCGCTAACGCGGACATCCAGGTCCAGCAGGGTCGCCACGGAACGGGCGAAAGCCTCGTTGTCGCCAGCCTTGTAGACGCCGCTGATCCGCAGGTTCTCGAGCGCCGGGTCGGACAGCACGATGCGCCGGCGGCTGTAGCGGTTCATCTCGGCAAGGGCCTGGGCCAGGGTCTGGTCGTCGAACACCGCCTGGCCGAACCGCCAGGCCGTGGCCGACTGTACGTCGGCGGCCTCGCGGCGTGCGGGTCCCTGCCCCATGGCGATCACCCGCTGGCCGGCCGAGGCGGTGATGCGCCCGGACGGCTGGCCCGGCGTCATCACCAGCACCTGCCCCTCGACCGCGACCACCGACACCGTCCGCGACAGCACCGAGACCCCGAAGGCGTCGCCGCCGTCGCCGACGATCTCGCGCCCCTCGGCGGCGACCACGAACGGACGGGCCGGATCGCGCGCGGCGCGGAAGAAGGCCCTGCCCTTGTCGAGCCCGGCGCGGCGCTGGCGGCCGTCGATGCGCACGCTGAGCCGGCTGTCGGCGTCGAGCAGCACCGACGAGCCGTCGTCCAGGTGCAGGGTCCGCGTCTCGCCAACACCCGTGGCGTAGACCTCCGGCGCGAAGGCCAGCCAACCCAGGCCGACGGCCGAGACGCCGGCGCCGGCCAGCACCGCCCGGCGGGCCAGGCGCGCCGGTTTGCGCGGCGTCGCGGCGACGATTTCCGGATCATGGCGCAGGGCCCCGGCCAGTTCCCAGGTCGAGGTCAGGGCGTCGAAGGTGGTGCGATGGTCCTCGGCGCGATCCAGCCACGCCTTGAAGCCGGCCTCGTCGCGTTCAGTGCGTGAGTCGCTTCTGAGGCGCGCCAGCCAGTCGGCCGCTTCGCGGCGGACGGCTTCCAGATCGCGCTGCGGCTTCACCACGTCTCGGTCCATTTCGTCAGGAACAGGGCCGCCTTGGCCACGTGCTTTTCGACCGCGCTGACCGTGATGCCCAGCCGTTCGGCGATCTCCCGATACTTCAGCCCTTCCAGCCGGTGAAGCAAAAAGACTTCGCGTGTCCGAGGACTGAGGCGCGCCAACCCCAGCTTGAGCCGCGCCAGGCGCTCCCGCGCCCGCAGGACCTCGTCCTGCAGCGGACCCGCATCGGCCAGGGCGTCCTCGACGAAATCCAGGTTCTCCTCGGGGCGGCGAGCGCGCTGGCGTCGTTCGTCGATCGCCAGGTTGACCGCGGCGCGAGCGACGAAGCCTTCCGGATTGCTGAGCGTGTTGGCGCGCCGGTATTCCAGCATGCGCACCATCGCCGACTGCACGACGTCCTCGGCGCCCGAAGGATCACGGGTGATGCGCGTGATCCGGCGCACGAGCCCGCGCCACCCCTCGTCCTTCAAAACCGCTCGCCTCTGCCCGCCCTCGGTGGCGCGCTTCTTCTGTTCCGGCGCGCCGATCCGTCAACGCCCTAGCTCTGCAAGCGGACGTCGGGCGCGTCAACTGCCCGTCATGCAGGCGCCGAAATAGCCGAGCAAAGACAAGGCGAAGGACCATCGCAACCCCAGATGACAGGCCTTTTACATTGCAACGCCCGCGAGCCAGGGCCAACCTCGACGCGCCCAGCCAGTGAGGAGTTCGTCGATGACCCACCCCGTTCGCTCGATCCTGGTGGCCACCGACCTCACCGCCCGCAGCGACCGGGCCGTCGACAGGGCGCTGGAGCTGGGCCACGAATGGAACGCCGACGTCCATGTGCTGCACGCCATCGAACGGGACGCCCCGACCACGGCGCTGGACGTGCGCCGAGCGCTGCCCGATCCCGGCGCCAAGGCCAGCGTCAGCCTGCCCTACGGCCCCGCGCCCAAGGCCATCACCGACACGGCCCGCGAAAGGGACAGCGATCTCGTCGTCACCGGCGTCGCCCGCTACAACGATCTGGGCGACTACCTGCTGGGAACGGCGGTTGACCACGTGGTTCGCAACGCCCCCTGCCCGGTCCTGGTAGTCAAGCAGAGGGCGCACGGTCCCTACCAGCGCCTGCTGGTCGCCACCGACTTCTCCAAGGGGGCCAGGGCCGCGCTGCTCGGCGCGGCGGCGCTGTTCCCCGAGGCCAGGCTGCACCTCGTCCACGCCTACCACGTGCCGTTCGAAAGCCGGATCAAGTCGGAGGAGGTCCGCGACATCGCTCGCTCGGAGGCCCAGCAGAAGCTCGACGCCCTGCTGGCCGACCTGCCCGAGAGCGTACGAGTCCGTGTCGAGCCTCACCTGACGGCGGGCGAGCCCGGCAGCGTGCTCGACCAAGTCGCCCGCGAGGTCTGGCCCGACCTGGTGGTGATCGGCGCGCGCGGCGTCAGCGGCTTCGTGCAGGCGGCGCTCGGCAGCGTCGCCTCGACGCTGTTGCAACGCATCCCGGTCGACACCCTCGTGATCAAGGAAGACTAGGCGTCGTCCGAAGCGTCGTCGCGCGCGAACTCGGTGCGGTCGCGGAACAGCGCCGCCCGTCCCAGCAGGATCAGGGTCACCGGCGTGGTCACCGTCAGGAAGACGCCGATCAGCAGCTCCCGGGGCATGAACCGTCCCTCGACCAGGGTGAAGAACAGGATCGAGGCGGCGACGATCAACGCCATCCCCAGCGTCGCCCCCAGGGTCGGGGCGTGCACGCGCTCGTAGAAGGTCTTGAAGCTGCACAGGCCGACTGCGCCGAGGAAGGACAGCGCCGCTCCGGCGACGGCCAGCAGGCCAACCGTCACGCAGGCCCAGGCGGGCAGGTCCGCGACAGTCATTCGATCACCTCGCCGCGCATCAGGAACTTGGCCAGGGCGACGGTGGCGGCGAAGCCGAGCATGCCGATGATCAGCGCCGCGTAGAAATAGATCGCGCCGCCCGTGCGCACGCCGAACACCAGCAGCAGAAGCATGCCGTTGAGATAGAAGGTGTCGAGGCCCAGCACGCGGTCCTGGGCGCGGGGTCCGTGCGCGGCGCGCCAGGCGGCCATCGCCATGGCCGCGACCAGCAGGCCCTGGGCCAGGGTCAGGCACCAGAACAGGATCGCCTGGCTCATTCGAAGATCTCCATCAGGCGGCGCTCGTAGCGGTCCTTGATCAGGCGGATCCACTCCTCCTCCTCGACCAGGTCCAGCACGTGCAGCAGCAGGCGGCCGGTGGCGCTGTCGTACTCGACCCACAGCGTGCCGGGGGTGGCGGTCAGGATCACGGCCAGCACCGCCAGGGCGTAGCGGTCCTTCAGGTCGAGCGGCACGTGGATGAAGCCCGAGCGACGCTCATGCCGCCGCCGGCCCAGGATGATCGCCGACACCGCCCAGTTGGAGCGCAGCACGTCGATCACCACGCAGCCGGCCAGGGCGAGGATGGCCCGGGGCGAGCGGATGCGGATGGTCTGGGCGTCGAGCGCCCGCATCACCTGGGGCGTGGCCAGCGCCAGCACCGCGGCAAGCGCGATAGCCGGCGGCTCGACCGAGCCGCTCATCAAGAGCGAGGTTGCGAACAGGCCCAGCGCCAGGAGCGGATGGGGAAACAGCGCACGGATCATGGCGTGGTCCCCAGCACGGCGCGGATATAGGCGTCGGGACGGCCCAGCCACTCGGCGGTGTGCTCGGCGAAACCGAGCCCGGCGCCGCCGAAGATCGCCAGCAGCACGCAGGCGGCCAGCAGACCGCCCATGCCGGCAAGCTCGGCCGCGCCGACCACCAGTTCGGGCGCGTCCTCGTCACGGGCCCAAAGCGCGCCGACGCCCAGGCGCGTCAGGCCGATCAGCCCGCCCAGGCTGGACAGCGACAGGCCCACGATCACCGCGACGCTGGCCGGCCCGACCGACCGCGCCAGGGCGTCCAGCATGGCCAGCTTGCCGACGAAGCCCGACAGCGGCGGCAGGCCGGCGATCATCAGGGTGCAGATCAGGAAGGCGCCGCCCAGCGCAGCGACGGCGGCGGGGATGACGAGGCCGGGCTCGTTGCGCTCGTCGTCGTCGAACGGGTCGCGGTACTCGTCGTCGAACACCGCCCGCTCGCGCTGGCCGCCGGAGTCGACGCCGCGTTGCAGCACCTCGGCCAGCAGGAACATCGCCCCGCAGGCCAGGGTCGAGCCGATCAGGTAGAACAGCGCCCCGCCCAGCACGGCCTGGTCGCCCACGCCCGCCACGGCCAGGATCGTCCCGGACGAAACCATGACGGCATAGGCCCCGGCGCGCGACAGGTCGCGGGCGGCGATCAGGCCCAGGGTTCCGAAGGCCAGGGTCGCAAGGCCCATGACCAGCAGCCACGACTGGCCGAAATGGGCCGAGGCCCCGGCGTCGTCGCCGAAGGCCAGCAGGCTGAGCCGCAGCACGACATAGACGCCGACCTTGGACAGGATGGCGAAGGCCGCCGCCGAGGGCGCGCTGGCGGCGGTGTAGGTCGGGGCCAGCCAGAAGCCCAGCGGCCAGGCCGCGCACTTGATCAGGAAGGCCGTGCCCAGGATCGCCGCGCCGACGTGCAGCAGGCTGCGGTCGTCGGGCGCGATGGTCCGCACCTTCAGGGCGAACTCGGCCATGTTCAGCGTGCCGGTCACGCCATAGAGCAGCGACACGCCGATCAGGAACAGCAGCGAGGCCGTCAGGTTGATGGCGATGTAGGTCAGGCCCGCCCGGATCCGCGCGTCGCCAGAGCCGTGCAGGGCCAGGCCGTACGAGGCCGCCAGCATGATTTCGAAGAAGACGAACAGGTTGAACAGGTCGCCGGTCAGGAAGGCGCCGTTGACGCCCATGATCAGGAACAGGAACAGGGCGTGGAAACGCGGCCCCGCCCGATCCCAGCGGGCCAGGGCGAAGGCCAGGACGCCGGCGCCGAGCACGCTGGTCAGCGCCACCATCATCGCCGACAGCCGGTCGGCCACCAGCACGATGCCGAACGGCGCCGACCAGCCGCCCAGGCTGTAGACGCGGGCGGTGTCGCCGCCGTCGGCCGCGCCGGTCATGCTTTCGTGCAGCAGGGCCAGGGCGACCAGCAGGATCGCGGCCATGGCGGTCAGGCTGATGACGCTCTTGAGCCGCCGGCGACGCTCGTCGAACAGCAGCATGGCCGAGGCCATGACCATCGGCAGCAGGATCGGCAGCAGGATCAGGTGATGGTCCCAGAGGCTCATTCGGCCGGCTCCCGTCCATCGACGTGGTCGCTGCCGGTGGCGCCGCGCGAGGCCAGCAAGACCACCAGGAACAGGGCCGTCAAAGCAAAGCTGATGACGATCGCCGTCAGCACCAGGGCCTGGGGCGTCGGGTCGGCATAGAGCTCCGGCCGCTCGGCGCCCTTGGCCGTGATCGGCGGCATGCCCGAGCGCAGGCGGCCCATGGAGAAGATGAAGAGGTTCACCGCGTAGGACAGCAGCGACAGCCCCATGATCACCTGGAAGGTGCGGGGCCGCAGCAGGAGCCAGGTCCCGGCGGCGGACAGGACGCCGATGGCGGCCGCGAGCACGAACTCGGTCATGCGCCCTCCTCCGCTTGCTCGGTTTCGGAGTCGTCCTTGGCGCGGCGCAGCGACTGGTGGGCCAGGGCCACCAGCATCAGCACCGTGGCGCCGACCACCAGCAGCACGACGCCGAGGTCGAACACCACCGCGCTGGCCAGCGGCACGCGACCCAGCAGCGGCAGTTCGACATACTTGAAGGCCGAGGTCAGGAACGGCCGGTTGAAGCCGATCGCCACCAGGCCGCAGCCGGCGGCGATGGTCAGGCCCCAGCCGATCCAGAGAATGGGGCGCAGCAGAAGCCGCTCCTCCACCCAGCGCGCACCGTTGGCCATGTATTGCAGCAGCACCGCGATCGACAGCGCCACACCCGCCGCGAAACCACCGCCCGGCTGGTCGTGGCCGCGCAGGAAGAGGTGCACGGCCAGAACGATGACGAACGGGAACATCCAGCGCATGACGACGCGCGGGATCAGCATCGTGTCGCGCAGGGCGTCGACCGCCTTGCGGCCTTCGGCGACGGGGCCCGTGCGCTCGCGCGCCTGCTTCTGGTTGGGCGCCGGCAGGCTGTCGCTGGCCGGGCGGAAGCGGCGAAGCAAGGCAAGGACGGTCAGGCCGACGATGCCCAGGACGGTGATCTCGCCGAAGGTGTCGAAGGCGCGGAAATCGACCAGGATGACGTTGACGACGTTGCGCCCGCCGCCCTCGCTGTAGGCTCGCTCGACGAAGAAGCGCGATATGCCCTCGACCATCGGCCGGGTCATGACCGCGTAGGAGACGAAGGCCAGGGCCAGGCCGACGATGGCGGCGATGACGAGATCCACCCGCCGGCGACGGCGCGAGCGGATCAGCTCGGACCGCGAGGCCTGGATGTCCTCGCGACGCTTGGGCAGCCAGCGCAGGCCCAGCAGCAGCAGAACGGTGGTGACCACCTCGACCAGCAGCTGGGTCAAGGCCAGGTCCGGCGCCGACAGCCAGACGAAGGTGATGCAGCTGACCAGGCCCGCCCCGCCCATCAGCACCACCGCGGCCAGCCGGTGATACTTGGCCTGCCAAGCGGCCGCGATGGCGCAGGCGCCGCCGGTCAGCCACAGGCCCGCGAACACGAACTCGGCGGCGCCGGGCGTCGACCACGAAGGCCGGATCGCCACGCCGCCCGCGAAGGCCGCCGCCGCGCCCGCCGCCAGGGCGGCCAGGACGACGAGGCGCAGTTGCGGCTGCATCCGCTCGGTTCCCAGGCGGCTCTCGACCCAGCGCGCGCCCTTGACGATGCCCGTCATGGCCTTCTCGAAGAGATAGCCGCCGTTCAGGCGCTTGAGCCCCCAGGGCCCGCCGCGCGGATTGGTGTTCAGCTTCTGGCCGAAGACCGCGTAGGCGGCCACGCCGCCGGCCAGGGCCAGCACGCTGAGCAGCAGCGGCATGTTGAAACCATGCCAGAGCGCCAGGCTGTAGTAGGGCAGATCATCGAAGCCCAGCACGGCGACGGCGGCGCTGCGCAGGAACGGACCCACGGTCAGGGCCGGCAGCACGCCGACCAGCAGGCACAGCGCGACCAGGATCTCGACCGGACGGCGCATCCAGGCCGGCGGCTCGTGCGGGACCTTGTCCAGGGCCGTAGGCGGCGGGCCGAAGAAGGTCGCCAGGATGAAGCGCAGCGAATAGAGCACGCCGAACGCGCTGGCCAAGGTGGCCAGCACCGGCAGGGCGGCGTTCAGGGCGTGGCCGTCGCTGCCGGCCACCACCTCGGCCAGGAACATCTCCTTGGAGAGGAAGCCGTTCAGCAGCGGCACCCCGGCCATGGCGGCGGCGGCGACGATGGCCAGCGTGCCGGTGATCGGCATGAACCTGTAGAGGCCGCTCAGCTTGCGCATGTCGCGCGTGCCGGCCTCGTGGTCGATGATGCCGGCGGCCATGAACAGCGACGCCTTGAAGGTGGCGTGGTTGACCGTGTGGAAGATCGCCGCGATCGCCCCGAGCGGCGAGCCCAGGCCCAGCAGCAGGACGATCAGGCCAAGGTGGCTGATGGTCGAATAGGCCAGCAGGCCCTTGAGGTCGTGCTGGAAGATGGCGCACCAGGCGCCGATCAGCAGCGTGGCCACCCCCGCCCCGGCGACGACGAAGTACCAGAGCTCGGTCTGGCCGAAGATCGGCCACATGCGCAGCAGCAGGAAGATCCCGGCCTTCACCATGGTCGCCGAGTGCAGATAGGCGCTGACTGGCGTCGGCGCGGCCATGGCGCGCGGCAGCCAGAAGTGGAACGGGAATTGCGCGCTCTTGGTCAGGGCCCCCATCAGCACCAGCGCGAGGGCCACCACGGACCGGGGATCGGCGAGGATCACGCTCTTGGCGGCCAGCACGTCGTCGAGGTCGTAGCTGCCCGCGATCGACCCGATCAGGATCATGCCGACCAGCAGGCACAGCCCGCCCAGCGCGGTGACCGTCAGGGCCATGCGCGCGCCCTCGCGGGCCGAGGGGTTCTGGTGCCAGTAGCCGATCAGCAGGAAGGAAAAGAGGCTGGTCAGCTCCCAGAAGACCGCCAGCTGGATCAGGTTGCCCGACAGCACCACGCCCTGCATCGCGCCCATGAAGGCCAGCAGGAACGAGAAGAACCGCGGCACCGGGTCTTTGGGCGACATGTAGTAGCGGGCGTAGAGCACCACCAAGGCGCCGATCCCGAGGATAAGGGCGGCGAAGATCCATGACAGCCCGTCCAGCCGCAGGATCAGGCTGACGCCCAGCGACGGCAGCCAGGGAATCGCCAGCCGCAGCACCTCTCCATCCGCGAACCTCGGCCAGAGCGCGGCCAGGCTCACCAGGCAGACCAGCGACACCAGCCACGAGAGAATCGCCGCCGCCGTACGCGCATGTCGCGGAAGGCCGGCCGCCACGGCCGCGCCAAGGAACGGCGCCGCCAGGATCACAAGAAGGAGCAGGTTGGAAGACAAAACGGTTGGGGGCCTCCTGCCACGGAACGGGTCTAGCCGGGGTCCGACGCCTAACAGGCCTCGAGGACCACCATAGGAAGACCGTTCCAATGCGTCAAAGCGACGGTTCCGAAAGTCACGCTTCGTCACACATGTCGACGTTATTGATATCGATATCATATCGATATCATAATGACCCATGCTGCCCCGTCCTTGGGAGGAAACATGAGCCGACAGAAGAACCCGGCCCGCCGCGCCGCCACCGCGCTCGCCGCCATGCTGCTGACAGGCGCGGCCGGCCCCGTCCTGGCCGACACGCTGCTGACCTACCCCGTGCCGCCGCAGCTGATGTACGCGGCGCACAACGACGACTTCACCGTGCGGGTGCGCACGCCCGGCGGCGAATGGCGCGACCTCTACGAGTACCGGGTGCAGGTCGACACCGACACCAAGCAGAACGCCTCGCTGGTCTATTTCGACTTCGACGGGACGGTCGAGCTGGAGGTGATGAAGAACAACGGCCGCTTTTCCGAAGTCTCGGTCGCGCCGCTGTCGAGCGTGGTGAAGCCCCGGCGCGAAGGTTCGATCCTGCGCATGACGCTGGGCAAGCCCGAGCGCTTCTCGCTGCAGTTCGACGACGACCGCCTGCGCAACCTGCACATCGTGGCCGGCGCCCCGCCCCCTGCCCGCCCGACCGGCGCCGACGTCGTCTATTTCGGCCCGGGCTTCCACGTCCCGCCGGCGGGCCTCGACCATTTCCCGGTCAAGTCGGGCCAGCGGATCTACATGGACGGCGGCGCGGTGCTGAAGGGCGCCTTCGACCTGGATGGGGTCAGCGACGTGAAGATCTCGGGACGCGGCCTGTTGTGGGATCCGGGCCGGGCGATCGACCTGGAAAAGGCCCGCGATGTCGAGGTCTCTGACCTGATCATCGTCAACAGCGACCGCAAGGACGCCGCGCGGGTGATGAACATCCGCAATTCCGAGAACGTCACGATCAGCCAGCTGACCGGCTTCACCTCGGGCAAGTGGTCGGACGGCATCAACATCTCGACCTCGCGCCACGTGAAGGTGCGCGACGGCTATCTTCGGGTCTCGGACGACGCCGTGGTGGTCTACGCGGTGGCCGACTGCCCGATCTGCCGCCAGAAGGCCGCCCAGACCGGGATCCCTGATTCCAACCCGCCGGGCGACACCTTCGACATCCAGGTCTCGAACATGCGCCTGTGGGTCGACGTCGCCCACGCCCTCTATATCGGCCACTTCGGCGACAACGCCGATCCGCGCACCATCCGCGACGTGACCTTCGACAACATCGACGTCGCCAACCTGGACGAGGACGATCCGGACTGGGAGGGCGTGATCGCCGCCTATTCCGGCGACAGCACGCTGATCCGCGACATCACCTTCAGCAACGTGCGGGTCGACCGCATCGAGGAAGGCAAGCTGATCAACATCGTGGCCGGGAACAACCCGCGCTACAACAAGGCGCCCGGCCGCGGGATCGACGGCCTGACGATCCGCAACGTCACGTTCACGGGCGAAGGCATGCCCAGCCCGTCGATCATCCGCGGCCTGTCACCCCAGACGGCGGTGAAGAACGTGACGATCGAGAACCTGGCCATCGGCGGCAAGCCGTTGAAGGCGGCCAAGGACGGCGACATCGCGGTCAGCGGCGAAGTCTTGGGTCTCTCCTTCCGCTGAACGTAAAAAGAAGGGCGCCGTCATCGACGGCGCCCCAGGCGGGACTTGATGCGACGGCGATCAGCCGCCGAACTTGTAGCGAAGGCTGATCCCGTAGACCCGGCCGTTCATGAAATACTGGCGCAGGATGTCGGTGTCGTAGCCGCCGTCAGGCTCGCCGACGTAGCGGATCGGGGCCTTGTTGGTCAGATTCGAGGCCGTCAGCGACAGGGTCAGGTCGTCGCGCAGGTTCAGGTTCATCGAGGCGTCGAGCAGGCCATAGCCCTTCAGGTAGCGACCATCGATCGGATTGGGCGAGATCCCGAACAGCACATAGTCCGACCGGTAGGTGTAGACGAGGCGCGCCGAGACCTTCTTGTTCTCGTAGAGGCCCGCCAGGCTCCAGTTCTGGTCTGATTGGAACGGCTGGCGCACCTTGACGACCTGGCCGCCGATCAGGACCGGCAGCTCGGTCTTGACCCAGGTGTACGAGCCCTGGACGCCGAAATCGTGCAGAACCTGCGGCAGGAAGTCGTAGTCGAAGAAGGTCTGGGCGGCGAGCTCGACGCCCTTGGCATAGCCCGGGTCGGCGTTCTGGGTCTGGGTGATGCGGAACTGGCCGGTCGGGCAGTTGTTGGGCGTCACGCCGCTGTAGGGCTGCGAGGTGGCCACCGTCTGGCAGCTCTCGACGCCGATCGGGAAGCCGTCGACCTTCTTGTAGAACGCTGCGGCCGACACGTAGCTGGTCGGTCCGAAATACTTCTCCAGCGACAGGTCGTAGCTGTAGGCGCGCAGCGGCTGCAGGTTGGCGTTGCCCTGGCTGCCCGTGCCGCTGGTCAGGTTGACCGTCACGGTCGGGTTGATGTCGCCGACGCTGGGCCGGGTCATGCCCTTGCCAAAGCCGAAGCGCAGCAGCAGGTCGTCCTGGATGTAGCCGGTCAGGTTCAGGGTCGGCAGGACGTCGGTGTAGCTGTTGCTTTGGCTGTTGGGGACGATCACCGCCGCGCCGCCGCTGGTGTCGGTGACCCGGGCCTCGGCGTCCAGATTGGTGCGCACGACGCGCACGCCGGCGTTGCCGCGGATGCGGTCGTTCAGGAAGGCGAAGTCGACAACGCCGTAGCCGGCCAGGGTCTCTTCCACCGCCTTGCGACGCGACAGCAGCACCTCGGGCAGCGAGTCCTCGGCGGGGACGCCGGCCAGAGCGAAGCGGTTGCGGACATTGTCGCCCAGCAGCGCGTCGGGCGAGAAGGTCAGGAATCCGCCCGAATAGCCCGCCTCGCCGTCGAACCAGTTGGTGTGCGAGCCGGCGACTAGGTCCTGCACGGTCGAGGCGAGGATACCGTTCGACTGGCTGGCCGTAAGGGCCAGGCCATCGGTGGTCAGGTTCTTGCCGCTGAAGGAGTAGTTGTAGAACTTCGACTTCTTTCGGTAGTAGCGCGCGCCGAACTTCACGGCCTTGATGAAGCTGTCGTTGATGCGCAGCTTGCCGTCGAACTGGGCGGCCAGGCCGGCGTCGTCATAGACGTTGTTGGTGCCGTTGGCGTAGTTCAGCAGCACCCAGTTGGCGGGGTTGGACAGGTCCGGCCCGCTGATCGACAGGGTCTGGGGCGTTCCGACCTGACGCGTCACGTTCCAGCCCAGGCCAGCGCGCGGGGTCATGGTCACCGAGCGGTTGTCCTGGTGCTGGTCGGCCTTGACGTAGGACAGGTCGGCCTTGAGGTCGAGGTCGTCCGTCGGCGACCACTTGGCGCCGCCGGCCAGGATCCAGGTCTTGTAGATGCGGTGCTCGTCACCGCCGATCGACGAGAAGCTTGAGCCCAGGAACGTGCCGCTGTTGAAGCGCTGGCCGGCCAGCACCGCGTCCTCGCCGCCGTTGGCGTTGCGGTTGGCCAGGCCCTCGGTGGTGCTGAACGGGGTGGTCGCCAGGCCCTGGACGTAGCGGCTGTCGGCGCCGTTCAGGAAGCGATAGCCCTGGTGGTAGAGGTAGGAGTTGTAGTTGCCGTCGACATAGAACTCGAGGCCCGGGCGGACCTTCCACTGGAAGGCGCCGGCGAAGCCCTTGCGGGTGCGCTGGATGTCCTCCTCGTTCACGTTGATCTGCACGCCGGCCATGTTGACCAGGTTGGCGCGGTCGGCGGCGCCGAGGGCCAGCGGATTGGCCACGTCGGCCAGGAAGGCGACGTCGCTACGGCCGGCATAGGCCTGGTTATAGGCGCTGTTGCCGACGTACTCGGCGCTGTCGGCGCGCACCACGCGGCGCAGGTTGGTTCCGCCGGGGCCCGGCGCGTTGTCGGAGCGGTTCCAGCTCTTCTGGTAGTTGGCGCCCAGCAGCAGGCCCATCTCGCCGTCGCCGACGTCCCACTTGTGCGAGACGAGGCCGAAGTATTCCGGCTGCATCTGCTTGACCATGTCGTTGTAGCGGCCCGAAATCGCCACGCTGCCCGACATCTTCGGCAGGTCGAGCGGACGGCGGGTCTTGATGTCGACGAGGCCGCCGATGCCGCCCTCGATGTGCTCGGCCGAGGGGTTCTTGTAGACGTCCAGGCCCGCGATCATGCCGGGGATGGCGGCCTCGATATTGAACTCGCTGCCGCCGGCGGTGAAGTACGAACGGCCGTCGACCTGCGAGGCGGTCTGGCCCGACAGGCCCCGGATCGTCAGGCCCGAGCCGGCGCCGACAGGCGAGGCCCCCTCCCCGCCGTAGCGATAGCCCTGCACGCCCGGGATGCGGGTCAGGGTCTCGGCGACGTTCGGATCGGGCAGCTTGCCGATGTCCTCGGCGCGGATGGAGTCGACGACCTCCATGGTGTTCTTCTTGACCTGCACGGCCGATTGCAGGCTCTGGCGGATGCCGGTGACGACCACCTCCTCGACCGCCTCGTCGGCGGCCGGAGCCGGCGCGGTCTGGGCGTGGGCGGCGCCGAACGCCCCCAGCGCGACGGCCAGCGTCGAGACGGTCAGGAACAGACGCGATTGAACTTCGGACTTCATGGCTTCCCCTCCTGCGGAGCCTACGCCCGATAAGCCGGCGCGGCCCGTCAGATCCCGCCCGAGGCGGGTTTTCCCTGTTGGCTAGGGCGCTTGACGCGCCCTCTCTGTTTCACTCCCGGGTCGGGGCGTCGCCTGAGCGGCGATCTTCTCCAACCACATAATCTTGTTATCGATATCACAGATCGCTGACAAGCGCTTTTGTCAGACAAATGAGATGATTGCGATTCAGTTGGGCGGCGTCGATCGACGCGCCAACGCCACGTCGCCAGAGCAAGCCTTGGCGACGCCGTCGACCTTGATCGAGCGCGCCCCGTCGCAGGCCAGGCGGATGGCGTAGGTCGGCTGACCCTGGATGCTGGCCTCGACGCCCTGCCCCGCCCCGTCCTTGACCACGAAGGCCTTGGACAGGCTGTCGAGCTCGATGCGCCCGTCGCGGCGCAGATAACTGCCGTCGGCCACGAACCACCGCCGCGGCTTGGCCGCGCTGCCCCCCTCCGAATAGGTCAGCGCGAGAATGTAGGCGTCGGTCTGCCAGCCGCCGAGATCGGCGTTGGCGTTGCGGTGGCGGATGCGGCCGTCGGCCAGCAGGTTGAAATAGACCTCGGTGACCTCGCCCTTCTGGGTGATCCGCACCATCAGCCAGTCCTTGGTCTCGACCTTCTCGATCCTGGGCGCGGGGCTCGATCCGTTCGGCGTCAGGGCGACCACGAACTTGGTCCGGTCGGTCACGCCCGGCGCCTGCAGGCGCAGATAGGGCTGGACCTCGTCGGGGGCGTGATCTTTCAGGCCCTTGCCCTCGGCCATCCGCATCAGTTCCGGATAGTCGGTGAACAGGCCAGCGTCCGGCAGGGTCTCGGGGAACAGCGGCCGCACCGCGACCTCGGCCTCGCCATTCCTGACGGTGATCACCTGTCCCTGGCGCCTGGCCTCGCCCTCGTAGTGCATCAGCCATTCGAACTGGCCCGGCGCCCAGCCCTTGAGGTCGTCGATGACCAGGATCACGTCGCCGATCCACATGAAGCTGCGGTACTTGCGCTCGAAGGTCCGGGCGTTGGGGCCCGTGGCGTCGGCCCACACGAAGCGCAGGTCGCCGGCGTCGACCAGGTGATCGACCCGTCCGACGAAGTGCGAGCCGTTATAGGTGTTGCTTTCCGGCTCGGCCTTGCCGTCCAGGGTGACGACGTTGTGGGCGACGCTCTGGCGGTAATAGCCGTCATACTCGGGCCGGGCGTAGCTGCTGTTGCCGGAGTCGATCAGCAGCTGCTTGCCCTTGTGCCAGAGGATGAAGCTGCCGGCGTCGGCGTGGTTGTGGTTCCAGGTGAAGCCCGAACGCAGCGCCAGGAAGGTGGCGTCCGGCGCCCAGGACGAGCGCAGGGTCGCCGCGCCGAGATCGCTGTCGATCCAGCTGGTCGGCAGGCCCGGACCTTTGCCAACCAAGGCCCGGGCCTTGGTCGAGGGCCACTGGACCATGTTCTCCGGCTCGGCGAACACGTCCTGCTTGGGATCGGGCCGTACGGTGTTGAGGTACCAGAGATAACGCGACTGCTGGTCGCCCGTGGCCCACAGGTTGGCGATGGCGCTGGCTCCGCTGGAGGTCGGATTGCCGTCGCCGAAGTTGGTCGACAGGAAGCCGCCGGTGGTCGGGTAGAGGTTCTGGATGAAGTAGTCGCCCAGCCCCTCAAGGCGCGGCGTCGCCGCGGGCTTTTCCTTGAAGGCGTCGAGCCACGCGCGCTTGAAGCGCAGATAGCCCTCGGCGGCGAAGTCGGCGTAGTTGATGCTTTCGACGAAGGCCCCGTTGGACGCGAAGTGCGCCGGCTTGGTCTCGATGGCGCTGCCGTCGTAGTTGGCCCACTCCTCGGCGGCCTCGTCGATGCGGCGGATCCAGGCGTCGGCCTGGGGCTCCTCGGTCCTGATGGCGATCGCCGCCACCCCGGCCCCGAAGACGATGTGGCTGAACCAGTTGTGGCCCATGGTGTCGAGGCTGTGGATCCGCTCCTTGCCGTCGATCCAGTCGTTCAGGGTCGGGCGGATCGCGCCCTTGACCAGGGCCTTGGCCAGGCGGACGCGCTCGGCGGGGCTGAGGGCGTCATGGATGGCGTCGAACGTAAGCCCATAGGTGTAGGCGCTGGTCCCCATGCCGAGGTCGGAGTTCCAGACCGGACTGCGGGCCAGGAGCGGCTTGTCGGTCACCCAGTTGGCACGGTTCGCATAGACGTCGAGCAGGACCTTGGCGCGATCGGCGTACTTGCGCTCGCCGGTCATGCGGTAGGTCAGCGAAAGGCCCATCAGCGCCGCGTTCAGCTCGCGGTCGTTGGCCGGCTTGCGGGTCAGGGCCGCGTCGGCGTCGACGCGGGCCTTGGTCCAGGCGGCCTTGGCGTCGGGATCCTCGGCTACGCGGGCCTTGAACTGCGAGACGTGGGCGTCGCTGAAGGTCAGGTAGGGATGGCTCGATTTCAGGGTCTGGGCCCAAGCCGCTCCCGCCAGGAGACAGGTCGCCAGGGCCAGGCCCGACACCATCAGCTTTGCTCGGCTCTTCACGCGCTTCTCCCCGTACGCTTCTTGTGACTTCAGATTATGATATCGATATCATTTACGGGCGCAAGCGGCTCCGCGCGCGCGTCTCAGGCAAGGGCGAGATTGATCGCCATCGACCGCCGCACGCCCGGACTGCGAAACGGGTAGACGCAGTGCAGCATCCACGAGGGCCACAGGTAGAAGTCGCCGACCACCGGCTTGACGGTGAAGAGGTTCTTCACGCCGACGGCGCTGCGGCTGTCGATGAATTGCAGGCAGCCGGCGGTGTTCTGCCTTGCCTTGTCGGCCGCGAACTCGGCTTCGTAACCGGGCGGAACCCGCAGGAAGCCGACGCTGGAATAGAGGCAGCCCTGGTGGAAATGGGCCGGGTTGTAGTCCCCGGCGACCATGTCGTTGATCCAGCCTTCCTTGATCTCGATGCGCAGCTTGCGGGCCTCGAGTTCCTCGGTGCGCTCGTAGTCGCTGTAATGCATCAGGGCGTTCTCGCACCGGTAGGTATAGGTGCGGGCCACGTCGAACAGGAAGTCGGTCAGTTCGACCGTCTCGCGGATCACGTCGGTGAAGCGGATCTCGGTGCTGACCGCGCCGGCCAGATGCGCAGACCAGTCGCGGGCGGCCACCTCGTCCTGCCGCGCCACGATCTGGTCGATGCGGGCGTTGAGGCGCTCGACCACGCCCGGCGGCATGGTCGCCTTGATGATCGTCGGGCTGAACGGCGCGACCAGCCGCAGGTCGTGATCGTGGCTCACCACCACCCCTCCTGACTATCGAGACGGCGCGTAGATCACCGCCGTCTGACCCGGCGCGAGGCTGAGCGATCCGACGCCCGCTGCAATCTTGCTCCTGGAGACGAGGTCCACCCGGCCCTTTTCCGCTTTCGGCAGCGTGACGTTCATTGTCTTGTCGGCGCTGGCGTTCATGGCGATCAGGTAAGGCCCGTAAGTCGCTTCGTAGTAGTAGCCGCGGCCCGCATAGGGGTTGTCCTGGTCCTTGTAGCGGGCCTCGGGCGGCCCCTTGGCCACCGGCAGAACTTCACCCTCCAGCGCCGCCGGCGCCTCGCCCGGATAGGCGACGATCGGGATCGAGCCGGCCGAGATGTGCGGCGTGGCGCGGCGCACGCAGGTCTTGCCGCTGGCCTCGAAGTCCACCCTGCCAGCAATGGTGGCGATGCGGTCCACGCTCGGGGTCTGGTAGTGGAACCGCGCCAGGCGGTTCACCCCGCAATTGGCCCGCCAGTAGAGCGAGGCGTACAGCACCTCGTCGCCGTTCTTGATCGCCACCACCCCGTCCTCGGGATCGGCGAACACGAAGTCGGGCTGGCCCGGCGTCATCGGCAGCTTCACGTCGGATTTCGGCCAGGCCTTCACGGCCAGCCACTCGTCGTAGGCGTCGAGCAGGCCGATGGTCGTGCGCTGGTTCTTGTCCTTCAGGCGGTCGCGCAGCACGGCGTAGTACTGGCCGTCGTCCAGGGTCTGGCGGGCGATCGCCATCAGCTGCGGATCGCGGGTGGCGACGGCGACGTTGAAGGGCGTGTTGTCCCAGCCGGACTTCTGCACATAGGTCGTCGCGCCCGGATAGACCGGGTCGCGCCAGCCGATCGGCGCCTCCAGCAGCATGGTGCGGGCGCCCTCGGCGTCGATCCCCGGATAGCGGAAGGCCATCCGCGCCCTGGCCATCTTCAGCAGTTGGTCGCGCAGGACCGGATCGCCCTGCCCGCCCGGCGTTGCGGCCGTGGCCTGGTAGATGCTGGTCGCCCAGTCGAGGATCTCGCCGTAGCTGCCGACGAAGCCCAGCTCCTTGGAGAGCCCGGCCTTGGTGAAGAGCCCGTAGTCGTTAGCCGAGCGGAAGCTGCCGGTGTCGGCGGCGGCGCTGGAATAGGTCGGCTTGCCGGCCTCGTCGAGGCTGCCGGTCCAGGGCGCAAGACCCATGGACTCGTAGAAGAACCGCCGCATCGCCGGTTCGGGCCGGGCCAGCGGGCTGTCCAGCGACCGCAGGCCCTCGTTGCTCCAGTAGATGCCCAGGTCCACGATCATCGACTGGTTGGTGTAGAGCCGTCGATGGGTCTGGATGTAGCCGAGCCCGGCGTCGAGCATGCGGGCATAGGCCTCGCGACGCGTCGGAGCGCCCTGCCCGCCCGCGACCGGCGTGTCGAGATAGGGCGCGACATCGGCTTGCAGCAGGCGCAGCGCCTTGCCGAACGGGCCCATGGCGTCCCAGTCGGCGTTGGTGCGGCTGGCGTCGACATAGACGCTCTTCGGATCGGCCAGGAAGCGGGCGTAGAAGGCGTCGCCGCTCTCGATCACCTTGCGGGCCACGGCCGGATTGGCGTGAGCCCTTGTCCACGACAGGCCGGCGGCGCGCGCCAGGAACTGCACCTCCAGCACGTTCAGCGGGCCGGCCTGGGCCAGCTTGCGGTCGATCTCGCGGTTCACCCGGACCTTGAGGTCGTCGAGCACCTCGGGGCCTGCCGAAGGCGCGACCGCCAGCGGCGGGGCGGCGCCGGCCTGATCACCGCTGTCCAGGAACGGGTCGGCGTGGACATAGAGCGCATAGACCGGCCGCGAGGCCTGGCTCATCGGCTTCTGGAAGCTCTCGAACTGCTGGGTGTAGACGGCGTAGGGCCCGCTGGCGCGGATCGCGCAGTCCAGCGCCTTCTTCCCCCTGGTCAGGGTGATCGGCAGCGGGAAGGTGCGGTAGGTGAAGCGTCCCGCGAAGGGCGGCGCCTGGGTTCCGATGTCGAGGATCTCGACGTCGCCCAGATGGCGATAGCCGACCTGCCTGCCCTCGCAGAACAGGGTCAGCTTGCCGTCATTGACGTCGCCGCCCCACAGGCGGATCGAGGCGTAGTTCTGGATCGCCGGATCGACGGCCAGGCGGAACTTCAGGTCGCCGCTGAACCGCGCGCCGGGCTCGCTTGGCGGCAGACGTCGCGCGGCGAGACCGAGGCCGCCCTCGACACGCTCGGACGCTGAGGCGTCCACCGCGTGCGCGGCCTCGGAAGCCGCGTCGCCGAACACCACCTTGTCGATGAGCGGCGTGGCCGCGCTGGCCTGCGTCGCCAGAAGGCCGAGCAGAGCGCTCGCGCCGAGGATCAGCCGATGGCGGGTCATGCGCCCCTCGTTCGTGATGCTTGGGATCGGAGCCTGGCGAGCGAGGACTAGCATCCTCGCTCGCCAGGCTGTCGTGGTTCCGGCCGGGACCTAGAACTCCTTGCGGACCGTCAGCCACACCGACCGCGGCGCGTTGCGCTTGATCAGGAAGCCGGACTCCGGCAGCTGCTCGACGACGTCGTAGACCTGCACGTTGGTCGGCAGGTTGGTGCTGATCATCGGGTCGTAGGCCGAGATGTAGTCCTTATCGAGCACGTTGCGGACGTCGAGCGTGACCATCGTCTTCTTCAGGCCGCTGTACTGGACCGAGACGTCGAGATTGTCCTGCGCGGGCAGGAACCGATGGTCGAGCGAGTTGGTGTTCAGCTTGCGCTCGTCCATCCAGCGATGGCGGACGTTGAAGCGGAAGTCCTTGTAGCGATAGGAAACCGTGTTGCTGAGCGTCCATTTCGGCGAGCGGGCCAGGAGACCGGCGTCGACCCGCAGCACGTCGTCGGCCGCGCCGTTGCCGTTGGCGCCGGTGTTCAGCCAGACATAGGCCTCGGTGGTCTTGCCGTTCAGGAAGGTCACCGACGGATTCCACTCGAGGTTCTTGGTGACCCGCCACTTGGCCCAGGTCTCGACGCCGCGCGTGAAATACTTGTTGAAGTTCTCCGGCAGCAGGTAGGTCGAGACGTTGTCGACATCGACGCCCGTCGGATAATCGTTCACCGCGAAGTTCTGGTAGAAGTAGGTGACCTGGCCGTTGAAACGGCGATCGCCGAAGGTATAGGCGAACTCATGGCCCTTGATGTAGGCGGTCGGGCCTAGCGGACGCACCAGGGTGGCGGCGGTCGAATAACGGTTGACCACGCCCGACGACGGCTGCTTGGCGTCGGTGTAGCGATAATAGATCTTGTGCTTGTCGTTGAAGTTGTAGCCCAGGGCCACGCTGTAGTCGACGAGGCTGACCTTCTTGTCGGCGCCGATCACCTTGGCCGCGGTCTTGGTCATGTAGACGTTGTCGTAGACGGTCAGCGGGTCGCCATCGAGGCCGCCGTTGGTCAGTGACGCCGCGCCCGGGTTGCGGGTGTCCCACGTCTCCGAATAGGTCCGGGCGTGGAAATACTGGTACTTGATGCTGGCGTTGAAGTCCCAGTGCTTGGTCGGCGACCAGGCCAAGCCCGCATAGGGCGACAGCTCCATGATCCGCGCGCGCTGCGAGACGGTGGTGAACAGGCCGCTGCCGTATGAGCCCCAGCCGCCGGCGTCGGTCAGCTGATAGTTCGTGCCGTTCTGGGTGACGTACTTGACGTTCAGGTTCTGCACCTGGCCGTCGGCCCAGGCCGAGACGCCCAGGCCGTTGGCCCAGTTGTCGTTCACCTGTTCGGAGCGCGACAGGTAGAGGCCGCCGTTCACGCTCCAGGTCTCGCCGCGATAGGTGGCCGTGAAGTTGCCCATGTAGTCGACGGATTCACGGTAGTTGTCCTCGGCCCGGGTCAGCAGCACCAGATCCTGCGAGCTGGTCCCGGTGGGCACCGTGCCGGAGTTGTAGCTGCCGTCGGCGCTGGGGATGGTCGCCGTGACCAGGCCGCCGCGCATGTCGATGTCGCGGTTGGGCAGGGTGTTGCCGACGATGCAGAGGCTGGCGGTCTGCCAGGTGGTCGCCGTCACACGCGGACAGGCCGCGCCGGTGCGGTAGTTGGTTCCCAGCTGCGAGCCGGCGACGTTGTTGGCGACGCGGGCCACTTCCTGGCCGGCGGCGTTGGTGAAGACGTAGTAGCCCGGCGTGCGGTCCAGGTTGTTGATGTTCAGGCCGAAGCGCTCACGCGTCGCCGCCGCCGAACCCAGCGAGGCCAACTGCTGGGGCTTGTAGGACTGGCCGCGATAGGTCGACTTCTGGATCCGCGCCGCGCCGGTGAAGGTCAGGCGCTCGCCAATGTCGTGGTTCCAGCGCAGCGACAGGGCGTCCTGCTTGTAGCGATAGCCGTCGGACGGATCGAGCGTGTGGCTGCCGGGCTTGAAGTAGTTCGGAACAGTCTGCTTGCCGCCGTTCATGAACAGGTTCACGTCGCGCCCGAAACCCGGGATCTCCTCGGGGTTCTGGTAGCCATAGGTCGGCTGCTGGAACGTCGTCAGTTCGGCGTTGGTGTCGTCCAGGTGCTTGTAGACCAGATTGAACGAGCCGCCGCCGTTGTCGGTGTTGTAGTCCTTGTAGAGGTTCACCCGCAACTGGCCGCCGTGGTTCAGGTCGAAGCCTGGATCCACCTGGCCGCTGGACCGGCGATAGAAACCGCTGACGCCGACGCCCAGATCGCCCGCCTCGTTGACCCAGCCATAGGCGCCGTCGACCTGCTTCCACGACAGGTGCAGGTCCTCGCCCTCGAAGCCCACGCGTGTCTGGATCACCGCGCCCGGCTTCACCTTGCCGGTGATGTAGTTGAAGGTCGCGCCCACCGAGGTGGTGACGCCGGTGGCCGACGAACCGCCGCGCACCGACTCCACCCGGCTGGTGGAGATGTCGGCGCGATAGAAATAGCCGTCCTGGAAGCCGCTGAACTTGAACGGCACGACCGGCAGGCCGTCTTCCAGGATCGTGGTCCAGAAATAGCCGGAGGTATTGGCCCCGGTGCCGATGGTCATGCCGCGGGTGAAGACCTCGTTGCGGGCCACGCCATCGTTGGACTCGACCACCACGCCGGGCATGTCGCGCAGCATGTCGTCGGCGCTGATCGGCGTGAACTTGCTCATGTCGTCCTCGTTCAGCACCGAGAACGAGACGTTGGCCTTCTTGGCGGCGGTGCCGACCATCACGCCGGTGACGATCACTTCGTCGACGGCCGTGGTCTCGACCGTGACCGGCTTGTCGGCGGTCGCCTGGGCGTGCGCGGCGCTCGCCGACAGCGCGCCTGCGCCCGCGGCCAGCGCCAGGACCATGTGAGAAACTTGCAGCGCGCGGTTGCGACCGCGCTGAGGGTTGAGACCACCCATCCTATCCTCCCCTTCGGACTTTAGTCCGACGTCGCTCTGCGCCGAGGCCGACACCCCGACCGCGCGCCGCTTTCGGAGGCATCGTGACGACGGCCCCGATCGGCTTGTTGTTATCGATACCAGTGCATTTCAAGAACTGTCAACGGGATTCGCGACGTTGCGTTCTCTTAGCATTCGCTAACGGCATTACTGACCCATGCCCGCCTCATCCACGAAGAGCGGAACAACTTCCACCACACCGTCGCGAACTGGCGCTCGATCCGACACAGGTCGGACGACCATCATTATCCAGGGATGCATTGCGCGGACGCTACACCATTGCGACCAGCATCATCGATTACATAGACAGAGCCGAGTTCACGCCCTGACAGGCGCCGTCGCGAACCACGGTGCCGTGTCGTCGCCGGCGCGAGATCAGGTCGTCGGCCGCCAGCAGGTCCAGGGCCGCCCGGACGGTGATCCGGGCCACGGTGAAGCCGCTGGCCAATTCGCGCTCGGTCGGCAGGCGACGCTCGCCGTCGAGGATGGCCGTACGCAGCCGATCGGCGATCTGGCGGTAGAGCGCCACGCGCCCCGTGCGCTGCAACGGCGCCCAGCAGACGCCTCGGCCAGACGGATGAACCACTCCAAACGCCCTCCCCGGCTACTTGAAGTTCACGCCTTCGACATTGGGCCCCACCTCGATCACCGTGGGATCGGCCGCCTTCAGGCGCTTGCCCGCGATGGTCACGTTCTCGAAGCTGATGTTGCGGACAGGACGATCGGCGCCGAAGCCCGAGATCGTCGACGGACTGGGCCAGCCCACGCCGGAAAAGCGGATGTTCCGGAATCGCACGCCGTCGACCAGCAGGCCCGGGCTCGTGCCGTACTTGGCGTTGAACACCGTGCGCACGTTGAACAGCTTGCCCTCCTCGATCTGCTCGACGCGGATGTCGTCGAACAGCACGTCGCGGACCGTGTTGTCGTCACCGGCGCTGATCGCCAGCGCGCCCTGGTACTCGGGATCGTCCTCGTCGAGACCCAGGATGTCGATGTTCTCGAAGCGCAGGTCCTCCAGCACGTTGCGCGCCTTGGTGTCGCCGTGCAGGCCGATGAACACCGCATGCGCCACGTCGGGCCAGAAGATCGAGTCCCGCACCCTCACCCGCCGGGTGTCGCCGACGCCTAACTTGCGGGTGGCGTAGACCGCGACGCTGTCGTCGGAGGTGCGGATGAAGGCCCGCTCGACGGTCACGTCGCTGCAGGCGAAGACGTTGACGCCATCCGACCACGAGCCGTTGCTCAAGGTCTTGATATCCTTGAAGGTCACGTTGCTGGACGAGGCGCAGGCGATGGTGCCGTGCTTGGGCGTCAGGAAGGTCAAGCCTTCGACGGTCACGTTCTTCGAATCCTGCACGACCAGCTGGTCGGCTGGCCGGTCGATGATCCCCCGGCCGATGATGCGGACGTTCTCGACCTTCTCGGGCTTGAAAGCCCCCTGCAGGATCGCGCCGCCGGCGACATAGATCGTCTGGCCCGACTTTACCGGGAACACCCCGCCGGGCGGTGCGTGCAGGCCCGGCTCGTAGAAAACCACGTCCGGGCCGGGCGCGGGCCTGGCGATCGGCGCGCCGGCGAAGATGTGCAGGTTGTGCAGCCGGTCGCCATCGAACTCGACCGACAGGTTCTGCGGCCCGTCGATGGTGAACAGCACGACGCCATTCTCGACCTTGTGCTTGATCGTCTTGCTGGCGGGCCGCACCTCGACGCGCTTGAAGTCGCCGTTGTTCTTTCGCACCCCGATCTCGACCGTTCCCTCGAAGTCGAACTGCACGACCGAGACGTCGCTGGGCCCGTCGGAATCGACCTTGGCGTTATATTCGTAGAGGTCGCGCCAGCGTCCGCCCGGCTTGCGCACCCGCACGGTGAAGGTGTCGTTGTGCATGCTGTAGAACAGGCCGCCCGGCGGCAGCGGGTAGACATACAGGCCCGAGGCGTCGGCCTGGTCGGCCGCATGGGCCGATCCGGCCAGCCCAGCCAGCGCCGCGGCGCCGGCAAGTCCCGCCCAGGACGCTTTTCGCGCTGTGAACCCCATCGTGAACTCCTCCCCAGGCGACGCTCTGCCCGCTCGGCGGCGTCGTTGTTTTCGGCATCGAGCGCCGGATCGACGCCGGGGCGTCGAAAAGCCTTGCGGATCGCTCGAACACGAATATTGATATCGATATCACATCGCTCACGCAAGCCCCGGCCCAGCGAGCGAGAACGACGCCGAAAGAACTTGGTATCGTTATCAGATCAGTCTATGACCGAAGGGTCGGACCAGTCGCGCCACGCAGCGCGGCCGGCGCGGGAGGCAGACGCATGGCCATCAGGAAGAACTACGCGCTGCTGAGCGCCTTCCTCTTCTTCTACTTCTTCGCCCAGGCCATGAGCATCTCGCTGCTGGCCCTGTGGCTGAAGCGGACGCTGGGCCTTTCCGGCGCCGAGACCGGCGTGGTGTTCGCCGCCAACTTCATCTTCGCGATGATCTCCCAGCCCCTGTATGGCTTCGTCTCCGACAAGGTCGGCCTGCGCAAGACCGTCCTGTGGCTGATCAGCGGGCTGGTCGTGCTGTCGGGCGCCTTCTTCGCCTTCGTCTACGGCCCGCTGCTGAAGACCAACCTCCTGCTGGGCGCGATCGCCGGCGGGGCCTATCTCGGCGTCACCTTCATCGCCGGCAGCTACGCCCTGGAGTCGTTCGTCGATCGCGTGGGCCGCAAGTACGGCTTCGAATACAGCCGCGCGCGCCTGTGGGGCTCGCTGGGCTTCGCGGCGGCGGCGTTCTTCTCGGGCCGGCTGTTCAATCTCGACCCGCTCTACAACTTCGCCCTGGCCTCGTGCGCGGGCCTGATCCTGCTGCCGCTGCTGGCCTTCGCCAGGATCGAGCCCAGCGCCGACGAGCGCGAAAGCTCCAGCGCCCTCAAGCCCGCCGACGCCATGGCGATCTTCAAGCTGCCGAAGTTCTGGGGCTTCATGGTGCTGATCCTGGGCGTGACGAACCTCTATCTCGTCTACGACCAGCAGTTCCCGGCCTTCTACGCCTCGCACTTCGCCGACCCCAAGCAGGGCGCGGCCATGTTCGGCTACCTGAACTCGGCCCAGATCTTCCTCGAGGCCGGCATGCTGTTCGTGGCGCCGTTCGTCGTGAACAAGATCGGGGCCAAGAACGGCCTGCTGCTGGCTGCGGCGATCATGATCGTGCGCATCGCGGGCTCGGGCCTGGTGCACGGCCCCGTGCCGATCTCGGCGATGAAGATGCTGCACTCGCTGGAACTGCCGATCCTGGTGGTGTCGATCTTCCGCTACATCGCCTTCCACTTCGAAAACCGCCTGGCCTCGACGCTCTACCTGGTCGGCGTCAGCTTCGGCCACTCGCTGGGCCTTGCGGTCCTATCGCCGATCGTCGGCAAGAGCTACGACCTGATCGGCTTCCCCAGCACCTACCTGCTGATCGCCCTGTTCGCCGCCGCGTTCTGGGTCGCCTCGGTGTTCGCCCTCTCCCCCACCCCGCGTGAAGCCCCGCCCGCCAAGGACGCCGAGCCCGATCCGGCGCTTGCGCAAGCCGACCTGGGCGGCGGCGACGTGGCCAAGGTCAACTGACAATGTCCCAATCCGCTTCCAGCGCCGCCCCGCGCGAACCGCTTAGCCGTGCTCAGGAGATCCTGGCGCGCCCCCGCCCCGACCGGGCCAAGCTCGACGCCATCTTGGCGGCCGTCTTGGCCCGCATCGACGCCAGCCTCGACCTCTTCACCGACGTCTTCCCCAAGCCCTCCAGCGAGGGCGGGGTCTATGCGCCGATGGACAACACCGAGTGGACCAACGGCTTCTGGACCGGGATGCTTTGGCTGGCCTTCGAGACCACCGGCGAGACCCGCTACCGCCGCGCCGCCGAGCGCCAGGTCGAAAGCTTCCGCGACCGGATCGAGCGCGAGGTCAATGTCGACCACCACGACCTGGGCTTTCTCTACTCGCTGTCGTGCGTAGCGGCCTGGAAGCTGACGGGCAGCATGAGCGGCCGCGAGGCGGCTCTGGCCGCCGCCCGCCGGCTGATGACCCGCTACCTGCCGGCCGCCGGCATCATCCAGGCCTGGGGCGATCTTTCCGATCCGCAGCAGGCGGGGCGGATGATCATCGACTGCAACCTCAATCTCCCCCTGCTCTACTGGGCCAGCGAGGAGACGGGCGATCCGACCTTCAGGATCGCGGCCGACAGCCACATCGCCCAGGCCGCCAAGCACATCGTGCGGCCCGACGCCTCGACCTTCCACACCTTCTACATGGATCCGAAGACCGGCCAGCCGGTCGGCGGCAAGACCCATCAGGGCTTCAGCGACGCCTCCTGCTGGGCGCGGGGCCAGGCCTGGGGCGTCTCGGGCTTCCCGCTGGTGCACCGCTACAAGGCCGATCCTGGCCTGATCGACGTGGCGGCGCGCCTGGCCAACTACTTCCTCAACCGGCTGCCGGACGATCTCGTCTGCTGCTGGGACCTGGTGTTCACCGACGCCGAGCGCGACAGCTCGGCCGCCGCCATCGCCGCCTGCGGCCTGCTGGAGCTGGCCCGCGCCCTGCCGCTGGCCGATCCCGACCGTGAAGCTTACGAGGCCGCGGCCCTGGCCATGGTCGAGACGCTGGGCGAGCGCTACCTGCTGCCGCTGGGCCAGCCGGGGACCGGGATCCTCGCCCACGGCGTCTACCACATGCCCAACCGCGTCGGCGTCGACGAGGCCTGCATCTGGGGCGACTACTTCTTCCTCGAGGCGCTGGTCCGCCTCACCCGGGTTTGGGAGCCCTACTGGTGATTCAGATCGGCGTGGATTTCGGCGGCACCAAGGTGGAGGCCGCCGCCCTGGACGCCAGCGGCAAGCTGCTGGCTAAGGCCCGCGTTCCCAACCCGGGCGACTACGACAAGGCGCTGAGCACCGTCCGCGACCTGGTCGGCCAACTGGAACAGAAGCTCGGCGCGCGCGGCACCCTGGGGATCGGCGCGCCTGGCTCGATCTCGCCGGCCACCGGCGTGATGCGCAACGCCAACTCGCTGTACCTGAACGGCCGGCGCTTTCGCGAGGATCTCTCCGAAGCGCTCCAGCGGCCCGTGCGGCTGGCCAACGACGCCAACTGCCTGGCCCTGTCGGAAGCCGTCGACGGCGCCGGCGCGGGGGCCAAGGTGGTGTTCGCCATCATCCTGGGCACTGGCTGCGGGGGCGGGCTGGTGGTCGACGGCAAGCTGATCGAGGGCGAGAACGGCATCGCCGGCGAATGGGGCCACATGCCCCTGCCCTGGCCGACGATCGAGGAGCGCGAGGGTCCGCGCTGCTGGTGCGGTCAGAACGGTTGCCTGGAAATGTGGGTCTCGGGTACGGGCCTGCGGCGCGACTTCGAGGCCTCGACCGGCAGGGCCCTGAGCGGCGAAGAGATCATCACGGCCTGGCGAGCCGGAGATCCGGCGGCGACCACCGCCTTCGACCAGTTCATGGACCGCCTGGGCCGCTCGGTCGCGGTGCTGTGCAACATCCTCGACCCCGACGCCATCGTCATCGGCGGCGGCCTGTCGAACGTGCCGGAGGTGCATGAGCGCCTGCCCGAGCTCGTCGCGCGCCGGGTGTTCGCCGACCGCTGGAGCACGCGCATCAAGCCGGCCGTCTGGGGCGACGCCTCGGGCGTGCGCGGCGCCGCGCGGCTGTGGAGCCTGGACGAGGCCCGCCAACTCCTGGCCGAGCCGGCCGCCTAGGGCGGCGCTGGGCCCGACGAGTCGCGCTCCATCAGGGTGAAGGGCAGCAGGTGGTGAACCGGGGCCGGGTCGGCGCCGGTCTTCCTGGCGCGGATCTCATCGACGATCAGCCGCACGGCGGCGCGCCCCATCTCGGCGATCGGCTGATGGATCGTCGTCACCTCGGGCCAGACCGTGGTGGCGACGGCGGTGTCGTCGAAGCCGCAGATGGTCAGGTCGCGCGGCACGACGATCTGCCGTCCGTGGGCCACGGCCAGGGCGGCGGCGGCCATGTCGTCGTTGCTGGCGAAGATCGCGCTGGGACGCAGCCGCGCCTCGAACAGCTTTTCCGCCGCCGCCAGGCCCGAGCGGTAGGTGAAGAGGCCTTGCGCCACCCACTCCGGTCGCACCGCCAGCCCCGCCTCGGACATGCCGGCCAGGAAGCCCTCGTAGCGGAGCTCGGTCGGCGTGTGCTGGGGGTCGCCCTTGATGAAGGCGATGTCGCGGTGGCCCAGGGCGATCAGGTGACGGGTCATGGCCAGCGCGCCCTCGAAGTCGTCGATGCGCACGCTGGAGACGTCGATCATCGGGCGAGCGGTGGCCAGGGCCAGCACGGTGACGCCCTCGGCCCGCAGCATGTTGATGGTCTGGCGGGAGTCGCACAGCGGAGGCGGCAGGATCACGCCGTCGACCCCGGCCGCCAGCAGGCGCTTGACCGCCTGCTTCTGCCCGGCCAGACCCTCGCAGCGCTCCAGGATCAGGTGGCTGGCGAGCCTCGAGCTCTGCTCCAGTCCGCCGACCATGATCTCGCTGAGATAGGAGGCGCTGGGGTTGCTGTAGAGGATCCCCACCCGCGCGGCGGCCGAGCGCGAGCGCGTAGCCCGGGCGGCGACGTTCACCTGATAGTTCAGGACGCGGACCGAGGCCTCGACCTTCTCGCGCATCGCCGGGCTGACATTGCCAGCCCCGCGGATCACCCGCGACACGGTCATCGAACCGACGCCGGCATGGCGGGCCACGTCGTGGATGGTGATCGTCTTCGGGCCCGGCCGCGCGGCCGGCGACGCGCCGCGCACGGAAGACGGCTCGGCCGTCTTGGCTTTGCGGGGACTTTTCAACGACGCACCATCATTGTTTACGATACCAACGCATCCTAGCGGCGCGAGCGGTCCACACCAGAGCAAAAACGGATGTTTGGCCTGCAACCGCTTATCGAGCGCCGGCGCGCTCTCGCTTGGACTTATCCGGCCGGTCTTCGCTAGACTGCGCGCCGACCCGCAGAGAGTCGTATTGAGGCGAGGATTCCTTGACCACGCAGAGGCGACAGGCGCCGACCATCCATGACGTGGCGCAGCACGCCGGCGTGTCCTCGATGACCGCCTCCCGCGTGGTCAACGGCTATCCCCACGTGCGGCCCGCCGTGCGCGAGAAGGTCGAGGAAGCCATCAAGACGCTGGGCTATCGGCCCAACTCGCTGGCCCGGGCCACCCGCACCGGCGTCTCGCAGATCGGCATGCTCTATTCGAACGCCAGCTCGTCGAACCTGTCGAACTACCTGATGGGCGCTTTTCGCCAAGCGAGCCTCAGCGGCTGCCAGTTGCTGATCGAGCCCAGCCAGGCCCATCCGACGCCCGCCCAGGCGGTGCAGAAGCTGGTCGACGCCGGGGTCGGCGCGGTGATCCTGCCCCCGCCCCTGTGCGATGACGCGGCGATCCTGGAGTCGCTGGAAAAGGCCGGCGTCGGGGCGGTCAGCTTCGCGACGGCGCGCCCCCGCGAGGGCGCTCCCGCCGTGTTCATCGACGACTTCGAAGGCGCCCGGATGATGACCCAGCACCTGCTGGACCTGGGCCATGTGGACATCGCCTTCGTGCGCGGCGATCCGGCCCACTCCACGGCCCAGCTGCGCGAGAAGGGCTTCCGCGAGACCATGGGCGCCGCCGGCCTGACGGTGAACGAGGGCTATGTCGCCGACGGCGGCTTCAGCTATCGCGGCGGTCTCGACGCGGCCCGGCATCTGCTGGGCCTGCGTCGCCGTCCGTCGGCGATCTTCGCGGCCAACGACGACATGGCCGCCGCCATCAGCGCGGTCGCCCACGGCCTTGGCCTGTCGATCCCGGCCGACCTCAGCATCGCCGGCTTCGACGACACCTCGGTGGCGACGACGGTCTGGCCCGAGCTGACCACCATCCGCCAGCCGATCGCCGACATGGCCGCATCGGCCGTGCTGCTGGCCATGGATTTCACCCGGACGGGGGCCGAGCCCGGCGGCCACGTGCAGGCCGAACTACAGTTGATCCAGCGCGCCTCGACCGCCCCGCCTCCGGCCTGAGCGCCCTTGCCAAAGCCTCGCTCCATGTTACTGGTAACGATATCATAACAAGGGATGGAAACGCGGATGGCTGGGTTTCGTCGTGGCTCTACAGGGCTCGGATTGGTCGCGGCCGCGGCCTTGCTGGCGGCCAGCGCCTCGGCGGCTGACGCGCCCAGGACCGAGCGGGCCTGGCTGCCCGACCAGGGCGACGGAACCTACAGGAACCCCGTCCTGGCCGGAGACTATTCCGACCCCGACGCCATCCGCGTGGGCGACGCCTATTACCTGGTCTCGTCCTCGTTCACCAACGTGCCCGGCCTGCCGATCCTGAAGTCGACGGATCTCGTCAACTGGACGATCATCGGCCACGCCCTGACCGCGATCACGCCGCAGGCGCATCACGCCACGCCCCGTCGCGGCGGCGGCGTCTGGGCGCCGGCCATCCGGCATCGCAACGGCGAGTTCCTGATCTACTACCCCGACCCCGACTTCGGCGTGTTCCTGGTCAGGGCCAAGGATCCAACGGGTCCGTGGTCCAAGCCCGTGCTGGTCGACGACCGCCGCGGCGTCATCGATCCCGCGCCGTTCTGGGACGACGACGGCCAGGGCTGGCTGGTCACCGCCTTCGCCCGCAGCCGGGCCGGCTTCGCCAACGTCATCACCGCCCGCCGCCTGAACAAGGCCGGCGATCAGGCGGTCGGCGAGGCGATCACCCTGGTCGAGGGCGACAAGCAGCCCAAGGTCGCCACCTCGCGCGGGCCGTTCCCGTGGATGACCACCGAGGGGCCCAAGCTCTACAAGCGCGACGGCTGGTACTATCTCTTCGTGCCCAGCGGCAGCGTGAAGGGCGGCTGGCAGGGCGTGTTCCGCGCGCGCAGGCTGGAAGGCCCCTACGAAGGCCGCAACGTCCTCGACCAGGGGGCCACCGAGGTCAACGGCCCCCACCAGGGCGCCTGGGTGACCACCCCGACCGGCGAGGACTGGTTCCTGCATTTCCAGGACGCCGATTCCTACGGCCGCCGGGTCTGGCTGCAGCCGATGGCCTGGAAGGACGGCTGGCCGATCATCGGCGAGGACAAGGATGGCGACGGCATCGGCCAGCCGGTGCTGGCCCACCGCAAGCCGGCCTCCAAGACCCCCTCCCCGCGTCTCGCGCCGCAGGACAGCGACGAGTTCGACGGCGCGCTGTCCCTGGCCTGGCAGTGGAACGCCAACCCGGCCGACGACTGGGCCGACCTGAAGGCCGCGCCAGGCAAGCTGCGCCTTAAGTCGATCTCTTCGCCGGAGAACCTGTGGGAGACCGGCGCCCTGCTGACCCAGAAGCTGCCGGCCGAACGGTTCACGGCGACCACCCGGCTCGATTTCGCGCCCAAGGCCACGGGCGAGCGCGCGGGCCTGGTGATGTTCGGCTCGGACTACGCCTGGATCGGCCTGCAGAACACCGCGAACGGGCCGGCTCTGGTGCGCGTCGATCGCACCGGCGCCGACAAGTTCCAGCCCGAGCGCGTCGAAGTGATCGAGGCCAAGGCCCCGACCGCCGTCTGGCTGCGCATGACCGCCGAGCCGGTCGTCGTGGCCGATCCGGCACCGGACTTCTCGCCCTACTGGCCCTCGATGCTGCGTTCGATGCACGCCAAGGTGACGCTGAGCTACAGCACCGACGGCAAGACCTTCGCCAGTGTCGGCGCGCCGTTCGTCAGCCGCCCGGGCCGATGGGTCGGCAGTCAGGTCGGCATCTTCGCCCAGGCCCCGGCCGGCACGGCGTCGAACAGCTCGACCCGCATCGGCTGGACCGACTTCGACGGCTTCTGGGTGACCCCCTAGAAGCCGTCGAAAGACGCCTCGACGAACGCCGATCGCTTGACTTCGACTTCAATCTTGATATCGATATCAGGCCTTCGGTAGCGTCCTGCGACGCCGCTCTCTTGGATCTACTTCCTCCAACACTCCCAAGGCGGGCGCCCTCTGCAGGCGCCCTTTTTTTTTCACCTCAGGTGGGCTCGAAGCGGATGGCCTGGCCGCCGGCTGCGTTGAGCTGGAGGCGCAGGCGGGTCTTGGCGTCGACGGCTTGGCGCTCGATCACCACGCGGGTGCGATTGGCGGGCCTGGCCAGGTCGCCGTCCTTGTAGCGCACCGCCGTCCAGCGCCCCTGCCCCAGGAAGCCAAGGTCGAGGTCCACGCGCCGCTCCATCTCGTTGGTCAGCGCGCCCAGATACCAGGCGCGCCCCTTGCGCCGGGCGATGATCACGTACTCGCCCAGCTCCCCGGCGATCGCGCGGGTCTCGTCCCAGGTCGTGGGGCAGGCGTCGAACCACTCCAGTTCGGGCCAGGCCTTGTCCTCGTACTTCTCTGGCTTGTCGTACCAGTAGAGCAGCGTCAGCGGGCTGTAGCAGGTCACCGCCAGGGCCAGCTGGTGGGCGTTGGTGGTCTGGTTGCGCTCCTGGGCGTAGCAGATGGTGTAGTCGATCGGCCCGGCGATGGGCCGGGTGAAAGCCAGGTTCACGTGGTGGCGCGCGGCCGGGAACTGCTCATTGCCCTTCACGCCTTCCAGGGTGAGGTAGGTGGGCAGGGTCCGCTCCAGGCCGGCGGGCCGCAGGTTGTCGTGCAGGTTCACGACCATGCCGTGCTCGCCGAAGGCCCGCACGACCTTGGTGATGAAGTCGACGTCGGACTGGCGGCCTTCCCACATGAAGCCAAGCTTCACGCCGGCCAGCCCCCAGCGCTGGTAGAGGCGGCACATCTCGGCCAGCGCCTTGGTCACCGCCACCCGGTCGATATAGACCAGCACGCCGATATTGCGGGCCTTGGCGTAGTCGATCACCCTTTGCAGATCCAAGGCGGCGATCGGCGCGGTGGGGTCCGAGGCGTCGGTCCCGTCACCGTACCAGTGGGCGTCGAACAGCACGTAGGCGATGTTACGCTTCTGGGCGAAGTCGACCGCCTTCAACGAGGCCTGCGTCGAATAGGGCTTCATGATCCGGAAGGCGTGGCCGGGCTTCACCCACGAAACGTCGCCCAGTTGGTTCGGCGTCGCCAGGGTCGGAACCACGTGGTGCAGCTCGATCAGGCCCTTGGCGCTGTCGGCCGCCAGCAGCACGCGCCACGGCGTCTTCTGGCCGATCTCGATCTCGAAGGTCGCTTCTTCGGGCGTATCGTCCTCGCCGCCCCAGCCGGTGGCTCGCCCCGGATAGCGCATCAGGTAGGTGACGAGCCCGCCCTGCTCGTGGGCGCGGACCATGCAGCGCGGATAATGCAGCCGGTCGGACTCGGCCATGAAGCCGAAGACGCCGTTGCCCAGATCGACGGTGATCGGCAGGTCGGCAAAGTGACCCTTGTCGGACGAGCCCGTCAGGTCCGGGTGCTCCAGCGGCGCCAGGCCCGCCTGGGTGGAGACATGGATATCGCCCTCGTCGCGGCTGGCGTAGAGGCGCGCGGTGTCGGGAAAGCGATAGCGGGTCCGCTCGCCCATCAGGGCCAGCTTGGCGCCCTTGGGCAGCCCGGTCAGGACGTAGCGCACGGCCGCTGCACCGTTCAGCACCCGCAGGACGATGTCGAACCGGATACCGGCCTTGGGATCGACCATGTGCAGGGTGACCTGCCGGCCGGACTGGTCGTAGCGCTCCGACTGGCCGAAGGCCGGCCGCCAGTCGCCCTCGAAGCTTTCGGGCGTCGATCCGGTGAGCTTGGCCCCCTCGCCCAGCAGTCGCCCCTCGGCCAGCCAGAGACCGAGCTCGGACGGCAGCAGCAGCGGCTTGCCGTCATAGGTCGCGCTCCATTTCGGCGCTCCGCCGGAGACGTCGATGGTCGCCTTCAGGCGGCCATCGGGCGAGGTGACGACATGCCCCCTGGAGCCCTTGGCGGTCGCCGCCTTGGCCCCGGCGCCGGTCGCGGCGCTCGACATCACCGCCAGCGCGACCATGTCTCGACGTGTGGGCTTCATGGCGTCGCCTCCCCTTTGGATCGCCTTATCGATTTCGGGGCAGGCTACACATAATGATATCGATATCAAGCCCGAGCGAAGCCGGGAGACGCGGCCTCGCCCTCGGCCGAGGACTGGCGTCCCCAACCGCGAGCGAGGCCGCCCCGGTCGTCAGGCCGCCGCGTCGTCGCGCAGGACCTTGCGATAGTCGTCCAGATCCAGCAGCCGCGCCTTGGCCGCCGCCTGGCGTTCGGTGGAGATCTTGGTCAGCAGCGCCGCGGCCTCGGCCAGGTAAGCCGTCAACTGGTCGCCGGTGACGTAGTTGCCCTGCAGGCCGTTCAGCTTGGTGAAGCCGTCCGAGAAGCTCTTGTTGAAGGCCTCGGACACGACGCCGACCGCTCGCCATTCGCCGGCCTGGCGGATGAAGAACTCGTCCGTGGACCTGACGATCCGCTCCAGGCTGGCCTTGCCGATGGTCTGCTGCTTGAGCAGGCCTTCGACCACGGTGATCTCGATCCGAGCCTCCTCGGTGACTCGCTTCATGAACTGGACAAACGAGTCGAAGAAGCAGGCGATCTCCTCGATGATCTCCTTGGTCCGCTTCAGGGCGCTGATGCTGACGTTCAGCGACTTGATGGTCAGCTTGATCGTCTCCTCGCGCGACAGCCGGCCCTTCAGCAGCGCATTGATCCGCACCAGCTTGGCGGCCTGTTCGCGGCGCTCGCGCTCATAGGCCTCGGCCTTGTCCAGCATCTTCATCTGAATCTCGCGCAGGCCGGCCGCCTCGTCCTTCTGCTCCTGAGACAGCTCGCCCAGGCCCTGGGCCAGCGCGTTGAGCGAAGCCTGCAGGCCCGACAGCACGCCGACCAGCGCCACCACCTTGCTCTCGTCCTCGGACAGGGTCTGCTTGGCGTCCTTCAGGCGTCCCTTGACGCCCTTGACCACCTCGGAGTCCTCAGGCTGCTCGACGGTCTCCTTGGCGCTCCCGGCCTCGGCGGGCTTGCCTTCCTTTTGCTGGGCCTTGGTGAGGTCCTGGCGCAGGTCGGCGACCTTGTCCTTGCTCGCGACGACCTTCTGCTCGGCAAGCACGAGCGCCGCCTTCTTGGTCGCGATCTCGCCCTTGGTCTTGAGCACCTCGCTGGTGTTGTCGGTCTCGGTCTTGGGCTTTTCTTCGGGCTTACCGGCCTGGGTGATCGACTTCATGGTCGCCGCGGCGATCACCGAGCCGCCGCCGGTGGCGCCGGCGCCCAGCGCCATGGCGATGGGCGGCAAGGCCGCGGCCACCACCTGGGCGCCGACCTTGATGATCTGCATCACGAACGCACGCTCCTCGGCGGTCGTCGCGCGCTGCTCGTATGAACGGGCCTTGGCCTCGAACTTGCGAACCTCGTCCTGCAGATCCTTGACCAGCGACTCCATCTGGTCGCGATCGGCCTCGGCCTCGCTGATCTCGGCCAGGACCACCTTCTGGTCGGCCAGGCGACCGGCGAGCACCTGCTGGCTGTTGCGCGCCGCCGTCGCGGTGTCGGTGATGATGCCGTCATAGGTCGTGGCGATCTTCGACAGCGCCTCGCGCACGTCGTTCGCCTTCTGCTTGATGTCGGTCGCGGTCGCCAGCAGGTCCTGGGTCAGGAAGCCCTTGATGCCCGCGACGTCGCCGTCTTCCTTGGCGTCCAGCCAGGCCGGCAAGGCCATGTCCAGGAAGGTGATCACGTCGCCGGCCGCATCCACGGCCTCGCTCATCACGCCCTTGCTGGTGCGCTGGGCCCTGAGCAGCCGGTCCATGATCTGCTCGATCTCGACGCGGGTCTGCCCCTCCTCCTGCGGCGTGGTGTTGTAGGCGATGTAGAGCAGGTCGATGGCGTTGTCGGTGTCGGTCTTGGCGCGACGAACATCGTAGCGGCCTTCGATCTTGGCGACGTAGTGGCCGACGATGGCCGCGTCGGCCTCGGGCAGCTCCAGCGGCTTGACCGCGCGCAGCTTGGCCACCTCGGCGTCGATGGCCTTGGCGATCTTCTCGGCCTTGTTCTCGAAAGGAACGGTGTCGGGCATGGTTTCCCCTTCTCGTATGGACTTCGATGTTCGGCGCTACTTGAAGCAGGCCGATAGCTGCTGGGGCGTCAGGACCTTCCCGGCCCTTTCCTGCAAGGTGGACGCCTTCTCCTGGACGCCGTCGATCTTGCCGGCGAGCATCCGGACCAACCGGGCGGTGCGCGCGCGACCGTCGGCGGTGTCGACGCGCCCGGCGTCGCGAAGCGCGCCGCTGAACTGGCCCAGCAGCTCGACGTTCTGCAGGGCTTCGGGCCGCAGGATCGCCAACGCCGCCTTCAGGCGGCTGATGGACGCCTCGGCGACGTTGATCTGATCGGTGGTCTGGACGGCGTCGGACACCGCCTGGCTCAGCAGCGTCTGGCTCTGCTCATAGCGCTCGTTGGCCTTCTGCATGCCGGCGACGGCGTTCGTCATCCGCTGCTCGGCCCGGGCAATCTGGTCGTCGTTGTCGTGGATCTGGCCGATCAGCTTGGCGATCTCCATCGAGAAGTCGCACATGAAGCCGAAGAGGGCCCAGGACTGCTTGCAGCGGCGCAACGCCTCGTCCTTGGCGGCCTTGTAGCGTCGCAGGTCATCCAGATCCGCAGCGAGCTGGCTCACCAGGCCGTGGGCCTCGTTGTATTCACGCAGGAACCCGTCGTACTCGTCCCGGCGCTGGACCAGCTCGCCCTCCAGCGCCTTCTTGTGCGCCACGAGCGTTCCAAGGCGCAACTGGTCGGCGTCGCGCTGCGCGACCATTGCCGTGTCCTGGGCCTCGAAGCACGCGACCCGTTCGGCGATGCCCGCTTGCGCGACGCGCGCGCCTTCCAGCCGCTGTTCGAAGGCGGCGATCGCTTCAGGCGTGAGAACGTCATCGGCGAGTGCGCCGGTGAAGCCAAGGCCCAGGAACAGCGAAAGCGACGCCGCCAGGGCCATGGCCACGCGGCGGCAAAGTCCCCCGCCTTCGCCCGGCCGACGTCCAGCCGGCCTTCCGCCCGATGACGGCCGCGCCATTGATCTCCCCCCGACCCGGCGCGCCTGGCGCACGGCGTCAAATCGCCCCGAAAACGATCGTGAGAAAGACGTCCCGGCAGAGGGATTTCTGTGAAAATCGTCACTCCCGCCGTGCGGCTGTCAGCGCCGGCGAAGCGCGCGCGAGGGCTAGGCAAGACCCCCGCGCTCCGTGGCCTCAGTAGCGCCAGGTCAGGGCCAGGCGCAGGGTGCGTCCCGGCGCGGGAACCACCGCCAGCGACAGCGGGTCGAGGTAGTATTCGTCCCCGACATTGTCGAGATTGGCGTCCAGGGTCACCTGGTCGGTCACCTTGTAGGTGGCGAAGAGGTCGTAGACCGTCGCCTTGCGATAGAGCTGCTGGATCGCCGACAGGCCGACGTTCCACTCCTTGTCGAGCTTGCTGATCGGCCCCGAGTTGGCGACCATCCGCCCCCCCACGATCAGCCGCTCCTGGAACAGCCGCGTCCCGACCGTCAGGTTGACGTTGTACTTCGGCGGGTTCTGGGTGTTGGTGTAGGATCCCTCGAAGCCCCCGGCCACGCAGTCGGGCGTGTTGATCAGCTCGTCGATCCCGCGCTGCTGGCCATAGGCTCGGCGCTCGGCGGCGATGTCGGGCGCGCAGGTCTCGGCCTTGAAGTAGCGGTGGGCCGACAGGTCGGCGAACACCCGACCCATGTCGTAAGAGCCCTGAATCTCCACGCCCTCGACGTTGAATCTGTCGACGTTGCGGATCAGGCCGGCCGACAGGGTGCGATAGTCGCGGGTGATCAGGTCGCGGATGCGGGTGTCGAAATAGGCGACTTTCAGCGCGCCGCGGTCGCCCGCCTTCCAGAGGTCGCGCTGCAGGATGCTGGCGCCGACTTCCCAGCTCTTGCTGCGCTCGGGCTTGAGGTCGTCGGTCGGCTTGGCGGCGGTGAACAGGCCCAGCGTCGCCTCGAACAGGCTCGGCAGCTTCACGCCCTCGGCGTACTTCACGTAGATCAGGCTGTTCTCGGTCGGCTTGTAGCTGGCGCTGACCGTGGGCATGAACGCGTCGGCCTTGCGGCGGATCGGCTTGGACCACGTCCAGGACGTAGGCCCTTCCAGGTCCTCGGCCGCGTTGGCGCGATAGGTGGTCCAGCCCTTGATGTCGCCCACCGTGCCCTTCTCGTAGGGCGAGGAGAACAGCGAGGCCTCGGTGAAGTTGCCCTGCGCATCCGGGAACCAGTAGACCCGCGCCACGCTGGTCAGCGCGCCCGGCCGGGTCGGGTTGGGCATGTAGAAGGTGGTGTCTCGATAGCGGCCGATCACCTCATAGGGCCCTTCGGTGGCCGTGCGGTTGCGATCGCGGATGTCGATGCGGTTGAAGCGGCCGCCCGCCGTCAGCTCCCACTGGTCGTTCGGGGCCCAGGTGACCGAACCGACGAGGCTGTATTCCTTGCGCTCGGCGTTGCGCAGATAGCGGTTGTTGCGCAGGTCCTCTTGCAGGATCGGCGAGTTGGGGCCGGGCTTGATGTCCTCGCTGGTGAACGAGCCGCCGTAGGTGAAATCCAGCCGGCCAAGGCCGGTGAACACGCGCGAGGTGTTGGTCACGTCGCCGCCGAAGCGTTCGATGGAGAGCTCGTTCCAATAGGCGTCGCGGTACCCGTCCTCGGTGTTGAAGGTCGGGCCGTCGTACCACTGGGTCGGCCGGTCGAGGAACCAGGGGGTGACGCCGGTCAGGCCGTTGTAGGCCAGGCTCTCGGCCTTGGTGAGCCAGAGGTTGGCCTTCAGGTCGATCAGGTCGTTGGCCGGCCGGTAGCGGTAGCGCAGGTTATAGGCGTCCAGATCCATGTGGCCCAGCGCCCACTGCGGCACGCGCTCGCGGTTCACGCGGATGATCTGCGAGGCCATGATCTCGCCCTGGCGACCGTCGAAGTGGCGGTAGCCGGCCTCCAGCACCTGGTCGTCGCTGATCTTCCAGGTTCCCTTCAGCAGGAAGGATTCGGAGCTGTTGGAGGTGTTGAAGACCTCGGTCTTGGCCGGATTCAGCGTCGCCAGCAGGCCGCGGCCGGTCGGGAAATCCCCATAGCCCTCGGAGCCCGAGAAGTAGTTGCCGTTCTCGCGCTTGGCATAGGCGGCCACCACGTCGAACCGGTCCCAGCTCTTGGCCACGGCGAGGTTGTAGAAGTGGCTGCCCGGACGGGTGATGTCGTTGCGGCTGGGGTTCTGGAAGGCGCTCCAGGCCGGCAGGTCCTTGGTGCTGGCGTCCGAGATCCCGGCCCGCACGCGCACGCCGAAGTCCTTGCCGGCGCGCAGGATGTCGGCGGCCTTCAGCGTGTCCATGACCACCACGCCGCCGATGCCGCCCGAGGCGTTGGCCTCAAGGCTTGGGCCCTTGGTGATGCTGACGCTGCTGATCAGGTCGGGGTCGAGATAGTTGCGCTGCGACTGGCCGGCATAGCCGCGATAGGTGTCGATCGTCGACTGGCCGCCGTCGATGACGACGGGGATGCGCCCTTGCCCCTGCACGCCGCGGATGTTGAGGTCCAGCGCGTTGGCCGAGCGCGGATCGCCGGCCGTCACACCCGCAACGCCCTTGACCATGTCGGCCACCGACGCGCCGCGAAATCGTTCCAGCGTCTCGCGGGCGATGTAGGCCGACGAGCGGGCCTTGGAATAGACGGCGTCGGCGCGCGCCTGGTCGCTTTCCTCGTCGGCGAACGGCGCGCCGGGCGTTCCGCCCTGCCCCACGGCGGCCACGTCGCCCTGCACCCGCAGCGCGCCCAGCTGCGTCGCGCCCTCGGCGGTCGGCGCCGGCGACAGGGTCAGCACGTCGCCCTGGATGCGGTAGGTCAGGCCGGTGCCGGCCAGCAGGCGGCTGACGGCTTCGCTCGCCGACAGCCGGCCCGAGACCGCGCCCGAAGTGCGTCCCCGGGCCAGGGCGGCCGGAACGCTGACTTGCAGGCCGGATTGGCGACCAAAGGCGGTCAGCGCCGAAGGCAGCGGCTGGGCGGGAATGTCATAGGCGCGCTGGGCGCTTTCCTGGGCGAAGGCGGGCATGGCCGCGCCCGTCCCGGCCAGCGCCGTCGTCAGCATCAGCGCCGCCGCCAGCGCCGCCTGCCGACCGCCCGTACGCACTCGATTGGAAAACCCCACGACCGTCTCCGAAACTTGCGAAAAACTAAAGATTGCGACGCATGTGCAATCTGTTCTTCCCAATCGACGACGCAGGCTCGGCTTTTTCCGAAAAAACTTCGCGACATCTGCTCCGGGAGAAATTTTCCTCACCGAAACAACACCTTGCGGGCGTCAGCGCTCGGAGATCACCAGGATCCAGGGCGTCACCCGTGTGACCTCCAGGTCGTAGGCCTGAGCCAGGGCGCTGGTCACCGCCTCGGGGTCGCGCAGATTGTAGACGCCGGTCACCCGGCGCTCGGACAGCGCCCTGCCCCGCACCAGGACGATGTCGCGCGTCCAGGGGCGCAGGGCCCGCACCACGTCGCCGATGGCTCCGTTCTCGACCACCATCTGGCCGTCTCGCCAGGCCGCCACGGCGTTCGGATCGACCGGCGCGCGCAGGAACCGGCCATCGCCCCCCACGGCGACGCCGCGGCCGGCCGGCACGCGTTCCATCCCCTGGACACGTCGCGAGGTCACCCCCACCAGCCCCCGCTGCACCACGACGCCCGGCGCCTCGGCGTCGACCTCGAAGGCCGTGCCCAGCACCTCGGCGGCGACGTCGCGCGAGGCTACCTTGAACGGGCGCGAGGGATCGTGGCGGACATCGAACCAGGCCCGCCCCTTGACCAGCCTCAGGTCGCGCCGACCGGCCGAATAGTCCACCGCCAGGGCCGACTCCGGCGCCAGGCTGACCCGGCTGCCGTCCTCCAGACGCACCTGCCGCACCTCGCCGACGCCGGTGACGTAGTCCGACTGCAGCAGGACGAGCGCTCCAGGCGCCAGCACGGCGACAACCAGCGCCGCGGCCGAGGCCGCCAGGGTCGCGACCAGCCGGCGCCGACCAGGATTTCGGCTCGCCGCCCGTCGCTCGCGACGCGCGCCAGAGACCATCCGCCCCTCCCCGCCAGGCAGCCGCGCCCAGCGGCCGGCATGGACCGGCGGAACCTCGCCGATGGCGGCATAGACGCCGGAAGCTTCGTCCCAGGCCCGCCCCCGCACGGGATCATCGGCGCGCCAGGCCTCGAACCGCGCGACGAGCTCGGCGCTCTCGGGCTCCTCGTGCAGGACCAGCAGCCACTCCAGGGCTTCGGCGTCCGCGCGCGCGACGTCTTGCTCGGCCATTCGGTCAGGTTCCTGCGGCCCGGACGGCCGTTCGTTGCAATAGACGTTCGAGCATCGGGTTTTTCCGAAATCCGGTTCAGCGGCGCCGAAGCCGGTCGCGGCAATGGGCCACCCCGTCGACCACCAGCTGGTGCGCCGCCGAGGTCGAGATCCCCAGCTCGGCGGCGATCTCGCGCAGCTTGGCGCCGCCCAGGCGGTGCATCTCGACGGCGATCCGCGTCCGTTCGGGCAGCTCGGCCATGGCCGCCAGCAGGCGCTCGTAATCGTCGCGCGCCAGGGCGGCGGCTTCGGGCGACGGCTGCTCGTCGCGCGCGCCCTCGATCAGGGGCTCGGGGTCTTCGGCGTACCGGCGACCGTCGCGCCGCCTCTGCCTGCGGCCGTCGAGCGCCAGGTTGCGGACGATGCGGAAGAGATAGCGGCCGGGATCCTCGAGCAATCGCCTGGTCAAGGCCTGGCCCAGGCGCAGATAGGCCTCCTGCACCACGTCCTCGGCCTGGTCGCGGTCGCCGGTGATCGTCTGGACATAGCGGACCAGCCCGTCGCGGTGGGCCAGGTAGTGCGAGCGGATCATCTTCTTCTGCGTCACGCGCCCGCCAGACAGACGAAAACGCCCGGATCGCGGGCGCGCCACCGGCGGCCGACGCCGGAGCGCGGCCCATAACACTTGAGAATAAGTCGCAACAAGACTTGTCTTGCGTCGCGATCCCTGGCACGCAGGCCCGCGAAGCCGACGAAAACGAAAAGATCGGAGCGCTCGTGCGATTTTCTTTCGGAAAGCGGCGGGCCTGAACCGTCATTCCCTCGTGAGGCGCGAATGCGATGCGATCGCCGGCGCGCCCCGAAGCTCCCGACGCTCCGGAAGGCCCCATGAACGCACACGTCTCGATCCACGACCCGTCCCGCGCCAAGCGGCTCAAGGCCCGCACCCACAGCACCCACGAGGCGCTCGACAGCCGCATCATGTCGCTGGAGCCGTTCCGCGACCGCGATCGCTACGGCCGGTTCCTGAAGGCGCAGTGGGGTTTCCATCGCGAGATCGACGCGCTCTACACTCACCCGGACCTCGTGGCCCTCGTGCCGGACCTGCCCGAGCGTCGCCGGCTGGACCTGATCGCCCAGGACATCCAGGACCTGGGCCAACCCGCGCCCAGCGCCGACACCCCGCCGATATTCGGCCAGGGCCCCGTCGACGCCGCCGAAGCCTTCGGCTGGCTGTACGTGGCCGAAGGCTCGAACCTCGGCGCGGCCTTCCTGCTGAAGGCCGCCGCCGCCCTGGATCTGGACGAGACCTTCGGCGCCCGTCACCTGGCGCCGCATCCGGAAGGTCGCGGCCGCCACTGGCGCGGCTTCGTCGCGGCGCTCGACGGCCTGCCCTTCGGTGATGTCGAGGAAACCCGCGCCGTCGACGGCGCGGCCGCCGCCTTCCGCCGCGTGCGGGGACTGGTCGATGACGCCTTCGCCTGAGGAAGCCCCCTCCCGGCCGCGCCTAGCCCGCTGGATCTGGCTGGTCCTGGGCCTCGTCTGCGTAGCCCTGGGCTTCATCGGCGCCGTCGTGCCGCTGATGCCGACGACGGTGTTCCTGATCATGGCCGCCGGCTGCTTCGCCAAGTCCTCGCCCAGGCTGGAGACCTGGCTGCTGGACCATCCGCGTTTCGGCCCGACCTTGCGCGCCTGGCGTCGGGACCGCGCCATTCCGCCGGCCGCCAAGCTGATGGCCTGCGGCGGCATGGCCTTCGGGCTCGCGATCTTCTGGTGGGGCGCCCATCCCAAGTGGCCGCTGCTGCTGGTCGTGGCGACGATCATCGGGCTGTGCGCGGCCTATGTGGTCTCGCGTCCGTCGCGGGGCGCGCGGGGGTGAAGCCGATCGCCCTGGCCAGGCAGGAGCCCGCGTCGTTCCAGGGCGCGCCGATCTCGGCGCCGCTCGCGCTGGACCGCGCCTCGTCCCGACGTGGCTCGCGGACCGCGACCGGCGTGGCGCTGTCGGTCGCCCTGCACGGAGCGCTGGCCGGCGCGATCCTGTTCGGCGGCTTCGCGCCCGCCCTGATCGCTCCCCCGCCCGCCGCGCCGATGATCGTGGCGCTGGAGACCACCTCGCCGCCGGTTCCGCAACTGGAGGTCCCGCCAGGTCCCCAGCAGCAGGAGCGCCAGGCCGCGCGGCCGACGCCGCCCAAGCAGCCGCCCGTCAAGACCGCCCAGGCCTCGCCTGAGCCCGTGTTCTTCACGCCGCCTCGCCCCAGCGCGCCCGTCGATCCAGGGCCGGCCGCTCCGCAGACGACCGCCCCGCCGGTGCAGCCTGCGCCGGTGGCGGTGCGGACCGCCAGCAACGCGGTCGCCACCTGGGAGGGCCAGGTGCTGGCCGCGCTGGAGAAGAAGCGCCGCTATCCGCCGGCCGCCCAGGCCCGTCGCCAGCAGGGCGTCGCCCACGTCCGCTTCCGGATGAACCGAGCCGGCAATGTGCTGTGGACGCGCCTGGAGCGCTCGTCCGGCTTCGGCGAACTCGACCGCGCCGCGGTGGAGACGCCCAAGCGCGCCCAGCCCCTGCCCCAGATTCCGGCCGACCGTCCCGAGGAGGTCGAACTGGTCGTGCCGGTGGAGTTCTTCCTGGCCCGCCCCTGAGGCCAGTCCCGCCTAGAGCTTCACCACGATGTCGCGGCGATACATCACCCATCCCAGCAGCCAGCACACCAGCATGTAGGCGAGCGCGCAGAGCAGCGAGCCCAGCCCTCCCGGCGCGATCGCCTGGAAGACATGCACGCCCACCCACTCGTAGGGGTCCTGGCCCGGGGCCACGTCGAACTGGCGCAGGGTGATCACGAACAGCTCCGAGAACAGGTAGATCACCAGCGGATTGAGGCCGAACACCTGGAAGAAGCGGGTGACCGCGTTCGGCTCGCGCCCCTCCAGCAGGGCCGCCAGGGCGGCCAGCAGGATCAGGTCCAGCCCCACGGTCAGCAGCACGAAGCTGCTGGTCCAGAGCTTCTTGGCGATCGGGAACCACGGGTTCCAGGCCAGGGCCGCCAGGACCAGCACCCCGCCGAGGCCCGCCATGCGGATCAGGGTCTTGCGGGTGTCGCTCGCCTGGCGAAGGGCGCGGGCGGCCAGATAGCCGGCCAGCACGTTCACCGTCGCCGGCAGGGTTCCCAACAGGCCCTCGGGATCGAAGCCGCCGTCCTTGCGATAGAGGTGGTCACGGCCGACGACCAGCAGGTCGAGCTTGGTGCCCGCATTGCCGAGCTTGGAATAGGAATCGCCGTCGCCGACCCCCAGCAGGATCGCCCAGTAACCCAGCAGCAGGCCGCCGCAGAGCGCCAGGATCCAGCGCGGCGACAGGAACCGCGCGGCGAAGGCGGCGATCAGGTAGCACAGGGCGATCCGCTGCATCACGCCCATCACCCGGGTCTGGGAAAAGGGGCTGAGCGCCCAGTGCCCGTCCGCGTAGTGCACGAACGGGTACCAGTACATCAGGAAGCCGAGCAGGAAGATCAGCGCGGCGCGCTTGAGCACCTTGGCGCTAAAGGCCGGCAACGGGATCGGCCGCGAGAACGCGAAGGCCATCGAACAGCCAACGGCGAACAGGAACGAGGGGAATACCGCGTCCGCCGCCGTGAAGCCGAACCACTTGGCGTGGACCAGTTGTTCGAACGGGCGCGCCCCCGGTCCCGCCGTGTTGACCACGATCATCAGGCAGACGGTCAGGCCGCGGAAGACGTCAAGCGACAGGAAGCGAGGAGCCGGCTTGGTCATGATCGGCTCCTAAGCCCGGTCGATGCGCGCGATCAGCCCGCCGACCCCGGCGACGGGATCGGCCGGCGGGGTCCGACGATAGGCGACGTCGGCGGCGACCCAGGCCTTCTCCCAAGCGATGCCGTCCTTGACCACGGCCGCCTCGTCGAACTGACCACTCCCGGCCGTCTTCAGAGCGTCGAGGAAGCGGCCCCAGCGCGGCAGGTAGAAGTCGGCATAGAGCCCCTGCCAGGCCTTGGAGGCATAGTCGTTGAGGTTGCCCTCCCCGCCCCAGATCGTGACCTGGGCCTTGGCGTTGCTGACATAGGCGGCCTTGTCGGCGGGGGTATCGCCATAGGCGCGGGCGTCGTCGATCCAGGTGGCCAGGGTCTCGGGCTGCACGCCCAGAAGGGCGTCGATCGCCCGGGCCAGGTCCTCGACCTTGCGACGAGCCGCATCGCCCGCTGCCGCGTCACCCTGGCGATAGGCGGCCACGGCGGCCTGCAGCTGGACGTCGATCTCCAGGCTGGCCAGTTGCCTCGCCGCATCGACCAGATCGAGCACGAACAGCGGCTCGTTCGCATAGGCCGGCGCCAGCGCCGCCAGGGCGCGGACGGCGGCGTCGAGCTTGCCGCGGTCGCCCGGATGGCCCGGAAACTCGCCGATGGTCGCCGTCGGACGCTTGAAGAAGAGATAGGCGCCGGCCTTGCTCTTCCACCAGCGCGAGCTCCAGTAGCGGGTCGAGTAGGCGCCCTGGACCAGCAGCGCCATGGCCGCGTCGAGTTCGGGGCTCGTCTTGCCGTAACGCGCCTTCGAGCGGCTCGACAGCCAGGCGGCGGCGGAGGCCCCTCCCCCGTTCCAGGCCAGGTCGTAGGTCGCCTCGTAGACGATCGAGTTGTTGTGCAGCCCTTCGGGGAACATCCCGAAACCCGACAGCTTGCCGGTGTCGGGATTGGCGACCAGGGCCGCGATATCGGTCCGGTAGTAGTCGAGGTCGCCGTAGACCGGGTTGCTGCCGCCGTAGTTATGGACGTAGCCGTATATCCACGGCTTGCCGCCGAAGGCCTTGGCGTTCTTCCAGACGGCCGGATAGCGGTCGTTGCCGATGTCGAGGATCATCAGCCTGTCGTCGGGCACGCGGCTGAGATAGGCGCTGACCGCCGCCGGATCCCAGAAGTGGCTGTCGGCCCCGAACAGCCAGCCCTGCATCACCCACACCGCGTCCGGGCGGCTCTGGCGGATGGAGTCGTAGATGGCCTTGCCGTAGGCGGCCAGGCGCTCGGCCTTCAGGGCCGGATCGACCTCGACCTTGGTCTTGGTCGCCGCCGTGTTGGCCGCGCCGTCGCCATAGGCCGCGTCGCGCGCATCGGCGCCGTCGGCGTTGATCGGCGGCAGCATCTCGTTGAAGGAATCGGCGAGGTAGTAGGTCCCCGCGCCATAGGTCTTCGTATAAAGCGCCAGGAACCGGCCGGCGATCCTGGCGAACAGCGGGTCGGCCGGGTCCAGCCAATAGGTCTCGTGGAAGCCTTCCCACGGCCGCATGCGGTAGATCCGAGCCTCAGGATGCTTGGCGGCGAAGGCCTTGGGCACATAGCCGCCAAAGGCCGGCAGGATCGGCGTCATGCCCAGATCCCGCATCCGCCGGAGGATCCTGACCTGCAGGTCCTTCTTCTTGTCGATCCAGGCGGTGGGCAGCGGGGCGGCGTAGCCCTCGATGTTGCCCATGCGATGCCAGGGCGTGAAGGCAGCGCCCGAGAAGTAGTCGGCCAGTTCGGCCTCGCTCAGCCCGAACTCGCGCCACAAGGCTCGCCAGACATATTCCTGGCCTTCCATGGCCAGCGGCATGTCGACGCCGTGGACAGCCATCCAGTCGATCTCGCGGCTCCAGCGGTCCCAGCCCCACCAGGGCGTGGTGTAGCCGTAGGTGCAGGTGTTCAGGTAGGCGCGATGGGCGAACGGACTCTCCACCCGGCCCGTATCCGCGTCAGGCAGGTGGGCCGGCAGAGCGACGCGGTCGCCTTCCCAGCTCACCTGCGCCGCGCCGGCCTCCTTGAGGTAGGCGTAGGCGCCCCGCACCAGCGCCACCGGCGTGTCGCCGCTGATCGACAGCTCGCCGCCCGTGGCCCGCACGGCGTACCAGGGCTTCTCGCTCGCGGTCGACGCCAGCGCTAGGTCGAACTTGTCGGCGCGCGGACCGAACCGCCGCTTCAGCACCGCCCGCGCCGCGTCGAGCCCGCTTTCACCGCGCGTCGCCGCGCTCGCCAGCGAAGGCATGGCGGCCATGGCGACGGCGGCGAAGGCCTGCTTCAGGGTCTGGCGGCGCGAGGGTCGAAACGACATCGAGACAACTCTTCTTCTGAAACGAAAATCTGGTCGCCGCCCAGGAGTCAGGCGGCGACCAGCAGTTGCGCCGCACGGACGGCGTCTCCGGGGAGGGAGATCGGAGGGCTACATCTTGTACTGGAACGACAGGTAGTAGCTGGGGCCGGTGACCGAGGTCATCTGCCAGCGGCTCTTGTCGAGCAGGTAGGCCTTCTCCTGGGCGTTGTTGATGTTCATCGCCGCGAAGGACAGGCTCAGGCGTTCGTTGATGTTGTAGCCGAGGTTCAGGTCGAACTGGGTGCGCGAGGCGACCGTGTGGCCCAGCGGACCGGAGAAGAAGCTCTCCACCGAGGTCTGGTCGTAGGCGCTGCGGTAGTTGGCCGACAGGCGCGCGCTGAAGGTCTGGTTCTCCCAGTAGACCGTGCCGTTGGCGGTGTGCTCCGACAGGTTGGCCAGCTTGAAGCCCGTCACCGAGGTCGCCGGATTGACGTGGGTGTAGTTGGCGATCAGGCCGAAGCCCTCGATCGGCAGCCAGGCGTCGAGCGACTGCTGCCAGTTCACCTCGTAGCCGTGGATGTCGACCGTGCGTCCGTCGTTGAAGCTCTGGGTGATGTTGTAGGTGTCGCCGGCGCTCGACAGGCAGACGCCGCCGCTGTCCCGGGTCAGGGCCGTGCCCTCGTACGAAGCCGGACAGGTCAGCGAGGTGTAGACGCCGTTCTTGACCTTCTTTGAGAAGAAGCCGGCCGACAGGCCGTTGCCGCCCCCGTAGTACCACTCCAGGGTCACGTCGATCTGGTTGGCCGTCATCGGGTTCAGGTCGCCCTGGCCGATGGCGATCGAGTAGACGCGGTGGCCGGTGGTGTCGACGGCGCTGGTCACGGTGGTGGCCAGTTGGTTGCTGGAGTCGATGATCGGACGCACCAGCACCTTGGCGGCGGCGAAGCGCAGCAGCAGGTTGTCGGTCAGGTCGACGCTGATGTTCGCCGACGGCAGCACGTTGTCGTACGACTTCTTGGTCGTGTAGGTCCCTGCGACCAGCTTGACCTCGGTGTTGCGCGGGTTGGCCGCGCCGCCGATGTAGCCCTCCACCGTCTGGTCGGTGCTCTCGCTGCGAACGCCAAAATTGCCGCGGAAGGTGCGCGAGAAGATCTCGCCCTTCAGATTGGCCATGGCGTAGAACGAGGTCAGGTCGCGCTCGACGCGATAGGTGCCCGCCGGATCGAAGGCCTCGTAGACGCTGATCCCCTGCGCCTTCAGCGCGTCGCGATAGGCGTCGAGGTTCGGCGACACCCAGGTCGACGGCAGGGTCATCCCGCCGTCGAGGAAGTTGCTGACGGTGATGCCGGTGGCGGCCATGGTCGGCGACCACGAGGCCGGGATGCTGTCCGAACCGTCCCTGCGCACGACGTAGCGCTTGAGCACCTCGTGGCGGATCTTGGCCCCCGCCTGCACCGACTCCAGGATGCCGAAGTTCAAGAACCGCTTGGCGTCGAACTGGCCGGCGTCCTCATAGGAGTCGATCGTGCGGTAGGCGCCGTTCGGATAGGTGTTCCGCACCAGGGTCGCCGGATTGTATTGGGCCGTATCGCTCAGCGCCGTCGAGGTCGTGAAGACGATGTTCTTCGGGTTGCTGATGTCGACCGTCGCGCTCGGGATGTTGATCCCGAGGATCGCCGCCTCCTCGTTGAAGATGGCGTGGCCGCGGGAATAGTGGGCGACGGCCTTCAGGTCCCAGTCCTCGAAGCCGGTCCAGCGGGCGCTGGTGGTGAAGGCGCCGGTCGACTGCGGGCGGGTCTCGTGCTGGTGGTTGTTCTCCAGGCGGAAATTGGCGACCCGCACCTGGGTGGCGGTGTTGTTGGCGGTCGCCAGGGTGGTGACGTTCGAGGCCGACGGCGTCGTGAACAGGAACACCTGCTGGTGCAGCTCCTGCGTCGTCTCGTCCTTGGCGTAGGTGGCGATGGCGTCGATCTGCAGACCGTCGATCGGCTTGAACTGGATCGCGCCGTTGATCATGCTGCGCTTGGTCTCGCGGTCGATCCGGCGATAGCGCAGGCGGGCGGGCGTGTAGACGCCGCTGTTCACCGTCCAGCGATCCATCCAGAGATAGTCGCCGCGGTCCTTGAGCTCCTGGTAGCCGGCGCCGAGGAAGACCCCGATCTTGTCGTCGAGAAAGTGGTCGACATAGGTCGCGCCGTACTTGCCCGTCGGGCTGCCGCCGATCAGCTCCTGCTGCTGCAGCTTGCCGGCGAAGATCAACTGGCGGCCCTTCACGTTGAACGGATGGACGGTGTCGATGTTGACCGTGCCGGCCAGTCCGCCGGCGTCCATGTCGGCGGTGGGCGACTTGTAGACCTGGATGCCCGAGGCCAGCTCGGTCTGGATGACGTCGTAGCGGAAGCCGTCGGTGAAGTTCGAGCTCTTGAAGGTCTGGCCGTTGACCGTGGTCAGGGCGTACTGGGGCCCCAGGCCCCGGATGCTGATCGTCGAGCCGCGGCCGTTGATGTTGGAGATCTGCACGCCCGGAATGCGCTGGATGGCCTCGGCGATGTTCTCGGACGGGAACTTGCCGATGTCCTCGGCCGAGATGCCGTCCGACACGCGCACGTCGTTGCGCTTGGTGTCGAGCGCCGTGGCCAGGCTGCGGCGGAAGGCGGTGACCACCACCTCGTCGACGGCCTCGCTGGGCGCCGGTTCGGGCGCGGCCTGGGCCAGCGCCGAACCCGCGAAGCTGGCGCCGGCCAGCAGGGCCAGCACGAAGGCCTTGCGCAGCGCGTCGGGCCGGGAAGTCGTAAGCTTGTGACCGATCATGATGCTATCCCCTCAAGCGGACGCGGCGCGCGCGCCCAGTGAGCGCCGCTCCCCCGCGGCGCCGTTTTGGACAGACCATTTGAAGACCTTTTTTCGCTGCCCACTGGAACCGTAGGCGCCGCCCGGAAGGCGGTCAAAGCTTGCAACCCGCTCTAATGCTTGAATTTAACAGCCGACCGCCGGATAGGCGCCGATGGTTTCGGGCTCAACCGCCCAGAAACCACTGCCCCACCGTTAAATATCAGCATTATCAATGCAATGAGTGGATATCAGTCGCGCATTCGCGCATGAGGCATAATACCAATTTAATGCCTTTTTTGCGACCATTCGCGCATAGCGAGCGCGGCCCGCGCAGCCGTGGCGCGCAATTGGCCGACCAGCGCTCGCCCAGCTTGCAACCAAGCCCCAAAAAGCAAGACGCCCGCGCTCCGATCCGATCGGAACGCGGGCGTCGATGCCCCGAGTCGCGGCGCCCTGACTAGCGGGCGCCGCCCTTGGAAAGCGCCACACAGACCGCCTCGGCCTTCGGCCCGATCACCAGATGCACCACGGGCCCGTCGAGGCGGACGAGGGCGCGCACGCCGGCGGCCTTGAGGGCCGCTTCGTCGAGCTTGGCGGGGTCGGCCAGTTCCAGGCGCAGGCGGCTGGAGCAGGCGCTGACAGAGAGGATGTTGGCCTTGCCGCCGAGGCCGGGCAGCAGGGCCTTCGCTGCTTTCGGGGCCGCTTTCGGGGCCGCCTTCGGATCAGCTGTCTTCACCGGCGTCGCGACCACCGCGGCCGACGCCTGGACGCCTCCCGCCCCGACGGCGGCGCGGATCTCGCCGGCGACGGTGTCGGCGATCGGGCCCAGCACCACCTGCAGGGCCTTGTCGGAGGGGCGGACGATCCCGCGCGCGCCCAGGGCCTTGAGGCGCGGCTCGTCGATGGCCTTCTGGTCGGCGACGATCAGGCGCAGGCGGGTGGTGCAGGCGTCGATGCTGACCAGGTTG
>NZ_QDKO01000036.1 GCF_003094615.1 Caulobacter radicis | reverse complement strand
GGGGAAGTACCTGATGAGACAGCGACCGCACCAAACCCAGCAATCCCTTCCCCCTCAGTCGGCGGAGTTTATCCTCGGGCCGGCCTTTGGCCGGACCCGGGGGCGACAGCTCCCCCTTCAGGGGGAGCATCTGGGAGGACGCTCACCGCCTACTTCAGCCCCAGCGCCCCGGCGATCGCCGACCACGGCACGAGCTTGAAGTTCTGGTGCTCGGGCGGGAAGACGTTGCGGCCGTCCTGGGCGACGAAGGCGCCGTCTTCCAGGCCCGCGCCCAGCGAGGCGCTGGTGACGTCCAGGCCGTCGGTCTCGGAGATCCCGTCGATGCCCTTGGCCCCGTCGGCGGTGACCGAAAAGCTGCCGACATAGGCGTTGTCGCCCTCGCGGCGATAGACAGCGTAGCTGTTGTTGCCCTGGCTGGAGACCACCAGATAGCCCTTGCCGCCCGCCTGCCGGTAGAGCCCGACCCCTTCCAGGTCGTCCTTCAGGGCCGGGTTCGTCGCCACGCGGTCGATCGCTCTGGGCGCCTTGCGGTCGGTCGGCTCGGCGCCCAGCTTCCACAGGGCGACGTCCTCCTCGGCCACATAGAGGGCGCCGGTCTCGTCGTCGGCGACGCAGCCTTCGGTCTGGGTGTCGAACTTGACGTCGCGCACCGGAACGGCGCGGACCTTGCCGTTGGCCTGGGCGACCAGCTTCCACTGCCGCAGCAGCCCGTCGGGGTCGCCGACGAACACGTAGGTCTGCCCCTTGCGGCCGCGATACATGCAAAGGCCGTAGGGGTCCGAAAGCCCCGTGGCCTGTACGCCGTCGGCCACCGAGGTCAGCTGCCGCGTCGCCGGGTCCAGCGTGTAGAGCGCGATCGACTTGTGGGTGCGGTCGCTGGCGGCGACCAGGATCGTCTCGCGGCCGGCCAGCTTGAAGCCGGCCCGCAGGTCGACATTGTTCATCTTGCCGTCGGCCAGGTACTGCAAGGGCTGGCCCGACAGGTCGTAGACCAGCAGGCCGCCCTTCTTGTCGGTGGCGATGATCGCGCTCTTGGCCGGATCGGCCGGGTTGGCCCAGATCGCCGGATCGTCGGCGGCGTCGCCGTCATGGTCGACGGGCCTGGTCTCCATGGTCGGCTGGACCGTGGCGAAGCCCTTGGCGGGGCGGGAGCCGGCCGCGTCGCCGACGGCCAGCTTCAGCGTGGCCGCCACGTCGGCCCACGAGACGACCTTCATGTTGGCGCCCGACTTGCGGTCGTCGGCGACCAGCAGGGCGCCGGCCGGCAGGCGATCGCCGAGGGGGCCGCGCAGGGCGAACAGGCCCGACGGGTTCTCGACCGCGTTCTGGTCGCCGGCCCCGATGCGGAAGGTCCCGACGAAGGCGTCGTCGCGGGCGCGGTCATAGAGGTTGTAGTCGCCGGCGGTCGCATTGGCGGCGGCCAGGAACCGGGCGCTGGGCCCCCCGTCGACCAGGGCCAGGCCCGCCACTTCGCCGGCGATGTGGCCCAGGCGGTTGGCGTCGACCAGGGTCGGCACGGCCTCGGCTTCGGGATCGGCGTCGTAGCGCCAGACGCCGACCGCCTCCTGGGCGACGTAGAGCGCGCCAGTCGCATCGTCGCTGACGCAGTACTTGGCCTCGGACGACAGGTGCAGGCGGCGCACGATGCGCCCGTCCAGCTTGCCGTCGGCGGTCGGGAACAGCAGCCACTGGTCCATCTGGCCGGCCACGCCCAGGGTGAAGGCGTACAGCGAGCCGTCGCGGGCGCCGCGATGCAGGCAGACGCCTTCGCCGGCGTAGTCCAGCGTCAGCGGCTTGGCGTCGAGGCTGGTCGCCTGGCCGGTGGCGAAATCGTAGGCGGCCAGGCGCAGGCGGCCGCCCTTGCGGTCCAGCAGCGCCAGCAGCGGCTTGCCCTCATGCTCGCGGACGTCGACGCCATAGACCTCGCCGCCGGGAACCGCGCCGACCCGCTGGCCGTCGAGGCCGTAGAGCTCCAGCCCGCCGCCCTCGCCGGTGGCGGCGATCAGGCTCTTGTCCGGCGCGGCCGGATTGCGCAGCAGGGCCATGCCATTGGCCCCGCCCTCGACGGTGGGGGCGGTCGAGACGACCGGGGCGACCGCCGCGCCCTGGGCCAGGGCCGATCCGGCGCCGAGCAGGAAGGCGAGCACGCCGACGGCGGCGCTGGCGCGAAGATGGGTCATGCGGCTTGTCCCCCGGAAACCTGCGCGCGAGCCGGCGGCCCGCGCGCGAGGGCTTATGCGACGATTGCAAAACGGATTGATGACAGGCGAGCCTTTTCCACCGGAGGGACGTTCCCTTGCGCCGGGGCGGCGATAGGCTGCGCCGACTCTCATCCGCCCGGAGCCCCGATGTTCGACGCCGCCCTCGAGACCGCCCCCGCGCCTGAAGCTCCGGTCTCGGAAGTCGTCGTCACCGGCGCCCGCCTGCCGCCGTCGGCCGGGGAGGGCGCCTTCGCCATCACCAGTCTGGCCGACCCGGCCTGGGCGCGCGGGGCGCGGCTCGACGAACAGCTGGCGCGCGCGCCGGGCGTCTCGCTGTTTCGCCGCACCTCCAGCCTGGCGGCCAATCCGACCACGCAGGGCCTGTCGCTGCGGGCCATCGCGCCGTCCGGGGCCGGGCGGGCGCTGGTCACGCTGGACGGCGTGCCGCAGAACGACCCGTTCGGCGGCTGGGTGATCTGGAGCGGCCTGCCGTCCGAGACCATCCAGGATGTTCGCATCGTGCGCGGCGCCGGGGCCCAGGCCTATGGCGCGGGCGCCCTGACCGGCGTCGTCGCCCTGACCGGCCGCGACGGCGGCGCGCCGGTGCTGGAGGCCGGCGCCGAGGCCGGCGGCCAGGGCTATCGCCGCGCGGCGGTCAACGCCGGCGCCGGCGGCTTCCTGGCCAGCGCGACGGCCGAGCGCTCGGACGGCTGGACGCCGGTGCGCGCGGGACGCGGCGCGGCCGACGAGCCGCTGGCGCTCGACGCCTGGTCGGCGGCCCTGCGCTACGACGCCCGGCTGTCGAGTGGTCCGGCCATGGCCGCCCGGGTGGCGGTCTATGACGAGAACCGCCGCTCGGGCCTGGTCGGCGCCGACTCCCGCTCGCGCGGCGCGCAAGCCAGCCTGACCTTCGCCCAGGCTCCCGCCGAGGGGCGCAACGGCTGGCGCCTGCAGGCCTGGACCCTGGTCAGCGACCTGCAGAACCGCTCGGTCGCCGTCGGCGCGGGGCGGGCCTTCACCACCCCGGCCAACGACCAGTTCGAGACGCCGGCCCACGGCTACGGTTTCAACGCCGCCATGCGCGGCGTGCGCGGGCCGCTGGAATGGGAGATCGGCGCCGACCTGCGGGCCGCCGAAGGCGAGACCCACGAGCGCTTCCGCTACATGAGCGGCCAGTTCACCCGCCTGCGCGAGGCGGGCGGCCAGACCACGACCCTGGGGGCCTATGCCGACGCCAGCTGGACCGCCGGCCCGTGGCTGGTCACCGGCGACCTGCGCCTCGACCACTGGCGGGCCTTCGACGCCCGTCGCCGCGAATACGACGTCCAGACCGGCGCGGCGACCCTTGCCGAGACGCCGGCCGGCCGTTCGGCCACCACGCCCACCGGCCGCATCGGCCTGCGCCGCGACCTTGGCCCCGGCTTCGTGCGCACCGCCGCCTATGCGGGCTTTCGTCCGCCCAGCCTCAACGAACTGCACCGGCCGTTCCGGGTCGGCAACGACGTCACCGAGGCCAACGCCGCCCTCAAGCCCGAGCGTCTCTACGGCGTCGAGGCCGGGGCGGGGCTGGAAGGGCAGGGGGCGAGCCTCGCCGCCACCCTGTTCCTCAACCGGCTGGAGGATCCGGTGGCCAATGTCACGATCGGCCAGGGGCCGGCGACCTTCCCCACCGCCGGCTTCATCCCGGCCGGCGGCGTGCTGCGCCAGCGCCGGAACGTCGGCCGCATCGACGCCGTGGGCCTGGAGGTCGAAGGTCGCGCCAGCCTCGGCGAGCGCCTCGTGCTGACCGGCGCGGTGATGGCGACCGACGCCGAGGTCGACGGCGGCGCGCAGGCCCCGCAACTGACTGGCAAGCGCCCGGCCCAGGCTCCGCGCGTCGCCGCCTCGGCCGGCCTGGAATGGCGCGCAAGTAAGCGCCTGGACCTGTTCCTCGCCGCCCGCCATGAGGGGGCGCGCTTCGACGACGATCTCAACACCCGCCGGCTGCAAGCCGCCACGACCGTCAATCTCTTGGCCCGCTACGCGCTCAATCCCTCGACCCGCCTGGAACTCGACCTGCGCAATGCGCTGGACGCCGACGTCGCCACCGGCCGGACCGGCGACGGCGTCACCAGCTACGACGCGCCGCGCAGCCTGAGGGTGGGGATCACCTACGTCCGTTGACGTAGGGGTAAAAAGAAAAACAAATTTATTTATTCTATTGACGGCGAGCCGGGGCCCGTGGTCACCTCCGTCTCAAGCCAGCCGCCCGCGCCACCAAGGACGCGGCGCAGGACTTGGGGAGGCAAACATGACTTTCGGGCACGGCCCCGACGCGCTTTCGCGTCCACGAACCGCTTTCTTCCCCGCCTGATCGACTGAGGCCCTTGTCGCCTCGCGGTCCGCCGGTTCACCCGCGCCTTTCCCAAGATTCCTGCAAGCGGGAGCCAAGGGACCGGCGGACCGTCCTTCTCTTCACCTCATATCCAGCGTGAACCCATGAAGCGCCTCGTCTCGACCCTGGCGGCCGCGTCCCTGCTGGCGACCGCCGCTCCGGCCCTGGCCGACGATCCGCCGCCGCCTCTGCCCGACAATGGCCTGGCCCGCACGCCGCCGATGGGCTGGAACAGCTGGAACAAGTTCGCCTGCAACGTCGACGAGACCCTGATCCGGCGCATGGCCGACGCCATGGTCGCCTCGGGCATGAAGGACGCCGGCTACGACTACGTCGTCATCGACGACTGCTGGCACGGCGAGCGCGATGCTCGCGGCGACATCCAGCCCGATCCCAAGCGCTTTCCCAGCGGCATGAAGGCGCTGGGCGACTACATCCATTCCAAAGGCCTGAAGTTCGGCATCTATTCGGACGCCGGCCTGAAGACCTGCGCGGGCCGTCCAGGCAGCCGCGGCTACGAGTACCAGGACGCCAAGCAGTACGCGGCCTGGGGCGTCGACTACCTGAAATACGACTGGTGCATGGCCGGCACGCAGGACGCGCCGTCGTCCTACTACATCATGTCGGCCGCCTTGCAGGCCTCGGGCCGGGACATCGTCTTCTCGATCTGCGAGTGGGGAAACTCCAAGCCCTGGACCTGGGGCGCGTCGGTCGGAAACCTCTGGCGCACCGCGGGCGACATCTACGACGCCTGGGAAGGCGTGAAGGGCTACAGCCTGGGCGTCATGAACATCCTCGACAAGCAGGTCGAACTCTATCCGTTCGCCAGGCCCGGCCACTGGAATGATCCGGACATGCTGGAGGTCGGCAACGGCGGCATGACCACCGAAGAGTACCGCGCGCATTTCAGCCTCTGGGCCATGCTGGCCGCGCCGCTGATCGCGGGCAACGACATCGGTCACATGGACGCCGACACCAAGGCCATCCTGACCAACAAAGAGGTCATCGCCGTCGACCAGGATACGCTCGGCGCCCAGGCGCGGCGCGTGTCCAAGCAGGGCGACCTGGAGGTCTGGGCGCGTCCCTTGAAAGGCGGCGGTCGCGCCGTGGTGCTGCTGAACCGCGGGCAGGCGCCGGCGACGATCCGCGTGGACTGGACGATGCTGGACTATCCCGAAACCCTGCCGGCCAAGGTCCGCGACCTGTGGGCGGGCAAGGACCTGGGCGCTCGCAAGGGCGGTCACGCGGCCCAGGTGGCGCCGCACGGCGTCGTCATGCTCAAGGTCGCGCCCTGACTTGTAGTATGAATAAATAAAAAGTCTTTTTTTATTCTGGCGCGACTGGCGGACGCAAGGTAAGCCTCTGGCCGCTGGAGGTTGCGGCGTCCGGTTAGGACGCGTGCGGCAAGGGAGTTTCGGGTGATCCAGATCGGGGTCGATTTCGGCGGAACCAAGATCGAGGCGGCGGCCCTGTCGCCCGATGGGCGCGTGCTTTCGACGCTCCGCGCCGCCACGCCCGGCGACTACGAAGCGGCGTTGAAGGTGGTGCGCGACCTGGTGGACCGCACCGAGCAGGCCGTCGGCGGCAAGGGAACGGTGGGCGTGGGCGCGCCGGGCTCGGTCTCGCCGCGCACCGGCCTGATCCGGAACGCCAACACTACCTACCTCAACGGTCGCCGGTTCCGGGAAGACCTGGAGGCCGCGTTGGAGCGGCCCATCCGCCTGGCCAACGACGCCAACTGCCTGGCCTTGTCCGAGGCCGTCGACGGCGCGGCCGCCGGGGCGCGGGTGACCTTCGCGGTCATCATCGGCACCGGCTGCGGCGGCGGTCTCGCGATCGACGGCAAGCTGGTCGAAGGGGGCAACGGCGTGGCCGGCGAGTGGGGTCACGTGCCTCTGCCCTGGCCCAAGGCCGAGGAGAGCCCGGGTCCGCAATGCTGGTGCGGGCGGCGCGGCTGCCTGGAGACCTGGATCTCCGGCACCGGCTTCCGCCGTGATTTCCGCGAACACGGCGGCGGCGACCTCAGCGGCGCGGCCATTGTCGAGGCCGCCGTCTCGGGCGATCCCGTCGCCCAGGGCGCGCTCGACCGCTATCTCGACCGACTTGCCCGCGGGCTGGGCGTGATCGCCGACATCGTCGACCCCGACGTCTTCGTGCTGGGCGGCGGCATGTCGAATGTCGAGCTGCTGTACGAACGCCTTCCGGCGCTGGTCGCGCCGCACGTCTTCACCGACAACTGGGAGAGCCGCATCGTCAAGGCCCGCTGGGGCGACTCCTCGGGCGTGCGCGGGGCCGCGCGCCTGTGGAGCCAGGCCGATTGGGCCGGCGATGTCGCGGCCTGACGCGAGTTGAACCCATGGGGCTGGCGCGCTTGCTCATCGTCGCCGTCCTGACAGCGCTGGCGGGCGCTGCCGTCGCCGATCCCGTCCGCGTCTCGACGACCGCCGGGACGCTGGTCGGCGAGAGGCGGGCCGATGGCAGCCAGGCCTTCCTCGGCGTTCCCTTCGCCCAACCGCCGGTCGGCGAGTTGCGCTGGAAGCCGCCTCAGGCCGTGGCCGCGTGGAGCGGCGAGCGGCCGGCCCAGGCGTCGGGGCCCGCCTGCCGACAGACCTCGCGGGGCTGGAACGCGGCGGACGCGGCGCGCTCCAGCGAGGACTGCCTCTATCTGGACGTCCGCGCCCCCAGGCATGCGCCGGGCGCGCGGCTGCCGGTCATGGTCTGGATCCACGGCGGCGCCAACCATGCCGGATCCGGCGCGGGTACGGTGGAATCGAGCCTGGTCGACCAGGGCGTCGTGCTGGTCAGCGTGCAGTACCGGTTGGGCGTCTTCGGCTTCCTGTCGCATCCGGCGCTGACGAGCGAGCAGGGCGGGGCGTCGGGCAACTACGCCCTGATGGACATCATCGCCGCCCTTCGATGGGTGCGTGAGAACATCGCCGGGTTCGGCGGGGATCCCGACAACATCACCCTGTTCGGCCATTCCGCCGGCGGCCAGGACGTGGGCCTCGTCATGCTGTCGCCGCAGGGGCGAAGCCTGGCCGCCCGGGGGATCCTGCAGAGCGGCATGCCGGGCTTCGGCTTTCCGCCGCGCTCCCTGAAACAGAACGAGGCGATCGGCGAGGATCTGGCGCGTCGCGTCGGGGCCGGATCGCTGGCCGATCTTCGGCGGACCTCGGGCGACGACTTGCTGAAAGCCGCCGAGGCCCTGACGGCGCCGATCGACGACCAGGGCTTCATCTGGACGCAGGCGGTCGTCGACGGCGCCGTGCTGCCCAAGTCGCCGGAGGCGCTGCTGGCCGATCCTGGCGTGAAGCCGATGATCCTCGGCTCAAACGCCCGCGAGATCGCCCTGTTCGGCGGCGAGCCGCAGCGCGCCCGGGCCTGGATCGCCGAGGCCTTCAAGGGTCGCGCGCCGCAGGTGCTGGCGGCCTATGGCCTGGATCGTGGTCAGCCGGCCACCGTCGACCCGGCGCAGGGCGATGCTGTGCTGCGACTGGCGACCGACCGGATGTTCCGCTGCCCGGCCGAGACGGCGGCGCGCCTGCGCCGGAAAGCCGGCGGCAAGGTCTGGCGCTACGAGCTGGAGGTCCCCGCGCCCGGTCAGACGTTCGTGGGCCATGGTTCGGAGTTGTCCTTCGTCTTCGATCGGCCGGGCGAGGGGCGTCCGCCGTTGCAGGCTTACTGGGCGGCTTTCGCGCGCACCGGCGAGCCGAACGGACCCGGATTGCCGCCCTGGCCGGCCGAAAGCGGCGCGGGCGAACGGCTGTCTTTCACCGCAACCGGGCCAAGGGCCGAGCAAGGCCCAGAGCCCGACTGCCGGTTCCACACCCGACCCTAGATCATCAGCAACAAGCGGCGACCAAGCCGCGCGCGGAGGAAACGATGAGGATGAAGAGCCGCTCGAAATCCGTCCTGGTCGCCGGCTGCGCCCTTGCTCTGCTGGCGCCGCTGACGGCGTCCGCCCAAGGCTGGGGACCCTACAACGCCGAGTTCCCGGCCGGCGGCGACGGCCTGGCGCGACCTTTGGCCGGCGCCGCGGCGGGCCAGACCCTGCCGGCCGGAGCGCCCTGGTCGCTGTCGGGCTGGATCAGGACCTCCGAGGCGCAAGCCAGTCAAGCGCTGGCGGCCGGGATCGGCGACGTCGCCAGCGGACGCTTCCTGGCGGTGGCGCCCGACGGTTTCGCCGTCGTGACCTCGGGAACCCAGATCAAGGGGGGCGATGCGCCTCGGCCCGGCGACTGGCGTTTCGTCGCCGCCGTTTCGGACGGCGCCAAGGTCACGCTCTATGTCGACGGCAAGGCGCAGGCCCAGGGCGCCGCGCCCGCCGCCGCGACTCCGGCCATGGTCGCGCTGGGACCGCGCAAGGCCGCAGGGTTCGCGCCGTTCGCCGGACAGGTGGCCGGCTTCCGCGCCGAGGCTCGCGCGCTCTCCGACGCTGAGGTCCGAGCGCTCGCAGCGCACAAGCCCGATCCGCTGACCGTGTTCGAGACTGGCAGCCCGAACTGGCCGGTGCAGGTGCGCCAGCAGGCCGGCCAGGTGACGCCGCAGGAGGCGTGGACGCGCCCGCAGGGCAAGGGGGCGATATCGGCTCCGGTCGCCAAGCCCGCCTATGCGGGTCCGGCCCTGGTCGAGGCCGGCCCCGGCGCCTGGACGCTGAAGCGCTGGAGCCTGGTCGAAGCTCCCAAGGTGGCCGAGGGCGGCGCGGGCGTGTCGTCTCAGGGTTTCGACGCCAAGGGCTGGTACGCCGCCACCGTCCCCGGCACGGTGCTGACCACCCTGGTCGATCGCGGCGTCTATCCAGACCCCGATTACGGCCTCAACAACACCGCCATTCCCGAGAGCCTGAACAGGCAGGCCTACTGGTACCGTACGATCTTCGATGCGCCGGCCGCCGTCGCGGGCAAGCGTCCGCGCCTGACCTTCAAGGGCGTGAACTACGCGGCCGAGGTGTGGCTGAACGGCGAAAAGCTGGGCGACATGAGGGGCGCCTTCGTGCGGGGCCGCTTCGATGTGGCGGGCAAGCTGAAGCCGACCGGCAACGTGCTGGCCGTGAAGGTCTCGCCGCCGCCGCATCCCGGGCTGGCGCACGAGGAGTCGCTGACCGCCGGGGTCGGCGAGAACGGCGGCATGATGGCCCTGGACGGTCCGACCTTCGTCGCCAGCGAGGGCTGGGACTGGATCCCCAGCGTCCGCGACCGCAACACCGGCCTCTGGCAGGACGTGGTGCTGGAAGCCTCGGGCGATGCACGCCTGGGCGACCCGCAGGTGGTCACGACGCTCCCCCCAATGGCCGGCAAGCCCGACAACAGCCTGGCCGAGATCGAGATTCTGGCCCCGGTCGAGAACCTGTCGGACCGTCCGGTCCAGGCGACGGTGACGGCCGCGTTCGACGGCGTCCGGGTCAGCAAGACGGTCACCGTCCAGCCCGGCGCCTCGACCGTGCGCCTGACGCCCGCAGAGTTTCCGAAGTTGGCCGTGGCCACCCCCAGGCTCTGGTGGCCCAACGGCTATGGCGAGCAGGCCTTGCACGACCTGACCCTGACCGCCTCGGTCGACGGCCAGGTCTCGGACGAGAAGCGCCTGCGGTTCGGCATCCGCCAGGTGACCTACGAGCTTTCCCTGATGAACCCGACTGGCCATCTGCGCCGGGTCGAGGTCGATTTCAGCAAGGCCCGGCAGCTTGGCCAGGACGTCACCGACGGCAGCCACGAGGGCATCCGCAAGGTGGTGGACGGCTGGGCGACCTCGTTGACGGCGCAGGGCGAGACCTCGCCGGCGGTGCGCGACGTACCCGAGACGGGCCTCTCGCCGCATCTGGTGTTGAAGGTCAACGGCGTGAAGATCGCCGCGCGCGGCGGCAACTGGGGTACGGACGACTGGCGCAAGCGCATCGAGCGCGAGCGGCTGGAACCTTATTTCCGCCTGCACAAGGAGGCGGGGCTCAACACCATCCGCAACTGGGTGGGCCAGAATACCGAGGAGCCGTTCTACGACCTGGCCGACGAGTACGGCCTGCTGGTGCTCAACGACTTCTGGGCCTCGACCCAGGACTACCAGCTTGAGCCCCAGGACGTGCCGCTGTTCCTGGACAACGCCGCCGACGTCATCAAGCGCTACCGCAACCACCCCTCGATCGTGCTGTGGTTCGGGCGCAACGAGGGCGTGCCGCATCCGATCCTCAACGAGGGCCTGGAGGCGCTGGTCCACGACCTGGACGGCACGCGCTGGTACACCGGCAGCTCCAACCGGGTGAACCTGCAGAACAGCGGACCATACAACTACCGTGAGCCGGAGACCTATTTCACCGAGCACGCCAAGGGCTTCTCGGTGGAGGTCGGCACGCCGTCGTTCCCGACGCTGGAGGCGTTCTCGGCCGCCGTGCCGGCGCCCGATCGCTGGCCGATCAGCGACACGTGGGCCTATCACGACTGGCATCCCACCGGTAACGGCGCGACCAAGACCTTCACCGACGCCATGGCTGCCAAGCTGGGCGCGCCCACCAGCCTCGAAGACTTCGAGCGCAAGGCCCAGCTGATGAACTACGAGACGCACCGGGCGATCTTCGAGGGCATGAACCAGGAGCTCTGGACCAGGTCGTCGGGCCGCCTGCTCTGGATGACCCAGCCGGCCTGGCCCTCGACCATGTGGCAGATCCTCAGCCACGACTACGACACCCACGGCGCCTTCTACGGAACCAAGGCCGCCGCCGAGCCCGTCCACGCGCAGATGAGCCTGGCCGACCACGCCCTGGCGGTGGTCAACAACACGACCGCGCCGATCGCCGGCGCCAGGCTGCGGACGCGGGTGCTCGACCTTTCGGGCAAGGTGCTGTCCGACCAGACCGACACGGTGGACGCCGCCGCCAACGCCGTCGCGCCCGGCCGCACGCTCGACCTTGGCCTCAAGAGCGGGGAGGCGGCCGTAGTCCGCCTCGACCTTGCCGCCGCGAGCGGCGCGGTGCTGTCGCGAAACCTCTACTGGGTCGGGGCCGACGACGCCGGCGAGCGACGGCTGTCGCGGATGGCGGCCCAGCCCGTGACGCTGTCGGCCAGGTCCGGAAAGGTCGACAAGGGCGAGGCCGTGGTCGCCGTCACCCTGGTCAATACGGGCGCCGCACCCGCCCTGAACGCAAAGCTGACGCTGGTCGACGCCAAGGGAGACCGCATCCTGCCGGCCTACTATTCGGACAATTACGTCTCGCTGCTGCCGGGCGAGACGCGGACGGTGGAGGTCCGCTACCCGACCGGGGCCGGGAAGGGCGCGAAGGTCGCCCTGCGCGGTTGGAACGTGACGCCGCGCACCGAGGCGGTGCGCTAGTCGCGCTCGCCCCGCAGCTGCTTGTTCAGCGCCACGCTGGCCTCCATCCGCGCAAGCTGCTCGGGGGAGGCCGGCGCCTGGTGACGGACCTTCCACTCGGACTGGGGCATGCCGTAGATCGCCTCGCGGGCCGCGTTCTTGTCGAGCGCGCCGTCCGAGGCCTCCTCGACCCAGTCGGCCAGGCAGTTGCGGCAGAAGCCGGCCAGGCCCATCAGGTCGACGTTCTGGGCGTCGGTGCGCATGCGCAGGTGCTCGACCAGGCGGCGGAAGGCGGCGGCGGCGAGGCGGTCGTCGATCTCGACAGTCATGGTCTTCAGGTCTTCTGCAGGGCCGCCCGCGAAGGCAGCAGGCGTTCGATGATCGGCAGGATGGCCGCGCCCATGGCCGGCGCGTCGGCGGCCAGGGCCGCGCGCTGAACCGGGGCGAGGGCGGGCACGCCGGGCACGCCGGCGAGCTTGGTTTCGAGGGCGGCCGCCAGACGGTCGACCAGGCTCTCGGGCAGGCGGCCGCCGATGTAGACGGCCTGCGGATTGATCAGGCAGCTGACCGCCACCATCGGTCCGACCAGCAGGTCGGCGGCCAGGTCGATCCAGGCCTCGACGGCCTCCAGTCCCTTCTGGGGCAGCGTTTCCAGGTCGCCGGGCGCGGCGATGGAAAAGCCGTTGTTCTCGAGGAACTGGGCCAGGGCCGACAGCGAGACGGCCTCCTGCAGGGTGGCCACATCGATGCGCGGAGAGGTCACCGGCAGGAAGCCCAGCTCGCCGCTGCGGCCCTGGGCGCCGCGGAAATATTCGCCCTCGACCACCAGGCCGCCGCCCAGGCCCGAGGTGACCAGCACGTAGAAGAAGCTGGGCGCGTTCATGCCATGGCCGAAGTGCAGCTCGCCCAGCGCCGCGGCGGCGGCGTCGTTCTCGACGGTCACCGGCAGGTCGTGGCGGCGCGACAGCAGTTCGCGCACATCGGCGGTGTTCCAGGCTCCGTACTCGGTCGGGCGATGGGGCAGGTCGACCCGGGCCATGTCGTCGGGCATGGCCACGCCCACGCCGATGATCCGGTCGGCCTCGACGCCCTTGGTCTTGAGGAAGGCCTTCCAGTTGGTCTCGAAGAACTCGGCCACCGCGTCGGGGCCGGCGAAGGCCACTTCCCAGGTCGAGCGCGCCCGCACCTGGCCGGCGAAGTCGAGCAGCAGGATGGTGACGTGGTCGCGGTCGATGTTGAGGCCGATCGAGAAGCAGCCGTCGGGATTAACCGCCAGGGTCATGGCCGGCTGGCCGCGACCGCCGTGCAGCTTGCCGGCCTCGACGATCAGGCCGTCGTCCAGCAGGCGCTTGGTGATGTTGGTGATGGCCGGCACGGTCAGGCCGGTCAGGGCCGCGATCTCGGGCTTGGTCTTGGCGCCGCCGATACGGATCGACTGGAGGGTGACCCGCTGGTTGTAGTCGCCGGCCCGCTCCAGATTCGTGCCGGACAGGCTCGGACCGGCTTGCGAGGTCTTGCGGGCGGGGCTTTTGGGCGACTGGCTCATCTGTGCTCTGGCTTAGCACCTGCGGCGTGGCGCGCGAAAGGTCGGCGACCGGTGCGGTGTCGCGCGAAATAAAGAAAATTGCTTTCTTTTATGCCTTGCGCGCGGCGAACGCCATCGCCAGGGTCGCTTCCCTGCGCAGGGAGGCAGTGATGGGGGCGTACGCCGTGCGGACATGGGCCGGAAGCCTTGGGCTGGCGTTCGCCTTGCTCGCCACGCCCGCCTTCGCCGGCTTCTCGGTGCATGACGGCCGCCTGATCGACGCCTGCGGCGATGTCTTCGTCATGCGCGGGGTCAACCTGCCTCACGCCTGGAAGCCGCGCGCCACGGGCAAGGCAATCCGCGAAACGGCGGAGCTGGGGTCCAACACGGTTCGCGTCGTTCTGAGCGACGGAACACGCTGGCGGCGCACTTCGCCGCGCGCGGTGCGCAGGATCATCGCCCAGGCTCGCCGCGCCGGGCAGGTGGTGATCCTCGAGGTGCACGACACCACCGGCTACGGTCTCGAACCGAAGGCGGCGCACATCGGCGCAGCGCTGGCCTACTGGACGCGGCTCGCTCCGGTCCTGCGCGGCCAGGAGGACTATGTCCTCGTCAACATCGGCAACGAGCCCACGGCGGGGACGACCTCGCCGCAGCAGTGGCTGGAGGCTCATCGCACGGCCATCGTCGCCCTGCGCGCCCTGGGCCTGCGCCACAGCCTGGTGATCGACGCCCACGACTACGGCCAGGACAGCTCTGGAACCATGCGGGATCGGGCCGCGGAACTGTTCGCCGCCGATCCGCAGCATAACCTCGTCTTCGACGTCCACATGTACGAGGCCTACGGCGAGGAGAAGGCCGTCGAGGGTTACCTGCGCGCCTTCGAGGCCGCGCGCCTGCCGCTGATCGTCGGCGAGTTCGGGCCCGACCATCGCGGCCAGCCGGTCGACGAGGAGGCGATCTTCCGTCTCTCCGGCGCCATGGGCGTGGGCTATCTGGGCTGGTCGTGGTCGGGCAACGCGCCCGAGGTCGCCGACCTCGATCTCGTCGAGCGCTTAGACGGACGGCGGCTGACGCCGTGGGGCAGGCGCTTCTTCGATGGGGCGGGCGGGGTGCGCGAGACCAGCCGGCGCTCGCGTGTCTTCACCGGCTGCCGCTAGCTGCGCTTGGCGGCCGCGGACTCGGCCAGCACGCGCGACAGGATGGTCAGCAGTTCCCGGGCCGCGCCTTCGTCCAGATCGCCCAGGATTCCTCGCGCCTGCGCAGGCAGATGCTCGTTGGCGTCGCCTTCGGTGCGGAAGACGTAGTGGTCGAACATCGCCTTCCAGGCCTGGCGGTGGGCCGGGGGCAGGGCGCGCAGGGTCAGCATGGCGTGCATGAAGGCGTCGCGGGCCAGGCCGCGTCCCTGGTTGGGCGGGGTCCACCAGTAGTTCACCAGCATGTTGACCGTCTCCAGCGAGCGGACGTGGTGCCACCACAGGTACGGCACATAGATCGCGTCGCCCGGCTCCAGTTCCGCGGTCTGGGCGACCTCCAGGGCCTGGGCGAAACGGGGGAAGGTCTCGAGGTCGGGATCCTCCAGCGAGACCAGGCTTATGGTCGCCCCGGCCGGCGTGCGCTCGAACGGGCCCATGTAGAGGTTCTCCACCTGGTCGGGCGGGAACAGGGTGAAGCGGCGGCGGCCGGCGACCACGCAGGCGATGTTCTCGAACGGGTCGTGATGGGCGGCGACGATGACGCGATTGCCGATCCAGGCGCGCGGCTCGACCTCGGGGCCGAGCAGGGGCAGGGGGTTTTCCTCGGCGAAGCCGGGCAGGGCGTTCCAGGCCGGCACGGACTGGGCGGCCAGCGCCGTCTGCTCGGCGTCGTCGGCGTGCTGCGCCAGGAAATCGAAGGTCTTCCGCAGCCGGGCCCGTCCGCCCCGAAAGTTCATGTTCGCCAGGTCGTCGGCGTAGAAGAACCGCCCTCCGGCCTCGGCTGGAGCGAAGACGGTGGCCACCGACTGGCCGGCGTCGAACCGCGACAGGTAGTCGAACAGCGACTCATGGCCGGCGCGGCCCGCCGCGACCACCGGCCAATGGGATACGAGACCACGGATCACCACCGGCTCGGCGGTGGTCGTCAGGGCGCCCAGCGCCTCTGGCGAGGTCGCCCTGGATTCGAAGATTGCCTTCACCGGCCTGCCTCCCCTCGAAGGTCGTCACCCTTCGAACGGGGCGTACTGGAGGGTGATTGTGTCCGTCAGGCAACAGCGGTTGGCAAGGCTCAAAGATTAAACAAAATATTTTTATAAAATGCTGGCGTACCGGCGTTTGCTACGGTTATGAAACATCAAGCGCCCGCGTCGAGACGGGCGCGACGGGAGGAAGCGCGACGCCAGGACGCTTGGCCAAGCCTTCCCGCACAAACGGCGGCACGACCGCTCATCTCCGGGCGCAAGCTCCGGACACTTGAAGGGCTGCGTGAGCGAGCGCGGCCTTGGGAGGGGACGACTATGAGAACCACGCGAATCCGCATGGCCGGATGGATGGGCTGCGCTTCGGTCGCGGCCCTGCTGACCGCGGCGCCGGCTCTGGCGCAGGAGACGGTGTCGACCGCTCCGGCCGCCTCGCAGGCCTCGCCGTCGGACGTGATCGCCGACAATCAGGTGGAGGCGGTGATCGTCACCGGCCAGCGCGCGGCGCTGAAGTCGGCCCAGCAGATCAAGCGCAGCGCCGACACGATCGTCGACTCCATCACCGCCAGCGACATCGGTTCGTTCCCCGACAAGTCGGTCGCCGAGGCCCTGCAGCGCGTGCCGGGCGTCACCGTCAACCGCTACGCCTCGACCAGCGACACCACCCACTTCTCGGCCGAGCCCTCGGGCGTCATCGTTCGCGGCCTGTCGCAGGTGCGCTCGGAGTTCAACGGTCGCGACACCTTCAGCGCCAACTCCTCGCGCGGCCTGTCGTGGGGCGACGTCTCGCCCGAGCTGATGGGCGGGGTCGACACCTACAAGAACCAGACCGCCGAACTGATCGAGGGCGGCATCGCCGGCACGGTCGACCTGAAGACCCGCCTGCCGTTCGACAGCGCTGGCAGGGTGATCGGCATCACCACCTCGCTGAACTACGGCAACCTGTCCGAACAGGTGACGCCCGAAGTCTCGGCGATCTACGCCAACCGTTGGGCGACCGAGATCGGCGAGTTCGGCCTGATGGTGAACGGCGCCCATTCGGAGCTGAACACCATCTCGGAAAGCTCGCAGTTCGGCCGCATGGGCATCTTCAAGGATGTGACCATGTTCGGCGGCGGGACCAAGTACATCCCGGCCTGGTACCGCCTGGCCCACACCGAGTTCGACCGCACCCGCAACGGTGTCGCCGCCGCCGGCCAGTGGCGCGACAACGACCAGAAGTTCCTGGCCACGGTGCAGTTCAACAAGTCGAGCTACGAGAACATCTGGCACGAGCGCTCGGTGCAGGGCAGCGCCTTCAGCCTCTACAACCGCGGTCCGCACTTCCAGATCACCAACGCCGACGCCAATACCTATGTGCTGCCGGCGCCGGGCACGACCTTCAAGTTCGACGACGAGGGGAACTTCGAGAGCGGGATCATGACCTCGCCGCTCGGCTGGGTCGGCAACACCACCTCGGCCAACAACGACTGGGCCGGCTACCTGATCGGCCAGACCTCGACGGGCCAGCCGGTCATCGAGCCCTGCTACGGCTGGACGGGCCGGACCGACTGCGCGCCCGAGCAGCGCGGCGGCGAGCTGTCGGCGACCACCCGCTACAACTACAACAAGCAGACCACCCAGGACCTGGGCTTCAATCTGAAGTGGGATCCGACCGACCGCCTGCGCTTCAACTTCGACGTCCAGAAGGTGAAGGCCAAGCTGTCGAACTACGACGCCGACGTCGGCCTGGTGTCCTACGCCAACCTCAATATCGACGCGACCGGCGACCACCCGATCATGACGGTGCTGCCGGGCACCAACATCAACTACGCCCCGGGCGGCCTCGCCAACCCCAACGCCTGGCGCTTCAACAACGTCAACAACCACCTGGAACGCAGCGAAGGCGACCAGTTCGCCGCGCGGATCGACGTGCAGTACGACCTGGGCGATGGCTGGCTGGATTCGCTGAAGGTCGGCGCGCGCCATGCCGACCGCGAGCAGACGGTGCGCTGGAGCGTCTATAACTGGGGCGGCATCGCCAACGCCTGGGGCTGCGACCAGGGCGGCGGCGGCGTCAACAGCACCGACTATCTCTGGTACAACGTCGACCGCACCGCGCCGGCCGCCAACGTCAACGGCGACTGCGCCGCCGGCAATCCCACGACCACCTTCAGCGGCTGGGACCGCAACCTGCCGGACGTGCGCTCGTTCAACGACATCTTCGGCGGCGACGTGCTGAAGACCGGCATGCTGACCTTCGCCAGCATGGACTTCGTCAAGGACCTGGAGAAGTTCCAGAAGGCCTTCGGCTATTCCAACACAGGCGTCGGCTCCTCGCGCTGGGAGGCGGTCTGCTATCGCGCCGGCGAGACCAACTGCTTCCTGCCGCAGGAAATCACCGACGTCTCGGAGAAGACCAACGCCGCCTATTTCATGCTGAAGTTCGGCGGGCGCGACCACACGATCGGCGGCTTCGGGATCAGCGGCAACATCGGCCTGCGCTATGTCGAGACGCAAAACGAAAGCAGCGGCTCGCTGGTCCACGCCGACTTCGGCAAGACCGATCCTCGGGTCTGTCAGCCGCGCGGTCGTCCGATGGGGCCGGACGGTCTGCCGATCGCCGGCGCCTACGTGCCGCAGAGCCTGTGGTGCTACCTCTCGGCCGACGACAAGGCGTTCACCGATGGGCTGGCCTCGGCCAGCACCGTGCGCCAGAAGCACCACAACGTGCTGCCGAGCTTCAACCTGAAGATCGACCTCAATGACGAGTGGCAGCTGCGCCTGGCGGCGTCGCGCGCCATGTCGCGCCCCGACATCGGCTACCTGAAGAACTATGTTCAGGTGAACATGGCTGGGCCGGACATGAACAACGTCAATGATCCCCTGTGGGTCAAGGACAGCGCGGGCAACATCACCGGGGCCAACCTTCGCTACACGGCGGATTCCTACAATCCGTACCTGAAGCCGATGACGGCCGACCAGATCGACATCAGCCTCGAGCACTACTTCGCCGAGGTGGGGTCGTTCTCGCTGGCGGTTTTCTACAAGAAGTTCAACGACTACATCCAGTACGGCGGCTTCAACCAGGACGTCACGGTCAACGGCGTCACCCGCACGGTGCTGACGCGTGGTCCGGTCAATGGCGACGGGGCCAAGATCCGCGGCGCCGAAGCAGCCTACCAGCGCTACTTCGACTTCCTGCCCGCGCCGTTCGACGGCCTCGGGATCCAGGCCAACTTCACCTATGTCGAGAACAAGGGGATCACGAACAGCAATCTGAGCAACGCCTCGGGCGGCGGCGGCTCCAACACCAGCGGCGGCGGCCTCAGCCAGGCCGACGGGGCGGTGCAGGTGGACTCGCTCGAAGGCCTCTCGAAGTACGCCTACAACCTCGTGGGCATGTACGAGAAAGGTCGCTGGGCGGTGCGGGCGGCCTACAACTGGCGCTCGAAGTACCTGCTGACCGCCATGGACTGCTGCCTGGCCTTCCCGATCTGGCAGGACGACGCGGGCTATCTCGACGCCTCGATCCGGTATCGGGCCAGCGACAACCTCGAGATCAGCCTGCAAGGCAGCAACCTGCTGAACACCGAGTCCGTGCTCAAGCAGCAGGTCAACGACGCGTCGGCCGGCGGCCTCCTGAAGGACAACGCCTGGAACCGCACCGACAAGCGTTACCTGTTGACGTTCCGCTTCAAGTATTGATCGATCTGGAGAAGGGGCGGGCCATCGGTCCGCCCCTTCGTCACAAGAAGACGGGCCCGCTCGATCGGCGCCCGAAAATGGGTGGGAACGGCGGCATGGAAACAAGCGCGCCCCTGGATATCGTCATCGTCGGCGGGGGAACGGCCGGCTGGATGGTGGGCACGGCCTTGGTCAGCGGCCTGCGCCCGCATCAGGCGCGGGTGCGGCTGGTGGAGTCCGACGAGATCGCCACCGTCGGCGTCGGCGAGGCCACGATCCCGGCCATGCGCGACTACAACCGCTTCGTCGGCATCGACGAGGTCGAGATGATGCGCGAGACGAACGGCACGTTCAAACTCGGCATCGAGTTCCTCGACTGGGGCTTCAAGGGCTCGTCCTACCACCATCCGTTCGGGGTGCATGGCGCGGCCATCGGCGGCGCGGGCTTTCACCATCACTGGAATCGGGCCCGGCTGGCGGGCCACGACTTCGACATCGAGCAGTTCTCCTACGCCATCGCCGCGGCGCGGGACGATCGCTTCGAGTTCCCCAATCCCGATCCCGACAAGATCGATTCCACCTACAGCTACGCCTATCACTTCGACGCCAGCCTCTATGCGAAGTACCTGCGCAAGGTGGCCGAGGGGCGGGGCCTCAAGCGCACCGAGGGCAAGGTCGTCGACGTCACGCGCGATCCGCTGTCCGGCGACGTGGCCTCGATCACCCTGGCCTCCGGCGAGGTGATCAGGGGCGACTTCTTCGTCGACTGCACGGGCTTCCGCGGCCTGCTGATCGGCCAGACCCTCAATAGCCCGTTCGAGGAATGGACCGACTGGCTGCCCTGCGACCGGGCCTGGGCCGTGCCCTGCGCCCGCGCCGACCGCTTCACGCCCTTCACCCGCTCGACCGCCCGCGAGGCCGGCTGGCAGTGGCGCATCCCGCTGCAGCACCGCACCGGCAACGGCTACGTCTATTCGAGCCGCTACATCAGCGACGACGAGGCGGCCGCCACCCTGATGGCCAATCTCGACGGCGAAGCCCTGGCCGAACCGCGCCAGATCCGCTTCAAGGCCGGTCGGCGGACGGCTTCCTGGACGCGCAACGTCATGGCCGCGGGCCTGGCCAGCGGCTTCCTGGAGCCGCTGGAGTCGACCAGCATCTACCTGGTCCAGATCGCGGTCATGAACCTGCTCAAGCTGTTTCCGGGCAAGCGGGTCGAGCCGGCCCTGGTCGAAGAGTTCAACCGCCGGGTCGACATGGAATACGACCGGGTGCGCGACTTCCTGATCCTGCATTATCACGCCAACACCCGCACCGACGGCGCGCTCTGGAAGCATTGCCGCGAGATGGAAATTCCAGAGAGCCTCAAGCACAAGCTGGAGCTGTTCCGGCATCGCGGCGTGGCGCCCAACTACCATGACGGCCTGTTCGCCCTGCCGAGCTGGATCTCGGTGCTGCTGGGGCAGGGCGTCTTGCCGGGCGGATATGACCGGATGGTCGACAATGTGCCGCTGTCGCAAGCCCTGGCCGAGATGGAGCGCCAGCGCTCGGCGATTACCCGGCGGGTTCCGTCCATGCCGACGCACGCCGACTTCGTCGCCAGCCATTGCGCAATTCCTCGTCCGATCGCGGAGGCCGTGGCATGAGCCGGCCCGTGCGAACCGTCGTGGTGGTCGGCGCCGGCGCGCCGCTGTGGCTGACGGCCCTGGCCCTGCGCAAGGCCTTCGGGGCCGGCGGCCTGGTGGTGCGCGCCGTCGAGACCGCGCCGCCGACGCCGGGTCTTTCTCACGCGGGCCTCCCGGCCGTCGGCAACCTGCATCAGCTGCTGGGCCTGTCGGATGTCGAACTGGCGCGCCGTTGCGGCGCCGTTCCATCCCTGGGCCAGCGGTTCGCCGGCTTTGCGGGCGACGGCTCGGCCTTCCTGCACCCCTACGACACCCACGGGCATGCCGTCGATTATGTCGACTTCGTCCACCACTGGGTGCTGGCGCGTCGGCGCGGGCTGAAGACCGGGCTGGAGGACTTCTCGCTGGGCGCGGCCGCCGCCAAACAGGGGCGGATCGTCGAGGGCGACGATCCCGGCCGGCTGTCCTCGCCGGGCGTCGGCCTGCATGTCGACGCGATGGCCTATGCCGCGCTGTTGCGGCAGCGGGCGCTGACGGACGGCGTGAGCGTCGAGCAGGGCGCCGTGACTGAGGTCGAGCGCGAGGGCGAGCGCATCGAAGCGCTGCGCCTGGAAGGCGGCGCGGTGGTGGCCGGCGACCTGTTCGTCGATGTCGGCGACGGCGCTTTGATCGGCCAGATGCCGGGCGCGGGCTTCGAGGCCTGGAGCGCCTGGCTGCCGTTCGACCGGGTTCTGCCGATGGCCGGGCAACGCCTGAACACCTTGCCGGCCTACGCTCACATCGAGGCCGTCGACGGCGGTTGGGTGGGGCTCTATCCGTTGCAGGACCATACGGCGGGCCTTGCGGTCTACGACTCCCAGGTCGCCGACGCGCAAGGCATGGTCCGTCGGGCCGAGGGCGTCTCGCCCCTGGGCTGGCGGCAGGGCGAGGCGATGGTCCTGAAGCCGGGCATGCAGACGCGGCCCTGGATCGGCAACTGCGTGGCGCTGGGCGCCGCGGCGATCGCGCTGGACCCCTCCGACGCCGCGCCGATGCACGCCTTGCAGGCGGGTCTGTCGCATCTGGTGACGCTGTTTCCGGCCGACATCGATAGCGGCCCCGAAGCTAGGGCCTACGGTGCGGCTATGGCGGCGCATGGCCGGAGCCTGCGGGATTTCCAGGCCATGCACTATCACCTGAACCGCCGAAGCGGCTTGCCGTGGGAAGCCGCCCGACGCGTCGAACCGCCGGCCGACCTGGCCTACAAGCTGCGACTGTTCGGCGCTCGCGGCGTCGTGCCGACCCGCGAGGACGAGGCCTTCCAGCCCGCCAACTGGGCGGCCTGCCTGATCGGTCACGGCGTCATTCCGCAGGCGCATGATCCGTTGGCCGAGGGCGTCAGCGAGGCCGAGCAGATCCAGATCTTCCAGAAGATCCTGGGCCGCATCGCCGCCGATGTCGGCCGGATGCGTCCGCTGGAGGCCAGGCTGGCGGCAATGGCCCAGCGGCCCGCCGCGCAGGCTCCCGCGCCCCTGCGGTTCACGTGAGCGAGGCGATCCGCGACATCGTCGTCGTAGGCGGCGGCACGGCCGGCTGGATGACCGCCGCGGCGCTGGCCCAGACGGTCGGGACGCGCCGCTATTCGATCACCCTGGTCGAGTCCGAGCAGATCGGAACCGTGGGGGTGGGCGAGGCCACCATCCCGATGATCCTGCTGTTCAACAAGGTGCTGGGCCTGGATGAGGACGTCTTCATCCGCGAGACCAACGCCACCTTCAAGCTGGGCATCGAATTCGTCGACTGGCGGCGGCTGGGGCACAGCTATTTCCATCCGTTCGGCCTCTACGGCGCGGACATGGACGGCGTCGGCTTCCAGCACTTCTGGCTGCGCTGGGCGCGCGAGAGCGGCGACCGCAACCACGACGGCTTCAACGCCGAGACCCTGGCGGCGGCGACCGGGCGGTTCATGCGCACGCCGCCGGCGCCGAACCTGCCCAAGATCAACTACGCCTTCCAGTTCGACGCGGCGCTCTATGCGGCCTTCCTGCGCCGCTATGCCGAGGCCAGGGGCGTGGTCCGTGTCGAGGGCAAGATCGCCGGCGTCGAGCGGGACGGCGAAAGCGGCCAGGTCTCGCGGCTGGTGCTGGACGACGGCCGGACGATCGGCGGCGACTTCTTCGTCGACTGCTCGGGCTTCCGCGGCCTGCTCATCGAGGAGACGATGGGGGCGGGCTACGACGACTGGAGCCGCTGGCTGCCCTGCAACCGCGCCGCCGCCGTGCCCTGCGAACGGGCCGGCGAACTGACGCCCTACACGCGGGCCACGGCGCGCGAGGCCGGCTGGCAATGGCGCATCCCGCTGCAGCATCGCAGTGGCAACGGCTACGTGTTCTGCGACGCCTTCATCGGCGAGGACGAGGCCGTGCGCCTGCTGGGCGAGCGGCTGGACGGCGCTGCCCTGGCCGACGCCAAGATCCTGAAGTTCACCGCCGGTCGTCGTCGCAAGAGCTGGATCGGCAACGTGCTGGCCATCGGCCTGTCGAGCGGCTTCCTGGAGCCGCTGGAGTCGACCAGCATCCACCTGATCCAGGCCGCCATCGCCAAGCTGCTGACCCTCTTTCCGAAAACGGGCTTCGATCCCTTCGTGGTCGACAAGTTCAATCGCGAGATGGCGCTGGAATACGAGCAGGTCCGCGACTTCATCATCGCCCACTACAAGGTCGGCGAGCGCGACGACACGCCGTTCTGGCGCTGGTGCCGCGACATGGTTCCGCCCGACAGCCTGGCCCAGCGGCTGGAGGTGTTCCGCGCGCGCGGCGAGGTGCTGATCGACCAGAAGGAGCTCTTCAAGGAGACCAACTGGTTCGCCATCCTGGTGGGGCAGGGACTTGTGCCCGACGGCCACCACGCCGTCGCTGACGCCATCTCGTCGGAGGAACTGCGTTCGCGCATGGGCCGCATCCGGGCGGCGATCAACGAGCGGGTGGCGGGCATGCCGCCGCACGACCTCTATCTCGAAAAGGCCGGCCTTCTGGGCGCCGCCGCCCGCGCGGGCAGACGCGTACCGGCCTGATTGGTCCGACCATTTGTCGAATTGGTATGACTTCCAGTTTGACAAATCGCCTGCGATCCCGCGAATGCTAGCGGTAACAAGCGCGCAGGCGCGGGGCTCGGGAGGTTATTCGATGAGAGGTTTCGGCGCCTGGCTCGGTGCGAGCGTCGCGATGGCCGCCCTGCTCACGGCAAGCGTGGCGGCGGCGGAGATCCCGCGTCTCGAAAAGCACGGCGCCTCGGCGCGGCTGGTCGTCGACGGCAAGCCGATGCTGATCCTGGGCGGCGAACTTGGCAACTCCAGCGCCTCAAGCCGCGCCTACATGGCCAGGCACTGGCCGCGCCTGAAGGCGATGAACCTCAACACGGTGCTGGCGCCGGTCTCCTGGGAGCTGATCGAACCGAAGGAGGGCGTCTACGACTTCTCCAGCGTCGACGACCTTATCGCCGACGCCCGCGCTCACGACATGAAGCTGGTTCTGCTGTGGTTCGGGGCCTGGAAGAACAGCATGTCGACCTACGTCCCGGCCTGGGTGAAGCGCGACCAGACGCGGTTCCCGCGCGTGAGGGCGCAGGACGGTTCGACGGTCGAGATCCTGTCGGCCTTCTCCGACAACACCCGCGCCGTCGACGCCAGGGCCTATGCCGCGCTGCTGGCCCACCTGAAGAAGGTCGATGGCGAGCGCAGCACCGTCCTGATGGTCCAGGTCGAGAACGAGATCGGCATGCTGCCCTCGGCCCGCGAACATGGCGCCGCCGCCGATGCGGCCTATGCCGGCCAGGTTCCGCCGGCCCTGATCCAGAAGTTGAAAGCTGGCGGCGAGGCGATCGAGCCGGAACTGCGCGATCTCTGGAAGCGCAACGGAAGCAAGGACAAGGGAACCTGGGCTTCTGTCTTCGGCGCCGACGAGGCCGGGCAGGAGGTGTTCACCGCCTGGTCCTACGCCCGCTACACCGAGGCCGTGACGGCGGCGGGCAAGGCGGCCTATCCACTGCCGATGTACGTCAACGCAGCCCTGAACCGCACAGGCAAGAAGCCAGGCGAGTATCCCAGCGGCGGGCCGCTGCCGCATCTGCTCGACGTCTGGAAGGCCGGCGCGCCGAGCCTCGACCTGCTGTCGCCCGACATCTACTTCCCGAACTTCAATGACCTGGCCGCGCGGTTCGTGCGGCCCGACAACGCGCTGTTCGTGCCCGAGGCCAACAACGCCAGCGCCCCGGAAACCCCGGCCAACGCCTTCTACGCCTTCGGCAAGCTCGATGCGCTGGGCTTCTCGCCTTTCGCCATAGAGAGCGTCAACGCCGAGGAGCACAAGGCGATCGCTGACGCCTATGACGTCCTGCGCCAACTGACGCCCGTGCTGCTGCACGCCCAGGGCAAAGGGACCATGGCCGGTTTCAAGCCCAGGGTGCTGGAGGACGGGACCGTGCAGGACGCGCCGGTCAGCCAGGTGATGGGTGACTATCGCTTCGAGGTCGGCTTCATCGATCCCTGGACGCCCAAGGCCTCGCAGAAGCCCGCGACCCAAGGCGGGCTGATCATCCAGACCGGTCCCGAGGAGTATCTGATCGCCGGTCGCGGGATCGTCGTCACCTTCGCCGGCGCCGGCAAGGGACCGCCGCTCGCCGGGATCGACAAGGCCGAGGAGGGCGTGTTCGACGCCCAGGGGCGCTGGGTCCCCGGCCGCCTGCTCAACGGCGATCAGACCCACCAGGGACGTCACATCCGCCTGTCGCCCGATCAGTTCCAGATCCAGCGGGTGAAGTTCTACCGCTATCGCTGACCAGGACGGGACCTCCGGATCGGTCCGGAGGTCCCGCGCCGTCAGAAGCTGTAGGTCACGCGGGCATAGTAGTAGCCGCCATTGATCCCGAACGGCGAGAAGCTGGGATAGAGCGCCACGCCCGGATTGCCGGCCGCGATCGAGGCGGCCGTGCCCGCTTGGTTCAGGTTCTCTGGGTAGACGTCGAACAGGTTGTTGGCCCCGATCGACGTCTTCACCGCCTCGGTGACCGCATAGGTCAGTTCCAGGTCGGTGATCAGGTGCGACTTGATGCGGTCCTTGAAGTAGGTCCCGTTGACGTTGGTGTAGGCCCAGGCGAGGCCGTAGAGCGTGTTGGTCAGGCTCACGGTCCAGCGGTCCTTGGCGTAGACCGCCGTCAGGTTGGCCTTGTAGCGCGGCGAGGCGTGTTCGAGGAAAGCGATGGCGGCCCGGTCGTAGAGCACGGCGCTGCCCAGGCCCGAGGGCGGGGCGGCGATGTGGGTGACCTTGGTCTGGTTGACGTTGACGCCCAGGGTCCAGTCGATCTTTCCGAGGTCGCCAAGATCGGTCCAGGTGGTGGCGAGGATCTCGACGCCGCGCGTGCGGGTGTCAAGGCCGTTGGAGAAAAGGTTTATGCCCGTCGTGCCCACGGTGGGGTCGAGCACATTGCCGTTGGCGGTGATGGCGTTGGTGATCGCCGCATTGACCACGGCGCCGCCAATCTTGCCGTACAGCGCGCCGCTGCCGACGATGCGGTCTTCGATCTTGATCTGGTAGGCGTCGATGGTCAGCGACACGCGCGGCAGGGGCGTAGCGACGATCCCGACGCTGAGATTGGTCGACTTCTCGGGGTCCAGTCCGTCCAGGCCCAGCAGCCTGGCGCCGGCCGAGCCCGGCGGCAGCTGGACGAAGGCGGTGGTCGGCGAGACGTTGGTGGCTGAGTAATAGAGCTCCGCCAGGGTCGGCGCGCGGAAGCCGCTGCTGACCGTGCCGCGCACCGCGAAGGCCGGCGTGAAGTCGTAGCGGCCGGTCAGCTTGGCGATGTCGGCCGAGCCGAAGTCGCTGAAGTCCTCGTGGCGGACCGCGAAATCGAGCTTCAGGTTCTCGACCGGCGAGGCGGCGAGGTCGGCATAGACCGCCCAGCTGTCGCGCTTGTGCTTGCCGGCGTCGGTGAGCGCGAAGCCCGGATAGGACTGCGAGCCGGACTTGTAGCGCGCGGCTGCGTCGCCGGCCTGGATTTCATAGCTTTCGTTGCGCTGCTCGGCGCCCAGGGCCAGCGTCAGCGGCGAGGCCCAGCCGACCTCGAACTCGCGGCTGAAGTCCAGATTGTTGGTCCATTGGGTGGAGATGAAGTCGCCGGCGTGGAACTCGGTCGGGGTGGCGCCGGTGTCGGCATAGAGTTGAAGGTTGGCCGACTTGCGCACCCGCACCTCGTGGTCGTCACGGCCGTAGGTGCTGGAGAGATCGTAACGCCAGCCGCCAAGCGCCTGGCCCTTGATCCCCCCGGTCAGGGCGTAGTCGGTCTCCAGCGTTTCCAACATCGGGCTGAAGCCCTTGGGATAGATCGCCGGCAGGCGGTTGGGCAGGCGATAGTTCTCGTAGGCCGTGGCCTTCTTCACGCCGTAGGTGCCGAAGCCGTAGACCTCGAGCTGGTCGCTGGCCTTCCAGCCGGCCGAGACCGTGCCGGCGGTGATCTGGTAGCGGGCGTCGCCGGCGATGCGGTTCACGTACGGATAGCCGGGCAGGGCGGTCGGCCAGCTCGGATTGGCGGCGACGGCGGCGGGGGCGACGATCCGCGCGTCCGGCGCGCCGCGGAAGCTGAAGTCGTGGAAGCGGTTCTCCAGCGTGACGTTGACATAGGCGCCGGGCGCGGGCGCGAAGCCGGCGTTGGCCGACAGGCTGTAGGTCTCGCCGTCGCTTTCGTAATAGGCGCCGCCGGTCGCCGAGGCGCTGCCGCCGTGGTCGTCGTCCTTGAGGATGATGTTGATGACGCCTGCGATGGCGTCGGTGCCGTACTGGGCGGCCGCGCCGTCGGTCAGAACCTCGATGCGAGCGATCGCGGCGGTCGGGATGAAGTTGAGATCGGCCGCCGCCGAGCCCTGGTATGCCCCGGCCAGCACGGCGAGGTTGGCGGTGCCGTGGCGGCGCTTGCCGTTGATCAGCACCAAGGTCTGGTTGGCGCTGACCCCGCGCAGGCGGGCAGACAGGGTCAAGTTGGCCGCGTCGCCGCCGAAGGCCTGGGCGGTGAACGACGGCACGAGGTTGCTGATGGCGAGACGCAGGTCGGACTGGCCGGTGCGCGCCAGGGCCTCGTCGCCGATCACTTGCACCGGCGCGGCGCTGTCGACCGCGCGGACGCCGCTCTGGCGGGTGCCGGTGACGATCACCGCCTCGACCGAGGCGACATCGGGCGCTGCCGGTTCCGGCGCCGGATCGGCGAGCGCGGCCCCGCCCCACAGGGCCGTCGTCAAGGCGAGCGTCGACGCGCCCAGAATTTGGGTTTTCATCCTATCCCCCGATGAAAGTTCAGATTGTTGAGATGGGCGATCGGCCTGGGAAGCGGCCCCGTCGCACGGCGGGTGTCGGGCGTGGCGACCGAACTGGGTGGCCGCCACGCTCGGGTTGGTTGTCGCTAGCAGCCCGTCAGCGGGTCTTGGCGGCGACGAATTCGATCTCGACCAGCGAGCCGGGCAGGACCAGACCCGCCACCTTCACCGTGCTGCGCGCCGGCTTGTTGGGCTGGGCGGTCGTGCCGAAGGCTTCGGCCCAGGCCTTGTTCAGGCCCGCGAAGTCGATCTCGCCGCTCTTGGCCGGATCGCCGACCAGGAAGACGGTGGCCTTGACCACGTCGCCATGGCCAAGGCCCTCGGCCTTCAGCGCCGCTTCCAGCTTGGACAGCACCGAGCGGGTCTGTTCCTCGGTCGTGCCGGGTTTGGCCTTGTCGGCGATGGTGGGCAGGGCGCCGCTGAGGAAGACGAGTTCGGTCCCGGCCGGGACAGCCACGGACGGGGTGATGGCGATCGCGCCGGATGACGGCGCGCGGCGGATTTCGGCCGCGCTTGCCGAGCCCGCCGCGAAAGCGGCGGTCAGAACAAGAGCGAAGGCGAGCTTGCGGATCATGGACGGGTCTCCGTTCGGGAAAGGGTGAGGCGGTCGGCGCGGACGTGCTGGGCGATCAGGCCGACCGTGCGGCGGGCGGCGGCGACGCCGCCCTCCTGCCAGCTGGGCAGTTGCGAGAGGTGGGCGCCGGACAGGAAGATCCGGCCCTGGGGCTGGTTCAGCAGGCCGTAGGCGGCAGGGTCGTTGCCGTCGCCTTCCCAGTGGATCCAGGGGCCGAGGTTGAGGGCCTGGCGGTTCCAGTCGATCACCAGCGGAGCCGAAAGCTCGCGGCCCTTGCCGGGGTGCAGCTTGTCGATCGCGGCGCGGGTGACGGCGACCTGGTCGTCGAAGCTTCGCGCCTGGAAGGTCCGCGCCGCCGCCCCGACGGTGTAGGCGCCGACCAGCAGGCCGCGCGGTTGGTGGAAGCCGCCGCTGGGGTACCAGACGAGCGTGGTCTCGCCGCCCACGAACGACAGGCCGCCATAGATCTGCTCGGCCTCCCAGAAGCGTGGGGAGTCGAAGGCCACCTTGGTGGCGTTGTCGTAGCGGGCGCCGGCGATGGCGGCCTGGACCTCGCCGGGCAGGTCGTTGGCGACCTTGGCCAGGATCGGCAGCGGCACGGTGACGACCAGGTAGTCGGCGGTCAGCTTGCGCGAGGCGCCGCCTTTGCGGTCGCGGATGGCGACCTCGGCCGTGTGCTGGTTCTGGCGGAAGGCCGTGACCTCGGCGCCGAGCAGCAGCGGTCCCTTCAGCGCCTTGGCCAGGGCCTTGGGAATGGCGTCCATGCCGCCGGTCGGCTCCAGCATGGTGGCCTGCATGAGGATGTTCTCCTCGAACAGGGCGTAGGGCAGGGTTTCGTCGGACAGCAGGTCGCGCAGGGCCAGCGGCGGCCGCGCCACGCCCTTCTGGCCGGCCGCGCCGGGCGCGGTGACATAGCCGGACCGCTCAGACCCCCTGTAGGCGCCGCCGGAGTCGAGGTCGCCGTAGGTCTTGAGGAAGGCCAGCAGCCGTTCCTTGTCGGGGACGGTGAGTTCCTGGTCCAGGCCGCCGCCGCGCGTGGCCTTGGCCAGTAGTTCCGACAGCCCGCCGCGCAGGTCGTTGATCGCCTGGCGCTGCTGGATCGGCTTGCCGCCGAATGCGGCGTCGGATTGCAGCAGGCTGCTGCGGCTGGAATTGACCTCCACCTCCAGCGGCACGTTCAGGGCCTTGGCGTAGGACAGGACGCCCTGGTGGTGGCTGGGCAGGCGGGCGGGGCCGGCGTTGAAATAGAGACCGTGCGAGAAGGCTGCGGTCTGGTCGGGACGGTCCAGCGTCTCGACGCGGTCGCCGCCGCGGATGGTCCAGTTGCGGCCGCCGACCCGATCACGGGCCTCGACCACGGTGACGGAAAAGCCGGCGCGTTCGAGTTCGTAGGCGGCGACCAGGCCGGCGATCCCGGCGCCCAGGACGACCACCGAGCGCCCCTTGCCGAAATCGCGCGGCAGGTCGGGCGCTTCCTGCGCGAAGGCCGTGGATGTCAGACCCAGGCCCTGGAGGGCCGCGTAGCCGGCGGCGAAGCCTCCAAGGGCGAAGGCGCGGGTGATGAACGAGCGACGGCTGACCAAGATTGAGAACGCCCCGTACTAGGACCTCCCCAAGAAGCGGCCGCCGCCGAAGCGGCGGCCCAGGTGAACGCGGGGAAGTCGCCAAAGAAGGAGAGCGGCGCGCTGCGTCGCCTCCGAGTGGTATTCGGCTGCTGCTCTGGGTGTTCTGGTATTCAGAAAAACTGCGTTCGCTTGCGGTTCGGCTTTCAGCGTTTCGTCTGAAATTGTTTGTGCATTGAATTTGATGGCTAATCAGATTGTCTGCGCACGCCTTGTCGTACTTGCGCAGCCTTATGAGTAATTCTGCATCTCTTGATGAGCCGCGGATCGTTGAGCGGGCGTCATCGGCGCCGATCAGCGCGGCGACTACATCGTCCAGCGCAGGCCCAGTCGGAACTCTCGGCCGGTGTGGTGGCGATAGGTCGGGATCAGCGTCCGGTCGCTGAACTGGCGCTGATAGGCGTCGGTCAGGTTGGCGGCCTCGGCCGTCAGGGCCAAGCGCGGCGACAGGGTGAGCCTGGCGGCGGCGTCCAGCGTGGTCAGCGGATCCACCCCGTCGACGTCGCCGCCGTTGGGGGCGGGGATGGTGGCGAGATAGCGGCTGCGGTGGCTGAGAGCGGCGCGCGCCTCCAGCCTGGGGCGCTGGTAGGCGAGGCCGATGTTGGCCGCCACGCGCGGCGCGCCCAGGGCATCCTGCATGTCGACCCAGGTCCCGCTCTGGTCGAGCAGCCTCACCACCGTGCGCGTGTAGGCCGCCGCGCCCTGGACGCTCCAGTTTTCGCCGAGCGGGGCGCGAAACGAGATTTCCACGCCCGTCAGTCTGCCTGGACCCGAATTGATCGGACGCGAGAACTGCCAGATCGGCAGGCCAGGCGAGCAGTCCGGCGCTGTCCCGCAGGCCTCGAGCGCGACGCTGTCGGGCAGTCCGAACGGGTTGGCCGAGAACGGGGCGGGCCGGGTGCTCGTGCCCTGCACGGTGGTGGCGATGGCCTTGCGATAGACGGCGGCCGAGACTTGCACGCCCTGGCGTGGTCGCCAGTCCACGGAGAGATCAAAGGCGTCGGCGCGTGTGGGGCGCAGGTCCGGATTGCCCGACGAGGCCGACTTGGCGCCGGTGGTCGAGACGCTGACACCGGGCCGCAGGCTGATCAGGTCAGGACGCACCATCACCCTTGCCGCGCCCAGCCGCATGATGATGTCGGGCGACAGGCTCCAGGCCAGGTTCAGCGACGGCAGGGTGGACCAGTAGTCATTGGCGGCGCTGGTCCAGCGCGCGACGGCGTCGGCTCCGACATCGAGGCTGGCCGCGTCGACCCTTGTGTGGATCACGCGCACGCCCGCTTCGCCCCAGAAGCGGCGCGAGGGGGAGCGGGGCAGGGCCAGTTGCAGGAAGGCCGCGTCGGAGCGTTCGGTGACATCGTAGTTCAGGCCGGCGACGGTGCCGGGGCCCAGTTCGAAGCCTGGACATTCACTTGTCGCGCAGGCCGCCGCGAGCGCCGCGCGGGTGTCGATCGCCAGCCATTGGGCGGGGGCGCCGACGACGCCGAAGTCGACGCCCCGGCCGACGAGGCGCACATAGTCGGCCAGGGAGAGCGTGCGCAGGCTCGCCGGAAGCTCGGCGTTGATGTTGCCGATCCCGCCGTCCGAGCGCATCCGGGCCGAGCCGACGTTGCGATAGGTCTTGGCCAGCAGGCCGACGCGCCAATCCACCGGACCCGAGCGGTTTTCGAGATCCAGCGCCAGCGACCGATAGCTGTTGTCGACCCAGTTGGGATCGGAGCGGAACTCGCTGATCGTCCAGGCGTCGGGCGTGGCCAGGGCGGCGTCGCCGAAGCTCAGCGCCGGACGGCTTCTGTCGGAGAAGTCGTACGCGAAACCGTCGACATCGAACTGCTCCAGATAGAGCGTCTGCTGGACGGGATTGCTGAAGTCCGATCGACTGAAGCCGGCCAGCAGCCGGCCTTCCAGGCCCTCGCGAAACCGGTGGGTCGCCGCCAGGGTGGTCTGGCGGAAGATGGTGTTCAGCTCGTCGCGGCGGGCCTCGGAGCGCACATCGACATTGTCGAACCGGCCGGCGATCAGCACTGGCTTGCGGCCGCCGAACAGGGCGATGTCGGCCGCCGTGACCGCCACGGCGTTTATGCCGCAGCGCGGATCGGGCGATGCGGCGCAGGCGCCGGGCGTGCGGAAGGTGAAGCTTTCCAGCAGGTTCTCGCGCCGGCTGGAGCGCAGCTCGGCATAGATCGTGTCCAGCGCGATGCGGGTGGCGTCGTCCGGCCGCCATTCCAGGGAACCGGTCAGGCCCACGCGCTCCTGGTCGATCTCCATCAGCTCCAGCCGGGGAATACGGGCGTGCAGGGCGGCGTTGACGGTGGCGAGGTCGAGCGGTGCGGCGGCGGACCCGAAACCGGGCGCGATGGCGACGCCGGTCTCCCACTGGCCGGCGCTGGCGCCGGCCTCGACCACCGAACGGCCTGAATAGGCGGCCGAGACCAGGACGCCCAGCCGGCCCGCGGCGTCGCGTCGGGAAAGCACCGCCGAGACCCGGGGCCGGGCCTCGCGCGACAGGGCCTGGTAGCCGGCCTCGACGATGAACACCGCGTGGCGGCGCGGCAGCTCCAGGGGCGAGCGGGTGCGCATGTCGATCGTCGCCCCCAGCGAGCCCTCGTCGACGTCGGCCGAGGCGGTCTTCTGCAATCGCACCTGCTTGAACAGGTCGGCGGCGAAGATGTTGTAGTCGAAGGCCCGGCCGCGATTGGTGCCGCCGACGGCGTTGCTGGCGCCGAAGGTGGCCAGGGTTTCCATGCCGTTGACCCGTACGCGCGTGAAGCGGCCTCCCACGCCCCGGACGGCGATCTGGCGCGCCTCTCCGGCCTCCGGACCGGCGGTCACGCCCGGCATCTGCCGCAGGGCGTCGCCCAGGCCCAGCGCGCCGGCGCCGCGAAGCTGTTCCTCCAGCAGGACGTCGACCTGGGCCGGGGCGTCCCGCGCCTGTTCGGTCGCGGGCTCGGCCAGGGGGCGGGCCAGCACGCTGATCGGCGTGACCAGGGTCGGTTCATCGCCTTGGGGTGTCGAGGAGCGGAGCGGCGAGGGCGGCGCGGTCGCGACGGCCCGGGTGTGGCGGTTCAGGGTCACGACGCCAGATGACGAGATCGAGAAATCCAGGTCCGAGCCCGCCAGCAGCATCCGGAGGGCCTGGTTCAACGACATCGATCCCGACAGACCGGGCGCACGGCGGCCGGCGGTCAGGGCCGATGGGGCGGCGATCACCGCGCCGGTGCGCGCCGACACCGACAGCAGGGCCGTGGCCAGGGGCTGGGCCGGCTGGTCGAAGGCGAAGGATCGTTCGGGCGTCGCCGCCAGGACGGGGGCGGCCATCAACCAGCCCGCCGCCATCGCCCCGATCGCGGGAGCGGCGTTCATCACGGCGGCGAGGAGGTGGGTCCGGGCCGGACGTCGATCGTCCGCTGGCCGCCGGAGGTGCGAACGTTGACCGGCAGGATCTCGGGCAGGCTGGCGATGAACCGGTCGGCCTGGTCGAGCTGGAAGCTGGCGGTGATCCGAAGGGCGGCGGCGCGGGGCGTGACCTGTAGTCCGGCATGACCCCGGGCGACCAGGTCGGCGACCACGTCGCCCAAAGGGGCGTCGGCATAGGCCAGGCGTCCGGCGCGCCAGGCGGCGGCTTCGGTCGGGGCGGGCAGGCGCCCCCCTTGGGCGCGGCCGTTCTCGACAAGCACGTAGTCGCCGGCCCCCAGTCTGGCGACCTCCTTGCGCGCCTCGCCCTGATAGACGGCGACCCGGCCTTCCTCGACCGCCACGCGGACCTGGCCGCTGGCGCTGGTGCGAGCATCGAAGCGCGTACCCAGCACCTCGACTTCCGTCTGCCCGATCTCGACCTGGAAGCGACGACCGTCGGCCTTGCGCACCGCGAAGAAGGCCTCGCCGCGTTCAAGCACGTATCTGCGGTCGTTCCAGCGCGACGCCTGGGCCAGCCTGCTGCCCGGCGCCAGGGTCGCCGAGCTGCCGTCTTTCAGGGCGACCTGCCGGGCCTGGGCGCCGGTCTCCAGCGGGGCGGGCGGCGTTGCGGCGAAGACCGCGATGGCCAGGCACGCGGCCAGCGCTGTCAGCCCGCCAGCCCAGGCGGCGGGGCGCGTGAGGAAGGCGCGGCGCGGCGCGTCGACGGGAGGATGCGCCAGCGATTGCAGTTCGCTCAGCGCCAGCAGCACGGTCTCGGCTTCTTCATAGGCGCGCGCATGCGCCGGATCGGCGTCGAGCCAGCGGCGCAGGTCGGCCGAGCGCTCCGGCGGGAACGGCTCGCCCGACACCGCCAGGGCCCAGGCCCGGGCTTCCCGCCCGATCGGCGAGTCAGGATCGACGGTTGCGTTCACGCGACAGGCCCCTGTAGTCGGCTTTGTAGTCGATAACGCCGCGCGCCAGGGCGCGCTGGCAGACGGCGGTGGTTTCGTCGATGGTCTTACGGACCAGGGCTTCGGAGACGCCCTCGCGGCGGCCGATCTCGGCGAAGCTGAGACCCTCGATCCGGTTGGCCGCGAGATAGCGGCGATGCCGGTCCGGCAGGCCCGCCACCACCTTTTCCAGCAGCTTCAGGTCGTCGCGCGCGATGAGCGCTCGCTCGATGTCGGGCGCATCGTCCGGTTCCAGCGCCGGTGCGGAAGCGTCCAGCAGGCGGGCGGTGCGCTGGCGACGCCGACGGCCGTCGAGCGTCAGGTTGATGGCGACGCGGAAGACGAAGGCGCGCGGGCTCTCCAGCGAACGGTCCGACGGCCGTTCCCCGAGCTTGAGGAAGGCCTGTTGAGCGACGTCCTCGGGATCGGGCGGGCCCGGCCCGAACCGCGCGCGCAGGAAGGCGCACAGGTCGCCCCAGTCCTGGGCGTAGGCGCGCCGATAAGCCGATCGGTCTTTCCACAGCTCGTCGTTGCGAGCTTCTGGCCGCTCCGCCGTCGACACGAGGTCTCCCCAAACATCCGGTCTCGCCGGTTGGCGCGACGATGCTGGCGAAAGTCCGCCCGATCAATGGACGACGAAAAATTATGGATCATCGGTCGTTTTCTTGTGCGGATCGGCGCCCGCCAGGCGTCGTTCAATGTCGGGAAGAAAAGCGGAGAAAATCTCCGAATTTATTTAAGTTACCGGTACCTTTTTCTCTTTTCGTGTCGATTGCGACATGCTTATTTCAATCATGACACCGGTGGCTAACCGGGCGAGACGGTCGCCAAGGCCGCAACATGGGAAGGGGAGGCGGTTCGATGAACAGCTCTGCGCGCGACTCGGGCGCTGCGCCGCATGGCCTGTCCTCAGGCGACGAGCGGCCCGCCGAAGAGCCCGTCTTCGACATCGCCCGGGCCTTTCAAACCGACGTCGGCGACATGCTGACCCGCTCTCTCTGCCGCCAGATCCGTGAAGCCCTGCTCGAAGGAAAGGTCGTCGACCTGCCGGGCGTCGGGCGTTTCGAAATCCGTGACAAGCGCCGCTACGGCCTCGTCAATCCGATGAACGGCGTCCGCGCCGACCTCGGCGGCGAGCGCGCCGTCGTCTACCGGCCCGACCGCAAGCTGCTGCGCGACCTGAATTCTTCCCGAGGCGATGTTTGATGAGCGTATCCGTCCGTAGCCGTCGCTTCGTCGTGGTCTCCCTTCTGGCGCTTTCCATGGCGACCGCGCCGGCCGTCGCGATGGCGCGCGCCGACGCCTTCCATGACGTCGGCCTTTCGCCCGAGGCCCGCGCCGCCGATCTCGTCTCGCGCATGACCCTGGAGGAGAAGGCCGGCCAGCTGAAGCACGCTGCGCCAGGCGTGCCGCGCCTTGGCGTGCCCGCCTTCAACTGGTGGAGCGAGGGGCTGCACGGCGTGGCCCGCGCCGGCGAGGCCACCGTATTTCCGCAGGCCATCGGCATGGCGGCCACCTGGGATGTCCCGCTGATCCAGGACGTCGCCGACACCATCGCCACCGAGTTCCGCGCCAAGTATGTCGAGAAGCGGGGCGCTGACGGAAGCTCCGGCCAGTATCGCGGCCTGACCGTGTGGTCGCCCAACATCAACATCTTCCGCGATCCGCGCTGGGGCCGAGGCCAGGAGACCTGGGGCGAGGACCCGCACCTGACCGCCGAGTTCGGCGTGGCCTTCGTTCATGGCCTGCAGGGCGAAGATCCCAAGCACTACAAGACCGCCGCCACCGCCAAGCACTTCGCCGTGCACAGCGGTCCGGAGGCCGATCGCCACCACGACGACATCCATCCGTCGAAACATGATCTGGCGGACACTTACCTGCCGGCCTTCGAGGCATTGGTGAAGCGCGGCAAGGTCGAAGCCGTGATGTGCGCCTATAACGCCGTCGACGGCGTGCCGGCCTGCGCCAGCGACTTCCTGCTGAAGGACACCCTGCGCGGCAAGTGGGGCTTCAAGGGGCACGTGGTCTCGGACTGCGCGGCGATCGCCGACGTCTTCCTGCCGACCTCGCACAACTACGCCAAGACTCCGGCCGAGGGCGTCGCCGTCAGCCTGAAGGCCGGCACCGACCTGATCTGCGCCGAGTTTGGAGCCAACAAGAGCTCGGAGATCGGCCCGATCGTCGACGCGGTGAAGAGCGGCCTGATGACCGAGGCCGAGCTCGACCAGGCCGTCCGTCGCCTTTTCGTGGCCCGCATTAAGCTGGGCCTCTTCGATCCGCCCGCCAATGTCGCCTATTCGAGGATCACGCCGGCCGATAACGATACGCCCGCCAACCGGGCCCTGTCGCTGAAGACGGCGCAGGCCTCGATGGTGCTGCTGAAGAACGACGGCCTGCTGCCGCTGAAGGCCGCGCCCAGGCGCATCGCGGTGATCGGCCCGAACGCCGACAGCCTCGACGCCCTGGTCGGCAATTACAACGGCACGCCGTCCAAGCCGGTGACCGTGCTGGCCGGGATCCGCGCGCGCTACCCGGACGCCCAGGTGAGCTATGTCGAGGGGACGGGCCTGGTCGGCGCGCCGATGAACACCCTGCCGGGTGACGTCCTCTGCGCCGACGCCGCCTGCACCGTGAAGGGCGTCAAGCTCAAGACTTTCCAGGGCCTTGACCTGGCCGGCGAAGCCAAGGCCGAGAGCGTCGCCAACGTCCAAGTGAGTTGGGGGCGGCCCAATCGCGAGAAGCGGCAGGCCTCGACGCGCTGGACGGGCTTCGTCAAACCGACCGAGACCGGCGTCCATCGCTTCACGCTGCGCGGCGAGGGCGGCTATCGGGTGATCGTCGACGGCAAGGTCGTGGTCGACGCCTGGAAGCGTCCGGCCGACGCGACGCCCGAGGGCGCTGTGGCCCTGACCGCCGGCCAGGCGCACGCCATCACGGTCGAGGCCTGGCAGGACGGCGACCGGGGCGACCAGCGTCTGACCTGGAGCAAGCCCAGCCAGGGCGCCGATGCCGCGATGGCCGCGGCCAAGGACGCGGATCTGGTGGTGTTCGTCGGCGGCCTGACCGCCAAGCTGGAAGGCGAGGAGATGTCGGTCCGCGCTCCGGGCTTCGCGGGCGGCGACCGCACCCGCATCGACCTGCCCGCGCCGCAGCAGAGCCTGCTGGAGGGCCTGCACGCCACCGGCAAGCCCGTGGTGCTGGTGCTGATGAACGGTTCGGCCATGGCCGTGAACTGGGCCGACGAGAAGCTGCCGGCCATCGTCGAGGCCTGGTATCCGGGCGGGGAGGGCGGCCATGCCGTGGCCGGCCTGATCGCCGGCGACTACAGCCCCTCGGGCCGTCTGCCGCTGACCTTCTACCGCTCGGCCGACCAACTGCCGCCGTTCAAGGACTACGGCATGGCCGGGCGCACCTATCGCTACTTCGGCGGCGAGGCGCTCTATCCGTTCGGCCATGGTCTGAGCTTCACCAGCTTCAGGTACGGCCAGCCGAAGCTGGCCAAGTCGGTTAAGGCTGGCGAAGCCGTGAAGGTCAGCATCGACGTCTCCAACACCGGCGCCCGCGAGGGCGACGAGGTCGCCCAGCTCTATGTCTCGCGCGGCGGGGCCGGCGCGCCGATCCGTTCGCTGAAAGGTTTCCAGCGCGTGGCCCTCAAGGCCGGCGAGACCAGGACCCTGACCTTCGAGCTCGATCCGTCGGCGCTCAGCGTCGTCGACGCCGCCGGCGTGCGCGCCGTCGAGGCGGGGCCGGTCGAGCTCTGGATCGGCGGCGGCCAGCCGGTGTCACGTCCGGGTCTGGCCAAGCCCGCCGGCGTTTCCGCCCGCTTCGCCGTTTCGGGCCGGAAGGTGCTGCCGTGAAGCTGGATCGCCGTTCCTTCCTGGCCGCCGGCGGCGCCGGCTTTGCCGCGACCGGCATGAGCGCGCCCGCGTCGGCCGCTGACCTGCTGGCCGTGCCCGACGAAGGCTGGAGCCTCTGGATCGACCAGGCGGCGCCCTGGAAGGACGATACGCTGCATCTGCCCAGCGCCGTCGACCTGAAGGCGCTGCCCGTCAATCCGCCGACCGGCGGCTGGGGCGCGCTTGGCTCTTCCGAGGCCATAACCGTCAGCCTGCCGACCACGGTCGAGGAGCACTTCTGGGGCAGGTTCGCCTCGCGCCCCTACGGCGCGGACGAGTACCGCTACGCCGAGGACGACGACGTGCCGCGCTACGGCGCCTACAAGGGCGTCTCCTGGTGGTCGCGGTCGATCGACATTCCCGCGTCGGCCAAGGGCAAGCGGGTGCTTCTGAACCTGCGCGGCGCGCGGCTGCGAGCCGAGGTGTTCCTGAACGAGCACCTGATCGGCTATTCGATCATGTCGGAGCTGCCGTTCGCCTGCGACCTGACGGCGGCGATGAAGCCGGGCCAGGCCAACCGCCTTTCCATCCGCATCACCAATCCCGGCGGCCGGTTCGACTGGCGCGACAGCACCACCATGGTCTGGGGCAAGGTGAAGCTGTTCGCCTCGCACGGCTTCGGCGGCCTCGACCGCGGCATGACGCTGAGCGTCCATCCGCTGGCCGCCCGCATCGACGACGCCTGGGTGCTGAACACGCCACAGCCGCGCACGGTCACGGCCTTCATGGACGTGGTGCTGGAAAAGCCGGTCGCCGATCCGCAGACGCTGCGCGCCAAGGCGTCCGCCACGCTGGTCGACGACAAGGGCGCGCCGGTCGCCGCCGATATCAGGCTGGAAGAGCTGGAGGCCCTCGAAGGTGGTCGCCGCCTGCGAGCCCGGTTCTCGGTGACCGCGCCCAAGGCCGATCTCTGGGACCTCGATGCGCCGCGCCTGCATCGCCTGCGCCTGTCGTGGGCGGAGGCCCGGCGCGAGGTCGATACGCGAGAGGTGCGCTTCGGCTTCCGCTGGTTCGGCGTCGAGGGCGTAGGGACGAACGCTCTGCTGAGGCTCAACGGTCGCCGGATCCGGCTCTATTCGGCGATCTCCTGGGGCTACTGGGGCTTCAACGGCCTGTGGCCGACCAGGGAGCTGGCCCGCCGCGAAGTCACCGCCGCCCACACGCTGGGCCTCAACGCGCTGCACTTCCACCGCAACGTCGGCAAGCCCGAGGTCTTCCAGGCCATGGACGAGATGGGCCTGCTGCGGGTGATGGAGCCCGGCGGCGGGCGCCACGCCATCGGCCGCGACCTCAAGCCCGGCGAGAGCCTCAATCCCGCCGACGCCTTCAGCCGCCGGTTCATGGTCGAGAAGTGCCAGGCCATGGTGCGGGCCTTCCGCTCGCATCCGTCGCTGGCCCACTACACGCTGCAGAACGAGATCGGTGCGAACCTGGCCAACCCCGACGTGCAGTTCGTGCTGAAGGCCATGCACGACCTGGACCCCAGCCGGGCGGTCATCCTCAACGACGGCTTCGTCAAGCGCGGCGCGGCCCAGGCGATGTACCTGCCGTACAACGATCACTACTTCCGTTCGGACGCCGAGGAATGGGGCGGTTGGTGGGTGGAGCACCAGGGCGCCGGCGACCAGTGGTACGACAGGTTCTACGCGTCCAAGGACGACTACATCCACATGCAGAAGGGCAAGCCCTTCATCGTCGAGTTCGGCGAGATGCAGGGCTGCGCCGTCGCCGACAACCACGTGGCCATGGTCGCCGAGATCCTGGCCAAGGGCGGCAAGAGCTACGACCTGGAAGACCACAAGGTCATCGTCGAGCGCACGAACGCCTATCTGGATCGCTGGGGCTTCCGCAAAGCGTTCCCGACCACCGAGGCGCTGTTCCTGTCGGTGGGGCGCAAGGCCTACGAGGCCTGGCGCAACTACCTGGAGAACATCCGCCTGGGCGAGACGGTCGACGTCGCCGCCATCTCGGGCTGGGAAAGCACGGCGATCGAGAACCATTCCGGCATCGTCGACGCGCTGCGCGGCTTCAAGGCCGATCCGACCCTGATGAGCCAGAGCCTGCGGCCCGCCCTGGCCGTGGCCAAGCCCCGCAAGCTGGCCTACGCGCCTGGCGAGGCGGCTGAGCTGGATCTCTGGCTGTTCAACGACACCGGCAAGCCGATCGCCGGCGAACTTGCGCTCAGCATCGTCGGGCCGGACGGCGTGGCGCGGGCGGCGGGCCGCTGGCCGGCGCCGCCGCACGAGGCCGATCGCATGTCCTGGCTGGTCGCCGAGAGCGTCCGTACGCCGGTCTTCGAGCGGGAAGGGCGGCATGTGATCCGTGTCGCCTTGTCGGGCTCCGACCAGGTCGTGTCCGACCGTGAGGTCTGGGTCGCCGCGCCGCATGGCGATGCGCGCCGTAAGCTGAAGCTGGCTGTCTCGGGCGTTGCGAAAAGCCTGCGCACCCGGCTTGAGAAGCAGCCGGGCATCACGGTCGAGGACTTCAAAGCCGGCGTTCGCTACGACGGGATCGTCGCCTCGGGCCTGAAGGTCGACGAGATCGTCCGCCGCCAGGTCGGCGAGCAGACCGGTCTCGAGGCCCAGCCGAAGAAGGGCGAGAAGGTCGAGCTGGTGCTCGGCGAGCTTCCGCCCGAGGTTTTGGCGGCCGTTTCCGCCGGGATGCCTCTGCTGGCCATGGTGCAGGAAGATGGCCTGGCCGAAGGCGTGGCCAAGCAACTGGCGGGCCTTGGTCTCTTCTCCTACGCCGGCCAGGTCGGCGGCCTGCGGGCGCCGTGGATGGGCAACTGGAACTATGTCCGGTCCCATCCGACCTTCGCCGGAATCCCCACCGACATGGCCATGAGCGTGCTGCATCAGGTGGAGGGCCAGCCCTCGAACGGCCTGCTGGTCGATGGACAGGGCGTCGAGGTGATCGCCGCCTACAGCCGTGACCACGACCGCCATAATGGCGCGGCCAGCTTCATCGCGCGCAGGGGCGCGGCGCGGGTGCTGGTCCACCGCCTTCCCGACATGGTCGCCCCGCTCCAGACGCGCTGGCTGAGCAACGCGCTGGACTGGCTGGCGGCCGATCCGATCACGAGCCCAGGAGGGTGAGCGACGATGTCTAGCGCCTAGAGCCGAGACCAAGGCGGCGGCCTGCCGCCGTCCGTGAAGACCAAGAGATCAGTGTGGGCTTTCTCGCCGCCGCGTCCCTGGCGCGGCGAACGAGAGCGCTTGCGCCAAAGCCGACGCGTCCGAAGCGACGCGATCAACAATTGGGAGGGAAATAGGGATGACCAATCACAAGACGGGCAAGGCGCCGCCGCGCACGCGGCTGATGGCCGGAATTTCGAGCCTGACGGTGGCCGCGCTGCTGACGCCGGCCGTGGCCCTGGCCCAGGCGGCCGCGCCGCCGCCGGCCGACCAGCCGATCGCCGACAACGCGGTCAGCGAGGTGGTCGTCACCGGCTATCGCGCCGCCCTGCGCAGCGCCATCGACACCAAGAAGAACTCGGACGTGATGCTCGACGCCATCAACGCCGAGGACATCGCCGACTTCCCCGACTCCAACCTCGCGGAATCGCTGCAGCGCCTGCCGGGCATCTCGATCGACCGCGACAACGGCGAGGGTCGCACGATCAGCGTCCGCGGCCTGTCGGGCGACTTCAGCCGTGTGCGGATCAACAACATGGAGGCCCTGTCGACCGGCGCCGCCAACGACTCCGGCTCCAGCCCCAACCGCTCGCGCGCCTTCGACTTCAACGCCTTCGCCTCGGAGCTGTTCAGCTCGGTGCGGGTGCGCAAGTCCTCGTCGGCCGAGGCCGATGAAGGCTCGCTGGGCGCCACCGTCGATCTGATCACCGGCCGGCCCTTCGATTACAAGAAGAGCGCCTTCGCCCTGTCGGCCGAGGACAGCTATTACCAGAACGGCAAGAAGCACAGCCCGCGCATCACGGGCCTGGTCTCCAACCGTTGGTTCGACGGCCGCCTTGGTGTGCTGATGTCGGCCGCCTACGCCAAGCGCACCTCGGAGGACGACACCTACGCCCGCGGCGGCGGCTCGTCGGACTACGTCTATCGCGGCTCGACCTGGACCGGCGACGAGCTTCCCGGCCGCGCCGGCTTCGCGGCCCCGACGGGCACGGTGTTCACCGCCCTGATCCCGACCACCCTGACCGGGGCTGCCCTGGACGCCTACAAGGCCAATCCGGCCAACTACTACAATCCGATCGCCAACCCGCTGGCCTATGCCGAGATGACGGGATCGGACCCGGCGGCGTACGCCAAGCTCTATCCGAACTGCGCGGCGACCAGCGGCCAGCCGGTGGCTGGCCTGACCCCGACCTCGCCGGGCTGCAACGACAGCCAGATCCGCTTTCCGGCCCTGCCGTCGATCGCCCAGCGCGACGTCGAGACCGAGCGCCTAGGCCTGACCGGCTCGGTCCAGTTCGAGATCACCTCGCGCACCAAGCTGACGGTCGACGGCCTCTATTCGCGCTTCGAGAGCGTCAGCACCAACTACCAGCTCTCGCCCGTCGGCCTGAACCGCAACAACACCAACGCCAGCTACCAGTACGGCGCCAACGTGCCCACGGCCACGGCCCGAAACGGCAGCGCCATGACCGACGCCCAGCGTCGCGCGCTCTATCCGGGCGGCTGCACCTTTACCGCCGAGACCGACCTGAACCCTGGCCAGGACTGCGGCCAGCAACTGTACGGACAGGCCCCGGTCAGCGGCTACACCTACAGCTTCAACCCCTACAACCTGGATCCGTACGAATACTACACCAACCCGTCCTCGCCCGGTTACGCCGGCCCGGCCTCGAGCCTGCCGTTCCGCGGCGACCTGATCGGGCGTCCGTCGGTGAAGCTGCTCGACGCCGAGGTGGTGGGGCAGAACGCCGAGTACCTGAAGCTGGGCAATGTGGACTGGCGCTCGGGCGCCGACCGCGGGGCCTACACCACCGACTTCCGCCAGGTTTCGGCCGAGCTGACCCACGAGTTCAGCGACAAGCTCAAGGCCACCGCTTCCTACGGCGCGTCCCGGTCGGAGAACAAGAACACCGGCACCCTGGTCGAGTTCAACTACATGGACGCCCAGGAGCCCTTCATCTTCGACGAGCGGGGCGCTTCGGGCATGCCGCGCTTCGACGCCGGGTTCGACGCGGCCGACGCGACCAAATGGGGCATCGTCAAGGGCTTCTCGGGCATGCGCCACTACAAGCGCAACACCCTGAACACCTACAACGGCGGCAAGATCGACGTCGCCTACGAGCTGGACGACAACTGGACGATCAAGTTCGGGATCACCGGCCGCAAGTACGAGTTCTCGACAGACCAGTACGAGCGCAACAACGACCTGTTGAACCCGACCGAGAAGGAAGCCGGCGTGACCAGCGCCTCGCTCGGCCAGATCATCGAGTTCGGCCAGGGTCTGGACGTGCCGCAGGGCTCGACCACGCGCTTCTACGCGCCGAACCTGGAGGCCTTCAGCAGCGTCTTCGGCTTCGACTGCGACTGCATCAACAAGTACGGCGACTTCCGCATCACCCGGAAGCGCAACCGCTCGGCCTCGTTCGAGGTGGCCGAGAAAAACCTCGCCTACTACGCCCAGTTCGGGTTCAACTACGAGGTCTGGGGCGGTCGTCGCCTGTTCGGCAACATCGGCGTCCGCCAGGCCGAGACCGAGGTCGAGTCGCTCGGCGAGACCACGGCCGGCCGTCCGATCCGCGGCGAGAACAAGTACAGCGACACCCTTCCGTCCGGTAACCTGACCTGGGAGGCGATGGACAACCTCTACATCCGCTTCGCCGCGGCCAAGGTCATGGCCCGTCCGCTGCTGGGCAATTTGTCGCCGGCCGTCACCGGCGTCAGCATCCCGGGCGACGGCTCGACCACCGGCGGCACGCTGACGGTGGGCAACCCGAAGCTCTCGCCGTTCCGCGGCAAGGCCTTCGACGTGGCCGCCGAGTGGTACTTCGCCAAGGGCGGCCTGATCAGCCTGGGCTACTTCCGCAAGGACATCGATTCCTATCCGCAGACGGTGTTCTACGAGGCCCCGCTGTCGGAGTTCCTCGACGCCGACGCGATCGCCCAACTGCGCCTGCAGTTCCCGGGCGAGACGGGCGGCGACATCTTCCGCCGCGCCTATATCGACGCCGACAACGTGATGCTGGCCCGCCAGGTCCGCGACGCGCCCGGCGGCGTGCTGCAGGGCTGGGAGTTCAGCTATCAGCAGGACTTCACCTTCCTGCCCTGGTACTTCAAGAACCTCGGCGTCCAGTTCAACATGACCAAGCTGGACACCGAGCTGAAGTACATCCTCGACCCCGGCGCGGTGAACGCCACCACTGGCGCGGTGACCAAGGCGCCGGTCTACGGCACGGGGCCCTGGCTGGGCGCTTCGCCCAAGGGGATCAACTTCACGGTCTATTACGAGACAAAGAAGTTCAACGCCCGCGTCTCGATGGCCCAGCGCGACGAGTACTACACCAAGTACCCGATCGCCTCGGGCAACTGCGATCCGGGCCTGCAGGCCAACGGCTCGGCCTGCGACGGTCCGCTGATCAACGAGTTCGAAGGCGCCAAGTCGACGATGAACGTCGACTTATCGATGCGCTACCAGCCGATGAAGCAGGTCAGCATCACCTTCGAGGCCCTGAACATCACCGACGAGAAGTCCGAGCGGTTCGTCTACAACGATCCGGTCATCCTCTCGTACGGCGGCAGCGGCCCCAACTACCGGATCGGCGTGCGCTACAAATACTAGCGCTGCCCGAGACTGGCCGCCGCGCCCCTCCGCGCGGCGGCCAACCCCTTCGGCTTTCCCCAGGGCTCGAAGGCGGCCTCGGCGGAGGATCGTCGCGGTCCTCCGCCGCTTCTTTTTCAGTTCGGCCAGGAGTTGGCGATGAAGACGAGTGACCTGGTGGTGGGGCGTCGGACGGTGCTCGCGGGCGCCGGGGCGGTCTTGCTGGCGCCGTCGGCGGCGTGGGCCAAGGCGCCCGACTTCGCCAAGCTGGGTTGGGCCAGCGCCAAGGGCGGGGAGGGCGGGCGCACCTTGCGGGTCACCACCCTGGCCGCCGATGGGCCGGGCTCGTTCCGCGCCGCCGTCGAGGCTTCGGGGCCGCGAAAGGTGGTGTTCGACGTCGCAGGCGTCATCGACCTTGGCCGCAAGAGCATCCGGATCCGCGAGCCGTTCCTGACCGTGGCCGGCGAGACCGCGCCGTCGCCGGGGATCACCTTCATCCGCGGCGGCATCCAGATCGAAAGCCACGACGTCGTGCTGCGTCACCTGCGGGTGCGGGCCGGCCGCGACGGCGCCCCTGATCGCAGCGGCTGGGAGGTCGACGGCGTCACCTGCTGGAAGGCCCGTGACGTCATCGTCGACCACTGCTCCATAGCCTGGGCCACCGACGAGAACCTGTCGGCCTCTGGGCCGCGCTTCGACGGCGGCGACACGGTCGAGGCCTGGCGCAAGGGGACCTCGCACCGGATCACCTTCAGCAACAACATCGTCTCCGAGGGGCTCTCGCACGCCAGCCACGTGAAGGGCGAGCACTCCAAGGGCACGTTGATCCACGACAACGCGACGCAGGTGCTGATCGCCGGGAACCTCTACGCCCACAACCTGGAGCGCAACCAGCTGTTCAAGGGGGCGGTGCATGCGGTTTCCGTCAACAACCTGGTCTACGACCCCGGCACGCGGGCCATGCACTACGCGCTGAACGCGCCGGAGTGGGAGGGGCGGGCCTGGCAGGTCGGTCGGCTGGCCCTGGTCGGCAATGTCGTGCGCGGCGGCGCCTCGACCCGACCCGACCTGCCGTTCCTGATCGTGGAAGGGCAGGGGGACCTCGATCTCTACGTCCACGACAACCGCGCGACCTATGCCGGCGGCGCGGCTATGCCCGAGCTTCGGGTGCTGCCGACCACGCCCTTGCCGCAGGTCCGGCGCCTGGCGGCCGCGCCGCTCTGGCTTAAGGGACTGAGAGCCCTGCCGGCTTCGACCGTCGAGGCCAGCGTCCTGGCCGGGGCCGGGGCTCGCCCCTGGGACCGCGACGCCGTCGATGTCCGAATCCTTCGCCAGGTGAGGGATTGGACCGGCCGGGTGATCGACGACGAAGCCGAGGTCGGCGGCTACGCGACGGCCGGCGGGAAGAAGGCCTGACGTCTCTAACCGACGTTTTTCGGCCACTTTTAGAAAAACACCGACCACTTGTAGGAGTTTTTATGGCTGCCTCAGGTGGCCATACCGCTCGCCCGGGCTGACGCGCCTGGGCGAGCGTTGTTCGTTGTTTCGTCGAAGGTTTTGAGCTTTCAGGCCTAATTCGCCCGGCAATATGTCAACGTTGTCATCGGCGGATATGCAGCGGCAGCCTTGTCGCATTGATCATAACAATAACTTGTCTGAGTATCTCGGTTATGCAACAGAGTGGTCAGGCCAAATATGGCGAGGCCTGACGGCGAAGACCGTCAGCGAGGGCGGGAGAAAACGATGATCAAGACAGCACCGGCTGGCGCATAGCGACGGCCCGGACCCGTCCCGCGAAGGGAGGGCCGGGCGACGTCGCCGATTGCAGTCCATGAGCCTGGCGGGCGGCCAAAGATGCTCCCCGCGAGAAATAAGAAGACTTTGGGAGAGGAAGTAATGAAGCGCTTCAGCGCGCGCGGCCGCACGGCCGCGGCTGTGTCGATCATCGCCTTGAGCGCGGCCGTCTGGCCGGTCCAGCAAGCCGCCGCACAATCCGAAACCGTCAAGACCTCCGGATCGGTCGAGTCTCCGACCGAGGTCGAGGCCATCGTCGTCGGGGCCCGCGCCTCGCAGCAGTCGTCGATCGCGCGCAAGAAGCGCAGCGCGACGGCCCAGGACTCGATCGTCGCCGACGACGTCGGCTCGTTCCCCGACAGCAACGTCAACGAAGCCATGTCGCGCATCGCCGGCGTCGCCATCGAGCGAAACGGCTTCGGCGAAGGCGACGGCGTGTCGATCCGCGGCAACGGCGCCGACCTGACCCGCGTCGAGCTGGACGGCATGGGCGTCGCGGCCTCGGGCTTCAGCCTGGCCGTCGGCGACGGCGGCGGCCGCGCGGCCGACCTTCGCGAATTCCCGGCCGAGATGATCAAGAGCCTGGACGTCATCAAGGGCCAGACGGCCGACATGACGCCTGGCGGCCTGGGCGCCACCGTGCAGATCCAGACCCGCACGGGCCTGGACTTCAAGAAGCCCTATCTGTCGATCCGCGGCGCGGCGGCCGGCAACTCGCTGTCGCGCAAGGCTTCGCCGGAACTGGGCGTAGTCGCCTCGCGCAAGTTCCTCGACGACCGCCTGGGGGTGATCGGCAACATCAGCTACAGCAAGCGCCTGAACGACAGCCACGCGCTGAACAACGGCGGCTCGAACAACGCTCAGGGCTACACCCGCTTCGCCGACTTCGACAATTCGCCGGACAAGACCTTCACCTACAATCCGGCGACGGCCAACGGCGTCGGCGCCACCGACCCGATCGCCTCCTGGGCCCTGGTCGGCGGAGGGCTGTTCAACGCGCCCACGCCGCTGGACGTCTACACCAAGTCGGCGGCGGCCAAGACCAAGGCCGAGTGCCTGACCGCGTTCCCGACGCTGACCGACGCGCAGCTGGGCACGATCGTGGCCGGCAGCAACGGCGCCAACCGCCAGGCCGCCCAGGCCGCCCAGATCAACGCCCAGATCAGCTGCCTCAACCAGTGGAACGACTACGCGCCCAACCTGGTGCGCGACCAGAACCTGACCCAGTACGAAGACCGCCTGTCCTGGGATCTGCGCTTCGACTATCGCGTCACCGACGACCTGACGATCTTCGCCAAGTACCAGGTCGCCAACCGCGAGCAGAACGAGAACAACCGCCAGCGCACCCGCGGCGGCATCACCTCGCTGTACGGCATCTCGCAGAACCAGACCGCGGTCTCGATGCTGACCAACACCTTCTATCCGGCCGGCACGCCCAACGTGCTGTCCGCGATCCCCGGCGGCGGCTTCTACATCTACAACCCCGGCATGCCGACGGCGCCCTACACGATCGACACGACGCCGGGCTCGAGCGTGACCAACAACTCGTTCCCCCTGATGGGCGTGGCGGCCAACATCGTGCCGGGCTCCATCCAGATGGACGGCAACCACCACCTGACCCAGTTCGACATCACCAACGCCGCGCTGGGCATCGACCAGATCCAGAACGACCAGATCTGGAAGACGAACTACATCTCCGGCGGCGCCAACTACAATCGCGGTCCGCTGACCATGGACCTGATCTTCGGCCGCAACGAGAGCGAATACTCGCGCACCGACCTGCGCTTCTCGCGCAGCTACACCTACGGCAACGCCACCATGCGCGCGCTGGAGAACGGCATCTGGACGATCGACATGCCGTCGAACTTCGATGACACCGACATGCGCAACTACGCCCAGCTGAACGCGCCGACCGCGGTGGGCCAGCCGGCCTATTCGAACGCCTACCGCCTGGTCTTCAACCCGCGGAAGGTGGAGAGCGGCGAAGACCAGCTGAAGTTCGACGTCACCTACCTGCCCGACATGCCGCTGTTCACGCGCTTCAAGGCGGGCATCCTCTATCGCAAGGCCTCGGCCAACTCGTGGGGCGGCGGCGGCTATTCGCCCGACCCGAACGTCTTCGTTCCGACCCTGACCCTGCGCGGCGACGTGCGGGCCTGCGCGAACGTGGCCTCGACGCTGCCGGCCAACGCCTGCGCCTACGGCTACGCCCCCAACCCGACCACCGGCGTCAACTTCCTGTACGGCCTGGAGACCCTCACGCAGGCCCAGCTGATCGATATCTTCCAGAACTCGATCGAGCATAACTCGGGCAAGTTCATGCCGGGCTACAAGGGCGTCTCGGGCCTGGAGCTGTGGGACAGCATCGACGTCAAGAAGGCCTTCTCGCAGCTGGCCGGCGCGGTGAACTACAACTTCGACTGCCTCAAGGAGTGCACGGCCAGCGACGGCAAGGTCTACAAGCAGCCGTTCAACGAGACCGAGGAGACCATGAGCTCCTGGTACTGGATGGCCGACCTGGCTCACGATCTGCCGTTCGGCATGGAGTTCCGCGGCAACCTGGGCTCGCGGATGTTCAAGACCGAGGTCGAGGGCTCGGGCTACGTGACCCTGGCCACCACCTTCAAGACCCCGGCCTTCGACCCCAACAACCCCAACGCCGCCGCGGGCATCGTCACCACCAACCGCGTCCGCCCGGTGTCGATCAACAAGAGCTACACCGGCTGGCTGCCGTCCTACAACGCCGCCGTCTGGGCGATCCCGGACAAGGTGGTGCTGCGCTATTCGTGGGCCAAGACCATCGCCCCGCCGGCGATGAAGTTCTTGTGGCCGGGCGGCACCTGCACCTACGACGAGCGTCGCGACGGCGTGACCGACGTCGACGGTTCGGAGCAGGACATGACCTGCGGCACGTTCGGCAATGCCGAGCTGAAGCCGTACCAGGCGACCAAGAACAACACGAGCCTGGAGTGGTATCCCAACAAGGACACCTCATTCAGCCTGGCCTACTACCGCCAGAAGGTGCGGGTCGGCGGGCCGCTGGCCGTGCCGGTCAAGAACGTCAACGTCTTCGAAGGCACCGACATCGAGATCCCGGGCACCGGCGGCAAGAAGTTCTCGGACTACGAGTTCGGCATGACCACCTACGAGAACGGCCCTGGCTATGTGCAGTCGGGCTGGGAGTTCGTGGCGCGGACCGCCTTCACCTACCTGCCGTGGAAGCTCAGCAAGACCGGCATGGACTTCAACATCTCGACCACCAAGTCGGGCACGGCGGTCACCTACATGGACCCGCTGACCGCCGAGGCGCTCGACCCGCAAGGGCAGTCGAAGTACTTCGCCAACCTGGTGTTCTGGTATGACGACGGCGTCACCAAGGCCCGTATCGCCTACCAGACCCGCGACCGGGTGCTGACCTGCATCTCGCCTTGCGGCAACACCAGCGCCTCGCCGGTGGCCAACGCGCCCAACACCAACATCGGCAACTACGTGCGCTTCCCGTACAATCCGAGCGAGCCCTACTACTCGGAGCAGTACGAGTACCTCGACGCCAAGATCTCGCGGCGGATCAACAAGAACCTCGAGGTCTACCTGGAAGGCCGCAACCTTCTGCAGGCCGCCCGCCTGTCGGTGGGCTCGGACGACCGCGGCTTCGAAGGCCGCGCCAATCCCTGGTCGGTCCAGTACGGCGGCTCGCGCTTCGCCCTCGGCTTCACCTACCGGAACTAGACTCTCCGTTCCGGTCGGCTCCTGGCCCTTCCCTGGAAACAGGGGAGGGCCTTTTGCTGTGGCGGCTGGATCCGCGAACCTCCCCCTGTGGGGGAGGCGATCGCGTCAGCGATCGGTGGGGGAGGTGACTTTCCGGCTCCTCGCAAGCTGAGAACGGCCCCCCTCCGGCCCTTCGGGCCACCTCCCCCAGAGGGGGAGGATCTTGGGGCGCGACCCCTTTTCCCTTTGAAGGGGGGGGCTATATCTCTCAGGGGCATCGGCCTATTGGTCTGACCAGGCTGCGAAAAGCGTCCCCACTTCGGTGTGGCGGGAAGGCGAGGGTGATCCGCTTTGTCAATGGAAGTCGTTATAGTTCATGGATTTTTCGTTTTGACAATGACAGCGCTATTAGCGTGAAGGTTGCGATAATTGGTCAGGCCGCTGTTGCGTGGGCAGACGCCTTCCGATAGAAATAAAGGGTGTTCGGCGTCTGCGAGCCGACCACAACCTTCATAGTTCCCCTCCGGCCGACCACGACGACGGGTCGGCCTTTTTTTGTGCGGTCGCGGGGTTGGAGCCTCGTCCTCCGACAGGCTCAGGGGGAGGCTCTCAAGCGCCCGAGCTGTCCGTCGTCCTCATCCTGAGCTTGTCGAAGGACGAGGACGACTCCCTCAGCGGCAAAGCATCTTGGGATCCACGCGCTCGACGGCCGGCGCGGCGGCGGGCAGCGCGATGCCACGGGCCCTGGCCGTGCGCTCCATGATCCCGCCGCCGCCGGGAATGGCCTGGGCCTGCGCATAGGCCGGATCCCTCTGGGCCTTCTCCAGCGTGACGTAGCGGGCGCCGGCGGCGTCGAGGCGGTCGAGCACCTGGGGCAGCATGTGCGCCGACCAGCCGCCGATATGGGTCAGCAGCACCTGCGGGATCATCCGGCCGTAGACCGCCTGGGAAACGGCCTGCATGTGCGCGAGCTCCTCGTCGACGCCGCGCAGGTACTGGCCTTCCATCGTTCTGATGGCGGCCTGATCGCCCTTGGTCTGGCAGCGGGCGTAGGCGTCGCTGTAGCTCCAGTCGCTGAACGAGAGGGAGACGTGGGCGACCTTGTAGCCGTGGGCGGCCAGGTAAGCCGCCGCGCCCTGGTGGCGCTCGGGGCGCGTGCCGGCCGTCAGGTTGGGAAACCTCAGATACCGCCAGTCCTGGCCCTTCATCCGCTCGGCCAACGCCGGCTCGCCGGCCTCGAGGTCGGCGATCCAGGCCTCCAGGGTATCGGCCTTCTCGAGGTTGAGATGGCTGGCGGTGTGGTTGCCGAGCGGATGGCCGGCCGCCCGCCAGGCGTCGAGCACGGCGTTGCTTTGCGCGTCGGTCGCCTTGGCCGAATTGACGAAGCCGAAGGCCTCGTTCACGCCGTGGGCCTTGAAGGTCTCGATGTGCGAGCGGGCGATCGACGGGCGGGTCATGCCCGGCGGCAGGTCGCCGTGCACGGGCAGGTCGTCGACCGTCACGGCGACGTCGAAGCCCTGGGCCTGGGTCTGGGCCAGCGCCGCGCCGGGCGCCAGCAGGGCCAGGACGAGAAGGGCGGCGGCCCTCACGAGGCCTTGCCGGCGTAGTAGCGGCGCAGGGTGTCGAAGGCGAGCTTGCGGTGGCCCTCGTTGCTGACTAGGCCCTTGCGGTTCCAGTAGTCCTGGTAGCGGGCGTGCCAGCGGCGCGGCGAGCGGAAGTCCTTCAGCACCCACGGACTGACGCCCACGAAGCCGTCGCGCTCGAGCAGGGCCAGCGTCTCCTCGAACACCCAGGCCTGGTATTCCTCGGTCCAGCGGTTCTCCTTGGGGCCGCGCTCGCCATAGAGGGCGTCGGCGCCGAACTCGCTCATCATCATCGGCTTGTCGTGCGGGTTGGAGAAGCGGACGGTCTTGGCCTGGTCGGGCGTGCGCGGGCCGTACCAGCCCTCGTACTGGTTGATGGCCACGACATCGAGGTCGGGCGCCAGCGGGTCGTCGACCACGAACTGGTTCTGGCCGGCCTTGGCGCCGCCGACGTCGATGTTCTTGTTCAGGGCCGCGGTCAGCAGGCGGGTGGGGTCGAGGCGGCGGATGTCGGCCACCACGTGGCGCAGGAAGGTCGTGCGGGCCTGGTGGGTGGGCGTCTCGTTGGCCACCGACCAGAAGGCGACGCTGGCGCGGTTGCGGTCGCGCACCACCATTTCGGCGGCCATGGCGCGGGCCAGGGCCAGGGTCCTGGGGCTCTCGTAGGCGACGTCGTCCCAGTAGACGGGGATTTCCGACCAGACCAGCAGGCCCAGTTCGTCGCACAGGCGCACGGTGCTTTCCGTATGCGGATAATGCGCCAGTCGGACCATGTCGCAGCCCAGGGCCTTGGCCTCTTCCAGCAGGGCGCGGGCCTCGGGCGGGGTCATGACCCGGCCGCCCTGGGCGCCCAGGGGCTCTTCGTGCAGGGCGATGCCACGGATGAAGCGCGGCTTGCCGTTGACCAGGATCTGGCGGCCGCGGGCCTCCAGCGTGCGGAAGCCGACGCGGTCGCGGCGGACGTCCTCGCCCGCCTTGAAGGTCACGTCGTACAGCGTGGGGCTTTCGGGCGACCACAGCTTCAGCCCGCGCGGCGGCTTGGCGGACAGGCGGGCGCGGCCGTCGGGGCCGGTCTTGCCGCTCAGCGTCAGGTTCAGGTCGGCGATGGCGACCGACACCTCCAGGCCGGCGGCCGCCGGGCCGTCGGCGCGCAGGTCGGCGACAATCTGGCCGCCCTCCAGGCGCAGGAAGGCGTCGCGCAGGAAAGTCGTGGGCGTCTCGACCAGCCAGACCGAGCGGGTGATGCCGCCGTAGTTCTTCCAGTCGAAGTCGAGCGAGGGCAGGGTCTCGGGGCCAACCCGGTCGTCGACCCGCAGCACCACGACGTTCTCGCCGGGCTTCAACTTGCCGGTGACCTCGAAGACGAAGGGGGTGAAACCGCCTTCGTGGCGGCCGATCTCCTGGCCGTTCAGCCAGACGACGGCGTCGTAGTTCACCGCCTCGAAGCTCAGGAAACGGCGGCCGCCCTTATCGGCCGGGGCCTGGAAGCGGCGGTGGAAGTAGATCGGGCCGTCGTACCATTCCAGCGACGGATCGCGGGTGTTCCAGTCGCCGGGGATCTCCATGCGCGGCGAGATGCTCCAGTCGTACTCGACGACCGGGCCGCCGGGCTTCTGCGGCTCGTCCAGCCAGAAGGCGCGGCGGGCGTTGGGCTTGCGGAAGGCGGAGTCGTTCTGGTCGAGGATGTAGGCCCACAGACCGTCCAGCGTGACGCGCGGCCGATCGTGCTGGGCGAACAGCAGCAGCGGCTCTTCGTCTCCGGCGGCGGGCGGGCTGGCGGCGGGCGGGGAGGCGGCCTTTTCCTGCGCCTGGGCCTGCATCGCGAGGGCGGCGCTGGCGGTCAGGGCGGCTCCGGCCAGGAGCTGGCGACGGCTGGGCGTCATGGGCGGCGTTCTCCCTAAATCGTACTTGCGACCTTCCTAGAGCGTTTGGCCAAGTTTGGCCAGGGCGCATGGTCAGGCCGCTATTGCAATCGGTCTGACCAATCTCTATCTGCACTCCCATCGGGTCGAAGAACCCTTCAAAATGTGGGAGTCAGGTATGCGGCGGCTTTTCAACACGACGGCGCTCGGCGGGATTTCGGCGGGGGTCGCCCTGGCCGCCTTCGCGGGCCTCGCCCATGCCCAGGAGACGGTCGACGACGCGGTCGTCGGCGAGATCGTCGTCACCGCCCAGAAGCGCTCGCAGAACGTCCAGGACGTGCCGATGGCCGTGCAGGTGATCGGCGGCGACCAGCTGGAAGCCGCCGCCGTGCGCGAGTTCACCGACCTGACCAAGGTGGCGCCGTCGCTGATCGTGCGCCCGGCCGATAATCCGGTGAACGCCTCGGTCTCGATCCGCGGCGTGGGCACCTTCGCCTTTGGGGTGGGGGTCGAGCCCAGCGTCGCCGTCGTCGTCGACGACGTGCCGATCGCCTTCCAGGCCCGGGCCTTCGCCGACCTGGCCGACGTCGAGCGGATCGAGGTGCTGCGCGGCCCGCAGAGCACGCTCTACGGCAAGTCGGCCTCGGCCGGCCTGATCAACATCGTCACGCCCGGCCCGACCCGCGAGCTGACCGGCAAGGTCAGCGCCCTGGCCACCACCGACGACGAAGTCGGCCTGGGCGCCATGATCTCGGGCCCGATCACCGACACCCTGCGGTTCCGCTCCTCGAACAGCTACACCAGCTTCGAGGGCAACATCGACAACCTCTACAACGGCGAGAAGGTCAACGGCCGCGAGACCTTCGCCACCCGCAACAAGCTGGTCTGGGACCCGACCGACAAGTTCAGCGCCACCCTGGCGGTCGACTACCTGAAGGGCGACACCACGGCGGGCCGGCCGTTCATCGCCCTGTCGCCCGACGCCCGCCTGCGCGGCAACGCGGCCTGGACGCCGGCGGTGTTCGCGCCGGGCGTGAACGTGGGTCCGAACAACAGCTCGGTGGTCAACAACGTCACCACCGGCTCGGACTACGAGGACTTCGCCCAGTCGCTGAAGCTGACCTATGACCTGGGTTTCGCGACCCTGATCTCGGTCACCGCCAACGACCGCTACAAGATGCTGGACGCCTTCGACCAGGACGAGACGGCGCTGAGCGTCAACAACTACGCCAAGGGCCTGTTCTCGGCCGACCAGTTCAGCCAGGAGATCCGCCTGGTCTCGGACGGCTCCAACCGCCTGCGCTACACCCTGGGCGCCTTCCACGCCGACGTGAACTATCGCCGCTACTTCTTCCGCGGCCCGGCCTTCTCGCAAGCCAACTGGGACGCCACCTCGGGCTCGAACGAGAACTCGGTGTTCGGCCAGCTGGAATATGACGTGGTCGAGGGCACGACCCTGATCGGCGGCCTGCGCCTGGGCCGCGAGAAGATCGGCTACACCTTCCGCGACCTGCGCGGCGGGCCGGCCGCGGCCTGGGCCGATGGCTCCAGCGACGACTACGCCACCTATCGCCTGGGCGTGCAGCACAAGCTGGCCGACGACGTGATGGTGTTCGCCACCTTCGCCACCGGCCACAAGGGCCAGAGCTACGACCTGACCACAGGCTTCAACCAGGCCCGCGCCGACCTTGGTCCCGTGCGTCCGGAAAGCTCGGAAGACATCCAGGTGGGCGTACGCTCGCGGTTCCTGGATCGCCGCGTGACCCTGAACGCCACGCTGTTCAACACCGAGTACGAGGACTTCCAGGCCCAGGGCGCCGAACTGCTGCCCGACGGCACCCAGAACTTCCGCCTGACCAATGTGGGCGCGATCCGCACGCGCGGTGTCGAGCTGGAAAGCACCGCCCGCCTGGTCGACGGCCTGACCCTGTCGGGCTCGGTCGCCTATCTGGACGCCGAGATCACCCAGTTCGCCGGCGCCCAGTGCTGGCCCGGCCAGACGGCCGCCCAGGGCTGCACCGGCTCGCCCGCCCGCCAGAACCTGGCCGGCGAGCGTCCGCCCCAGGCCCCGAAGTGGAAGCTGAGCGCCGGCGCCGAATATGTGCGTCCGCTGGCCGGCGACCTGGAGGGCGTGGCCAATGTCGCCGCCAACTACCAGAGCAGCGTCAACTACTCGCTGAGCCAGGACCCGCTGACCGTCCAGAAGGGCTATGCGGTGGTCAACCTGTCGGTGGGCGTGCGCGACAAGGCGCGCGGCTACCAGGTGACGGCCTTCGTCAACAACCTGTTCGACGAGGGCTACTACACCAACCTGGTCAACAACTACGGCGCCTACGGCAACCAGCTGGCGGTGCAGGCCTTCCTGCCGCGCGACTTCAAGCGCTACGGCGGGATCCGGGCGTCGATGACGTTCTGATGGGGCGGGGCGGGTCAGGCGGCGGGCGCCTCACCCGCCTCCCAGCCGGATCCTGACGCCGCCGTTGGCCACGAAGCCGTCGGTCGGCGCCCAGGCGTCGACCGTCCATTCGCCGGCCGAACCACGCTGCGGCAGAACCAGGGGGTCATACTTGGTCTGGCGCACGTTGAGCAGGTTTTCCAGATTGAGAAACAGACGGACCTTCTCGTTCAAGACCACCTCGCCCAGAACGCCCACCTCTAGATAGGCTTTGCCCCTGACACGATAGGGGTTTTCCTCCAGATCCTGGCGGCCGGTGTAGTAGGCCTCGATCCCGAGCCGGCCCTTGTCTTCCTTTTCCCACATGCCCACGACGCCGGCGGTGTGGCGCGGCGTGTTCGGCACGGTTCGGCGTCCTGCGGCGGGCGCGGGCTCGGTGGCGTCGACATAGACATAGCTGCCGGTGACCGTGAAATCGCCCACCCGATAGCGCAACAGGGCTTCCAGGCCGGCCGTCTGGGTCGAGCCGGACACATTGACCAGCTCGACCCGCCGCGCGCCGCCGATCGTGGCCGGATCCAGGTCGCGCAGTTGCACGGCGTTCTCTATCTGCGATCCGAACAGGGTGAGGTTGGCCTCCAGCGGCCCGGCGGCGTAGCCCGCTTCAAGCGATGCGGTGTCGGCGGTTTCGGCCCTGAGGCCCTTGAGCGGTTGCAGGCGTGAAAGGCCAGCCGCCTCGATCTCCTCCACGAACGGCGTCGGGGCGTAGAAGCCGCGACCGACAGACCCCCGCACCGTCCACCGGCCTGGACGATAGAGCAGCGAGACCCGGGGGCTGAGGTGCGAGCCGTACTCGCTGTGATGGTCCCAACGGGCGCTGCCCGCGAGCGTCAGGTCGTCCGCAAGCTTGTGCTCGGCCTGTGCGAAGACGGCCGGCGTCGTGAAGGTGTAGTCGAAGGCGGAAAAGGCCTTGCTGCGATAGTCGTCGCTCTGCACCGCGGCGCCGATCAGCCAGGCGGTTGCGCTGTCCGAACCGGCGGCCAGCGAGGCCTCGGCGAACAGGGTGCGGTGGCGATCGTTCTCGATGCTGTCGCCGAAGCGATGCCCGTGCTTCTGGTTCACGGCCGAAGCGCGCAGGTGCACGACGCCCACGCCGTCGATCGGCGTCTGGGAGGTGAAGCCGGCGTCCAGGCGGCGACTGTTCTGGTTCTGGACGAACGGCCGGCCGTCGGGCGTGGTCCGGCCGGCGGCCGTGCCGCCCTGGCGATCCTCGCCCATCGCACCGAGGGTGAAGTAGGCGCTGCCGCCGTTCTGGCCTTTCCAGAACAGCCTGGGTCGAAGGGTCCAGCGCTCGTAGCCAGGGGTGTCGATCCAGCCATCGCCGTCCAGATCCTTCCAGGATTGGCGGTGCAGCCCGCCCATGACGGAGGCGCTCCAGGTCTCCGAAACGGGTGTGGCGGCGTAGGTCGTGACATCCTGGCCGTCGCGGCTGGTGGCGTTCAGCAGGATTTCGGCCAGCGGGTCGGCTTCGGGCCGGCGCGAGATCAGGTTGATCACCCCGCCCAGGGCCGAGGGACCATAGAGCGCCGAGGCCGCGCCCTTGATGACCTCGACCTGCCCCAGGTCCGACGGCGGGATCTGCAGGACGCCCAGGGCCTGTCCGCCGTAGAGCGGCAGGCCGTCGGCCAGAAGCTGAGTGTAGCGGCCGCGCATGCCCTGCATGCGGATGCTGGCGGCGCCGAGGGCAGGGGAGGTGACCTGAACCCGCACCCCGCCGGTCTCGGCGACCATCATGGCGATGTTGCCGGGGGTCATCAGGACCTTTTCCTCGACCTCCTCCTGGTTGATCACCTCGACCCGGATGGCCTCGTCCTGCACGCGGCGGCCCGAGCGCGTGGACTGGACGATCACCTCCTCGACCTCGGTGTCGTCGGGAGCTGTCTCCTGCGCCTGAACGCTCGAGGCGAAGGCGGCGCAGGCGAGGGCGCCGCCAATGGCGGCGAGCGGGCGGCGTGGGAGCTGGCGAGTCGTCATGGCCGCAGGCTGCACCCTGTAGTGGCTACAGGGTCAAGGGCCGGCCAGCCGTCTCAGGTGTAGCGGTCGCGGGTGGCGGCGATGCGAGCGCGGGCCTCTTCCATCTCCTGCACTTCGGTGGCCGCCAGCAGCGAGTTGAGCACGCGGGTGAGGTGGCGGCGCATGGCGTCGCGGGCGTCCTCGGGCGAGCGGGCGCGCAGGGCCGAGACGATGGCGGCGTGCTCGTCGATGCGCGGGATGACGCCGGCGGCGTGGGCCTTTTCGCCCATCAGCTTGGTCTGGGGCGAGCGCTCGCGGGCCTCCCACAGAAGCTCGACGGCGGCGATCATGGCGCTGTTCTGGGTGGAGGCGGCGATCAGCATGTGGAAGCGCTTGTCGGCGTCTTCCGAGCGGTCGACGTCGCGGGCGTTCTCGGCCTGCATCTCGGCCACCAGGCCGTCGAGCTGGTCGAGCTCCTCGTTGGTGATGCGCTTGGCGGCCATGGCGCAGGCCTCGGCCTCGATGGCGCGGCGGGCTTCCAGAAGTTCGAACGGGCCGATGTCGGTGGCGCCGGCCTGGCCCTCGTTGGGGGTCTGGGCCTTGACATAGACGCCCGAGCCCAGGCGCACCTCGACCATGCCGTCCAGTTCCAGGGCGATGATCGCCTCGCGGATCGTGGGGCGCGAGACCGAATAGGTCTGGGCGAGGTCGCGTTCGGACGGCAGGCGCTGGCCGACGGCGTAGCGGCCCTCGGCGATCTGGCCGGCCAGATCCTTGGCGACGCGTTCGTACAGACGGTTCTCGCCCTTCACGGACATGCGGGGACTTCCTAAAATTGGTCTGACCAATATGGACAAGCCAGTTGTCGATAGTTATGGGTCTTCCAACTGGAAGACCACGGGAATCTCGACGTGCATACTAGCCAAACCGAGGCGTTCAAGGCAGTCGGCCTGCCGCCGATGCGAATTACCGGCGCCCGCGTGATCGTCACTTCGCCCGGCCGCAACTTCGTCACCCTGAAGATCGAGACCGACCAGGGCGTCTACGGCATCGGCGACGCCACCCTGAACGGCCGCGAAAAGTCGGTCGTCGCCTATCTGGAAGACCACGTCATCCCGGTGCTGATCGGCCGCGACGCGCGCCGCATCGAAGACATCTGGCAGTACCTCTATCGCGGGGCCTACTGGCGTCGCGGCCCGGTGACGATGCGCGCCATCGCCGCCGTCGACGTGGCCCTGTGGGACATCAAGGCCAAGGCGCTGGGCGCGCCGCTGTACGACCTGCTGGGCGGTCGCTCGCGCGACGGCGTGCTGGTCTACGGCCACGCCAACGGCAGCGACCTGGAAGACACCGTCGAGGCCGTCGGCCGCTATATCGACGCCGGCTACAAGGCCGTGCGGGCCCAGTCGGGCGTGCCGGGCCTGGACCTGGCCTACGGCGTGGGCCGCGGCGACATGTATTACGAGCCGGCCGACGCCACCCTGCCGACCGAGACCACCTGGGACACCCGCAAGTACCTGCGCTACCTGCCGACCCTGTTCGAGGCGCTGCGCAAGGAGCACGGCTTCGACGTGGCTTTGCTGCACGACGGCCACCACCGGATGACCCCGCGCGAGGCGGCCCAACTGGGCAAGAGCCTGGAGCCCTACGACCTCTTCTGGCTGGAGGATTCCACGCCGGCCGAAAACCAGGAGGCCTTCCGCCTGATCCGCCAGCACACCACCACGCCGCTGGCCGTGGGCGAGGTGTTCAACACTATCTGGGACGCCAAGGACCTGATTCAGGAACAGCTGATCGACTACATCCGCACGACCATCGTCGGGGCCGGCGGCCTGACCCACCTGCGCCGCATCGCCGACTTCGCCTCGCTGTGGTCGGTGCGCACGGGCTGCCATGGCGCGACGGACCTGTCGCCGGTGACCATGGGGGCGGCGCTGCACTTCGACACCTGGGTGCCCAACTTCGGCATCCAGGAATACATGCGCCATTCGGAAGAGACCGACGCGGTGTTCCCGCACGACTACCGGTTCGACAAGGGCATGCTCTATGTCGGCGACACGCCGGGCCACGGCGTCGACATCGACGAGGCCCTGGCCGCCAAGTACCCCTATGAGCCGCGCCAACTGCCTGTGGCCCGCCTGGAAGACGGGACGATGTGGAACTGGTAGGCGGGCTTATATGACGAGGCCGCCCTCGCATCGGCGATGGGCGGCCCTAAAACAGCAGAGGCGGAACGTCTGGGACGTTCCGCCTCTTTTTTCTTCGAGTTAGACCCGAAGGCCGTTCCTGTCAGGATCAGCCGTTGACGGCGTCCTTCAGTTGCTTGGCCGGCGTGAAGCCGACCTTCTTGCTGGCGGCGATCTCGATCGTGGCGCCGGTGGCCGGGTTGCGGCCGGTGCGGGCCGGCTTGTCCTGGACCTTGAACTTGCCGAAGCCCGGGATCGAGACTTCTTCGCCCTTCACGGCGGCGTCAGCGATGGCCTTGAAGACGCCGTCGACGATGGCCTTGGCCTGGGTCTTGGTCAGCTTGTCGTCGCTGGCGACCAGAGCTTCGGCGATATCGGCGGTGTTCATGGAGTAACTCCTTATAGAATCGGGAGAACCAGACTGACTGGTGAGATCGGCCTTGTCACGCGCCGCCATGTGACGTCAAGCGTCCGCCGCAACCGGTGGAAGGCCGAAAAAGTGCTGATCCGCCTGGTTGCACCGGCCTTGTGGCGCGGATGTGGCCTGGATCCGGGGCGGGCGCGGGGAGCTGAGCGCGGTTTACTCAGACAATAATGCGGTTTTCGGATATTGCATGTGCACGCATATCCAGATCGTCCAGTGATTGACGACGATGGGTGTCGTATATACTCCGACAAATAGTCGGCAGCTTCGCAAGGCTGCTCCAGACGCCGCTCGAGACGGCGACGAGGGAAGAAGCAGCATGACGTCGAGCAAGCCTCACCGCGTGTTCCTGGCCGGCCTGGCGGCGTTTCTGCTGATGGGAAGCGGCGAGCCGGGGCTGGCCGCCGAGCCCTCGCCCCGTACCTGGACCGCCGACAACGGCGACGGGACGTTCACCAATCCGCTATTCTACGACGAGTTCTCCGACCCCGACATGATCCGGGTGGGCGAGGACTACTACCTGACCGGCACCACCATGCACGCGATGCCGGGCCTGCCGATCCTGCGCTCGCGCGACCTGGTGAACTGGCGGTTCGTCGGCTACGCGGCCGACAGGCTGGACCTGGGCCCGAACTTCCGGCTAGAGGGCGGTGACGTCTACGGCCAAGGCTTCTGGGCGCCGAGCTTCCGCCATCACGACGGCGTCTTCCACATCTTCAGCAACGTCAACCGCGAGGCCACCTTCCACTTCACGGCCAAGGACCCGGCCGGGCCGTGGACGCGCACGCGGATGAAGCGCGGCTTCCACGACCTGTCGGTGCTGTTCGACGACGACGGCAAGGTCTACGTGGTCTGGGGCTATCGCGGCATCCGCATGGCGCAGCTGAACGCCGACCTGACCGACATCGTGCCGGGCACCGAGCGCGAGATCATCGCGCCCGGGCAGGGCATGGGCGAGGGGCTGCACTTCACCAAGGTCGGCGGCAAATACTGGATCACCAGCGCCTGGTTCGACGGGATGATGCGCCTGCCGGTGGCGCGCGCCGACCGGCCGGAAGGGCCCTACGAGGTCAATCGCGAGATCAGCGTCGGCGAGGATTTCGGCCTGGCCGAGGGCAACCGCCTGGAAGCGCCCAAGCCGCCGTTCAAGATCGTTCCGCCCGATCCCCGGCCGCGCGGCCGGACCGCCCTGCACCAGGGCGGCTACGTCCAGACGCCGAGCGGCGCGTGGTGGGGCTATTCGATGATGGACTACAACTCGGTGGGACGGCTGACGGCCCTGTCGCCGGTGACCTGGAAGGACGGCTGGCCCTATTTCGGCCTGCCGGGGAACCTGGGCCGCAACCCGCGCACCTGGGTCAAGCCCGTGGCGGGGGAAGCGCCTCACGCCCCCTACGAGCGCGGCGACGACTTCTCGGGCGGCAAGCTCAAGCCGATCTGGCAGTGGAACCACGTGCCCGTCGACGCCCGTTGGTCGCTGGCCGAGCGTTCGGGCTTCCTGCGGCTGAAGACCCTGCCGGCGGCCGACTTCTGGACGGCCCGCAACACCTTGACCCAGCGCTCTATCGGTCCGGCGTCGCGACCGCGGACGCTGCTGGACGCCTCGGGGCTGGCCGAGGGCGACGTGGCCGGGCTGGCCCTGCTGAACCTGCCCCATGCCTGGATCGGCGTGCGCAAGGTCGCCGGTGGGTTGGAGGTCGAGCAGCGCGACCAGCGTACGGGCCACAGCGCCAAGGCGAAGGTTTCGGGGACACGGATCTGGCTGCAGGCCGACGCCGACTTCATGGCCGAGACGGCGCGGTTCTCCTATTCGACTGACGGCAAGGCGTTCACGGCGCTGGGCGAGCCGATGACGATGGTGTTCCAGCTGCGCACCTTCCAGGGCGTGCGCTATGGCCTGTTCGCGTTCAACGAGGCCGGCGGCGAGGGCGGCCATGCTGACTTCGACGCCTTCGAGGTGTTCGAGCCGCATCCGCGCGGCCTGCGCCGGCCGATCCCGGACGGCCGCGAGGTGACGTTGTCGGCGCTGGGCCAGGAAAAAGTGGTGAGCGTCGAGAAGCAGCCGCTGGGGCGGGCCTTGCTGCGCGGGGCGGGCGGCTACCTGACCGTCGCCGCCGACGGGACGGTGAGCGCCTCGAAAGTGCGTGACGACAAGGCCCAGGCCTTCCAGTGGATCGAGACCCCGACGGGGGAGCTGGCTTTGATGTCGCTGGTCACAAACCGCTTCCTGCGGGTGTCGCTGGCGGGCGTTTGGACGGCCGACAGTCCTGGGCCTCAGTCCGACGGGCTGGACGGGGCAAGGTTCGTGTGGACTGAAGCTCGATAGCAAAAATCGTCATCCCGGGCGAAGGCGCGCAGCGCCGCAGACCCGGGACCCAGGGGGACTGGGCTCCGAGTCTGGGTCCACCGCCCGGCCCTGGCAGACGCAATGCGACGGCCCCTGGGTCCCGGCTCTACGCTTCGCTTCGGCCGGGATGACGGAGGAGGCGGAGGTCAAGCCGCGTCCAGCGCCGCCCGCTCCAGCACGTCGATGCGATCGGCCAGCCCCGGCGCGGGCCAGTCGAGCGCCGCCAGGGCGAGGTCGACGACGGGCGGGCGAGGCGGCGGGGCCGCCTCGATCACGGCTTCCAGAAGCTCGCTCATCGCTATTCCGCCGCCAGTTGGCCGGGCGCGCGGGTCCAGCGGTTCTCGGGAACGGGCAGGCCCAGGTGCCCGCGCAGGGTATCGTGCTCGTACTCGGTGCGGAACAGGCCGCGGGCCTGCAGGATAGGCACGACCTCCTCGCGGAACAGGGCGAAGTCGCGCGGGCGCGTCACCCGCAGGATGAAGCCGTCGGCGGCGCGGCCTTCGAACCAGCGCTGGATCTCGTTGGCGATGGTCTGGGGCGAGCCGACGAAATCGCTGCGCCAGGTCCCGAACCGCTCGGCGGCCTGGCGCAGGGTCAGGTTCTGTTCCCGCGAGATCCGCACGATGCGCTCGGCGTGACCCTTGTAGCTGTTGAGACTGAGGCCCGAGACATCGGGGAACGGCCCGTCCAGCGGGTACTGCTTGAAGTCGTGATAGCCGAAGGCGCGGCCAAGCTGGGTCAGCAGCTTGTCGATGCTGACCGATCCGCGCTGGGCTTCGGCCAGGGCGCGGGCCTCCTTGTCGGTTTCGGCGATGACGGGCGAGAGGCCCGGCAGCACGCTGATGTGGTCGGGATCGCGGCCTTGCGCGGCCGCGCGGGCCTTGAGGTCGGCGTAGTATTCCTGGGCGTCCTCGAAGCCGTCGACGCCGGCGAACACGCCCTCGGCGATGCGGGCGCCCAGGTCGCGGCCCGCGCCGCTGACCCCGGCCTGGAAGATCACCGGCTGGCCCTGGCTGGAGCGGCTCAGCGCCAGCGGCCCGGCCACCTGGAAGTGCGGGCCCTTGTGGTTCAGGGCGTGCTGCTTGTCCTTGTCGAGGAAGACGCCGGCGGCCTTGTCGCGCGGGAAGGCGTCGTCCTCGTAGCTGTCCCACAGGCCCTGGACGACGTCGACGAACTCGCCGGCCCGCTCGTAGCGCACGGCGTGGTCGAAGTGGGCGTCGCGGCCGTAGTTGCGGGCGGCGCCCTCAAGGCCCGTGGTCACCACGTTCCAGCCCGCGCGGCCCTTGCTGATGTGGTCCAGCGAGCCGAACTGGCGGGCCACGTTGTAGGGCTCCCAGTACGAGGTGGTCAGGGTGCCGACGAGGCCGATCTTCGAGGTCGAGACCGCCAGGGCCGAGAGCAGGGTCAGCGGCTCCAGCCGGTTGAGGAAGTGCGGGGCGGTGTCGGGCGTGATGAACGGGCTGTCGACGATGAAGACGAGGTCGAACTTGGCCGCCTCGGCCAGGCGGGCGTTGTCGATGTACCAGCCGATGTCGATGCTGGCGTCGCCGGCCAGGTCGGGATCGCGCCAGCTGGCGTGATCGGCGCCGACGCCTTCGAGGATGGCGCCGAGTTTCAGTTGGCGTTTCGCGGCCGTGGTCATGTTCGCCTCCGTGTCTTGGCCGCAGGCTTGCGGCGGGGGAGGGCGGGCGACAAATCAGGTGTTCTCAAGAGGCCTATTGGCGGCGTTCAACATCCTGCTTTCGCTGGGCTTTTCGAACGCCGCCGTCTGCTCGGCTGCAAGGCCGATCAGAATTACTGGGCCGGAAAGTCGGTCGAGACGCTCAAGTCCCGCCAGTGTTCCAGCTGCGCCAGCCGCCGCTGGTCGGTGTCGCGGATAATGCCGACGGCGTCGCTGCCGAGCGCGATGCGCAACGGCGGCTCGTCCATGGCGGCGATGGCGAGGATGGCCTGGGCGGCGCGGGCCGGGTCGCCGGGCTGGGTTCCGTCATAGGCCGCCTGGCGCCGGGCGGTGGCCCCGACCACGGCGTCGTACTCGGCCCGGCCGGCGCTCAGCGTCGTCGAGGCGCCGGCGAAGTCGGTGCGGAAGCCGCCCGGCTCGACGATGGTCACCCTGACGCCGACCAGGGCCATCTCGAGCGCCAGGGACTCCGAAAAGCCCTCCACGCCCCACTTGGCGGCCGAGTAGGGCGCGCGGCCCGGGGCGCCGATCCGTCCGCCGACGGACGACAGCTGGATCACGTGGCCGGATCCCTGCCGCCGCATCAGCGGGATCGCCGCCTTGGTGACGATGATCGTGCCGAAGAGATTGGTCTCGATCTGGCGGCGGAAGTCGTCGAGCGAGGTGTCCTCCACCGAGCCGACGTCGCCGTAGCCGGCGTTGTTTACCACCACGTCGAGCCGGCCGAAGGCCTGCGCCGCCAGGGCCACGGCGCTTTCGGCCGCGGCCGGATCCGAAACGTCGAGGCCCGCCAGCCGCACGGCGTCGCCGTGGCGCTGGGCGAGGTCTTCGAGGGCGCGGGGATCGCGGGCGGTGGCCACCAGCCGGTCGCCTGCGGCCAGCACCGCTTCGGCCAGGGCGCGTCCGAGACCGCGCGAGGCCCCGGTGATCAGCCATGTCTTGGTCATGGGCTTGTCCTTCTTCCGTTCGTTACTGGGCCTTGGCGGCGACTTCGATCAGGGCCGAGACCGCGTGCGGGTGCGAGATCATCACCACGTGCGAGGCGCCGGGCACGGTCACCACCTGCTTGGCATGCGCGCGGTCGGCCATGAACGCCATGGCGGCCGGCGGGATGTTGCGGTCGCCGCCGCCCCAGACCCACCAGGACGGGATGGTCTTCCAGGCGGCCGAGACGGCCTTCTCGCCGCCGGCGGCGTCGGTCAGCGGGCGCTGGGCGATCGCCATCAGGTGGGCCTTGGCCAGCGGCACGTCGGCGGCGAACTGGGCGGGGAACTTGTCCTGCCGGATATAGAGATCGTGGACGCCGCCGGGCAGGTCGACCGGCTTGTCGAGGGCGGCGGGCAGGGTGGAGCCGGGGAACTTGCCGGCCAGCTCGAAGGTGCTCTCGCCGACCTCCGGGGCGAAGGCGGCGACATAGACCAGCGCCTTGACGTTGGCCGCGCCGTCGGCGGCGGCCGAGATCACCGTGCCGCCGTAGGAGTGGCCGACCAGCACCACCGGGCCGGGGATGGAGTTGATCACCGTGCGCACGGCGGCGGCGTCGCTGGCCGCGCCGCGCAGCGGGTTGGCGGCCGAGACCACGCGATAGCCGTCGCGGCGGAGGTCGGCGACCACGCCGTCCCAGCTGCTGGAGTCGGCGAAGGCGCCGTGCACCAGAACCACCGTCGGCTTGGCGGCGGGCGGCGCAGCGGCCTGGGCGGCGGCCAGGCCGGTCAGGGCGAAGGCGAAGGAAAGGGCGAGGGCTTTCTTGGACATGGAGGCTCTCCTTTAGGCGTGCGGAAGGGTTCGGCCGTGGGGCCGTTCAGGGTTTCAGGTCTGACGAAGGGGGGCGGGTTAGCCGAAGGTGAAGGCGTAGGCGCGGACGCCGGGATCGAGGAACTCGATCGTAAAGCCGTGGTCGGCGACGGGGCGAGACTGGCGGACGAGCTGGTACATGCGGGGCCGGTCGATCACGCCGGTTCCGTCTGCCGTCACGTCCCAGCCGTGGTCGGAACCCGGCGCCCGGCCGTCCAGCTGGACGCGGTAGCGTACGGGTCGGCCCGGCTGGTCGGGCGCCAGCACCATGTGCAGGTCGCGGGCGTGGAAGCGGCTGGCGATCACGGCGCCGGGCGCGAGGCTGGTGGTGAATTCCTCGCCGGCCCGCCATTCGCCGGCCAGACCCCAGCGGTTGAGGTCGAGGGCGCCGGGCAGGCGGTAGGCCTTGGCGGCGTCCTGGCGCAGGCCGCCGGGCGAGGCGAAGGCGTCGGCCTTTCCCCAGCCGATATAGCTCTCGGGCGAGCCCAGCTCGGCGAAGTCCGGCGCGCCTTCGGGACCGGCGGCCTTGATCGGCGACAGGCCCTGCGCGATCACCGGACGAGGGATGTCGGCCAGCAGGGCCTGGATGCGCCGCTCGTGGCGGTCGTAGTCGCCTTCGCCCGCCGCATGGCCGCGCACCTTGCCGTCGGCGCCGACGAAGTAGAAGGCCGGCCAGGCGTTGTTGCCGTAGGCCCGCCAGATCCGCCAGTCGCTGTCGAGCACGACCGGGAACGGAACGTCCAGGTCGCCGAGGGCCTGGCGCACGTTGGCGAGGTCCTTCTCGAAGGCGAATTCGGGCGTGTGGACGCCGATCACCACCAGGCCTCGGTCGCGGTAGCGGGCATGCCAGGCGCGCAGATAGGGCAGGACCCGCAGGCTGTTGATGCAGGAATAGGTCCAGAAGGCGACCAGCACGACCTTGCCGGCCAGGGCCTTGGGCGTCGGCGCTGGGCCGTTCAGCCATTGGGGCGACAGGGAAAGGGCGTCCAGAGCCGAGGACGAGCCGCTGGCCCAGGCCAGGGCCTTGCGGGCCGGCGGCAGGCCGATGGCGGCGGCGACCGACAGCGGGACGAGGCCGACGGCGGCGCCCTTCAGCCAGTCGCGGCGGGAGAGATGTTCGGATCGGGTCACGACGACCGCTCCTTGAAAACGAAGCTTCAGGCCGCCCAGCGGGCGACGTCCAGGATGGCGCGGGCGAAGTCCCGCGGCGCTTCCTGGGGCAGGTTGTGGCCGACGCCGCCGCCGACATCGCGGTGCTCGTAGCGGCCCTTGAACTTGCCGGCATAGGCGGCCGGCGGCGGGTGCGGGGCGGCGTTGCCGTCGCCTTCCATGGTGATAGTCGGCACGGTGATGGCCGGGCCTTGGGCGAGCTTGGCCTCCAGCGCGTCGAAGCGGGCCTCGCCCTGCGCCAGGCCCAGCCGCCAACGGTAGTTGTGGATGGTGATGGCCACGTGGTCGGGATTGGCCAGCGAGGCGGCCGAGCGGGCGAAGGTCGCGTCGTCGAACGCCCACCTGGGCGAGGCGGTCTTCCAGATCAGCCGGGCGAAGGCGTCGCGGTTCTGGGCGTAGCCCTTCGCGCCGCGCTCGGTGGCGAAATAGAACTGGTACCACCAGGAAAGCTCGGCCTCGGGGGGCAGGGGGGCGGCGTTGGCCGCCTGGCTGCCGATCAGATAGCCGCTGACGCTGACCAGGGCCGAGCAGCGGTCGGGCCACAGGGCCGCGACGATGCAGGCCGTGCGCGCGCCCCAGTCGAAGCCGCCGATCACGGCCTTGCCGATGTTCAGCGCGTCCATCAGGGCGATGACGTCGACGGCGAGGGCGGCCTGCTGGCCGTTGCGCGGGGCGGCGTCGGAGACGAAGCGGGTGGTTCCGTAGCCGCGCAGGTGCGGGACGATCACCCGCTTGCCGGCCGCCGCCAGGATCGGGGCGACCTCGGCGAAGGCGTGGATGTCGTAAGGCCAGCCGTGCAGCAGGATCACCGGCGCGCCGTCGGCCGGACCGGCCTCTGCATAGCCGATGACCAGATCGGGGGTCGTGACCTGGCGCAGGGTCCAGGCGGGCGCAGGGGCGGCGGCCGTGGCGGCGACGGCGCGGGAGGCGAGGCCCGCGGCGCCGGCGATGGCGACGGCCTGCAGCAGGCGGCGGCGGGGAAGGTCGAACGTCGAGGTCATGGGGCGTGCCTAGTGCTGGTGGCCGGCGGGGGCGGCCGGAACGACGAAGCGGATCGTGGCGCTGTCGAGCGGGCGATGATTGGCGTCGGCGAGCGTGATTTGAACGCTGTGCGACCCGGGCGTCAGGCCGACCAGGATGATCGGCTCGCCGCTGGCGTCGGCCCAGTGCCAGGGGGCGTCGTCGACGGTGACATGCACGTGGCCGATGCGGGGCGTGACGGCCAGGGCGGCGGGGCCGAACACCGGCTCGATGCGCAGGTTCTCGGCCCGGTACTGGATGAACACCCGGCCCTGTGACAGGGGACCCGGCAGGGGCGGATCGACGACCAGGCGCGCGGGCGGCTGGGGCGTGGTCAGCGGCACGACGCCGGCGGGGCCCAGGACCTCTGCGGCCGACAGGTTCGGCAGGCTCTGGGCGAAGGCGGGGCCGGCCAGCAGGGCGGTGGCCAAGGCGAGGAAGAAGGGCTTACGCATGGCGAACCTCGCCGGCGCGGGCCACGGCGTCCTGGGCGAAGGCGGCGACCGCGCAGGCCGCGCCGCCGATGACGGCGGCCGAGCCCAGCATCGCCAGGGTCGAGGCCGAGGGAGCCAGGCCCGAATAGAAGAAGCTGGTCAGGCCCAGGAAATAGGCCAGCGGATTGTTGATCGGCGCGATCTCGCGCAGCGACAGCACGACGATGACGACGCCGATCACGGCGAGCGGCGTGGCCAGCAGGCCGAGGGCGGGCGTCATGGCCCCGATCAGCAGGGCGGTTCCTGCGCCCAGCGCCAGGCCCAGCAGGTGCGAGACGGTGTTGGCCAGTCCCCCGCGCAGGTCGTCGCCCGCCAGGTTGAAGGCGGCCCAGCCCAGGAACATGGCCGGCGGCGGGAGCATGACCGAGGTCACGCCCAGGGTGGCGATCCCCGCGACGGCGGCGACGCTGAGCGAGACGGCGTGGAACTGCGCGGACTTCGGCGTGGCGAAGGCGGAGAGGGCGGGCAAGGCGGGCATGGGGGCGTGTCCTTGGGTTCGGGGAGGGCGGATGGAGGCGCCGCGGCTTGAGGGCGAAGCGGGGCGGCGCCTCGGGTCTTCCAGGTCAGATCAGGCGGGTCAGATCAGGTTCAGGGTCACGCCGATGTTGCCGCGCGTGGCCTTGGAGTAGGGGCAGGTCTGGTGGGCGGCCTCGACCAGGGCGCGGGCGACGTCGGCGGACAGGCCCGGCAGGCTGACGTTCAGGCGGGCCTGCAACTGGTAGCCCTCGCCTGACTTGCCCAGGTCGACCTCGGCGTCGACGGCGACGTCGGCGGGCAGGGCAACGCCTTGGGCGCGGGCGGCCAGGCCCATGGCGCCGATGAAGCAGGCCGACCAGCCGGCGGCGAACAACTGCTCGGGGTTCGTGCCCGGGCCGGCGCCGCCGGGGGGCGATAGGCGGACGTCCAGCTTGCCGTCGTCGCTGCGGGCAGCGCCGTCGCGGCCGCCGGTGACGTGGGTGCGACCGGTGTAGAGGACGGTGTCGATGGTGGTTTGCGGGGCGGTGGTCATGTCGATCTCCTTTTCAATCGGATCCGATGTAATCGGTACCGACTTCATAGATCGAAGTTTCGCACATCGTCAACCTTCCGATTTGATCGGATCCGATTTATATTTGTCCCGAACCGCCGCGAACCGCCCGCGGCCCCCGAAATGCAAGGCTCCGATGACGACCTCCGCCCCGCCTGTCGCCTCTTTGGGCAAAGCCCCCAGGCTCGCCGACTTCCTGTGCTTCGCCGTCTATTCGGCGAACCTCGCCTATGGCCGCGCCTACAAGCCGATCCTCGACGAGCTGGGCGTGACCTACACCCAGTGGATCATCATCGTGGCGCTGTGGGAGGAGGACGGCCAGAGCGTGAAGAGCCTGGGCGACAAGCTCTTCCTGGAAAGCAACACCCTGACCCCGATCCTCAAGAAGCTGGAGAGCCTGGGCTTCCTGCAGCGTCGCCGCGACCCGTCGGATGAGCGCCAGGTGATCATCAGCCTGACGCAAGCCGGTCGCGACCTGCGCGAAAAGGGCGGCCAGAAGACCCTGGTCAAGGCCACGGGCCTGGAGCCCGACGAGTTCCGCCAGGTGCAGAAGACCATCACCCGCGTGCGCGACAACCTGATCGCCCACGTCGCCAACGACGCGTGAGTGGAGGCGTTCTTCCCGAAGGGGGAGCTGTCGCGGAGCGACTGAGGGGGAAGCGGACTGTGAGGCAGCGGCAGCTTTGAAGTCCGAAGCCAATTCCTCTCCGGCCCTTCGGGCCTCCTCCCCTTCAGGGGGAGGATCTTGGCGCTTGCCCCCACGTTGCGGGCGTCGGTGAAGCTTGGTATCGGTTGAAACGTTCGTTTGAAACCGTGAGCCGCGCATGTTCCGCTTCACCACCGCCGACGGCCTGTCGATCGCCTGCCATGAATGGGGCGAGGACGCCGCGCGGCCTCCGGTCGTGCTGCATCACGGCTTTTCGGCCAGCGGCCTGATCAACTGGAAGGCGCCGGGGATCGTCGATGCGCTGCTCGCGGCCGGCCGGCGGGTGATCGCCATCGACGCCCGGGGCCATGGCGCGTCGGACAAGCCGCACGATCCGGCCTTCTACGGCGAGGCGCGGATGGCGCGCGACGTCTCCGAGCTGATCGACCACCTGGACGTCCCGGCCATCGACCTGGCCGGCTATTCCATGGGGGCGATCGTCAGCCTGATCTGCGCCAGCCAGGAGCCGCGCGTGCGCCGCCTCGTGACCGGCGGGGTGGGCGAGGGTGTGGTGGCCACCGGCGGCGTCGATACCCGCCATGTGCCCAGCAACGCGATCGTCCAGGCCCTGCTGGTCGAGGATGTGTCCATGATCGAGCATCCGGCCGCCGCGCCGTTCCGGCTGTTCGCCGACGCCATCGGCGCCGACCGCAAGGCCCTGGCCGCCCAGGCCAGCGTCGTCCACGCCCAGCCGATCGCGCTGGACCGCATCACGGCCCCGACCCTGGTCGTCGCCGGCGACGACGACCCGCTGGCCGTGCATCCCGAGCGCCTGGCCGCGGTGATCCCGGGCGCGCGCTCGCTGCTGGTGAGCGGCGACCATCGCTCGGCCGTGGCCGCGCCGGCCTTTGCCCGAGCGATCGTCGAGTTCCTGGCCGGCTAAGCCTTGCCCGGCCGATAGCGGTCGATCTCGATGCCGTGGCGGCGCAGCTTGTCGTAGAAGGTCTTGCGCGGCGTCTGCAGCAGCGCCATCGCCGTGCGGGCGTCGCCGCCGCAGGCCGCCAGGGTCTCGCGGATGACCATCGCCTCGTAGCGGCCGGTGCGGTCGGAAAGGCTCTCGGCTGACCCCTGCGCGCCGCCGTCCTCGCCGACCAGCGCCGAGGGCAGGCCCAGCGCCACGCGCTCTGCGTAGTGCGCCAACTCCCGCACATTGCCCGGCCAGTCGTGGCCCAGCAGGTGGTCGCGGGTCGTCGCCGTCAGGCGCGGGGCGGGGCGTCGCAGCCGCGCGGCGGCCTCGGCCAGGAAGTGGCCGAACAGCGCCGGCACGTCCTCGCGGCGCTCGCGCAGCGGCGGCACGACCAGGGTGACCACGTTCAGGCGGTAGTAGAGGTCGGCGCGAAAGGCGCCCTCGCGCACGGCTTCGGCAAGGTCGACCTTGCTGGCCGCGATGATCCGCAGGTCCAGGTGCCGAGGCTCGGCCGCGCCGACCGGCCAGATCTCGCGCTCCTCGACCACCCGCAGAAGCTTGGCCTGCATGGAGGGCGACAGGCCCTCGATCTCGTCGAGGAACAATACGCCGCGATCGGCGCGCTCGATGCGGCCGGTGCTGGGGCGGGCCGAACCGCCGGCCGCGCCGAACAGTTCGGTCTCGAACACCGCCTCGGGCAGGGCGGCGCAGTTGACGGTGACCATCGGCCGGCTCCGCCGCGCGCCGCCGCGATGCAGGGCGTGGGCGACCAGGCCCTTGCCGGCCCCGGTCTCGCCCTGGATCAGCACGTCGACCTCGGCCTCGGCCAACTGGGCGATGGTGGCTCGCAGCCTTTGCATCACCGGCGTGTCGCCCAGCAGCGGCGAGCCGCCGCCGGCCTGGGCGGCGGCCTCGAGGCGGCGGTTGTCGAGCACCAGGCTCCGCTTCTCCAGGGCCCGCGCCAGGGCGGCGGTCAGGCGCTCCATCGGGAAGGGCTTGGAGACGAAGTCGTAAGCCCCGTCCTGCAACGCCGCCACGGCCATGGCCACGTCGCCGTGGCCGGTGATCAGCAGTACGGGGATGTCGGGGTCGATGGCCCGCGCGCGCTCGAACAGCGCCAGGCCGTCCATGCCCGGCATGCGCACGTCGGTGACCACGGCGCCGTCGAAGTCGCGGGTCAGGGTCTTCAGCGCCGCCGGCGCGTTGTCGAAGGCCGCCACCTCGTAGCCGCGCAGCTCCAGGCCCTGGGCCACCGCGCCGCGCAGGGCGTCGTCGTCGTCGACGAGCAGGATCTTGCCGGCGGGGGAGCTCATGGAACGGCCTTGCGCAGGGTCAGGGTGAAGGTCGCGCCGGCGCCGGGCGCCGAGGCGGCCGTCAGTTCGCCGCCGAAGCCGGCGGCGATGTCGTGGGCGATCACGAGGCCCAGGCCCAGGCCCCGGGGCTTGGTGGTCAGGAACGGCGTGAACAGGGCGCGCTCGACCTCGGGCGCGAGGCCCGGGCCGTTGTCGGCGACGGCGATCCGCACGGCGTCCTCGGTCTCGCTGACGGTCAGGGTGACGGCGCCGTCGGGCCGGTCCTCCACCGCCTCGAAGGCGTTCTGCAGCAGATTGACCAGCACCTGCTCGAGCCGGACCCGTTCGCCCAGCACGGCCAGGCCCGGCGTCTCGCCCTTGCGCACCAGGCGGGCCTGCTGCCGGCGCGAGCGGCTGGCGGTCAGCAGCACCGAGCCGTCGATCACCTCGCTGACCAGGGTCGGCTCGACCCGGCCGTCGGCCTTGCGCGAGAAGGCGCGAAGCTCGTCGGTGATGCGGCCGATGCGCTCGGTCATCGACGCGATGGCGGTGAGGTTCTCGCCGGCCGCCTCGGCGCGGCCCCGGGCGATCAGCAGGAGGCCGTTGTCGGCGTTGGCGCGGATAGCCGCGACCGGCTGATTGATCTCGTGGGCCACGCCGGCGGCGATCTGGCCCAGCGACGCCAGCTTGTTGGCCTGCACAAGGTCGGCCTGCAGCGAGCGCAACCGGGTCTCGGCGTGCTGGCGCTCGTCGACCTCGTGCGAGAGGGCGCGGTTGGCCTGGGTCAGTTCATGGGTGCGGGCCTCGACGCGGCGTTCCAGCTCCAGCCGGGTCTCGCGGTCGCGAAGGGCGGCCAGGTGGACGCGGCGGCGGCGCACCCAAAGCCACAGCAGGGCCGCGCTGAGCAGGGTCCAGACCAGGGCGGTGATCCAGCGCGCGGCGTCGGCGGTCTGGTCGGCGGGGGCGGCCGGGCTGAGCAGATGCAGGGTCCAGCCGGGGGCGACGTCGGGCAGGCGGGTCTCGATCTGGCGGTCGGCCGGGGCGATGTCGGTGCGGGCGACGCCGTCGCCGCGTCGGGATCGCAAGGGCAGGGGATCGAAGGTCGCCTCGCCGAACTGGCCCTGGGTCCGCAGCGCCTGGCGGGCGGCCGGCGACAGGGGCGCGCGGGTGTGGAAGCGCCATTTCGGTTCGCTGGTGATCAGCACCAGGCCCTGGTCGTCCACGACGAAGGCCGGTTCGCCGATGGCGCGCCAGGCGGCCTCGACGGCGTCGAACTCCAGCTTGACCACGACGACGCCTAGCGGACCGTCGGGGCCCTCGACACGGCGCGCCAGGTAGAGGCCGGGCTTGCGGCTGACCGTGCCCAGGGCGAACTGCTCGGCGTACCCGCTGCGCAGGGCCTGCGCGAAATAGGGCCGGAAGCCGTAGTTCGAGCCGAGGAAGCTGGTCGGCTGGCGCCAGTTGCTGGCCGCGGCGGTGAAGCCGTCGGCGGCCACCACATAGATCACCGCCGCGCGGGTCTGGGCGCCCAACTGCTCCAGCTTGCGCGACAGGGCTTCCAGCCGGCGCGGGTCGCGGGTGGCCAGGGCCGTTCCCAGGTCGGCGTCATCGGCCAGCACCAGGGGCAGGGCGCGCTGCTTGTCGAGCTCGCTGCGCAGCACCGCCGCGTGCAGGGCCGCCGAGGCGTTGGCGCGCGCCCGCAAGGTGGTCATGGCGCGGTCATGGGCCAGGCTTCCCACGGCCAGGACGAGGACGGCGCCGATCAGTACGGCGATCGCCGCGAACAGGGCCAGGCCCTGGCGCGAGATGCTGCGCTCGGGCGCGGACCGCGTATCGACGGCGCTTGGATCTGGTTGTGTCATATTCCACACGGGTGCGGTTCTGCGTGGGTGAAATATGGCACGAAGAACGTGGGCGTGACGAGGCGGAATCTGGAATTTCTTTCGAACATTCATGGGCTTGGTTCGGAATTTCGAAATCGGCTCACGGCGGCGGGGAAATCCCGCACTCTTAAACCAAGCGCCCGACCTTCAAAGGACGCGCGAGGAAACGAGAGCCAGGAGCCGCCCGATGATCCCGCAGACGAACGCCGCCGGAGGCGCGCCGCCTCGCCAGGGGCCGTGGTACACCCACCTCTATGTGCAGGTGCTGGTCGCCATCGTGGCGGGGGCGCTGATCGGCCACTTCTGGCCCAAGTTCGGGGCCGACCTGAAGCCGCTGGGCGACGCCTTCATCAAGCTGGTGAAGATGGTCATCGCCCCGGTGATCTTCCTGACCGTGGTCACCGGCATCGCCGGCATGCGC
>NZ_QDKO01000035.1 GCF_003094615.1 Caulobacter radicis | reverse complement strand
CGCTCCCCGGTTTCGGAGGCGGCTCGGAGCTTCGGCTCTGGTCTTTGACATTGTTGATTTGGAAAGAGAAACGCAGGCGGCGGCGCTCTGGCGGTTACCCTTCGAGGTAACCTTAGACGCTGACGAATGCGGTCTCTTGAAGACACCATTTATACGGTGGCTGAGCTTTCGAGCTTGGTCATTGTGTGATGGGAACTCGTCAAGAAACTATGCAAACCAGATACGCGATCGGGGTTTTCCCCTCGATCAAATAGCTGGAGTCAATGTCAACTCAACCTGAGAGTTTGATCCTGGCTCAGAGCGAACGCTGGCGGCAGGCCTAACACATGCAAGTCGAACGGATCCTTCGGGATTAGTGGCGGACGGGTGAGTAACACGTGGGAACGTGCCCTTTGGTTCGGAACAACTCAGGGAAACTTGAGCTAATACCGGATGTGCCCTTCGGGGGAAAGATTTATCGCCATTGGAGCGGCCCGCGTCTGATTAGCTAGTTGGTGAGGTAAAGGCTCACCAAGGCGACGATCAGTAGCTGGTCTGAGAGGATGATCAGCCACATTGGGACTGAGACACGGCCCAAACTCCTACGGGAGGCAGCAGTGGGGAATCTTGCGCAATGGGCGAAAGCCTGACGCAGCCATGCCGCGTGAATGATGAAGGTCTTAGGATTGTAAAATTCTTTCACCGGGGACGATAATGACGGTACCCGGAGAAGAAGCCCCGGCTAACTTCGTGCCAGCAGCCGCGGTAATACGAAGGGGGCTAGCGTTGCTCGGAATTACTGGGCGTAAAGGGAGCGTAGGCGGACTGTTTAGTCAGAGGTGAAAGCCCAGGGCTCAACCTTGGAATTGCCTTTGATACTGGCAGTCTTGAGTACGGAAGAGGTATGTGGAACTCCGAGTGTAGAGGTGAAATTCGTAGATATTCGGAAGAACACCAGTGGCGAAGGCGACATACTGGTCCGTTACTGACGCTGAGGCTCGAAAGCGTGGGGAGCAAACAGGATTAGATACCCTGGTAGTCCACGCTGTAAACGATGAGTGCTAGTTGTCGGCAGGCATGCCTGTCGGTGACGCAGCTAACGCATTAAGCACTCCGCCTGGGGAGTACGGTCGCAAGATTAAAACTCAAAGGAATTGACGGGGGCCCGCACAAGCGGTGGAGCATGTGGTTTAATTCGAAGCAACGCGCAGAACCTTACCACCTTTTGACATGCCCGGACCACCAGAGAGATCTGGCTTTCCCTTCGGGGACTGGGACACAGGTGCTGCATGGCTGTCGTCAGCTCGTGTCGTGAGATGTTGGGTTAAGTCCCGCAACGAGCGCAACCCTCGCTGTTAGTTGCCACCATTCAGTTGGGCACTCTAACAGGACTGCCGGAGTTAATCCGGAGGAAGGCGGGGATGACGTCAAGTCCTCATGGCCCTTACAAGGTGGGCTACACACGTGCTACAATGGCGACTACAGAGGGTTGCAATCCCGCGAGGGGGAGCCAATCCCTAAAAGTCGTCTCAGTTCGGATTGTTCTCTGCAACTCGAGAGCATGAAGTTGGAATCGCTAGTAATCGCGGATCAGCATGCCGCGGTGAATACGTTCCCGGGCCTTGTACACACCGCCCGTCACACCATGGGAGTTGGCTTTACCCGAAGGCGCTGCGCTAACCGCAAGGAGGCAGGCGACCACGGTAGGGTCAGCGACTGGGGTGAAGTCGTAACAAGGTAGCCGTAGGGGAACCTGCGGCTGGATCACCTCCTTTCTAAGGATGCTTCTCCAAGCTCTCACGAGTTTATTGAGGCTCCAATTAGTGCGCTAGACGCACACAAATGAGCGGATCGCCGCCGTCTCCGTTTCTCTTTCCACTTGTCTTGAGCCGACCAGGTTCAAGGCACGATCGCGAGCCCTGGAGCGGATCACCTGATCCGATCTGAGCGGCCTATGGGCCCGTAGCTCAGTTGGTTAGAGCGCACGCTTGATAAGCGTGAGGTCATAAGTTCAAGTCTTATCGGGCCTACCACTCTTTCCAAACATACGGACCGCAACCGACAGCTCTCCTGGGCGAGCAACTCACACCGAGTGTGAGGGGCCATAGCTCAGTTGGTAGAGCGCCTGCTTTGCAAGCAGGATGTCGTCGGTTCGAATCCGTCTGGCTCCACCATCTTTGTTGGCTGTCTTCGCTAACGCTTCGCTTCTTGAGCGAAGCCAGCTGGAGGACGGACAGAGGCGCGATCGAGGATATCAAGTTTGCAGCTGGCTCTGAGCCATCTGCGAAGTGACATCGTGAATGTAGGGTTCAGCCGTTTAGGTTGGACTTAAGAAGACATCATTGTCTGACAAATTGTAAAGCGCATGCGAGCCGTCCCTAGACGGTAAGCGCATGGGTTTTGCTGAGAACGATCAAGCGCATAAGGGCTTCTGACGGATGCCTTGGCATTGAGAGGCGATGAAGGACGTGGCACGCTGCGATAAGAGCCGGGGAGGCGCGAGCACCCTTTGATCCGGCTATCTCCGAATGGGGAAACCCACCTTTACGGTCACCCGACTTGCTTCACCTTGGTGAAGCACGATCGGTGGATCGGACAAGGTATAATGATCTGAATACATAGGGTCATTAAGCAAACCCAGGGAACTGAAACATCTCAGTACCTGGAGGAAAGGACATCAACCGAGACTCCCGTAGTAGTGGCGAGCGAACCGGGACCAGGCCAGTGCTGTCGTGACATAAAGCTGAAGGATCTGGGAAGGTCCGCCATAGTGGGTGATAGCCCCGTAAGCGTCAAATAGCGACAGACTCGAGTAGGGCGGGACACGTGAAATCCTGTCTGAACATGGGGGGACCACCCTCCAAGCCTAAGTACTCCTCAATGACCGATAGCGAACAAGTACCGTGAGGGAAAGGTGAAAAGCACCCCGACAAGGGGAGTGAAACAGATCCTGAAATCGGAAGCCTACAAGCAGTCGGAGCCACCGCGCGTGGTGACGGCGTACCTTTTGTATAATGGGTCAGCGACTTCATGTGCCGTGCAAGCTTAAGCCGTTAGGTGTAGGCGCAGCGAAAGCGAGTCTGAATAGGGCGAATAAGTACGTCGCATGACGACCCGAAACCAGGTGATCTATCCATGAGCAGGTTGAAGGTTGGGTAACACCAACTGGAGGACCGAACCGGTGAATGTTGAAAAATTCTCGGATGACTTGTGGATAGGGGTGAAAGGCCAATCAAACCTGGACATAGCTGGTTCTCCGCGAAAACTATTTAGGTAGTGCCTCAGACGGACTCCTCGGGGGGTAGAGCACTGAATGGATGCGGGCGGCGCGAGCTGTACCAATTCTAATCAAACTCCGAATACCCGAGAGAGATATCTGGGAGACACACGGCGGGTGCTAACGTCCGTCGTGAAAAGGGAAACAACCCTAACCATCATCTAAGGCCCCCAAGTACTGGCTAAGTGGGAAACGATGTGGGTTTGCTTTGACAACCAGGATGTTGGCTTAGAAGCAGCCATCATTTAAAGAAAGCGTAACAGCTCACTGGTCAAGCGAACCTGCGCGGAAAATGTAACGGGGCTAAAGCCAGTCGCCGAAGGTATGGGTTTGCTCTTCGAGCAAGCGGTAGCGGAGCGTTCCGTAAGCCTGTGAAGATGAGGCGTGAGCCTTGTTGGAGGTATCGGAAGTGAGAATGCTGACATGAGTAGCGATAAAGAGGGTGAGAGACCCTCTCGCCGAAAGCCCAAGGGTTCCTGCGTAAAGCTAATCTGCGCAGGGTTAGCCGGCCCCTAAGGCGAGGCCGAAAGGCGTAGTCGATGGGAATCAGGTGAATATTCCTGAGCCAGTTGGAAGTGACGGATCTGGTAAATTGTCGGTCCTTATTGGATTGGTTCCGGCAGTGAACAGGTCCCTGGAAATAACTCCAACGGAGACCGTACCCGAAACCGACACAGGTGGGCAGGTAGAGTATACCAAGGCGCTTGAGAGAACTATGCTGAAGGAACTCGGCAAATTGCACGCGTAACTTCGGGATAAGCGTGACTCTTCTTTGGGCAACCAGAAAAGAGTGGCACAAGCCAGGGGGTAGCGACTGTTTATCAAAAACACAGGGCTCTGCGAAGCCGCAAGGCGACGTATAGGGTCTGACGCCTGCCCGGTGCCTGAAGGTTAAAAGGAGGGGTGCAAGCTCCGAATTGAAGCCCAGGTAAACGGCGGCCGTAACTATAACGGTCCTAAGGTAGCGAAATTCCTTGTCGGGTAAGTTCCGACCTGCACGAATGGCGTAACGACTTCCCCACTGTCTCCAGCATAGGCTCAGCGAAATTGAATTCCCCGTGAAGATGCGGGGTTCCCGCGGTCAGACGGAAAGACCCTATGAACCTTTACTGCAGCTTCGCCTTGGCGTTAGCAGCAACATGTGTAGGATAGGTGGGAGGCTATGAAACCGGGGCGCCAGTTCCGGTGGAGCCATCCTTGAAATACCACCCTTATTGTTGCTGACGTCTAACCGCGGCCCGTTATCCGGGTCCGGGACATGGCGTGGCGGGCAGTTTGACTGGGGCGGTCGCCTCCCAAAGTGTAACGGAGGCGCGCGATGGTGGGCTCAGACCGGTCGGAAATCGGTCGTCGAGTGCAATGGCATAAGCCCGCCTGACTGCGAGACTGACAAGTCGAGCAGAGACGAAAGTCGGCCATAGTGATCCGGTGGTCCTGCGTGGAAGGGCCATCGCTCAACGAATAAAAGGTACTCTAGGGATAACAGGCTGATTTTGCCCAAGAGTCCATATCGACGGCAAAGTTTGGCACCTCGATGTCGGCTCATCACATCCTGGGGCTGGAGCAGGTCCCAAGGGTTCGGCTGTTCGCCGATTAAAGTGGTACGTGAGCTGGGTTCAGAACGTCGTGAGACAGTTTGGTCCCTATCTGCCGTGGGTGTACGAGACTTGAGAGGATCTGTCCCTAGTACGAGAGGACCGGGATGGACACACCTCTGGTGGACCTGTCATGGCGCCAGCTGTGCAGCAGGGTAGCTAAGTGTGGAATAGATAACCGCTGAAAGCATCTAAGCGGGAAACTAACCTCAAAACAAGGTCTCGCTGAGAGCCGTGGAAGACCACCACGTTGATAGGCCGGGTGTGGAAGTGCGGCGACGCATGGAGCTTACCGGTACTAATAGCTCGATAGGCTTGATCGTTCTTCAGTCAAACCCATGCAAGCTTTACAAACCTTGCCTGACACTGATGTCTTCTTCTTTGCCTTGTCCCTCCTCAAAAGGGACAAGCAGCATCCTTTTCGCTGACCTGGTGGCTTTGCCGGGGGTTCCCCACCCGATCCCATTCCGAACTCGGTCGTTAAGTCCCCCTGGGCCAATGGTACTTCGTCTCAAGGCGCGGGAGAGTAGGTCGCCGCCAGGTCCGCTAAAAGGATGCATCC
>NZ_QDKO01000034.1 GCF_003094615.1 Caulobacter radicis | reverse complement strand
AAGTTCGGGGCCGACCTGAAGCCGCTGGGCGACGCCTTCATCAAGCTGGTGAAGATGGTCATCGCCCCGGTGATCTTCCTGACCGTGGTCACCGGCATCGCCGGCATGCGCGACCTGGGGCGGTTCGGGCGTGTGGCGCTGAAAGCCTTCGCCTATTTCCTGACCTTCTCGACCCTGGCCCTGATCGTCGGCCTGATCGTCGCCAACGTCGTCCAGCCGGGCGCGGGCATGAACGTCGACCCGGCCAGCCTGCACAGCGACAAGATCGCCGACTATGCGGCGAAAGCCCACGAGACCACCATCGTCGGCTTCCTGCTGCACATCATCCCGACCACCGTGGCCGGAGCCTTCGCCGAGGGCGAGATCCTGCAGGTGCTGTTCTTCTCGGTGACCTTCGGCGTCGCCCTGGCCCTGGTCGGCGATCGCGGCCAGCCGGTGATCGACCTGCTGGAAGCCACGGCCCACGCCTTCTTCAAGCTGGTGGCCATCCTGATGAAGGCCGCCCCGGTCGGCGCCTTCGGGGCCTTCGCCTTCACCATCGGCAAGTACGGCATCGGCTCGGTGGTGAACCTGGCCGCCCTGGTGGGCACCTTCTACGCCACCTCGGCGATCTTCGTGCTGGTGGTGCTGGGGGCGGTGGCCCGCTTCAACGGCTTCTCGATCCTCAAGCTGCTGCGCTACCTGAAAAGCGAGCTGCTGCTGGTGCTGGGCACCAGCTCCTCGGAATCGGCCCTGCCCAGCCTGATGGAGAAGATGGAGAAGGCCGGCTGCGCCAAGCCGGTCGTGGGCCTCGTGGTTCCGCTCGGCTACTCGTTCAATCTCGACGGCACCAACATCTACATGACCCTGGCGGCGCTGTTCATCGCCCAGGCCACCGGCGTGCACCTGTCGCTGGGCGACCAGCTGGCCCTGCTGGGCGTGGCCATGCTGTCGTCCAAGGGCGCGGCCGGCGTCACCGGCGCGGGCTTCATCACCCTGGCCGCCACCCTCTCGGTGGTGCCCAGCGTCCCCGTCGCCGGCATGGCCCTGATCCTCGGCGTCGACCGCTTCATGAGCGAGTGCCGATCCCTGACCAACTTCATCGGCAACGCCGT
>NZ_QDKO01000033.1 GCF_003094615.1 Caulobacter radicis | reverse complement strand
GCCCGCATCGTCGCATCTAGGGGCGGATGATGGTTGCTGTGGTGGCTGGCGCGGGCCTTGGGCTGGAGCGCAGTTCGGGTTTCGTCCTGGGAAGCAACGGGCAGCTGGGCCAGGCGACGGTGGGGCGGGCGGGCGGCAACGTCTATGTCAACGCCGCCAGCGGCAACCTGATCATCCAGGGCGCCGACGAGATGCTGTTCGGCCTGGGCCAGGACGTCGATGTCGGGCGCGCCTACAACAGCCTGGGGGCGACGGCCTGGCAGACCAGCCAGGCGCGCCGGATCACCGGCCTGACCGGCACGGTCAACACCGCCGGCGGCACGGTCACCCGCATCGCCGCCGACGGCTCCGACGTCGTCTACGCCTATGACGCGGCGCTCAGCGCCTATGTCGCCAAGGAAGGCGACGGCGGCTACGACCGGCTGACCTTCTCGGGCTCGACCTGGACCTGGACCGACGGCGCCAGCCGCACGGTCGAGCTCTATGACGGCGCCAACGGCGGCCGCATCACCCGGTCGACCGACAAGAACGGCAACGCCCTTGCCTTCACCTACAACGCCGCCGGCCAGCTGGACCGGGTGACGACGGCCGATGGCGCGTACACCGCCTTTGTCTATACCGGCGCGCTGCTGACCCAGGTGCTGACCACCTACGTCTACCAGCCGCCCGGCGCGGACCTGCCCGAAACCCGCACCGAGACGGCCGTCTACTACGGCTATGACGGCGCTAGCCGCCTGTCGACGGTGACCATCGACCTGAGCCCCGAGGACGGGTCGATCACCGACGGCAAGGTCTATGTGACGACCTACGGCTATGACGGGGCCAGCAACCGCGTCGCCTCGATCACCCAGACCGACGGCTCCAGCCTGCAGATCGCCTACACCCAGGTCGGCGCCGACCATCGGGTCTCCAGCCTGACCCAGCTGGTCGCCGGCGGCGCGGCCCGCGTCACTTCGTTCAGCTACGACACCATAAGCCGCGTCACCACGGTCCTGGACCCGCTGAACCAGGCCACCAGCTTCGCCTACGACGCCAAGGGCCAGCTGCTCTCGATCACCGCCCCGCCGGCCGTGGCCGGGGCGCCCGCCCAGGTCACCCAGTTCACCTACAACGCCATGGGCGACGTGCTCAGCGTCGCCTCGCCCGACGGCTCGATCGTCACCTACGGCTACGACGCCAACGGCAACCGCACCAGCGAGGTCGACAGCCTGGGCAACACGGTGACGCGCACCTTCAGCGCCGCCAACCAGGTCTTGACGCAAACGCAATACCTGGTCGCCGATCCGGACGGGACCGGCTCGGGCGTGGCGTCCTCGCCGCTGACCATCCGCTACGCCTACAACGCCGCGGGCGACCTGCGCTATGTCGTCGGGGCCGACGGCGCGGTCACCGAATACCGCTACGACGCGCAAGGCCGCCAGACCAGCGCCATCCAGTATGTCGGCGGCGTCTACAACGTCGCCGCCCTGGCCGTGACCGCCACCCTGTCGGAAACCACGCTCAACAGCTGGGTCACCAGCCATTCGAGCAAGGCCGCGAGCCAGCGCACCGACACCACCTACGACTTCCGCGGCAATGTCGCCACGGTCACCGCCTACGGCAAGGTGCTCTCGACCGGCGCGGGCGACACCTCGGCCACCACCGAGACCACCAAGGTCTTCTATGTCTACGACCAGCACGGCAGGCTCCTGTCGCGCAAGCCGGCCGACTTCACCGCCGCCGAGGTCTTCGTCTATGACGGCCTGGACCGGCTGGTGGGCAGCACCGATTTCGCCGGCGCGACCACCTCTGTGCTGTTCGACGACGCCAACAGCCAGACGATCGTCACCCTGGCCAACGGCCTGGTGAAGACCTCGACCTTCAACCTCGCCGGCGAGCTGGTCAGCTACAGCGAGGCCGGCGGCGGCCTGGCCAGCGCCGCCACCACCTACGCCTACGACGCCGACGGCCGCCTGCGGATGGCCACCGGTCCCGACGGCCTGCGCCGCTACGTCCTCTACGACAACGCCGACCGCAAGGTCGCCGACATCGCCGCCGACGGGGCGCTGGTCGAATATGTCTACGACCGCGACAACCAGCTGGTCGGCTCCATCCAGTACGCCACGCGGCTGGGCGCGAGCGTCCTGGCCTCGCTGGTCGACGCCGGCGGCCAGCCCGCGGCCGTGGACCTGGCCGCCATCCGGCCGGCCGCCGTCGCCGCCGACCGCGCCGCCTGGTCGATCTACGACGCGGCCAATCGCCTGGTCGAGACCATCGACGCCACCGGCGCGGTGACGGTGTTCAGCTATGACGGCGCCTCGCGCCTGGTCGCCAGCACCGCCTACGCCAACCTGCTGTCGTCCACCGCCCTGACCAGCTTCAAGGCCCAGTATCCGACCACCCCGCAGCTGCCGACGGCCAGCGCCGAGGACCGCGTCACGCGCCGGTTCTACGACAGCGCCGGGCGCCTGGCCGGCGCGCTCGACGCCGAGGGCTATCTCAGCCAGAGCTTCTACGACGGGGCCGGGCGGGTCATCCGCACCCTGCGCTCGGCCACGGCCGCGGCCGCCTCCCTGCGGGCGGCCGGCACGCTGGCCCAGCTGGTGACCAGCGTCGGGACCTCGGCCAGCGACATCAACAACTGGATCGTCTACGACAACCGCGGCTTCCAGCGCGCCGTCATCGACGGCGAGGGCAACCTCACCCGCTACCACTACACCCCGCAGGGCGATATCGACCAGGTCATCGCCGGCCAGAAGCTCGATCCGGCCAGCCTGCTGACCACCCCGCCGACCCTGACCAACCTGGCCTCGGCCGGCAGCGGCGTCGTGCTCGACACCACGGCCTATACCCGCAACCTGTTCGGCCAGGTCCTGACCGAGACCAAGACCCTGGCGACCGGCGCGGTCCAGACCGCCAGCTACGTCTACGACAACATGCAGCGCCTGGTGCGCCAGACGGTCGGCGCCGGGGCCGAGGCCCGCACCAGCAACCACGTCTACGACCTCAAGGGCCGGCTGACCGGCACGCTGGGCGGGGTCGGCAGCGCCGCCCTGGCGGCCCTGGGCGCGGGCGCCACGGCCGCCCAGATCGCGCAGGTCTACGCCACCTACGGCACGACCTATGTCTATGACGACGCCGACCGGCTGATCGCCAGGACCCAGGCCGACGGCCTCGACGCCGTCGGCGCCCGCACCCTCTACTACTATGACGAGGCCGGCCGCCTGGCCTACGAGATCGACGCCCTCGGCGCGGTCGTGGGCCATGGCTACGACAGCTTTGGCCAGCGCAGCGCCGTCACCACCTACGCCACCCCGATCGCCGCCGCCGCCCTGGCGGCCTTGAGCGGCGGGATGGTCAGCGCCGCGCTGACCGCCCTGATCACGCTCGACGCCGCCGCCGACAGCACCGTGGCCTTCGGCTACGACGCCGCCGGCCAGCTGGTCCTGTCCACCAGCGCCACCGGCGCGGCCACCAGCTACGGCTACAACGCCTTCGGCGACCTGGCCTCGCGCACCGACCCCGTCGGGACCGGCCAGACCCGCCTGACGACCAGCACCCATGATCGCCGCGGCCTGCTGCTGACCCAGACCCAGGACGCGGCCGCCGGCGGGCTGCAACTTCTGACCCAGTACGGCTACGACGCCTTCGGCCGCGCCCTGCAGGCCATCGACCCGGCCGGCCGCACGACCAGCACCACCTATGACCGCGCCGGCCGCGTCGTCACCACCACCGACGCCCTGGGCCAGCTCACCAGCTTCACCTATGACGGCCGCGACAACGTCCTGACCCGGACCGACCGCACCGGCGCGATCACCCGCTTCGCCTACACCGCCTTCAACCAGAAGATCACCGTCACCGCCCCTGGCGGCTTCATCACCACCACCAACAGGAACGTGCTGGGCGATACGGTCTCCATCACCGACGCCAACAGCAACGTGACCACCTGGACCTATGACGCCGACGGCCAGGTCCTCACCGTCACCGATCCGGCCGGCGTCGAGCAGAGGACCTATGACGCGGCCGGCCACCTGGCCACGGTGGTGGACGCGCGCGGGATGGTCACCCGCTACACCTATGACGCGGCCGACCGCGTCCTGACCCGCAAGGTCGACGAGGCGGGCCTGGCCCTGGTCACCACCTACGAATACGACGCCAAGGGCCAGCAGGTCCGCCTCACCGATCCGTCCGGCGTCGTCACCGCGGTCGCCTTCGACCTCGACGGCCGCCGGACGGCGATCACGGTGGATCCGGGCGCCGGCGGCCTGGCCCTGACCACCACCTACGCCTATGACGACGCCGGCCGCGTGGTCACCGTGACCGAGGGCGCGGGGACGTCCGCCGCCCGGGTCACCCGCTACGTCTACGACAAGGCCGACCGGCGCACCCAGACCATCGTCGATCCCGACGGCCTGGCTCTGGCCACCACCCATGCCTACGACGCCGTGGGCAATGTCGTGGCCAGCACCGATCCGGCCGGCGCCGTGACGCGCTATGTCCATGACGCCGAGGACCGGCTGATCTACGCCGTGGGCCCGACCGGCGAGGTGGTCGCCAACGGCTATGACGGCGAAGGCCGGCTGACCTCCACGCGGCGTTATGCCGGCCTCATCGCCGCGGCGACCCTGGCGGCCCTGCCCCTGGCGATCACCGCCGCCACCGTCACCGGCGCCATCGCCGTCTCGACCAGCGATCACGTCGACAGCTACGTCTATGACGGCGACGGGCGGCTTCGCTACACGATCGACGCCAACGCCCAGCTGACCGCCTACACCTACGACCCGGTCGGCAACCTGATCAACACGCTGCAATACGCAGCCCCGATCACCGTCAGCGCCAGCTACACGGTGGCCTCCGTCCAGGCCCTGATCAGCTCGCTGGGCCTGGGCTCGCTGGCCGCCAACCGCACCACGCGCTCGATCTACGACACCGCCAACCGCCCCGCCTTCACCATCTCGGCGACCGGCTCGGTGACGGCCTACACCTATGACGCCAACGGCAACGTCACCAAGACCATCGAATACGCCAAGCTCACCACCCTGACGGGCAACCCCACCCTGGCCAGCATCAGGAGCTGGGCGACGTCCAACGGCGGGACCGCCGACCGGGTGACGCGCACGATCTATGACGCGGCCGATCGCGCGGTCTACGGCGTCGACGCCCTGGGCTACGTCACCGAGCAGCAGTACGACGCGGCCGGCCGCGTGGTCGCCACCCTGCGGCGGGCCGACGCCTACGCCGTCGGCGATGCGACCACCCAGGCCAGCCTGGCGGCCCTGATGGGCGCGACCACCGCCACGACCGCGACCACCCAGCGCCTCTATGACGATGCGGGCCGGCTGGTGGAAACCATCGACCCGGCCGGGGTGCGCACCCATCGCCTCCTCGACGCCACGGGGCGCGTCACCGACCTGACGCTCGCCCATGGAACCGCCCAGGCGGCCACGACGCACAATGTCTACGACGCCGCCGGGCGCCTGACCGCCCAGACCCTGGCCTTCGGCAGCGCCGTGGCCGCCACCACCCTCTACACCCACGACGGGGCCGGGCGGGTCCTGACCATCACCGACCCGGGCGGCGTCACCACCACCCAGGCCTATGACGCGGCCGGCCGCCTGGTCCAGGTCACAAAGCCGCTCGACCAGGCGACCAGCGCGGTGACGATCAACGCCTATGACGCCTTCGGCAACCTGGCCAGCGTCACCGACCCGCGCGGCCATGTCGGCTACTTCTACTACGACCAGCTGGACCGCCTGGTCCTGCAGGTCGACCCCGAAGGCTATGCGACCAGCACGACCTACACCCTCGGCGACCAGCCCGCGACGGTGACGCGCCATGCGGTCAAGGCGACCGGCGTCGGCTCGACCAGCGTGCGGCCGACCCTGACCCCCGACGCCAGGGACGCCGTCACCACCTTCGCCTACGACAAGCTCGACCGCCTGACCTCGACCACCGACGCCGAGCAGTTCACCGAGACCTACAGCCTGGACGCCTTCGGCGACCGGATTTCGGTGACCAACCGGCTGGGCGGGGTGACGACCAACCTCTACGACAAGCGCGGCCTCCTGCTCTCGGAAACCCTGCCGATCAGCTCGACCCGCGCCGACGGCACGGTGGCCGCCACCACCGTCACCAACCTCTACCAGTACGACGCCCGCGCAAACCGCACGCGCGCCATCCTGGCCTCGGGCCTGACCGAGCAGCGCACCACCCTCTACGCCTACGATCTGGCCAACCGCCTGGTCACCACCACCGGCGACGCCGTCCAGGTCACCGCCAACGATCTGGTGACCACCTCCACCGCCGCCCAGGTCCAGACCCTGGCCTATGACGCGCGCGGCAACGTCATCGAGAGCATCGGCGTCAACGGCGCGCGCACGCTCAGCTACTACGACCTGCAAAACCGCAAGATCGCCCAGCTCGACCCGGTCGGCGCCCTGACCGCCTGGACCTATGACGCCGGCGGCAATGTCGTCTCGCAGGCCGCCTATGGCGACCTGGTCGCCCTGCCCGCCACCGCCGGCGGCGCCGCCCCCGCGCCGGTCAACGCGGCCAACCGTCGCCTGACCACCTACGCCTATGACGACAACGACCGCCTGGTCGCCAAGACCATCCACGGCGCCGTGGTCGGTCGCGAGGTCGGCGGCGTCTACGCCGCGGCCCTGGCCGACATCGTCGAGCGGACCGACTACGACGCGGCCGGCAACGTCATCAAGACCACCGACGGCAACGGCGCGGCGACCTACTTCTATTACGACAAGGCCGGCCGCCAGGTCGGCACGGTCGACGCCCTGGGCTACCTGACCGCCAACCAGCTCGACCAGAACGGCAACGTCCTGGTCGAGACCCGGCATGCGGCCGCCCTGCCCCCAGGCTTCTCGACCACCAGCCTGCCCACGCCCCCGCCCGGCTCGGACGACCGCGTCACCGTCTTCACCTATGACCGCAACGGCCAGCGGCTGACCCTCAGCCGCCTCAACGTCGTCAGCCACGCGGTGAACATGGACGGCTCGCTGGTCGCCGGCGCCACCACCGCGACCATCACCTACACCTATAACGGCCTGGGCCAGGTGACCTCCAAGACCGAGGCCACCGGCGAGCTGACCACCTACGCCTATGACCTGCAGGGCCGGCTGACCAGCATCACCGCCCCGCAGCTGCGCGACTACACCTTCACCTTCGTCACGCCGCGCACCACCTACGCCTATAACGGCGTCGGCGACCTGACCCGCAGCACCGTCAACAGCGTCGGCGGCGCGGCCGCCCAGGCCCGCGTGACCACCTATGCCTACGGCGCCGGCGGGCGCCTGGCCTCCAGCACCGACGCCTCCGGCTTCACCCGCTCGTTCGGCTACGACGCGGCCGGAAACATCGTCAAGACCAGCTACAACCGCCTGCTGTCCAGCGGCGCCTCCGTCACCGAGGCCCAGGCCGTCCGCTACGACCTGGCCGGCCGGGCGGTCTTCCAGGCCAACGCCAGCCTCAACGGCGCCACCTGGAC
>NZ_QDKO01000032.1 GCF_003094615.1 Caulobacter radicis | reverse complement strand
GAGATCTTGCGCGGATCCTTGTCGATGCACGTCACCACGTGACCGAAGTCCGCAAAGCACGCCCCGGACACCAGGCCCACATAGCCCGTGCCAATCATCGCTACGCGCATGTCATCCCCTGCTCAACAAGAGCCCCGCCCAGCCGGCGGCACAAAAACATCGAGTGATTTTAATTCGACATTCCTTGTCGAAGCGCAATCACGAACTGATGACTATTCAAAAGAAATTTTTATGTGGCCAAAGTTTGCACTTCACGACGACATCGCCACGAAAAATCGCGATCGACCGTCCGGGATCGGAATTCCCGACAAACTTGACCATAAGGCGCGTTAATCAACCTGATGACAAAAAGAGCACGGTTCGGGCAAGAATTATACTTACCTTGACCGTAGAGGCGACGTTCTATGCGGAAAATGCCGCCCGGCTTATCAAACACGCATTCGAACCGCCCACGGAACATGCTTAACAGGCCCGCCCCATGAGCTCCCTCGCCGCCTATCTGCGCGACCTGAAACGCTCGCGGTTCTTCCTTCCCGGGGTCGGCGTGGGCGCGCTTCTGGGCTTTGGCCTGTCGGCCGCCTGGTTCCAGACCACCCTGCCGCAGTGGCGGCCGACCGGCAGCGCCGCCGCCCGCACCGCCGTGAAGCTCGAGACCGCGCCCGGCGCGCCCCTCGTCCTGAAGCGCGGCGCCGTCATCGTCTGCGAGGGCGACAGCCTGACCTACGGCTTCAAGCGCTGGGGAGAATCGATTCCCGGCATCAACGGCTCGCCCTCGCCGCGCAGCCCCACGCCCTACCCGGAGACCCTGCGCGGCCTGCTGGGCGGCCAGGTGACGGTGGTCAATCACGGCAAGCCCGGCGACCAGACGCTGGACGGCCTGACCCGCTGGGCCCGCGCGCCGACCGGCGACCTGACCATCATCATGTACGGGGCCAACGACGCCAAGGTGCGCGGCAAGCCCGGCGCCCTGGACGTCAAGGTCTATGCCAGCCTGCTTGAGGCCCTGGTGCGCCGGCGGCTCGACGACGGCGGCCAGGTCATCGTGCTGCTGCCCCCGCCGGCCTCGGCCCGCGACACGCAAGCAAGGCTCGACCCGTTCCGCGAGGCCGCCGTCCAGGTGGCCGCCCGCACCGGGGTCAAGGCCGTGGACGCCGCGCAGGCCCTGACCGGGATCGGCGCGCCGCTGCAATATGACGGCCTGCACCTCAGCGACCAGGCCAACCTGGCCATCGCCCGCGCCCTGGCCGCGCAGATCCGCGTCGAATAGCCCCGCCCGCCGGCCGGCGATGCATCCTGAGGATGCTTGCGCGGGGAAAGGCGCGGACCCAGTCTCGCATGGCGAAGCTGGACGTTTTGCGATGGATGCCCTGCCGACGCCGCTTCACGCGACCGACGGCGCCGCCCGCCTGCAAAGGCTGAACCGGCGGTTGGAAAGGCTGCGCGAACTGGCCGAGATCCAGGCCCTGCTGGCGGGCGCCGAGGTGGACGGCGAAGCCTTCATGCAGATCGTCGTCGACCGCGTGCAGCACCTGCTGGGCGGCCACGGCGCGGTCGTCGAACTGGTCGACGGCGAGGACATGGTCTACCGCGCCGTCAGCGCCGGCTCCGAGGCGCACCTTGGCCTGCGCATCCCGCGCGCCGGCAGCTTGTCGGGCCTGTGCGTCGAGCAGGCCCGCATCCTGGTCTGCGAGGACAGCGAGCACGACGAACGGGTCGATCGCGAGGCCTGCCGCAAGGTGGGCCTGCGCTCGATGCTGTGCGCGCCGCTGTTCGACGGCGACCACGCCATCGGCGTGCTCAAGGCCATGGCCGGCCAGACCCGCGCCTTCGGCTACGAGGACGTCGAGCTGCTGCGCCACATGAGCCAGACCCTTGGCGCGGCGATCGCCAAGCGCGCCAGCTTCGGCGCCCTGCGCCGGTTGCTGCAGGAGCGCACCGCCGCCTTCGAGCGCGTGGAGCGGCGCAATCACAGGCTGGCCCTCCTGACCGAGCAGCTGCGCGAGGCCAAGGCCGAGGCCGAAGCCGCCAACCGCGCCAAGTCCGACTTCCTGGCGGCCATGAGCCACGAACTGCGCACGCCGCTGAACGGCCTGGTGGGTTTCGCCGAGATGCTGGCCCGCGACGACCTGGCGCCGGAGCAGCGAGGCGCCTATCGCGACTTCGTCCACGACGCCGCCCGCTCGCTGCTGACCATCGTCGACGACATCCTCGACCTGTCGCGGGTGGAGGCCGGCAAGCTCGACCTTCACGCCGGCGAGGTCGACCCCGCCCGCCTGGTGGAAAGCTGCGTGGCCATGGTCCGCCCGCAGGCGCAGGCCAAGGGGCTGGCGGTGACCACCAGGATCGCGGACGGGGCCGAGCGCCGCATCGCCGGCGACGCCAACCGCCTGCGCCAGGTGCTGCTGAACCTCCTGAACAACGCCGTGAAGTTCACCGGCGCCGGCGGCGTGACGGTGACGCTGGAGCCGGTGGGCCCGCCAGAGGCGCCGGCCTTGCGCTTCCTGGTCGCCGACACCGGCATGGGCGTGGCCGACGAAGCCCGCGAGCGACTGTTCCAGGCCTTCGGCCAGGCCGACGCCTCGATCCATCCGCGCTATGGCGGCGCCGGCCTTGGCCTGGCGATCTGCAAGCGGCTGGTCGAGGCCATGGGCGGGACGATCGGCTTCGACAGCGTCGAGGGCGAGGGCTCGACCTTCCGGTTCGAGATCCCCGCGACGTCCGCCGATCCCGAGAGCGCGCCCGAGCACGCGGCGGCCGAGACCCCTCCCCTACGCGTCCTGGTGGTCGACGACAGCCGGGTGAACCGCGCCCTGGCCGAGGCCGTGCTGGGCTCGGCCGGACACCTGGTGACCGGCGTCGGCGACGGCCCCTCCGGCGTGGCGGCCGTTCGCGACGGGGCCTTCGACGTCGTGCTGATGGACGTGCGCATGCCGGGCATGGACGGCCTTGCGGCCACGCGCGCGATCCGCGCCCTGCCCCCACCGGCCGGCGCCGTGCCGATCCTGGCCCTGACCGCCAACGCCCTGCCCTCGGAGATCGCCGCCTGCCTCGCCGCCGGCATGGACGGCCACGTGGCCAAGCCCATCGACATCGCCGCCCTGCTGGCGAAGGTCAGCGCGGCGGCGACGGGCTCTCGAAAGCAGACAGGCTAGGCGCCCACTAAGGGTGGGGAACTGACATAAAATCCCTCTCTCATGGAGAGAGGGAGGGGCCCGCGCCGCAAGGCGTGGGAGGGTGAGTGGGTAGCGAAGCCCTTGGGAAATCTCGGCTCTGTTGCGGGCGATGCGCCGGCACGCCGGTTGAGGGTGTAACCACTCACCCTCCCATCGCTACGCGATGGGCCCCTCCCTCTCTCTAAGAGAGAGGGATTCCGGACGACGGCGAGACTGCCAGAAGCCTAAGAGCCCCCTCAGTCCCCGATGAAGCGATACCCCACGCCCGGCTCGGTCAGCAGGATCTTGGGATGGGCCGGATCGGCTTCCAGCTTCTGGCGCAACTGGCCGACGAACACCCGCAGGTACTGGGTGTCGTGCATGTGGGCGGGGCCCCAGACCGAGGTCAGCAGCTCCTTGTGGGTCAGCACCTTGCCGCGCCCCATGGCCAGCCTTGCCAGCACCTCGTATTCGCGCGGCGAGACCTTCACCACCGCCCCGTCGCGGGTGACCAGGCGCTTTTCGAGATCCAGCTCCACCGCCCCGGCCCGGATCGGCCCGACCGGCGCCTGGGTGGCCGCCTTCTGGCGCAGCGCCACGCGAAGGCGCGCCAGCAGCTCGCCGACCCCGAACGGCTTTTCGACATAGTCGTTGGCGCCCCGGTCCAGGGCCTCGATCTTCTCGATCTCGCGGTCGCGGGCCGACAGGATTAGGATCGGGCCGTCATAGAAGGCGCGGGCCTTCTCCAGCACCTCCTTGCCGTCCATGTCGGGCAGACCAAGGTCGAGGACGACGGCGTCGGGCGACCACAGAGCGATGCCGCGTAGGCCCTCCTGGCCGCCGTCGGCGCGCAGCGGGTCGTAGCCGGCCGCGTCGAGCGCGGGGCCGAGGAACCGGTGGATCTGCGGCTCGTCGTCGATGACCAGGATGCGGGGGCGAAGCGCGCTCATGGACGGCTCATAGCAGATGGTGGGGCGTGGCGACGCCCTTGGGCAGGCTGATCAGCATCCGCGTGCCCTTGCCGTCGTGGATCGGGCTGGCGGCGGCGATGCGGCCGCCCATGGCCTCGACGAACCCCTTGGCGATGGCGAGACCCAGCCCGACGCCCTGGCTGGCGTTCGGCGAGCGGTCGCTGGGGTCCTGCAGGCGGCGGAACTTCTCGAACACGCGCTCCAGGTCGGCCGGTGGAATGCCCCGCCCCTCGTCCTCGATGCTGATGACCACATGGGCGCGGTCCTCGTAGGCGGCGACCTCGATGCGCGCGCCAGCCGGACTATAGGCGATGGCGTTCTCCAGGATGTTGACCGCCACCTGCTCCAGCAGGTTCGGATCGGCCTGGACGAGGCTCAGGGTTTCGGGAAAGTCGCGCACCAGCACACGGCCCTCCAGGCGACGCGCCACCCGATCGGCGGCGGCCGCCAGCACGTCGCGGGCGTCGATCCAGTCGGTGCGCAGCTTCAGGCCGCCGCCCTCGATGCGGGTCATGTCCAGCAGGTTGGCGACGTAGCCGTTCAGGCGCTCGGCCTCTTCCTTGATCCCCAGGGCGAGATCGGCGCGCCCCGGCGGCGACAGCTTGTCGCCATAGTCGATCAGGGTGGTGGCCGCGCCCAGCACCGTGGTCAGCGGCGTGCGCAGGTCGTGGCTGATGGAGTTCAGCAGGGCGTTGCGGAAGCGGTCGGAGCGGCGCAGGGCCTCGGCCTCGACCGCGCCCGCGGCCAGTTCGGCGCGTTGCAGGGCCACCGCGCCCTGGTCGAGCAGGGCCAGCAGCAGCCGCTCCTCGTCCGATCCCGAGGCCAGGGCGCCGGCCTCGATCCCGGCCACGCCGGCGCGGGCGCCCAGCCCCTCCAGCGGCCAGAAGGTCCAGGCGGCCTGCGGCAGGGTGCCGGTGCCGGCCCCGGCCGGCTCGCCCTTCTCCCAGGCCCAGCGGGCGGCGGCCATGGGTCCGGTTCCGAGATCGACGAGGTCCGGCGCGCCGGCCGCCGGCGCCAGCTCTCCGTCGACCGGCAGGAACACTACCGCCCGCGCGCCGGAAGCGGCGGCGGCCTGCTCGGCCAGGGCCTGGGCGACGGCGGTCTTGCCCGAGGCGGCCGACAGGGTGCGGCTGGCGGCCAGCAGGCTGGTCACGCTGGCCGCCCGACGCTGCGAGCCCAGGGCCTGGTCGCGCACGCGGCCCGCAAGCCCGCCGGTGGCCAGGGCCACGGCCCAGAACACGATCAGGGTCAGCACGTCGGTGGGCGAGCCGATGGCCAGGCTGTAGCGCGGCGCCAGGAAGAAGTAGTTGTAGACGACAAAGGCAGCCGTCGCCGCCGCCAGGGCCGGGCGCAGGCCGTGCATCACCCCCGCCGCCAGCACGGCGGCCAGGTAGATCATCCCCAGTTCCACCCGGTCGAAGGCGGTGTCCAGCGCCCAGGCCACCAGGCTGGCGGCCGCCACGAAGCCGCCGCCGGTGAGGTAGGCTGGCCAGTCGAAGCGTCGCGGCTTGGGCGCGGACGGCTCGGAAGCCCCCTCCCCGCCGGCGCCGGCGCCGGTGACCACGTGGATCGCCTGACCCCGGGCCTCGCGCAGCAGCGCCGCCGCCAGCGAGCGGCCGGTCAGCTCGCGCCAGCGGGAATCCTTCGATTTGCCGATGACGATCTGGGTGACGTTGTTGCGCCGGGCCCAGGCCATGACCGTGGCCACCACGTCGGTCCCGGTCAGCACGACGGTCGAGCCGCCCAGCTGCTCGGCCAGCTTCAGGGCCTCGCGGGTGCGGGCGGCGGCGGCCTCGGGCGGCGGCGGACGGTCGGGCCGCTCGACGTGGGCCACGGTCCACGGCGCGTCCATCATCATGTCCGACAGCCGCCGGCCGGCGCGCACCAGGCCCGCGGCCATGCCGTCGCCGCCGGCCAGCACCAGGATCCGCTCGCCCGCCGCCCACGGCCCCTCGACGCCCTTCTCGCGCATGGCCGCGACCAACTGGTCGTCGACCGTCTGGGCCGCCCGCCGCAAGGCCAGCTCGCGCAGGGCGGTCAGGTTCTCGACCTTGAAGAAGTTCTCCGAGGCCAGGCGGGCTGTCTCGGGCACATAGACCTTGCCCGCCGCCATGCGCTCGCGCAGTTCGTCGGGGGTGATGTCGATCAGTTCGATGTCGTCGGCCCGGGCGAGCGCGCTGTCGGGCACCGTCTCGCGCTGGCGGGCGCCGGTGATGCGTAGGACGACGTCGACCAGGCTTTCCAGGTGCTGGACGTTCAGCGTGGTCCAGACATCGATGCCCGCCGCCAGGATCTCCTCGACGTCCTGCCAGCGCTTGGGATGGCGCGAGCCGGGCGCGTTGGAGTGGGCGTACTCGTCGACCAGCAGCAGTTTCGGCCGCCGCTCCAGCGCCGCGTCGAGGTCGAACTCCAGATAGCTGCGGCCCCGGTTCTCGACCGGGCGGCGCGGCAGCACGTCCAGGCCGCGCAGCAGGCTCTCGGTCTCGCGGCGGCCGTGGGTCTCGACCACGCCGACCAGCACGTCCAGGCCTTCCGCCTTGCGGCGGCGGGCGGCGCGCAGCATCTCGTAGGTCTTGCCCACGCCCGGCGCCATGCCCAGGAACACCTTGAGGCGCCCCCGGCGGGCCTTGTTGGCGGCCGCCAGAAGCGCCTCGGGGTCGGGGCGGCCCCTCTCGGGGTATGCGGAGGGGTCGCCCGCCAACGGCTAGCCGACCATCGGGAAGCGTGCGTCGAGCGCCCGGTTGACGTCCAGCACATTGACCCGCGGCTGGCCGATGAAGCCCAGCAGCGGCGGTTTCACGGCCGCGTCGATCATGGCCAGCACCTCGCCGCGCGGCGCGTTGCGGGCGGTCGCGATGCGTCCGGCCTGCAGGCGGGCATAGGCCGGCGAGATGTCCGGATCCAGGCCCGAGCCGGACGTCGTGACCGCGTCGGCCGGAATGACCGCGCCGGGAAACTCCGCCCTCAGGGCGTCGGCGTCGGTCTTCTCGCGCTCGATCAGCTTGTCGTTCAGCGGGCCCATGTTCGAGCCGCTGGAGGCCGAAGCGTCATAGCCGTTCCCCGCCGCCGACGGACGGCCGTGCAGGTAGCCCGGCTTGGCGAAGACCTGGCCGATCAGCGCCGAGCCGACGACCTGGCCGTGGGCGTCGCGGACCAGCGAGCCGTTGGCCTGCGCCGGAAACGCGGCCTGGGCCACGCCGGTGATGGCCAGCGGATAGGCCAGGCCCAGGAGGATGGTGAAGAGGCCCATCGAAACGAGGGCCGGGCGAAGGTGCGAGATCATGACCTTCCAGCTCCTTTCCTAGAACCGCTTCGAGACGCCGACGTACAGTTGCGCGTCGGGAGTGTCGCGGTTCAATCCGAAATTGGCGCCGGCGTCCAGTTGCAGGGTCGGCGCGACGAGATAGGCGGCGGCGACGTCGGCCGAGACCTGGGTCACCGTGTCGGCGGGGTCGAAGTTCGTGCTGGTCCACAGCTCGCCGATCAGGCTGAGCTTGTCGGTGACCGGGCGGGCCAGGTTGACGACATTGGTCACCGCCGCGTGGCGGCCGTCGCCGTCGGCGTCGAGCAGCAGGTCCACCTGAGGCCCGAAGGTCAGGGTGGCGCCCGAAAGCGCGATGCTGATCGGCACGGCCACGCCGCCCTCCACCTCGTCATTGCCCAGGCCCTTGGCCGCCGTCGGGATCTTCACGTAGGGCAGCAGGGCGACGCTGACCTTGTCGCCGGAATGGACGCGGGTCTTGTACCGGATCCACACGTCGCCGACGCCGTCGGTCTTGTCGTCGACGCCCGGTCCCTTCACGCGGGCCTGAAGGTAGGGCGTCCAGGTCACCTGCAGGTCGCTGCTGTCGGTCAGGCCGTACTTCAGCGTCGTGGCGGCGACGGCGGTCGTCTCGGCCTTGACGCCCGAGGCCTTCACCTGGGTCCAGTTCACCCCGTCGGCCTCGACCTGCCAGGCGCCCTTGGGGACCGAGCAGGTGCTGTTGGCCTTGGTCGGGCGGTCGGTGCAGATCGGGGCCTCGTCCGCCCAGGCGGCGGTGGCGGCGAGGGTCGAGGCGGTGATCACGAGAAACGCGAACTTGCGCATTGGAATTCTTCGTCTTTCAGGAAGAGAGAAATCACTGGCCGCCGAGATTGGCCGCCAGGCAGACGATCCCGATCGCCACGAGGCCGAAGACCAGGTCCCTGAGGATCGAGCCTGGGGCGATCGGGCGTTTCATCAGGCCAGCCCCAGGGCGGAGACGGCCATGTCGATGAGCTTGATGCCGACGAAGGGGGCGACGAGGCCGCCGACGCCGTAGATCAGGAGGTTGCGCGACAAGAGCTTGCCGGCGCCGATGGCGCGGTACTTCACGCCCTTCAGGGCCAGCGGGATCAGGGCCACGATCACCAGGGCGTTGAAGATCACCGCCGATAGGATCGCGCTTTGCGGGCTCGCCAGCTTCATGATGTTCAGCCCGCCCAGGGCCGGCAGGGCGACCACGAACATCGCCGGGATGATGGCGAAATACTTGGCCACGTCGTTGGCGATCGAGAAGGTGGTCAGCGCGCCGCGGGTGATCAGCATCTGCTTGCCGACCTCGACGATCTCGATGACCTTGGTCGGGTCGCTGTCGAGATCGACCATGTTGCCGGCCTCGCGGGCGGCCTGGGCGCCGGTCTGCATGGCCACGCCGACGTCGGCTTGAGCCAGGGCCGGAGCGTCGTTAGCGCCGTCGCCGCACATGGCCACCAGCCGTCCCTTGGCCTGCTCGGCCCGGATCAGGCGCAGCTTGTCCTCCGGAGTGGCCTCGGCCAGGAAGTCGTCGACGCCGGCTTCCGAAGCGATGGCCGCGGCGGTCACGGGGTTGTCGCCGGTGATCATCACCGTGCGCAGGCCCATGCGGCGCAGGTCGGCGAAGCGGGCCTTAACGCCGGGCTTGACCACGTCCTTCAGGTGGATGACGCCGACCAGGGCGCCGTCCTCGCTTACCGCCAGCGGCGTGCCGCCCGAGCGGGCGATGCGGTCAACGGCGGCCATCACCTCGGCCGGGATGCGCTTGGGATCGATGGCCAGGCTGCGATAGACCGCGTCCACCGCGCCCTTGCGCCACGAGCGGCCGTCGACATCCAGGCCCGACTGGCGCGTCGTGGCGCTGAAAGGGATGGCGGTCGCGCCGGCCGGCGCCTCCAGGGCCAGGCCCTGCTGGCGGCCCAGCTCGACGATCGAGCGGCCTTCCGGCGTCTCGTCGGCCAGCGAGGCCATGACGGCCGCGCGCAGGGCGGCGTCCGGACGCACGCCGGGGGTGGCGATGACTTCCGTCGCCATGCGGTTGCCGAAGGTGATGGTGCCGGTCTTGTCGAGCAGCAGGGTGTCGACGTCGCCTGCCGCTTCCACGGCCCGACCCGAAGTGGCCAGGACGTTGACCTTCAGCAGGCGGTCCATGCCGGCGATGCCGACCGCCGAGAGCAGGCCGCCAATCGTCGTCGGAATGAGCGTGATGAACAGCGCGCCCAGCACCAGCGGGTCGAGCACGACGCCCGAGAACTTGCCCAGGCCCAGCAGGGTGACCACCGCGATCAGGAAGATCAGGGTCAGGCCGGCCAGCAGCACGGCGAGCGCGATTTCGTTGGGCGTCTTGCGGCGGTCGGCGCCCTCGACCATGGCGATCATGCGGTCGAGGAAGGTCGAGCCCGGCGCGGCCGTGACCCGCACCTTGATCCAGTCGGAGACCACGGTGGTGCCGCCGGTCACCGCCGAGCGGTCGCCGCCGCTTTCGCGGATCACCGGCGCGCTTTCGCCGGTGATGGCGGCCTCGTTGACGCTGGCCATGCCCTCGACGATCTCGCCGTCGGTGGGGACCACGTCGCCGGCCTCGACCAGTACGAGCTCGCCGGGAACCAGCTTGTGGGCCGGGGTCGGGATGATCGTGCCGGCCTGCTCGTCGATGATCAGCTTGGCCTTGGTGGTGACGCGGGCGGCCCGCAGGCTGTCGGCGGCGGCCTTGCCGCGGCCCTCGGCCACGCTCTCGGCCAGGTTGGCGAAGAGCACGGTGGCCCAGAGCCACAGCGAGACCTGTACGGCGAAGCCGGCCGACTGCTGGGCGGCGATGGCCGCGACGGCCGAGACCGTCGACAGCAGCGCCACGATCCAGGTCGCGAAGATCACCGGATTGCCGGTCAGCTTGCGCGGGTCGAGCTTGAGGAAGGCGTCCTTGGCCGCGCGGGCCAGGATCGGGGCGGAGAGGCCGCCGGCGAGGCTGGGGGCTTTGCGCCGCCCGCCCTCGCCCGCCTCGATGTCATAGGTTGTCATGGAAGTGCGCTTTCAGTCAGCGTTGGGCGACGAAGGCGAGCGCCTGGAAGTGCTCGACGATCGGTCCCAGCGCCAGAGCGGGGAAGAACTGCAGGCCGCCGAGGATCAGGATCACCCCGATCAGCAGGCCGACGAAGAGACCGCCGTGGGTCGGCATGGCGCCGGCCGTGGGGGCGAGCTTGGGCTTGGCCGCCAGGGCGCCGGCGATGGCCAGCACCGCGACGATGGGGGCAAAGCGCCCGAACATCATCGCCAGGCCCAGGGTGGTGTTCCACCAGGGGGCGTTGGCCGTCAGGCCGCCGAAGGCCGAGCCGTTGTTGGCCGTGGTCGAGACGTAGGCGTAGAGGATCTCAGACAGGCCGTGGGGACCTGCGTGCATCAGTCCTTTCAGCGCCTCGGGCAGGATCGCGGCCAGGGCGGCGAAGCCCAGCATGAACAGCGGGATCACCAGCACGGCCAGCATCGAGAACTGGATCTCGCGGGCCTCGATCTTCTTGCCCAGATACTCGGGCGTACGCCCCACCATCAGGCCGGCGACGAACACCGCCAAGAGGGCCATGACGACCATGATGGCGACGCCCGAGCCGATGCCGCCGGGCAGGATCTCGCCCAGCTGCATCAGGAACATGGTGATGCCGCCGCCAAGGGGCATCAGGCTGGAATGCATGCCGTTGACCGAGCCGTTGGAGGCGCCGGTGGTCATGGCCGCCCAGGCGGCGGTCGAGGGAGCGCCGAAGCGGACCTCCTTGCCTTCCATGTTCACCGAGGCGTCGACATGGGCCGCGACCTGGGCCGGAGGGGCCTGGGTTTCGGTGACGTAGATGCCCGCCGCGCCGGCGCTCAGCAGCACCGCGGCGGCGATGACCAGGGCGCGCACGTCCTTTTTCGCCAGCACGCTGCGGCCGAAGGCGAAGAAGGCCGCCCAGCCCAGCACGTTGATCGACACCGCCGTGATCAGGTTGGTCAGCGGCGTGGGGTTCTCGAACGGGTGGGCCGAATTGACGTTGAAGATGCCGCCGCCGTTGATGCCCAGCTGCTTGACGGCCAGCTGGCTGGCGGTGGCGAAGAGGGAAATCTTCTGCTCGCCGCCCTCGAGGGTGTGGGCGGTGACGCCGGCGGCCAGGGTCTGGGGCACGCCCAGGGCCGCGAGCACGAGGGCGACGACCACGCAAAGCGGCAGCAGCACCCACAGCGTCGTGCGGATCACGTCGCTCCAGAAGTTGCCGACGTCCTGGCCCTTGTTGGCGATGAAGCCCCGCGCCAGGGCCGCGGCGATCGCCGCGCCGGTGGCGGCCGAGACGAAGTTCTGCACCGTCAGCACCAGCATCTGGCTGAGCGTCGACATGGTGGTCTCGCCGCCATAGCTCTGCCAGTTGGTGTTGGTCACGAAGCTGACGGCGGTATTGAACGCCAGGTGCGGCGACAGCCCCGAAAAGCCTTGCGGGTTCAGAGGCAGCACGCCCTGCAGGCGCAGCACGCCATAGACCAGGAAGAAGCCCACGGCGTTGAAGGCCAGCAGCGCGCCGGCATAGCCGATCCAGCTCTGGCCCTTGCGCGGGTCGATGCCGCCGGCGGCGTAGAAGAGCCGCTCGACCGGGGCCAGCACCGGGTCGAGCCAGGTGCGCTCGCCGTTCCAGACGCGCGACATGTAGACGCCCAGCGGCCAGCCGATGCCGACCGCCAGGCCAAGCGTCAGGGCGATCTCCGCCCATCCTTGCCAGTTCATTTGAGGTTATCCGAGGATCGTCAGAACCGGTCCGGCCGCATCAGGGCCGTGACCATGTAGGCCGCGACGACGATCGCCCCGGCCCCCCAAAGCGCGTTCACGAACAGGGTCATGCGCGCCTCAATGCGACGGCGAACAGGCCAAAGAGCACGAACAGCCCTCCGCCCAGCGCCAGGAATGCGATGTCAGCCATGTCGGCCTCCTTCCAGGTTGGCGCGGAAGGGACCACGAAGCCGCGTAAGGGCTCCATTCGGGAGATGTATGGGCGGCATAAGGGCCGCATAAAGATCGTGGATGGGCCAGCGATGCTGCAATGCAGCGAGAGACTAGACGCCCATCACCACCATCAAGCTTCACCGCTAACTGAGCCGCCAGCCTTGTGAACAAGGCGCTTTCGTGACGACGCGGAGGCTTTGCGAGGATTATCGCCGCGCCGAAACTTTGTCCTTGTTTGCAGCGCAAAATCGCGAAACGGTGGAAGCCTTCGCACCTCGAACGCGTTCTTGGGTCATGTCGCCGCTGTTTCCCACCTTGATCATCCTGGGCCTGCTGGCGCTGCTGGCCTGGCCCAGCATCGAACCCCGCCTGCGCCGCCGCCTGCGCGGCCGCGGCAAGCGTCGTGGGTATTTCCGGGACTGAACCGGTCCTTCCGGACAAGAAAAAAGCCCGCTGCTCCGAGAGCCGCGGGCTTTTCCTTTTGTTCGCCGCGACCGACCTCAGGTCGTCGGCGTCGCCGCGATCGGCAGCTGGATCGACGCGTCGGCGTCGATATAGGCCGGGACGCGCTGGCCAGCTTTGATCTCCACGTCCTTGCCGTGCTTGATCAGGCCCAGCGGACCGAACAGGACGGTGAGGGTGACGGTCGTGCCGTAGCGCGCATCGCCTTCCGCGCCCTTCTGGCCGCGCAGCTTGATCTTGGCCGGACCGGCCCGCAGGTATTCCAGGCGAATGTTCAACTCGCCCGGCTTGCCCATCATCCCCTTCTTCTTGGCGTGGGTGACTTCGCCCGCGCCCTTCAGGCCGGCCGGCAGCACCGTGCCGTCAGGCAGGGTGACGGCCTCGGCCAGGCTGATGGTGAAGCGGTCGCCCGTCTTGGCGGTCTCCGACGACAAGCCGTCTTCGACCTGAATGGCCAGTTCGGTGCCTTCCGGCGCGACCACGGTCTTGGTCACAGCCGCCGCGGCGGCTTCGGCCTCGGGCGTGGCCGTCTGGGCCTGGACCGCCGGAGCGGCAAGCATCATCGCCGCCACGACGGCGGACATCCTCATGAGTTTCAAATCGATTCCCCCCGCGGGAGCCTCCCGCAGGTGGAGCTATACCGCCAAACTCGCGCCCGTAAACAGCGTTCTTCGAGCGACGTTCAGCCCTACGACTCCAGCTCGATGTCCCAGTAGAGATAGTCGAGCCAGCTGGCGTGCAGGTGCCCGGGCGGGAACTTGCGGCCGCGGTCCTGGAGCTCGTGCATCGAGGGCCGGCGGGCGGTGTGGAAGGGGTGCATGCCCGCCTCGCGCGGGGTGCGCCCGCCCTTGGTCAGGTTGCAGGGCGCGCAGGCGGTGACGATGTTCTCCCACGTCGTGCGGCCGCCGCGCGAGCGTGGAATCACATGGTCGAAGGTCAATTCGTCGGGCGAGCCGCAGTATTGGCAGCTGAAGCTGTCACGCAGGAACAGGTTGAAGCGGGTGAAGGCCGGCGGCCGCTCCTGCGGCACGTACTGCTTCAGCGACACCACGCTGGGCAGCTTCATCTCGAAGGATGGCGAATGCACCACGTGGTCGTAGGTCGAGACGACGTCGACGCGGTCGAGAAACACCGCCTTAATCACCTCCTGCCACGGCCAGAGGGACAGCGGATAATAGCTCAAGGGCCGATAGTCGGCGTTGAGCACGAGCGCCGGCATGCCGGACGGGGGTCGGGTCAGCACCTGCATGAGGGCCTCCCGCTCACGGGACCGACAAGGTCCCCATGGGGCTGGTACGCGGTCGGACTGAAGACGGGCCTCCTTCCTACGCAAATCAGGGAATCGCCATTCACTCCCGGACGCACAGAAAGGATGATCCCAATCGGCGACAGAACCAAGACGAAGCTTGCGAAAGTTCAGCCTGCGGGCCGGAGCTCGATCTCCCCGCGCCGAACGCCGCCGTAGCAAGCCCAGAGAAGATGCGCCGCCACGCCGCGATAGGGCTTCCAGGCCTCGGCGCGGATGTAGGCCGCCTTCTCGGTCGGACGAACGTCGTGGCCGTCTGCCCAGCGCATGGCCTCCTGCAGGGCGATGTCTCCGCCGGGGAAGACGTCGATGCGCCCCTCGCAGAACATCAGGAAGGTCTCGGCCGTCCATCGCCCGATCCCCTTGATCGCCACGAGGGCGGCGACGGCCTCGGTGTCGGGCATGGCCTTCAGGGCGTCGAAGTCGCAGGCGCCCGACAGGTGCGCGCCGGCGATCTCGCGCAGGTAGCGCACCTTGGGCCGCGACAGGCCAAGGCCCTGCAGGGCCGGATCGTCCAGGGCCATGACGGCGTGCGGCGTCAGGTCCGGCAGTCCCGCCTGCACCCGCGCCCAGATCGCCGCGGCGGCGGCCACCGAGATCTGCTGCTCGACGATCATCCGGGCCAGGCCCGGAAAGCCGCCGGGGCGCAGACGCCATTCGAAGACCGGCGTCACCGCCTCGAGGCGGGCGAACATCGGGTCGGCTGCGGCCAGGTGGGCGCGGGCCGCGGCGATCAGATCGGGAGTCGGAGCAGAGATCACGTCGGCGAGGAAGCCCTCGCCGGGGATCGCGGGCAACCCGAAACTTGCGGTGAGCGCGGTGCGTCCTTCGAGGCTCCCCTCGGGTCGCTCCTCAGGATGAGGACGCTGGTCGCACTGACTTCCTCATCCTGAGGCGCGAGGCGCAGCCGAGCCTCGAAGGACGCATGGCCTCAGCCGATGGCGACGATCTCGACCTCGCCGCCGGCCACCATCGCCGTATCCCCCACGCCCTTGCCCATCAGGGCGCGGGCCAGGGGCGAGACATAGGACACCGAGCCCTTGGCCGGGTCGGCCTCGTCCTCGCCCACGATACGGAAGGTCTGGGTGCGGCCGTCCTCGCGGTCGAAGGTCACCGCGTCGCCGAACTGCACGCTGGTGCGGCCCTCGTCGCGCTCGACCGGCTGGGCGGTGGAGCGGCGGGCCGACCAGTAGCGCAGGTCGCGGGTGGCGCGGGCCATGGCCGTGCGGTCGTCGGCCACGCCGCCGGCGGCCTGAGCGGCGGCATAGGCGGCGCGGGCGGCGGCGAACTCGGCCTCGATCATCGCCAAGCCTTCGGGCGTGACGAGATTGGGGTGCTGCGAGATCGGACGGTCGGGAAGATCGGCGGCGAACGCTTCGGCGTCGCCTTCCTTGGTGAAGGCCACGCTCATCGGGGCGCTCGCGAAGACTGGAACAGGAGGATCATCGGACGGAAACCCGGCATGTCGCGGGTCGTTCCGCCACCCCCGCTATGGCCGAGCCAGGCGCCGAGATCAAGATTTGGGAGGGCAGGATGGGGCGGCGCACCCCGGCGGCCGTCCCCGATCAGGTCGGGACGGCCGCATCGGACATCTTCGTCCTTACAGCGCGATGGCCAGCACGGCGCCGGCGACGCCGATGGCGGCCACCAGGAAGTAACCGATGGCGACGCGGTCGAAGAGGCCTTCGAAGGCTTCGAAGCTACGGTTGGTCATGACACACATCCTTGCAGTTGGTGCGCGCCGACCCCCTCGGCCGGCGTGGCTCAGTGGCGGTCTCTTGATGGCCGATCCATCTGAACAACGCTTAGATAACATGGATCTTAGCAACGTCAAGATATCTTGACGCTGTTTGGATGGATTTTCGCTACGTAAGGGATAGAGTGCGCCTCGATGACTCTCGCCCAGCCCGAAGCCCGCCCCTATCACCATGGCGATCTCAGCCGCGCCCTCGTCGAGGCCGCCCGCAGGATCCTGGAGACCGAAGGCCCCGCCGCCCTGTCGCTGCGGGCCGTGGCGCGCGAGGCCGGCGTCAGCCCGGCCGCGCCCTACCACCACTTCAAGGACAAGGGCCAACTGCTCGACGCGGTCGCCCACGAGGGCTGGGTGGCGCTCGACGCGGCCCTGATGAAGGCCCGCCAGGACAGCGACGACGACCGCCGGCGGATGACCAACCTCGGCGTGGCCTACGTGACCTTCGCCCGCGACAACCCCGCGCTCTATCGCGTGATGTACGACTGCTCGCGCGACAAGGACGCCCTTCCCGACCAGATGAAGGAGGAAGGCGCCTACTGCCAGGTGCGCAACACCATCGCCCACGCCGCCGGCGACGGCGTCTCCGAGATCGACTTGGAGCTGGCCACGATCGCCGCCTGGTGCGCCGGTCACGGCCTGGCCGAAATGAGCGGCTTCAAGCAGTTCGAGAGCCTCAAGACCCTGCTCGGCGGCGAGGAGGCCTTCCTCAAGGCCGTGTTCGACCACCTGGGCATGTTCGCCAAGTTCGACAGGGGATGAGCTTCGCCCCCGTGAAACGGGGGCGCTGTCGCGGATGACCTTCGCCACCCGGTTCGCCCCCTCCCCCACCGGCTACCTGCATCGCGGCCACGCCTACTCGGCGCTGACGGCCTTCGACGCCGCGCGGCGGGCCGGCGGCCGCTTCGTGCTGCGCATCGAGGACATCGACGCCACCCGCAGCCGCCCGGAATACGAAGCGGCGATCCTCAAGGACCTGGCCTGGCTGGGCCTGGAATGGGAACAGCCTGTCCGTCGGCAGTCGCGGCACCTGGCCGACTACCACGCCGCCATCGAGGCCCTGCGCGAGCGCGGCCTCGTCTACCGCTGCTTCAAGACCCGCAAGGAGCTGGACATCGGCCGCGCTCCGCACGAGCCGGCCGTCCCCTATCGCGGCGCGCCTCTGTCGCCCGACGAGGAAGCCGAGCGCCTCTCGCGCGGCGAGGCCTTCGCCTGGCGGCTGTCGCTCGACGCGGCCGAGGGGGCGCTTGGCGGCTTCGGCGATCTCGCCTTCGTCGAGGAAGGCGCCGGGCCCGACGGCGAGACCGGCCGGATCCCCGCACGCCCCGAAACCGCCGGCGACATCGTCCTGGCCCGCAAGGACGTCGGCGTCGCCTACCACCTGGCCGTGGTGCTGGACGACGCCCTGCAGGGGATCACCCACGTGATCCGGGGCGAGGACCTGTTCGAGGCGGCCCACATCCAGCGCCTGCTTCAAGCGCTGCTCGGGCTGCCGACACCGACCTATCGCCACCACGGCCTGCTGGTCGGTCCCGACGGCAGGCGCTACGCCAAGCGCGACAAGGCCCAGACCCTGCGCGAGCTGCGCGCCGCCGGCGTGACGCCGGACGCCCTGCGGGCCGAGATGGGCCTCTAGCCGGGGCCGCCGGCCTGCTCGACCAGCTGGCCCATGGCTTTCAGATAGCCGGCGAAGGCCGCCCGCCCCGTCTCGGTCAGCCTCACGCGGGTCAGCGGCTTGCGACCCACGAAGCTCTTGTCGATCGACACGTAGCCGGCCTCCTCCAGCTTGCGCAGGTGGATCGAGAGGTTGCCCTGCGTGACCTCCAGCAGGGTCTTCAGCTCGGTGAAATCTGCGACTTCTGCGCTGGCCAGGTAGGCGACGACGCCCAGCCGCACGCGGCCGTGGATGACGTCGTCGAGCCCGCTGATGTCGAACCTTGCCGTCACGATCGTCTCAGGCGCCCAGGTCCACGGTCCGGCTCATGGCCTGGCGCATCATGAAGAAGCCGGGCGCGGCCATGAAGGCGAAGAGGCCGAAGGTCGCGACCAGCAGATAGAGGCCGGCGCGGTCGACCAGCAGGCCCATGGCGACTCCCACGGCCAGCCAGCCCAGCGAGACCACCAGCATCCAGGCGCGCTTGCGCAGGGCGAAGACCGCGTACCAGACCGCCCCCTGAAGCACGAACACCACCGCCGGGTGATACAGCCAGTAGCGGAAGTCCTGGTTCTTCACGGCCGCCACCGCGAAGACGATGATCAGCGCCAGATTGGCCAGGCCCGCGCCGGCGAAGGCGGCGTTGATGGCCCTGTGGGTCACCCCGCCCTTGGGCTTGCGGCGCTCGACCACGATGACGATCGTCATGAGGATCAGGAAGATCACCGTCGGCAGCCAGGCCAGGATCAGGTTGCCCAGACCGCCCAGCCTCACCAGGCCGTGCTCCTGGGCGACATAGACCAGGCACTGGACCCCGTAGAGCAGGCCCGCCGAGCCGTAGAGCGCGCCGCCGGCGACGCCCAGGCCGGCCCGCTCGGTCCCGCCCTCGGCCAGGCCGCGCAGGAAGGCCAGGTCGTCCTGCACCGTCTTCAGCTTGTCGTTCATGGGCGCGGCTCCGTCGGCGACATCATGCAGGCTCACAGGATTCGTCCCAACAGCGGCATGCGGCGCAGGACCATGGTCGACAGCCAGCTCAGCGCCGTCGCCCCGACGAACACCGCGGTCGCCTTGGCCAACCCGCTCCAGTCCTGCGGCAGCAGCATCCAGGCCAGCCACGAGGTGAAGACGTAGTGCAGCAGGTACATGCCGTAGGCGTTGGCCTGCAGGCTCGCGCCGACCGGGCCCGTCCGGCGCGCGAAGCGCAGGAACGTGGCCAGGGCGGCGAAGGACAGCGTGGCGCAGGCCAGGGTGAACATCAGCCCGCCAAAGACGTCGAGGAACGGCCGCGGCGGCGGGTTGGGCGAGAAGGCCAGGATCAAGGTCGCCACCCCGCCGACGATCGGCAGGACCGGCGCCAGCTGCCAGGCCCACCAGCGCCTGGCCAGCTTGCCGTCCGGGTCGGTCAGGCCAAGGCCGACACCCGCCGCGCCGACGGCGATCCCGGCCAGGAAGTAGACGAGGTAGTGGCCGATACGGGCGGTCTGCACAGTGAACGGCCCGATCATGGTCCAGTGACCGAACGGCGTGGTCATCGACAGCGGCAGGTAGGCCAGGGTGCTGACCAGCACGAGGGCCCAGAAGAACCGGGCGGGCTTGCGCTCGGCGCCCTCGCCCAGCCGCGCCAGACGATCGAGAAGGCCAGGCGCGACGGCGTAGGTCCCCGCCGCGATCACCCCGAAGGCCAGCAGCACCCACAGGAACCAGGCCGGGCCGGCCGGCCAGAACGGCAGCTTCGTCCAGGCCGCGGCGAAGGCCGCCACGGACGGAACGCCGCCCGACTGCAACCAGGCCGGATAATAGGCCAGCGGCGCCAGCAGGGCCGCGGCGACCACGAACGGGATCCCCAGGCGCAGGGCGCGGCCCTTCAGGAACCCGCCCGCGCCCTTGGCCCGCAGGCCGTCGGCGACGAACAGGCCGGAGATGAAGAACATCAGCGACATGAAGAACATGTCGTTGACCAGGGTCAGGATCCCGAACGCCCCTACCCTCTGCGGATCCACGACCGGGAAGGCCGTCCACAGGATCGGCTGGGCGTCGAACGCCTTCGGGGCCGGCGCGTAAGGATGATAGGTCATCGCCGTGTGGTGGAAGATCACCAGCAGGGTGACGAAGGCGCGCAGGGCGCCGACCGGAGCGTTGCGGCCGCCGGATACGGCTGTCTTCTCTGAAGCGCTGAGCGGCGCGTGCATGGGTTGCCTCCCCCTCGTGTCGAGGTTGGAGGCGACCATGGATCAACTAGTTTGTTTTGTAAACTTGTTAGATAACGACGTTTGATTTTCGAGCGTGAAAGCTGGGATCTCCTGAGTTCGCCATCCCGGCCGGAGGGCCGCGCAGCGGACCGCAGAGCTGGGACCCAGGCGACTGGGCGCGGCGGCGACACGATCCCCCGACGCTTGCCGACACTGTGCGGCGGCCCCTGGGTCCCGGCTCTCCGCTTCGCTCCGGCCGGGATGACGATGAAGGGGTATTGCCCCTAGGCCGCCTGGGCCGCCCTGGCCGCACGGGCCTCGCGCAGCAGGCCGATCGCCCGCAGCGCCATCTCCAGGCGCGAGACGCCGAACAGGCCGACGCCCAGCACGACGAAGCCGTCGGTCAGCAGCACGGCGCTGATGTGCCAGGCCTCCGCTTCCGCCTCGAACACCGTCTTCAGGGCGAAGCGCACGACGAAGATGCCCAGCAGGAACAGGATCGCCGCCGGCGAGGGCTTGGTGTTCAGCTCGTGGGTGTCGGGATCGATGGCGATCGGGATCAGGCGGCCGCGCCACCAGCCGATCGTCGCCCCCACCGCGAAGATCCCCGCCAGCCACAGCCAGTCGGTCCCGTGCGGCGTGAATTGCATGAACAGGAAGACCGTGGCGACGACCATGACGGCCGGCAGGATCCACATGAACTCCAGCTTCAGCCGGCGCTCCTTGCTCATCGAGCGGAAGCGCAAGGCGAAGACGATGGCCACGACCAGCGCCGTGACGCCGTAGCCGATCAGTTTCTGATTGCCGTGATCCACGACCGATTTTCCCCCGAAAACGCGCGGAAATACGCGCCGCGCCCCCGAGGGCGATGAGCAACCGAAAAGCCGGCTCGCGTCAATCGCCGGCCGACCGGCTCCAGTAGCGATAGCGGTAGGCCGTCGAAAAACCGCGCGCCGCGTAGAGGGCGATGGCCGCGGCGTTGGCGTCCTCGACCTGCAGATAGGCCGTCCGCCCGCCCAGCGAGGCCGCCTCGGCCAGCAGGGCGCCCAGCACCCGGCGGGCCAGGCCACGGCGGCGGAAGTCCGGATCGGTGCGCATGCCGAAGATCCCGGCCGCCTCGCCGTCGACGGCGCAGGCGCCGAGCGCGGCGGTGCGGCCGTCCAGGGTCAGCCGGGCGAACCGGGCCGGCGCGGGAATCCGGCCCAGCGCCTGCAGCCGCTCGTTGGCGTCGGCCGCATTGCCTTTCGCGGAGGCGACCAGCAGGGCCTCGAAAGCCGGATCGGGCTTGGCCGAAATCTCGACCTCCGGATCGGCGGCGCCGACGACCGGCCCGGTCATCAGCAGGGTCTCGCCGTGCGGGGCGTAGCCCCGGCGCGCCAGGCGGTCGGCCAGGTCAGCCGGCGCCGTCGCCCCGTCGGTCAGCTTGAAGCGGACCGGCAGGCCACGCTCGCCATAGAAGGCCTCGACGGTGTCGATGGCGCTGTCCGGATCGCGGTCCGGCGCGCCCAGCGGCCAGCAGGCGTTGATCCGCAGCGAGAAGCCGTCCGTGGCGTTCAACCGCCAGCCGCCCAGGCGTTCCCGCTCGCGCGCGGGCCAGGCGGCGTCGGCGATGGGCTCGAGAACCTCGGGGCTCATTTCTCTTTCAGCAGGGCTTCGACCAGGCCGCGGGCCTCGGGGCTGGACCAGTCGGCCTCGCCGGAGATGCGGGCGCGCTCGCGGCCCTGCTTGTCGTAGATCACCGTGGTCGGATAGCCGGCCGCGCGCGGCTGAAGGTCGAACGACATCTTGTAGGACTTGTCGCGGAACGAGACGAGCGGCCGGTTGGCGGCCATCTCGGCCTGGATCAGGTTGACGTCGCTGTCGCGGTCGACGCTGATCGGCAGCACCTTGACCGGCTGGGTCGCGTAGGCGGCCGCCAGCTTGGCCAGGGTGGGCATCTCCTTCTTGCAGGGCGCGCACCAGGTGGCCCACAGGTTCATGACCACCACCTGGCCCTTGAAGTCGGCAAGGGTGTGGGGCTGGTTGTCCATGTCGGTGAAGACGGTGGCCGGCGCGGCGCGCGGCTGGGCCGGCACGTCCAGCTTGGCTAAAGACCCCTTCTTGAATTCCTTGAGGTCGGCGAGCTCTGCGGGTTTGAACGAAGCCTGGGCGATGACGTATAGGACCGCGACGACGCCGACGAGCATGACGGCGCCGATCGCCCACTTCAGACCGTCGCGCTTGCGCGGCCCACCCGACTGGACTTCGCTCATATGACCGACAACGCCTCCAAATCGCCCGCCGCGAACGGCCAGGGCCAAGCCATGTGGGGCGGCAGGTTCTCGGCCAAGCCGGCCGAACTGATGCAGGCGATCAACGTCTCCATCGGTTTCGACAAGCGCCTGTGGGCGCAGGACCTGGCGGGCAGCCGCGCCCACGCGCGGATGTTGATCAGCCAGGGCGTCATTGCAAGCAGCGACGGCGAGGAAATCCTCGAAGGCCTGGCCAAGATCGAGGACGAGCTGGCCACCGGGACCTTCCCGTTCCGTGACGAGTACGAAGACATCCACATGAACATCGAGGCGCGGCTGCGCGAGCTGATCGGCCCGACCGCCGGCCGGCTGCACACCGCCCGCTCGCGCAACGACCAGGTGGCCGTCGACTTCCGCCTGTGGGTGCGCGACGCCGCCGACCGCTCGGCCGCCCAGTTGGTCGAGCTCCAGAAGGCCCTGCTGGCCCAGGCCGAGACCTATGCCGACGCCCTGATGCCGGGCTTCACCCACCTGCAGCCGGCCCAGCCAGTGACCTTCGGCCACCACCTGATGGCCTATGTCGAGATGTTCGGCCGCGACGCCAGCCGCTTCCGCGACGCCCGCGCCCGGATGAACGAGTGCCCGCTGGGCGCCGCCGCCCTGGCCGGCTCGCCCTTCCCGATCGACCGCCACCAGACGGCCGCCTCGCTGGGCTTCGATCGCCCGACCGCCAACTCGCTGGACAGCGTCTCCTCGCGCGACTTCGCCCTGGAAGCCCTGTCGGCCGCCTCGATCACCGCCACGCACCTGTCGCGCCTGGCCGAGGAGATCGTGCTGTGGACGACGCCGATGTTCGGCTTCATCAAGCTGACCGACGCCTTCACGACCGGCAGCTCGATCATGCCGCAGAAGAAGAACCCCGACGCGGCCGAGCTGATCCGCGCCAAGGTCGGCCGGATCCTGGGCAGCCTGACCACCCTGACCGTGGTCATGAAGGGCCTGCCGCTGGCCTATTCGAAGGACATGCAGGAGGACAAGGTCCCGACCTTCGAGGCCTTCGACGCCCTGGAGCTGTCCCTGCTGGCCATGGCCGGCATGATCGCCGACCTGACGCCCAACACCGAGAAGATGGCCGCCGCCGCTGGCGCCGGCTTCTCGACCGCCACCGATCTGGCCGACTGGCTGGTGCGCGAACTGAACATGCCTTTCCGTGACGCCCACCACGTGACAGGCTCGGCCGTGAAGGCTGCCGAGACCAAGGGCGTTGATCTGTCGGACCTGAGCCTGGGCGAATTCCAGGCCATCGAGCCGCGGATCACCGACGGGGTCTACGCCGTCCTCACCCCGGCCGCCTCGGCGGCCAGCCGCATGAGCTATGGCGGGACCGCCCCCGCCCAGGTCCGCGCCCAGATCGCGCGTTGGAAGGAAACCCTGGCATGATCCGTCCCGCCACCCTGATCGCCATCGCCGCCCTGGGCCTGACCGGCGCCGCCCTGTCGGCCTGCGGCAAGCAGGCCGAGCTGGAGCGCCCGGCTCCGTTGTGGGGTCCGGAGAAGAAGGCCGCCGAAGCCTCCAAGCGCCGCGAGGCCTCGGCCCGCGCCAACCAGCCGGCCCGCCCGAACGGCACGCAGGAGAACATCGACCCGGCCTCAAGCAACCGCACGACCCGCGCGGCTCCGCTGCGCGGCGCGCCGTCCGACCCGTTCGGCGGTCCGTCCGCCGCCGGCTTCCCGTCCTCGACGCCGAACTGACAATCCCTGCGTCCTTCGAGGCCCGCTGACGCGGGCGCCTCAGGATGAGGAGGGTCTGTGCTGAGTTCCTCATCCTGAGGTGCGAGGCGCAGCCGAGCCTCGAAGGACGCACGACCGACACCGAAAGCCCCTTAAGTGAACCACTTCGAATACGGCCCCGAGGGCCTGGCCTGCGAAGGCGTCCCCCTGGCCAGGATCGCGGCCGAGGTCGGCACGCCCGTCTATGTCTATTCCCGCGCCACCCTGGAGCGGCACTTCACGGTGTTCCGTGACGCCCTGGTCAATGCCGGGGTTGTCGATCCGCTGGTGGCCTATGCGGTGAAGGCCAACTCGAACGTGGCCGTGCTGAAGGTGCTGGGCGACTTGGGCGCCGGCGCCGACACGGTGTCGGAAGGCGAGGTGCGCCGCGCCCTGGCCGCCGGCATCCCCGGCGAGCGCATCGTGTTCTCGGGCGTGGGCAAGAAGCGCGACGAGATCGCCTTCGCGCTGAAGGCCGGCGTCGCCGAGATCAACGTCGAGTCCGAGCCGGAGATGGAGCTGATCGCCAGCGTCGCCGCCGAACTGGGCGTGCGGGCCAAGATCGCCTTCCGGGTCAACCCGGACGTCGCGGCCGGCGGTCACGCCAAGATCGCCACCGGCAAGTCGGAGAACAAGTTCGGCGTCTCGTTCGCCGAGGCCGCGCGCCTCTATGCCAACGCCAGCAACAACGCCGCGCTGGAGCCCATCGGCGTGGCCTGCCACATCGGCAGCCAGATCACCGACCTGGAGCCGATGCGCGCGGCCTTCACCAAGATGCGGGGCCTGGTCGAGCAGCTGATCGGCGAGGGCCTGTCGGTCGAGCGCCTGGATCTCGGCGGCGGCCTGGGCGTGCCCTATTTCAACCACCCCGAGCCCCCGCCCCCGGCCGCCTTCGCCGCGATGGTGGCCGAGGTCACCAAGGGCCTGCCGGTGAAGCTGGCCTTCGAGCCGGGCCGCGTCATCGCCGCCAACGCCGGCGTGATGGTGTCGGAAGTGATCCACGTCCACGAGCGCCCGGAAGGCCGCAAGTTCCTGGTCATCGACGCGGCCATGAACGACTTGGTGCGCCCGGCCATGTACGACGCCTTCCACGACATCCGCCCCGTGCATCCCAAGAGCGGCGAGAGCGTCTACGACGTCGTCGGCCCGGTCTGCGAGACCGGCGACACCTTCACCCGCGACCGCGCCCTGCCGCCGTTCGGGCCCGGCGACCTGGTCGCCTTCATGTCGGCCGGCGCCTACGGCTCGGCCATGGCCAGCGAATACAACACCCGCCCCCTCGTGCCCGAGGTGCTGGTCGACGGCGACCACTACGCCGTGATCCGCAAGCGCCCGACCTATGACGAGATGCTGGCCCGGGACCTGGTTCCGGACTGGGTCTGAGTTCAGTGCGTGGTCCTCGTCCTTCGACAAGCTCAGGATGAGGACCATTTCAGGCTCGGCGGATCAGTAGAGACCTCATCCTGAGCTTGTCGAAGGACGAGGTTTCGCCGCCCTGCCGGCAAATTCTTGCGCAACAACTGAAGCGCCGCCTTACCACCCGCAAAGTCTCGCCCCCAAACGCCCTTTGGGCTAGAAGCCTCGCCATGTCGCACAACACCTTCGGTCACCTGTTCCGCGTCACCACCTGGGGCGAGAGCCACGGGCCCGCCCTCGGCTGCGTCGTCGACGGCGTGCCGCCGGGCATCCTGCTGACCGCGGAAATGATCCAGGGCTTCCTCGACAAGCGCCGCCCGGGCAACGGCAAGTTCGTCACCCAGCGCCAGGAGCCGGACGCCGTGCGCATCCTGTCGGGCGTGTTCGAGGACGAACGCACCGGCGGCCAGCGTACGACCGGCACGCCGATCAGCCTGATGATCGAGAACACCGACCAGCGGTCCAAGGACTATGGCGAGATCGCCCAGGCCTTCCGCCCCGGTCACGCCGACTATCCCTATTTCGCCAAGTACGGCGTGCGCGACTATCGCGGCGGCGGGCGCAGCTCGGCCCGCGAGACGGCCGCGCGGGTCGCGGCCGGCGCCGTGGCGCGGCTGGTGATCCCGGGCGTCATGGTGCGCGCGGCCCTGGTGCAGATCGGTCCGCACAAGATCGACCGGGCGAACTGGGACTGGGCGCAGACCGAGGAAAATCCCTACTGGTCGCCGGACGCCGCGATCATTCCGGTGTGGGAAGAGCACCTGGAGACGATCCGCAAGGCCGGCTCCTCGACCGGCGCCGTGGTGGAAGTCGAAGCTGTCGGCGTGCCGGCCGGCTGGGGCGCGCCGCTCTACGGCAAGCTCGACGCCGAACTGGCCAGCGCCCTGATGTCGATCAACGCCGCCAAGGGCGTCGAGATCGGCGAGGGCTTCGACAGCGCCGCCCTGACCGGCGAGGACAACGCCGACATGATGCGCCTTGGCCCGAACGGCGAGCCGGAATTCCTGTCCAACCACGCCGGCGGCGTGCTGGGCGGCCTGTCGACCGGCCAGCCGGTCGTGGCGCGCGTGGCCTTCAAGCCGACCTCCTCGATCCTGATCCCCCGCCAGACCCTCAACGAGGCCGGCGAGGAGATCGACCTGCGCACCAAGGGCCGCCACGACCCCTGCGTGGGCATCCGCGGCGTGCCGGTGGTGGAAGCCATGACCGCCTGCGTGCTGGCCGACGCCTTCCTGCGCCACCGCGCCCAGACCGGCGGCGGCGCCTTCCTGCCGGGCGGCGGCGGCGAGCGGGTCTGAGGGCGTTGCTCAAGTAGCTCCCCCTGAAGGGGGAGCTGTCGGCGAAGCCGACTGAAGGGGAAGTCGCTGCTGACTCAGCAACCGCTTCGACCTCATCAGGAACTTCCCCCTCCGGCCTTCGGCCACCTCCCCCTTCGGGGGGAGGATCTTGGTCGGCGAACCTCCCCCTCTGGGGGAGGCGGCCGAAGGCCGGTGGGGGGACGGTTTCAGCTTTCGGAGCGGTGGGTCATTTCGCAATCACTCCCCCCACCGATCGCTGTGCGATCGCCTCCCCCACAGGGGGAGGTTCCTCAGCCTGCTCAGACCTTTCGAGTTCGGCTCAGGTTTGAGCGAGAGAGGCGGGTGGCGCGCGCTCGCTCGCAGGCTTTACCCCCGTCCCCGCCGCTCGCGCCAGTCTTCCGGGCGGGTGATCATCGACGGACGCAGGAAGGGCGACTGGACGCGGTCGTAGCCGGCGATGTCCGCGCCGCCGCAGATCATATCGAGCAGTTCCGAGCCGCTGAGGTCGGGAACGGGCTCACCGTGCAGCTCTCGCCACAGCGCCTGGGCCTCTTGCTTGATCATGTCTTCGCGGCGGGGCATCGGTCAGGTCTCGATCATTCGACAGCTGAACCACCGAACTTTCCAACTCGTTCCTGATTTTTTTCTTTACGAATATTAACACCGGCAAGCCGACGCATTTTCGCCACAAGAACTGTCGTCCTGCCGACAGCGTCTTCTGGTCGCGGAGATCGTAAACCTTTGATCGGCTACAACCCGTGGACCTTCGTTCCACGAGTTCATTTCATGCGCCCTTCCCGCCTGCTTCTCGTTCCCGCCCTGCTGGCCGTCGCCGTCGGCGCCCAGGGCTGCCTGGCCGTCGCCGCCGGCGGCGCCGTCGTTGGCGCGACCGGAGCCGTGGTCGGCACGGCTGGCAAGGTCGCCGTCGGAGCCGGCAAGGCCGTCATCCCGGGCGAGAGCAAGAAGGACCGCGAAAAGCGCGAGTTCCGCGAGTGGAAGAAAGCCCAGCGGGACTGACCTCTACTCCGCCGCCTGCGGAACCTGGTCGCCGACGGCCACGCCTTGCAGATAGAGCGACAGCGGCCGGATCTCGTAGGCGCCGGTCGGATTGGCCTCGCCCAGGGCGCGGGCCACGTCGAGGGCCTCGTCCATCGAGGCGCAGTCGACGATGTAGAAGCCCAGCATGGCTTCCTTGGTCTCGGCGTAGGGTCCGTCCATCACCACCGGCGGCTCCTGACCCTTGACCAGGGTCTTGGCCGAGCCGGTGAAGCCCAGGCGGCCGGCCGGCCCCAGCTTACCCTCGGCATAGAGCCGGTCGTGGACCACCGATAGCTTGGCCATCACCGCCTCGTCCTCGGCCTTGCTCCAGCCGGAGACCAGGTCCTGATCGTTGTAGCAGAGGATGGCGTAGAGCACGGCGGGACCTCCCGGGTCGTTGGTGACGAGAGGGGTATCGCGACCGCCGTTCTGTGGAAAGAGCCCTCAGGCCTGCGGCGGCGGCTCTGCGTCCGTTTCCGACGCAGGCTCCTCGGCCTCCGCCTCGGTCGGCGCGGGACGCGGACGGCCCAGGCGGACGATCTTCTCTTCGGCGGTGCGCACCATGCGGGTCTGGTCGTTGAATTGCAGCAACTGGGCGCAGACCGGGAAGAAGCCGCCCGGCATGCGGGTGTCGATCCCCTCGCTCAGGCTCATCAGATAGACGCCGGCCGCCTGCAGCTTGCCCATGACGTGCAACAGGTCGACGATATGGGCGGCGAAGGCGTGCAGGCTGGGAACCACCAGCAGGTCGCCAGGCCTGGCCGAGGCGATGGCCGCCTCCAGGCCCGGCTTGTGCACGGCCAGCGCGTAGCAGGCGTCGTGGTGCAGCGCCTGGCAGCCGGCGGCCGTCAGCTTGTCCGCCAGGGGTCCGTCGAAGGTCGCGCCCCGAACGGGCGGGACCCGGAAGTAGCCGATCATCCGCATGGCGCGTGTGTGGCGAACTCCGCGCCGCCGCGAAAGAGGCGGCGGCGTCAAAGTCGGGGATAAACGAACCTCCCCCTTTGGGGGAGGTGATCGCGAAGCGATCGGTGGGGGGAGTATTTTCGAAATCGGCCGACGCGGTGGACGCTGAAAACTTCCCCCCACCGGCCTTCGGCCGCCTCCCCCCACAGGGGGAGGTTCCTTAAAGCGTCAGCGCGCAGCTCTCGCCGATGGTCGGGCGCGACAGCACCACGCGCGACAGGCCGGGGAACTGCGGCTTCAGGCGCTCGGCGAAATAGAGGCAGATGCGCTCCAGGGTCGGGCTCTCCAGCCCCGGGCGATCGTTGAGCAGGCCATGGTCGAGCTCGGTGGCCACCGCCTTCAAGGCGACGTCCAGGCTCTCGAGGTCAGCAACCCAGCCGGCCGCCAGCATGGGACCCTTCACGCTGGCCTCGACGCGGAACGAGTGGCCGTGCAGGCGGCGATAGCGGTGATCGCCGGGGCCTTGCTCAATGTAGTGGGCCGCATCGAAATGCGCGGCCTTCGTGATCTCGAAGACGGGTTCGGACATGGACTTCTTTTATGACTAGGCCTGGGAGGCTCTAGCGCGCGGTCCTGTCACCAAACCGAGCGCCCTATCCATCAGGGCAGGCCGAGATACTTGTGTGTCTGGACGCTTAAACGCCATTTGGGGTGGGCAAGGCAATAGGCGACGGCCAATTGCGTGTTCCTGTCGCGGTCCGGGCCGTCCATCGGTTGCAGGTAGAAGCGCTCGAAATCCATGGCCTCGAAGCGCTCGGGCATGGCCTTTTCCTGCGGGAAGACGAGCTTCAGCTCCTGACCCGAGGTCTGGACGACGGGGGCGTCGGCCTTGGGGCTGACGCAGATCCAGTCGATGCCGTCGATGGCCGGCAGGGTGCCGTTGCTTTCCATGGCGATCTGGAAGCCGCGCGCATGCAGGGCCTCGACGATGGCCGCGTCCAGTTGCAGCAGCGGCTCGCCGCCGGTGCAGACCACCAGCCGGTCGTCCAGGCCGCCAGTCCAGGCCGCCTCCACTGCGTTCGCCAGATCGTCGGCGGTGGCGAACTTGCCGCCGCCCTCCCCGTCCGTTCCGACGAAGTCGGTGTCGCAGAAGGTGCAGACGGCCTTGGCGCGGTCCTGCTCGCGGCCGGTCCACAGGTTGCAGCCCGAGAAGCGGCAGAACACGGCCGCCTTGCCCGCCTGGCCGCCTTCGCCTTGCAGGGTCAGGAAGATCTCTTTGACGGAATAGGTCACGGGACCAGCGCCTCGCGCCCGGCCGCGTCCCATTCGGCGTAGCCCTTCTCGCGCAGTTCACAGGCCGGGCATTCGCCGCAGCCGTGGCCCCAAGGGTGAAGCTCGCCCCGTTCGCCCTGGTAGCAGGTATGGCTCTCGACCACGATCAGGTCGACCAGGTCCTCGCCGCCCAGCTGCTTGGCCAGGGCCCAGGTCTGGGCCTTGGTCAGGTGCATCAGCGGCGTCTCGACGCGGAAACTGCGGTCCATGCCCAGGTTCATGGCGCTCTGCATGGCGTCCAGAGTATCGCGCCGGCAGTCGGGATAGCCCGAGAAGTCGGTCTCGCACATGCCGCCGACCAGGGCGTCGATGCCCCGGCGATCGGCCAGGGCCGCGGCGTAGATCAGGAACACCAGGTTGCGGCCGGGCACGAAGGTCGACGGCAGGCCGCGCTCGGTCATCTCGATGGCGCGGTCGGCGGTCAGGGCCGACTGGGCCACGGCGCCGAAGCTCCTGATGTCGAGCACATGGTCCTCGCCCAGGCGGTCGGCCCAGTGCGGAAAGCGGGCGGCGACCTGGTGACGGACGGCCTGGCGGGCCTCCATTTCGATGGAGTGGCGCTGGCCGTAGTCGAAACCCAGGGTCTCGACGCGCTCGTAGCGCTCGAGCGCCCAGGCCAGGCAGACGCTGGAGTCCTGGCCGCCGGAGAACAGCACCAGGGCGGCGCCCGAGGGCGCGGAAGGCCCCGAAGGAGAAGAAGACAGGGAAGATGCGGACATGCCGCTCCTCTACACGACCTTGGCTTCGGCTGGAACGGCGGCGCGCGGCGGGGCCAGGCGCCCGGCATTCAGGGAACGCCGTTTTGCGCTGTACCTTTTACGGGAATGAGACAAGATACCCGGCGTGGGGGAGCGGATTTCCTCGCTGTATTCAGCCTGTCCGCACGCTTGACCCTAGGTCAGGCGATACACCCGTTTTTCTAATTTTTGAGAAAACGCCTAGTTACAACAATTGGGTGACGTTGCGGAAAGTGAAAAGCCGTAACCTATCGCTGTTTACTTACAGCGCCGCCAGTTGACAGCCAAAGAACGCAAGTATGCAATCTCGCAAAGTCGAAGCAGGTCTGCCGGACACCTGCGCGCCGATCTCCGCAAAGGAGATACGACAATGAAAACGTGCGGCGACGAGGAAACAACGGGACGCGGATAGGGGCCGCCGACAAGGCGTCATCGCGTCCAGGGAGGGATTTCGAATGACGCAGACCCCGCGCTTGCGGCGCCTCTTGGCCATGGGCGCTTCCGCCGCCGTACTGACCGCCGTGGCCGCCCCGGCCTTCGCCCAGACTCAGGTTCCGGCCAAGCCGGCCTCCGACAACGTGATCGAGGAACTGGTCGTCACCGCCCAGAAGAAGGAGGAAGCCCTCCAGGACGTGCCGATCGCGGTCTCGGCCTTCAGCCAGGACAGCCTGGAAGCCCAGAAGATCGACGGCGGCCCCAACCTGCAGCAGGCCATCCCGAACGTCAGCTTCGGCAAGAGCAACTTCACCAACAGCTTCAACTTCCAGATCCGCGGCATCGGCTCCAAGGGCGTCGGCGTCTCGGCCGACAGCGGCGTGGGCGTGCACGTCAACAACGCGCCGCTTCAGGCCAGCAACCTGTTCGAGGCCGAGTTCTACGACGTGGAGCGGGTGGAAGTGCTGCGCGGCCCGCAGGGCACGCTCTACGGCCGCAACGCCACCGGCGGCGTCGTCAACATCATCACCGCCAAGCCGTCCGACCGCTTCGAGGCCCTGGGCCGCGTCGAGTACGGCAACTACGACACCAAGAAGGTGCGCGGGATGGTCAACATCCCGATCGTCGAGGAGAAGATGGCCCTGCGCATCGCGGGCGCCCTGGTGCAGCGCGACGGTTTCGTCACCAACACCTTCAACAACCACAAGGTCGACGACCGCGACCTCTATTCCACGCGCGTCAGCCTGGCGGTGAACCCGAACGAGCGCCTGCGCGTCAACCTGATGTGGGAACACTTCAAGGAAGACGACAACCGCGCCCGTATCGGCAAGCAGCTCTGCACCAAGGACGACGGCCCCGCCACGGTCGGCGGCGTCGCCACCGGCACGTCGCGCCGCTACCTCACGCAAGGCTGCGCCTCGGCCAGCCTCTACAGCAACGCCGCCTACGGCACGGTCAACACGTCCGGCACGCTCTACGGCGTTCTGGGCAACCTGGTGGGCTTCACCAGCGGCGATCTCAACGCCGGCGACACGGTGACCCGCGACCTGCGCGAGATCGAGACCCGCTTCGACCCGATCTACCGGTCGACCTCGGACGTCTACCAGTTCAACTTCGCCTACGACATCACCGACCAGCTGACCTTCACGTCGCTGAGCTCGATCAGCACCGGCGACATCTATTCCAAGCAGGACTACTTCCGGAACATCTCGCCGGGCACGTTCAACAACACGGCCCTGACGCCGGGCGGCAACTTCACCGACCCGCAGACCGGCACGGCCAACACCTTCCTGACCTATGACATCTCGAAATCCAACGCCAAGCAGATCAGCCAGGAGTTCCGCCTGCAGTCGGCCTTCGATGGCCCGATCAACTTCAACATCGGCGGCATCTATTTCGACTACCGCGGCGTCACCGACTACTACGTGGTCTCCAACGGCCTGACGATCTCGGCCCTGGCGCTGAACTTCCAGAACACCGGCAACCCGAACTGCAATCCGACCACCACGGCCAACTGCATCGGCATCGACACCTCGCCCAACCCGACCGGCGAGGGCCACAACTACTTCGACAACCGCACGCCCTACCACCTGAAGGCCACGGCGCTGTTCGGCGAGGTCTACTGGCAGGCCAGCGAGGACCTGAAGTTCACCCTGGGCCTGCGCCAGACCCACGACAAGAAGACCTCGGACAACATCTCGACCGCCCTGCTCGCCCCTGGCTACGGCCTGATCACCGGCACGCCGGCGCAGCAGAAGTCGGACTTCAAGGAACTGACCGGGCGCCTGGGCTTCGACTACAAGGCCAACCTGCCGTTCACCGACGAGACCCTGCTCTACGCCTTCTATTCCAAGGGCTACAAGGGCGGCGGCGCCAACCCGCCGGGGGCCATCGGCGTGGCCGGCGTGGCGGCGACCTACCAGCCGGAATTCGTCAACGCCTACGAGATCGGGGCCAAGAACACCCTGCTGGGCGGCAGCCTGCTGCTGAACGCCACCGGCTTCTACTACGACTACCAGGGCTACCAGATCTCGAAGATCGTCAACCGCACCTCGGTCAACGAGAACATCGACGCCAAGGTCTGGGGCGTCGAACTTGAAACCCTGTGGCAGCCGGTCAAGGGCCTGCGCCTCAACGCCAATGTCGGCTACCTGAACACCCAGATCAAGGACGGCGTGTCCTCGATCGACGTGATGAACCGCACCCAGAGCGACGCGGCCCTGACCCTGGTCAAGGCCGCCCGGCCGACCGCGGCGCTGGGCAGCAACTGCGTGCTGACCACCGCCGGCGTGGCCACCATCATCGGCGCGGGCCTGGGCGGCACCCTGCCGCTGGCCTGCGCCGGACCCGGCACCGGCGCCAGCAGCTATTACAGCAACCTGGCCAACACCCTCTACACCCTGCCCACCGCCTCGGGCGGGGCTGGTTTGACCGCGGCCCAGGCCACGGCGGTGCAGACCATCCTGGCGGCGGCCGGCGGCCCCGCGGCCGGGGCCTCGACCCTGGCCGGGGCCCTGATCTCGCAGGGCTTCACCCCGGCCCAGGCCACCGGCCTGGTGACGGTGGCGCTGACGGCCAACACCCTGGCCAACGGCGTGGGCCTCTACAACTACGCCGCCGGGGCCTCGATCGACGGCCGCGCCGCAGACCTGTCGGGCAACGAGCTGCCGAACTCGCCGCACTGGACCCTGTCGCTCGGAGCCCAATACACCTGGGACCTGCCGTCCGGCTGGGCCGCCACCGTGCGCGGCGACTACTACCGCCAGAGCGAGCAGTACGCCCGCATCTACAACACCGAGTACGACCGGCTGAAATCCTGGGAGAACGTCAACCTGACGCTCAAGATCGAAAAGCCGGAACTGGGCCTGTCGATCGACGCCTATGTGAAGAACCTGCTGAACAAGACGCCGATCACCGACGCCTACACCACCGACGACACCTCGGGCCTGTTCACCAATGTCTACACGCTGGAACCGCGCCTCTACGGGGTCAGCCTGACCAAGACCTGGTGAACCTGATCGGGCCGGATCGGCTCGAGACGGGGGCGGCGGAGCCAATCCGCCGCCCCTTTTGCTTTCAGTGCTGTGACTTAACGACTCTGCAAGGCCAAGTCGTCCAAGCTGTGAATTCCCCGACGACCAGCCCCCGGCCGCATGGAAACGCTCGCCCGCCTCATCGATCGCCGCGACCCGGTCGATCCCCGCACGTCCTGCCGGACGGTGCTGGAGATCTTCGCGAGCGAGCCCGCCCTCGCGGCCCTGGCGGTGACGCAGGACGGCGCGCCCATCGGCCTGGTCTATCGCGACGTCTTCGTCGGCCAGATGCTGGTCGCCGCCGAACAGCTGAACGAACGCCCCGTGTCGGAGGTCATGGACCCCGAACCGCGCAGCGTGCGCGTGGCGATGGAGCCCGGCGTCTTCGTCGACGCCCTGGCCCAGAGCGCCACACCCGTCTTCCGCACCGCCTTCGTCGCCACCGACGAGGACGACCTCTATGTCGGCGTCGGGGGCCTGGCCTCGCTGCTCGCCTCGCACCGCCGCAAGCAGCGCGAAGCCCGCGAGGCCATGGGCCTGGTCGAGCGCATGGCGCATGACATCGGCCTGCACCTGGACGGCGTCCAGGCCTTCACCGACCGGCTGGAACAGCAGCGCCTGGCGCCCGACGCGGCCGCCTGCGTGCGCGCCATCAGCGACACCAGCCGCGACATGAGCGACATCCTGGGTCGGGCCATGGACCTGCACCGGGCCGCGACCGGCGGCCTGTCGCTGTCGCCCGCGCCGACCCGCCTGCGCGACCTGGCCGACGCGGTCGAGGCCCGCTGGGCGCCGCGCGCCGCCGAAAGCGGCTCGACCCTGCTGTTCTCCTATGACGGCGACCCCGAGGCCGCCGCCCTGGTCGACCCCTCGCGCCTGCTGCAGGTGTTCGACGCCCTGATCGACGGCGCCCTGGCCCATGGCCGCGGCGTGATCGAGGCCAGCCTGCGGGCCCGTCTCGACGACGGCCGCCTGCGCCTGGAAGGCGACGTGCGCGACAACGCCGCCGCGGTCACCGCCGAGGAACGCCTGGCCCGCGTGTTCGACCCGCTGGGCGAAGGCCGCATGGACGACCGCGCCGAGATGGCCCTGGGCGTGGGCATGGCCCTGGCCCACCGCGTGCTGCGCGAGATGGGCGGCCAGGTGCGCGCCGAACCCAATCGCGGCGCCGGCCTGACCCTGCGCTTCGCCCTCACCGCCCCGGCCGCCCAGGTCGAGACCCACGACGAGGAAGACCTCAGCGTCTCGGCCCGCCCCGCCCATATCCTGATCGTCGACGACAACGCCACCAACCGCATGGTCGCCGAGGCGCTGTGCGAGATGTTCGACTGCACCTCCGAGCAGGTGGCCGACGGCGTGGAGGCGGTCGAGGCCGCCCGCACCGGCCGCTTCGACCTGATCCTGATGGACATCAAGATGCCGCGCATGGACGGGGTGGCCGCCACCCGCGCCATCCGCGAGCTGCCCGGCCCGGCCGGCGCCGCCCCGATCGTCGCCCTGACCGCCAACGCCGGCCCCGAGGACGTCGCCGTCTATCTGGCCGCCGGCATGCAGGACGTGGTCGAAAAGCCGATCAAGCCCGAGCGCCTGGCCATCGTGCTGAGCGCCCTGCTGGCCGGCGAGGACGAGCAGGAAGCCGCCTGAGCCCTTCGAGGCCAGTATACGAAACCTCAACCAGCGCGAAAGCCGGACGACCAAAAGTTGTCCCAAGTGTTAGCTTGAGTAAAGTCCGCGACACATCGACGCCGCTACTGGCGCCGCCGCTTCACCACCTCTAAGTTGATGAAGGAGCGGGAGACGATAGCGTCGTGTTGAATTCGGCCGAACAGCAGGCTTGGGAGTTCCTGAGCAAGGCGCCGCATTACGGCGCGCCAGCCGAAGTCGAAGCCCATTTCGGGCGCGCCCTGGCCGCCTTCGGCTACGACCGCTTCGCCGCCACCCTGGTCAACGCCGAGCGCTACGGCAAGGAGCCGCCGGCCCTGTCGCGCCAGGACTTCGAGGCCTGGGACTCCCGCTACTGGGGCGAGCGCTACGTGGTGCACGATCCCTGCGTGAAGCTGCTGCTGAAATCCTCCAAGTCGTTCGCCTGGACCGACGCCAAGCCCCTGGGCGACCAACGCGCCCACGCCATGTGGGGCGAGGCCTCCGAGTTCGGCATGAACGACGGCTATGTCGTGCGCGTATTCGGCCCCGCCGGCCACGAGGTGCTGATCCGCATGGCCACGGCCGCGCCCGACACCGACCCGGCCAGCCGCGCCGTGGTCGAAAGCCTGGCCACGGTGTTCGGCACCATCATGCTCAAGCACTGGGAACTGCAGGACGACAATCCCGAGTACGGGGTGATCTCCGAGCGCCAGGCCCAATGCCTCTACTGGGCCAGCCGCGGCAAGACCGACTGGGAGATCGGGGCGATCCTCGAGTTGTCGCCCCGCACCGTCCACCACCACATCGAAGCGGCCAAGAAGCGCCTGGGCGTGGTCAAGCGGCAGGAGGCTGTGATGAAGGCCGGCGAGTTGGGCCTGCTGAAAGCCGAGTGACCGCCCGCGAAACGCGCAACCAGAATGCGCGCGTAACGCTGGAATATGAAATTTCACAACCTTGAATGTGCGTCGATCATCTGTTAGATATTCGACATAGCGTTTCGCATGCGCCTTGCTTTGCCTTGCGAAGCCCTTTTGCGCCAAGGTGTGCGTCAGCGCACAGAAGCGCCCTCCCCGATCATTGGTAATGGCTGCACGGACTGGGGCGGCACGTCGCATAGGCCGTTTGGCCTATCGGCGATTGGGCGGATCATGCCGCCTAATGCGGGCTGTCCAGAACGGGGGACAGTCATGATCCACATCATCACCTGCGAAAACCGCCACCTCTACGGGCCCCAGCTGTGGGCCATGCACGAGGAACGCCGCAAGCAGTGCGTCGAGAAGAACGGCTGGGTCGACCTGGTCGTGCTCGATGGCGGCGAGGTCGACGACTACGACGACTCCCGCGCCATCTACCTGCTGGGTTTCGACGACGACATGCAGCTGGAGGTCGGCCTGCGCCTGCGGCCCACCGACGACCGCTGCATGCTGGCCGACAAGTTCGCCCACCTGATCGCGCCGGACGAGACCCCCAAGAAGGGTCACGACGTGTGGGAGGCCAGCCGCCTGTTCACCACCGAGGCCTATCGCGCCAAGAAGGGCCCGGGTCGGGGGACCCGGGTGTTCGAGGCCTGGGCCGCGGCCATGGAACTGGCGCTGGTCAACAACGTCGCCCGCTTCGTCGGCATGATCGACATGGCGCTGTACCCCGGCATCATGAACTCGCCGATCGACACGCGCCTCGTCGGACTGCCGCGCCCCTACGAGTTCGGAATCGTCGCCGGCTCGGAAATTCCCCTGTCGCAAGAACTGTTGCAGCGGGTGCGCGAATCGATCGCCATCGAATCGACGGTCGGCTATCACGTCGACGAACTCGACCTGCGGGCCTTCGGCGATCTCGCCGCCGTTCAGCGTCAGGTGCTGCGGGCGATGACGCCCCAGATTCTTCCGGGTTCGGAGCGTGACGAAACCCTTTCCGCAGAAGCGCTTTACCGCTTGCACGATGCGAGCGGCCAGGCTCGGCGGATCTGGAACGATCGCGGTCGGAAATCGGAGTTTCAGCTTAACGCTTAGGCGGAGCCCAAGCTCCACCTCAGCGACGTAGCGCCGCACCTGTCCTAGCTCGGCTTTCGCCAACGCCCCGGTCGTGTCATTTTACACAAACAACCGTTGGAGGCGAAAAAGTTGAGTGAAGAAACCGAAGGCCGGCGACCCAACCCGGTCGATCTGCACGTCGGCGGTCGAGTCCGTATGCGTCGCAAGCTGTTGGGCGTGAGCCAGGAACAACTGGCCGATTCCCTGGGCCTGACGTTCCAGCAGGTCCAAAAGTACGAGCGCGGCGCCAACCGCGTCAGCGCTTCGAAACTGTATGAGATCGCCCGCACCCTGCAAGTGCCGGTGTCCTTCTTCTTCGACGGTCTCGCCGATCCTATGAGCGGCGCCGAAGAGGACGAAGTCGGTCACCACGCCGAACGCGTCGTTCAGGAGTTCCTGACCACGCCGGAAGGCCTGGAACTGGCCGAGGTGTTCCCGAAGATCAATCGCGGCCGCGTCCGCCGCCAGGTCCTGGACCTCGTCCGCGCCATGGCCGAGGAAGCCGCCCGCGCCGACGCCTGATCCTCGCGATCATCGAGTAAAAGCTTAGAAGAGCCTCGCCTCCCCCCAGGCGAGGCTTTTTCTTTGGGGCCTGCTTCTCTGGAGCCTGTCAGCCAGTGCTGGCCCGGCTCTGGGCCGCCAGCCAGATCCGCTTGGCCGTCTGCAGGCTGGCGGGCGCCAGGCCCCGCAGGTCGTGGCTGCGCAGGAAGGTCAGGCCCAGCTCGCGGTCCTTGCGCCAGGCCACCTTCACGTCGTGCGCGAAGCCGCCGACCAGGTCCACCAGCTGCACGTTGGCCGGCGGGGTCGAGCCCGACAGCATCAGGATGCGCGCGCCGCCGTCCGAGACGTCCTTGATCACGCAGTCCCAGGCGAAGGCCCCGCACAGCACCTTGCCCGACCTGTTGGTGTTCAGGCGCGGCGCAGCGCGACGATCGGCCCCCGTGCCTGAATCAAACTTCGACATGACCTCAACAACGCACGGCGCGGTTAATCGGTCGTCGTTTTAGAAGGTTTTTCCGCCGTTTACCCAAGCTTGGCCGTGGATGGTTCGGTGGACGGCTCAGGCCGCGTCCCGCCCCGGCTCGGGCCGCCAGCCGTTGTTCAGCAGGTCCAGCGCCATCAGGTGCGCCAGCTCCAGCACCTGGCCCTCGAGGCTGTCGAGCAGCTCCAGGCGGCGCGAGGGCGACGGCGTGTGGGCGTAGAGCGCGCACAGCACGTGCAGGCGGGCGCGGATGCTGGGCGGCTGGAAGGTCGAATGCAGCACCGACGGCGTCGACAGCTCGGCGTCGGAAACCCCGCGGCGGCCGAACGGCCCCGACGGCGCGTCCTCGGGCGCGTCCCCGAGCCCCGGCCACGACGAGCTGCCGCGCCCCGCGCCTCCTTGCGCCGGCGCCTGAACCTGACCCTGCTGCTGCGACGACTTCCTGGACATCACGGAACTACGCTTTCCTTCCTCGGGGTTAGAACTCATCAGGCCACCAGGGCCGGGGCGCCGCAGCGCATGCCGTTGGTCCGCACGTCGGCCTCGCCCAGGCCCACGCCGACCAGGGCGGTCAGGCGGTTGATCGCCACGTCCAGCGGCGAGGCGGCGGCCGACAGCAGCGGCTTCAGCGCCGCCAGGATCGACGACTCGCCCAGGCCCAGCTGCAGGCCCAGCAGGTTGACGTCCAGCGACAGGTTTCCGATCAGGGTGGCCACCGTGGTCGACACCAGGTCGTTGGTCTTCACGGTCTTGACCGTGCCGGCCGCCACGTCGGCGCTGCTGAACACGACGTTGCGGAACGTCGCGCCGCCCAGGTCGACCTTCGACGAGCCGTCGACGGTGAACAGCGGGGCCTGGACGATGCGGCCCTTGGTGGGGGTCAGGCCGACCTTGAAGTTGTTGAGCTTGCTGGTGTCGACCTGGCCGATGGTCAGCGAGCCGACGCTGGGCTTGACCGCCAGCGTGGTCGTGCGGGCCTTGCAGTCCAGCGCGGCCAGCTTGGCCTCGCCCGAGGCCAGCTCGACCAGCAGGGGAACCTTGATCTGGGCCAGGCCGCCCAGGATGCCCGATCCCAGGAGCTTGGCCTCGACATAGAGGCGCGTCTGGGCGGTGCGGATCACCACCGACTTGTCCTGCGTCACGGTCATGTACGGCGAGTTGTTCATCGGCTCGCCGATGGCCAGCCAGGCGTCGACATCGGCCAGCCCCGGAACGGCCGCGCCCAGGTCCAGCTGCACCTGCCGGGCGCCGTTGCTGAGCATCAGCATGGCGTTGGCCAGCTGCATGGCGTCGGTGCCGATCCCGGCGCTGGATCCGCCGGCCACGTGGTCCTGGCGGCCGTAGGGACCCAGGTCGACCAGGGTGCTGAGCTTGACGCTCTGGCTGGAAGCCGTCGCCGAAGCCAGCACCGTGGCGGCGCTGGCGGCGCGGCTGTCGCCGGCGGCGTTCAGCACGTCGGCCAGCACCGACAGCGCCTTGCCCGTCTTCACGTCGGTGGCCAAAAGGTCGTCATAGCTGGCGGCGTTGATCCCCAGCTTGGTGTCCAGCGCGTCGAGATAGTCGAACAGGTCGACATCGGCGTCGGCCAGGGCGTTGTAGTCCATGACCGACAGGCTGACCTTGCTGCCGGTCAGGCCGGTCAGCAGGGCGTTGGCCACCCCGGCGTCGAGGCTGGCCAGCCGGGTGCCGATCGAGAAGCTGGCGAGGTCGGCGCGGGTGGCCGTGGCCTGGCGGCGGATCGGGATCTTCTTCTTGCCCAGCAGGGCCTGGCCGAAGAACAGGTCGGCCTCGCCGTCGAGCACCACGCGGGCGGCGTCGGGATCGACCTCGCCGGGCTTGAAGCGCTGGCTGGGGCCGCCGGTCGCGCGGGGGTCATAGCGGCCGCGCGCGACCTGCGCGGTGACCGCCCCGCCGACCGGGTTGATCTCGACCGTGGCGTTGGCCGCGGCCTGGGCGCGGGCGATATCGCTCGCGGCGGCCAGGGCCGCCAGGTCGGCCACGCCCTGCAGACGGCGCGACTGCAGGTAGACCGAGCCCACGTCGACGGCCAGGGCCGCCAGGCCGACGCCGCCCGTCAGGGTGGCGGCGGCGATGATCGCCACGCCCCCTTTCTGGTCGCGAAGCCAACGGCGCATCATTCAGTAGCCCCCCAGACGGACCGACGCCTGGCGCGTGATCATGCTCGACGGCATCGGCGCGATCTTGGCGAAGGCGAAGACGACGGTCTTGGAGGCGTCGTAGGAGACCGACACCACGGTGCGGTCGGACCGTTCGGTGACGGTGGTCTTCACCAGGGTCGTGTCGAGGGCGGAATAGTCGGCGATGCCCTCGGTCACGGCGGCCTTGGCCAGCGAGGCCCGCTCGGCCCCGGTCAGCCCGGCCACCGCCGCCCGCGCGGCGTCGTTGGCCACCTGCTGCACCGAGTGGGCCATCCAGAAATAGGCGCCCCAGCCGAGCATGCCCACCACGAGCATGATGAGCATCGGGCACACGAGGGCGAACTCGACCAGGGCGGTCCCGGTCCGGTCCGCGCCGAACTTCTGGAAGAACTGCTGTTTGCGCATCTACGCCTCCGCACATCCCTTCGGTTGCGCCGTAAGCGTAAGTCGACCTTGGCTGTCAGCGAGTTCTCACGGAAAATCCGCGTTATTTGAAGTTCGCGTAGTTGGGAACTTGGCCTTAGTGCGACGTTGTGCCGCTGGGATAACACTGTTGTCCCCAGACTCGCGTGGCGGTAACTTTAAGTCGCAACCAACCAACCATTCCGAGAGTTTGTTTCGGCGATTGCGGAGCGTCCGGATTTTGCGTGGACCTGGAGAGGGTGACATGAAGTCGCGCGACATCGCACCGGCGAGGGTGACCGCCGGGGAAATCAGCAGGAATTTCGGCCAGTGGCAGGACGTAGCCCTGTCTGGACCGGTGATCGTGACTCACCACGGCCGGCCACGGGTGGTGATGATCTCGGCCGAGCACTACGCGGCCGCGGGCCTGGCCGAAGGACCGGCCGGCTTCGATAACGATTCCGCCCTGCAGACCGCCGAGACGGCCCGCTCGGCGATCGTGGGACACTTGAACGAGGCCTTCGTGGCGCTCGACCCCGACCTCAAGATCACCGCGGTCAACCCGGTCTTCGAGGACCTCAAGGGCGCCAGCGCCGCCCAGTTGGTCGGCCTGGCCTGGACCGAGGTGTTCAGCGCCCCGGTGCAGGCCCTGATCGGCGAGCAGTTCCGCCGCGTGCTTCGCACCGGCGAGACGCTGGAGTTCGAGTCGGAGTCGACGGTGCAGTCGGGCCGCTGCTTCGGCGTGCGCGTGTTCCCCTACCCCGGTGGCGTGGCGGCGTTGTTCGTCAATCGCACCGAGGAACGCGACCTGCGCGCCCGCCTGGACCGCGCCGCGGCGCTGGAAACCGCCCTCTCGGTGCTGCCGGGCGTGGCCACCGCCCGCCTCAACATCCGCGGCGTGCTGACCTCGATGGACGCCGACTTCCTGCGGCTGACCGGCTTCTCCGAGGCCGAGCTGCGCGACTGCAGGCTCAGCGACATCGTCCGCCCGGCCGAGCGCCGCGCCCTGACCCAGGCCGTCGAGCACGCGCTGCAGGGCGATGCGCCCGCCCGCCTGCCCGTGACCCTGCTGGTCAAGGACGGGGCCGAGCGCACCATCGAACTGGCCCTGGCAACCGTGCGCCGCGACGGCGTTCCCGAAGGCGTGCTGGCGGTGCTGTCGACCTGACAAGGCCAGCCCCGGGCCGCGATCGAACTTGACCGGACGGAACATTCGCTCGGGCGCGCCGCCCTGCGCGCTTGTATTTTCGACGCCCGCGAGGCAAAGCCAAAACGTTGATTTTCGTATACGGAAATGACGTCATGGCGACGCCGCCTCCCACGCACCCGATCGACCGGCACGTCGGCGCGATGATCCGCGCCCATCGCCGCACGGCGGGCGTCTCGCAGGAGGAACTGGGCAGGGCCCTGGGCCTGACCTTCCAGCAGATCCAGAAGTACGAGACCGGCGAGAACCGCATCAGCGCCTCGAAACTGGTCGAGGTGGCCCGTGCGCTGTCGCTGCCCGTCGGCGCGTTGTTCGAGGGCGTCGACGTCGTCGCCGGCGGCGGCGAAAGCCTGATCGCCCGCTTCATGAGCCTGCGCGAAGCGGGCTCGTTCATGGAAGCCGCCGTCGCCCTGCCCGAACCGGTGCGCAACGAGCTCTTCCGACTGGCGACGGTGTACGTTGCCGAGGAGCAGGCGGCGGGCTGAGCCCGCCTGGCTTACATGATCGTCACGGAGTGCGAGGCGGTGAGCGTGCCGGTGACGCTGCATCCCGGCGATCCCGGGACCGTCGCGCCCGAGAAGGTGACGGTGCTGGGCGCCCCGTTCGTCCAGCTGGCGGTCGTCGCGCCGCCGCAGGTCCAGGGCGACGTGAAGCCCATCCAGATCATCACCGAAGACGTGCTGGTCGGCAGAACGATCCAGGGCGCGCCGCTGGCCGTCAGCAGATAGCCGCATGCCCAGTCGCCGGGCTGGATGGCCACGCTGGAGATCACCGCCGTGGCGCCGCTGGTGTCGATGCTGCCCGTCATCTCGACAGAGCAATCGACGCTCGTGGCCTGCGGGTGCGATACCGTCAGGTTTCCGCTCAGGGTGAAGTTCGCGACGGGACTGGGCGTGAACGTCGCGGCCGAAGCCGAACTGGCGGCGCCCGCGGTCGCGAGGGCAATGGCGGCGGACAGGACGGCGGCGCACTTGATCACGCTTAACTCCCCACGCGTTGTTGTTATCCTCTACCGATACTTACATTACTATAAGTTATTGGCAACAAGCCGCTCAACCCAGGGGGCGCGCGTCGCGGTCCACGATCGGCCAGGGCGGCGAACCGCTCGCGACCGGCGTCTCGGCGTACGCTGGAACGGAGTGGATGGACAGATCGTCCAAGGCTTCAAAAGCCAAGCCGACTTCGCCGCGACCAATCTGGAAGCGAAACGAATACAACGGATTGTCGGTAGGAACCGTTGGTGGCTGGGGGCGGGATCGAACCGCCGACCTGTGGGTTATGAATCCACCGCTCTAACCATCTGAGCTACCCAGCCGCCGAAGCGGAGCGGGCTTATAAGCGCAAACCGGGGCGGGCTTCAAGCCCGGTTTGCGATCTCATCCACAACTGCGCTCAAACGCCTGGCGAGGCTGTCGGGACCGTAGTCGGCCAACACGGCTTCACGGGCCTTTCGGCCGAAAGCGACCGAGGCGACAGGGTCGGCGATCAGGCCCGCCAGGGCGTCGGCCAGGGCCGCCGCGTCGCCGGGCGGCAGCAGGCGGCCGCTGGCGCCCTCGACGATCATCTCGTCGGGACCGGGAATGGCGCTGGCGGCGACCGGCAGGCCGACGGCCATGGCTTCCAGCAGCACCAGCGGGAAACCCTCCTGGTAGGACGGGAAGGCGAAGACGTCGCCGGCGGCCAGGAAGGCCGAGGCGTCGCGCCAGCCCACCAGGCGCACGCGGTCGCCCAGGCCATGCTCAGCGATAAGGCCCTCCAGCTTGCCGCGCTCGTCGCCCTCGCCGGCGATCTCGATCTCGAAGGCCAGGCCCCGGTCGCGCAGCAGCGCGGCGGCGGCGACCAGCACGTCGAAGCCCTTCTTGGGGTGCAGGCGGCCGGCGGCGACGATGCGCGGCGGCCGGCCGGCCTGGGCGAACGGCTGGGCCAGCGTCGTGGGAATCTTCACGGCGTTGGGCACGAAGTGCACGCGCTGCGCCGGGACGCCGCGCTCGACCGCCAGCTCGGCCAGGTGGCGGCCGACGCAGATATAGTCGGTGCGGGTGGTCTCGACGTCGAACACCGGCTTGTGGACGCAGATGGCCAGGCGCGTCTCTTTCGGCGCGGCCTTCTCGAACAGGCGGGCCGGCCGCTGGCCGTGGCTGAGGATGATCGCCGGCTTCACCGCCCGCACGATCCGCCTGGCCGCCGCCAGGGTCAGCGGGTCCCAGTCGGTATGGGCGGGCATGGACAGCAGCGGCGGGGTCCGCCCCGCCTGCGCCCTGGCCACCGCTCCACCGGTCCGGACCACGCCCGCGCAGATCACGCCCCGGCGCGCGGCCCAGGCCTCGAGGATCGGCTGATAGTCGAGGAACACCTGCTCCAGGCCGCCCAGACCCTTGCCCAGCATGGCGTGCAGGATGGCGGTCAAGGGCGGGCTCCGAAACGAATGGGGGAAGGGCCGGAAACTTCCCCGCGCCGCCCGTGGTGTCAATGCGCGGAAAGAGCGGGGCGCGACGGAAAACCGGGCGTCGCGGAAAATGGGCCGCCTCCCCCTCGCCCCTCGGACGAAAAGCCGGTTATGGTCGCCGCATGCGTTCCTCCCTGCTCTTCGCCGCCTCCGCCCTGCTCGCCATCGCCGCCTGCGGCCCCGGCGAGGCCCAAGACAGCAGCGCCCCGGCGGTCACCGCCGACGGCGGCCCGGTCGAGACCCGCGCGGCCAACGCGCCCGACCAGAAACCCGCCTTCGCCGGCCAGACCCGCGCGCCGCTGAAGGCCGCCGGCGTCGAGTACCAGGTGCAGGTCGTGGCCAAGGGGCTGGACCATCCGTGGGCCATCGCCTTCCTGCCCGACGGCTCGGCCCTGGTGACCGAGAAGGGCGCCGGCCGCCTGCGGATCCTGGCCAGGGACGGCAAGCTGTCGCCCGCCGTGGCCGGCCTGCCGGCGGTGGACGTCAACGGCCAGGGCGGCCTGCTGGGCCTGGCGATCGATCCGCACTACGCCGAGAACGGCCTCGTCTACTGGAGCTACGCCGAGCCCCGCGACGGCGGCAACGGCACGGCGGTGGCGCGCGGCAAGCTGGTCCCCGGGGCCGCGCCGAAGCTCGAGAACGTGCAGGTCATCTGGCGCCAGACCCCGACCCTGGCCTCGGCCCTGCACTTTGGCGGACGCCTGGTCTTCGCCCGCGACGGCAACCTGTTCGTCACCACCGGCGAGCGCTCGATCCTCGAAGGCCGTCGCCAAGCCCAGAACCTGGACGGCACGCTGGGGAAGGTGGTGCGGATCAAGCCCGACGGCTCGATCCCCGAAGGCAATCCCTATGCCGCCCAGGCCGGCGCCAAGCCCGAGATCTGGTCGATCGGCCACCGCAACCTGCAGGCCGCCGCCATCAATCCCAAGACCGGCGAGCTGTGGACCGTCGAGCACGGCGCCAAGGGCGGCGACGAGCTGAACATTCCCCGGGCCGGCAAGAACTACGGCTGGCCGTCGATCACCTATGGCGAGGAGTATTCCGGCAAGCCGATCGGCGACGGGATCACCGCCAAGGAAGGCCTGGAACAGCCGATCTACTACTGGGATCCGGTGATCGCCCCCTCGGGCATGGCCTTCTACGAGGGCGCCCTGTTCCCGGCCTGGAAGGGCAGCCTGCTGGTCGGTTCGCTGAAGGAGCACCATATCGCCCGCCTGACGCTGGACGGCGACAAGGTGGTCGGCGAGGAGCGCATCGCCGTCGAGTTCGGCGAACGCATCCGCGATGTCGTCGTCGGCCCCGACGGCGCCGTCTGGGCGGTGACCGACGAGGACGACGGCAAGGTCATCCGGATCGTCCCGAAGGGCTGAGCCCCTAGTCGACCTCGCGGCGGGCGCGCCAGGCCTTGCGGGCCTCGGACGGCTTGCCCTTGACGAGAGCCCCCGCGGCCAGGCCGGCCAGGAACGAGGCGGTCGGGTGGGCCAGGATGATGTCGGCCACCCGCTCCTCGATGGGGGCCTTGCGCTCCTTGGCCTGCTGGTTGGACTGGGCCAGCGCCCAGATCGCCACCACCGCCGCCGCGATCGCCGCGACGATGGCGTGGGCCCAGGCCGCGCCGACCAATGAGGCCAGGAAGGCGAACACCGCCATGGCGCCCGAAATCGCGGCGATCGCCGCCGCCATGACCAGGCCCGCGCCGCGCACCAGGCGCGAAGTCAGCCTGTCGATGAAATCGTCCACCATCGCCCTCTCCGTCGAACAGCCTCTTCGGCTAACGCATGACGCGGGGTTTGGTGTCAGCCAGCCGACTTAAAGCGGTGCGGCGAGCAGGTCGGCCACGGCCTCGCCGATCGCCAGGCTGCTGGTCAGGCCCGGGCTCTCGATGCCGAACAGCGCCACCAGGCCCGCCAGGCCATGGGTGTCGGCGCCGCGCAGCTGGAAGTCGGGCTGGGGCTCGCCTGGGCCATGGATCTTGGGCCGCACGCCGGCGTAGTCGGGGCTGAGCGCGCCGTCGGGCAGGCCCGGCCAGAACTTGCGGATATAGGCGGCGAAGTCCTCGGCGCGGGCCGGATCCACCGAGTAGTCGGGCGCTGACACGTACTCCAGGTCGGGGCCGAACACCGCCTGGCCGCCCATGTCGTTGCGGTAGTGGGTGCCCAGCGCCCCGTGGATCGGCGGCGGATAGACCAGGCGCTGGAACGGCGCCTTGCCCGTCAGGCGGAAATAGACCCCCTTGCCGTAGTGGGCCTTCGGGATCTGGTCCTTCGGAAAGCCCTCGATGGCGGCCGCCACGTCCTGGGCCGACAGGCCCGGCGCGGTGACCAGCAGGCGGCAGGTCAGGGTCGTCGGCTCGGCGCCGCCGGCCCGCACGGAAAAGCCGCCGGCCTCCAGAGGGATCGCGCCCTCGAACGGCGTCGCGATCACCACCGCCCCGCCGGCGGCCTCGATCTCGCCGTGCAGGGCCAGCATGTAGTCATGGCTGGCGAAGACCCCGCTCTCGGGCGACAGCAGGGCGGCATGGGCGTTGAGGCCAGGTTCCAGCGCCTGGGCCTGGGCGCCGGACAACCGCTCCATGCCCTCGACGTCGTTGGCCAGGGCCTGGTCCCAGATGGCGTCGAGCCGGGCGATCTCGTCGTCGCTGGTGGCCACCACCAGCTTGCCGCACTTCTTGTAGGCCACCTTGTGGGCGTCGAGGAACGCATACAGCCGCCGCCGTCCCTGCACGCACAGGCGGGCCTTCAGCGAGCCGGTCGGGTAGTAGAGGCCGCCGTGGATCACCTCGGAATTGCGCGACGACACGCCCTGACCGATGTGCCCCTGCGCCTCCAGCACCGCCACGACCAGTCCCCGCCGCGCCAGGGCGTAGCCGCAGGCCAGTCCCACGGCGCCGGCGCCCACCACGACGGCGTCGAAATCGAAGTCGGTCATTTGAACGCCACCGGCTTACGCGCCCCGTGCCGGACGCCGAGAATGAGAATGTCCCGCTCACGGATGCGGTAGAGGATGATGTAGGGAGGAAGGGTCACGCCCCGAACGTTCGCGCCGAAGGCTGGCTTCAGGCCATACCCTTCCGGTGCATTCGCGAGACTTTGACAGCGCTGCAGCAGGTGAGCGACGAAATCCGAAGCGGCGCGAGGTTTATCCGCCGCGATATCGTCGCCGATGCCCTGGATATCCTTCGCGGCCGAAGCGCTCAGGCGAACAAGCCTCAAGCCCTATCGCCCCGGGCGTCCGCCATCTGTTCGTACCTGCTCTTCAGGGCATGAAGGAACTCGAAGGCGTCGACCTCGCCCATACCCGCGCTCGGATCAGCCTCGACCTCTTCGGCGAGCGCATTGAATGCGGCCTCTCCGCCCAGAAGATCGACCGCACGGAAATGCTCGAGTTCGAGCAACGCCGCCGTCACAGCCTCGTCCAGCGACGCGAACTCCCCGGCCGCGACCCGCGCATCCAGCGCCTCGACGGCGCTGGCGGGCAGGTTCACGGAAACCAGATGGGCTTTCTGCAAAGGCCTGTTCATGGCTGGAAGCCTAGCACGAACCCTAGCCCGCGCCATCCGCTCGCAAGCTTGGCCATTGCCAAAGAGCGCGCAACGTGATCAGCCGGAGATTGTGTCCGGAGCCTCGACGTCCATGCGCATCCTTGTCCTGTCCGCCATCGCCCTGCCCTGCCCTGCGCCCTGCTGGGCGCAACCGCCCAGGCGCAGACGCCGGCCTATCATCGGCTGACCGGCGACCAGGTCATCTGGAACCGCAAGCCCGAAGGCGGAGACATAGCGGCGGCCTATCCCCACGCGGCCAGGGACGCCGAGCGCGGCGGAGCGGCGGTGCTGGAATGCCTGCTCACCCCCAAGGGCGGCGTCGCCGACTGCGTGGTGCTGGCCGAATCCGAGCCCGCCTTCGGCGAGGCGTCGCTGAGGGTCGTGCGCAAGTTCGGTTTCGACCCGCGCAAGGCGCCGCCGGAAGCCCTGACCGGGGCCGTCGTGGCGATACCGATCAGCTGGGGCGCGCCCCAAGCCGTGCCGCCCTCGAACCTGGAGTATGTCGCCGGCCGCCGCGCCTATCTGATGACGCCGACCAAGGCCGGCGGGAAGATCGCCTGCGGGACCAAGGCCGCGCCCGACCAGCGCTGCGACCTGCACGACCTGTCCTGGGACAGGCAGCCCTATCTGGAAGACACCGCGACCGCCGTGCGCAGCGTCAACGGCGGCCCTCCCGTCACCGGACTGTTGTGCACCACGCGCCCGGACCGCCAGCTGGACGGCTGCGAGCCTCTCGGCGAACCGACGGACGCGCAGCTGAACGCCATGGACCAGCTGGCCGGGATGTTCACCGCCAAGGCCGAAGCCGACGACAAGACCCCGCTGGCGCAGGGCCGGGTCATGCTGCGGTTCAATTGGCCGGTGCTGCGGCGGGCGGTCGACGCCAGCCGCCTCAGCCCGCCGACCAAGCCCTGACGCCGCCCGCTCAGGCGGCGCCCTCCCACTGCCCCCACAGCTTGGCCGCGGTCGCCTTGGCCTTCTCGACGGCCGCTTCCTTGACGTGGCCGTAGCCGCGGATCTCGGACGGAACCTGGGCCAGCTTCACCGCCAGGGCCTTGTTCTCGGCCCGCAGGCCGGCGGTAAGCCGATCCAGCGTGACCTCGTAGTCGGCGACCAGGCCGCGCTCCATCCTGCGCTCCTCGGTCTTGCCGAAGATGTCGAAGGCCCCGCCGCGCAGGCCCTTCATCCGGGCGATGGCCGGGAAGGCCAGGTCCAGCATCCAGCCGCCGAAGGCGATCTTCCTGGGCTTGCCGTCCTTGCCCTTGGGGGCGATCAGCGGCGGCGACAGCCAGACCTTGGCCTTGCCGCCCTTGAAGGTTCCGGCCAGTTCCTGGGCGAAGCGGCCATCGGTATAGAGGCGGGCGACCTCGTACTCGTCCTTGTAGGCCATCAGCCTGTAGAGGTTGGTCGCCGCCGCGCGGGTCAGCGGCAGGTCAGCCCCCTCGCCGACCACCGCGACCTCGGCATGCCGCACCTTGGCGATGCGCTCGGCGTAGCGGGCCGCGTAGTGGGCGTCCTGGTAGGCGACCAGGTCCTCGACCCGGCGGGCGATCAGGCCGTCCAGCGGCTCGGTCTCGGGCGCGACGACCGCGACCGGCTTGTCGCCGGCCGCGGCCGGGTCGAAGGCGATCTGGCGGCCCAGCTCGAAGGCCTGCAGGTTGGCCTCGGCGTCCACTCCGTTCAGCTTGATGGCGCGGTAGAGGGCGCGGCTGGAGACCGGGATCACCCCGCGCTGCCAGGCGAAACCGACCATGATCATGTTGGCGTAGATGGCGTCGCCGAACCGGGCCTCGGCCAGGCGCTGGGCCGGGCAGGCGTCGAAGGCCTTGGTGGCGGCCTTCACACGGCGCGCCATGGCCCCGCCGTCGAACTTCACGTCGCGGCTGGTGACGAAGTCGGCCGTCGGCGCGAAGTCGCTGTTGCCGAAGGCGATGGTGCGGTCCTTGGCGTACAGCGCCAGGGCCTCGGGACTGGCGGCGACCAGCAGGTCGCAGGCGATCAGCACGTCGGCGCTAGCGGCGGGCACGCGGCCGCCGACCACGGTGTCCTCCAACTCGCCGATCTTGACGTGGCTGAACACCGAGCCGCCCTTCTGGGCCAGGCCCGTCATGTCGACCACGCTGCCGGCGCGGCCGTCGACATGGGCGGCCATGGCCAGGATGGAGGCCACGGTCGTGACCCCGGTCCCGCCGACGCCGGTGAAGATGATCCGGCGCACGCCGTGGAACTCTTCGAAGGCCGGCAGCGGCGTGGAATCGGCCGATAGCGGCGCGGGCTTGGCCTTCTCCCCGGCCTTCTCGGCCCCTTCCAAGGTTACGAAGGACGGGCAGAAGCCCTCCAGGCACGAATAGTCCTGATTGCAGCTGGACTGGTTGATCTTGCGCTTGCGGCCAAACGCGGTGTCGAGCGGTTCCACCGACACGCAGTTGGACTTCACCGAGCAGTCGCCGCAGCCTTCGCAGACCAGCGGATTGATGAACACCTTCTGGGTCGCCTTGGCCATGGTCCCGCGCTTGCGGCGACGGCGCTTCTCGGTGGCGCAGGTCTGGTCGTAGAGCAGCACCGTCGTCCCGGGGGTGTCGCGCAGCGCCTTCTGCACGGTCATCAGCTCGGACCGCGGGAACACCTCGACCCCGGGGGCCAAGTCGGTGACCCCGGCATAGCGTTCCAGTTCGTCGACGACGATGACCGTCTTGGTCACGCCCTCGCTGGCCAGCTGGCGGGTGATCTGGGCCGGGGTGAAGCCGCTTTCGGCGCGCTGGCCGCCGGTCATGGCCACGGCGTCGTTGAACAAGAGCTTGTAGGTGATGTTGGCCCCGGCCGCGACGGCGGCGCGGATGGCCAGAGAACCCGAGTGGTTGTAGGTGCCGTCGCCCAGGTTCTGGAAGACGTGCTTCTCGGTCGTGAAGGGGGCTGCGCCCACCCAGGTCAGGCCCTCACCGCCCATATGGGTGTTGAGGTCGGTCGAAGGGTCGTTGAAGCCGGCCATGTAGTGGCAGCCGATACCCGCCAGCGCGCGGCTGCCTTCCGGCAGCTTGGTCGAGGTGTTGTGCGGGCAGCCCGAACAGAAGAACGGCTTGCGGGCTTGGTCCGAGGCCAGGCTGACGGCGGCGACGCCGGCGGCCGAGACCCGGTTCAGATAGGCGCGCGCCCGCTCCATGTGCGGCCCGTCGGGCAGGCGGTCATAGATGGCCAGGGCGATCTCGGCCACCGACAGTGAGCCCAGCTCGGACAGCAGCGGATGGCCCTTCTCGTCGGTCTTGCCGATGATGCGCGGGCGGGCCTGGGCGGGCAGGTCGTAGAGCGCGGCCCGGGCCTGGGGCTCGATCAAGGCGCGCTTGTGCTCGATGACCATCAGGGTCTCGAGGCCGGCGGCGAAGGCGCGCAGGCCCAGCGGCTCCAGCGGCCAGGGCATGCCCACCTTGTAGACCGAGACGCCCAGGTCGGCGGCTTCCTGCAGGCTCATGCCCATGGCCGAGAAGGCCTCCAGCACGTCCTTGTAGGCCTGGCCCTGGCAGACGATGCCAAGGCGGGCCTTGCCGACCTTTACATGCGAGGCGCCCAGCACCACGCGGTCGATCTGGTTGGCGCGGGCGAAGGCCAGGGCGGCGGGGATCTTGTGGAGGCGGAGGCGGCGCTCCTTCTCCATCGGCTGGTCCTTCAGCCGGATGCCCAGGCCGCCGGGCGGCATGGCGAATTCGGGAATGACCGCCTGGTGGCGACCCAGCGAGACGTCGATGGTGACGCCCGAGTCCATGGTGTCGGCCAGGGCGATCAGGCCGGTCCACAGCCCTGAAAAGCGCGACATGGCGATGCCGAGGATGCCGTAGTCCAGCACCTCCTGCACGTCGGCCGGCGACAGCACGGGGATCTCGAAGTCCTGGAAGGCGAACTCCGACTGCGACGGCAGGGTCGAGCTCTTGCAGGCGTGGTCGTCGCCGGCCACGGCCAGGACGCCGCCGGTCGGGAAGGTCCCGGCGAAATTGGCGTGCTTGAAGACGTCGCCGGTGCGGTCGACGCCCGGCGCCTTGCCGTACCACATGCCAAAGACGCCATCGTGCGTCGCGCCGGGGAAGAGGTTGGCCTGCTGGCTGCCCCAGACGGCGGTGGCGGCAAGGTCTTCGTTCAGGCCTTCCTTGAAGACCACGTCGTGCGCGGTGAGCAGCTTGTTGATGCGCGCGGCCTGCTGGTCGAGGCCCCCGAGGGGCGAGCCGCGATAGCCCGACACGAAGCCGGCGGTGTTCAGCCCAGCGAGTCGGTCCAGGCGCTTTCTATCGAGCAGCACACGGAGCAGCGCCTGCACGCCAGTGATGAAGGCGCGACCATCTTCGAGCACATATTTGTCGTCGAGCGTGACTTCCGAGTGCCGCATGGCAAAAATTTTCCTCCCGGGTCTTTTCGCCCGTAAGGCAATATCTTATAGAAGCGCGGAAATTGTTTGCCCAAGGCGTGCCCGACTCGGGCGGGCTTTGCGCAAGATCGACGCGTCAAACACCCTCTGGGGGGAGGAATTCTTGTCCGAACAACTCGACGCCGTGGATGCCAAGATCCTGGATCTCATCCAACACGACGCCGGACTGTCCGTCGCCGAGATCGCCGAGCGAGTCGGGCTGTCCTCCAGCCCGTGCTGGCGGCGCATCAAGCGGCTGGAAGACGCCGGCGTCATCCAGCGCCGCGTGACCATCCTGGACCGCGAAAAGCTGGGCCTGGGCTTCGAGGTCTATTGCACCGTGAAGCTGTCGCTGCCGACCAAGGAAAACCTCGAGACCTTCGAGCACGCGGTCGCCAAGTGGGCGGAGGTGGTGCAGTGCGCCACCGTGACCGGCGCGGCCGACTACGAGATGCGCATCGTCACCCGCGACATGCACGCCTTCGACGAGTTCCTGCGCGACAAGATCCTGTCGCTGGGCCTGGTGTCGAACATCGAAAGCCGCATCGTCATCCGCGGCGTCAAGAACTCGACCGCCGTGCCGCTGGGCCTGGTCAGCCCCTACGTCAGCCCGCTGAGCTGAGGCGCATTCGTTCGAGGGCGGTGGGGGCCGCCCTCGAGACCTCTTGCATCCGAAGACGGACCGTCCTCTCCTAGGCGCAAGGTCGAGCCACATCGACCGGGAGGACACGCCCCATGGGCCAGAACGCCGACCAAGCCGGCGAGCACCGCGCCGCGGGCGAGGAGCGCTATCGCACCTTCGCCGACTTCTATCCCTTCTATCTCTCCGAACACCTCAACCACACCAGCCGCCGGCTGCATGTCGTCGGCACGGGACTGGTCATCGTCAGCCTGGTGATGGGCTTCACGGTCAGCCCGTGGTTCTTCCTGGCCGCGCCGCTGGTCGGCTACGGCTTCGCCTGGGTCGGCCACTTCGTGTTCGAGAAGAACCGCCCGGCCACCTTCTCCTATCCGCTCTACAGCCTGATGGGCGATTTCCGGCTGTTCTTCGAGACCGTGGCGGCCCGCCGCCCCTGGTGACGACAGAAACCGAGACGGGGCTTTCCGACTGGCGCCGCGCTTGCTGCTCAAGCTGGCAAGCGACCCAATTCGAGAAAGCCGCCGCCTCATGTTCCAGAAGAAGAAAGACGCCCCCGCCCCGCTGGCCCTGGAGCCGCTGGCGGCCGCTCCGACGCCCGCGCCGCCGGCCCAGGCCGCTCCGGCCCCGCCGCCGCGCCCCAAGCCCGCCTCGCTGATCGCCCAGGGCCTGACCATCCGCGGCGACGTGTCGGGCGACGGCGAACTGCATCTGGACTGCGTGGTCCAGGGCGACATCAAGGTCGGCAAGCTGGTCCTGGGCCCCAACGGCCGCGTGGAGGGTTCGATCGCCGCCCAGGCCGTCGAGATCCACGGCAAGGTGATCGGGGCCGTCGCCGCCCGCCAGGTGCGCCTCTACGGCACGGCCAAGGTCGAGGGCGACATCGCCCACGAGCAGTTGGCCATGGAAAGCGGCGCCGACTTCCAGGGTCGCAGCGTCAAGTTCACGCGCCCCGCGCCGCAGCCGGCCCCTGCCCCCGCGGCCCAGGCTCCGGTCGCGCCCGCGACTTACGCGCCCGCCGTCGGCTGACCCCCTGGCAACCGGGCGGCGCGTCCGCGTATTGTTCGGACCGAGGCGCCTGACCGCGCCCCGCTTCTCGGGACAGTAGCCGATGACCACCGCCGCCCGCCTCGCCCTGTTCCTGGCCGTCCTCGCGGCGGCAGGCTGTTCGCGCAACGACGACAAGGCCGCCGCCCCGGCGGCCGGCGCCAGCACGCCCTCGGCCCAAAGCGAGGCCGCGCCCACGGCCGGCGGTCCCAGGCCGCTGCGCGCCGGTCTCTGGAAGACCACCGCCGGCACGCCCAGCGGCGAGCAGAGCACCACCCAATGCATCGGCGAGGGCCATGACCCCACCGCCGAGGCCGCCAAGGCCGCGCCGTGCGGCCAGCCGCAGGTCACCCCGGTCATCGACGGCTTCACCCTGGAGCTGACCTGCCGCAAGGACGCCATCACCTACAGCCTGGCCGGCGTGGTGAAGGGCGACTTCCAGACCCGCACCACCACCGACCTGGAAATGAAGGTTCAGGCCTACGGCGCGTCCAAGACGATGCGGCTGCACAGCGAGAGCGTCTATGTCGGCCCCTGCGAGGCCAAGGACCATCAGGCGCCGCCGCAGCCCAAGGAATAGGCGCCGAGCTTAGCCAAAATACCTTATGTGGCGCCCGCGCCACAAACTCCGAGCTTCGCGGAGAACGTCGCTTTTTTACAGGAACAGCAAGGCTTGTAGGTTCATTGTCATCGCATGGGGGTTCCGTGAGTTCGAGGAGCCGATGACGATGAGCGGTCCGCATCTGACCGTCGTGCCGGAAGAAACCGCCGGCGCCGAAGTCTACAACCTGACCCGCGGGCCGGAGACGACGGCCCAGCGCCTGCAACGCCTGCAACAAGAAGCCCGCCAACTGGCCCGCGAGGAAATCGAGGCCCTGGAACGGGACCTGATCGCGCTGGGCGAACGCGCCGAGCAGATCGCCCACGGCGGCGAGGCCTATGCCGTAGGCCTTCGGGAGATGGCCTCGCGGCTGTCGTCCGACCTGCCGCAGAAGGCCCAGTCGCTGCGCGCCATCCTGGAACGCACGTCTCGCGACTGACCTCGCAAAGCAAACGGCCCGGAAGCAAAGCCTCCGGGCCGTCGAATATCTTTCAGACTGGTCAGCCCCGGGCCTAGAGGCCCGGCAGCTTGATCTTGCCCTGCTTGTCGCGGGTGATGACGATCGCGCCGCCGCCCGTGAGGGTCTTCAGACGCTCTTCCTCGGCGGCCGCGTCGACCGGCACCGGAGCCGTGGCGCCGGCTTCCGCCGCCGTCACCGCGCCGGCGGTCTTGTCGTCCTTGCGCCAGAACATGACCTTCTTGGCGAAGCTCTCGTCCTTGTGGGCAAGGTCGCCGTTCTCGTCGTCGACGACGAAGCGGATCAGCGGGTCGGCCTTGTCGACGCCGGCCTTGGAGACCAGCAGCTTTTCACCGTCGGTGCGGTTGGCGGCCAGGCTCTGGCCCAGCAGCGCCTGACGCGCGGCGCTCTCCGGCTGCAGCTCCTGCGGACGCGGCTCGCCGGGCGCCGGCGGGCGCAGGCTGTAGTCCGGCGGAACGACGAGCGGAGCCTTGGTGACGACGCGGAACTCGTCGGGGACCACCTTGCTCATGCCCAGGGCCTTCGAGGCCGACTGGCAGCCGGCCAGACCGGTGGCGGCCACGGCGGCCAGCACGCTCAGGGTCGCAACCCGGTTGAACTTCATGAACCCATGCTCCAGCGGCCGCCCCCGGGGCCGAAAATCGGACGCCCTCGATACGACATCCGAAGGCGGGCGCCAATGTCCTTCGAATTTGTGGCCTTGCTTGGGCGCTAAGCCCTGGTTTGGCCCCTATTCCGTCTGGTGCGACAGCTTCTTCTCTTCACCGATGAAACTGTCCAGCAACAGGAACGCCACCCCGACGCTGATGCCCGAGTCGGCGACGTTGAACACCCAGGGGAAATAGAGTCGCGACACGTCGATGAAGTCGACGACGTAGCCATAGATCACCCGGTCGATCAGGTTGTTGCCGATCGCTCCGCCGATGATCATGCCCAGGCCCAGGGCCGTCAGCGGCCGCACCGCCTTGCGCGCCCAGACGCCCAAGCCCACCACCACCGCCGCCGAGAAGATCGTCAGCAGCCAGCGGCCCCACTCGGCGTGGTCGCGCAGCAGGCCAAAGCTCATGCCGTAGTTGTGGACCATGGTCAGCTTGACCGGCCCCAGCAGCGAGGCGCTGGAACCCTGGGCCGAGCCCAGCAGGCCCAGCACCCAGAGCTTGGAGATCTGGTCGAGCACCACCGTGGCGACGGCGACGGCGTAGGCGGTCCAGCCCAGGCGGGTGATCTTCAAAGAGGCCACGTTCGTTCTCTCATCCCCGGTCTTCCTTCTCCCCTTGCGGGAGAAGGTGGCCTGCCCCCGGGTCGCGCAAAGCCCGCCCGAGGATAAACTCCGCAGGTCGGATGAGGGGTCGCGCTGGCGGTGCCGTGGCGGCTGACCGCGCCTTCAACCCCTCATCCGTCGCCTGCGGCGACACCTTCTCCCGCAAGGGGAGAAGGATCAATGCGGCGAGCCTAAGCCCTTTGCGCGTCCCAGAAGGCCACGGCGTCGGCGTCGCGAAGGCTAAGCTCCGGATAGCGGGGGTCGGTTCCCACTTCCGGCAGGATGCGCCACGAGCGGGCGCACTTCCTGCCTTCGGCCTTCACCGGATCCACCGACACGCCCTTGACCTCGTCGATCGTGAACGCGCCGCCCTCGCCGGCGACCAGGGTCGCGGCGCTGGTGCGGAACACTTCGGCGGCATCCAGGCCCTCGAAAGCGGCCAGCAGTTCGGCGTCGGCGATGTAAACCACCGGCGCGGCCTCCAGAGCCGAACCGATGCGCTTTTCGCGGCGCTCGACTTCCAGGGCCCCGGTGACGACGCCGGTGACGGTCTCGACCTTGGCCCAGCGCGCGGCCTCGGCCTGGTTTTCCCACGCCGCCGGGGTCTGCGGGATCACCCGCAGGGTCACCGGGCCGGCCTCGGGGAAGCGGGTGACCCAGGCCTCTTCCATCGTGAAGCTGGCCAGCGGGGCCAGCCAGATGGTCAGGCGGTCGAACACGTAGTCCAGCACGGTGCGATAGGCGCGGCGGCGCAGGGCCGTCGGCGCGTCGCAATAGAGGCTGTCCTTGCGGATGTCGAAGAACAGAGCCGACAGGTCGCCCTGGCAGAAATCGACCAGCGGCCGGATCACGTCGCTGAAGCGATAGGACTCGTAGGCGGCCTTCACCTGGCCATCCAGCTCCCACAGACGATGCAGGATAAACTTCTCCAGCGGCGGGAAGTCGGCATAGTCGGTGACGCGCTCTTCCTCGTCGAAGCCGGCCAGGGCGCCCAGCAGGTAGCGCATGGTGTTGCGCAGCTTGCGATAGGCGTCCGTGGTGGTGGCCAGGATCGTCTTGCCGATCCGCTGGTCTTCCGAATAGTCGACCATGGCCGCCCACAGCCGCAGGATCTCGGCGCCGGACTCCTTGGTGATCGCCTGGGGCTCGATCGTGTTGCCCTTGGACTTGGACATCTTCTCGCCGTTCTCGTCCATGGTGAAGCCATGGGTCAGGACGGCCTTGTAGGGCGCACGGCCCCGGCTGCCGCAGCCTTCGAGAAGCGACGACTGGAACCAGCCGCGGTGCTGGTCGGAGCCTTCCAGATAGAGGTCGGCCGGCCAGGCGCTGTCGTCACGGCCCTCGATGGTGAAGGCGTGGGTGCAGCCGCTGTCGAACCAGACGTCGAGGATGTCGACGACCTTCTCGTACTGGGCCGGATCGTGCGCGCCCAGGAAGTCGGCGTCGGGACGGGTGAACCAGGCGTCGGCCCCGCCTTCGGTGATGGCCGCCCGGATGCGGGCGTTGACCTCGGCGTCGATCAGCGGGTGGCCGGTATGCTTGTCGACGAACATCGCCAGCGGCGTGCCCCAGTTGCGCTGGCGGCTGATCAGCCAGTCGGGACGCGTCTCGACCATCGCGCCGATGCGGTTGCGGCCGGCGTCGGGGTGGAAGGCGGTGTCGGCGATGGCCTGGACGGCCGTCTCGCGCAGGGTCTTGCCGCCGAGGGCCTCGACCTCGTGGTCCATGCGGATGAACCACTGCGGGGTGTTGCGGAAGATCACCGGGGCCTTCGAGCGCCAGCTGTGCGGATAGCTGTGCTCGACACGGCCGCGCGCCAGCAGGTTGCCGGCCTCGATCAGCTTGTCCATCACCGCGCCGTTGGCGGGACCGAACTTGCCGGTCTTCTTGCCCTCGGTCTCGATGACCTTGAGGCCGCCGAACAGGGGCACGTGGGCGTAGTAGGCGCCGTCCGGGTCGACCGTGTCGGGGATCTCGCGATGACCGTGGGCCAGCCACACCTGGTAGTCGTCGGCGCCGTGGCCCGGCGCGGTGTGCACGAAGCCCGTGCCGGCGTCGTCGGTGACGTGGTCGCCGGCCAGCAGCGGCACGGCGAAGCCATAGTGGCTGTCCAGGTCGGCCAGGGGGTGGGCCAGGACCATGCCTTCGCAGTCGACGCTCTCGACCTTCTCGAAGGCGGCGACCTTGGCGGCCTTGAAGACCTCCTCGGCCAGCTTCTCGGCCACGATCAGGCGATCGCCGACCTGGGACCAGGGCGCGAACTCGAGCCCCTCCTCCAGCGCCTTCACCTCGAAGACGGCGTAGGGGATGTCGGGGTTGTAGGAGACCGCGCGGTTGGCCGGGATGGTCCAGGGCGTGGTGGTCCAGATCACCAGCTTGGCGCCGACCGCGGCGTCAGAGCCCTCGACGACCGGGAACTTGACCCAGATCGTGGGCGAGACGTGGTCGTGGTACTCGATCTCGGCGTCGGCCAGGGCCGTGCGCTCGACCGGGCTCCACATCACCGGCTTGGAGCCGCGATAGAGCTGACCGCTCGAGGCGAAGCGGTGGAATTCCTCGACGATCTTGGCTTCCGAGGTGAAGTCCATGGTGGCGTAGCGGTTCCACCAGTCGCCCAGCACGCCCAGGCGCTGGAACTCGACCTTCTGGGCCTCGATCCAGCCGGCGGCGTAGGCGCGGCATTCGCGGCGGAACTCCTCGGCCGGGACCTCGTCCTTGCGGCGGCCCTGGCTGCGGAACTTCTCCTCGATCTTCCACTCGATCGGCAGGCCATGGCAGTCCCAGCCCGGCACGTAGTCGACGTCGTAGCCCAGGGCGAAGCGCGAGCGGACGACGAAGTCCTTGAGGATCTTGTTCAGCGCGTGGCCGATGTGGATCGCGCCATTGGCGTAGGGCGGGCCGTCGTGCAGCACGAACAGCGGCGCGCCGTCGGTCTGGCGCTTGGCGCGGACGGCGCCGTAGAGGCCCTTGTCGGACAGGGCCGCCCAGCCCTCCAGGATCTCGGGCTCCTTCTTGGGCAGGCCCGCGCGCATCGGGAACGGCGTGTCGGGAAGAAAGACGGTTTCGCGGTAGTCGCGGGCGGGCGCGGCGTCGTCGGCCATGGGAAGGCTATCCAGCTCTGGAATGTCGGAAGAAGGCGGGTGGAACCCGGCGCGCGCTGGAGGTCTCGTCCGGCGGCGTCACGCCGGGCGGATAATTCGCACGATCTTCCGAACGAAACTCATGGAGCGAGGGGATAGCAGAGCGGCGCCCGCGCGCAAAGGGGAGCCTGACAAGGAAACGGCCGCTCCAGATGGAGCGGCCGTCTGTTTGGTGCGTGGTCCTAGTCCTTCGACGGGCTCAGGATGAGGACCATTGCAGGCTCGGTCAGCAGAGAACCTCATCCTGAGCTTGTCGAAGGATAAGGTTCCGCCGCGAAGGATCAGCCCAGCTTGGCCAGTTCTTCTTCGCTGATGTCGGCGCTGGAATAGACGTTCTGAACGTCGTCGTCCTCGTCCAGGGCGTCCAGTAGCTTCATCAGGGTGGCGACGCTGTCGCCGGAGACTTCGTTCAGCAGCTTGGGCTTCCAGACGATCTTGGTCGAGGAGGCTTCGCCGAACTTGGCTTCCAGGGCCGAGGACACCTCGTTGAGGTCCTCGAAGGCGGTGTAGACGGTGTGGCCGCCGTCCTCGCCCATGTCGCTCTCGACGTCCTGGGCGCCGGCCTCGATGGCGGCTTCCATCATGGCGTCTTCGCTGGCCTTGGCGGCCGGATACTCGATCTGGCCCAGGCGGTCGAAGTTGAAGGTCACCGAGCCGGTGGCGCCCAGATTGCCGCCGTACTTGGAGAACAGCGAGCGGACGTTGCTGGCGGCGCGGTTTTTGTTGTCGGTCAGCACCTCGACGATCACGCCGACGCCGCCGGGGCCCATGCCCTCGTAGCGGATCTCGGTGTAGTCGGCCGCATCGCCCATCTGCGACTTCTTGATGGCGCGCTCGATGACGTCCTTGGGCAGGCTTTCGGCCTTGGCGTTGTTCACGGCCAGGCGCAGGCGCGGGTTCATGGCCGGGTCGGGCAGGCCGGTCTTGGCCGCCACGGTGATTTCACGCGACAGCTTGGAGAACAGCTTGGAGCGCGCGGCGTCGGCGCGGCCCTTGCGGTGCATGATGTTCTTGAATTTCGAGTGGCCGGCCATTCGGAGGCTCTTCTCTGATCTGACGATGGAATGGGTTGGCGGCGCTTCTACCGCCAGGAGATGCATCTTGTCACCCCAGGGGGCGCTCGCGACCCGCCCATTCCATCGCCGGACGCAGGATCAGGCGACCTTCAGCTCCACCACCACGTTGCCGCGGGTGGCCTTGGAATACGGGCACACCTGGTGGGCCTTGTGCAGCAGATCCTCGGCCACCGCGCGGTCGATCTCGGGGGCATTGAGCGTCAGGCGCACGCCGATGTGGAAGCTGACGTCGTCCTTGATCAGATCCACTTCGCTGTCGAGGCTGTGCTCGCCCAGCTTGACGCTCTGGCTGCGGGCCACCAGCCCGAGCGCGCCGAGGAAGCAGGCCGCATAGCCCGCCGCGAACAGCTGCTCGGGATTGGTCCCCTGCCCGTCGCCGCCCATCGACTTGGGATAGCCCAGCTTGACGTCCAGGTGGCCGTCGTCGGTCTTGGCGGTCCCCTGGCGCCCGCCCACGGCGTGGGCCTTGGCGGTGTAGACGGCGGCGTCGGTCATGGAGGGCTCCTGTGCTTGCCTCGGACGGAGGTTGGGCCCGGGATGATGACGGATGCAAGCGGGAGCGGATTGAAGCTTTTTATCCCTCTCCCGGAGGGGAGAGGGATCGCCAGGTCTCAGACTTCCGGCACGCTCTGCTTCAGCCGCCCGCCGACGCGGATCGGTTCGACGCGGACCGCAAGGCCCGTGCGGTCGTCGGTCTCGACGAACACGCCGCAGACCGTGGCCGGGCCGCTGGCCGGCTGGTAGCGGCCGCCGCTGATCTTGGTGGTGAAGCGCCGCAGGGGCTCTTCCTTCTGGTTGCCGATGACGCTGTCGTAGTCGGCGCAGGCGCCGGCGTCGGTCTGGTAGGCGGTGCCGCCGGTCAGGATCTGGCAGTCGGCGGTCGGCACGTGGGTGTGGGTGCCCACCACCAGGCTGGCGCGGCCGTCGCAATAGTGGCCCATGGCCATCTTCTCGGAGGTGGCCTCGCAGTGCATGTCGACGATCACCGCGTCGGCCACCTGGCCAAGCGGCGCCTTGTCGAGCTCGCGGTCGGCGGCGGCGAACGGGTCGTCCATGGCGTCCATGTGCACCCGGCCCAGCAGGTTGACGACGAAAACCGTCTTTCCTGAGTCCGTCTGGAAGAGGTGGCTGCCGCGCCCCGGGGCGTCGGACAGGATCGGGTAGTTGGCCGGACGGATCAGGCGCGGCTCGCGCACGATGTAGGTCAGCGCCTCGCGCTGGTCCCAGCTGTGATTGCCCAGGGTCAGGCAGTCGGCCCCGGCGTCGAACAGCTCGCGGGCGGTGTTCTCGGTGATGCCGAAGCCCGCGGCGGCGTTCTCGGCGTTGATGATGACGAACTCGAGGCCAAGCTGGCGACGGAGGCCCGGCAGGTGGTCGGCCAGGCCGTCGCGGCCCGACTTGCCGACGACGTCGCCGAAGAAAGCAAAACGCATGATCGATCAGTCCTTTCGGACCTCGATATACTCGTTTTCGGTAAGAATGGCGTCCAATCGTTGATCGTGCCGTTCGTCGGGCAGATTGTGGGTTTCCTGGCCGTGATAGGCCAGCCCCAGGACGAAGGTCTCCTTGCGCCCGCGCAGGGCCTCCAGCGCCCGGTCGTAATAGCCCCCGCCCTGCCCCAGGCGCCGGCCCTCGCGGTCCCAGCCCAGCAGCGGCGCGACCACCAGGTCGGGCTGGACGATGGGGTTTTCGGCGACCGGCGCCACCAGGCCGATGGCGTCGCGCGCCAGCGGCTCGCCCGGCGTCCAGGCGCGGAAGACCATGTGGCCGCCCTTGCCGCGCGGATCGGCGCCCTCGACGCTGGGCAGGGCCAGGCTCCAGCCCTCGCCGGCCAGCCAGTCGGCCAGGGCGCGGGCGGAAACCTCCGAGCCCAGGCCGTGATAGAGCGCGGCGACCTTGCCGTGCGGATCCGGAAAGCGCGCCGACAGCGGCTCGCGCGCCACGTCCACCGCCATCCAGTCGGCTTCGGGATGTTCGAGGGCCAGCTGCTTGCGGCGATTGCGCACGAAGACGCGCAGGGCGGTCTTGGCGGCGGCGGGGTCGGCGATGGTCATCGCGACCTTCTAGCCCGCAAAGGGTGATGAAGGGAAAGGGTGGCGGCGCCGCGAAGAACCGTGAAGACGTTTCAATCCACTCGAACCTGTTAGTTACAGGTGGGCCCCGTGTTCCCGCAGCCACGGCCACGGGAGGGAACAGGTCCCGATAGAGAGATTAAGGTCCCTGGGAATAGAAATCTTCGACGAGAGCCGCAGCACGACCCGCCATGGAGCAATATAGGGTGTCGGGTCGGCCCGCGATAGGGGCTCCGTATCCGGCGCGTTGTCGCGGCTGTTGATACCCCCTCGGTCGCTCCGCGACAGCTCCCCCCAAAAGGAGGGAGGTGGCCCGGAGGGCCGGAGGGGATCAGCCCGCCGCCAGCTTCTCGATGCGCTCGGCGGCGGCGTCGATGGCCTTGATGGCGCGGATTTCGACGCGGGTCTGTTCGTTCTGCAGGCGGGCCAGTTCCGACTGGTTGTGGGCCAGGCGCAGCTTCAGGTCCGACAGCTCGTCGGCCAGCAGCAGAGCGCCCATCAGGAACAGGCGCGTCTCGCCCAGCTGGCCGACTTCCTGGCTGACCTGGCGGACCTGGCGGTCGAACAGGCGCGCGATCTCCAGGAGGTGGGCCTCCTGGCCGTCTTCGCAGCCGACGCTGTAGGGGCGGCCGTTCACGTGGATGGTCAATTGCGCCATGGGCTCAGGCCTTCGCGGGCGGGTCGGGGTCGAACGGCGGGTCGTCCTCGTCGTACAACGCTTCAGGTTCGTCTTCGGTCTCGTCGTCGGCGAACTCGGCGGGCGCGGCGCCCTCCTCGTCGTCATGGACGCCTTCGCCGATCAGGCTCTCGTCGCCCAGGGCGGCGCGGATCTCGGCGATGGCCCGGCCCAGGGCCTCGCTGGCCTGTTCGCCAGCCTCCTCCAGGGCGCGCTCGCGCTGGCGGGCGGCCTCGAGATCGGCGGCCAGCTGGGCGGCCTTCTCGACCACCTCGGCGTCGGCGACGGGCGCCTCGAACAGGTCGCCCGAGACCGGCTGGGCGACGGCGCGCGCGCGCTCGGCCCGTTCGGCGGCGATCTTCTGTTCCAGGTTCGCGACGGCGCGCTCCAGCCGCCGCGCGGCCAGATCGAGAGCGCTTCCTTCGCCCGGTATCATCGGCAAGTTCCCATCATGCGGCGCAACATATAGATCGTCGCCGACTTCGCCAGCCGGCGTGACCACAATTGGGCGATGTAACGAGCGTCACAACAATAGCTAATGTCTTGTGAGCGTTCCTGGGCTTGACTTCGCCGCTTTCGACCGCGAAACCGCCTGCAAAATCAAGGAACGCCGCTCGCTTCCGAGCGGGTCCGATCGTGAGGAGAAAGACCACATGGCCCTTCGCGTCGCCATCAACGGCTTCGGCCGCATCGGCCGCCTCGTGCTGCGCTCCATCGCCGAGCACGGCCGCCGTGACATCGAGGTGGTGGCGATCAACGATCTGGGCCCGGTCGAGACCAACGCCCACCTGCTGCGCTACGACAGCGTGCATGGCCGCTTCCCGGGCGTCGTCACCTCGGGCGAGGACTGGATCGACGTCGGCACGGGCAAGATCAAGGTCACCGCGATCCGCAACCCCGACGAGCTGCCGCACGGCGACCTCGGCGTCGACATCGCCTTCGAGTGCACCGGCATCTTCACCGCCCGCGACAAGGCCGCCCTGCACCTGAAGGCCGGCGCCAAGCGCGTTCTCGTGTCCGCTCCGGCCGACGGCGCCGACAAGACCATCGTCTACAAGGTCAACCACGAGACCCTGACCGCCGACGACATCGTCGTCTCGAACGGCTCGTGCACCACCAACGCCCTGGCCCCGGTGGCGAAGGTCCTGCACGACCTGGTCGGCATCGAGCGTGGCTACATGACCACCATCCACAGCTACACCGGCGACCAGCCGACGCTGGACACCATGCACAAGGACCTCTACCGCGCCCGCGCCGCGGCCCTGAGCATGATCCCGACCTCGACCGGCGCCGCCAAGGCCCTGGGCCTGGTCCTGCCGGAACTGAAGGGCAAGCTGGACGGCTCGTCGATCCGCGTCCCGACCCCGAACGTCTCGGTCATCGACCTGAAGGTCGTCACCGGCCGCGAGACCACGATCGCCGAGATCAACGCCGCGCTGCAGGCCGCCGCCGACGGTCCGATGAAGGGCGTTCTGGCCGTGACCACCGACCCGCTGGTCTCGAGCGACCTCAACCACATCGCCGCCAGCTCGACGGCCGCCCTGCCCCAGACGCAGGTCATTGAAGGCAAGCTGGCCCGCGTGCTCAGCTGGTACGACAACGAGTGGGGCTTCGCGACCCGCATGAGCGACACCGCTCTGGAAATGGCGAAGTTCCTCTAAGGAACGACCAGACCCCCGCCCCGCAAGGAGCGGGGGTTTTCCTTGGCCCAGGACGTCGATGTCGAACGCGCACTCCGCCCCCGAGAGCTCACGCAAGCGCCGCCTGGCGCTGGCGAGCCTGGGCGCCGTCGCCGCGATCGGCCTCTTCGCCGCCCGCGAAGCTTTCGCCCCGGTCTGCTACTGGTCTGGCCGGCTGACGATGTCGCTGACGTCGGGCGGCGGCCACCAGCTGACGCCGGCGGCATGGCTTCCCGAGAACGCCCCGTCTTGGGGAGCTATCGGCGTCGCCATCGGCTGGCTCGGCCTGTGGGCCATGACAGCCTTCCTCGTCCGGCGAGACGCGCGCCCTTGGGCGTTGACCGCGCCGTTGATCCTGTTCCTGACCGTCGCTTGGTTCACCTCGCGTATGGTCTATGCCTGCAACATCATGTGAGTGACCTCGCAATGACCTTCCGCACCCTCGACACCGCCGATCTCGCCGGCAAGCGCGCCCTGGTCCGGGTGGACTTCAACGTGCCCGTCGACGGCGGCCGGATCACGGACGACACCCGCCTGCGCGCGGCGCTGCCGACCATCGCCTTCCTGTCGAAGGCCGGCGCCAAGGTCGTGCTGCTGGCCCACTTCGACCGCCCCAAGGGCAAGGTCGTGCCGGAGATGAGCCTGGGCTTCGTCGCCGAGCCGCTGAGCAAGCTGCTGGAGCAGCCGGTGGCCTTCGCCAGCGACTGCATCGGTCCTGAGGCCGCCAAGGTCGTCGACGCCCTGGAGAACGGCGGCGTGGCTCTGCTGGAGAACGTCCGCTTCCACGCCGGCGAGGAAAAGAACGACGCCGAGTTCGCCGCCGCCCTGGCCGCCAACGGCGACGTCTATGTCAACGACGCCTTCAGCGCCGCCCACCGCGCCCACGCCTCGACCGAAGGCCTGGCCAAGCTGCTGCCGGCCTATCCGGGCCTGGCCATGCAGCGCGAACTCGAGGCGCTCGACGCCGCGCTCGGCAATCCGAAGAAGCCGGTGATCGGCATCGTCGGCGGCTCGAAGGTCTCCACCAAGCTCGACCTGCTCAACAACCTGGTCGCCAAGCTCGACCGCCTGGCCATCGGCGGCGGCATGGCCAACACCTTCCTGTTCGCCCAGGGCCACGACGTCGGCGGCTCGCTCTGCGAGAAGGACCTGGCCGACACCGCCCGCGAGATCATCGCCAAGGCCGACGCCGCCGGCTGCGAGCTGCTGCTGCCGGTCGACGTGGTCGTCGCCAAGAAAGTCGCCCCGGGCGTGGAAACCGCCGTCCGCCAGCTGAACGAAGTGCAGGCCGACGACCTGATCCTCGACGCCGGCCCGCAGAGCGCCAAGAAGCTGCTGGCGGCCATGGACCAGAGCGTCACCTTGATCTGGAACGGCCCGCTGGGTGTGTTCGAGGTGCAACCTTTCGACGAAGCGACCGTTTCGGCGGCGAAACACGCCGCGTCGCTCGCGAAATCGGGTAAGATCGTGGCGGTCGCTGGCGGCGGTGATACCGTCGCGGCGTTGAACCACGCGGGCGTGTCGGCCGACTTCACCTTCGTTTCGACGGCGGGCGGCGCGTTCCTTGAATGGATGGAGGGCAAGACGCTTCCGGGCGTCGCGGCTCTCGAAGCCTAAAGGGAGGATCCCGGCGAGCCGAGAACGGCCGCGGGACCATCAGCCAAGTCGGAGCGCCTGCCCCCGAGCCTTTCGGGGCGCGGGCCTCCGCTCTCGGGACGCCGGACGAGGAACCGGCCCCGGGATATCCGGGCAAAGAGCGCACAAGCGCCGCGCCCCAATAACAAGAACCAATTCAACGACTTCAAAGCTTGCAGGAGAAATACGTGGCGAGGATCACGCTTAGGCAGTTGCTGGACCATGCGGCGGAGCATGAGTACGGGCTGCCCGCCTTCAACATCAACAACATGGAGCAGGGCCTGGCCATCATGGAGGCCGCCGACGCGGTCGACAGCCCGGTCATCATCCAGGCCTCGCGCGGCGCGCGGAACTACGCCAACGACATCATGTTGGCCAAGATGATCGACGCCCTGGTCGACATCTACCCGCACATCCCGGTCTGCATGCACCAGGACCACGGCAACGGCCCGGCGACCTGCGCCACGGCGATCCAGTACGGCTTCACCTCGGTGATGATGGACGGCTCGCTGATGGAGGACGCCAAGACCCCCGCCAGCTACGAATACAACGTCGACGTCACCCGCCGGGTGGTCGAGATGGCCCACGCCTGCGGCGTGTCGGTCGAGGGCGAGCTGGGCGTGCTGGGCTCGCTGGAGACCGGCATGGGCGAGGCCGAGGACGGCCACGGCTTCGAGGGCAAGCTGTCGCATGACGAGCTGCTGACGGATCCGGACCAGGCCGTCGACTTCGTGCAGGCCACCGGCGTCGACGCCCTGGCCATCGCCATGGGCACCAGCCACGGCGCCTACAAGTTCACGCGCAAGCCGGACGGCGACGTCCTGGCCATGAACGTGATCGAGGAAATCCACCGCCGCCTGCCCAACACCCACCTGGTGATGCACGGCTCGTCGTCGGTGCCGCAGGACCTGCAGGACATCATCAACGCCTATGGCGGCGAGATGCCCCAGACCTGGGGCGTGCCGGTCGAAGAGATCCAGCGCGGCATCAAGCATGGCGTGCGCAAGATCAACGTCGACACCGACAACCGCATGGCCATCACCGGCGCCATCCGCAAGCTGCTGATCGAGAAGCCGCAGGAGTTCGACCCGCGCGCCTATCTGAAGCCGGCCAAGGAAGCCATGCGCAAGGTCTGCCAGGCGCGCTTCGAGCAGTTCGGCTCGGCCGGCCACGCCGGCAAGATCCGCGCGATCTCGACCGCGGCCATGGCCAAGCGCTACATCTCGGGCGAGCTGAACGCCAAGTTCGGCGCCCCGGCCGGCAAGGCCGCCGCCGAATAGGCAGCCCCGCCTCGCGCAGGACTGAAGGCCCTCCCGGTTCGCCGGGAGGGCCTTTTTCGTCAGAAGCCGTAGTTGACCCCGACGGTGAGCCGCGAGCTGTAGACGGGCCACATGTAGAGGGCCGAACCGTCCTCGAAGGACTTGGAGGCCCGGGCCAGGGTTCCCGGCGCCGTCAAGACGCTGTTCAGCGACAGGTCCCGACGGCGCTCGACCGCGACGAAGCCGCCCAGCGGACCGCGCACGTAGTCGAGGCGCCCGCCCAGGGACCCGATGACGCCGTCGTTCATGTCCTGGATGATCGAACGGTTGGAGTAGGTCCCATACTGCACGTAGTCCCACGAGGTCGCGGTGATGTCGGCGATCTCATATCCGACCCGCGAGCGGATCGACCAGGACAGCCCATCGATCCACGGCACACGAGCCGACAGGGCGCCGGTCAGGGCCGCGCGCCCGACCGGGCCGTCAGCCGAACGGAACGTATCGATTACAGACGCCTGTTGCTCGCGCTCCTCCATCGTCCACCAGCCCGCGCCCAGTTCACCGCCCACGCTGGCCCGGGCGCCCCGGAACACGCCGCCGAGCGGGAAGTCCCAGGCCGCGCCGAGATCGACATCCACCTTCTTCGAGGTCTGGCTGACGTCGTCGGCTGACAGCCGCGCCGTCGCACCGCCACGCGAGTAATGAATGACATCCAGCGTGACCGGAAAGATGTAGGCCGACCCGCAGCGGGTGCACACCTCGACAAACTGCCCAGGCCCGGTGACGACATAGTCGGACCTGAAGGGATCGATCCGGCTCTTGGTGCGCTCCAGCTGATTGCCGATCCGCGAGGTGAAACGCCACCCCCGGTTCCCCAGCCCCTGCGGCGCGAACTCCGCGCCCAGCGTGAAGCCTGAGGACCAGCTGCGCACGTGCGGCCTGTGTTCGTCGCGCAGGGGAGCGCGTGGGTAATTGTCGTCAAGCCCGATCGAGTTGGGCTGGAACACCGGCGTGCTGCTATAGGCGTAGCCGGTCCGGGTCTGGACGCCAAGGCGTGCGGCCGAAGTGGGCTGGCGGTCGGCCAGGAAGCCGCTGGCCTCGACCCGGAAGCGCGGCGCGGCTCGGTCGTAGGCGCGGGCCAGTTCGACCGGGGCCGGCGTCTCTCGAGGTTGCGCGGCGACCGGGACCGGTTGGGCCCGGCAGGCGATCGCGTCGGCGCGCAGGCGATCGGCCTCGACGCGCAGGCGCTTGTATTCAGCCCATTCGGCGTCGCCCGCCGCTCCCACGGGACCGCTTCGCGCGGCCAGGGCGACCTTTTCGGTGGCCGCCTTCATGGCGGCGAAGGCTTGATCCTCCAGCCGCGCGACTGAAACCTCCACGGCGGCGGCGTCACAGATCTGGGCGGGAACCGCCGACATCAGGAACAGCATGAACTCTCCGGCAAGCTATGATTGCGGCTTCTCGCACATCACAACGACGAGATGAATACCCCCAGGTCGCGGGATCAGGCCGCCAGGCGGTTGAGGGCGGCGCCGGCGAGGCCGCACAGCAGCACGCCGCCCAGGTACCACAGGCCCACGAACACGAAGGTCGAGTGCGGGCAGTGCAGGCCATAGACGCTGGCGGCCAGGCCGCCGGCGAAGATCCCCGCCGCGAAGCCAGCCAGGATCGGCCGCTCGGTCTCGACGCCGCGCAGCACCGTCAGGGCCAGCAGCAGGGTCGGCAGGGCCAGCGCGACGATGTTGAAGAAGCACGCGCCCACCGAGGCCGGCGAGAACAGCCGCGCCAGCTTGGCGGGCTCCAGTTGCATCGCTTCCGTCACGCCGCCGACGGCGAACACCAGCAGCGCGATGACCGCCACGACGATCGCCGTCGGGGCGGGCGGACCGCGCCGGATCAGGCGGGCCAGACCGTCAAAACCCGCGGCGGCCAGGGCGGCGGTATAGGCCATCTTCAGCCAGAAGAACGGTTGCTGGTGCGCGGTGGCGATGTCGGGGCGCAGGTCCAGCCAGAAGAACACCAGCAGCAGCGCCGCCAGCCCCCCGGCGACGCCGATCTCGGCCAGCCGCCAGGCCGGTCGCGTGGCTTTCGGCCGCCAGCCCGCCCCACCGGGCGTCCGGACAGCGAGCACGCCATCGTCATAGGTCGCGTCGTCGAAGGCCAATCGCTTCCCCCCGCAACAGGCTTGTTCTGGGCCGCCCGTCCCCTGGCGGCGCGTGCTCGTGAGAGGCGCTCTCAAAAGCCGGGGCGAATGCGTAAAGGTTAGGCAGCGGAAGTCAATACCGGCGTTCTCCGAGCCCTGTGGAGCGGCTGTGGACATCGCCTCAATGCTCGGTTGAGCGGCGCCGGGACCCGTGAGCGGCGATCGCGGCGCCTCATCCGGCGGCGGACGAACAGCTTCGCCAATGCCGGTCGATCAGCACCGCCAGGCCGACGCCGACGGCGTAGCAGGCCAGATCCTTGAGGTCGAACACGCCCCCGAACACCACCCGCGCGACGCGACTGCCGCCGAGGCCCGCGTGGTCGAGGACGTTCAGGGCCTGTCCCAGTTCGATGACGACGCCCAGGGCCAGGGCGCAGGCGGCCGCTCCCGCGCGGCCCAGGGGCGTGGCGCCCCTCACCGCGCAATAGACCATGGCCGTGGCCAGCACGTCGCCCAGATAGGGGCGCACGAAGCCGTCGCGCACGAACAGCGCGATGACCACTTCGACCACGAACAGCATCGCGGCCGCCGCCAGGTGTCCAAGCCGAATCCGCATGCGCCCTCCCCGCTCGAAGGCGGGGAGAAGGCCGTGTCGGACCGCCTAGTGCAAGGTGGGGCGGACGGAAGAGCGTCGCCACAGCTGGGCGGTCAGGGCGTTGGCCACGCCCAGCCAGCCCAGGTCGGGCGCCGAGGCGCCGCCGACCTTGCGAGCTTCCACCGCATAGGCCGCCGAGGCGCCCAGCGAGGCGGTGGCCACGGCCAGCTGCCCGCCGCCGCGCTTCGTGCCGAAGGCCAGCCACAGGGCGTTGAAGCCCTGGGTCAGGCTCCACAGGGTCAGCGCCCGGGTGCGGGCGGGGCTGGACGGCGCGTTCCAGGTGCGCAGGCCCGACAGGGTCATGGCGATGAACAGCGGCGGCAGCAGCAGGCTGGTGAGCGGCTTGGGCTGGTGGGCGACCGGCTCGTGCATCTCGGCATAGCCGACCGCGTACTCCTCGTCGTCGATCACCCGCTCGTGGCGGCGGCCCAGCAGCGTCGCGGCCAGGATCGCGCCGCCGGCCAGGGCCAGGCCTATGGCCAGCTGGGCGCCGGCGCTGTTGCCGCTGGTGTCCGGCTGGAACGCTTCGCGGCCAGGCAGGGCGCGGGGGGCGTACGGCTTGCCGGGGGTGATGCGCATTGACGGACTCCTCGTTAACTCGGAACCCTAAACCGTCCAGTTTCCGGCTTGGTTCCAGATGAACAGCGCCCCCGCGCCCATCCTGCTACGTCCCGCGCGCGTCGTCGAGGTCGAGGCGATCCGCGCGCTCGAACGCGCCTCGGCCCAGCGTTTCCTGGGCCTGATGGACGCCATCGCCGCCGACGAGCCTACCCCCGCCCCGCTGCTGGCCCGGCGAATCGTCGAGGGCGGCCTGCTGGTCGCCGAGATCGGCGAGGCGATCGCGGGCTTCGTGATGTTCAGGCCGCTGGAGGGCGGGCTCTATGTCGAACAGCTGGACGTGCTGCCGGCCTTCGCCGGACGCCGGATCGGCGCGGCCTTGCTGGACGCGGTCGGCGCGCGCGCCGGCGCTGGCGGCCTGATGCTGTCGACCTTCCGCGACGTGCCTTGGAACGCGCCCTACTACGCCCGCCTGGGGTTCGAGACGGTCTGGGAGTTGACCCCGGGCATGGCCGCCATCCGCGCCGAACACCTGGCGCGCGGCCTGGACGAGGACGCGCGGGTGTTCATGAGACGTACGCCCTAGCGCGGCAGCAGCGAGATCGCGGTGCTGGCCACGGTGCTGACCGGCAGGGCCTTGAGGTCCGGCGACTTGATCACCGCCACGTGGCCGCGCGGACCGCACAGGGCCGGGTCCGAGGCGTCGGAGAACAGCGCGATGGTCGGCGCGCCGGCCGCGGCCAGCAGGTGCGTGGGGCCCGTGTCGTTGCCGACCACCAGGGCGGCCTTGGCCCCGAGCACCGCAAGCTGGGCGAAGTCGGTGCGGCCGGTGAGGTCGCGGGCCTGGCCGGCGGCCTTCTGGATCTGGCGCGCCATGGCGCTTTCCTGCGGGCCGCCGATGATGACGATGTCCAGCCCCTTGGACTTCAGGAGGGCCGCCAGCTGGGCGTAGCTCTCGACCGGCCAGCGCTTTTCGGGCCGGTGGGCCGAGCCGCCGGGCACCAGCAGCACATAGGGCTTGGGCGTCACCGCGCCGGCGACAGGACGGGCGTCCTTGTGCTTGCGCAGGATCCACGACAGGTCCGGCGGCGGGGCGCTGCCCGGCTCGGTGGGCGCGTCGGGCCAGATGCCGGCCTGGCGCAGCTGGTCGGCGTGCCGCTCCAGCGTGTGCATGTGATAGCGGGCGCGGCCGCGCTGAGGCAGGCTGGCGCCCTTGGCGATCCCCGACCACTGCGGCGGGAACGGCCGCAGGGCCTGGAAGTACCAGCCGGTGCGGTTGTTGGTCTGAAGGTCGTAGACGCGGTCGTACTTGGCCTTGCGGATCCGGCCCAGCATCTTGAAGAGATCGCCGGCGTCGCTGGGACGTCCATCCACCTCGACGGCGTTGAAGTAGGGCGACAGGCGGGCCAGGGCCTCGAACGGAGGAGTGGTCAGAAGGGTGATCCGGGCGCGCGGATGCGCCTCGCGGATCTTCTTCATCGCCGCCAGGGCCAGGACGAAGTCGCCCAGCGCGCCCAGCTTGATGACCAGGACCTTCTTGATCTCCTTGCTCAACCCTTCGACTCCAAAACGCCCGCCCCAGTCTTCCGGGCGGCCATGACGCGCGCATAGACCTTAAGGGTCGCCTCGACCATCGCGTCCACAGAATACAACCGCCGCGCTCGCGCGCGCGCCGCCATGCCCATCGCCTGACGCCCGGCCGCGCCCGCCTCGCAGGCGTCGTTCAGGGCCTGGGCCCAGGCCTCGGCGTCGCCCGGCGCGGCCAGCCAGCCGGTCTCGCCGGGAACCACCGTCTCGCGCGTGGCGCCGTGGTCGGCGGCGATCACCGGGCGGCCCATGACCTGCGGCTCCACCGCCGTGCGGCCGAAGGCCTCCGGCTCCAGCGACGGGGCGATGGCCAGGTCGGCCAGCAGGTAGGCGGCCGGCATGTCGTCGCAGTGGCCCACCAGCTTGACGCTGTCCTGCAGGCCGGCCTGGGCGATCATGTGCTCAAGCTCGGCGCGGTAGCCCTTGCGGCCCTGGTCGTCGCCGGCCAGCAGCAGCAGCACTCGCGTGTCGCTGAGCGCCTTCAGCCGCGCGACGGCCTCGATGGCCAGGCCCTGTCCCTTCCAGCGGGTCAGGCGGCCGGCCAGCAGCACCTTCAGCCGGCGCTCGTCGCTGGCCACGCCCCAGGCCTTGCGCAAGGCCTCGACGCGGTCGGCCGAGACGAAGCCGGGCTCGAAGCGCGACAGGTCCACCCCGCGCGGGATGGCCACCACCCTGTCGGGATGGATGCCGTGCTCGGCGATGACATGGGCGCGGGTGTATTCGGAATTGGCGATCACCAGGTCGCCCTTGGTCATCACCGCATTGTACCAGCGCTTGAGGCTGGACTTGGCGTTGTAGACGCCGTGATAGGTGGCCACGAACGGCGTTCGGGTGGCGTGCGCCGCCCACAGGGCCGAGAAGGCCGGCGCGCGCGAGCGGGCGTGCACCAGGGTCACCTTCTCGCGGCGGATCAGGTCGATCAGGCGGGCGGCGTTGCCAAGCATGATCAGCGGGTTCTTCGATTGGGCCGGCATCTGGGCCAGGCGGCCGCCGTCGGCCTCCAGCCGCGCGGCCATGCGCCCGCCGCGCGTCGCCACCAGGGCCTTGCCGCCCTGGGCCACCACGCCGTGCGCGACGTCGATCGTGGTCTGCTCGGCGCCGCCGGTTTCCAGTTCCGGAGTCACCTGCAGCAGGGTGAATTCATCGGGAAGGATGGACACGCCGCGCTCTGAAGAGGTTAGGAGGGGTTAGTTAGCGAAACGAACAAGGCCGCGCCATGACCGAAGTCCGCGATTTCCACCCGCGCGAGGAAAATCAGCGTCTCGCGTACCGCAAGATCGACGGCGCGGGCCCCACGGTGGTGTGGCTGGGCGGCTTTCACTCCGACATGACCGGAACCAAGGCCCAGGTCCTGGCCGACCAGGCCCTGGCCACGGGCGGCGCCTATGTCCGCTTCGACTATTTCGGCCACGGCGAATCGTCGGGCGACTTCAGGGACGGCACGATCAGCCGCTGGCGCGCCGACGCCCTGGCCGTCATCGACGAACTGACCGAGGGGCCGCTGGTGCTGGTCGGCTCGTCGATGGGCGGCTGGCTGGCCTGCCTAGCCGCCATCGCCCGGCCCGAGCGGGTGAAGGCCCTGGTGCTGATCGCCCCCGCCCCCGACTTCACCGACAAGCTGATGGAGCCCGACCTGTCCGACGAGGCCAGGACGGCGATCGCCCGCGACGGCTTCTGGATCCGGCCGTCAGAGTACGACGACGGCGGCTACGCCATCACCCGCGACCTGCTGGAGGACGGCGCCCGCTGGTCGATCCTGCCCGGCCCCGTGCCGATCGACGCGCCCGTGCGCGTGCTGCAAGGCGGGGCCGACGCCGACGTGCCCTGGACCCACGCCCTGGAGCTGGCCAACGGCCTGACCAGCCAGGACGTCGTCTTCTCGCTGATCAAGGACGGCGACCACCGCCTGTCTCGCCCGCAGGACCTGGAGCGCCTGGCAGCCGCCGTGGCCGAGGCCCGCGTGCTGGCCACGCCCGTCGAAGACGACCCGGTCGCCCGCCGCCTGGCCCGCGCAGCGGCGGCCCGTTCGGCCGGCCAGGCCCCGGCCGCGGCCTGGGCTGCGGCGGATCTGGGCGACGACGAGGACTGACCGCGCAAGGCCATTGCCCAGGGTCGCGCCGCATGGCCAAGCTCGCGCCCAGGTCGATTCGGCCTTGAGTTTGAGCGGGGGTTTCATGCGTCTTCAGAAGTTTTCCATCGCGGCCGCCCTGGGGGGCGCGCTGTCAATCGCGTCCAGCGCGCAGGCTCAGGCCCCCGCGACGTCCTCGCCCAGCGAAGACCTTCGCTGCTTCGTGGCCACCTCGCTGCTGGCCGCCAGCGACGACGAGAGCGCCAAGCAGATCGGCCAGATGGGCGCGCTCTACTTCATGGGCCGCATCGACGCGAAGCTGTCGGACAAGGAGATCGAGGACCAGATGGTCGCCCTCAGCGCGGGCCTGACCGAGGCCGACACCCGCGCCATGCTGGTGCGCTGCGGCGGCGAATTGGAGAAACGCGGCGCGACGATGCAGGAGATCAGCAAGCGCGTGCAGGTCCGCGAGGAAGCCGCCGCCGCGGCCAAGAAGGGCTCCTAGCCGTCCGCGGCCAGGATGGCGGCCAGCCCTTCCCGATAGGTCGGATAGGCCGGTCGCCAGTCCAGCTCGGCCTTGGCCAGGGCGTTCGAGACGCGCTTGTTCTCGGCATAGAAGCGGCGGGTGGCCGGCGACAGGCCCAGCGCGTTGAACGGCAGGTCGGGCGGAACCGGAACGCCCAGCAGGCGGGCGGCGTGCTCCATGACGTCCTGCGGCGGGGCCGGCTCGTCGTCGCACAGATTGTAGACCGCCCCGGCTCGGGGCCGCTCCAGCGAGGCCAGCAGCCCCGAGACGATGTCGTCGCGGTGGATGCGGCTGAACACCTGGCCCGGCTTGACGATCCGACGGCCTTCGCCGGCCCTCAGCCGGTCGAAGGCGCTGCGGCCGGGGCCGTAGATGCCCGGCAGGCGGAAGGTGGCGATGGTCAGGCCCATGCCCCGGCACACCTGGCGCCAGTCGCGCTCGGCGCCGACCCGGCGCGCGCCCTCGACCGACTGGGCCTTCAGCGGGCTTGATTCGAATACCCAGCCCCCGTCGAAGTCGCCATAGACGCCGGTGGTCGACAGATAGCCGATCCAGTCGGGGAAGGCCTCGGCGGCGGCCAGGGCGGGAATCACCGCCTCCAGGGCCGGACAGCCCTCGCCGGTGGGAGGCGAGGTCACCAGCACCGCGTTCACGCCGCGCATGGCCAGGGCCATGGCGGCCTTGTCGTCGGGATCGACGGCGGAAAAGCCCAGGGCCTCGACGGCGGCCCGCGCCTGCGGCGTGCGGCCCGTGGCGCTGACCGCCCAGCCTCGCGCGGCCAGAGATTCGGCGAAGGCGGCGCCGACATAGCCCAATCCGAACACGAACAGACGCAAACCCAGAGCCCCGCCCTCAAATCCAAGGGACCAATGAGCCGTCGAAACGGGGCTTTCCGCAAGTGCGGCATTCATCCCCAATGAAGTTGCGCGACAGTGCTTGCCAAGCGCGGAACGCTCTGCCATAAGCCGCCTCCTCGTCGCGGGGCGCTGTTTTCAGCCTCTTCGATGCGGGCGTAGCTCAGTGGTAGAGCGCCACCTTGCCAAGGTGGATGTCGAGAGTTCGAATCTCTTCGCCCGCTCCATTCCCTCCCTTGCGGAGACGGATGGACGAGACAAGAAAATCGGTGCGCGGGCGTAGCTCAGTGGTAGAGCGCCACCTTGCCAAGGTGGATGTCGAGAGTTCGAATCTCTTCGCCCGCTCCATTTTCTTCCCTCTCCTCACATTCTGATCCGGATGCGAAGCGGGGCCGTTTGGCCCGGCGGCAAATCCTGCTCTAACCTCCCCCTCGTTCATTCCGGGGAGCGTCCATGCGTCATCACCTTCTCCGCCTCGCCGCCGGCGCGGCCCTGTCGGCCGTCCTGCTGACGAGCGGCGCGCATGCGGCCGCCCCGACCGCTTCGGCTCGCCTGACCGAGGCCGTGAAGGCCTATGAGTCGGTCTCGGCCATCGACGACGAGGAAAGCGGCTCGGACGCCGCCCGTTGGCGCCTGCCGCCGGTCGGCCCCAAGGCCGACGCCGACCGCAAGGCCAAGTACGAAAAGGCCAAGGCCCTGCTGGGCGAGGTCGACGCGGCCGGCCTGTCCGACGACGAGAAGCTGACCCGCCAGATCCTGGCCTGGAGCCTCGACGACAAGCTCGCCGGGCTGTCGTTCGACGAGAGCCGCATGCCGTTCAGCAGCGACGGCGGCTTCGACGTCGCCCTGCTCTATCGCGCCAGCAGCGCCCGCCTGAAGGACGAGGCCGAGGCCAGGAAGTGGATCGCCCTGCTGGCCCAGGCGCCCGACTGGTACGCCGCCAACATCGCCGAGGCCCGGCGCGGGATCGCCACCGGCTTCGTCCATACCAGAATGACCGCCCAGTCGGTGCTGGAACGCGCCCAGCGCACGGCCGCCACGCCGCCCTCCGAGGATCCGCTGCTGGCTCCGCTGCGCGCCCTGCCCGCCAGCGTGCCGGCCGATCGCAAGGCCGCCCTGATCGCTGAGGGCGAGGCGGTGCTGAAGGCCAGGGTCGCCCCGGCCCGAGCAAGCTTCGTCGCCTTCATGCAGGACGAATATCTGCCCAAGGCCGCCAAGAGCCTGGCGGCCGGCGACCTGCCCGACGGCAAGCGCTACTACGCCTTCCTGGTCAAGCGCTACACCACCACCGACATGACCCCCGACCAGGTGCACGAGATCGGCCAAGCCGAGGTGGCCCGCATCCGCGCGCGGATGGAGACGGTGATGAAGGAGGCCGGCTTCAAGGGCGACCTGCCGGCCTTCCTGACCTTCCTGCGCACCGACCCGCGCTTCTACGCCACCAGCCGCCAGCAGCTGCTGGAAAAGGCCAGCGAGATCGCCAAGCGCGCCGACGACCAGCTGCCGGCCCACTTCGGGACCTTGCCGCGCCTGACCTACGGCGTGCGTCCGGTGCCGGCCAGCATCGAGAAGGGCTACACCACGGGCCGCTATTTCGGCGGCGATCCCAAGGCCGGCCGCGCCGGCGGGCTGATGATCAACACCTCCGACCTCGACCAGCGCGGCCTCTACGAGCTGCCGGCCCTGGTGCTGCACGAGGGCGCGCCGGGCCACCACGTCCAGACCTCGCTGGCCCAGGAGCAGGCCGGCCCCGAGTTCCGCAAGAACCTCTATTTCAGCGCCTTCGGCGAAGGCTGGGGGCTCTATTCGGAATGGCTGGGCGAGGAGATGGGGATCTATCGCGACCCCTACGAGCTGTTCGGCCGCCTGTCCTACGAGATGTGGCGCGCCTGCCGGCTGGTGGCCGACACCGGCATGCACTGGAAGGGCTGGAGCCTGGAACAGGCTCGCGCCTGCTTCACCGAAAACAGCGCCCTCTCCTCGACCAATATCGAGGTCGAGCTGAAGCGCTATGTCTCCTGGCCCGGCCAGGCCCTGTCCTACAAGATCGGCGAGCTGAAGATCCTGGAGCTGCGCAAGCGCGCCGAGACCGCCCTGGGCCCGAAGTTCGACGAGCGCGCCTTCCATGACCTGGTGCTGCTCGGCGGCTCGACGCCCCTGGCGGTGCTGGAAGCGCGGACCGACGCCTGGATCGCCGCGCGGAAAAAGTAATGGCAAGCTGAGCCACGGCCTGGGGTTGACCCAATGCTCGCCCCGGGCCGAACCTCCCCGCCTGCATAAAAGGGAGGTTTCATGTCCTACGCCTCGAAGCTCGCGATCGGCGGCGCCCTGCTGCTGGCGCTCTCGGCCTGCTCCGACCCGAAGGCGGCCAAGAGCGACGCACCGGCCAAGCCGGCCGGCGAGACCGCCGCCGCGCCCGCCGCGGCCAAGCCGCCCGCGGACCTGCCGGCCGGCGACTACACGCTGGACAAGACCCACGCCGACCTCAGCTTCAAGGTCAATCACCTGGGCTTCTCCTGGTACACGGCCCGCTTTTCCGACTTCGACGCCAAGCTGACCCTCGACCCGAAAGCGATCGAGAGCGCCCATATCGAGGCCAGCATCAAGACCGCCTCGCTGCAACTGCCGGCCCCGCCCAAGGGCTTCACCGAGGAACTGCTGGGTCCGCAGTGGCTGGACGCGGCCAAGTATCCGGCCATCACCTTCCGCTCGACCAAGGTCGCCAAGACCGGCGACGACACCGCCGACGTCACCGGCGACCTCACCCTGCACGGCGTGACCAAGCCCGTGACGCTGAAGGCCAGGTTCAACGGCGGCTACACCGGCTATCCGCCGATGGACCCCAACGCCCGCATAGGCTTCTCGCTGACCGGCAGCTTCAAGCGCTCGGACTTCGGCGTCGCCTACGGCGTGCCGCAGCCCGGATCGACCATGGGCGTGGGCGACGAGGTGCAGGTGGCCATCGAGGCCGAGCTGCTCAAGCCCAACCCGCCGGCCGCCAACGCGCCGCCCGCGCCCGGCCAGCCCTGATCAAGGCGCCAGTCCCCGTCGCCGGACGGGGACTGGCGACCATGGCGCGTAATACAATCAGTGGTTTAGATTTTCACTGGACGCGCGAAATAGGAAAGTTATCCTACAAGAGGAATATCAGCCTAGGCTGATGCTCATGGGCGTCATTGGGGGCGCCGCTCTTGAGGGACCATCATGCTCGCTCAAATCCTGGAGGAGGCCTGGGCGATCTCGCCCGACCCGCGTCGCGACCGGCTGGCCGCCGCCTTCGTCACCCACGCCGTGGCCCTGGCCACCGGCGTCGCGCCGATCGACATCACGTCGGACAAGCGCACCCACAAGTCGGCCGCCCGCGCCCGGCAGATCTCGATCTACCTGGCGCACGTGATCTTTCACTGGCCGCTGACCCGCGTGGCCTTCGCCTTCGGCCGCGACCGCACCACCTGCGCCCACGCCTGCCATCGCATAGAGGACCTGCGCGAGGACAGGGTGTTCGACGCCCGGATGACCGCGCTGGAGGCCTGCGTGCGCCAGGCGCCCGAGACCATTCCGGATCTCGCCGGCATCGAGTTCCAGCGCGCGGGGCTGGGCCGATGAGCGCCGCCGGCATTCTCGAGGGCGAGCTGGAGGCCGAGCACCTGGCCGACCGCGCCGCCCGCCTGCTGGCCCGCGCCGGCTCGGTGATCGAGGCCAGGGGCCTGGCCTACGCCGTACGCTTCGCCCGCGGCCGCCGCCCGATGCTGGTCATCAATGAGGCCGCCTTCCGCAAGCTGTTCGCTCGGCTGGTCCCGCGCGGCGACGGCGGCTGGCGGCTGTCGCCCCAGGCCCCTTCCCCGCCGCCTGGGCGCCCCGGCTTCGTCGAGGGCGAGAAGACGGTGGTCGAGCCCGACGGCCGCGCCACGACGCACCGCGCCAATCTGGGCGAGGCGCCGCTGGACTGGCTGCTGCGCCGCAAGCACATCACCCGGGCCGAACACGCCGCCGGCGAGAAGCTGTCGGCAGACGCCCACGCCTCGGGGATCATCGGACGCCTGACCATGCGCTGGGATCCGACGCCGCGCTCGGGCGGCGGTTCGCGCCTGGAGCCCATGGAGCGCGCCTACGCCGCCCGCCAGCGCCTGGGGCGAGCCATGGAGGCGGTGGGCGCCGAGGCCATGCCGATCCTGACCCTGATCTGCCTCACCGGCACGTCTCTGCAGGGAACCGAGGTCGCCCTGGGCATGAGGCCCAGAACGGGCAAGGCCGCCCTCAAGGCGGCCTTGCAGCGCCTCGCGGCGCATTACGGGATGGCCTGAGCCGTCCCGCCTGTCCTGAAGCGACCTACGACGCCTGCTGGGCGTGCTTGATGTCGCGCATCTGGTCGTGGCCGGCCTTGACCTTGGCGTAGGCCTCTTCGATGGCGCGGCGGGTCTCCGGCTGGATATCCACGTCGCCCAGGGCCTTTTCGTACTTGGCCTTGATGTGGTCTTCGCCGTCCTCGACGGTCTTGACCACCGCCTCGTCGCCCTTGGTCAGGGCGTCGCGGACATTGAGGAACACGCGGTGGGCGGCGGCCAGGATGCTGCCGTCGTCGTCGGGCGTGCCGCCCAGGCGGCGGACCTCGGCCTGCAGGTCCGAAACGATGCCGCGACGCTCTTGGGCGCGGGCCTGGAACAGGGTCTTGAAGCGGCTGCTTTCCGCGTCCTTGGCGGCTTCCTCGTAGCCGTCGGCGCTGTCGATGGTGATCTCGACCAGGCCGTTGACGAGCTTGATGTGGTCTTCGTTCGTATGGGCCATGCTTGGGCTCCCTGAGCTTCGAATGGAGAGACCGCAGCAACGCGGCCTCTCCGAAAAAGGTTCGAAGCGGAGCCTTACGGTTTCTTCGATTGCAGGAAGGTCCAGGCCGTGCCGGCCGCGGTGATCGCCGCGCCGCGCGTGCGCTTGTTGATCAGCAGGCCGGCCAGCACCGCCCCGCCCAGAACGGCGACGGCCAGCGGCACGGTGCGGCCGCCGATGTGGACTTCACGGCCGGCGATGGTCAGCGGCTTCTTCGCCGGCGAACCGACGGCGTAGTCGGCGATCGGGGCCTGCGGATCGGCGGGTTTGGACTGATGGTCCAGGAAGTTCGAGACCTTGTCCGACAGGGTGTCGATCAGGCTCTGGCGGGCGCGGGCCGGGCCCGCGCCGTTGGTCTGGGTGGGGTCGTAGGCGACCATGGCGTCTGTCTCCATGTCCTTGGGAAGGGGTCGTGGAGATAACGCCGTGCGGGCGAGGGCGATCCGTCAGGCCTCGCGTGGAGGTTTCGGCGGCAGGCTCGCGCCCACATGGTCGATGCCCAGCTCCAGGGCCCGCGCCGCCTGGCGCTGGCGCTCGGCGTAGCGGGCCTTCTGGTCGTCGCTGCGGCTATCGTGGCAGCGCGGGCAGGCCACGCCCTCGACATACAGCGGCGAGGCCCGGTCGGCTTCCGACACCGGCATCCGGCAGCCCCGGCACAGGGCGTGCGTGCCCTGCGACAGGCCATGGCCGACGGCCACCCGCTCGTCGAACACGAAGCACTCGCCGCGCCACAGGCTCTCGTCCTGCGGCACCGTCTCCAGGTAGTTCAGGATCCCGCCCTTGAGGTGGAACACCTCCTCGACGCCGCGCGCCTTCAGGAGGGCCGTGGACTTCTCGCAGCGGATGCCGCCGGTGCAGAACATCGCCACCTTCGGGGCCGGCGCGGTCGGGTCCCAGGTCTGGCGGAAGGCGTCGAACCAGGCGGGGAAGTCGGCGAAGCTGGGCGTCTTCGGATCGATCGCCCCCTCGAACGTGCCGCAGTCGACCTCGTAGCCGTTGCGGGTGTCGATGACGATGACGTCGTCCCGCGCGATCAGGGCGTTCCAGTCGGCCGGATCGACATGGACGCCGTGATTGTGGGCTGGATCCAGGTCCGGCTCGCCAAGCGTGACGATCTCGGCCTTGACCTTGACCTTCAGGCGGTGGAACGGCGCATGGTCGGCGTCGGCGAACTTCAGCTCCAGCGTCTCGCAGCCCGGCAGGGTGCGGATATGGGCGATGACCGCGTCGATGGCTTGCGGCGTTCCGGCGATGGTGCCGTTGATCCCCTCGCGGGCCAGCAGCAGCGTGCCCTTGACCTTCAGCCCGCAGCACAGCTTGGCCAGGTCGGCCTGGATCGCCTCCGGGTCGTCGAAGGTCGCGAAGCGGTAGAGGGCGGCGATGCGCCAGGTCGAGGTCATGGGCGGGCCATAGAAGATCGGACGGGTCTGCTCAAGCACGGCCGGAACCAAGCGCGCATAACGCGGGTTACCGGGCCATGAGCATCCTGATCACCGTCATCATCGCCCTCGTGCTGCTTGGCCTGGCGCTCTACGCCGTCCAGCGCTCGCCGATCCCCTCGCCCGTGAACTGGCTGATCCAGCTTCTGCTGATCGTCGTGGCCATCGTGTTCATCGGCAACCGGGCCGGGTTCTTCTAGGGGTTTGGGGGCTCCCATCCCCCTTCCCCACCGTCATTCCCGCCCTTGTGGCGGGAACCCCTGGGTCAGCTTGCACGTGAGGCGCAAGCGAACCGCCAGCGGTTCGCCCCATCCGCCCTTGCGGCCGACAGAGGGTTTCTCGCCACAAGGGCGAGAATGACGGGAAGTGGAGGGTGCGAACTAGCCCGCCAGGGCCGCCGCGTCGCGCTGAATGCGGGCGACCATGGACTTGAGGCCGTTGGACCGCTGCGACGACAGCGCTTCCGAAAGCCCCAGGCGCGCCATGGCCGCCGAGGCGTCGAAGGCGGCGATGTCTCCGGCCTGGGCGCCCGAATAGAGCCGCAGCACCACGGCGATCAACCCGCTGACGATATGGGCGTCGCTGTCGCCCCGGAAGCGCACGGTTCCGTCGGCCTGCGGCTCGGTCACCAGCCAAACCTGGCTGGCGCAGCCGCGCACCTTGTTCTCCTCGGAGTGCTCCTCGGGCGTCAGCGGCTCGAGGTCCTTGCCCAGCTCGATCACGTAGCGATAGCGCTCTTCCCAGTCGCCGAGCATTTCGAACTCGTCGGCGAGGTCGTTGAGGGCGGCGTCGATGGGGCTGGTGCTCATGGCGCGGCATCTAGGCGGGCCGCGCCCCTGATGCAAGCGGTCAAGCCCCCGGCAGGCTCACGATCGCGGTCAACCCCTGCCCCGGCGCCGACTTCAGGCGCAGCGAACCGTTCATCGCCCGGGTCAGCAGGTCGACAATCGGCAGGCCCAGGCCCACCCCCTCGCCGGTGCGCGTCAGCGACGCCCCGCCCTGCTCGAACGGGCGCAACAGGCGCGGCAGGTCTGCGGCTTCGACGCCCTCGCCCTGGTCGCGGATGGAGATCTCGACCATGCCGCCGGCCACGCGCTCGGCCTCGATGGTCACCACCCCGTCGCGCGGCGAATGGGCGACGGCGTTCTGCATCAGGTTGGAGAGAATGGTGCGCAGGCCCCGCCGGTCGGCCAGCACGCCCGGCATGCCCACCAGGTCCGGCGCGCTCAGGACCACGCCCCGCGCCTCGCACTCGGCCCGCAGCTGGGCCATCACGTCCTCGACCGCCTCGTCCAGCGGCTCGGCGGCGACGTCGAGGTCGGTGACATGGCCTTCCAGGCGGGCGATCTCGACGATCTGGTTGACGAGCTTCAGCAGCTTTAGGCCGCTCTCGTGCACCAGCTTGGCGTATTCCTTGTATTGCGGCGAGCCGAGCGGGCCGTAGAGCTCGCTGGCCAGAATCTCCGAGAAACCGATGACCGCGTTCAGGGGCGTGCGCAGCTCGTGGCTGACCATGCGCAGGAACGAACGCTTCTGATCGTCGAGGGCGGCCTTGCGGCGGGCGCGGGCGGCGGCGCGGCGAAACGTCGCGGTGGGGCCTTCGGCGCCCCGCTGCGCACCGCGCGAATCAGCCCCAGCCACGCTTTCGGCGGGCTCTTCGGCTGTGAACGAAGCGTCCGCGGACGCCGTCTGAGACATATGAAACTCCCGGACCTTCTGTCCGCAAAGGCATTCTGTGCCACCCTGAACCAACCCGCTTACGAAACCGTTTCCGTCCACAAGAAGCTGGACTCGGCCGGTCGCCCCACAATTGTGCGTGCTTGGGGGATCGGCCGAAGCGGGGTTAGGATTCACCAATAACGAACCTTTTGAGGCGGACGCGTCCCCTTGGACATCGACCCGGTGCAGCCGCGGCAGGATGAAGCCGCCTTTCGCCCCGCGCTCGGCGCGGGCGAGACGGCGCGCGCCTGGCGTCTGGGCTGGCTGGCCGCGGCCCTGCTGGCCGGCGGGGCGGTGGCCTTCACGCCGGGCTCGACGGGCTGGCCGATCTGGACGGCCCTGCTGGCCGGCGCCCTGCCCGCCATCGCCGCCCTCTTGCTGGGCGACAGCGAGGACGAGCGCACCCAATCGATGCTGCTGGTCGGCTGGGCCGCCGGCGGCGCGATCGCCGCGGCCCTGACCGGCGGCGTCTCGGGCGCCATGAGCGCCTGGTGCCTGGCCCCCGTGGCCGCCGCCTCGACCCTGGCCGCCCCGCGCCGCTTGGCCGAGGGTGCGGCCCTGGCCCTGATCGGCGGCGCCATGGCCGCCCTGACCCAGCTGTCGGGCCTGGCCCCGCCGCCGCCCACGGGGCCTACCGCCTTCATCCTCGGCTTCCTGGCCGTGGCCACCACCGGCCTTGGCCTCGCCGCCGGCCTGATGCTGACCCACCGCCGGGCCGGCGAACGCGACGTGCGCAACCTGTCGGAGCTGACGGCCCTTTCGACCCTGCTGGACGGCCTGCCGTTCCTGGCCTTCGTCGTCACCCTGCAAGGCCGCGTGCGCACCGTGCGCGGCGTCGCCCCCGAGGGCGCGGCGCTGGACCGGATCATGATCGACGGCCTGTCGCACGCCGCCGTCGTGGGCGAGCGCGCCCGCGTCGACTTCGCCCTGGGCCAGGCCCTGCGCGAGCACCAGGCCGTGCTCACCTTCCCGGCCGCCGAGGCCCCGGAAAAGACCCTGTCCCTGACTCTGCGCCGCGTCGGCCCCGGCATGCTGGTCGGCGTGCTGCGCGACGTCACCGCCGAGACCCGCCACCTGCAGCAGCTGGACCAGGCCCGCAACGACGCCGAACAGCTGGCCGCCGGCCGCGCCCGCTTCCTGGCCAATATGAGCCACGAGCTGCGCACGCCGCTGAACGCCATCATGGGCTTCTCCGACATCATGCGCGCCCGCATGTTCGGCCCCCTGACCGACCGCTACGGCGAATATGCCGAGTTGATCCACGAGAGCGGCCGCCACCTGCTGGACCTGATCAACGACGTGCTCGACATGTCGAAGATCGAGGCCGAGCGCTTCGAGCTGTCGCGCGGCGAGTTCGACGCCCGCGAGGCCGTCAACGCCGCCATGCGCCTGCTGCGCGTGCAGGCCGACAGCGTGGGCGTGCAGCTGCGCGGCGTGCTGCCGCCCGGCGAGCTGGACGTCGACGCCGACCGCCGGGCCCTCAAGCAGATCGTGCTGAACCTGGTCTCCAACGCCCTGAAATTCACGCCGCGCGGCGGCCAGGTGACGGTCACGGCCGACGGTCACGACGGCATGCTGGAGATCGTGGTGGCCGACACTGGCGTCGGCATCAGCCCCGAGGATCTCGAGCGCCTGGGCCGCCCCTACGAGCAGGCCGGCGGCGTCGACCAGCGCGCCAGGGGCACTGGCCTTGGCCTTTCGCTGGTGCGGGCCTTCGCCCAGCTGCACGGCGGCGAGATGCATGTCGAAAGCCGCCTGGGCGCGGGCACCAGCGTCTCGGTGCGCATGCCCATCCTGCTGGCCGCCCCCAAGCCCGCCGAGAAGCCCGAAAGCCCCACGGCCACCGCCGACGCCATGGAACCGCTGTTCGCGCCGCCGTCCGAGGCGACCGAAGAGCCTTTCCTGGGCGAGAACGTCATCCGCTTCGCCCCGCCGCGCTGAAGCGGCAGATGCTCCCGCTGAAGGGGGAGCTGTCGGCGAAGCCGACTGAGGGGGAAGGGACTGCTGCCGTTCGGCGCGCACCGACCTCATCAGGAACTTCCCCCTCCGGCCCTCCGGGCCACCTCCCCCTTCAGGGGGAGGATCTTGGGCGGCGAACCTCCCCCTTTGGGGGAGGCGGCCGAAGGCCGGTGGGGGGACGGTTTCAGCTTTCGGGGTGGTGGACGATTTCGTGAAAAACTCCCCCCACCGATCGCTGCGCGATCACCTCCCCCACAGGGGGAGGCTCCTCGTCAGCCTGCCCTACACCGCCACGCTGAGCGAGGGATCGGCCCGCAGGCGCGCCATGTCGCGGCCCGGCGGGCGGCCGTAGAGGCGCGCGTATTCCCGGCTGAACTGCGAGGGGCTGTCGTAGCCGACGGAAAAGCCCACGCCCGCCACGTCGCGGCCCTGGACCATCAGGAGGTTGCGCGCCTCCTGCAGCCGGATCTGCTTCTGGTACTGCAACGGGCTCATGGCGGTCACCGCCTTGAAGTGGCGGTGCAGCGAGGTCTCGCTCATGCCCGCCACCCGCGCCAGCTCTTCGATCCGCATGGGCTCGGCATAGTGCGCGCGCAGCCAGCGGATCGCCCGGCGCACCTGGTCCGGCCGGCCGCCCGCCGAGGCGATCTGGCGCATCATGCCGCCCCGCTCGCCGTTCAGCAGCCGCCACATCAGCTCGCGCCGGACCATCGACCCCAGCACCGCCGCCTCGCGCGGACGGTCCAGCAGGCGCACCAGCCGCATCACCGTCTCGATCAGCTCCTCGTCCATCCGGCTGACCGCCAGGGCCCGGGTCGGCGTGATCTCGGGCAGGACTTCGCCGGCCTCGACCAGCAGGTCGGCGATCATGGCCGGATCCAGCGGGATTCCCACCGCCAGGTACGGCGCGGCGATCACCCGTCCGCTGACCGGCAGGTCGGCCGACACCACCAGGTACTCGCCGGCGCGGTAGGGATAGCTCTCGGCCCCCAGCGTCGTGGTCTTGGACCCGTCGAGGATCAGGCACAGCATCGGCTCGTAGACCAGTTGCTGGGACTCGGTGACGGTCGTGCTGGCGATCAGGTGCAGGCCTGGCGGGACCAGCGGACCGACGCCGTCCGTCGAGGCCGCTCCCAGATGGCCGCGCACCAGGTCGACGAGTTCGGGCAACTTGCTCATGGCGACATTCAACCGTTTAAGGCCCGCTCGAGCAATGGCGATCGCCACAATGGCAGGATCGTGCAAGAGGCTGGCGGCATCCGTCTACGACCTCCGCCCGATCCCGGCCCATGCTGCAAGCTCCTCAGAAGGAGCTTCCCCATGACTTCCCCCGCCCCCCGCACCTGGTTCGTCACCGGCGCCTCGCGCGGTCTCGGCGCCGACATCGTCCGCGCCGTCCTGGCCGCCGGCGACCGCGTCGTGGCCACCGCCCGCAACCGCCAGAGCCTGGTCGAGACCCTCGGCCCCGACGCCGACAACCTGCTGTCGCTGGCCCTCGACGTGACCCGCCCCGACCAGGTGCAGGCCGCCGTCGACGCCGCGCTGGCGCGCTTTGGCCGCCTCGATGTGCTGGTCAACAACGCCGGCTACGGCCACCTGTCGGTTTTCGAGGAATCGACCGCGGCGGACGCCCAGGCCCAGTACGACACCAACGTCTTTGGCCTGATGCACGTCACCCGCGCCGTGCTGCCGGCCATGCGCGCCCAGCGCTCGGGCCGGATCTTCAACGTCTCGTCGGTGGGCGGCATCGTCGGCGGCGAGAGCGGCACGCTCTACTGCGCCTCGAAGTTCGCCGTGGAGGGCTTCTCGGAATCCCTGGCCGGCGAGGTCCGCCGCTTCGGCATCCATGTGACGGTGGTCGAACCGGGCTTCTTCCGCACCGACTTCCTGGAGCCGACCTCGGTGCGCCACGCCTCGCACGCCATCGACGACTACGCCCAGGTCGCCGCCGACCTGAAGGCCTTCTACGACGCCCGCAGCCGCAACCAGGCCGGCGATCCCCTGCGCCTGGGCCAGGCGCTGGTGACGCTGGCCAATGCCGAGCGTCCGCCCGTCCGCTGGTGCGCCGGCACGGACGCGCTCGCCATGGTGCAGGCCAAGATCGACAGCCTGCAGGGCGAGCTCGACGCCTGGCGCGACCTGTCGGCCTCGACCGACGGCGAATTCGACTTCAAGCCGGAAGCCGAAACCACCACCGCCTGGCGCTGACGCCAGAAGCCGCGCCGGACCCCGGCGCGGCTTTTTTCTTTTCAGAGCCCAGATACAGAAAAAGCCGGCCCGCGAACGCGGAGCCGGCTTTTCGTCGCCCTTACGGCGAGACTTGGAGGCTTTAGGCCTTCTTCGCGGTGAAACCGGCGAACTTGGCGTTGAAGCGCGAGACGCGGCCGCCACGGTCCATCAGCTGAGCGTTGCCGCCCGTCCACGCCGGGTGGGTGCGCGGGTCGATGTCGAGCGCCAGGTTCGCGCCTTCCTTGCCGTAGGTCGAGCGGGTCTGGTAGCTCGAGCCGTCGGTCAGGGTGACGGTGATGAAGTGGTAGTCGGGGTGAATGTTCTGTTTCATCGGACGGTCCAACCGACTAGAGCGCGGCGTGAAATGTGGGTGAGCGCCACCTGCGGGGTGGCCCTCGAAGACGCGCGGCTATAAAGAACCCGCGCGATTTTGGCAAGGACCCAGTTGATGACCGACGTTAACGGCGGCGAGATTCAGGCCGACGGCCGACCCGGCGCCGGCGCCGAACTGGCCCAGAGCCTGAGCGAGGCGGCCGCCCGCCGCCCGCGCCGCAAGGACATCCGGCCCCTCGCCCACCTTCTGCCGTTCGTCCGCCGCCACATCGGCGACGCACTGGCGGCGGGGTTCTTCCTGCTGTTCTCGACCAGCGCCACCCTGGGCCTGACCGCCGCCTTCAAGGAGGTGATCGACAAGGGATTCGCCAAGGGCTCGCACGGCTCGGTCAACAGCGCCTTCCTGCTGCTGGGCGGCGTGGCTTTGGTGCTGGCCGTGGCCACGGCCGCGCGCTTCTTCTTCGTCACGCGCCTGGGCGAGCGGGTCGTGGCCGACCTGCGCCGCGCGCTCTATGGCCACGTGCTGTCGCTGGACCCGGCCTATTTCCTCAAGACCCGCACCGGCGAGGTGCTGTCGCGGATGACCACCGACGTCACCCTGATCGACCAGTTGGTCGGCGCCTCGGCCTCGATCGCCATCCGCAACACCCTCAGCCTGGTCGGGGGCCTCGGCTACATGGCCGTGGTCAGCCCCAAGCTGGCGGGCTTCATCGTGCTGATGGTGCCGGTGGTGCTGGCCCCGATGTTCCTGATGGGCCGCAACGTCCGCAAACTCTCCGCGACGGCCCAGGACCGCTTCGCCGACGCCGTCGGCTATGCGGGTGAAAGCCTGGATGCGCTCGACACCGTCCAGGCCTTCGTGCGCGAGCGCGAGGCCGACCGCCGGTTCGGTTCGGCGGTCGAGACGGCCTTCGACGCCTCGGTGCGCCGCATCCGCGCGCGGGCCATGATGACCTCGGTGGTCATCACCCTGGCCTTCGGCGGCGTCACCCTCTTGCTATGGTTCGGCGCCCAGCTCGTCCTGAAGGGCGAGATGACGCCGGGCACCCTGGCCCAGTTCGCCCTGCTGGCGATCATGGCCGCCGGCTCGGTCGGCGCCCTGGGCGAGGTGTGGGGCGACGTCCAGAAGGCCTCCGGGGCCATGGACCGCATCGCCGAGCTGCTGAACGCCAAGCCGGGCATCGCCCCGCCAGAGGCGCCCAAGGCCCTGCCCTCGCCCGTGCGCGGCGAGATCGCCTTCCAGGACGTGGCCTTCGCCTATCCCGGCCGCCCCGACCTTCCGGCCCTCAACGGCTTTACCCTGACCGTGAAGCCGGGCGAGACCGTCGCGCTGGTCGGCCCCTCGGGCGCGGGCAAGAGCACCGTGCTGCGCCTCCTGCTGCGCTTCTATGACCCGCAGGGCGGCGCGATCCGCCTGGACGGCGTCGACCTGCGCGAGGCGACGCCCGCCGAGGTGCGCGGGACGATGGCCCTGGTGGCCCAGGACTCGCCGCTGTTCTCCGGTTCGGCCATGGACAACATCCGCTTTGGCCGCGCCGACGCCACCGAGGAAGAAGCCCGCGCCGCCGCCGACGCAGCCCAGGCCACCGGCTTCATCACCGCCCTGCCCGAGGGCTTCGACACACCCGTCGGCGAGCGCGCCAAGACCCTGTCGGGCGGCCAGCGCCAGCGCCTGGCCATCGCCCGCGCCCTGGTCCGCCAGGCCCCGATCCTGCTGCTCGACGAAGCCACCAGCGCGCTGGACGCCGAGAACGAGCGCCTGGTCCAGCAGGCCCTGGACGCGGCTATGAGCGGCCGCACCACCCTGGTCATCGCCCACCGCCTGGCCACCGTGCTGCAGGCCGACCGCATCGTGGTCATGGAGGACGGCCGCGTGGTCGAGGAAGGCACGCACGCCGACCTGGTGGCCAGGGGCGGCCTCTATGCGCGCCTGGCCCGCCTGCAGTTCGGCGTCGAGGCGGCCTGACCGAGCCCCTCGGTTGACGAAGCAGGCGCGGGCGTCGGAAGCTCGCGCCCTTCGTCCCGGGGGTGCGTATCGTGATCGACAAGCTGGCCGTCCTTAATCCGTTCGCCAAGTTGCCGGACGAGGAGACCGCCACGCGCGCCGCCCGCGCCGGGGCCGTCGGCGCCTGGCTGGCGGCCGTGAGCAGCGCGTTCGGCGCGGCGATGATCTTCCTCAAGCTCGACGTCTATGTCGACGAGATGCGCCGCCAGGTGCAGGCCAACGCGGCCATGCAGGATCCGGCCATGGCCGAGGCGATGATGGCCAACGCCGCGCCGTCCATCGTCTGGACCACCATCGGCTTCAGCGGCCTGGTCGGCCTCGTCTACGTGCTGCTGGGCGTCGTGCAGTGGCGGCGCAAGACGCGCCTGATCCCGCTGCTGCTCCTGCTGTTCGCCGTCTACGGTCTGGGCGTCTCCGTGCTGGCCATCGTCGGCCACAAGGCGAGCAGCCCCTATTCTTCGCTGGGGCAGCTGTCGGTGGGCCTGCTGCTCTCCATCGCCACCCTGCTGTGCTTCATCGCCGGCACGCGCGGCGGCTTCCGCCTGCACGCGTTGCGCAAGGCGGGCTAGCCGGCCGCCTCGGCCTCGACAGCCTTCTTGATCAGGGCCACGTGGGCCACCTGGTCGCGCAGCGCCTGGAAAGCGGGGCTGGACGGACCGTCAGGCTGGTTCTGCGCCCAGTCGACCAGCGCCAGCAGCGCCTCGCTGATGCGGCCGATCTGGCGGCCGTAGCTGCCCACCTCGTCCAGCACGCGCGCCTCCACTTCAGGACTGCGCGACTGGCCCAGATTGACGGTGAACAGCGAAAAGTCGCCAAAGCTCCACGACCACGGATTGATGGTCTGGGTCAGCTGGCGCGGGGCCAGGGAAAGCTGGAACGGCTGGGTCATGCGGGCCTCCCGATCTGGAGAGGCCAGCATGGCGCCTTTGCAACGCCCGCGTGTGACGTTCCGGCGGGCGGGCGTCAGGAAACACCCGTCTCGCCCAAGCCGTGATCAGCCGCGCGCCGCCACCGCCAGCCCCGGGAAATCGCTGAACACCCCGTCGACGCCGGCGGCGTACAGCGCCTTCAGCACCGCCGTCACGTCACCGCGCTGGGCCAGGTAGTCGGCGGCGCCCGCATTGCCGCGCCGCAGGGTCGCCGGCAGGAAGTAGTTCTCGGCCCGCACCGTCCAGGGATGCACCACCAGTCCCGCCGCATGGGCGTCCTTCACTAGCGAGGTCGCCGGCAGCAGGGTCTGCTTGTCCTGCGGCACGATCATCGTCTTTTCCGGGCCCAGGCCGTCAGCATAGGCCGCCACGCCCTTCAGGCCCTCGGGCGTGACCAGGTCGGCGTACTTGACGCTGGGCAGGTCGGCCGGACCGCCCTCGCCCGCCACCAGCAAAACGAGGCGCGCGGGCGTCTTCAGGCGCAGGGTCTTCAGCGGCCCGACTTCGAAGCACTGCACGAACACCGGCGCGGTCTTGGAATTGAGGTCGTTGCGCTTGAGCGCCTCGACCATCCGGCCTTCGATCGGCAGGCCGATCGAGGCGAAATAGGCCGGGTGCTTCATCTCCGGATAGACGCCGATCGTCCGGCCCACGCGCTTGCTCTCGGCCCGGGCGAAGGCGACCACCTCGTCGAAGGTGAGGACCTGCGCCTGACCGTCGAAGGCGGCGCTGGCCGGGCGCAGCTGCGGCAGCCGCTCGCGGGCCCGCAGGCTCTTGATCTCGGCCAGGGTGAAGTCCTCGGTAAACCAGCCCGTCAGGCTTTCGCCGTCGATGGTCTTGGTCGCCTTGCGGGCGGCGAATTCCGGGCGCTGGGCCACGTCGGTCGTGCCGCCGATCTCGTTCTCGTGGCGCACCACCAGATGGCCGTCCTTGGTGACCACGAGGTCGGGCTCGATGAAGTCGCAGCCCTGATCGACCGCCAGGCCGTAGGCCAGCAGCGTGTGCTCGGGGCGCTCCCCGGAAGCGCCGCGATGGGCGATGACCACCGGCTTGCGCACCCCGGCGCGGACCATGGTCGGGATCATGCTGGCGCCCATGGTGCCAGCGAGGGCGGCGGTCGTCATGGCGCGGCGGGTTAGTAGGGTCATGGCCGCTGATTAGCGCGCGGGTGTGACGGTTTGGCGAGGGGCCGATGGCGGTTTGGCCATGCTCTCATCCGCAAACGAAAAGGGCCCCGGAAATTCCGGAGCCCCTTCCAATCCAGTCTTGCGAAAGACCTCAGCCGGCGGCTTGCAGGGCCTTCAGAACCTGCGGGTGCAGCTCGGGGTTCGAGGCCAGGATCGAGGCGCCCTGCACCGGGTCGCCGTGCTCCTCGATGGTGGTGACCTTGCCGCCCGATTCCTGGACCATCAGCACGCCGGCGGCGACGTCCCAGGGCTTGAGGTTGCGTTCCCAGTAGGCGTCGAAGCGGCCGGCGGCCACCCAGGCCAGGTCGAGCGAGGCGGCGCCGAAGCGACGAACGCCGGCGACCTTCTGGCTGACCTGGTGCAGCTCCTTCAGGAACTGGCCGTGGCCCGGCTTGCCGACGAACGGCACGCCGGTGGCCAGCACCGACTCGTCCAGGTGCTTGCGGGCGGCGACGCGCAGGCGCTTCTCGGCGCCGAGGAACGCGCCGCGGCCCTTCTCGACCCAGAACAGGTCGTGGGTGATCGGGTTGTAGGTGACGCCGGCGACGACCTCGCCCTCGCGCTGCAGGGCGATGTTGACCGCGAAGTGCGGGATGGCGTGCATGAAGTTGGTGGTGCCGTCCAGCGGGTCGACGATCCAGGTGTGGGTCTTGTCGGTGCCCTCGACCATGCCGCGCTCCTCGCCGAGGAAGCTGTAGCCCGGACGCGCCTTGCTGAGGATCTCGAACAGGGTCTGCTCGGCCTTGAGGTCGGCGTTGGTCACGAAGTCGCCCGCGCCCTTCTTGGAAACCTGCAGCTCGGTGACTTCGCCGAAGTCACGGGCCAGGCCGCGAGCCGCCTTGCGCGCGGCGTCGATCATCACGTTGAGAAGGGCGGAAGGCGTGGGCACGGGCGGATATCCTATGGAATTCCCTGCACCGGCGCGCGGACGCGCGGCGGCGGGAGACGGACGATGGCAGTGGGAAAGAGCGGGCGCGGAACCTAGACGCGGGGCCGCCGGAAGGCAAGGCGGGGCAGATTGTCGCGGTTTCGACCTCCCCCTTGCAAAAGGGGACCGATCGGTCAATTTTATAGGTGGCGGTTGATCCAGCGCAAAGCGAGGGGTCGCGCCACGCGCAAACTCCCCTTTAGCGCAAACAAGGAACGACCCCATGACCAAGTTCTCCCTGATCACCGCCGCCGTCGCCCTGCTGGCCGTGGCCCAACCCGTCGCCGCCGAAACCCTGCTGAGCGGCGCCTCGCAGCGCGTCTCGGTGACCGGCAAATCCTCGGCCGCCGTCAGCGACGAGCTGACCCGCGCCGCCCGCCAGGTGTGCGTCAAGGCGCTGAAGACCAGCCGCCACCCCAACTACGCCTCGTGCGTGACCGAAACGCTGGGCCAGGCCCGCGCCGACTACGCCGCCCTGCGCTCGGCCGCCGCCAACGCCGCCGAATAGGATCGCCGACTAAAGCCTGGATAGGGCCCGTCGTTCCCCACGACGGGTCCGGTCAGCCGGCCTTGCGGTGCTTCCGGACGATCCGACGCGCCAGCAGGCCGGCCACGACGACCACCAACAGGCCGAAGGCCGTCGGGAGCCACCAGAAGATCCACTGCGCGGCCTCGCCGACCGGATCGGCGCTATCCGCGTAGCCCATGTCCGGCGGCGCGAGGATCTCGATGCGGACCGGGCACATCGGCGCCAGCACCGCCAGAACGATCGCCGTCACCCCGCCGATCAGCGCCAGCCTCCACCACATGATCTCGCCCCCGCGGATGAATTCGCTTTTCTGTGGCCCGCCGTGTCACATGGGCCAAGAACTAATTCGTCCTGAGTTCGCAAAGCGACGCGAGGCGCCATGACCCAGGCCGACCAGATCTTCGAAAACCGCCGCCACGCCATGACCGGCCTGGCCTATCGGATGCTCGGCTCGCGGGCCGAGGCCGAGGACGTGGTGCAGGACGCCTGGCTGCGCTGGCGCGAGGTCGACGAGGCCCGCGTCGACAATCCCGGCGCCTTCCTCAACCGCGTGGTCTCGCGCCTGTGCCTGGACCGGCTGAAGTCGGCCCGCGCCCGGCGCGAGCTCTATGTCGGCGAATGGCTGCCCGAGCCCGTGGTCGACGTCGACGAGACCTTCGGCCTGGGCGAGAACCTGACCGTGGCCTTCCTGCTGGCGCTGGAGCGCCTGACCCCGCTCGAACGCGCGGCCTTCCTGCTGCACGACGTGTTCGACACGCCCTTTTCCGAGATCGCCGCCACCCTGGACCGCTCCGAGGCGGCCGTGCGCCAGCTGGCCGCCCGGGCCCGCGACCACGTCAAGGCCGGCAAGCCGCGCTACAAGCCCAGCGCCGACGAGGAGCGCCGCCTGACCCAGGCCTTCATCGCCGCGGCGCTCAGCGGCGACGCGGGAACCCTGCGGGGGCTCCTGGCGCAGGACGTGGTCATGCACGCCGACGGCGGCGGCAAGGCCTCGGCGACGATGAACCCGGTGTTCGGCCTCGAAAACGCCGTGCGCCTGCTGGAGGGCATCGCCCGCAAGTGGCCCCAGCCCGACGACGTGGCCGTGCGCCTGGCGCGCATCAACGGTCAGCCGGGCGTGGTGCTGTCGCACGCCGGCGTCGTCATCCAGACCATGGGCCTGGACATCGTCGATGGCCGCATCGCCGCCGTCTACACCATGCGCAATCCCGACAAGCTGGCGCGGGTGGCGCCGTAGAAGACTCCCTCCGGCGCTAAGGCAACGGCGTCTTGGGCAGGCTGTCCTTTGTCTCGCAGGCCAGCTTGCCGGCCTTGCCCGCCGCGCCGGAGATGTCGTCGACCTTGGCTTCCTGCCGCCAGTTCTTGGGCAGGCCCTTGTCGCCGGCGAAGTCCATGCCGAGGTCCATCCACTTGTCCGCGGCGCAGTCGAGGGCGAACAGCATGATCGGGCCCTTGCCGGCCGGCCAGGCCTTGTACGGCCCGCCGCCCTTGCCCTCGGCGATGCGCAGCACCACCAGGCCGGTCTTCTCGTCCACTCTCAGGAAATCGGCGTCATAGAAGGTCTTGGCCTCGCCGGGGGCCGGCTTCCAGGTCTCGGCGGCCGTCGGAACGTCGGCCATGACCAGCATGGGTACGCTGAGCAAACACGCTACGAGCCGCTTCTGCATGGCGGTCCCTCCCCGTTATCGTTCGCGGGGAGGACGCTATGCCTCTCCCACAACCACGGCAAGAGAACGTCGTTATGCGCGTTCGGCGGTGTGTCAGCCGCGCGCGGCGAGCCCCTGGGCGATGGCCGCGTTCAGCGCCGCCACGGCCGCGTCGGGCCCTTCCGGATGGGCCCATACCCCGCCCGAGACGGCCAGGAAGTCGGCGCCGGCGGTGGCCAGGCCCGCGGCGTTGTCGGCGGTGATGCCGCCGATGGCCACGCACGGAACCTCCATCGTCTCCTGCCAGATCGACAGGATGTCGGGCTCGGCGACGATCGGCGCATCCTTGGTCGTGGTCGGGAAGAAGGCCCCGAAGGCCACGTAGTCAGCCCCGGCCTCGGCGGCCTCCATGGCCAGGTGGCGGCTGTCGTGGCAGGTGACGCCGACCATGCGGTCCTTGCCCATCAGCTTGCGGGCCGCGGCGTAGGGCGTATCGCCCTGCCCCACGTGCACGCCGTCGCAGTCGAGGCGGGCGGCCAGGTCGGGACGGTCGTTGAGGACCACCGCCACGTCGCGGGCGCGGGCGATCGGCGACAGGGCCTGCACGGCGGCGGCCACGACGTCGTCGGGCACGTCCTTGAGGCGGATCTGCACGGCCGCCACGTCGCCGCCCTCCAGGGCGCGGGCCAGTTGGCGACCGAAGGCGGCCAGGTCCGGCAGGGACGGCGGGGTGATCAGATAGAGGCGGCAGTCGAGCGTCATGCGCCGCCTTTACGCCGATTTGACGCCGAGCGCGACTTTGGCGGCCCGCCATCCTCGCCCGCGACGACGGGTCGCTGCGAACTCGACTGAGAGTCAGTTGCAAACCGGTGGAAAACTGCTAGATGAGAATGACAATCATTCGGTAGGGCGTTCCTTCCTTGTACGTCTGCAATTGTAACGGCATCCGCCAGCGTGAAGTCCGCGCCGCGATCGACGCGGGGGCGACTCGTCCGGCCGAGATCTTCCGCCACAAGGGCTGCCAGGCCCAGTGCGCCAAGTGCGTCTGCGAGATGCGCCAGATGATTCAGGAAGCCCAGGAAGCTCTGGCTTACGCCGCCGAGTAAGGCTTCCTGCGACGCAAAGTCGACGATTTCAGGTTACCGCGAAGCACTCTCACGCTTTTCTGTGAGGCTGCGAAACACTTGCACACATTACTGTTGAAGCGCTGAAAAAGCCGACTAAGGGTGCGGGCGAACTCGAACCTTAGGAGGCCGCCATGCAAGGCGATCCCGGCGTTATCCGCGTCCTGAACGCTGTGCTCACCAACGAGCTGACGGCCGTCAACCAGTACTTCCTGCACGCCCGCATGCACGACAACTGGGGCTTCAAGCGCCTCGGCCAGATCGTCTACCAGGAATCGATCGGCGAGATGAAACACGCCGACAAGCTGATCAACCGCATCCTCTTCCTCGAGGGCCTGCCCAACCTGCAGGACCTGCACAAGCTGAAGATCGGCGAGACCGTGCCGGAATGCCTGGCCGCCGACCTGTCGATCGAGCTGTTCAACCGCGAACTGCTGGTGCCGGGCATCGTCCAGTGCGAGCAGGCCCGCGACTACATCAGCCGCGAGCTGCTGCGCGAGATCCTCAACGACACCGAGGAGCACATCGACTACCTCGAAACCCAGCTGTCGCTGATAAAGTCGCTGGGCGAGCAGAACTACCTGCAGAGCGCCATGGGCGAGCTGCCGGCGGCCTGATGCTTGGTCCCCGCCCTTCGACAAGCTCAGGGTGAGGACCAAGGCAGAACTCGGCGCCAGAAGACCCTCATCCTGAGCCCGTCGAAGGACGAGGGTTTCGCCACAGATGTTCGAACGGCCTTCCCGCCCCCGCGGGGAGGCCGTTCTGCTATTCGCAGAGCGCTTCCAGCGCGTCGCGGTCCAGCAGCTCGACGTGGCGCACGGTCGGCAGGGCGATCAGGCCTTCCTGCAGGAAGCCGGTCAGGGTGCGCGACACCGTCTCGATGGTCAGGCCGAGATAGTCGGCCATGTCCTGGCGGCTCATCGGCAGGTCGAAGGCCGCCTCGCCGGTGCGGTCGGCCAGCAGCAGCAGAAGGCCCGCCACCCGCTCGCAGGCGCTGCGGCGGCCCAGCATCAGCACGTGGTCCTGGCTGCGCTGCAACCCCGATATGGTCAGTTGATAGAGCTGGCGGGCGACCTGCCCGTCGCGGGCGGCCAGGTCGCTGAGCGCCCGGCGGCGCACGATGCGGACCGTCACCTCGCAGACCGCCTCGGCCGTGGTGCGGCGCACCTCCCCGGCCTCGAAGCCGAAAGCCTCGCCGGCGAAGTGGAAGGCGTCGATCTGGCGACGGCCGTCGCGCAGCAGCCGGCCCGTGCGCACCGTGCCCTCGACCAGCTCGTAGACGTGGTCGGCGCTGTCGCCCTCGGCGAAGATCTCCTCGCCGGCGGCGTAGCGGATGACGCTGGCGGCGGCGACCGGCAGGGCCGGCTGGGCGTAGGCGGGCTCGAAGCGAAGGGGCGACAGCATCAGACGGCTCCCGAAGGAATGGGGGCGAAAGACGCCGCCCCGACGCCGGCACATTCCCCCTACTCTTCGTGCGGGTAAATTCGGGAACGCCGCATAAGGGGTTCTGCGTAGGCGCCGCGATGGAACCTCCCCCTGTGGGGGAGGCGGCCGAAGGCCGGTGGGGGGCCGGCTTCAGCTTTCTAGGCGGACAGAAGCCTGCAACACCTTCCCCCACCGATCGCTACGCGATCGCCTCCCCCACAGGGGGAGGTTCCTGGTCAGCGCTTCTTCGCCATCCGCTCCAGCTCCACAGCCCGGATCGTCGTCATGCTGAGATGGCAGCCGCCGATGTTGAGCATGTCGATGGTGCCGCCGGTCAGGTCTTCCTGGCATTCGGCGTCGCGACGCTTGATCCAGGCCCGCTGGACGGTTCGCAGCTTGGCCTGCTCGGCCTTCGAGCGCTTTGCCATCACCGCCTTGTAGGCGCGGTTCAGGCGGGCGTCCTGTTTCTGGAGTTCTTCGTTGGTACAGCCGGCCATGGCCACGGTGACGCCCTTGATGGCGTCGCCGCTGTTCAGGCAGCGGTCGTAGGCCGGCGAGTATTCCTTCTGGGGATCGATCGGGTCCGAAGCGGCGAAGGCCGGCGGCGCGGCCATGGCCAGCAGCGTCAGGCCGAGCGTAAGGCGTCGAAGCAGCATGAAGATTCTCGCTTTCGACAGCCAGGATGGCCCGCCGATCACGACGCCTTCAAGGCGCGGCGCTGCTCAGAGGTTCCGGGCGATGCGGTCGGCCAATGGAGACAGGTCGCCGCCGGGCTCGTCGAACACGCCGATGTCCTGGGCCGTCACTTGCGCGAACAGGTCCTGCGCCGCCTCCGAGGTCGTCAGCAGGTGGAGCGCGGCCTCCGCCTCGTCTTCGGGCCAGCGGTCAAGCGCCGCGCCCAGCGCCTTCAGGCGCGCTTCGAACAGTTTCAGGTCCATAGCCACAGATCTTCTTCTGCCTCTGGAGTCTCGTCTTCAAGGTCTGCCGGCCCCGTTTCAGGAGCGAGCGGACCGCCTGTTCCGAACAGCCCATGGCGTCGGCGATTCTACCGACCTCGAGCTCTTCGAAATAGAACAAAGTCAAAGCCTGGCGCTGGGTGTCCGGCAGCTTGCCCAGGGCCTGCTGCAGGGTCACGGCGACTTCCGAGCGTTCGAGGCTGGCCAGGGCGTCGGCTTGCGCCGGCCCCTGGACCTCGGCGTCGGCCAGGCGGGTGATGACCTCCTGGCTCTCCGGCACGGCCTTGCGGACGCGGCGACGGTCGATGGCCTTGTTGACCGCGATGCGGTGCAGCCAGGTCGAGAACCGCGCCTCCGGAGTCCAGCGTTCGCGGGCGCGCCAGGCGGCAATAAATGCCTCCTGGGCCGCGTCCTCGGCCTCCTGCACGTCGCCCAGGACGTTCAGGGCCAGCCGCCGCACCATCCGCAGATGCCGGTCGACCAGCACCCGGAACGCCACCTGGTCGCCCTCGCGGCAGGCCAGGAACAGGTCTTCGTCAGACCGTGCATCCGCCAGCCCGAACTCGCCCGTCACAGTCATCGCTGAATTCGCCATGGCGATTACTCGCCTCCATCGCTGTATCGCAATGAGATTGGCAAACAGCGTGCCACATATCAGATAAATACATTGCTGAATTTATCCGACACGATGACGATACGCGAGAACATTTCTATTTTTCAGAACGGAGTTCTTTACAGAACGGGCGCAACAAGTCGAGTACGATTTGATACGAATTCGACACATCTTTGCGACGACTGGCGCGAACCATGCTGTCGAGCACGTACTGGTAGAAGCTGCGCAACGTCTTGCCGTCCGGTCCGGCGGCCGAAAAATCCAGGCTCGTCGACAGCACGGTGAGGATCTGGGTGGCGCGCATGGCGTGGCGGCACATTTGATCCAGCCGCCCCTGCTCGTGGGCGAATTTTGCCGAGCCGATGGCCCGGTAGAGCTCCTCGTGCACCGAGGCCAGCACGTCGCGCGGGCTGGCGGTCAGGCGGCTCGAGGCCGCATAGGCGCTGAACGCCTGGCTGTTAGTCGTCGTCATCGCTGCTGGCTCCGAGGATGGCCTTGATCTGCTCTTGAAGGATCTGGGCGGCGTAGAGCTCTGTCTCCATCGCCGAGTATTTCGCGATCAGCTTGGTGCGGTACGTCTCCGCGTTGTCGCGGATGGTCTCCGACTGTTCGGTCAGGTCGCTGTTGACCGTGTCGAGGGTGTTGATGCGCTGCTGGATCACGCCGGTCGTGGTGTTGGCGTAGTCGCCCATCAGGCTGGTGATCAGGTTGGCGAAGCCCTGGGTGATCTGCACCGAGATCGTGCCGCTGGTCGGGCTGGCCAGGGCGAAGGACAGGCCGTCGTAGATCGACCCCGTCGCGCCGATGATCCGGCTGCCCGAGATCGTGAACAGGCTGCTATCGCCGTTCACCGACACGCTGGAGATCGCCCCGTCGGTGACCGTGACCTCCAGGTCGAAGTCGTAGGACAGGGTGGTGTCGTTCTTCAGAAGCTTGAGGTTGCTGTCGCTGGCCTCGAACCTGGTCTCGAAGAAGGCCGCGACGCTGGACAGGTCGGTCAGCAGCAGATTGTCGAGCGAGGTCTCGTCCGACAGCTCCAGCTGGTTGGCGCTGTTGAGCGTGATGCCCAGGGCCGACAGGTCGGTCAGTTCGTCATCCGAACCCGACTTGCCACCCAGCAGCGCGTTCAGCTGGCGATTGACGTCGCGCAGTATGCCGTCGGCGAACAGCACCGCGTCGTCGGCCACCACCCCGCCCGAGCCCACCGTCTGGTTGGTCACCACGAAGGCGCGCAGGGCGTTGTAGGCGTCGATGAAGTCGGTGATCGCCGTCTTGATGTCGTCGTAGTTGGCCTCGATGTCGAGGGTGATGGTCTGGCCGCTGGTGGCTTGCAGCAGCGAGATCGACAGGCCGGGAATGACGTCGGTCAGCTCGTTGCCGTCGCTCTCGATCTCGACCCCGTCGATGGTGACGATCGAGGGCTGGGCGGCCTGCAGCACGTTGGCGAAGGCGCCCGAGCTATCGGTCAGGCCCAGCGACAGCCCAACGTCGTCGCCCGACACCGACGACAGGGCGATCTGCTGGTTGGTGTCGCTGGTCGACATCACCAGGCGCGTGCCGGTCGAGCTGGTGATCAGGGTGGCGGTGACGCCGGTCGTGCTGGTCTTGGCGTTGATCGCCGCGGCGATGTCGCTGACCGTCATGGTCGAGGTGACGGTGATCTCGGCGGCGGTCCCGCCGTCGACGCCCACCGACATCACGCCCGACAGGCCCAGCGCCGTGCCCGAGGTCTGGGCGGTGGAGGCTGCTTTCATGGCCTTGGCCAGCTGGGTGACGGTGATCTCGTAGGAAGCGGCCACCGCGTCGCTGTCGGCGTCGACGGCGATCACCGAGGTGGCGTCCGTGCCGTCCGAGGCGGTCAGATAGGCGCTCTTCTCGTCGAAGGCGTTGGTGGTCGTCGTGACCGAGCTGTAGGTCGTGCCCGCCAGCGCGGTCATCGAATCCGAGATCGCCTGCAGCAGGGTCTGCAGCGACTGGTACGAGGCGATCTTGGTCTCGTTGGCCGTGACCTTGGCGTCGATGGTGTCGGCGCGGGCGGTCTTCTGGGCGACGGCCGCCTCGATCAGGGAGTCGGTGTCGAGCCCCGAGATCGTGCCGGTCAGATAGGTCGTCGAGCCCGAGGTCGAGACGCTGCTGGTGGTCGTCATGGCAATGTCCGGAAAGTCGGCGGGAGAGCCTTAGAGGCTCCCCCGCCAGTCTGCAGGACGACGGGAGCCAGGCCCCCGCCATCGCGACACGAGCGACTACTGCAGCAACTTCAGAAGCGACTGGCTCATCGAGTTGGCCTGGCTGAGGGCCGAAATCGCTGCGCTGGTCAGGGTCTGGGCGTTGGTGAAGTTGGTCTGCTCGGCGGCGATGTCCACGTCGGTGATCGCCGACGCCGCCGACTCCAGGTTCTCGAGCGACGTGGAGATCACGTCGCCGCGGAACTCGAAGCGCGACAGGGTGGCGCCGACGTCGGCGCGCATTTTCGAGACCGCCGTGATCGCCGAGTCGATCTCGTCCATGGCAGCGACGGCGTCGCTGGTGGAGGTGATCGAGGTGACGGTCAGGTTCAGCCCCGTGGTGTTGGCCTCACCCAGTTCGACCTTGATGACATCGGTGCTGGACGTGCCGACCATGAAATCGACGCCGGTGCCTTCGGTGTAGTTGCTGTCACCGTTGAGCAGAGTGACGCCGTTGAAGGTCGTCGTCTCGGCGATGTCGTTGATTTCCTCGGTCAGTTGCTCGTACTCGGCGCTGATGTACGACAGGTCGGCAGTGCTCGACGTCCCCGACTGGGCCTGGGCCGTCAGGGAGTTCATGCGCTGCAGGATGTCGGCGATGTTCGACAGGGCGCCGTCCGCGGTGTTCAGCACCGAAGTGCCGCTGGTCACGTTGGTGGCGGCCTGGTTGAGCACGGTGATGTCGGCGTTCATGGACGTCGCGATGGCGAGGCCGGAGGCGTCGTCCTTCGCGCTGACGATCCGCGAGCCGCTCGACAGCTTCGCCAGGGATTCGCTCTGCGCGGCCGAATTGTTGTTCAGGTAGCGCAGGGCGGTGTTGGCGGCCGTGTTGGTGGAGATAACTGGCATGTTCTAGTCCGGTTCTCTGTCTGGAGTCCGCCCGGGGGAGAGTCCGGTCGGGAAGCTGTCCGCCGTTCTGACGGCCTGGCTTCGACGGGTTGAACGGGACGTCCGCCGACGATGGGGCGGATTATTTTTTCACCGCCCTGCCCCCTCTCTCTTTGAGAGAGGGAGGGGCCCGCCGCGAAGCGGTGGGAGGGTGAGAGGTTTCATCGCTTGCCGGCAAACCCACCCACGCTCGCGCCAGCGCTCCAAGTCTTAAGGAACGCGCGCAACGACCGCACCCATCGTAACCTCTCACCCTCCCATGGCTGCGCCATGGGCCCCTCCCTCTCTCGATGAGAGAGGGGTCAGGCCAACTAAAAATAATCCGCCCCATCCGGCGCGGAGCCTCCGTTGAACACGTCGATCGGCGCCCAGAGCGACCGGACCGACTTCACCGGAGGGCTTTCTCCATGACCACCGTCTCCTCGGCGACGAGCACCAGCACGACGAGCTCGAGCAGTTCGTCCGGCACGCTGCAGCTTGGCACCACCGACTTCCTGAAGCTGCTGATGACGCAGCTGACCAACCAGAACCCGCTGGATCCCACCGATCCGACCGAGTTCACCAGCCAGCTGGCGACCTACTCGTCGCTCGAGCAGCAGATCAACATGAACGACACGCTGACGACGATGTCGGACAACATGTCGTCGCTGCTGACCCAGGTTCAGTTGCTCGCCTCGGCCTCGGAATAGGGACCGCGAGCATGAGCCTGTCCTCCGCCCTCTCGACCGCCGTCTCGGGCCTTTCGGCCCAGAGCATCGCCCTGTCGGCGATCTCCGAGAACATCGCCAACGCCTCGACCACCGCCTACAAGACGACGGAAGTGTCGTTCCAGTCGCTGGTCAGCGGCGCCATGGGCACCAACACCTCGACCAGCTCAGTGGTGGCCAAGACCAACCAGGCGCTGAACGTCACCGGCGCCATCTCCTCGACCAGCGTGGCGACCAACATCGCCATCGACGGCTCGGGCTATTTCGTGGTCGCGGCCAACGCCGGCGACAGCGGCAGCGACCTCGTCTACAGCCGCAACGGCAGCTTCTCGACGGACGCCAACGGCTATCTGGTCAATAGCGAAGGCTATTACCTGATGGGCTACCCGACGGACTCCGACGGCAACGTCCTGGCGTCCAACACCAGCGACCTGACCAGCCTGTCGGCGATCAACCTCGACTCGATCAGCGGCACGGCCAAGGCCACCTCGACGGTGAGCATGGCCGCCAACCTGCCGGCCGACGCAACGACGGGCCAGAGCTTCGACACCAGCATGGAGGTCATCGACTCCCTGGGCGTCAGCCACACCGTCGGCCAGACCTGGACCAAGACCGGCGACAACACCTGGTCGCTGAGCCTGTCGGACCCGACCCTGACCAAGGACAGCACGACCACCTCGGGCACGATCAGCCCGAGCACGGTGACGGTGACCTTCAACTCCGACGGCAGCTTGGCCACCACCGACCCGTCGCCGGTCAACATCAGCATCACCGGCCTGTCGACCGGCGCGGCCGACAGCGCCATCGTGCTCGACCTCGGCTCGACGGGCGGCACCGACGGCCTGACCCAGTACGCCTCGACCTCCTCGACCCTGTCGATCAGCCCGACCTTCGAGCAGGACGGCGCCAACTACGGCGAGCTGTCGGGGATCAGCATCGACGAAAGCGGCCTGGTCACGGCCAATTTCGACAACGGGGTCAGCCTGGCGATCTACCAGATCCCGGTCGCCACCTTCAGCAACCCCAACGGCCTGACCCACGTCTCGGGCACGGTCTATGACGAGAACACCGCCGCCGGCCAGGTGCACCTGAACCTGCCCGGCGAAGGCAACGCCGGCAGCCTGGTGGCCAGCGCGCTGGAGGGCTCGACCACCGACACAGCGACCGAGTTCAACAAGATGATCATCGCCCAGCAGGCCTATTCGGCCGCCTCGCAGGTGATCAGCGCCACCAGCGACATGTTCGACACCCTGATCCAGGCGGTCCGGTGAGCGTCATGGGCACGATCGAACGCCTGCACACCCGCGCCCAGAAGGCCCGCCGCGATCCCAAGACGCCCGTGGTCTCGTCGGTCGAGGAGGCCCGCGCCCTGGCCCGCAGCATCGCCGACGGCCTCTCGGCCCTTTCGGACGACCAGCGCCTGCTCATGCTGTCGAACCTGCACGAGGTGCAGGCGACGCTGGAAGACCGTATGGCGACCCTGGAGACCGAGATGGCCCAGGAGCGCGTGCGCATCCAGGCGGTGAACCGCGGCCTCAACGCCCAGGCCGGCTATCGCGGCGGGGTGGCGTCGCTGCGCGACCACCGTCGCCGCAAGGACTGACGCCGATGTCGCTGTCGTCGATCATCAGCTCGGCCTCGTCGGCCCTGTCGACCGCCCAGATGCAGATCGCGGTGGCCAACGCCAACGTGGCCAACGCCGACGACCTGACCTACAGCAAGAAGACGGTCAGCACGACGGCGACCACGGCCCTCAACTCGGCCTCCAGCGCCACCGTGCAGCGGGCGGCCGACACCTATCTGGCCAAGACCGTGGTCAAGACGGCGGCCGTCTCGGGCTATGCCTCCACGATCGACATCTACATGCAGTCCTACGACGCCGCCCTCGGCTCGGTGGACAGCGGCGATGATCTCTCCAGCCTGCTCGACGCCTTTTCCAGCGCCCTGACCGCCCTGTCGGCCAGCGCCGACAGCGACACGGCCAAGGCCGCGACGGTCTCGGCCGCGTCCGACCTGGCCGCGGGGATCAGCAGCCTGTCGGCCTCGATCCAGGACCTGCGCACCCAGGCCAACGCCGAGATCGCCATCACGGTCGACACCATCAACTCGACGCTCTCGACCCTGGCCTCGCTGAACGACCAGATCGTCTCGGTCACCGCCCAGGGCGGCGACGTCACCGCCCTGCAGGACCAGCGCGACGCGGCCCTGACCACCCTGTCGGGCCTGATCGGGGTCAGCAGCTACACCACCTCGGACAACCGGCTGGTGGTCTACACCACAGGCGGCGACCAGCTCTTGGGCACGACGGCCGCCAAGCTTTCGTACACCGCCTCCAGCGCGCTTTCCTCGACCAGCGTCTATCCGACCTCGATCTCGGGGATCACGCTGAACGGCAAGGACGTCACCGCAAGCCTCGACTCCGGCCAGCTGGGCGCGCTGGTCAGCCTGCGCGACAAGACGCTGGTGGACGAGCAGGCCGAGCTTGACGCCCTGGCCTCGACCCTGATCGCCCAGGTCAACGCCATCAGCAACGCCGGCTCGGCCACGCCCGCGCCCAACGCCCTGACCAGCGCCCAGGCCGTCTCCGGCTCCGACGCCTTCTCGGCGACCGGCGCGCTGCGGGTGGCCGTGGTCGATTCCAGCGGCTCGACGGTCTCGACCCAGGACATCGACCTGTCGGCCTATTCGACCCTGGCCGATCTCGTCAGCGCGCTCGACGCCGTCGACGGCCTGTCGGCCAGCATCGGCTCGGACGGCAAGCTGTCGATCACCGCCGACGACAGCGCCAACGGCGTCGCCCTGGGCGACATCGGCGCGGCGGTGGGCGCATCGGCGCAGGGCTTCTCGGACTATTTCGGCTTCAACGACCTGTTCTCGGGGTCGACCGCCGCCGACATCGCCGTCTCGTCCAAGCTGTCGGGCGACTACAGCCTGCTGGCCACGGCCGCCCTCGACACCTCCGTCACCCTGGCCGTGGGCGACCGCGCCCTGTCGACCTCCGACAGCGCCACGATCGACAAGCTGTCGTCGATGCTGTCGGGAACGCTGAGCTTCGCCGCCGCCGGCGACCAGGCCGCCAAGACCGTCAGCCTGTCGTCCTATGCCTCAAGCTTCGTTTCCGGCGCGGCCACCCTCGTCTCCAACGCCTCGTCCAGCGCCGCCAGCGCCCTGTCGACCTACGAGGCGGCGACCACGCGGCTGCAGAACACCACCGCCGTCAATGTCGACGAGGAACTGGCCCTGCTGACCACCTACCAGTCGCAGTACGAGGCCAACGCCCAGCTCGTCTCGATGGTGCAGGAGCTGTTCGACACCCTGATCCAGATGGTGAACTGACCATGATCAGCCGCATCGCCACCTTCGGTCACTCCACGACCATGCTGGCCGCCAGCCTCAAGGTGCAGGCCAAGCTCGCCGACCAGCAGGCCCAGACCGCCTCTGGCCTGAAATCCACCACCTACGGGGGCCTGGGCAGCAACACCGGCAGCCTGCTGCGCCTGTCCAGCCAGAGCACGGCCCTCACGGCCGAGAACGCCGCCGCCCAGACCGCCACCGCCTATGTCAACGCCGCCTACTCGGCCCTGGGCGACATCGCCGACCTCGCCACCACCATCAAGACCCAGCTGGCCTCGATGATCTCGAGCACCACGATCGACTCGGCCACCACCGCCCAGTACGCCACCAACTGGCTCACTGACCTGCAGGCGCTGATGAACAGCACCTCGGGCGGGACCTACCTGTTCTCGGGCACGGCGGGCGACACGGCCGCCGCCGACTTCAGCGACGTCGACTGGGATCCCTCCGCCGGCGTCGACGCCGACTATTACCAGGGCTCGTCTGCCACGCGGACCTTCACCACCACCGACGGCCAGACCATCGGCCTGTCGGTCTCCGGCGGCTCGGCGGCGTTCGAGAAGCTGGCCCGCGCCCTTTCGATGATCATCGCCTCGCCCGACGACAGCGACGTGGTCTCGGCCGCCTACGACCTGGCCGGCGAGGCCCTGACCGGCATCGGCTCGTTGCAGGAGCAGGTCTCGATCCAGGCCTCCACCCTCGACCGCCTGATCGAGCGCAACGAGGCCAAGATCGAGAGCATCGACACCCTGGCCTCCAACCTGAAAGACGCCGACCTAGCCGAGACGGCGGTTCTGGCCACCCAGTACGAGACCCAGCTGGAGGCCATGTACTCGATGATCAGCACGCTCTCGTCGCTGAGTCTGACGAAGTATCTGTAGTCCGCCAATAGGAACCTCCCCCTGTGGGGGAGGCGGCCGAAGGCCGGTGGGGGGCCGTTTTCAGCTTCCGAGACACCGGCCGGCTTCCCACCGACTTCCCCCCACCGATCGCTTCGCGATCGCCTCCCCCACGGGGGGAGGTTCCGCGCAGTCGCCGCCCCACATGCGGCGCCCACCATTGCAAACCCGCAAGACCTCGACATACGCCGGCAGGATCGCCCGGCCACAAGGGCGGCTCACGTTTCGGAGTCCCGATGCCCTCGCCCGTTTCCCCCAGCCGTCGAGGCCTGCTGGCCCTGGCCGGCGCCGCGCCGTTCGCCGCCATCGCCGCCTCGGCGCGCCCGGTCGCCGCCGCCGAAAACGTCTGCGCCCTGACGCCCCAGGTCACCCAGGGGCCCTACTGGTTCGACCCCAAGCTCGATCGCGCCGACATCACCGAAGGCAAGAAAGGCGCCCCCGTCACCGTGGCCCTGACCGTCGTCGACGGCGCCTGCCGGCCGCTGAAGGGGGCGCGGGTCGACATCTGGCATTGCGACGCGCAAGGCATCTATTCCGGCTACGAGGGCCAGGGCGACGACCACCAGGCGGCCGCCAAGGGAGCGACCTTCCTGCGCGGCGCCCAGACCACCGACGCCGCCGGCAAGGTCGCCTTCAGGACCATCTGGCCAGGCTGGTACGAGGGCCGCACCCCGCACATCCACATCAAGGTGCACCTGAACGAGCGCACCGCCCTGACCGCCCAGCTGTTCGTGCCAGACGCCCTGTCGGAGTTCCTCTACGAGAACCTCCCGGCCTACAAACGCCCCCGGGCGCGCGACATGTTCAACCGCCAGGACGGCATCGCCCTGCAGGGCGGCGAGGCCATGGTCGCCAGTGTCAGGGAAGCCAAGGATGGCTATGTGCTGGCCCTGATCCTGGGCGTCGATCCCGCCGCCGACTGGAAGGACGACGCGGGGATGGGTCCTGGCGGTACGCCGCCTGGAGGGATGGGACCCCCGCCCAGCGGCATGGGTCCGCCTCCTCAAGGCATGCCCAATGGCGGCATGAACGGCCGCCCGCCCGGCCCGCCGCCCGGCGGCTTCCCCAATGGCGGCCCGCCGCATCACGACGCCCCAACCGGCGAGGCGCGGTTGAAGGCGATCGTGCCGGGGCTCTGATCTGACGGGCTGGCCTCCTGCTCCTCCCCCGTAAAACGGGGGAGGTGGCGCGGCGCTATCAGCGCCGTGACGGAGGGGGCGACAGCCGGCACAGAGCCCAGTCTCGCCCCCTCCACCGCTTCGCGGTCCCCCTCCCCCGTTTCACGGGGGAGGAGAGAACTTCGACTTCCCCTTCTCCTCCTCCCAAGCCATCCTCCCGGCCAAACGGCCGTTCGGCCCGTGAGGGGATGGAAATGCACAAGACGATCTGGGCCGCGCTGGCGGTCTCGATGGGGCTGGCCGGAACGGCTTGCGCCCAGCCGGCGCCGACGGGTCCTCAGCCCAGGAACGACTACACGCAGGACTCCTCCTGGCTGTGTCGTCCGGGCCGCCAGGACGCCTGCGCCCAGGACCAGACCGCCACGATCGTCGCCGCCGACGGCGCGACCAGGGTCGAGCCCTTCAAAGCCGATCCGAAGGCCCCGATCGACTGCTTCTACGTCTATCCGACGGTGTCGACCGATCCCGGCGGCAACAGCGACATGACCATCGACCCGGCCGAGACCATCGTCGCCGAGCAGCAGTTCGCGCGCTTCGGCCAGGTCTGTCGCACCTTCGCGCCGATGTACCGGCAGGTGACCCTGGCGGCCCTGCGCCAGGTGATGCAGGGCAAGGCCTCCCCGGGCGACGAGGCCCTGGCCTACAATGACGTGCTGGACGCCTGGAAGGACTACCTGGCCCGCGACAACGGCGGGCGCGGCGTCGTGCTGATCGGCCACTCGCAGGGCTCGCGCGTGCTGCTGCGCCTGCTGGCCGAGGAGATCGACGGCAAGCCGGTCCAGAAGCAGCTGGTCTCGGCCCTGATCATCGGCATGAACACGCCCATCGATCCGGCGACCGACGCCTATGGCGGGATCAAGATGTGCCGCAAGCCGGGCCAAGTGGGCTGCATCGTCTCCTACGTGTCGTTCCGCGCCTCCAGCCCGCCGGCCGAGCCGGCCTTCTTCGGCAAGGCGGAGGGCGCCAAGCGCGCGGCCTGCGTCAACCCGGCCGCCCTGGCCGGCGGCGAAGCGCCGCTGCACAGCTATTTCAGCGACAGGACCATCGCCGGCGCGCCGCGCAAGACGCCCTGGATCAAGGGCAAGGACGTGACCACTACCTTCGTCTCGACGCCGGGCCTGGTGACCGCCGAATGCGCCGCGAGCGGCCCCTACGACTACCTGGCCATCAAGGTCCACGGCGTTCCGGCCGACCCGCGCGTCGACGACATCCCCGGCGACCTGATGGTGCTGGGCTCGCCGCTGAAGGCCTGGGGCCTGCACCTGGCCGACGTCAACCTGGCGATGGGGGACCTGGTGGCGCTGGTCGAGGCGCAGGGGAAGGGCTGGAAGTAGGCCGGAGGAGAACCTCCCCCTCTGGGGGAGGCGGCCGCAGGCCGGTGGGGGGGACGGTTTCAACCGCCGAGAAGACGGACGACTAAGCAATCACTCCCCCCACCGATCGCTTCGCGATCACCTCCCCCACAGGGGGAGGTTCCTTGTGGCCAGGATCATTTCCCCGTCACGCCCTTGAAGACGCCCAGGCCGAGCACCAGCACGACCACGAACACCACCAGGAACAGGAAGAACAGGATCTTGGCCACGCCGGCCGCGGCGCCCGCGATGCCGGTGAAACCGAGCGCGCCGGCGATGATGGCCACCACGGCGAAGATCAGAGCCCATTTCAGCATGGGTAAGCTCCTTGCACAGGGCCCGCGTGATGCAGGCTTCATCGGATCAACGTCGCCTTGGCGCGCGTCGTTCCTTGTGTTCGCCGGCCCGCGCCGCTAACTCCAAAGCCATGGCCGCCAAGCCCGAGAACCCGACCGAACCCTTCAAGCGCGCCCTGGCGCACGCCGCCCGCTCGCTCGCCGAGACGCCGGACCTCGAGATCGTGTTCTCCGGCGAGTCGCCGGGCCTCGTAGGCAACCGCGCGGTGCTGCCGCATCCGCCGCGCGACCTGTCCGGCCCGGACGCCGCCCGCCTGCGCGGCATGGCCGACCAGATCGCCCTGCGCCTGGCCCACCACGACCCGTCGACCCATGCCCGCTCTCGTCCGGCCGCGCCCGACGCCCAGGCGATCTACGAGTCGCTGGAGCAGGCCCGCATCGAAGCCATAGGCGCCAATGCGCTGGGCGGGGTGCGCGCCAACCTGACCACGGTGCTGGAGACCCGGCTGGAAAAGCAGGGCCTGACCCGCGCCGTCGCCTTCGACCGCAACAACGCCCCCATGGCCGAGATCCTGGGCCTGATGGTGCGCGAACGCCTGACCGGCGACGCCCCGCCCGATGGCGCGAAAGCCCTGGTCGAGATCCTGCGCGCCGACATCGAGAGCAAGGCCGGCAAGGACCTCGACCGCCTGGCCGCCGCCGTCGACGACCAGGCCGCCTTCGCCAAGGTCACCCGCCAGATCCTGCGCGACCTCGACCTAGGGGACGACGTCAACGACGCCACCGAAAGCTCGGACGAAGACGAGGGCGACGACGAAAACCCCACCGACACCGCCGACGACGATCAGGGCGACGGCGAGGGCGAGCAGACCGACGGCTCTTCGCCGCAGGAAAGCGAGGCCTCCGACCGCGAGAGCCAGGCCGGCGACGAGGAGATCGTCCAGTCCGACCAGGAAGGCGAGGCCCAGGACAGCGAAGAGACGCCCGACATGGGCGACGGCGCCAAGCCCGCCCGTCCCGATCCGTCGGCCGACAAGGGCGGCGAGCCGGCCTACAAGGTGTTCACCACGGCCTATGACGAGGTGGTCTCGGCCGAGGAGCTCTGCGATCCGGACGAGCTGACCCGCCTGCGCGCCTATCTCGACCAGCAGCTGTCGGCCCTCTCCAGCGTCGTCTCGCGCCTGGCCAACAAGCTGCAACGCCGCCTGCTGGCCCAGCAGAACCGCGCCTGGACCTTCGACCTCGAGGAAGGGATGCTCGATGTGGCCCGCCTGACGCGGGTGATCATCGACCCCACCGCGCCGCTGTCCTTCAAGCAGGAGGAGGACCAGGAGTTCCGCGACACGGTCGTGACCCTGCTGATCGACAATTCCGGCTCGATGCGCGGCCGCCCGATCATGGTCGCCGCCGTCTGCGCCGACATCCTGGCGCGCACGCTGGAACGCTGCGGCGTCAAGACCGAGGTGCTGGGCTTCACGACCCGCGCCTGGAAGGGCGGAACCAGCCGCGACGAGTGGATCAAGGCCGGCAAGCCGCCCTCGCCCGGCCGCCTGAACGACCTGCGCCACATCGTCTACAAGGCCGCCGATGCGCCCTGGCGCCGGGCTCGCAAGAACCTGGGCCTGATGATGCGCGAGGGTCTCCTGAAGGAGAACATCGACGGCGAGGCCCTGATGTGGGCGCACCAGCGGATCATCGGCCGGCCCGAAGCCCGCCGCATTCTGATGGTGATTTCCGACGGCGCCCCGGTGGACGACTCCACCCTGAGCGTCAATTCGGGCCACTATCTGGAGCGGCATTTGCGGCAGGTCATCGCCGAGATCGAGGGCAAGAGCCCGGTCGAGCTGATCGCCATCGGCATCGGCCACGACGTGACCCGCTACTACCGCCGCGCCGTCACCATCGTCGACGTCGAGCAGCTGGGCGGGGTGCTGGTCGAGCAGTTGGCCGCACTGTTCGACGAGGAGCCGCGCACCGCCGTGCGCGCCCGCGGCCTGCTGCCGCCGCCGCCCACCGTCGTGCCCCAGGCTCCCAAGGCCGCGCGCAAGGTTCCGGCGTGATCGGACTGCGCAGCCTGCTCGTCCTTGGCCTGGCCGGCGGCATGCTGGCCCAGTGCGGGCCCAAGCCGGCCCCGCCGCCGCCCGTCGTGCTGCCCGCCGCGCCGGTCAAGGTCGGGCCGGAGATCGGCCTGACGGTCGCGCCCGTGCCGCTGAACGCCTCGGACGCCAGCCAGACGGCCGTCGGCCGCTTCGTCTATGCCGGCGGCATCCACGTCACCAGCGCCGACACCAGCCGCCTGCACGGCCTGTCGGACCTGATCCTCACCGACGACAACGGCCTGGAAGCGATCACCGACGACGGCGACCGCTTCTCGGCCAAGCTCCAGCTCGACGCCAACGGACGCCTGGTCGGCCTGACGAATGGAAAGCTGTCGCCCCTGCTGGGCGTCGACGGCGAGGGCCTGCGCGGCAAGACCGAAGGCGACGCCGAGGGGCTGACCCGCCTGCCGAACGGCGAACGCCTGGTCAGCTTCGAGCGCGATCATCGCATCTGGCGCTACGCCGTCGGCGCCGACGGCCAGTGGAGCCGGCCGGCGGTCGCGCCCAAGCCCGCCACCGTCTTCCCCGACAACGAGGGCATGGAGGCGATCACCGCCTATCCGGCCGCCGGCCCCGACGCCTATCTCGTCGGCGGCGAGGAGGGCGAGGCCTGGTTGTGCCGGCTGTCGGCCAGCTGCCAGTCGATCGCCCCGCAGACGCCCAACGACTTCACCTGGGGCCTGTCGGGCTTCGCCGCCTTCCAGGGCAAGGCGCTGGCCACCCTGCACCGGGCCTACGACCCCGTGCGCGGCTGGCGCGCTCAGGTGCGGTTCCTGCCCGACCCGCTGCTGCCGGCGGCCAAGCAATACCCGCTGGCCACCTTGATGCTGGACGGCCAGGTCACGCGCGACAATTTCGAGGGGATCGCCCTGGCCGCCGGCCCCAACGGCGCCACGCGGATCTATCTGCTGTCGGACGACAACGGCGGTTCGATGAACCAGCGCACCCTGCTGCTGGCCTTCGACTGGACCCCGCCGCCGCCCCAGCCCGCGCCGCCGCCCGCGCCGCCAAAGAAGAAGCGCCGCTGACCCCGCGCGCCGCCGCCTCTTGCCAGGGTTGTGGCGCGCGCTAGGGTGGTCCCATGCGCTGGAACCTGTCGAACTATCCGCTTCTGGCCCTGCCGATCCTAGGCGGACAATTCCTGTTCGACGTCACCGACGACGGCTTCGTCGAGGCCCTCCGTCACTTCCCGACCCGCCTGCTGATCATGAGCGTGCTGGTGGCCGTCATCTGCCTGGCGACCTGGGCCTGGCGCCGCCGGAAGCGCACCTTCCGCTAGCCATAGCGCCGCGCAAGGCCGGGCTGCGCTCCCTTCCCCCGGAATCATCGCCGAAACCGACTGGTCGCTGTGGCGCGATGGCAACAGCGGCTGATCGCGCCTTCCGTCCGATGGCCTCGGATCGCCCGTTGGGCGGCCCTGCCGCTCAGCGCCGCCATCGGGGCCAGGACCTTCCCGCCGATCGCCCGAAGTCGGGTCCAGCGTCGCGCACTCAAACCTTAGACTGGGATAATTTCACCTGAAACTAATGGGTTTCGAGGCGCTTATTTGCTGCACAGACTGCCTTTTGCGCACGCAACGTTCGCCGGCGTCGTAAAAAATTGACACCGGGAGCCAAAAAGGCGCTTGATATGACAACGCTGTCAGCACTATCTAGTTCGTGACGGCGACGAACTGGCGAGATCCGGTCGGCCGTCAGAGGAACGCATCGGGAGGAGGTTGATCCCAACCCCCTTTCCGGAATGACTGAAATGCAACGTGTGTTTGTTCTGGCCGCTTCGGCCATCGCTCTCCTGAGCGCCCCCGCCGCTTTCGCCGGTGAAGTCACCGTGAAGGTCGCCGGCCGCACCACCGCCGCCGTGCACGCCGACATCGTCAAGGCCGCCACCTCGGTGTGCCAGGAAGACAACGGCTCGACCACCTACGGCGCCGACGTGCTGCCCTACTGCATCCGCGACGTGGCCCGCGCCGCCGTCGAAAAGGTCGGCAGCCCGACCCTGACCGCCTACGACAAGACCCAATGGCGCCCGAACGGTCTGATCAAGACCGCCTCGGCCCGCTAAGCGCTTCTACGCCTTAGCCCATCGGGACCAGAGCCCGCGGAGCCCCCGCTCCGCGGGCTTTTGCTTGCCTGGAGCGCAGATCATGACACCGGTAACAAGCGCGTGAAATCAATGACTTCGCCCGAAAGTTGCGACAACATGACTGTTGATAACTGATCAGCGATGAGCTAAGGCTGTTCTCCGGCGACAGAGCGGGCGAGATCCTGGACCAGTCGCCGGAGGAACGCGTCGGGAAGCGGTCGATCTGAACCGTGCGCTTAAGGCGCCGCCCGACCCGGAATCCCATCCATGATCCGCTCCGCCGCTCTCGCTCTCTCCGCCCTGGCCCTGCTGGCCGCCGCTCCGGCCGGCGCCGCCGAAGTCCGCGTCAAGGTCGCCGGCCGCGCCGCCGCCGACGTCCGCGCCGACATCGTCAAGGCCGCCTCGACCGTCTGCTGGCAGGACGTCCGCGGCGAGTCGCTGGCCATGTACCTGTACCCGGCCTGCGTCCGCTCGTCGGTCAACGACGCCGTGACCAAGCTCGGCAACGCCGACCTGATCGCCTACAACGCCGCCAACCCGGCCAAGCCTCTGGAAATGGCCGCCCGCTAAGGCGCCCAGCCCTTCCAAGGCTTCAAGAGCCGCCGTCGCCCCGCGACGGCGGCTTTTTGCTTCCCTCTCTCCTTGAGAGAGGGAGGGGCCCGCGCCGAAGGCGTGGGAGGGTGAGAGGTTTCACCGCTGGCCGGCAGACCTCGAAACCTCCAGCTGCACCCCCTCCGCAGAAGCGACGCCCTGGAGACAAGGCAGGGGGAAAGCCCACCCTCCCAGACGCCCTATCCGGAGAGTTTGTTACCTCTCACCCTCCCACCGCTTCGCGGCGGGCCCCTCCCTCTCTCTTTGAGAGAGGGCCCAGGAGTGAAACGCGAAAAAGCCCGCCAGGCGAACCTGGCGGGCTTTTCGTGTTCGACCGCCAATCCTGAGGACTGGAGGGTCGAAAGGCTTAGGCGGCCTGCGCGGCGGCCTTGGCCTTGGCCTTCACCTGGGCCTTGATCTTCAGGGCGCGCGGCGACAGCTGCTCGTCCTTGGCGCCCAGCAGGAACACGTCCAGGCCGCCCTTGAAGTCCAGGGTGCGCAGAGCGGCGTTGCTGATACGCAGCTTGAAGGATTGACCCAGCGATTCCGACTGCAGCGTGGCAGGCGACAGAGCCGGCAGGAACCGGCGCTTGGTCTTGATGTTCGAGTGGCTCACGTTGTGGCCGATCATCGGACCGACGCCCGTGAGTTCGCAACGGCGCGACATGACGAGTACCTTGGGCTAGGCGAAGCCGAAGGCCCCGCGAACATAATGTCAGGCGCGCTTCCGGACAGGTCCGCCGCGCGAGAGGGGGCGATATAGGCGATGGAGCCCGCCGGAGTCAAGGCGCATGGGCTTGAACGCCCGCCATCTCCCCGCCTTCAATCGCGGTTCATCTGCGGCTCCTTATATACGCGGCCATGAAGGAGTTCGACCGCATGCGTTCCATCGCCCTCGCCGCCCCCGCCCTCGCCGCTTCCCTGGCCGCCCTGGCCGTGGGATTCGCCGTGACCGCGCCGGCGACGGCCGCCGCCCCGAAGGCGACGATTCTGCCCGGCCACTGGGAATACAGCTACCGGATCGGCATCATCCCCGCCGGCAGCGAGGACAAGTGCATCAAGCCGGCCGACGCCGCCCAGTTCTCCAAGGGCATCTGCACCCGCCGCTACAAGTGCGACTACACCACCAACCAGGTCGACGACGGCAAGATCGCCCTGAAGGGCACGTGGACCGACAAGAAGGGCCGCGTGGCCCCGGTCAGCGCCAAGGGCAGCTACACCCCCGAGAGCTTCAAGCTCGACGTGAAGATGAAGACCATCAACGGCCTGCCCATCGCCGGCGTGATGAGCGCCAAGCGCCTGGCCGCCACCTGCCCCGCCGACGTCGACTGACCGCGCTCGCCAAACGCCGCTCGGGGAACGCCATTGTGGTTAACCGGCGTTAAGCTACAATAGCTTGTAGGGAACAAATCCCGAATCGGACCGTGTCAGCGATTCGGTCCTGATTCGTTTCGCGCGCGTTCCGGCGCTTCAAGCCTTGCCGTTAACTTGGCTGTGGACGCCCGCCGATTACCCCCAGGCAACCGCACGCCGCGCGCAACCTGACGGCGCGCACCACGCAAGCTCCACCTGCGCGATTGACAGCGACCCTCGCTACGACCAAGCCTCGCGCCTCATCCAATGCATGCAAGGCGGGGACGATGTACGAAGGCGACGAAGACAACACGCTCTACACCGTGGTCGTGAACCACGAGGAGCAGTATTCCATCTGGCCGGCCGGCCGCGATCTGCCGCTGGGCTGGCAGAGCGCCGGCTTCAGCGGGACCAAGAGCCAGTGCCTCGAGTTCATCCAGAACGTCTGGACCGACATGCGCCCCAAGAGCCTGCGCGAGGCGGAGGGCGCCTAGGCCCTATTCCGCCGCCACCTTCACCGCGACGGCCTCGAGCGCCTGCGCCACCGTGGGGCCGGGGTCGTCGTGGATCACCCGGGACAGGTCGCGGCCGTCGACCACCTGGCCGCAAGCCTCGCAGGCCAGCTTGGGGTGGAAGTCGCAGCCGCAGGCCTTGTGCACGAAGTGCACCGGGCCATTGCCCACGCCATAGACATGGCGGTCGCCCCACTCGGCCATGGTCAGCAGCACGTTCGACAGGTCGCGCCCCTTGGCGGTCAGCACATACTCGTGGCGCGGCGGGCGCTCCGAATAGCGGCGCGTCTCCATCACCCCGTAACCGACCAGGCTCTTGAGCCGCGCGGCCAGCACGTTGCGCGCCACGCCCAGGCGTTCCTGCCACTGCTCGAAGCGCCGCACGCCCTGGAAGGCGTCGCGCAGGATCAGCAGGGTCCAGGGATCGCCGACGACCTCGAGGGTGGCGGCGATGGCGCAGCGTTGCTGGCTATAGTCGGCGGTGCGGCCCATAGGGCGAAGGTGCGGCGTTCCGCGAGGGAATGCAAGGGCCGTTGCTTTTCAGTACGAACTCGAGTAAGTTTTTTATCGCAATTGACTCTCTCGGTTCATTGCTCGACTTTCCGGCCGACGACGGGAGCCGCCCTTCCGCCGCCGGCCGCTTCTTGCGTCGAACGCATACGCAAGACACTTGCGCAAGCGGGCCGATAGAGGGCCTATTCCACCGCAAAATAAACGTATCGGGAGTTCGTCCATGTCCAATCGCGCCGATCCTGTGGTGATCGTCAGCTTCGCCCGCACGCCGATGGGCGGCTTCCAGGGCGCGCTGGGCGGGGTGAAGGCCACCGAACTGGGCGCGACGGCCGTCAAGGCCGCCCTGGAGCGCGCGGGCCTGGCCGGCGACAAGGTCGACCAGATCATCATGGGCTGCGTTCTGCCGGCTGGTCTTGGCCAGGCGCCGGCCCGCCAGGCCGCCCTGGGCGCGGGCCTGCCCAAGTCGGTCGAGGCCACGACCGTCAACAAGATGTGCGGCAGCGGCATGCAGGCCGCCATCATGGCCCACGACGCCCTGCTGGCCGGCAGCGCCGACGTCATCGTCGCCGGCGGCATGGAGAGCATGACGCTCGCGCCCTACCTGATGGCCAAGCATCGCGGCGGGGCCCGCATCGGCCACGACCAGATCTGGGATTCGATGTACCTCGACGGCCTGGAGGACGCCTACAGCCCCGGCAAGCTGATGGGCGCCTTCGCCGAGGACACCGCCGCCGACTACCAGTTCACCCGCGAGGCCATGGACGACTACGCGACCAAGGGCCTTCTCAAGGCCAAGGCCGCCGTCGAGAGCGGCGCCTTCGCCGCCGAGATCGCGCCGGTGACGGTCACCACCCGCAAGGGTACGGAGACCATCGACAAGGACGAGCAGCCGCTGAAGGCCGATCCGGCCAAGATCCCCACCCTGCGCCCGGCCTTCTCGCGCGACGGGGCGATCACGGCCGCCAACTCCAGCTCGATCAGCGACGGCGCCGCCGCCCTGGTCATGACCCGCAAGAGCGTCGCCCAGGCCCTGGGCCTGCCGGTGGTCGCCACCGTCGTCAGCCACGCCGCCCACGCCCACGAGCCGGGCCTCTTCACCACCGCCCCGGTGCCGGCGATGCGGAAGGCGCTGGACCGCGCCGGCTGGAGCGTCGCCGACGTCGACCTCTTCGAGGTCAACGAGGCCTTCGCCGTGGTGGCCATGATCGCCCGGAAGGAGCTGAGCATTCCGGACGACAAGCTGAACGTCAACGGCGGCGCCTGCGCCTTGGGCCACCCGATCGGCGCGTCCGGCGCCCGCATTCTGTGCACGCTGATCTCGGCGCTTCAGGCCCGCAAGGCCAAGCGCGGCCTGGCTTCCCTGTGCATCGGCGGCGGCGAGGCCACGGCCATGGCGATCGAACTCGCCTAATTCTTGCCCAAGATGAGGCATTTTGGCCCGCCGCGCGGCAAGAGCTTGCGCGGCGGGTCGGCAAGCGTTACCTGTTGACCTGCAAGCCTACCTGGACCCATTCCGACTCCATGCCCTCGCACCTGATTACCATCGCGCTCTTTACGACTGGCCTCTCGGCCGGCGTCGCGATGTGGTGCGCCATGATGTCGAAGATGAACCAGATTAAAACCGTGCCTGTCAGGACGGGGCAAAGACGGCGCGCAGACTAGGGACCTCCCTGGAAAACCAAGCCGAAGGATCACGAGATCCGAAAAAGCCCCGCCTCCGAAAGGAGCGGGGCTTTTTCGTTGCGCGGTCCGACGGTCCTCAAACTCAAAAGGATCTTCGAACATGAGCTACCTGCCTTCCCCACCCGCCTTCCACAGCGACGACGACGGCGTCACCGTCCACCAGCTGTTCCTGTCGGCCCAGGACGCGCCCAGCGCGCTGGACGCCGTCCGCCAGAGCCTGGCCGACTGCGGCGCCGAGCTGTGCAACCTGTCCCTCAAGCCCGTCGGCCAGCTGGTCGAGGCTTCCTTGCGCGTCCGTCGCCTCGGCGACCAGGCCGCCCGCCTGCTCGCCCGCGACCTGGCCGCCTGGCCCGGCGTCAACTCGGCCAGCGTGGAACACCAGTGGGTGCGCCCGTGAGCCTTGGCGACGTAGGCGAGCTCAAATCGGAAGACGACAAACTTCGCGAGGATCGGCGCCGCCTGTTTCTCGTGACCGCCGAGGACACGCCCGACGCCCTGATGCGGGTGCTGGGCGTGGCCAGCGTGCAGCAGGTGCGCCTGCGCGCCCTGACCGCCCAGCCCGAGGGCGCGGCCATCTCCATTCGCCTGGAGATCGACGACCAGGGCGACGACCGCGCCCAGGTGCTGGCCGCGCGCCTGGCGTCGGTTCCGGTGGTGCGGGGCGTCGGCCACGGCTGGCGCTGATCGCCTCCATCCTTTCGCCGGCTCGATCCGTACCTATCTCGAGCTTCTGAAAGGACCGCCCATGATCCGTCGCCTCCTCGTCGCCCTGGCCCTGCTGGCCGCGCCCCTGGCCGCCCTGCCGGCCTCGGCCCTCGCCGCGACCAAGACCGCCGTCTTCGCCGGCGGCTGCTTCTGGTGCATGGAGAACGACATGCGCGGCATCCCCGGCGTCGTGAAGGTCGAGAGCGGCTATACCGGCGGCCACGTCAAGAACCCGACCTACCGCGACGTGACCAGCGAGCGCAGCGGCCACTACGAGGCCGTCCGCGTCACCTACGACCCGGCCAGGATCGAGTACGCCTACCTGCTGTCGCGCTACTGGAAGCTCGTGGATCCCACCGACGACGGCGGCCAGTTCTGCGACCGCGGCCCCTCCTATCGCCCCGCCGTCTTCGTCGACGCCGACCAACGCCCCGCCGCCGAGCGCTCGCGCGCCCTGGCCGCCCAGCGCCTGAAGACCGGCGCGATGAAGGCCCAGATCCTGCCGCTGCAGACCTTCTGGCCGGCCGAGGCCTATCACCGCGACTACGCCAAGAACAACGCCGTCGAGTACCACCTCTATCGCACCGGCTGCGGGCGCGATCGCCGGCTGGCGCAGGTGTGGGGGAAATAATCCGATCCTCCCCTGAAGGGGGAGGCGGCCCGGAGGGCCGGAGGGGGGAAGTGTCTGACAGGGTCAACGCGACCCGAAGTCAGCAATCCCTCCCCCTCAGTCGCTACGCGACAGCTCCCCCTTCAGGGGGAGCATTTAAATTTACAAACCTAATCTCTCGACATTCCATCGCGCGCATGAAAACGTGGCTGCAACGATAGAGGGAGACGCCGCGCCGATGCTTCGCGCCGCTTTGTTCGCCACCGCCTGCGTGGCCGCCGCTTCCGCCGCCCCCTTCCAGATGGCCCACGCCCAGACCGCCCCCAAGGTCTCGGTCACCATCTACAACAGCAACCTGGCGCTCGTTCAGGACCAGCGGACGATCGACGTCGCCGCCGGCCGCCAGCGGCTCGAGTTCAAGGACGTCTCGGCCGCGATCCGACCCGAGACCGTCAGCCTGTCCTCGCCCACCCTGGCCGTGGTCGAGCAGAACTTCGACTACGACCTCCTGACCCCCGACAAGCTTATGGAAAAGGCGGTCGGGCGGCAGATCAAGATCGTCCGCACCAACCCCGGCGACGGCAAGGAGACCACCGAGACCGCGACGGTGCTGGCCGCCAACGAGGGCGTGGTGCTGAAGATCGGCGACCGCATCGAGGTGCTGCGCGACGACGGCGTGCCCACCCGGGTGATCTTCGACAAGGTGCCCGAGACCCTGCGCGCCCGCCCCACCCTGTCGGTGACGGTCAACGCCGAGAAGGCCGGCCCCACGCCGGTGACGCTCAGCTATCTGACCTCGGGCCTGTCGTGGGCGGCCGACTATGTCGCCCTGTTCGACGAGAAGAAGGGCGCGCTGGACCTGCAAGGCTGGATCACCCTGCAGAACAACTCCGGCACCGCCTTCGAGAACGCCCAGACCCAGCTGGTGGCCGGTAACGTCAACCAGTTCAACGGCGGCGGCTACAACGGCGGCGCCACCTCGGCCGGGACCGAGGGCAGCGACCGCGAGCGCATCGCCGACTACTACATCTATCCCCTGCCCGAGCGGACCACGATCGCTTCCAACCAGAGCAAGCAGGTCGGCTTCCTCAGCGCCCAGGGCGTCGCGGCCAAGAAGGTCTACGAGGTGCGCGAGTACGGCTTCTCCAGCGACGCCAATCCGCAGAAGGCCATCACCGCCATCCAGTTCAGCAATTCGAAGCTGAAGGGCCTGGGCGACCAGCTGCCGGCCGGGACCATGCGCGTCTACATGCGCGACCAGGCGGGCGATCCCAAGTTCATCGGCGAGAACAACATCGGCCACACCTCGGCCGGCTCGGAACTGTCGATCAAGACCGGCGAGGCCTTCGACGTCTCCAGCCAGGCGACCCTGGTCTCGCAGGAGAAGATCTCCAAGACCCGCTCGCGCTACGTCATGAAATACCTGGTGCGCAACGCCCGCCCCGAGGCGGTGACGGTCGAGCTGCGCCAGGCCGGCCTGTGGCGCGACGGCAAGGTCACCGACGAAAGCCTGCCCAGCCGCCGTATCGACGCCCGCACCCTGGCCTGGAGCGTGCCCGTCCCCGCCAACGGCGAGACCGTCCTGACCTTCACGGTGGACAACGGCTGGTGAGGATCGGGCTGAGGCTCAGGAAACCTCCCCCTGTGGGGGAGGTGTCGCCGAAGGCGACGGTGGGGGGAATGACCGCTGGCCTTGCCACGCCCCCCTCCGGTCGCTGCGCGACCGCCTCCCCCACAGGGGGAGGTACCTTGCTGCTGCGCTCCGCCCTCGCCGCCCTTGCCCTGCTCTGCGCGCCAGCCATGGCCCGCGCGGAAGTCATCGCCTCGCCCGCCGCCGAGGCCGTGGCCGTCACCCTCTATCGCGACGGCCAGGGACCGGTGCAGACGCTGTCGCCGTGGCAGAAGCAGCAGGCCTTCGAGAAGGGCCTGATCCTGGTCGGCGAGACCCGCACGGTCGAGCTCCCGGCCGGCCGCCACACCTTGCGTTTCGACGGCGTCGCCGAAGGCCTGATCCCGCAGAGCGCGGCCATCGAGGGCCTGCCCTCCGGCGCGGTCGAGCGCAATTACGACTACGCCCTGCTCAGCCCCGGAACCCTGGTCGAGCGCTCGCTGGGCAAGCCGGTGAAGGTGGTGCGCACCAACCGCGAGACCGGTCGCCAGTCCAGCGTCGACGCCACACTGCTCCAGGGCCCGTCCGGCCTGATGGTCCAGACCGCCGAGGGCGTCGAGGTGCTGGGCTGCTCGGGCGGGGCCGAGCGCCTGGTGTTCGACCGCGCGCCCGAGGGCCTGTCCAGCAAGCCCAGCCTCTCGGCCGAGATCGACGTCCCGATGGCCGGGCGATACGCGCTGACCCTGACCTACCTGGCGATCGGCGTGAACTGGCAGGCCGACTACGTCGCCACCCTCAACCCGGATGGTCGGACGCTGGACCTGCTGGGCTGGCTGACCCTGATGAACAGCTCGGGCACGAGCTTCGCCGACGCGCCTACCCAGCTGGTGGCCGGCAAGCTGCAACGCGTGCCGGTCAATATCATCCGCCCGCGCGTGGTCCCCGTGCGCCGCGACTGCTGGCCGATGGACACCACCACCCACGGCCAGCCGGGCATGGCGGGCGCCTACGATGTCGGCGCCATGCCCGCGATGGCGCCGCCCCCTCCGCCCCCGCCGCCGCCTCCCCCACCCGCGGAATTGAGCGTCACCGCCATGCGCCGCGCGCCGCTGGCCGCACAGTCCGACCTGGGCGACTACAAGCTCTACACCCTGCCCGAACCGGTCACGGTGGCCGCCCGCCAGACCAAGCAGATGGCCTTCCTCGACGAGAAGGGCGTGCGCTACCAGCGCCTGTACGTCGCGTTGGTCAGCCCCTGGAACGACTACCGCGAGGATCAGCCCGCGCGGCCGCCGCAGGTGGTGCTGCGCCTCGACAACAAGGCCGCCCAAGGCCTCGGCAAGCCCCTGCCCTCGGGCGCCCTGTCGGTGATGGAGACCATCGGCGACGTCCCCGCCTTCGCCGGCGAACAGGCCGTGCGCGACGTGGCGGTCGGCGAACCGGTCGACCTGGCGATCGGCTGGGGCATGGACGTCCGCACCCGCCCCCGCCTGGTCGAGGACAAGCGGGCCAACAAGACGACGGTGCGGCGGACCTACGAGATCGACCTGGTCAACAGCAAGTCGATCCCCGTCACCTTCGAGATCCGCCACGATCCGAACGTCCAGTTCTTCAAGGTGGTGTCGGAGCCTTCCAAGCACGACATCCGCCAGGGCCAGGTCGCCTGGCGCGTGACGCTGAAGCCTGGCGAAAGCCGCGTCTTCCGCTACGCCGTCCGGCACGCGGGCTGACCCGCCGCCGGGCAAGCCGAGCGTGTCCCAAGCGCCACAGCAACCTTGCGATGCGCCAGATCGTCGAACGTCGGTCTTGCCGCGAGCCGCGACGCATGAGATCAGCCCGCTCCCGATCAGATCTCCGGAGCCGAACCGCCGCATGACCTTTCTCGTCGCACAGCTGAAGCCGCCGATGACGGCGGAATGGCGCGCGTCGACCAAGGCGCGCCCGGCCCTTCGCCCCACCGTTTCCAACCGCTGATCGCGACCGCTCCGGCCGCGTCCGGAGCTCTTCGATGTCCATCCTGCCCTTGGCCGGGCCGTCCACGACGGCTTCGCCGCTGCTGCGCCTGATCGCGCCCGACTACGCCGACACGCTGGCCACCCTGTGGCCCGCGCCCCATACGCCGTTCCTGACCGCGCCCGCCGCGCGCCGCCACCTGGTCTGCCTGATGCTGGCCGTCGAACCCGCCGGCTCCGCGCCGCTGGAGGTCGCCCGCCTGCTGGAGGAGCCGCTGCGCAAGGCCGTGCGCCTGGTGCTCGATCCCGCTCCCGAGGGCCTGCGCCGGGCGCTGGAGCGCCTGGGCGAGATCGCCTGGAGCCCGGCCGACTACCGCGTGCTGCTGGTGCTGCTGACCGAACCGGCCGCCGCCAAGCGGCTGCGCCACGCCCCGGCGATCACGCCCGACGAGGTGCGCACGCTCGACGCCCTGCCGCCGGCCGTGCGCATCCACGGCGGAGGGCCGATGCGGATGGGTCCAGCCCAGGCGGTGCTGCTGGCCGAGGCGCATGCGGCCCTGTCGCGTCGCCTGTCGCCGGCGGTGCTGACCGAGCGCATCGCCGCCTGGAGTCGCGCGCCCGACACCAAGGCGCTGTTCGCCCTGGTGGCCGAGGACTTCCGCCTCGACCCGCCGGCGCCGCCGCACCCGGGCACCGAGCGGCTGCGGCCGCTGGCGGACGCGGCGGCCATCCGCGACGCGGCCCGCCGCTATCGCAACTGCCTGGAGAACTACATCGACGATGCGCTCGACCGGCGCAGCGCCATCTACGAGTGGCTGCCCGAGCCGGGCGCGGTGATCGAGCTGACGCCCGACGGCATCTTCGGCTGGCGGCTGGACCAGGCGCGCCTGCGCAGCAACAAGGCCGTGGACGAGGCCACGCGCGAGGCCATCGTCGGAGAACTTCGGGGCATGGGGCTGCACGTCGGCCGCAGCGCCTGGCAGATCCGCAACGCGCTCGACCGCGCCGCCGCGCCGGACTTCAAGCTCGAGCCCGTCGACGCGGCGATCGCCGAATACTTCACCGGCTTCTGACGAAGCCGGTGAAGACCGGCCGCCGTATCAGAACGGCAGGATGTTGCGCTGGCGGCTGTAGGCCAGGTAGCCGATGTTGGCGCCCAGGCGCAGGCCGACGCCGGCGCGGATCGGGGCCAGGACGATGGTGTCGGCCTTCTGGTAGTTCACGCCCAGGCCGCCCACGAGATAGGCGCTGCCCTCGACGCCGGGGAAGCGGCGGAAGATGGCGTCCGGGTATTGCAGGTTATAGCAGAGGGTGAAGACGCGGCTGGCGTTGCCGCCCCAGTCCCAGCCCACCGACGGGCCCTGCCAGAACACTTCCTGGGTGGGACGGTTCTTCATGTAGAGCAGGCCGCGGCCGTAGCGCAGGCCCACCGCGATGGCGGCCGAGCCTTCTTCGCCGGCCACGTAGCCCGTGGGCTGGCCGCGCTCGCGGAAGATCCGCTCGATCGCGGCGCCGGCGCTCTCGGCCGTGACGCCGAGGAAGTCCGACGTGGCGCGGACCATCTCGTCGGCCGAATAGGTCGCCGCCGCGCCGGTGTCGTAGGCCGGTCCGTTCGGATCGGGATTGCGCGGCTGCGAGGTGCTGGCGCAGGCGCCGAGGCCGACGGAGGTCAGGCCCGAGGCCATGCCGGAGAGGATCAGCGAGCGGCGGTCCATGTGTCTTTCCCGCAAATAGAACGTGTCTGCACTGTCACAGGTCTTCTTGTCCGGTTTGGGGCGCGTTGCTTAACGGGCGGTTAAGCATGTTTCGCGCCCCAGCCTTGCCAGACCTAACGCGCGGTGCGCTCCACCAGGTCCGCCAGATGCTCGGCCGCGTCGGGCACGGCCACCGACCGGGCGCCCTTGGCCATGCGGGCCAGGCGCTCGGGGCTCTTGAGCAGGGCGTTCAGCGCCCCGGCCAGGGCGTCGACCGTCAGTTCGTCCTCGAGGCACACGGCCGCGCCGCCGGCCTCTTCCAGCAGCTTGGCGTTGAAGCGCTGGTGGTCGTCGGCGGCGATCTTCAGCGGCACCAGGATCGACGGGCGGCCGGCCACGGCCAGCTCGCAGCAGGTCGACGAGCCGGCGCGGCCGACGACGATGTGGCTCTGGCGCAGGCGGCCGGCCATGTCGCGGAAGAACGGCGCGACCTCGCAGTCGACCATGGCGTTGCGATAGATCTTGCGGGCGTGCTCCATGCTCTCGGCGCGGGCCTGCTGGAACACCTTCATGCGGCCGCGCATCTCTTCGGGCAGCTTGGCGATGGCTTCGGGCACCAGCTCCGACAGCAGGCGCGCGCCCTGGCTGCCGCCGGTGACGAGGATGCGCAGCTGCACCTCGGGCGGCAGGTAGGCGACCTGCGCCAGGTCGCGGATCTCCGGGCGCACCGGGCTGCCGACCACGTGGGCGCGGGCCTTCACGGCCGGCTTGGCCATCTGCAGGGTCGGGAAGGCGCAGGCCACTTCGGTGACATAAGGCGCCAGGAAGCGGTTCACGCGGCCCAGCACCGCGTTCTGCTCGTGAATGACGGTCGGGCGCTTTTCCAGCAGCGCGGCCAGCAGCGCCGGCAGGGCCGGATAGCCGCCGAAGCCGACCACCACCGACGGGTTCAGGCGCGCGAAGGCCTGCTTGGCCTGCATCACGCCCTGGAACACGGCGACGCCGGCCTTGACCATGCCGACGGGGTCGTTGGCCTTGGCGGTGGCGGCCGACAGGGCCAGCCGCTCCTGGGCCGGGAACTTGTCGGCGTAGAACGCGCCGCGCTCGTCGGTGGCCAGCACCACGCGCCAGCCGCGGCCGATCAGGGCCTCCGACAGCGCCTGGGCGGGGAACATGTGGCCGCCGGTGCCCCCGGCGGCGACGATCGCCAGCTTGCCGCTCATCAGGCCAGATCCGCCGCACGCATGGCGGAAACCAGGAAGGTGTTACGCAACTGCAGTCTCCCTAACCCGAGAGCCTTCAGTCGAAGGCGCCGGTCTGGCCGAACGGTCCGCCGCCGCCATAGGACCCGGGCCGCTTGCGCGTCAGCGCCAGCGCCATACCCAGGGTGAGCCCCATGGCCAGCATCGACGAGCCGCCGTAGCTGATGAACGGTAGGGTCATGCCCTTGGTCGGGATCATGTTCAAGTTCACAGCGACATTGATGAACGTCTGCTGGCCCAGGAGGACGAAAAGCCCGGCCGAAGCGACCTGCTCGAAGGGGTCGGCCAGCTTCATCGACTTGTAGAGCCCGCGCACCACGATGAAGGCGAACAGGCTGATCAGGGCCAGCGAAAAGACCAGGCCGTACTCCTCGGCGGCGACCGAATAGATGAAGTCGGTGTGCAGGTCGGGCACGTGGCGCTTCATGACGCCCTCGCCCGGACCGCGCCCGAACAGGCCGCCGGCGTGGATGGCCTCGGCGGCGCGGGTCACCTGGTGGGTGTCGGCCTGGTCGGGGCTGAGGAACTTCTGCACGCGGGCGTGCACGTGGTCGAACAGGAAATAGGTCGAGGCAAGGCCCCCGAGCGCCACCGCGCCCAGGCCCATGATCCACGAGATCGGCACCCCGGCCATCCAGAACGCGGCCCCGAAGGCGATGGTGATCAGCACGGTCTGGCCGACGTCGGGCTGCATCAGCAGCAGCGCCACGGCGATGAAATAGAGGCCGAAGGCGATCGACACGCCGGGTACGCCCTCGCCCTTCTGGCCCTCGGCGAACATCCACGACACCAGGATGATCAGGGCCGGCTTCATGAATTCCGAGGGCTGGAAGGTGAAGCCGCCGATCATCAGCCAGCGGGCCGCGCCCTTGGCGCTGTGGCCGATGAACGGCAGGGCCGCCATGACGCCGATGGCGACGATGTAGATAAAGAAGGCCGCCCGCCGGATGCCCTTGGGGCTGAGCATCGACACGGCCAGGACGATGGTCGCTGCGCCCACGCCGAACACCAGCTGGCGGATGGCGAAGTGGAACTGGTCGTCGATGCCGATCCGCTGGGCCGCCGCCGGGCTGGAGGCGAACGACAGCAGGACGCCCAGGGTGACCAGGATCGCCGTCGCGCCCAGCAGCCAGCGATCGGTCGTCCACCACCACACCCCTAGGGGCGAGCGGTCGGTCCGGGCGAAGGCGTGGGCGGTCTGCTGGCGCATGGGGGCAAGAGTCGGGCGTTACGGTTAATCGAGTCTTGCCGCCGGCCGCGACCAAATCACGGCCGGCGCGATTTTCCTCGCTATTCCACAGGCTTGACCTCGGGCTGGGGCGTCGGAGCGTCGGCCGGACGACCGTACTCCCAGGCTCTGGCCAGCGGCAGCACGTGATCATGCAGGGCCTGGCCGAAGCGGACCGACTGCATCTGGATGGCGGCATGGCCCGTACCCGGCAGAACCACCAGCGCCTTGCCCGGCGCGCGCAGGCCGTCGAACCAGGGGCGCACGAAGTCGGGATGGTCGTACTCGCCCTGGATCAGCACCATCGGCATGGCGAAGTCCTGGCCCAGGGGCGCGGCCTTCCAGGCGTGGTTGGCGTTGTAGACGGCCAGCGAGCGCTGGCGGCGGATGGTCCTGCCGGCGTCCTTGTGGGTGAGGAGGTCCTTGAGGCTCCAGTCGGGCATGGCCAGCGCCTGGCGATAGAGCTCGCCCTCGCTCTTCTTCGGGCCTTCGGTCTTCAGATAGACCGGCTCGAGCGCGTCGACCTCCTTCCAGCGGCTGGGAGGGTCGTAGGGCGGCGGCCCCAGGGCGGTCAGCTTGGCCAGCAGCTGCGGATGCTTGCCGGTCTTGGCCACGGCCAGCATGTGGTCGTAGATGTGCCGGTCGCGGGCGCTGTTATCCACGGCCTGGCCCGTTCCGACATAGACCGAGAACAGGTCGGGCCGCTGGTGGGCCATGGTCAGGGCCACGCGCGATCCCCACGACCAGCCCAGCAGGGCGATGCGCGGCTTGTGCAGCTTGTTTCGCAGATGGTCGGTCAGGGCCAGACCGTCGGCGACGAAGCTGTCCACGCCCTGGTTCGGATCGATGCGGCCGCCCGCGCGCGCCAGGCTCTTGGCGTGGTCGCGGCGGTCCCAGTGGACGACCGTGAAGTCCTTCTCCCAGCTCTTGTAGTCCTCGGCGAACAGCGAGGTCGGCATGCCGCCGCCGTGCACGACCAGCAGCACCGGATTGGCGAGGTTCTCGCCCCGGATCACGACCCACTGCTCGCCGCTGGGCAGCTTGACGAAGGCGCTCTCCTGGATGCCGTCCTTGGCGTCGATCCGCAGCCGCTCGGCCGTCTGGTGCTGGAAGAACGCCCGCGTCGCCGCCGCGCCCCCGCCGACCGCGATCGCTGCCGCCACAACGCCGATCGCGCCGCGGCGCAGCCATGTCTTGAGAGTGCCCATGCATTGCCCCTGCAGGTTGATTTACGGGTGTAGACTGCATGGCGGGGTAATTTTTACAAGCGTAGTTTTAATGACGCCTGTAGCCGTCTGGCGGCCGCCCCTCCCCCAGAGCGGGGATCTTCGCGCCCAGACGCTCCCCCTGAAGGGGGAGCTGTCGGCGAAGCCGACTGAGGGGGAAGTGATTGCTGACGCTGGGGATGTGCTGACCTCATCAGACACTTCCCCCTCCGGCCCTTCGGGCCACCTCCCCCTTCAGGGGGAGGATCTTGAGATACCAACGATCTGCGATTGCTGGACGGATCGCTGAAACCGGCGGATGCTGTCGGCTTAACGGTCCAGCTTGGGAGGGCTTGATGACCGCTGTGAACAGCTTGGGCGGTGGAACCGCCAAGACCCCGTGGCACGTCTGGCTGGTCGGCGTGGTCGCCGTCCTGTTCAACGCCATCGGCGTCTTCGACTTCGTGATGAGCATGACCCAGGGCGAGGCCTACATGGCCAGCGCCGGCATGACGGCCGAGCAGATCGCGCACTATCGGCAGATGCCCGCCTGGATGACCGGCGTGTGGGCCATCGGTGTGTTCGGAGCCTTCGGGGCCTCGGTGCTGGTGCTGCTGCGCCGGAAGCTGGCCTTCCCGGTGTTCGCCGTCTCGCTGGCGGCGTTCCTGGTCAGCCTGCTCTACACCTACGCCCTGACCGACGGCGGCAAGGTGATGGGCCAGCAGATGGCGATCACCAGCGCCGTCATCGCCGCCCTGCTGGCGTTCTTCACCTGGTACGCCTGGGCGATGGGGAAACGCGGGGTGCTGAAGTAGGCGTTCGCCTCGACAGGGCCGAGCACTAGTCCGAGAAGTGATGGAGCCGCGCGTCGGCGATGTAAGGCTTCAGCGCGTCCATCGCGCCGTCGTTCCTGTGCCAGATGACGTAGGTGTAGTCCCACGCCTCGGTGATCAGGCAATGCAGTTGCGGGATCACGAACGTAGAGAACTGCGACTCGTCCTTCTCCATCGCCTCTTCATAGCGGCTCAGGACGGATTGGATTTTCGCCGGAAACTCGACGACGCCGGGATCGCGCCTCGCTATTCCGACACGGAAATCCGTCGAGATGGCCGCGATCAGCGCGTTGAACCTCGACCATTCCTCCTCGCCGACGCCGTCCAGCAGGTGAAGGTTGTCCTTTCCGAGCCAACCGGACCACAGCGAAACATACGCTTTGCTGAATTCCGGCCGGACTTCACCGCCATCGAAATAGTCGTCGAACATCAGGCCCCTACGTTCCAGCTTGAGATCGCGCACGTCAACGAAGTCCGCCGGCCGCGTCGAGATGGATGTCCCGGCGCGTTCGAGCCCCTCCGCCATGAGGGCGGGACCGACCGGCGGACAGGTTAGGCCCGCTTGGCCTTGGGCTTCACCAGGCCGTTGACCGCCGCCCGAAACGCCTCGCCGCGGGCCTCGAAGTCGCTGAACTGGTCGAACGAGGCGCAGGCCGGCGAGAGCAGGACGATGGCGTCCTGGCCGGTGGCGGCGGCGTCGGCATGGGCGGCGGCGACGGCGGTCTCGATGTCGCCGCACTGCTTGACCGGGGCCTTGCCGTCCAGGGTCTTGCCGAACTCATCCGCCGCCTGGCCGATCAGGTAGGCGCAGGCGACGCGCGGGAACAGGTCGACCAGGTCCTCGATGCCGCCGGCCTTGGGCACGCCGCCGGCGATCCAGTAGAACTTGGGATAGCTCGACATCGCCTGACGGGCGGCGTCGGCGTTGGTGGCCTTGCTGTCGTTGACGAAGGCGACCTTGCCGATCTTGCCGACGGTCTCCATGCGGTGGGCGAGACCCGGGAAGGTCATCAGCCCCTCGACCGCCTGGACCGGCGGGATGCCGATGGCGATGGCGGCGGCGTAGGCGGCGGCGGCGTTCTGCCAGTTATGGCGGCCCGGCAAGCTTCTTGCGCGAAGAAGATCGGCCATCTCGGTCACGCGCTCGCCGGTGGCGTCGTACAGCACGCCTTGCAGGGCATAGACGCCCCGGCCCATGGCCTTGCCGGCGCTGATCGGCCAGATGGTGCGGCGGTTGGCGGCGGTGATCTCGGTGCAGATCTGCTGGCACCAGGGATCGTCGACCCCGATGATCGCCGTGTCGCCCTTGCCCTGGTTCAGGAAGATGCGGCGCTTGGCGGCGATATAGCCTTCCATCGAGCCGTGGCGGTCGATGTGGTCGGGCGACAGGTTGAGCAGCACCGTGGCGTCGGCGTGCAGGCTGGAGGTCAGGTCCAGCTGGTAGCTCGACAGCTCCAGCACGTAGACCGCGCCGCCGTGCATGTCTTCCAGGCCCAGGATCCCGGCGCCGATGTTGCCGCCGACGCGGGTGTCGCGGCCCGCCTGCTGGCACAGGTGGCCGATCAGGGCCGTGGTGGTCGACTTGCCGTTGGTGCCGGTGATGGCGATGATCTTCGGCTTCTTGTGCTCGGGCGCGGCGTTGACCGTGCGCGCGAAGAGCTCGACGTCGCCCAGGATCTCGACGCCGGCTTCCTTGGCCTTGTCGACGGTCCAGTGGGGCTTGGGATGGGTCAGCGGAACGCCCGGCGACAGCATCAGGGCTGCGAACTGGCTCCAGTCCGCGGTCGAGAGGTCGACGACCGGCAGGCCCTCGGCGCGCGCGGCCTCGCGGCCGGCTTCCTTCTCGTCCCACAGCGCCACCTTGGCGCCGCCGGCGATCAGGGCGCGCGCGGCCGTCAGGCCGGTGCGGCCCAGGCCGAACACCGCGACCGTCTTGTCCTCGAACCCACGGACCGGGATCATCCTACGCCCTCCCCTTACCGTAGCTTCAGCGTGGCCAGACCGACGAACGACAGCATCATGGCGACGATCCAGAAACGGACGACGACGGTGCTCTCGGCCCAGCCCAGCTTTTCGAAATGGTGATGGATCGGCGCCATCAGGAAGATGCGCTTGCCGGTCTTCTTGAAGTAGGCGACCTGGATCATCACGGAGAGCGCCTCGGCCACGAACAGGCCGCCGACGATGCCCAGAACCAGCTCGTGCTTGGCGCAGACGGCGATCGAGCCCAGCGCGCCGCCCAGGGCCAGCGAGCCGGTGTCGCCCATGAAGATCTTGGCGGGGGGCGCGTTGTACCAGAGGAAGCCCATGCCGCCGCCGATGATGGCGCCGCACAGCACCGCCAGCTCGCCGACGCTCGGCACGAAGTGCAGGTTCAGATAGTCGGCGAACTTGTAGTTGCCGACGAGGTAGGCGATCAGGCCGAAGGTCGAGGCGGCGAACATCACCGGCACGATGGCCAGGCCGTCCAGGCCGTCGGTCAGGTTCACGGCGTTGGAGAAGCCGGCGATCGTGATCGCGGCGAAGGCCACGTAGAACCAGCCGAGATTGATCACCAGGTTCTTGAGGATCGGGAAGACCAGCGAGGTCTCCAGGCCCGGCGTCATCTGCGACTTCGGGGCGAAGACGATCAGGGCGACGGCCGCCAGGATCGAGACGATGAACTGGGCGACCAGCTTCTGGCCGCTGGAGAGGCCGGCGGTCGTCTGCTTGGTGACCTTGGCGTAGTCGTCCATGAAGCCCAGCACGCCGAAGGCGGCGGTGATGCCCAGCACGACCCAGACGTGGACGTTGCGCAGGTCGGCGAACAGCAGCGAGCCGACGAACAGGCCGGCCAGGATCATGAAGCCGCCCATGGTGGGCGTGCCGGATTTCTCGAGAACGTGGCGCTCGATGCCGTCGGTGCGGATCGGCTGGCCCTTGCCCTGCTTGGCCTTCATCCAGCGGATGAAGCGCGAGCCCATGGCCACGGCCACGATGTAGGCCGTCAGCATCGACATGCCGGTGCGGAAGGTCAGGTACTTGAGCAGGTTCAGGACCGGCACGTGCTCGTGCCCGCCGCGCGAGAGCCATTCGTAGAGGAAATACAGCATCAGACTTGTTCCCGCCGGCCGAGCGCGGACAGGGCGGCGGCGATAGCGCCGGCCCGTGACCCGTTCGACCCCTTCACCATCACCACGTCGCCCGGCTGCATGGCCGAGGCGATCTGCTGCGCCAACGCGGGCGCGGCGTCCGCATAGCCGCCCCGGCGCTCCTGCGGAAGCGCGTTCCACAGCGACATCATTAACGGCCCGGCGCAGAACACCAGATCGATGCCCGCCTGGGCGATCGGGCCTGCAAGCTCTGCATGGAAGCGCGGGCTGTCGGGACCCAGCTCCAGCATGTCGGTCAGGGCCACGATCCGGCGGCCGGCGACCTTGCGCGCGCCCAGGGTGGCCAGGGCCGCCTGCATCGACACCGGATTGGCGTTGTAGCTCTCGTCGACCAGGGTGAAGACGCCGCCGTCGATGGCGACCGTCTGCTCGGCGCCGCGGCCCTCGATCGGCGCGAACTCGGCCAGGGCCGCCAGGGCCGTGGCGCGGTCGACGCCCAGGGCTTCCAGCATCAGCAGCACGCACAGGCTGTTGGGGCCCCAGTGCACGCCGGTCTGGCGGATCGGGAACGACAGCGGCTGGCCGTCCAGCTCGGCGACGACGGTCGCGCCGGCGCCCTCGACCACGAAGTCGACGAGGCGGGCGCTGGATCCGTCACGGCCGAAGCTGCGCACGGTCGCGCCGGCCTTCTCGGCCTCGCCCTTCAGCAGGTCGAACCATTGATTGTCGGCGTTCAGCACGGCGACGCCGCCGGGCTCCAGCCCGTCGAAGATCTCGGCTTTCGCGCGGGCCACGCCGATCTCGCCGTCGGCGAAGTTCTCCAGATGCACCGGGCCGACCGTGGTGATCGCCACCGCGTGCGGGCGGATGAACTTCGACAGCGGGGTGATCTCGTCCGCATGGTTCATGCCGACCTCGAACACCGCCCGCTGCGTATCGCGCGGCATGCGGGCCAGGGTCAGCGGCACGCCCAGGTGGTTGTTGTACGACTTCACCGAGGCGTGGGCCTTGCCGGCGCGGCGCAGGCCGGCCTCGACGGCGCGGGTGACGCTGGTCTTGCCGACCGAGCCCGTGACGGCGCCGCGGCGAGCCTGGGGCGCGCGTTCGCGGGCGGCGACGCCCAGGGCTTCCAGCGCCTTGAAGGTGTCGGGCACGACGACGGCGGGGGTCGGGACGGCTTGCGAGACCAGCGCGCCGGCCGCGCCCTTCTGCGCCGTCTGGGCGACGAACTCGTGGCCGTCGCGCACGCCGGCCAGGGCGACGAACAGGTCGCCCGGCTCGATGCTGCGGCTGTCGATCGAGACGCCGGTGGCGGAAAAGTCGCCGGCGACCGTGCCGCCGGTCGCGGCGGCGATCTCTTCGGCGGTCCAGAGGGCGTCAGCCATGGACGGCCTCCAGCGCGCTCAGGGTCTCGGCCACGTCGTCGAAGGGGTGGTTGACGCCGGCCACCAGCTGGCCCTGCTCGTGGCCCTTGCCGGCCACGACCAGCACGTCGCCGTCTTCCAGCAGGGCGACGCCGGCGCGGATGGCCTCGCGGCGGTCGCCGATCTCGCGCGCGCCGGGGGCGGCGGCAAGGATGGCGGCGCGGATGCTGGCGGGATCTTCCGAACGCGGATTGTCGTCGGTGACGATGGCGACGTCGGCCAGGCGGGCGGCGATCTCGCCCATCTGCGGACGCTTGGTGCGGTCACGGTCGCCGCCGGCGCCGAACACGGCCACCAGCTTGCCACGGACATGCGGGCGCAGGGCCTTCAGCACCGTCTCCAGGCCGTCGGGGGTGTGGGCGTAGTCGACATAGGCCTCGCCCTTGCCGGTTCCCTTGCCCACGCGCTGCAGCCGGCCGGCCGCGCCTTCCAGCTTTTCCAGGGCGGCGAGCACGGCGTCCAGATCCTCGCCGGTGGCCAGCACCAGGCCGGCCGCGACCAGCACGTTGGAGGCCTGGAAGTCGCCGGCCAGCGGCAAGCGGACTTCGAACTCACGGTCCTGGGCGGCGATCTTCAGCAGCTGGCCCCAGGGGGTCGGCTCGCGGGAAATGAGCTTCAGGCCCTGGCCCTGCTCGCCCACCGACAGGATGGTCTCGCCCGAGGTCACGGCGGCGGCGGCGAAGGCGGGGAAGGCGTCGCTGTCGGCGTTCAGCACGGCGGTCGCGCCGCGCGGCAGCAGGGCCTCGAACAGGCGCAGCTTGGCGGCCCGATAGCAGCCCATGGTGCCGTGATAGTCGAGGTGGTCCTGGGTGAAGTTGGTGAAGCCGGCGGCGCTGATCTTCAGGCCGTCCAGGCGGCGCTGGTCGATGCCGTGCGACGAGGCCTCGACGGCCAGGTGGGTCACGCCCATGCCAGCCAGCTTGGCGGCCATCTCGGCGACGTCGGCGGCGTCCGGCGTGGTCAGGCCCGGCGGGGTCAGCTGCTCGTCGGGAACGCCCGGGGCGCTGACGACGACGCCCAGGGTGCCCATGCTGGCGGCCTTCTTGCCCAGCAGGGCCAGGATCTGGCGGGCGAAGCCGGCGACCGAGGTCTTGCCGTTGGTGCCGGTGACCGCGATCACCGTGGCCGGCTGCTGCGCCCAGAACTCGGCGGCGGCCAGGGCGTAGGCGCGGCGGATGTCGGTCGCATGAGCGGTCGGCACCGAAAGATCGGTCACGTCGTCGGGCGCCAGGACGGCGGCCGCGCCCGAGGCGATCGCGCCCGGAATGAAGCCGCGGCCGTCGACCTTGCTGCCCGGCAGGGCGGCGAACAGGAAGCCTTCACGCACCTTGCGGCTGTCGGCGGTGACCCCGGCGATGGCCGGGTCAGCGTCGAACGGACGGTGCAGGATCTGTGAAAGCGTCTTGGTCAAAGTCCCGCCCCTGGCGTGGTGGCTTTCGGCTGGGCGCCGGCGATGATGAGTTCGTTCCGGCGCTGGACGCCGAGGAACGGAGCGATGCGGTCGATGACGCGGCCGGCGGCCGGCGTGGCCACCCAGCCGCCCGTCGAGAAGCCGAAGGTCTTGGCCGTGCCGTGCGGCTCGTCCATCAGGATCAGGACGAAATAACGGTCGGCCTCCAGCGGTCCCTCGGTGGGGAACACCGCGGCGAAGGACGAGACCTGGCGCTGGTGGTTGTAGCCGCGGATCGTGGGATCGTACTTCTCGCCGGTGCCGGTCTTGCCGCCGACCGACAGGCCCTTGACGTCGGCGGTCTTGCCGCTGCCGCCGGTGACGTTGGCGCGCATGATCTGCAGCATCTGCTGCGAGGTCTCTTCGGACAGCACGCGCGGGCCTTCCGGACGCACGCCTGGCGGCAGCTTGCGGATGGTCAGCGGCGGCATGGTGCCGCCGTTCAGCAGCGGACCGAAGGCGCGGGCCAGCGCCAGCGGGCTGACGTTCATGCCGTGGCCGAACGAGGTGGAGGCCACCGCGTCGGTGTCCCACTTCTTCGGGGTCAACGGGCGGGCGGACTCGCGCAGCTCCACCTTGGCCGGCTTGGTCAGGCCCAGGTTGCCGTAGTACTGGCTCAGGCGCTGGGCGCCGACGCCCTCGGCCAGGCGCGCGGTGCCGATGTTGGACGAGTGCTGAAACACCTCGACCAGGGTCAGGATCTTCCGCGAGGCGTGGTAGTCGTGGATCGTGCGGTAGCCCAGCTTGTAGGGCTCGCGCGCGTCGAAGGTCGAGCTGGGCGTGGCCACGCCCGTATCCAGGCCGATGGCGACGGTGAAGGCCTTGAAGGTCGAGCCCATCTCGTAGACCGAGGCGGCCGCGCGGTTCAGCTTGGCGTCGTCGCTGGCCTTGCCCGGATCGTTCGGATCGAAGTCCGGATAGCTGGCCAGACCCAGGATCTCGCCGGTGTGGACGTTGGTGACGATGCCGACCGCGCCCTTGGGGCCAAATTCGAGGGCGGCCTTGCGCAACTCGTCCTCGAGGGCGGCCTGGACGCGCAGGTCGATCGACAGGGCGATCGGGGCCGCGCCCTCGCCCTTGGCGGCGGCCGCGTGGATGTCGTCGTTCAGCGCGCCCTCGGCGCCGGCCAGCCCCTTGCCGCCGCCGTCGACGAAGCCGACGAAGTGCGCGGCCGAGACGCCCAGCGGATAGACCCGGCGGGCCTGTTCCTCGAACTCCACGCCCGGCAGGCCCAGGTTGAAGATGGCGTCCTTCTGGGCCGGGTCCAGGCCGCCCAGCAGGAAGGTGCGGCGGTCGCCGAAGATGGCCTTGTCCAGGCGCTTAGCCGGCACCTGCGGCAGGGCCTTGCCCAGGGCGGCGCGCGTGGCCTTGGCGTCCCAGACTTCCTTGGGATCGATGTAGAGCGCGTAGTGGGTCAGGTCGACGGCCAGCAGCTTGCCCTCGCGGTCGACGAGATCGCCGCGCGCGCCTTCCATGGCCGCCAGGAAGCCGCCGTTCTTGCCGGCGCTGGAGAACACCGCCGCCCAGGTGGCGCCGACGGCCAGCACCATGAAGGCGCAGGCGAACAGGGCCAGGACGAAGAAGATGCGGATGCTGGTGTCGTCTTCAGGCTTGGCCGCGGCGCGCGAGCGCTCGAAGGCGTGCTCAAGGCGCCAGACGCGTTCGATCAGCCAGCGCCAGGCCGGACCGCCGCCATGGGGAACGAGGTTGGCCAGGCTCATCGCGGAGCCTCCTCGGCGCCGGCGCTGACCCCGTCGGGCGCGTCGGCGGCGGCCAGGGCCGGATCGGCCGCGGCGGCGACCGGCGGGGCGAGCGGCTTGGAAGCCGGGATCGGCTTGCGGGCGACGTCGATCAGCGCGTCCTCGCTGGTCTCGCGGTCGGGCGCGATCGGGGCCAGCTGGGCGGCCTGGGCCAGGGATTCGATGCGGCGCGGCTGCTCGAGGTGCGCGACCTCGGCCTTCAGCAGGCGGACCTTGATCCGCTCTTCCTCGATCTGGCGCTCGACCGAGGCGATCTCGGCGCGCTCGCGGCCGGCGAAGGCTTTCGCCATATAGACGCCCAGCACCAGGGTCAGCAGCACGCCCACGCCGACGATGTCGACGACGCGGAAGCCGCGCACGCGGCGATGGAAGACCTCCGAGATCCTCACGCCGAGGCCTCCCAGACGGGGGCCTCGGTGCGGACGGCGGCGCGCAGCTTGGACGAGCGGGCCCGCGGATTGACGGCCAGCTCTTCCTCGCCCGGCGCGATGGCCTTGGTCGAGATCAGCTTGAAGCTGGGCGGCGCGCCAGCGGCGGTCGGCGGCGCGTGGCGCGAGCCGCCCGGCGTGCGGCCGGCGCGTTCGGCCAGGAAATTCTTGACGATGCGGTCTTCCAGCGAATGGAAGGTGACCACGGCCAGGCGACCGCCCGGCTTCAGCACGGCCTCGGCGGCGGCCAGACCCGCCTCCAGCTCGCCAAGCTCGTCATTGACGGCGATGCGCAAGCCTTGGAACGAGCGGGTGGCCGGATGCACCTTGGCGCCCTTGCGACCGCCCAGCGCGCGCTCGATCACGGCCGCCAGGTCCAGCGTACGGGTGAACGGCTCTTCGGCGCGGCGCTTGACGATGAAGCTGGCCACGCGGCGCGAGGCGTGCTCCTCGCCGTAGACATAGAGGATGCGGGCAAGCTCGACCTGGTCGAGGGTGTTGACCAGATCGGCCGCCGTGGGGCCGTCGTCGCCCATGCGCATGTCCAGCGGACCGTCGCGCATGAAGGAGAAGCCGCGCTCGGCTTCGTCGAGCTGCATGGAAGACACGCCAAGATCCAGGGTTACGCCGTCCACCGACGCAGGCCCAAAATAGGCGGTGATTTGCGAGAAACGGTCCTGAATCAGCCGAAAGCGACCATCCGTCGCGGGAAGGTCGGACGTGAAGCGCTGCACCGTCGGATCGCGGTCGAAGGCCGTCACCGAGGCGCCGCTTCCCAGGATCGCGCGGGTGTAGCCGCCGGCGCCGAAGGTGCCGTCGAGGATCATGTCGCCGGGCTTGGCGTCGAGCGCGGCGACGACTTCGCTCAGCAGGACCGAGATGTGCGGGGCGGCGCTCATGCGGCGCCCCCCAGGCGGGCGACGCGCTGCTGGGCGCGCAGGGCGGCCAGGCCGTCGCGGGCCAGTTCGCGCTGGGTCGCGCGGTGGGCCTGGAAGGCGTCGCGCGACCAGATCTGGAAGCGTTCGCCCAGCCCCACGATGGTGACCTCGTCGGTCAGGCCGAACATGTCGCACAGCACGTCGGGCAGGGTGATGCGGCCGGCGGTGTCGAACGACAGGCGAGCCATGCCGCCCAGGACGCTGGTCTCCAGCGCCGAGCGCACCGGGTCGCCGAAGGGCAGCTCGTCGATCACCGCCTGGTAGCGGTCGAACAGGGCCTTGCCGCCGGCTTCCAGGCAGTCGGCCTCGATCGAGGGGAAGCAGAAGATGCCGTCGAAGGGGCCCGAGACGGCGGCGCGGAACTCCTGCGGCACCACGAGGCGCCGCTTGCTGTCCAGCTGCTTCTCGAACGTCGAGAGGAACACCCCGCCAACCCTTGCCCAAACCACGGTCGCCCCAGCACGAGTCCGACCAGCCCGAATGGGTTAACATGGGATGAAGTGGGAAACAATGACACCAGGGGCCATTTCACCAGGAATTCAAAGGCGCTAGCGGTAATATCGCACCGTTCAAAAAGGTTAATTCAGGAACATACAGACAACTGTATTTCTATCCACAGACTCGCGCACAGACGCATCCCATCGCGGCCCATTTCGGAGGGCCTTGGGACGCTTGGGGTTGCGGAAAATGTGATGGACCAGACGGCCTGTAAGCCGGGTTCTGTGCCGCCCCTGTGAACAGGGACGCGACGATCATTCCTCTTGGCCGCCCATTGCTGGACGACTCTCGCGACCAACCCGGATCCTCTCGGCCAGTGACGACCTAGCCGGTAAACCGGCGCGGGATCCCTATTCGGTCTTGCTCCAGGCGGGGCTTGCCATGCCGTCCCTGTCGCCAGGTCCGCGGTGGGCTCTTACCCCACCCTTTCACCCTTCCCGCCCCGTAGGGAGGAGGTTTGCTTTCTGTGGCGCTTTCCCTGGGATTGCTCCCGGTGGGCGTTACCCACCGCCTTGTCACCGTGGAGCCCGGACTTTCCTCGACTCCCTTACGGGATACCGCGATCGCCCGGCCATCTGGTCCGCGCGCTGTTTGCGGCGCCAAGGCGACGAGGTCAATCAGGGATCGCTTCCCCAACCTCCCGTCATTCCCGCCCTTGTGGCGGGAACCCCTCTGTCAGCCGCAAGGGCGGATGGGGCGGCGGGCTCAGCACGCCGCTCGCACATCCCGTGAAAGCGGAACCAGGGGTTCCCGCCACAAGGGCGGGAATGACGGGAGAAATGGGAAAGGCCGAGCCCTAACCCTCGTCCCGCATCCAGCCCGCCACCGGGTGATCGCCCAGCGCCGCGATCACGCCCGCCCGCTCGGCCTCACGCTTGTTCTGGCCAAGCTTGAACGTGCCCTCCAGGCGCTCGACGTGCAGCCGGGCGCCGACGATGCCGCGCAGCAAGGCGTCGAACCTGGCGGGCGTCATCTTGTCCCGCGTCCAGACCGGCTTGGGCGCGAGGCGCGCCTCCTCCTGGGCCGACAGGTCGTCGAGCAGCTGGATCGTCTCGGCGTCCGACAGTGGCGTGACGAAGCCCTCGGCCTCGACGCCGACATAGTTCCAGGTCGGGACCTGGTCATCGGTCCTGTACCAGTCGGGGCTGACATAGGCATGCGGGCCGCTGGCCAGGGCGATGGCGGAAAAGCCCGTCACCACAGCCCTGGCCACGGCGTTCATCCGCGACAGATGGAAGTCGAGGAAAAGGCCGTCGGCGCCCAGGTCGCGCACCACCACGGGGGCCTGGACCACGAACGGCCGGCCACCGACGCTGGCGCACAGGGTCACGAACGAATGCTCGGCGAGGAAGGCGAGCAGGCGCGCGCGGTCCTCGACGTGGAAAGCCCCCGCCGGGTGCATCAGGCGCCCGCCGCGGCCCGCAGCAGGCCCACCAGGCGCGCGCGGGTCTCGCCGTCGGCGACGCCGTCGAAGCGGGCTTGCAGCCAGTGGCGCTGGAAGGCGGCGACCACGGTCTCGGTCCACTCGTCGTACTGGCCCGACGGGGCGCAGTCGAAGCCCAGGCGGGTCAGGCCGGCCTGCAGCGCGAAGACGCCGGTCCCCTCCTCGCCCCGGCCCAGCGGCGCGCCGGGCGAAGACGGCGGCTCGACCCACAGGCCGTGGCCGCTTTCGGCCAGGCGCTTCCAGGGGAAGAGCTCACCGGGATCGATCTTGCGGGCCGGCGCCACGTCGGAATGGCCGATGATGCGGTCGTCGTCGATGGTCCAGCGCGAGCGGATGTCGGCCAGGAGGTTGATCACCGCGGCGATCTGGGCGTCGGGAAAGGCGCGATAGCCGAACTCGTGGCCCGGATTGACGATCTCGATGCCGATCGAGGACGAGTTGATGTCGCGCACGCCCTTCCAGAAGGCCGCGCCGGCGTGCCAGGCCCGCCGCTCCTCGGCCACCAGGCGAAACACCCGGCCGTCTTCCTCGACCAGATAGTGGGCGCTGACCTTGGCTTCGGGATCGCGCAGGCGCTCGAGAGCCGCCTCGCCGCTCTCCATGCCGGTGTAGTGCAGCACGACGGTGTCGGGCACGGCCTTGCGGGCGTCGAAGTTCGGCGACGGGGCCTCGACGATGGTCATTGCGAGCGGTCCTTGAGAAACATCAGAAGCGGCGTCACCTGGTTGCGGCGCAGAGCCACGATCAGCACGCCGGCCAGAGCCAGGGCCGCGCCCAGGCCCATGCGCAGGTCGAAATGGTCATGGGTGATGGCCACGCCAAGACCGATGGTCATCAGCGGCGTCATCAGGGTGAGCGGAGCGATCAGGTTGGCCTCGTAGCGCTGGATCAGGCCGTAATAGCCGGTGTGGGCGATCACCGACACCACCAGCGCCGAATAGGCCACCGCCGCCACGAAGGGCCAGCCGGCCTCGAAGGCCTTGTTGCTGGCGCCGGGCTCCAAAGCGAAACTGGCCGCCGCCAGCAGCCAGACCGAGGTGAAGCCCACCCAGGCCTGCAACTGCAACGGCTTCACGCGCTGGATCTGCTTCATCATCACCGCGCCCAGCGAGCCGGCCAGGGCCGAGGCCACCACCAGCCACAGGCCGACCGATAGCGAGAAGCCGTGCGGGTTCCAGATCACGATCAGCGCCCCGGCCAGGGTCAGGGCGATGCCGACGCCGCGCCGCCAGTGGATCTTCTCGCCCAGCATCAGCACTGACAGCAGTGTGGTGAAGGGCACGCCCGCCTGCACCACCACCGCCGCGGCCGAGGGCGAGGCAGTCTTGAAGCCCATGAACAGCAGGGCAAAGCCCCCCGCCCCCATCAACACGCCGACCACCAGCATCCGCCAGGTCGGCCGGGGCGCGGGCAGCAGCCACGGCAGGGTCACCGCCGCGACCAACGCAAAGCGCACCGCCGCGTAGAACAGCGGCGGCACGCCCCAGTGGGCGACCACGATCTTGGAGACGATGTTGTTGCTGGCCCAGATCAGGCAGATCAGCACCAACAGGCCGAAGTCGCGTAGGGACATGGCCTTCCGCATACGCGGGCACGAGGACCATGCGCAATGAAAACCGACGCCATCGCACGCGCCGCAATTGACGTCGGGTCCAAACGGTCGTTTGCTGGTGAACATCGTTCACTTAAAACAGGATCCGGGCTCACCGGACCACGGGGACGGAGACGGCCATGAGCACGGAATATTTCGACGTCCTGATCGTCGGGGCGGGCCTGTCGGGCGTCGGCGCGGCCCATCACCTGACGCGGCGCTGCCCGGGCAAGACCTACGCCATTCTCGAGGCCCGCGACGCCATCGGCGGCACCTGGGACCTGTTCCGCTATCCGGGCATCCGCTCCGACAGCGACATGTACACCCTGGGCTACGCCTTCAAGCCATGGCGGCAGGCCAAAGCCATCGCCGACGGCCCGTCGATCCTGAACTATGTGCGCGAGACCGCGACCGAGGCCGGCGTCGACGAGCACATTCGCTTCCGCCACAAGGTGCGCCGCGCCGAATGGAACAGCGAGACCGCCAGCTGGACGGTGCAGGCCGAGCGGGTCGACACCGGTGAGACGGTCGAGATCGCCTGCGGCTTCCTCTACATGTGCGCCGGCTACTACGCCTATGACGCCGGCTACACCCCCGACTTCGAGGGGACCGAGCGCTTCAAGGGGACCATCGTCCACCCGCAGCACTGGCCCGAGACCCTCGACTACGCCGGCAAGAAGGTCGTGGTGATCGGCAGCGGCGCGACGGCGGTGACCATCGTGCCGGAGATGGCCAGGACCGCCGCCCACGTCACCATGCTGCAGCGCTCGCCGACCTATGTGGTCTCGCGCCCGGCGGAAGACGGCCTGGCCAACTGGATGCGGGCCAAGCTCCCGGCCATGACCGCCTACGGGATCACCCGCTGGAAGAACGTGCTGATCACCATGCTGTTCTTCAACCTGGCCCGGAAGAAGCCGGAGAAGACCAAGGAGCGGCTGATCAACCTCGTGCGCGACCAGCTGCCCAAGGACTACGACGTCGAGACCCACTTCACGCCGCGCTACAATCCCTGGGACCAGCGGCTGTGCCTGGTGCCCGACGCCGACCTGTTCGACTCCATCAAGAACGGCTCGGCCTCGGTGGTCACCGACCACATCGACAGCTTCACCGAACAGGGCCTGCTGCTGAAATCGGGCAAGACGCTGGAGGCCGACATCGTCGTCACCGCCACCGGCCTGCGGATGCAGCTCCTGAGCGGCATGGAGGTCGTCGTCGACGGGCGCTCCGTCGATCTGGCCAAGGGCTTCAGCTACAAGGGCATGATGTTCAGCGACGTGCCGAACCTGGCCTCGGCCTTCGGCTACACCAACGCCTCGTGGACGCTGAAGGCCGACCTGACCAGCGAGTATGTCTGCCGGCTGATCAACCACATGGACCGGGCGGGCATGGACATCTGCGTCCCCCACCTGGACCAGCCCGACATGGCCGCCACGCCCTGGCTCGACTTCTCGTCGGGCTATGTGCAGCGGGCGATGGACAAGTTTCCCAAGCAGGGAACCAAGGCGCCGTGGAAGGTGCACCAGAACTACGCCCTGGACCTGGCGGCCCTGCGCCTGGGCAAGCTGGACGACGGCGTCATGCGGTTCTGGCGCAAGCGGGCCAAGGCGGCGGCCTGACATGCTTTATGAACAACCCGGGACGCAATTGGCATCAATGTAAATCGCTGCGCACGCAGCGCAGCGCGTCATGGAACCCAAGGTCCAGCTTGCCGTTCCTGATCGGCGTTCATCACCCTATGATGGACGCGAAGCAGTGGAGCGGGGTGTCATGCGGGCGGTTCTGACGAAGATTGCGATCCTGGGCGCGGCGGCGTCCCTGGCCACGGGCTGCGCCACGGCCCAGCCAGCCTATCCCGCCAAGCCGGCCCAGTCGGCCACGGCCAGCAAGCCTCCTCCGCCGCCCGCCAAGGACTCGGACGGCGACGGCCGGCCTGACGGCTGGCGCGAGAAGTCCATGGAGATCGGCACGCAGCCGGCCCGCGACGTCGGCCTGTCGAAGAAGAAGATCCCGCCGGTGCTGGAAGAGGCCCTGGCCGATCCCTACAGCCTCAAGGGCCTGAAGACCTGCGCCAAGCTCGTGGCCGAGATCCAGCGCCTGAACGACGTGCTGGGCCCCGACTACCAGACCGGCAACGAATACACGGAAAACCGCACCGGCAAGCTGGCCGAGGCCGGCGGCAAGGCGATCGTCAACTCGATCATCCCGTTCCGCAGCCTGGTGCGCGAGATCTCGGGCGCGGCCCCGGCCGACCGCCACCTGGAGGCCCTGGGCGACGCCGGCCTGGCCCGTCGCGGCTTCCTGCGCGGCGTGCACCAGAAGCAGGGCTGCAAGCAGCGGTTCTAGGCAGCAGGCCCTCCCCCTGAAGGGGGAGGTGTCGGCGAAGCCGACGGAGGGGGGAGTGGTTGATGAACTTCCAACTCACCGGCAGCTGAAAACGCCCCCCCCTCCGGCCCTCCGGGCCACCTCCCCCAGAGGGGGAGGATCTATTGGCGCCGGCTCCAAGATGCTCCCCCTCTGGGGGGAGCTGTCGCGGAGCGACTGAGGGGGGACCTCCCCCGGCCTCTACGTCAGCCGGTACCCCTTGGCCTCGATCACCGGCGGCAGGTCCTCGCGGCCCAGCGAGAACAGCAGGTCGCGCTCGATCGTGCGGACCATGGCGTCCAGCGGCAGGTCGTTGTCCTCCAGGCCGAACGGGTCCTCCAGCTGGTCGCCCAGGGCGTCGAGACCAAAGAAGGTGTAGCCGATCAGCAGCACCAGGGCCGGCGTCCACCAGCCCAGCGCGTGGGCCAGGGCGAACGGCAGCAGCAGGCAGAAGACGTGCGCCGTCCGGTGCAGCATCAGAGAATAGGAGAATGGCGGCGGCGTGGCCTTGATCCGCTCGCACGCGGCCTGGACGTGGCTGAGCTCCGTCAGCCGGGCCTCCAGCACCGACAGGTGGATCGCGGTCACGGCGCCCTCTCCTTCCAGCCGGGCGCAGTCGGCGCCGACGGCGGCCAGCACCGCGTCGGTCGGGTTGGGCGCGGCCGCCAGGCTCGGAACCTCGCGCCAGCGCATGATCGCCGCCCGCTCGTCCTGCCCCCGCAGGCGCGCCGCCAGCCCGCCGGCGAAGCCCGCCAGGCCCAGCAGCAGCGGCCCGCGCGCCTCGGGAGACAGCCCTTGCGTCTGCCGCGCGAAGCTGCGCGCGGCGATGATCAGGCCGCCCCAGAGCTTTCGCGCCTCCCACCAGCGATCGTAGCAGGCGTTGTTCCGAAAGCTCATGAAGATCGACAGGGACAGGCCGATCAGCGTGAAGGGCAAGGCGTTCAGCCGCTCCAGCGCCGCGGGCCAGCGCTGGGCCGTCAGCACCGCGACCATCGACACCAGCAGCAGCACCGCCAGCCGCCCGGCGATGCTGGGCAGGATCGAGCCGCGCAGGGCGAAGGCGATTTCGAAGAGGCCGGCGCGACGCCCAACGATCATGATCCCGCTCCGTCAGTCGGCGTCCGCTTCCAGGATCGCTGGCCAAAACATCCAACGCCTCGCCCCACCATCTCCTCTTCTCCCGTCATTCCCGCCCTCGTGGCGGGAATGACGGGAGGATGTAAGGGCGGCGCCCAATCCTCAGCCCTTGCGCCGCACGAACCGCAGAGCCGTGTGGGTCTTGGAGAAGGCGCAGACCTTGGTGTCGGAGAGACCGACGCCACGCGCGGCCGCCAGCACGTCGACATCCTTCAGCGGCGCGGTCTTGCCCTTCTGCGAGACGACCCAGATGGCGCCCTTCTCGGCCAGCGCCCCTTGCAGGTCCTCCAGCCGATCCAATTGCCCCAGGTCGTCGGCGGCCAGGAACAGCAGGTCGACGTCCTCGAAATCCTCGCCCGTTCCGACCTCGGCGTCGACGCGGGTCGAGAGCTCTTCGAGGAAGGCCTCGTCGTCGACGCCGTCGACCACCACGCTCATGCCCGGCTTGACGCCCAGCTTGTCCAGCCGCGTGGGCGGATTGAGGATGGCGTGCACCCACTTGTCGGCCTGGCCGGGATCGAGGGTGAAGCGCGTGCCGTCGGACAGGACGATGTCGTTGCCCTCGGCGCGGATATCCCGCAGGGCGTGGCCCTGGTAGATGCCGCGCACGGCCCCGCGGAAGATCAGCTTGGGCGGCTCCCACAGGAGCTTGCCGTCGCTTTCGCCGTCGCTGAGCTGGCCCCAGGCGCGCGCTTCCTTGCCCATGCCTCAGGCGCCCCGGAACGTGGGTTGGCGCTTTTCGAGAATGGCGTCGACGCCTTCCATGTGATCCTCGGTGTGGTGGGCGATGGCCTGAGCGGCGGCGCTCATCTCCATCAGGGTGTCGTAGCTCGCCGTCTGGCCGTGCTTGAGCAGACTCTTGGCCATGCGCAAGGCGTGAGGCGGCTGAAGGGCGATCCGCTCGGCCAGGGCCAGCGCCTCGCCCATCAGGTCGGCCGAGGGCACGGCGCGGCTGATCAGGCCCCACTCGGCCGCCTTGGCCGCGTCGATGACGTCGCCGGTGAACAGAAGCTCGGCCGCGCGGCTCATGCCCACGGTGCGCGGCATCAGCCAGGCGCCGCCGTCGCCGGGGATGAGGCCCAGCTTGAGGAAGGTCACGCCGAACCTGGCCGTATCGGCGGCGATGCGGATGTCGGTCATGCAGGCCACGTCGCAGCCCAGGCCGATCGCCGCGCCGTTCACGGCCGCGATCGACGGGACCTCCAGGCCGTAGATGGCCCGCACGATGCGATGGATGTTCTTGCGGTAGCCGTCGCGCACGGCCACGCCGTTGCCGCCGAAGGCGCCCTCGCGGGCCTTCATCGCCTTGACGTCGCCGCCCGCCGAAAAGGCCTTGCCGGCCCCGGTCAGGATCACGCAGCGGATATCCTGGTCGTCGTTGATCGCCTCGCAGGCGGCCGCCACCTGGTCGCCGTCGCCGGGCGCGCCCAGGGCGTTCATCGCCTCGGGGCGGTTGAGGGTGAGGATGGCGACATGGCCGCGTTTCTCGGTGAGGACCAGCGGTTGGGTCATGGGTACGGGGCGCTCCTGCTCGTCTTGTTTTTCCCACTGCATAAAGGCTTTCGGCCAGGGAGGGAAACAGCCCCTCGGCGCTCTCGCGGGGCGGGCGGCGCCATCACGGCGGCGTGACCGTCCGTGCGTGCAGCAACACATTTCTGATGACCAACACGGAAAATCGATTGGCGAGGACTGAAAGTTCGGGTTGTAGTCTTGTAAGGGACGACAGCGGATTGGCGTTAAGTGCAGTGAAACGGTCCCAAGGCCACGCGCTCATCATCGAGGACGAGATCCTCATCGCGCTCGAGGTCGAGGCCCTTCTGGCCGCCCAGGGCTATTCAAGCTTCGACATCGCCGACAGTCCGCAGGAAGCGCTGATCTGCGCCCTGGCCCGCGCCCCCGACCTGATCACCGCCGATTTCCGCATCATCGGCGGCACGGGGCTGGAGGCGGTCGAGGCCATCGAGGCCAAGCTGGGGCGCATCCCGACGGTGTTCGTCACCGGCAACGCCAACCAGCTGGCCGACGCCCGCCGCACCATCGTCGACAAGCCGATCTCGCCGCGCCGCCTGGCCGAGGCCTGCCAGCAGGCCCTGGACCGCCGGGCCTGACAGCCGCCGCCCGCCGCTGCTAGGCTTCCGCCGAACGGGAGACGGCGCATGGCGATCATCGACACCCTCGAAGCGCTGGAAGCGATCTACAGCCCGACGCCGGCGGCGGCCTCCACCGCCAAGGTCAGCGACCGGCTGACCTCCGACTATCGCCGCCTGGTCGAGGCCTCGCCGTTCCTGGCCCTGGCCACGGTCGGTCCCGAGGGCCTGGATTGCAGCCCGCGCGGCGACGCCCACGGCCTGGTGACCATCGCCGACGACCGCACGCTGATCCTGCCCGACCGGCGCGGCAACAACCGCATCGACTCCTTACGCAACATCGTCCGCGACCCGCGCGTGGCGCTGCTGTTCCTGATCCCCGGCTCGGGAACCACCTTCCGGGTCAACGGCCGCGCGGTGATCAGCGCCGATGCGGACCTGCTGGCGGGCCTGGCGGTCGACGGCAAGGCGCCGCGCACGGCGCTGATCGTCACCATCGAGGAATGCTATTTCCAATGCGCCCGGGCGGTGATGCGGGCCGGGCTGTGGAACGCCGAGGCCCGGGTCGACGCCAAGAGCCTGCCCAGCGCCGGGGCGATGCTGGCGGCGATCACCGCCGGCGAGGTCGGCGGGCCGGCCTATGACGAGACCTGGCCGGCGCGAGCGGCCGCGTCGATGTGGTGATCCACCGGATGCTCCCCCTGAAGGGGGAGCTGTCGCGGAGCGACTGAGGGGGAAGTAACTGCTGACTTCGAGGGCGCACTGACTTCATCAGAAACTTCCCCCTCCGGTCCTTCGGACCACCTCCCCCTTCAGGGGGAGGATTTCGCGTGCAAAATGGATTGTCACCGGTGTCATGGTTCGTGCTAGCCATGGCGCAAGCTCGTCAGAAGCGCCGGAGGAAGACCCCATGGATCGTCGCAGCCTGCTGCTGGCCGCCGGCGCGGCCGCCGCCGCCGGTGCCCTGCCCGCCCACGCCGCCAGGCCCGCAGGCCCCGCCCGCTCGCCGATCGTGACCACCGCCGCCGGCAAGGTGCGGGGCGCGACCACCGTCGACGGCGTCCATGTGTTCAAGGGCCTGCGCTATGGCGCCGACACCGGCGGCGAGGGTCGCTTCGCCCCACCCCGCAAGCCCCAGCCCTGGACCGGCGTCGCCGACGCCCTGGCCTATGGCGCGGCCTCGATGCAGACCGGCAAGGGCGAGGAGGGCGAGACCCTCTCGGAAGACTGCCTGTTCCTTAACGTCTGGACCCCCGCCAAGACCGGCAAGTCGGGCCTGGCCGACGGCGGCAAGCGGCCGGTGATGGTCTACATCCACGGCGGCGCCTACAACGGCGGCTCGGGGGGCAGCCCCTGGTACGACGGGACCCGCCTGGCCAAGCGCGGCGACGTCGTGGTGGTCACCGTCAATCACCGCCTGAACGCCTTCGGCTATCTCTATCTGGCCCGCCTGTTCGACGACCCCAGCGTCGCCGACAGCGGCAATGTCGGCCAGCTGGACCTCGCCCTGGCCCTGCAATGGGTGCGCGACAACATCGAGGCCTTCGGCGGCGATCCCTCACGGGTCATGCTGTTTGGCCAATCGGGCGGCGGGGCCAAGATCGCCACCCTGCTGGCCATGCCCAGCGCCAAGGGCCTCTTCCACCGCGCCGTCACCATGAGCGGCCAGCAGGTGACCGCCGGCGGGCCGTTCAACGCCACCAAGCGCGCCAGGCTGTTCCTCGACAAGCTGGGGATCAGCGACCTGGCGGCCCTGCGCGCCCTGCCCGCCGAGCAGCTGCTGAACGGCCTCAAGGCCGTCGATCCCGTGGCCGGCTCCGGCGGGGTCTATATGGGCCCGGTGCTGGACGAGCGATCGCTGACCCGCCACCCGTTCTTCCCCGACGCCTCGCCCCTGGGCCTGGACGTGCCGCTGATCTGCGGCAACACCCACGACGAGACCCGCGGCTTCGTCGGCTCCGATCCCAAGGTGTTCGACATGACCTGGGCGCAGGTGGTCGAGAAGCTGCCGTCCCAGTTCAACGCCCGCATCGACATCGACCCGGCCACGGTGGTGGCGGCCTATCGCAAGCTGTACCCGCACTATTCGCCGTCGGACGTCTATTTCGCCGCCTCGACGGCCGGGCGCTCGTGGAAGGCGGCGATCCTGCAGGCCGAGGCCCGCGCTCCGACCCGGGCGCCGGCCTGGGTGTATCAACTGGACTGGAAGTCGCCCAAGGACGGCGGGATCTGGGGCGCGCCGCACACGCTCGACATCTGCCTGGTGTTCGGCACGCTGGACGCCAAGGGCGCGATCGTCGGGACCGACGCCCGCAGCCAGGCGATGTCCGACACCATGATGGACGCCTTCGTCGCCTTCGCCCGCACCGGCGATCCCAACTGCGCGGCCATCCCGAAGTGGGAGCCCTACACCCTGCCCCGCCGTCAGACCCTGGTGTTCGACGAGGGCTCCCGCATGCAGGACGACCCGCGCGGGGCCGAGCGGGAGCTGTTCAACAAGGTCCCGTTCACGCAGTTCGGGACTTAGGGGGAGGCCGCACAACCTCTCCCATAGGGAGAGGGAGGGGCCCATGCGCGGCATGGGAGGGTGAGGGGGCTACGCCCTCACCGCATCGCCCTGGATCGTGCCGGCACGCGGGCCGACCTCGTAACCCCTCATCCTCCCGCGCCTTCGGCGCGGGCCCCTCCTTCTCCCTATGGGAGAAGGTGAAATTCAGGCCGCCACCTCGCCTTCCTCGTCTTCATCCTCGTCGTCGAAGTCTTCCTCGTCCGGGCCCAGGGCCAGGTCTCGGAGAAGTTCGATCTGGTCGGCGACGTCGGCGGTGATCTCGTCGTCGATTCCGGCGGCTTCGAGGGCGGCGGCCAGGTGGCCGATGATCAGGTCGAGCTCGTCGTCCTCCAGCGCGTTGGCGCCGAACCACACCTGGGCCAGCTCCAGGTCGCCACGGGCCTCGCCGGCCTCGGGGTCGAGGGCGCCGGCCACCACGGCGCGGGCGCCGGGCGGGATCTCGCCGCCGAACAGGCCCGAAAGGCGCGCATCGCCCTGGGCGCGCTGGAAGAAGTCGTCGATCACCGACTGGGCGGCGGCCTCGCCGCCGATGCGTTCATAGGCGCTCATGCCGTCCTCGCGAGATTGGGGAACGGCGAAAACGCTAGCATGGGTCGCCGAGGCGGTGCGTGAACCCTGGGCGATGGTTTCGTGACAGGGCCCGAAACGAAAAACGCCCCGCTTCTCAGCGGGGCGTTTCGTCTTACTTCGACTTGTCCATCAGGCCGGCGAAGCGCTCGAAGATATAGAGGCTGTCGGTCGGGCCGGGCGAGGCTTCCGGGTGGTGCTGGACGCTGAACACCGGCTTGTCCTTCAGGGCGATGCCGGCGTTGGTGCCGTCGAACAGCGAGACGTGGGTCTCCTGCACCGGCTCGGGCAGGCTTTCGCTGTCCACGGTGAAGCCGTGGTTCATCGACACGATCTCGACCTTGCCGGTGGTCAGGTCCTTGACCGGGTGGTTGGCGCCGTGGTGGCCCTGTTCCATCTTCACGGTCTTGGCGCCGAGAGCCAGGGCCAGCATCTGGTGGCCAAGGCAGATGCCGAACACCGGCTTGCCGCTGGCGACCAGCTTCTGGATTTCCGGCACGGCGTATTCGCCGGTGGCGGCCGGGTCGCCCGGGCCGTTGGACAGCAGCACGCCGTCGGGGTTGCGGGCCAGGATGTCCTCGGCCGAGGTGCTGGCCGGCACGACGGTGGCGCGGGCGCCCACGTGAGCCAGGGCGCGCAGGATGTTGCGCTTCACGCCGTAGTCGATGACCACCACTTCGTACTTGGGGGTCTCGAGCTTGGCGTAGCCTTCCGGCCACGACCACAGGCCCTCGTCCCAGGTGAAGGTCTGGGTGGTGGAGGCGTCCTTGGCGAGATCCAGGCCCACGACGCCCGACCAGTCGCGGGCCTTGGCCTTGAGGGCGTCGAGGTCGAACTTGCCGTCCGGCGCATGGGCGATGACGCCGTGCGGCATGCCGGTCTCGCGGATCTTGCGGGTCAGGGCGCGGGTGTCGACGCCGGCCAGGCCGACGACGCCGCGACGCTGCATCCAGCCGTCGAAGTCGCTGTTGGCGCGCCAGTTGGCCGGATCGGTCGGGACGTCGCGGAAGATCGCGCCGCGGGCGGCCGTCTCGGCCACGCCGGTGACCTGCTCGACGTCTTCGCTGTTGGTGCCGACATTGCCGACGTGCGGGAAGGTGAAGGCCACGATCTGGGCCATGTAGGACGGGTCGGTCAGGATTTCCTGGTAACCGGTCATGGCGGTGTTGAAGCACACCTCGCCGACCGCGTCGCCGACCGCGCCGCAGCCCACGCCCTGCAGCACCGTGCCGTCGGCCAGGACCAGAACGCCGGTGACGCCGGGGAGAAGGTCTTGGGACATCTCGAAAAGCGCCTCCAGAACGCGTGGAAAGCCCGGAACGGGCGGATCATTTTCGCAAAAAGGCGGGCCGGGGAGAACCCCGCCCGCCTGCGCAAACGGCGGCGTGTTTAGGGGGGCGCCGAAGGGGGGTCAACCCCCGTCTTGCGTTCGTCGCGCCCCATGCCATGCTGCGCTCAACCTTAGAGGGATCGCGCATGCACAAGAGTAGCGGAACGGCCTTCATTCTCTGGCTTCCCTGCCTCCTGGGCGTGTGCGGCCTGCACCGCTTCTACATGGGCAAGTACGTCACCGGCACGCTCTGGCTGCTCACCTTCGGTCTGATCGGGATCGGACAATTCATCGACCTGTTCCTGATCAACGGCATGGTCAGGAGCGCAAACGAGGACGACGCCCTGTCGCGCGCCTACAACGCTGTCCTGCGCAACGCCGCGTCCCGCCAGCAGGCCTGAGGCTCTTCCCACAATCCCGTGATCCGCGAACGCGCCCCCTCGCGCGAAGGGCCCTCCGGCCCTTATGGTGCGGGGCTTCAACGCATAAGAACACGGGAGGACGGCCCTTGCTCGAACTGCGCCCCAACTGCGAGTGCTGCGACCGCGACCTGCCGCCCCACAGCGGCGAGGCCCGCATCTGCACCTTCGAATGCACCTTCTGCGCCGACTGCGCCGACAATCGATTCCAGGGGGTCTGCCCCAACTGCGAGGGCGACCTGGTGGCGCGGCCGATCCGCCCCGACAGCAAGCTTCACCGCTTTCCCGCCTCGCTGCGGCGGGTCACCAAGGCCCATACGGCCTGCGCCAGGCCCCCGCCTCCGGTCGCCCCGGGCAGCGGTCGCGACGGCTGGAGTGTGACCCTTTAGGCGCACCCTGGATCAATCGGTCGCACGCCTGCATCCGCCGGCGGTTCACGCCCGTTAACTCGTCAGGCCCCAGAAGCTTGGGCTTAAACGAGGAGATGGAATCATGACCGCCGCCGTCCACGATCGAGCCGCCCCGAAGCGCGCGCCGAAGATCGCCTGGGCGCGCCTTCCGGGTCAGTCCCGGGCCGGCCAGGCGCTCGGCCTGATGCTGAGCGCGGGCGTGGTGGTCAGCGGCGTGGTCTTCGTCGTCCTCAGCTTCTGAACCTTATCGCGAGCCGCCGATTGCCTTCGGCGTCAGGTCGTGCACCGTGCGGGCGCCTCTGTTCAGCAAGGAGCCCGCGCGATGTGCGACGACGACATCCACCCCGGCCTAGTTCATGACCCCCGCGTCTCGCGCCGCGCCTTCGGCCTGATGACCGCCGCCGTCGGCGGGCTGGCCGCCACCGCCGCCCATGCCGACGACAAGGTCGTCGAGACCGACGTCGTCATCAAGACGCCCGACGGCGAGGCCGACGCGGCCCTGTTCAAGCCGGTCGGCAAGGGCAAGTGGCCCGCCGTGCTGATCTGGCCCGACGTCATGAGCCTGCGCCCCGTCTTCCGCGACATGGGCCGCCGCCTGGCCGCCGCCGGCTACGTGGTGCTGGTCCCCAACCTCTATTACCGCGTCAAGAAGGCGCCGGTGATCGACGGGACATTCAACTTCGCCAACCCGGAAGACCGCGCCAAGATCACGCCGCTGCGGGCCACGGTCACGCCCGAGGGCACCGACCGCGACGCCCTGGCCTATGTGGCCTTCCTCGACGCCCAGAAGGAAACCGACAAGGGCCGCAAGATCGGCGTGCAGGGCTACTGCATGGGCGGGCCGCTGTCGTTCCGCACCGCCGCCGCCGCGCCGGGCCGCATCGCCGCCGTCGCCAGCTTCCACGGCGGGGGCCTGGTCACGGCCGATCCCTCGAGCCCGCACCTGCTGATCCCCAAGACCCACGCCGAGTACCTGATCGAGGTCGCCGACAACGACGACAAGAAGGAGCCCGACGTGAAGGACAAGCTGAAGGCCGCCTTTGCCGAGGCCAAACGCCCGGCCAAGGTCGAGGTCTTCGCCGGCGCCGCCCACGGTTGGACGGTCAAGGGCAGCCAAGTCTACAACGAGGCCGCCGCCGAACAGGCCTGGACCAACCTTCTGGACCTCTACAAGCGCGCCCTGCGCTGATGTAGACGGAGGGGATGAGCCTCATCACCACGGTCGGCGTCGACGCCGACGACACCCTCTGGCACTGCGAGAGCCTGTTTCGCCTGACCCATCGGCGGTTCGTCCAGCTGCTGGCCGACTTCGGCGACGAAGAGCGGATCAACAGCCAGCTGGCCGCCGCCGAGAAGCGGAACCTGAGGGTCTACGGCTACGGGGCCAAGGGCTTCACCCTGTCGATGATCGAGACCGCGCTGGACCTGACGGACGGCGCGGTCTCCACCCGCGTCATCCGCGAGATCCTGGCCGTGGGCCGCGAGATGCTGACCGAGCCGGTCGAGCCCCTGCCGGGCGTCGAGCGGGCCCTGGCCGAGCTTTCCAAGCGCTATCGCCTGATCCTGATCACCAAGGGTGATTTGCTGCACCAGGAGCAGAAACTGGCCGCCTCGGGCCTGGGCGACCTGTTCGCCGCCGTCGAGATCGTCTCGGAGAAGGACGCGGACACCTATCGCCGGGTGTTCGAACGCTACGGTACCGGCGCAGAGCAGGGTCTGATGGCCGGCAACTCGATGCGCTCGGACATCCTGCCGGCGCTGGAGGCCGGCGCCTGGGGCGCGCTGATCCCCTACCCGCTGGTCTGGGCCCACGAGGCGGCGGAAGCGCCGCAGAACCACCCGCGCTATGTCGAGCTGGCCTCGATCGCCGAACTGCCTGCGTTCGTGGATCACGTTTCGAGACGCTAGCCCTTCTCCCACACCTCGCACCTTCTCCCATAGGGAGAAGGAGGGGCCCGCGCCGTCAGGCGTGGGAGGATGAGGGGTTAAAGCGGTCGAAGGCGTACGCCCTCACCCTCCCACCGCTACGCGGCGGGCCCCTCCCTCTCCCCACGGGAGAGGTTTTTCTTGGGCTTCTTCCCCCAGCCCGCGATCGCATCGCGCGCCGGTTTCTCGAAATACATCAGCGACGCATAGCTGACCGGGATCAGCACGAGCCCCCAGAAGAGGCACCACAGGCGCATGACGTCGCCATCCAGGTGCAGCATGCCAAGACCCACCCAGTTCAGGGCGATCTTCAGCACGATCGGGTGGAGCATGTAGATCGAGTAGGACAGCTGCCCCCAGGGCGCCAGCCAGCGCACCACGGGGCCGGGCTTCACCGGCGCGTTATCGGCCGCCACGCCCAGCAGGCCGACGGCGTAGCAGGCGAACAGGAGCAGGTCGCGGTCCAACTGCACGGCGCAGCCGGCGACGAAGGCGAGGCACGAGGCGAAGAACCACCAGCGCGCGCCCGGCAGGCGGCCCAGGGCCCCGCGGACCTTGTAGGCGATCATGCCCACCAGGAAGCCGGGCGCGGCCCGGGCGACGCCGAAGTCGGCGGTCCACATGTGGAAGGGCTGCTCGGACGGGATCGCGAACAGCGCCGCCAGGATCACGGCGGTGACCAGGATCAGCCAGGCCGTCCCCCGCATCGCCAGCCAGAAGAGCAGAGGCAGAGCCAAATACATCGCCCACTCGGCGCTGATCGACCAGCTGACGAAATTGAAGGTCTGGGCCCGGCAGATGCCGAACGCCTGCAGGTTCAGGAGGTTGGGCACGACGCAGGCGGGGTCGTAGCGGCTGGGGTCGCGGTCATTGACCAGGCCCATGACCCCGGCGATCGCGATGACGACGAAGACGCCCAGCGTCAGCCAGTGCAGCGGCATCAGCCGCGCCACCCGCTTCTGCAGGAACCAGCGGAAGTCCGAGAGCGTGCGGATCCGTCCCGTATAGACGGCGCTGATCACATAGCCGGAGATCACGAAGAACAGGTCGACGAGCAGGCTGAAGCTCTTGACCGTGTCGTCCACCGCCTGCCAGCGGCCGTCGATATTGATGAACCGGTTGAAGTGGAAGACGACGATCAGCACCGCGCCCAGCGCCCGCAGGGCGTCCAGGTGCAGCATGTCGTCGGAATCGGTCTTGAGCGGCGGGAACTTCTTCACGCGCCAGTGGTGAGCGCGCCGCCGGAAACGGTCAAGCTCAGCCGGCGGGCAGCTTGCGGCGGATCGCCCCGACCAGGCTGTAGGCGTAGGCCGCCGCCACGCCGCAGAAGTCGGCGACAAGGTCGCCCCACGACATGTCGCGCCCCGTGAAATGCTGCACGATCTCGATCAGGCCGCCGAAGACCACCAAGGCCAGGCCGATCCGCCACAGCCGGCTCTTGGGCAGGGCCAGGCAGCCCAGCACGGCCAGGACGTAGAAGACGATGAAGTGCTTGGCCTTGTCCCACGGGATCAGGCCGACGCTGTCGTCGCCCGGCGTGATCGCCTTCCAGAACGCATAGCCGGCGGCCGCCGCGAAGACGGCGAAGGCCAGCCAGTTGATCTTGCGCTTGAAGCTGCGGGACATTCGGGCTCCTGGACGAGGCGAGCCCCTGCCCTAGCCGCTCACCTGGGGCGTGAAAATGGCGCGCGAGCCGGAGCGGCCATTCTTGTCGGGCTCTGCACGGGAACTGCAATCGCGCGGCGGAAACCTCGCCCTTCGACAGGCTCAGGTGAGGTTTCTCTGTCGTCGAGGCCAAGCATGATCCTCATCCTGAGCTTGTCGAAGGACGAGGATCACGCAGGGTCGTTCAGTCCTTAGAAGGTCAGCGCGCGGGCTTCCTTCACGTGCGGCAGGGCCTGGATCTTGGCCAGCAGCTCTTCGCTCGGGGCCTGGTCGACGCCGACCAGGGCGATGGCGTCTTCGTCAGCCGAGACGCGGCCCAGGTTGAAGGTGGCGATGTTGACGCCCGCTTCGCCCAGCAGCATGCCCAGGGCGCCGATGAAGCCCGGCTTGTCCAGGTTGTTGATGTAGAGCATGGCCGGCGAGAAGCCCGCGTCCAGCTCCATGCCCTTGACCTCGATGACGCGCGGGGCGCCGGCGATCACCGTGCCGGCGAAGGCGCGCTTGCCCTTTTCGGTGGTGATGGTCACGCGCAGCAGCGAGTCGTAGGTCGGGCTCTTTTCCTGGCGGCTTTCCGAGACGGTCACGCCGCGTTCCTTGGCCACGGCCGGGGCCGAGACCATGTTGATCTCGGCCAGCATCGGCTTGAGCACGCCGGCGAGAGCGGCCGAGGTCAGCGGCTTGACGTTGAGGTTGGAGACCTCGCCCTCGAAGGCGATGTCGATGGCCTTGATGCCGAAGTCGACCATCTGACCGGCCAGGGCGCCGATCTTCTCGGCCAGGGCCACGAACGGCTTCAGCTTCGGGGCTTCCTCGGCGCTGACCGAGGGGCTGTTGAGCGCGTTGGTCACGGCGCCGGTCAGCAGGTAGTCGCTGACCTGCTCGGCGACCTGCAGGGCCACGTTCTCCTGGGCTTCCGAGGTCGAGGCGCCCAGGTGCGGGGTGGCCACCACCTTGTCCGACCCGAACAGCGGGTTTTCCTTGGCCGGTTCGGTGACGAACACGTCGAAGCCGGCGCCGGCCACGTGACCTTCGTCGAGCAGCTTGCGCAGGGCGGCTTCGTCGACCAGGCCGCCGCGGGCGCAGTTGACGATCAGCACGCCCTTCTTGGTCTTGGCCAGGTTCTCGGCCGACAGGATGTTGCGGGTCTTGTCGGTCAGCGGGGTGTGCAGGGTGATGACGTCGGCGCGGGCCAGCAGCTCTTCCAGCTCGACCTTCTCGACGCCCATCTCGATGGCGCGCTCGGGCGACAGGAAGGGGTCGTAGGCCACGACCTTCATCTTCAGGCCCAGGGCGCGGTCGGCGACGATGCCGCCGATGTTGCCGGCGCCGATCAGGCCCAGGGTCTTGGCGTAGAGCTCCACGCCCATGAAGCGGTTCTTTTCCCACTTGCCGGCTTGCGTGGAGACGTCGGCGGCCGGGATCTGGCGGGCCAGGGCGAACATCATGGCGATGGCGTGCTCGGCCGTGGTGATCGAGTTGCCGAACGGGGTGTTCATCACCACGATGCCCTTGGCGGTGGCGGCCGGGATGTCGACGTTGTCGACGCCGATGCCGGCGCGGGCGATGACCTGCAGCTTGTGGGCGGCGGCGATCACGTCCTTGTCGAGCTTGGCGCCCGAGCGGATGGCGATGCCGTCATAGTCGCCGATGACGGCGATAAGTTCGTCCTTCGACAGGCCGACCTTGATGTCGAAGTCGAGGCCGCGGTTCTTGAAGATGTCGACGGCGGCGGGGGAAAGCTTGTCGGCGATGAGGACGCGAGGAGCCATGGTCAGGTGTTCCTTGTCGGCGGTCGGACCGCGATGTGTCTTTGTTTCGAAAGCCGCGCTCAGCGAAGCCAGCGCAGCATGTGCGGGAAGGGAGCGACCCCGCGCTCGGCCGCCAGGCGCGGCTCGAGGGCAAGGCCGTAGAACTGAAGCAGAGGCACGCCGATGGCGCCGCCGGACGTGAAGGTCTCGACCAGCCACCCGGCGTCGCCCTTGTAGCCTTCCGGATGGAAGACGACGCTCGGGTCGAGCTCCAGGTGGGTCAGGGCGGCCCAGGACCACGCCAGGGCGGCCATCTCCTCGCCGTCGGTGGGTTCGAGCCGTTCGGCCTTGCGGCCTTGCGGTTCGGTGACGGCGATGTGGCCGGCCTCGTGCAGGATGTCGCCGGGATGGGCGAGACGCTGCTCGTCGATCACCAGCCCCCCGAAGCGGATGTCCACTCCGGGAAGGAAGGTGTCGTCGGGCAAATCGCCCGCCGTGACGTCGATGCCGATGCCGACGACGAAGTCGGCCAGGCGCTGCGTCAGGGGATCGGCGAACACCGGCTTCAGGCCGCCTGGAGCGTGGCCGCCTTGGTCTCGGCGAAGGCCCAGTCGAGCCACGGCGTCAGGGCCTCGAGATCCGAAGCCTCCACCGTCGCGCCGCACCAGATGCGCAGGCCGGCCGGAGCGTCGCGATAGCCGCCGATATCGAGGGCCGCGCCCTCCTTCTCGAGCAGGCTGGCCAGCTTCTTGGCGAAGTCGGCCTGGGCGTCGGCCGGCAGGGCGGCGATCTGGGCGTCCACCACCTTCAGGCAGACCGAGGTGTTGGAGCGGATTTCCGGCGAGGCGGCCAGGAAGTCGACCCACTCGGTCTTCTCGACCCAGTCGGCCAGGACCTTGAGGTTCTGGTCGGCGCGGCCCTGCATGGCCTGCAGGCCGCCGATCGAGGCGCCCCATTGCAGGGCGTCCAGGGCGTCTTCCACGCACAGCATCGAGGGGGTGTTGATCGTCGCGCCCTCGAACAGGTCGAGCGTGACCTTGCCGTTCTTGGTCATGCGGAAGAGCTTGGGCATCGGCCAGGCCGGGACGTAGCTTTCCAGGCGGGCCACGGCGCGCGGCGACAGGATCAGGATCCCGTGCGCGCCCTCGCCGCCCAGCGCCTTCTGCCAGGAGAAGGTCACGACATCGAGCTTGGTCCAGTCCAGGTCCTGGGCGAAGGCGGCGCTGGTGGCGTCGCAGATGGTGATTCCTTCACGGTCGGCCGAGATGAAGTCGGCGTTGGGCACGCGCACGCCCGAGGTCGTGCCGTTCCAGGTGAAGACCAGGTCCTTGGTAGGATCGACCTTGGCGGTGTCAGGCAGCTCGCCGTACGGGGCGCTCAGCACCTCGACGTCGGGCAGCTTCAGTTGCTTGGTGACGTCCGTGACCCAGTCCTTGCCGAAGGACTCGAAGGCCATCAGCTGCACGGGGCGGGCGCCCAGCATCGACCACATCGCCATCTCGACGGCGCCGGTGTCCGAACCGGGGACGATGCCGATCAGGAACTCGGCGGGCACTTCCAGCACGTCGCGCGTCTGGTCGATGGCGGCCTTCAGGCGCGCCTTGCCCAGCTTGGAGCGGTGCGAGCGGCCCAGGACCGCGTTCCTCAGATTTTCGGGGGACCAGCCGGGGCGCTTGGCGCAGGGGCCGGAAGAGAACTCGGGGCGAGCCGGACGGATTGCCGGCTTGGCGAGGGTAGTCATGGCGATGTCTCCCATCCTTACAGATGGACTGCGCCCCGTTGGGGGGGCGTGGCCCGCCGGCGAAAAACCGCGTTTTCGCTCGGAAGGCAAGACCGAAATTTTGAAATTTTATTCCACGGGCCGCGACCGATCGTCCGGCCAGGGCAATTATTTTGCGGCGCGGGCGTTGCGGCGCCAGGCCAGCAGCGTGCCCACCAGCACCGCCAGCAGCACGCCGATGGTGTTGATGTTGTTGACGCTTCTGTAGAGGTAGTCGTGCGGCTTCTCGACCACGAGATAGTAGGCGTGCAGGCTGAACTGCACCGCCTGCAGGATCATCGCCACGCCCAGCCACTGGCTGACGAAGCGCATGGCCAGCATCAGGAAGGCGACGGCCAGGGCCGCGTCGATGACCAGCAGCACGACCGCCTGCACGCCTTCCGGCAGCAGCTTGTGGGTGATCATCACGGCCAGGGCGCCCAGCAGCACGGCCAGGGATCCCATGCGTTCGGGACGACTTCCCTTCAGCCATGCGAAGGCCACCAGCGAGACGATCGCAATCCAGATCGCGGCGGAGATGGCGCTAGCAAGCATGCGAAAGGCCCCTAACGCAAATTAGGGGCCCTGCTAAGTTAAAGTCTTGCAACTTTGCCGTCAGGCGACGGTGCGAAGACCTTCGGCGTGACCGGTCGTGCCACCGAGGTCGCCCGACTTGTCTTCGACGCCCGCCAGCTTGGTGCGGATGCCCATGCGCAGCTTCACTTCGTTCAGCTGGCCATGCATGTCGACCATGGCGCTGCGGGCTTCTCCCAGCGCGGCCAGGGCCTCGACCAGCTTGGCGCTGGCCTTGTCGCCGACGACCGCAGACAGGCCGAGGTCCTTACGGGCCTTCAGCATGTCCGCCATCAGTTCGGCGGCTTCCATCATCGCCGTATCAACGGCGTTCTCGGTCGCGAAAAGCTTATTGGCGACACGTTGAGCTACGAAAACTTTTTCCACACCCGACTCCTCCAGAGAACCGAGTGAATAGGTAAACGAATCATTAACGCGGCCGCAATCGAAAATGCGCCCTAGCGTTGTTTTGTCGCGACTGCACCTGGGACTGGAAGCGAGTCGTTAGGAACCTTGCGGCAAAATGGCCATGTTTGACCTGCGGAAGGGCCATGGACGACACGCGCCGCAATTCGGAAGCCGCCGCTCACGCGCCCTTGCAGGCGCGAATCGCCGGCGTGGCGCTGGGCACCACGGTCGCCGCGCTCACCGCCGCATGCCTGTGCTTCATGCTCCAGCAGTGGAGCGTGGCGCGGCAGGAAGCGCGCGAGAACCACCGCGTCCTGGCCGAGATGGTGGCCGCCGGCGCCGCCCCGTCCCTGGCCGACCACAACGCCGTCGGCGCCAGCCGCGCCCTCGACGCCGTCATCCGCGCCCCGCACGTGGCCGGCGCGCGCCTCACCGATCTTTCCGGCCAGACCGTCGCGCGCATCGGCGTCGACAACGAGGCCAATGTCGAGACCCTGACCCGCCCCGTGGTGCTGCAAGGCCGCAAGGTCGGCGAGTTGGCCCTGGTGGCTCGCCAGCCCAGCCTGGTCGAGATCTTGGCCCGCGACCTGGCCCTGACCGGCGCCCTGTTCTTCGGCGCGGCGGGCCTGGCCATCCTTCTGGCCAACAGCCTGGCCCGGCGCATGACCAAGCCGATGCAGCGCCTGTCGGACGCCATGCACGACATGGCCCAGGGCGGCCGCTACAGCCCCGTGCAGCAGGCCAGCGACGACGACGTCTTCCACAGCCTGACCGACAGCTTCAACCACCTGGTCTCGCGCCTGGAAGCCAACGACCACGACCTGCGCTCGGCCATGGGCGAGCTGGTCAAGGCCCGCGACGACGCCAACGCCGCCAACGTGCTGAAGTCGCACTTCCTGGCCAATATGAGCCACGAGATCCGCACGCCGCTGAACGGCGTGCTGGCCATGACCGAAGTGATGGCCATGGACGACCTGTCGCCCAAGCAGCGCGAGCGCCTGTCGGTGATCCGCGAGTCCGGCGGCCTGCTGCTGGCCGTGCTGAACGACGTGCTCGACCTGTCGAAGATCGAGGCCGGCCGCCTGGAGCTGGTCGAGCGCGACTTCGACCTTTCCGCCCTCGCCGCCTCGCTACGCGAGACCTTCGTCGGCCAGGCCCGCGACAAGGGCCTGGAGTTCGGCGTCATGGTCGCCCCCGAGGCGCTTGGCGGCTGGCATGGCGACGTCGACCGCCTGCGCCAGATCCTGACCAACCTGGTCTCGAACGCCCTGAAGTTCACGCTGGAGGGCGCGGTCTCGGTGCGCTTCGCCTCGGCCGAGGACGGCTCGGGCCTGCGCATCGACGTCACCGACACCGGCATCGGCATCGCCGCCGACATCGTGCCGCGCCTGTTCGACAAGTTCGTCCAGGCCGACAGCTCGACCACCCGCCGCTTCGGCGGTTCGGGCCTTGGCCTGTCGATCTGCCGCGAGCTGGCCGCCGTCATGGGCGGGGGCATCCACGTCCAGAGCCGCGAAGGCCAGGGCTCGACCTTCACCGTCGTCGTGGCCATGCCGCGCGGCAAGGGCGAGATCCAGGTCCCCGCGCCGGTCGCGGTCGAACCGCTCGACGACAGCGCCCCGCGCCGCCTGCGCGTGCTGGCCGCCGACGACAACCTGACCAACCAGAAGGTCATCGCCGCCGTGCTCGCGCCCCTGGGCGCCGAGGTGGCGCTGGTCGCCGACGGCGCGGCCTGCGTCGAGGCCTGGCGCGCCGGCGGTCACGACGTGATCCTGATGGACATCCACATGCCGGTGATGGACGGCGTCGAAGCCGCCCGCACCATCCGCTCGCTGGAGAAGGCCGAGGGCCGTCCCCGCACCCCGATCGTGGCGGTCACCGCCAACGCCCTGGTCCATCAGGTCGAAGGCTACCTGGCCGCCGGCATGGACGGCCACGTGGCCAAGCCCATCGAGGTCACCAAGCTCTACACCGCCATCGAGGACGCCGTGGCTTCGGCCGCGCGCCTGGCCGCGGCCGAGGCGGCCTAGCCGCAGCGCGCGGCCCTCGCCCTTCGACAAGCTCAGGGTGAGGACCAGATGCAGGCAAGGCGACAGAGAAGCCTCTTCCTGAGCCCGTCGAAGGACGAGGCTTCCGCCCCCCCAACGCTCGCTCCGCGACATGACAACGACTTCAGGTAGATGAACTCAACATAACGACGGGCTCAGAACCGCTTCAGGCGGGACGTGGTTTCTTGTCTTCAACGTCGTCGCGACCGGCGACGGACCAGTTGAAAGGAACCGAACCGATGAAGAAGATCATTCTGCCGATCGTTGCGGTCTCGGCCCTGGCGGCCGCCACCGTCCCCGCCGCGGCCATGGCCCAGCCCATCAACCAGCGCCAGGCGCAGCTCGAGCAGCGGATCGACCGCGGCGTGCGCACCGGCGACCTGAACCGTCACGAAGCCCGCCGCCTGCATGGCGAGCTGCGCGAAGTGGCCCGTCTCGAATACCGCTACCGCGCCGGCGGCCTGAACGGCTGGGAACGCGCCGACCTCGACCGTCGCCTGGACCGCGTCAGCGCCCAGATCCGCTACGAGCGCAACGACCGCGACTACGGCCACGGCTACGGCCGCGGCGACCGTAACGACCACCGCGGTCGTTGGTAACCACTAGGCCGGCTCCACCCGGAGCCGGCTCTCCACCACGGTGAGGCCGCGGCCGCGCAGGATCACGCGCGCGCCGCGGCTTTCGCATGACAGGTCCCCGCCCCGGCCCGGATAGGCCTGGTGGAACTCCAGCGCATCCTTGGCCAGCTTGTCGCCGTACAGCGGCATCAGGATGCAGTGGGCCGAGCCGGTGGTCGGATCCTCGGGAATGCCGGCCGCCGGCGCGAAGAAGCGGCTGACCACCGCATAGGGCCGCCCCGCGTCGGCCAGGGCGACGGCGATGACCTGGCCCTTGCCGTCGGTCGCGCTGCTTTCGACGCGGTTGAGGGCGGCGAAATCGGGCTCCAGCCGCCGGACCGCCGCCTCGTCCTCCAGCACCGCCACCAGATAGGCCCCGGCCCAGGCCTCGACCACCGGCGCGCCCAGGGCGTCGGCGAGTCCCGCCGGGATCTCGACCCGGCCCGGCGGATTGGCTGGAAAGTCCATCTCCAGCCGCTCGCCGTCACGCCGAACCCGCAGCTCGCCCGACAGGGTGTCGAAGGCCAGCACCTCGACATCGACGCCCAGCTCGGCGAACAGGGCGTGGGCCGACGCCAGGGTGGCGTGGCCGCACAGCGGCGCTTCGCGCGCCGGCGTGAACCAGCGCAGGCCAAAGCGCGCCGGGTCGGCGGTCTTCAGCAGGAAGGCCGTCTCGGCCTGGTTGTTCTCGGCCGCCAGGGCCTGCATCCAGGCGTCGCTCGGCCAGACGTCGAACGGCTCGACCACGCAGGCCGGATTGCCCTTGAAGGGGGCGGACGCGAAGGCGTCGATGGTCCACTGGCGCATGAAGGCTCCTTCAGTCAGGCGGCGTCGGCGACGGGCAGATGGGGCGTGATCGCGGCCAGGGCGCGGGCGACATAGGCCTGCTTCTCCCCCACCGGCGCGACGTAATGGATGGCGGCCTCGGCTTCGGCCAGGCCCGCCAGGCGGGCGATGGTCCAGGCGGCCAGGTATTGCGAGGCCAGGCAGCCTCCGGCGGTGGCGACATTGCCATGGGCGACGAACGGCGCGTCCAGCACCTTCACCCCGGCCTCGACCACCCACGGCCTGGTCGTCAGGTCGGTGCAGGCCGGCAGGTCGCCGACGAGGCCGAGCTTCGCCAGCAGCAGCGTCCCCGAACACTGGGCGCCGATCAGCTGGCGCGACGGATCGAGACGGATCCGCGATAGCAGGCCTTCGTCGGCAGCGATCTGCCGGGTCTTCGAACCGCTGCCGATCAGCACGGCGTCAGCCTCGGCGGCGAACTCCAGGGGCTGCTGCCGCTGCACGGTCACCCCGTTCAGCGAGGTCACCTGCGGCGTCGGCGAGGTGATGTAGGCCGCCCAGCCGCGGGTCTTCATCCGGTTGAGGATCGCCGAGGCGATGAACGAGTCCAGCTCGTTGTAACCATCGAACGTCAGGACCGCGATCCGCACCATGGCCTCCTCATCAGGGCGAGGACACAGCGGTAACGGGCAATGATCCATGAGGCAAAAGGAGTATTGCCACTATGACAATACTCCTGGAGCGATCCGTCAGGCGCTCTCGACCACCTTCGGCGGATTGGCCCGGTAGACGAAGTCACGCAGCCGCACCTGTCCGCTTCCGGCGGCGTAGATCCCCAGCTTCAAACTGATGAAGCCGCCGAACACGTTGTGGTGCATGCCCGACACCTCCATCCGCGTGCCGTGGCGGGTCCAGCTCGCGCCGTCGTCGTAGGAATACCAGTAGGTGACGACGTGCTCGTCGTTGCGGATCTTCAGGCGCAGGCGGCGGGCGTCGTGCTTGATCCGCGCCCAGGCCAGCTCCTCGGCGTACTGGAAAGTCTTCAGGGCGGTCGGCGTGAAGCCCAGGCCCACGAAGGCCTTGTGATTGTAGAACAGCAGGATCCCCGCCTCGGCCTCGCCGGTCAGTTCCAGCGAGATCTCCGCCTCGTACGACCGGTCGCCGACGATGCAGGTCAGCGGCGAGCTGTCGATCGGCGAGCCTCCCCTGCCCTTCAGCGTCAGGGCCTTGCCGCCATAGGCCGCGCGCGACGCCTCGTCGGGCCCCGGCTCATGGAAGGCCCACTGCACGCCCATGCGGTCGACCGCGAAGTCGTCGCTCAGCGACATGCCCGACGGCCCGGCCTTGCCGCCGCGCGGCTTGCGGATCGGCTTGGAGAGATCCCCGCCGAGCGGCTTGAACCAGCCGTCGGCGGTCCACTCGATCGGCTCCAGCAGGGTCTGGCGGCCCAGCGTCCAGTAGCCGTTCTCGTAGCCGTGATAGACCATCCACCAGTCGCCGGCCGGCCCCTCGACCAGGCTGGCGTGGCCGCGCGACCACCAGGGCTCGTCCTTGCTGCGAGTGCGCACCAGCGGATTGTGCGGGCAGTGCTCCCAGGGACCGTGGACCGAGCGCGAGCGGGCGGCGATGACCATGTGGCCGGTCACCGGGCCCGCCGTGCCGCCGACCGCCGTGATCAGGTAGAACCAGCCGTTGTGGCGCAGCAGCGTGGGGCCCTCGGGCGCGAAGTTCTCGACGATCCAGTCGTCGGGATAGCGCCAGGGGTCGTAGGCCTTCTCCAGTTGGCCGTCGGTGGCCAGGCCATCGTCGGTCAGGCGGATCTTGCGTACGCCGTTGACGAACAGATAGCGCTTGCCGTCCTCGCCGACGACGTGGCCCGGATCGATGCAGCCGCTGATCTTCAGGTCGACCGGGTCGCTCCACGGCCCCTCGATGCTGTCGGCCCAGATCGCGAAGATCGACCAGCCCTGCCCCGTCGGATCGGCCGGGATGTAGATGAAATAGCGGCCCTCGTGCCGGACCAGGTCGACGGCCCAGATCGTGCCCAGCGGCTTGCGCAGGGCCGGGCCGACCGGGGTCCAGTTCACGAGATCCGTCGACTTCCAGATCACCAGGCCCGGATAGGCCAGGAACGACGAGAACGTCATGTAATAGACGTCGCCGTCCTTGAGGATCGTGGGATCGGGGTGATCGCCGCTGATGATCGGGTTCAGGTACGTCCCGTCGCCCCGGTCGGCGACACGGCGGCCGTCAGGCCCCTTGCCCCAGGTCGACGCGGGCTTATCCGCCGGCTTGGCCTCGGCGGCTTGCGCGGCCAGGGCGGGCGCGGCGGCGGCGCCCACCAGAAGGCCTTTGAACAGGGTGCGGCGCGGCAGGGCCATGGGGTCGCTCACGAAAATGATAGCGCTATCAAATCCCGTAGAGGGCGGCGACCGCCGCGTCCAGAGCGCTCACCCCTCGACGCTGATCTCCGGCCAGCGGGCCTTGGCCGAGCCGGTGGTGCGTTCCCAGCCGCCCGCGCCCTTAACCCGCAACGGATTGGGCCGCAGGCGCATGGCGAAGAGGTCGTCCAGGCCGAACGGCGCCCAGACGCGCAAGGTCTCGTCTGCCTCCAGCCGCACCCCGACGCAGAAGGCCGTGGCCACGAACCGCTCCAGGGCGTCGGCGCTGGAACGCAGGGCCGGATAGGGTTCGTCGGCGCCGAACTTCTTCTCGAACCACAGATGCACCCGGGCCTGGTTGCGCACCTCGACCAGCTCGCGCAGCGGCGGCTCGAAGGCGGCGGCCACGCGCCGGATCACCACGTCCTCGGCCTCGTAGGAGGTGTCGCTGTCGTCGTGATAAGCGACGTCGTAGTCCTTGATGCCGTAGTCCAGCGGCCGCCCGGTGAGGGAATTGAACACCGGCTGGTAGACCGCCCCGGAAAAGATCATCCAGTCAGGCAGGTCGAGATCACGGACGGTGCGCAGCACCTGCATGGTCGTCGGCGTGGCGCGGACGATCTCAACGAGGCGTTCTTCCAACGGCATCGGGTCTTCTCTGGGTGTCGATCAGGACGGTTTGGGTCGGCGACCAGGCGGGGCGGATGGCGGCCAGGCGATCTGGCCTGGTGCAGAACTCGTCGGGGGCGCCGTCGATCGGATACGAGCCCTCGACGGTCACCCTGCGCACGCCGATCACCTTGCAGTCCCGGATCCGCAGCACCAGCGTTTCGTACGGAGCGACCCAGCGGCCCCGCCACCAGAGGCCGCCCAGGCGTGAACAATAGGGCTTCAGTTCGGCCGCCAGGTTCGAGCGCCGCAGCGAGCCCGCGAGGTCGACGGCTGGCTCCACGTCCAGCAGCCAAGGCGGGGCGGGATCGTGCACGCAGACCACGTCGGCGTCGTCGCCGAACACCTTGGCCAGCGACACCTCGCCCGAGGCCTTGGTGATGTCCACGCCGTCGACCCGGATGCAGCCGCAAAGGCCCAGGCTCGCGACGACGGAAAGGATCGCGAGCCCGGCCCGCCCCATCAGCGCACCGGCCAGGCGTGGTCGAGCGGGCCGTGGCCCTGCCCCAGGCCCGGGGCGCGCAGCATGGCCTCGTGGACGTAGTTCCAGGCCCGGGCGACGGCCTGGGTCAGCGGCAGGCCCTGCGACAGGCCCGTGGCGACGGCGCTGGCCAGGGTGCAGCCGGTGCCGTGGGTGTGGCGGGTGTCGATCCGCTCGCCCTCGAAGCTGGTCTCGCCCTGCGGGGTGATCAAGAGGTCGACGACCCGTTCCCCCGCGACGTGGCCGCCCTTCATCAGCACGGCCTTGGCGCCCAGGGCCAGCAGGGCCTCGCCGGCGCGGCGCTGGTCGTCGAGGGTCTCGACCGGCAGGCCGGTCAGCGCCGAGGCTTCGGGGGCGTTGGGGGTCAGCAGGGCCGCGCGCGGGATCATCAGCGACTTGACCGCATCGATCGCCTGCTCGGCCAGCAGCGACGCGCCGCCCTTGGCGATCATCACCGGATCGACGACGGCCGGAACGTCCGGCGCGCTGGCCAGCACCCGGGCCACGGTCTCGACCACGCCCACGTCGCCCAGCATGCCGGTCTTGAAGGCGTCGGCGCCGATGTCGTCGAGCACGGCGCGGGCCTGGGCCTCGATCACCTCGAGCGGGATCGGATGCACGCCGGTGACGCCCAGGGTGTTCTGCACGGTGACGGCGGTGATCGCCGTGGCCGCGTAGCCGCCGAGCGCGGTGATGGTCTTGATGTCGGCCTGGATGCCCGCGCCGCCGCCGGAATCGGATCCGGCCAGGACGAGCACGCGGCCCAGAAATTGTGAATCGGAGGAAGGCGCTTGGGTCACGCGCCTCTCCTAACCCGCTTTCGGATGGAGTTGAACGGGCTGACTTTTAAGCGGCGCCGAAGGCGGCGGTCAGGCGGTCGAACTGGGCCTGGACGGGACGCGGAGCCTCGTCGACGGTTGCGGCCTCGACATACATGCGCTGGTCGAGGTGACGGACACGCTCGTACAGGCGCTCGGAACGTTGCAGCAGGCTGACCAGGCCGAAGGGCAGGTCCTCGACGGCGGCCTGCTGTTCGCCGGCCTCCAAGGCCAGGCGGTAGTTCTCGGCGCAGGCGGCCTCGGGGGCCATCTCGCCCTCCTTCACCGCGCGCTGCACCAGGAGCCACGAGGCCACCTGCATCAGGCGGGTGGTCAGGCGCATGCTCTCGCTCGCATAGGCCAGGGCGGCGTTACGCGAGAGGATCTTGCTGTCGTGCCGGCCGGCCCCGTCGAGATAGGCCGCGGTCTCCTCGACCAGCAGCATGCCCTCGTCGAAGGTGCGGTCGAACAATTCCGAGCGGGCGAAGTCCTGGATGACTCCCGCCCGCCAGGGGGCCGTGGACGCGTTCGGATCGGTCATGTCTACTCAATGCCCCTAAGGCCGCGAGGACGTCTCGCTTGAAGGGGAAGACTGCAACCCCCGTGCCAAGTCTTAACGTCCCGTTTCGCGACCGCCCGACTCGGTGCGACCGGCAGGCGCACGTTCAGCGTCCACTGCTAGCGTAAACCTTTCGTTAGTCTAGGCGACCAAACAGCGCATCGGCCGCCGCGCGTCCCGCTTTCTTCTTGCTGAGCTGGGCCTTGGTGCGGGCGACCTCGGCTTCCAGGGCCTCGATCCGCTCTTCCAGTTCGCGCACGCCGTAGCTCTCGAGATTCTCGTGCGTGGCCGTGTTCAGCGCGTCGCCGCGGAACGCGCGCGGCTCGACCGGCTCTTCGATCATGGGTGACCTCCCTTTCCGACCGACCATGAGACGCCTACCTAGGGCGCAACGCAAGCGCGACGGAGCGACAGGCCGATGTCCCAGACCATGACCGCGATCGAGATCGAGGGCGGAAAAGGGGCGGCCGACGCCCTGCGCCCGGTAGAGGTCGAACGCCCCACGCCTGGCCCCGGCGAGATCCTGATCCGGGTACGCGCGGCGGGCGTCAACCGCCCGGATCTCTTGCAGCGCCTGGGTTTCTACCCCCCTCCGCCTGGCGCGCCGAGCACGCTGGGGCTTGAGGTCGCCGGCGAGGTCGAGGTCGCCGCGGGACGCTGGAAGGTCGGCGACAAGGTCTGCGCCCTGCTGGGCGGCGGCGGCTACGCGCAGTACGCCGTGGTCGACGCCCGCCAGGCCCTGCCGATCCCCGAAGGCTTCGATTTCATCCAGGCCGCGGCCCTGCCCGAGACGGTCTTCACCGTCTTCGCCAACGTGTTCGAACATGGCGCGCTGAAGCCTGGCGAGACCATTTTGATTCATGGTGGCACGTCCGGTATCGGGACAACGGCGATCGCCATGGCCAAGGCGGCCGGCGCGACCGTCATCGCCACCGGCCGCGGCGCCGACAAGAAGGCCAAGGCGCTGGAATTGGGCGCGGATCTCGCCGTCGACGCCAAGACCGAGGACTTCGCCGAAGTCGCCAAGGCGGCCGGCGGCGTCGACGTGGTGCTCGACATGGTCGGGGCGGCCTATTTCGACAAGAACCTAGACGCCCTGAAGACCGGCGGTCGCATCGTCTATATCGCCGCCCTGGCCGGCGGGACGCTGGAAGTGCCGGTGATGAAGGTGATGCAGAAGCGCGCGGTGATCACCGGCTCGACCCTGCGCCCCCGCCCCGCCGACGAAAAGGCGCGCCTGGCGGCCGAGGTCGAACGCACCGTCTGGCCGTGGATCGCGGCCGGCAAGCTGACGCCGATCGTCGACGCCACCTTCCCCCTGGCCGAGGCGGCCAAGGCCCATGCGCACCTGGAAGCGGGCGAGCACGTGGGCAAGGTGGTGCTGGTGGTGCTGGTGGCGTGAGTATGTTCATCATCCGCGAGGTGTGAGCTCGCGCCTCAAGATGCTCCCCCTGAAGGGGGAGCTGTCGCGGAGCGACTGAGGGGGAGGTTGTTGCGGCGGCTCAGAGGCCGCTTCCCCCTCCGGCCCTTCGGGCCGCCTCCCCCTTCAGGGGGAGGATCGCGAGACGGACGACAGATGATCGATCCCCGTTCCCTTTCGCTTAGAACCGCATTATAGCTCGGTGTTGAACAACCCCGCCCGGCCGAAAGGTCGGGCGCCGTCATTTCTGGAGGACCGCATGTCCGACATCCTGATGCCCAAGGCGACCGCCGTCTGGCTCGTGGACAACACCTCGCTGAGCTTCGAGCAGATCGCCGACTTCTGCGGCCTGCACCCGCTGGAAGTCCGCGGCATCGCCGACGGCGAAGTGGCGCGCGACATCCGCGGCGCCGATCCCATCGGCAACGGCCAGCTGACCCGCGAAGAGCTGGATAAGGCCCAGGGCAACCCGAACTACCGCATGAAGGCGCAGGTCAGCCGTCACGCCGAGCTGCTGAAGCCGGCCAAGAAGGCCCCGCGCTATACCCCGGTGTCGCGTCGCCAGGACCGTCCGGACGCCATCGCCTGGTTCATTCGCCACCACCCGGAAGTGACCGACGCCCAGATCTCCAAGATCCTCGGCACGACCAAGGCCACCATCGAGCAGGTGCGCAACCGCACCCACTGGAACGCGGCCAACATCAAGCCGGTCGACCCGGTGACCCTGGGCCTCGTCGGCCAGCTGGAACTCGACGCCCTCGTCAAGAAGGCGGCCGAGAAGAAGGCCAAGGACGACGCCAAGAAGGGCATCGTCGCCGAAGACCCCACCCTGCGCCCGGCGGCCGAGACCGCCTACCTCACCGAGGAAGAGCAGGAAGAGCGCGACATCCGCGCCTCGCGCGCCGAACCCAAGGCCGAGGACGTGTTCGGCTCGTTCTCGGGCAATGTCGACGACGAGGACGACGAGGACTGATCCTCGTCCGAAACGGACAGCAAAAAGGCCCATCCGACGCTCGGATGGGCCTTTTCTATGCCTTTCGGCCGGAGCGTGCTCGCCACGCTCCAAATGTTCTTTGGGGGCGCCTGCTTATCCGTTTCCGACCTCCATCGGAAACGGGCAGGCTCTAATGGAGCCGGGCTCGAAGTCCCTCTATCTCCTCCTTGAGCCTGAGCTTCTGCCGCTTGAGCTCTCGGAGCCTGGTGGCGTCGCTACCCGGACGGTTGGTCTCCTCCTGAATCGTGCGGTCGAGGTTCTCGTGACGGGACCCCAGCTCGCGGATACGGGATTCGATGGCCATCGGTGAGGCCTCCTTTTGGGCTGTTGACCGAGGGAGTGAACACCCGCTGGCCCGGACTGTCAGATCACATATGATTGCAACCAGCAGCGCTTGACGTGGCGCCGCTTAATCCCGTGACGGACGAAAATTCACCATGACGGACGCCGCAGCCCCCGTTTCCAAGCCGCGCCTGGTCGTCGGCGTCTCCGGCGCCTCGGGGGCCCTTTACGGCCTAAGGGCCCTGGCCGCCTGCCGCGAGCTGGGCGTCGAGAGCCACCTCGTCATGAGCAAGTCGGCGGCCCTGACCCTGACCCAGGAGACCGGCCTTGCGGTCGGCGACGTCGCCGCCATGGCCGACGTCGTGCACCGCGTCGGCGACGTCGGCGCCTCGATCGCCTCGGGCTCGTTCCGCACCCTGGGCATGATCGTCGCCCCCTGCTCGGTGCGGACCATGAGCGAGATCGCCACCGGCGTGACCTCGTCCCTGCTGACCCGCGCCGCCGACGTGGTGCTGAAGGAGCGCCGGCCGCTGGTGCTGATGGTGCGCGAAAGCCCGCTGCATCTGGGCCACCTGCGCACCCTGACGCGCCTGGCCGAGATGGGCGCGGTGATCGCCCCGCCGGTTCCCGCGTTCTATGCCAGGCCCGCCTCTATCGAGGAGATGGTCGACCAGTCGGTCGGCCGCGCCCTCGATCTCTTCGGCCTCACCTGGGGGCCGGTGAAGCGCTGGGGCGAGGATCTGCCAACCGTCAATCAAGCGGACGAAAATTAACGGCCATGCGGTTCTGGGACTGGGCTCTTTCCGTCTATGCGCGACAGCCTGTCGCAGCCGCGTGCCTGCACCTGCAGGACGCCCACGGCCAGAACGTGCCGTTCCTGCTGTGGGCCGCCTGGGCGGCGCTGGAGGGACGCCCCGTCGACCTGCCGCGCGCCGCCGCCCTGGTGCGCGCCTGGGACGCCGAGGTCGGCGCGCCGTTGCGCGGCGTGCGGCGGGCGCTGAAGCCCACGCGTCGCGACGTGGACGACACCGCCCGCGACGCCTTCCGCGAGCAGATCAAGGCGGCCGAGCTGGCCGGCGAGAAGGTGCTGATGGAAAGCCTGGAGGCGACCTGCGGCCCGGTCGACGCCACGCGCGACGTCTACGGCGCCCTGCTGGCGGCGGCCCGCGCCACCGGCGACCCGCCGCGCGAGGCGGCCCTGGCGCGACTTGCCGACGCCCTCGGCTGAAGAACCAGACGGACCTTTACCGGCCGTCAGGCTTTGCTATCTATCACCGCCTTCGGACAGGGGCCCACGGGAGGAACGTCCATGAATGACGACGATCCTTCGGAAGACACCATCATCGCGGTGGAGCGTCGCCTGGCGACGCTGCGCGAGGAACACCAGGACCTGTCCGACGCCGTCTCGGCCCTGGAGGAACGCCCCCAGCCCGACATGCTGCAGATCGCCCGCCTCAAGCGCCGCAAGCTGGCCTTGAAGGACGAGATCGTGAGCCTGGAAGACCAGGTGACGCCGGACATTATTGCTTGATCCAAATGCTCTCCCTGAAGGGGGAGCTGTCGCGGAGCGACTGAGGGGGAAGGCACTGCCGACGAGCAGCCACCTCCACCTCATTGGAAACTTCCCCCTCCGGCCCTCCGGGCCACCTCCCCCTTCAGGGGGGAGGATCTTGTTGCCCCCTACTCCAGATCCCCCGGTCCGAACGCTTCGGGCAGCAGGCTCCAGAACGGCGTGCGCACGGTGGCCGCGCCGCCCTGCACCGAAACGATCTCGCAGGTCTTGGCGGCGAACTCGCCGATGCGCTGGCGGCAGGCGCCGCAGGGCTGGACCACGGCGTCGGAGCCGGCGGCGATGTAGACGCGCTCGATCCTGCGGCCGCCGGCGGTGATCATCGCCCCGATGGCGGTCTGCTCGGCGCAGGTGCCCGACGGATAGGCGGCGTTCTCGACATTGACGCCGAAATGCACGCCGCCCTGGTCGTCGACCACGGCGCTGGCGACGGTGAAGTTCGAATAGCGGGCGTAGGACCGCGCCAGATAAGCCGGCAGCCGCGCGGCGATGGCGGCCTCGTCGGAGCCTGGAATATCGGAAAAAGAACGTGCGGCGCTCATGCCATCCCTCGGGTCCCGGCAGGATCGCGCCGGGAACCGAGGCAATCAGTCGCGGGGCGGTTATGCAAGCGCAAACCGCACCTCCTGGTTCAGCTTTCGCCCGGCGCCAGGGCGACGATCGACAGGGCGTGCACGGGGCCGGCCATCTCCTCGCGCAGGGCCTGGAAAATCAACCGCTGGCGGGCCACGCGCGGCTTGCCGGCAAAGGCCTGCGCCTCGATCGTCAGGTTGAAGTGGCTCTCCCCGCCTTCCCGGTGCCCGGCATGGCCGTTGTGGCGATCGCTGTCGTCGACCAATTCCAGCCGAGTCGGCGAAAAGGCGGCGGTGAGCTTGGCTTCGATGGTGTCCGCAACGGCGCCCATGGCGATCTCCGGCATGTCAATCCTTGAACGGAAATAGCCTGCGCTTACTCTAAGCGCCATGAGCCGCGCGTTCGAGTACCGCCCCAAGTTCTTCGACATCCGAGTCCGCCCGCCCAAGCCGGGCGAGGAGGAGGGTCCGCGCGCGGACGACGTCTACAAACTCAAGCCCGGCCAGAAGCGCTGCGAGCATCCCGACTGCCTGCGCCCCGCGGAGGCCAAGGCGCCCAAGAGCCGCGACCTGCCCGGCCAATACTACAACTTCTGCCAGCAGCACGCGGCCGAATACAACAAGAACTGGAACTTCTACGCCGGCATGAACGAGGGTCAGATTCGCGCCGAGCAGGAGCGCGAGAAGATGACCGGCGGCCGGCCGACCTGGAGCATGAAGGCCGACGCCGGCTCGCGCGAGGCCGCCGCCGCCGCCGCCCGCGACGCCCGAAACATGGCCGACCCCTTCGGACTGTTCCGCGCCCAGCAGCGCCGCGCGGAATCAGCGGCCTCGGGCCGCGCCCTGGGCAAGCTGGAACGCCAGGCCCTGGCCGACATGGACCTGGACGTCGACGCCGACGCCGCGGCCATCCGCACGCGCTACAAGGAACTGCTCAAGCGCTGCCACCCCGACATGAACGGCGGCGACCGCAGCGCCGAGCACAAGCTCCAGCGCGTCATCAAGGCCTACAAGACCCTGCAGAAGTCGGGACTGGCGAAGTAGGCGCTCAGCGCGCCAGCCGGCGATAACCCTTGCCTTCGAAGTAGCCGGGCTCGTCGTCGGCCTCGGGCTTCACCGCCGGCACGGGCCGCGGGGCGTCGGGCGGGGCTTCCAGTCGCCAGCCCCGGTCGTGGACGAGCATGGCGCGGGTCGATTCGCCGGCCCGGAACTCGCAGACCATCTCCAGCCGATCGCGCTCCAGCCAGCGCGCCGGCTGGCAGGCCTCCTGGCTGTCGGCGACGAACTTCAGTCCATCGGGCCCGACCGCGAACACCGACAGGTTGGAGCCGTAGTCGTCATGGCCGGCGATCACCAGCCAACGCCCGTCAGGCGAGGCGCTGGGCAGGCCCTGACCGAAGGCGACGAGCTCGCCCCGGGCGTCCACCAGCATGGTGATCTCGTCGCCCTCGCCATGGAAGAAGCTGAGATAGGGATAGCGGCGCGGCCCCAGGACCAGCTCGCCCAGGAAACGCCAGCGGCTGCAATTGTCGAAACCCTCGCAGAGGTTGGCGTCGTCGGCGAACGAGGCCACGTCGCGCCCGTCGTGGCGAATGAAGAGGACGTCGCCCTCGCGACGCGCCAGACGCGGCGTCGCGGCGATGTGGCGAGCCTCCGCCTCCCTGCCCTCGCCCAGGCTTTCGCGCAGCAGGCGCTTCTCGTCGATCGCCATCTCGGCGAAGACCAGCGCGAACTCTTCGGAGGGCGTGGGGACATAGGCCGGCGCTTCCGCCGCCAGCGCGCGCTCGCGCCGAACGGCCAGGCCGCCGGCGACGGCGAGGCTTCCCGCCACCACGGCGAGCGCGATCAACCAGCCGGCGCGGTGCTCGGAAGCCATGGTCCAGCTTTAGGCGGAACCGGAGATGAAGGCGAGCCCGGAAGCGCGCTCGCCCTGCGATTTAGCGAATGCGGATGCGGATCGGCACGTCGATGAACGAACCGGCGCGGCTCTTGCCGTCCGGGCCCAGCAGCTCGACCTGGATCTGCGAGGCCATCTGCAGGGCCGCGTCGCCGACGCCCAGGTCGGTGGGGCTTTCGGCCTGGACGCTGCAATCGGTCAGGCCGCCGTTCGACTTGACCATGCAGCTGAGCAGGGCGACGGCTTCGCGCGGTTGCGCCACCTGGACCACGCGGGCCTGCGGCTCGGCTTGCAGGGCCGGAGCGGCGGTGGTGACGGCGGCGGCGAGAACGAACGAAGCGATCACTGTATCTTCCCTATGGTCTTGTCGGATGTCCCGTCAGGGCGTCCGCGTTTCATTTCGGGTCAGGCGGCGTTCGCCTGCTTGATCCGCTGCAACCCCTGGGCCGCCATGTCGGTCAGCGACCGCAGGCCAAGCTCGGCGAAGACGTCGAACGCCACGGCCAGGGCGGTGGCCGCGCGGTCCAGGCGCCCGTCGTCGCGGCCGGTGATCTCGACCCGGGCCTCGTAGAGGCGGGCCAGGTTCATCTGGGCCACGGCCCAGCCGGCCGGATCGCGCGCGCCCGGCTGCTCGGCCAGTTCGGCCTTGAAGGCCATCTCGGCGGCGTCGAGCACGGCCAGGTCCGCGGTCAGCTCGGCGCAGCGCGCCAGGCTGAGGGCGCGGTTGTTGGCGACGGCGGCGCGCAGGGTCAGCGCCGGCTGCACCTTCACGATGTGGGTGGCGCGGTCGAAACAGGTGACGGCCTGCTCGAAGCAGCGCTCGGAGGTCGTCGCCTCGCCCATGGCCTGCAGGGTCTCGCCCAGCGAGGCCTGGGCGCGGGCCCAGTCCAGCGGGCTGTGGCCGGGATCCAGCGGCTCCAGGGCCTGGGTCGCGGCCTCGACGGCGTCGGCGATCAGCGACAGCTCGCCGTCGAAATCGCCAAGCCGCGCCAGGGCCTCGGCCCGCATCAGTTCGAGGCGCGACCAGGTCAGGGGCTCGAAGTCGGGGTCCAAGGCGGCCAGCGCCGTCCGCGATTCGGACAGGGCGACCTCGACCAGGGCGCGGTCCTTCAGGCGCACGGCGCAAGCCAGCAGCAGGTCGATGCGGGCCGCGCGCTGTTCGGCCAGTTGCAGGCGCGCGCCGCCGGACTTGGCGCCGCGCTCGCCGGCCAGGATCGCCAGCGGCGCCTCGAAGGCCTGGGCCGCGGCCAGGGCGCGGTCGATGTCGTTGTCGGACAGGGCCATGCGGCCGTCGACGGCGGCCAGCAGGCTGGCGGCCAGGGCGGCGTGCGGGCCGTGGGCCGTCCTGGCCAGGGAAAGCGTGGCGCCGGCGGCGGCGTGCAGGCCCTCGTCGCCGAAAAGTTCGGCGCCCAGCATGGCCAGCACCGCCTGCTCGCAGCGGGCGGCGCAGACGAGGTCGGTCTTGCGTTCGGTGTCGGCCAGCCGGGCGGCGGCCTCGGCCTGGGCCGCGCCCTTGCGCAGGGCCGCGGCGTCGCCGGTGCGACGGGCCACTTCGCGCCAGACCACGGCGGCCTCCAGCAGACGCACCGCGCGGTCCTTGCAGCCGATCCGGCCGGCGGCGACGTCGGCGGCGCGGGCTTCGTTGGTCAGCAGGCGCAGGTCCATCAGTTCCAGCAGCGCGGTGTCGCCGCCGGTCAGGCCTTCCCGGTGCGCCGCGGCATGGGACATCCGTCCCTGGCCCTCGACGCCCAGAAGCCTCATCAGATCGCGCCCCACGAATTCGAACATCGCTCGCGTACTCCGCACCGGGATCGTCCCACCTCGGCACGGCCGGGATGGATTTGACGCGAGATCAGCAAAACCGGAGCCAACGCTCTTAACAAGGGGTTAACAGGTCTGAATCTGTCGTTAACCACGAATATTTAGATCACATTAACTTTGATCGCCGTCGCGGCCGGGAAATCGGGGATTTTGACCCATTTTGGCACGCTTTTTGCTTGATCGGCGCACAACCAGTGGATGGTGCGATCGCACAATTTATAACGGCGTTCACTAGTATAAAAATGACGTTAACTCTAAGATTTAGCACCTTGTTTACATTTCGTTCACGTTCGTGAACAGGCGGGATGGCGGATCGGCGCGCCAGGCGCTAGGAAACGGCCATGACCAGCCCTGCCTTGACCCTCTGGACCGCCGCCCTCTGCAAGCAGGATCCTGGCTATGGCGGCTGGGCGTTCGTACGGAAGATGGACGGCGAGTCGGGCGCGGCCGCGATCAAGGGCGCCGCCGGCGGCGAGCGACGGACCAGCCTGGCCAAGATGAGCCTGTCGGCCCTGATCGAGGCGCTGACCAGCCTGTCGGACCTGCCGGCCGACACGGCCGTGACGCTGCACTTCGCCGATCCGGCCCTGGCCGGCGAACTGGTCAGCAGCGACGGCGCCTACGCCACGGCCGAGCCGGAAGCCTGGGCCGCCGCCCGCGCCCTGGTCGCCGCGCGTCCGGTGCTGAACCTGGCTCCGCTGGCGACCAGCGCGCCGCAGACCGGCTTCCTGGCCGCCTGGGCCGAGTTCGGCCTGGACACGTCCAAGAGCCGCGGCAGCTTCAAGGCCGCGATCCCCAAGCCGAACCTGATGAAGTTTCCGGGGTGAACCGGAAGGGACCTCCCCCCGGGGGGGAGGCGATCGCGTAGCGATCGGTGGGGGGCGTGGCTACGGGGCCAACCAGCGCCCTGCCAGCTGAAAACTCCCCCCTCCGGCCTTCGGCCGCCTCCCCCACAGGGGGAGGTTCGTTACCCCAACCCCTTCACCACCAGCGTCGCCGTCGCCGGGTTGCAGGCGAACGGGATGTCGGCCAGCGTCGCCAGGCGGATCAGCGCCTTGACGTCGACGTCGTGCGGCTGGGGCGACAGCGGGTCGACGAAGAAGATCAGGATATCCAGCCGCCCCTCGGCGATCATCGCGCCCAGTTGCTGGTCGCCGCCCAGGGGACCGCTCTTGAGGCGGGTCAGTTGCAGCTGCGGCAAGGCCTCGAGCACCCGGCCGCCGGTGGTGCCGGTGCCGTAGAGGATGCTCTTCTCCAGGAAGGCCGCGTTCGCCTTGGCCCAGGCCACGAGGTCGGCCTTCTTGTCGTCGTGGGCCACGAGGCCGATGGCGAGCTGGCGGGTCATGCGGGGACGGCTCCGGTTGCGAACGTTCCTCCCTATAGCGGCTGGCGAGGCCGCCGCCAGCCCGACTGCGCCCTTCCCTTTTGGCGCGCATTGCCCTTAGGATACATATTGAAACGATATCTCAAATAATGAGACCGCGCACACAGGCGGTCCCTGGAGGAAGCCGCCGATGACCCTCGACCGCCGCGCCTTCGCCGCGGGCCTGACCGCCCTGCCCCTGCTCTCGGCCGCGCCCGTGGCCCTGGCCGCCACGCCGGGCGCCCGCCCCGGCCCGTTCCTGCTGGGCGCCGACATCACCTGGATCCCGCAGGACGAGGCCGACGGCGCGCAGTTCTTCGCCAATGGCCGCCGGCAGGACATTCTGGCGATCCTGGACGAGGCCGGCTTCAACGCCATCAAGATCCGCGTCTTCGTCAATCCCGAGAACGGCTACTCGGCCCAGCGCAAGACCGACCCGTGGGCGGGCCTGGGCCAGACCGTCGCCATGGCCAGGCGGATCAAGGCCGCCGGCATGCACCTGACGATCAGCTTCCACTACAGCGACACCTGGGCCGACCCGCAGAAGCAGGGCAAGCCAGCCGCCTGGAAGGACCTTTCGTTCGACGCCCTGGTCAAGGCGGTCGGCGACCATACCCGCCAGGTGCTGGGCGCGCTGGTCAAGGCCGGCGCCAGGCCCGACATGGTGGTGATCGGCAACGAGATCACCTTCGGCACGCTGTGGCCCGACGGCCGCGTGCCCCTGCCCGTTCCCACCGGCAACCCGGCCACCGACGCGGTGCACCTGAACGTTCCCGACGCCGGCGGCTTCGACAAGCTGGCCAGGCTGCTGAGCGCCGGGCTGGACGCCTCGCGCGAGACGGTTCCGGGCGTCAAGACCAGCCTGCACAACCACCTGGGCCGTCACTGGACGATCGTCAGCCACTGGATGGACAGCCTCTTGGCGCGCGGCGTGCGCTTCGACGCCACCGGCTTCTCCTGCTACCAGCAGGCGGCCGAGGGCGATTGGGCCAATACCTTCGCGCGCTTTGGCGAGCGCTACCGCGACCACGGCTTCTACGTGGCCGAATACTCCAGCCGGAAGCGCTACGTGAACGACCTGGTGTTCGATGCGCCGGGCCAGCGCGGCTGGGGCACGTTCATCTGGGAGCCGACCCGCCACCAGGAGGCGATCTTCGACCAGGACGGCAAGAACGCCGGCGAGGGCCCGCGCCCCAACCTGCTGTCGCAGGGCATCAACGCCGCCGAGGCCCCCGGCGCCCAGATCGCCGGCGCCCCGCCGCCGCATCCCGAAAAGACCGAGCACGGCGGCCGCTACGACGCCAACGCCTTCATGGAGCTCTACCGCCAGATGGCGCGGGACTACGGGCTGAAGAAGGGGTGATCCAGCGCGCTTGACCTTGCGCATTTTACACCCGTAACCTTCCCACTCTATCGAGCGGGGGAGGCCTGGCCGTGCGGCTATTGCGGGGGATGGTGCTGGCGGTCGCGCTGGCCGTGGCGTCGCCGGCCGCGGCGATGCTCGTCAGCGAGCCGCCGAGCCTGGAGCAGGTGCTGACCCCGGCAGGCGTCGCCGAATATCGCCAGGCGACGGCGGTGGCGCTGGTCCGCCCCAAGGCCGCATGGAACCCGCCCTGCTGGCTGGTCTCGCTGCTGTCGTGGGGCTCGTTCGGACGGGAAGGATCGGGCGACTACTGCGGCGAGCGCGAACGCTCCCGCCGCTATCGCCTCGAGGTAGTCGAGACGCTGAAGGGCGCCCCGCCCCGAACCATGCCCGCCAGGTTCCGGCACGACTATCCGCTGGATCCGGCTTTCATGCAGCGCGAGCGACCCGATCTGTGGATCCACGCCTACGACCTCGACGCCAAGCGGGCGGCGGGACGCCACGCCGGCTTCCTGTTCCTGCACCGCGGCCGCATCAATGATCGCCAGCTGGATGTCGAGGGCGTGTTCGACAGGCCGCGCGTCAGCGACGGGACCATCTCGCGTCCGATCCTCGACCCAGCTCTGGACTACCTCGTGTTCCTGAACGAACGGAGCGAGATCGATCATTGGGAGCCCGTCAATCGCGGCGGCGGCGATAGCGACCTGCTGGTCCAGCGCCTGCGGAAACTGCGCGCCGGGGTCCGCGACGCGGACGTGCGCCTGAGCGTCTCGCCAGCCGAGCTCTTCGGCCGCTTCTCGGACGGGGCGATCTACGAGGTTTCGGCCCCGTCCTGCCGCCCGCGTCTGGTCGGCGGTCACAGGATCGCATCGATGGACCTGCCGCTCGACCTGTTCGGCTCGGAACTGGTGGGCCCAGCCCTGCCCTGCCGCCCTGGCGATCCGCCGCGCCGCTACCTGGCCCTGAAGGCCGTGCCCGGCGACTGGTCGCCGTTCGGCTGGGACTGGTACGGCGCCGACGCTCGCATCCTGCCGATCGTCGACGGCAAGGTGCGCCCCGGCGATCTCGTCAGCCAGCTGCGCCTGACGCCTGCCGACCCGATCCCGGTGGACCGGGTGCTGGCCTGGCTCGGCAAGGGCCTCGGCGATACGGATCGGTGGACGGGGCGGCGCGACGAAGACCCGCCGCTGAGGGTCGACGCCGCCCGCGACAGGCCATATCTGCACGGACGAAATCCCGTCTCGTGACGCCTGGAGACCATAGCGTGAGTGAAGTGGAGATCGACGGGCGCCTGCTGCAACGCTGGCTGAAAAGCGACGCGGCCGACCCAGGCCTGCTGGCCGGCTGCGCGCTGGACGACGGCGAGGCCGACGAGCCCCTGCCGATCCTGGAAGTCGATCTCGCCCGCCAGACGCTGGTGTGCGGCGGGCCGAAGGGGCGCGTGCGGTTTCCGTTCGGGCGGCTGCTCGACGGCCTGCTGGTGGCGCCGAAGCCCGATCATCCCGCCGTCGCGGCGGTCAGGGCCGCCGTCTCGCCGCAGGAACGCGTTCACCAGAAGATGCGCGACGAACTCGGCCCCGAATATCCCAGGCCCTTCGCCTCGGTCGCCGACCTGGAGGCCGTCCACGCCGCCGAGATGGCCCGTCGCGACGGCAAGCTGCCCGAGCGCGCCCTGCGCGGTCCGTGGGTGCGGGCGCTGAAGCGGAATGAACTGCACCGCCAGGGCGCACAGCTGGCCCAGTCGTGGCGCGAACTGGCCAATTCCTGCGGCGCGCCGTGGTCGGACATCGCCCTGCACCTGGCCTGGTTCCAGCGCCAGGGCGGCCACCCCAACCGGGCGATCGAGACGGCGCGGGACTTCTGGCGCTCCAAGGCGCCCGCCTCCCAGACCGAGATCGCCATGCTGGCGACGGTGGAGGCGGCCGCCTGGATCGACCGCTTCGAGCGCAAGGGCGGCGCCCCGCCCGACCTGGTCGAGGCGCGCCGCGCGGCGGCCAAGGCCTACGCCATCTCGCCGACCGACCCGGAAATCCAGACCGTCTATCAGCGCCTGAAGGCGGCCGAGGCCGGTCCGGGCTAGCCCCGTTCCCTGGTCCGCTCGAAGCGCACCTTCGGATAGCGCTCGGCGACATAGCCGATCTCCCAGGCGCTCTTGCCCAGGAACACCGGCTGGTCGTCGATGTCGCGGCCCATGGCCGACTTGTGCTTGTTCTCGAAGTCCTCGACGTCGGCGCGCTCGCCGACCAGCCAGCGAGCCTCGGCATACGGGCTGGCCTCGAAGATCACGTCCAGCTGGTACTCGTTGCCCAGGCGGTCGGCCATGACCTCGAACTGCAGCTGGCCGACGGCGCCGACGATGAAGTCCGAACCGATCATCGGGCGGAACAGCTGGGTGACGCCTTCCTCGGCCAGGCCCTCCAGGGCCTTCTTCAGGTGCTTGGCCTTCAGCGGATCCTTGACGCGCACGCGGCGCAGGATTTCCGGGGCGAAGTTGGGCAGGCCGGCGAAGCGCAGGCTGCCGGTCTCCGACAGGCTGTCGCCCACCCGCAGGACGCCGTGGTTCGGAATGCCGATCACGTCGCCGGCGAAGGCGTCTTCCGCCAGCTCGCGGTCGCTGGCGAAGAACATGATCGGCGCGTTGACGCTCATGGCCTTGCCGGTGTTCTGGGCCTTCAGCTTCATGCCGCGCGTGAAGCGGCCGCTGGTCAGGCGCAGGAAGGCGATCCGGTCGCGGTGATTGGGGTCCATGTTGGCCTGGACCTTGAAGACGAAGCCGGAAACCTCGTTGTCGCCCGGGGCGACGTGGGTCTCGGCCCCGGCCTTGCTGGCCTTGGCGGGCTTGGGCGCGGGCGCGTAGGCGCCGATGCCGGCCAGCAGCTGGTCGACGCCGAAGTGGCGCAGGGCCGAGCCGAAGAACACCGGCGTCATGTGGCCTTCGAGGAAGCTCTGCACGTCGAACGGCTTGCCGGCCTCGGTGACCAGCATGGCGTTGTCTTCCAGCTCCGAGCGCTCCTCGGGGTCGAGGTACTGGACGATGGCGTTGCCGTTGAAGGCGACGGGGTCGGGGTGGCCCTCCTCGTCGGTCGAGCTCTTCTTGGCGTAGGGGATGAACTGCTGGCTGCGCAGGTCGAGCATGCCCTTGAAGCGCCCGCCCGAACCGGCCGGCCAGTAGAGCGGCGCGGGGTCCAGGGCCAGCTTGGAGGACACCTCGTCGAGCAGCTCGAACGGATCCTGGGCCTCGCGGTCCATCTTGTTGATGAAGGTGATGATCGGGATGTCGCGCAGGCGGCACACCTCGAACAGCTTCAGGGTCTGGGGCTCGATGCCCTTGGCGGCGTCCAGCACCATGACGGCCGCGTCCGCGGCGGTCAGGGTCCGGTAGGTGTCTTCCGAGAAATCCTCGTGGCCCGGGGTGTCCAGCAGGTTGAACATCAGGCCGTCGTGGTCGAACGTCATCACCGAGGCCGACACCGAGATCCCGCGCTCGCGCTCGATCTTCATCCAGTCCGACTGGGTGCGGCGCGCCTGGCCGCGCGCGCGCACGGCCCCGGCCGCGCGGATCGCCCCGCCGGCCAGCAGCAGGTTTTCCGTCAGCGTCGTCTTGCCGGCGTCGGGGTGGCTGATGATGGCGAAGGTGCGCCGACGGGCGGCTTCAGCGGCGGGAGAGGTGCTCATCCCGCGCAACTACCCCCCCGGCGCGTCCTTGTCACCTTCCCCCGAGGCCGCGGCGGCCGTCGAGGGCTTCAGCGCCTCGCCGTCGGCCTTGCCCTCGAGCGTCGACAGCAGCTGGGCCGCGCGCCTGGCCTGGGGCCCGCCGTGCGGATTGCCGGCCACCGGCTCCAGCAGCTCGCGGGCGAGCGCGTATTGCTTGGCGCGGATGAACAGGCGGGCGGCGTTGGTGCGGATGGCCGGGTTCTGCGGCGCGATCGTCGCCGCCCGGAAGACGACGTTGAGGGTGTTCTGCGACGGCTCGCGGTCCATCGACTTGGTCTCGGCGTAGCCATAGAGCGTCAGGTAGTTGTCGTCGTCGATCTTGTGGGCGCGGCCCAGATAGGTCGCGGCGTCGGCATAGACGGCCTTGGCCTTGTCGCGGTCGGCCGGGGTGCGGGCCATCCGCCGGGCGGTCTCCAGCCGGCTGTAGGCCATGACCTGCAAGGCTTCCAGGTCGCTGGGCCGCTCGTCCAGCAGGGTCTTGAGGATCGCCTCGCCCTTGGCGCGGTCGCCGAGATCGATCTCGGCCCGGGCCAGGGCCAAGCGGCTGTAGAACTCGCTGGGGCGCTTGGCCGCGATCTCCTGGAACTTGGCCAGCAGAGCCGGCGCCTCGGCCCTTGCCACGCCGCTCTTCAGGCGCTGGATCTCCAGGATCAGGTCGTCGGCGCCGGCCGGCAGGCGGGTGAAGGCGATCTGCGGCTTGGGCGGCTCGCGCGGGATGTCGAGCACCGGCAGCGACTTCATGTAGCCGCGCAGCGCCTTTTCCAGGGCCGCCGAGTCCTGGCCGTAGAGCTTGGTCCAGCTGGCCATGGGGTCCTGGTGATCGCGCACCAGCTCCAGATAGTCCTGCAGCTTCTTGCGGCGCTCCCGGTCACTCCAGATGTAGTGGGTCAGGAGCCAGGATTGGGCGTAGAAGGTCAGGGCGTCGTCGCGGTCGAACTGCGTGGCGCGCTTGGACAGGATGTCCGACATCGGCAGCCACTTGTCGTCCAGCAGCGAGCGGGCCCGCCCGCGGCTGAAATCGCCGATCCGCGCCCGCTTCATCTGCAGGTCGATGGTCTTGTAATACTCGGCCAGCCCCTCGACCATCCAGCCCGGATAGGCGTCGGGGAAATACTGCATCATGAAGTGGTGCGTATACTCGTGCAGCACCGTGTCATCGCCGTTGTTGCGGTCGTACTGGTTGCTGTCGTCGCGGATGGCCAGGACGAAGATGTCCTCGACGCTCGTCATGTAGAGGCCCTGCAGGCGCTCGTCGGCGTTCGGGATCACCCGCCGCAGCTCGCGCGAGCTGGACAGCAGATAGAGCGGCAGCTTGCGCGGGGTCTCGGCGTCGGTCTTGCCGTGCAGCCGCCGCAGGATGGCGTCGAAGTCCTCGAGCATCGTCACGTAGCGGCGGACCAAGGCCTCGCTGCGGTCGGAATAGACGATGAAGTGCTCGCTCTCGCCACGGATCCAGCGGCCGGGCGCGTCGGCCTGGACCACGGGCGGCGCGCCCGGCGCGGGCGGCGCGCCTGGGCCCTGCCCCCAGGCCGGGGCCAAGGCGCCCAAGGCCGCCGCCATGACCAGACCGACCCCAAAAGCCCGCGACACCACGCTCGCCCCCACGCAATTTAACGTTGAGCCTTGCCGCACATCGCGATGCGGGGCAAGGCCCAGCTTCAGGCCGCCGTCTTCTTCGCGGCCGCCTTGGCCTCCAGCTCCTGGAGGAACTGCGCAGCCCGCTCATTGCGACGGCCGTGCGGGTCGTTGACCAGCGGCTTCAGCAGGAAGGCCGCATGGCCGTACTCCCCGCGCATGGCCAGCGCCTGGACGGTCTCCAGCGTCACCTCCGAGACCTGCGGCGCCAGCTCGTTGGCCAGCAGCAGCGCCTCCATGACGTTGTCGCTGGGATAGCCGGGAGCGGTCTTGCGGCTGCGGGCGTAGGCCAGCAGGATCTGGTAGCGGTTGGAGTCGACCTGGAAGGCCTTGGCCAGCACCGCGCCGGCCGCCTTGTTGAGAGCCGCGGCGTCGTCGGGGTTCTTGTCGGCCTTGGCCAGCAGGCCCAGCGCCTTGTACTCCAGCGCCAGCAGGTCGGCCGGATCGGCGGCCAGGCGGCGGTCGAGGATCGCCATGCCGGCCTCCGGATCACCGGCCAGCTGCTCGGCCCGCGCCAGGGTCAGGTCGGCATAGGCGTCGCCCGGATAGCGGGCGGCGATCTTGCGGATCTCGCCGACGAAGGCCGGGCCGTCCTGCTCGAAGTCGTCCCGCGCCATGCGCACGCGGCGCAGGACGAGATCGTCGGCCGAGGCCGGCAGGCGCGTCACCGTGATCGGAACCTCGCGCTTGCGCTTGCGGTTGTAGCCCTGCAGCGGCAGCTGACCCCGGGTGTATTCGCGCAGGGCCTTGGTCAGCCCGTCCAGGGTCATGCCCGTGGCCTTCTCCATAGCTTCGACCGAGCCCTGCCCATCGCCGACCGCTCGGATATAGACCTCCAGCTGCGCCTTCCGCTTCTTGTCGCTCATGAAGTAGTGGGTCAGCAGCCAGGCCTGGGGATAGTAGTTCTTGCCCCGCTCCGTCGGCAGTTCGCTCGAGCGCTTGGTCAGCAGGTCTTCCAGCGGCAGCCAGGCCGCGTTCATCAGCCACTCGCCGCGGTTGGCGTTGATCTTGCCGACGATGATCTGGTCGCCGTCGAACAGCGTGGTGGCGACATATTCGGCGTAGCCCTCCACCAGCCACGGGGCGTAGGCGAAGGTGAGGTTGCGGCGCATGAAGTGGTGCGCGTACTCGTGCATCGTGATGTCGTTGCCGTCCTCGTCCTGGCTGGCCACCCGGCGCGGCCTCAAGGCGATGCAGACCACGTCGAGCGGCGTGGCCACGTAGTAGCCGGCCCAGTTCTCGTCGGCGCCGGGATAGGTGATCCGCAGCTCGGCCTTGCTGTCGATCAGGTGGACGTCGAGCTTGCGGTCGGCGGCCTTGTCCAGCGGCAGGCCGTGCATGAAGCGCAGCGTCATGTCGAAGTCTTCGAGCATCAGCGCGTAGGCGCGCAGCTGGCGCTCGTCGCCGGCGCTGTAGACGTTGAAATTGGCCGACGAGGCGACCATCCATCGCCCTTCGGCCGGCGCCGCGCGGCCCTGTCCCGCGCCCGCCGCCCACAGCAGGGGCGAAAGCGCCGCCCCCAGCACCATGGCCCGCCGCGTCGGCGCCCCCGCCGATCGCCCGTCCCGTTCACTCATCTGATCAAGCCCCCGATACTGGCTCCGAGCCTAGCGAGAGCGGTCGAGCCCTGGCAACCCAGGGAGGTCGCCCCGACGGGCGAAAATGCTCCGACGCCCGACGAACAGGCGTTCGAAAAGACCCTATTCAACTTGGGGAATTGGAGTCATGCTCACCTTGTCGCCGACGTTCGGCCCCCGAGAGCCGTCGGGGCGACGGAGGAAACGACATGGCTCTGGCCGAAGACCCTCGCGATCACATCCGTCGTCGTCCCCTGGGACAGAGCGCGCTCTGCCTGGGCACGGTGCTGGCCGGATTGGTGGTGATAGCCCTCGTCCTGAACATCGTGGCCGGCCTGCTGATGTAGCGGGCCGCCGTCGACGTCAGGCCGCCAGCCGACGCCAGACCTGGCGATCGGCCTCGAGATTGGTCAGTTGGCCGGCCTTCTGACGCTGATGCAGCGCGCCCATGACCTCCAGGCCGATCTGGGCGTAGCGCACCTGCACCTGCTCGATCAGGCAGCCGCGCGCCGGCGCGACGAACAGCGCCGCGTTGATCTCCGGGGCCTTGGCGATGATCAGGGCCGCCAGGCGCTTGGCCTTTTCCAGCTGCTTGTGGTGCAGCAGCGGCTCCTCGGCATAGAGCTCCTTGCCCAGCTCGGCGACGAAGTTCAGCGACAGGGCCGCGAAACGGTCGCGCGTCATCGGCGGCGACAGTTCGGCGGCGTCCAGGCTGAGCACGACGTCGTTCATCAAAAAGAGCATGGGCGGATGACGGGGGCTGCTTTGGAGACCTGCGACATCCTGACGCGCTCTACTTTCGGTCTGGTTTAGCGGCAGGGTTAATGCTGTGGATCGTTGCAGGAACGCCGTGCGGCCTGTCGTCCCGCCCCGTATTCAGCCCTCGACCGCCTCGGTCAGGAAATGGCGGCCCTCGCGATCCTCGATCTCCACCACCCAGACGTCGGGATCGATGCGGGCGGCGCGCTCGGCATAGGCGTCGAGATCCGGCTCGAAGTCCGACTTGGTCGGCTGCATCCACACCCGCTCGCCGTCGCCGCGCGTGGCTTCGCTGTAGAGCCGCACGGTTCCGGCCCTGCGGTCGACCACCTTGACCAGCACCGCGCCCGCCCGGGCGTCGCCCTTGCGCACGACCATGGCGAAGGCTCCGCCCAGCTCGGCGCGGCGGATCAGCGCGCCCACCCAAAGATCCGTCGAAAGAAGCATCGCTAACCGAACCGCAACCAGGAGCGGCTAAGGTCCGCTCGAATATCCTCTCTCGCAGAATACGAGAAAATGGCCACCGTGAAGACCTCCGCCCCGCGAAAGCGGCGCCTGGCGGCGACGTTCGTCGCCACAGCCATGTTCGGCGCGGCCCAGGCGGCGATGGCCACCCCCTCCGACGTCTTCTACGAACGCAGCCTGATGAGCGCCGCCGGCGCGCGCTGCGGCCTGTTCACCCCATCGCTTTCGGGCGCCCTCGACGCCGGCCGGGCCCAGGCGCGGGGCGCGGCCCTGCGCGCCGGCGCCAGCGTCGAGCAACTGGACGGCGTGCAGCAGCGCGCCCACGCCAAGGCCGCCTCCGTGCCCTGCGGCTCCAAGGACCTGACCACCGCCGCCGGCCGCGTGCGCAAGGCCTTCGAGGGCTACGCCCTGCTGCAGCGGATGAACTATCCGGGCGACCGCGCCAGCTGGCAGGCCGACCGCGCCAGCTCGGCGACCATTCCGTTCTGGCGGCTGTCGCAGACGGCCAGCTTCGGCGGCGACCGGCTGCTGTTCGGCCTGGCCGGCCGCAACACCGAACTGCTGGCCGTGGCGACCTTCGCCGACGGGGCGCGCCCCTACACCGCACGGCTGGTCATGCGTGATCCGGCCCGCACCCAAGGTCCCTATCTGAAGGCCCGCAACGGCGGGGGCCTGGCCGACAACGCCGCCCCGCGCGCGGCCAGCCGGGTGTTCGGGGCCGAGACCCGCGACGCCGTTCCCGCCCCCACCCTGCTGCCGACCGGCGCCAAGACCGGCATGAGCTTTCGCTTCCCGCGCGAGGCCGGCGACGTCATCGCCCGGCTCGACCCGCGCGAGGCCATGACGGTGGAGTTCGTCTTCCAGGGCCGCGACGGCCGCGAGACCGTGCGTCGGGCCTATGTCGAGGTCGGCGACTTCGCCGCCGGCCGCGCCTTCCTGCGAGTCAGCTGACAGGTTTGGGCGCCGGGCCGTTTGGCCTCGACGCGGGCTGGGCCCATATTCTTTCGATGACACGCATCCGCGTCATCGACCTCGAGACCGCCGGCAATGGACCGCAGGACGTCTGCGAGATCGGCTGGCAGGACGTCGTCCAGGACCCCGGCGGCCTCTGGCGCGTCGACGACGACCGCGGCGCCCTGCTGGTCAATCCCGGCCGCCCGATCTCGCCGGAAACCATGGCCGTTCACCACATCCTCGACGCCGAGGTGGCCGGCGCGCCGTTCTGGAAGGACGCCGCGCCCGGCGTGCTGAAACCCGAAGGCGGCGTCGCGGCGCTGGCGGCGCATCGGGCCTCGTTCGAGCAGCGCTACTGCACGCCGGCCCTGGCGGGCGGGGCGGCCTGGATCTGCACCTGGAAATGCGCCCTGCGGCTGTGGCCGCACCTGACCAGCTTCTCCAACCAGATGCTGCGCTACCAGCGGATGCCGCTGGGCCTGGTCCACGCGCTGGGCCTGCCGGCCCACCGCGCCCTGCCCGACGCCTATGTCACCGCCCATCACCTGCGCGACATGCTGAGCGAGGCCTCGCTGGAGCAACTGCTGGCCTGGAGCGCCGAGCCGGGCCTGCTGCCCCGCGCGCCCAGGGGCCCCGAGCGCGGCAAGGCCTGGCCCCTGGTCGGCGACGAGGCGCTGCGCCTCCTGGCCCAGGACCGCGACCCCGACGTGCGCTTCAGCGCCGAGACCGAGTTGCGGCGTCGGGGGGAGGCGTCGCCGGCGGAGACGGTGGAACCCGCGCAGCGAACGTTGCTCTAGGGTGGGCGCAGCCGAGGCGAAGGGCCTTTCCCACTTCCCTCCCCCTTGATGGGGGAGGGGAGAGAGAACCGTCCCTACTTTCCCGCATCCGACGGGGCCATGCATTCGACCGGCTTGGCGCTGGCGACGTCTTCGCCGTCCTTGAGCGGCGCGACCATCCCTTCGGTCATGCCCTTGGTCCACCATTGCAGGCCCTCGCCCACATAGCGCGCGCCGCTGGCCGACATGGCCACGCTTAGGGTGCGGGTCTTGTCGCCGTATTCGACCACGGCGGTCTTGTCGTCGGGATAGGTCGCCTTCAGCACGCTGCCGTCGGCGCAGGCATAGACGATCTGCTTGGGCTCCGCGGCGGCGGGCGCGGCCGGCGGCGCCGGGCTCTGGGCCAGGTTGTCTGGCGTCGGCGCGGGCTTGGGCGCCTCGGTCTTCTTCTCGCAGGCGGCCAGGGCCAGGACGGCCAGGCCGGCGACGAACAACGGACGGATCATTGGCGGACTCCCCGAAAGCGAAGGTTCAAGGAGCCTATAACGTCGGCTGGCCGACGTCGTTGCCGATCACTCGCCGTCGCGCTCGGTCTTAAGGCGCGCGCTCTCGGCCTTCAGCGGCCGGGAGACGGGGCAGACCTCCTGCACGAACTCGGTCAGCGTGTTGACCAGGCTGTCGCGCACCAGGCTGTAGTGCACGAACTGTCCGCGCTTATCGCTGCTGACCAGGCCCGCCGCCTCCAGGATCGACAGGTGCTGCGAGACCGCCGGCTTGGAGATCTCGAAGCGCGAGGCGATCTCACCCGCCGTCAGGTCGGCATGGGCCAGATAGGCCAGGATCTTGCGCCGGACCGTCGACGACAGGGCTTCGAACACGCGTTGCATGGGAGGGTATTTAAGCCGTTCGCTAACCACTTGCAAATTAGTGATGAGGTATTTAAGGAACAACTTATCAACAAAGGGACCCGTCATGCGGCGTTTCGAAACTCATCCCGGCCGGATCATCAGCGCCCTGTTCGTTGGCGGCCTGGTGGGCGCGATGCTGACCAGCGCGGCCGTGGCCTTGATCGGCGCCATCCCAATCCTGGCCGAGGGCCAGTTCTCCGCCATCGGCCTGGCCTTGGGCTTCGGACTGATGATCGCACCGTGCAGCCTCCTGATCTGGATGGTGGGGCTTCTCGCGGTCGGCGGACCGTTCTGGGCGGTGTTGCACTTTCTCGACGTCCGTTCGCCTCTGGCCGGAGCCGCCCTCGGCGCGACGCTGACCTTCGCCGCCGTGGCCGCTCTGTCGCTGTACGTGACAGGGGTCGATGGGCGTTCCTCGTCCCTGCCCTGGCTCATCGCCGCCGGCATGGCGGCCATCGGCGCCGTGGTGGGCAGGCTCGTGGCGCGCGCCGCCTATGAAGGCGTGCGATGAGGCGCATCCTCATAGTCGCCGCCCTGTTGTTCACTTCGGCCTGCGTCCCCGTCGAGCAGCCCGCCAAGCCTCGAACGGTCGTCGCGATCGAAGTCCCGCTGAAGAGCCGGCAGGACCACGACGACCTCCTGGCCATGCTCCACCGTCATGCGGCCGCCGACGGGCAGGACGGCATACATGTCGATGATGCGACCAAAGCATGGGTCGACTTCCTGCCCCACACCGAAGCCATTGCGCCGGAGGATCGGGGCACGATCTTTGTCGGCGTCTGGCGCGGTTCGAACGACGACATGCAGGAGATCGGTGTCAGCGACCTGTTTCATCCCGGTCGCGCCTGGCTGACTTTCGCCCGCGGCGAACCGGCGGAGCGCTCGACCCGCCTGCGCGAGGGATTGCTGGCCGAAATTCGCGTTCGCTGGCCCGAGGCCAAGACCCTTCCCGTCATGGAGGGCGTGATCCCGCCGCCCGAACGCCTCGAGGTCGTGGACGGCGCCTACCGGATCATCCCGTCCAGGGCCGCCAACTACGGGCGGTGAATACCGAGGGTCACCCCGCCGCCCCGATCGCCTTCCACACCGCCAGCGCCTGGCTCATCTCACGCACGTCGTGGACGCGCACGGCCTCCACGCCGCAGGCCGCGCCGTGCAGGTGGACGGCCAGCGAGCCGCCCAGGCGGTCGCGGGCGTCCTGGGCGCGCGGGTCGATGGCGGCGATGAAGCGCTTGCGGCTGGCGCCCAGCAGGACGCGATAACCCAGGGCGTTGAAGCGCGGCAGGGCGGCCAGCAGGGCGAGGTTGTGCTCCAGCGTCTTGCCAAAGCCGATGCCGGGATCCAGCCAGATCTTCTCGCGCTCGACGCCCGCGGCCATGGCGGTCAGGGCGCGGGCCAGCAGGAAGGCCTCGACCTCGGCGACCACGTCGTCGTAGCGCGGCTCGTCCTGCATGGTCCCCGGCTCGCCGCGCATGTGCATGAGGATGACCTCGCAGCCCAGCTCGGCGGCGACCTCGGGGGCGTCGGGCGCGAAGCGCAGGGCCGCGACGTCGTTCCAGATGTCGGCCCCGGCCGCGACGGCGGCGCGGGCCACGCCCGGTTTCATGGTGTCGATCGAGATGGCGACGTCGCTCTCGGCGCGGATAGCGCGGATCAGCGGGACGACGCGAGCGATCTCTTCGGTCTCGGAGACCGGATCCGAGCCCGGCCGCGTGCTCTCGCCGCCGATGTCGAGAATAGCCGCGCCGTCGTCGATCAGTTGGCGGGCGTGAGACAGGGCGGCGGCCGGATCGAAGAACCGGCCGCCGTCCGAGAAGCTGTCGGGCGTGACATTGACCACGCCCATGACGCTTGGAACGGCATGGATCATGGGGGCGGGTTTACCCCCGTGATCCGCGGCCGTCACCAGCCGATGAAGGTGGTGAAGTCGTCGATCATCGAGGTCCAGACGCCGAAATCGTCGTCCAGGACGTCGGTGGTGCGGCCGGCGTTGAGGTTGACGTCGTACTGGACGTAGGGGTCGCCATCGTCGTCGATATAGGCCTTCAGGTATCGGTTATCGCGGTTCCACTCGTTGATCTTGCCGGCCGACAGCGGCGTCTTCAGGTCGAAGCCGGCCGAGAACTGGATCGCCTTGCAGCGCGGCTTGGCCGTGCAGTCGTAGAAGTAGATGTCGAAGTTGACCCCGTTGGCGGCGCTCTTGATGTGCGGGTCGCCGGTCTTGTCGGTCAGCAGCTCTGCCTTGTAGCCGGCGTCCTGCAGCCACTTGACCACCTCGGGGCCGGTCATGCCGTCGGCATGGATCGGCTTGGGCGCGGCCAGAGCGACGGCTGGCGACAGCATCACGGCGGCGGCCAGGAGGCCTGGAATCGACGTCTTCATCGATCTTCCCTTTCGTTCAACTTCGAAGGGAAGCTCTACCGGCCTTCGCTCAGGAAGGCCAGGACGGCGGCGTTGAACCGCTCGGTGCGCTCCAGGTGCAGCAGGTGGCCGGCGTCGAAGGCCTCGACCCGGGCGCTCTTCATCGTCGGCGCCAGGGCCTGGGCGCGGGCCAGCACATGGCCGAACTTTGGCTTGTCCTCGGGCCTGGCGTAGCCCTTGCCCGGCGCCGTGCCGTCGCGCTCGCCGGCCAGGATCAGCACAGGAACCGACACCTTCGGCAGGTCCTGCAGATAGGGCTGGTCGCGGATGGCGACGGCGCTGGCGGCGAAGCTGCGGACGTAGCGCGGCCAGTCGCCCGAGCGCTTGAGACCCTCGCGCAGCTCGACATAGGGGGCCATGGCCTCGCGCGGCAGGGTCAGGCCGTAGCTGGTCATCAGCTCGTTCAGATAAGCCTCCGGCCCCTTGGCCTCGTCGTCGGCGACCAGCTTCTCCAGCGGCGTGGACGGCGTATAGAGGCGGTAGTCCTCCAGCCCGACGGGGCCGTACATGACCAGGCGCCCGGTGCGGTCCGGATGAGCCAGGGACCAGCGCACGCCCACATGGTTGCCCATCGAGTGGGCGACGACGTCGACCTTGTCGATCTTCAGGTGGTCCAGCAGGGCGGCGGTGTCCTGCACCATGCGGTCGAAGCGGACGGGCTCGTCGTCGAGCTTGGACGACTTGCCGAACTGGATCTGGTCGGGGGCCACGACCCGGTAGCCGGCGGCGCTCAGCGCCTGGATGGTCGGCGCCCAGTAGCCAGCGGGGAAGTTGCGGCCGTGCAGCAGCAGCACGGTGCGCCCGTTGGCCGGGCCGGTCGGCGCGACGTCCATATAGGCCATGCGCACGGCGTGGCCCCCGTGCTCCAGCGGCAGGAACCCCACGGGATAGGGATAGGCGTAGTTCTCCAGCGCGATCCCGACGGCGACGGGCTCGGCCGCCTTGGCCATGACGGGAAGCGACAGCGCCAGAACGGCGGCGACGAGAGCGGTCTTCATGAGGCCTCCTAACGCGCAAAACAAAAGCCGGACCCGAGGACGGATCCGGCTTTCGCATTATTCGAGTAGGTGATCGACCTTTAAGCGGTGACGCCCGAGGGCGAGACCGGAACCGAGGCGACCGGGCCGGTCGGCTTCTTTTCTTCCGGCTCGTCGCGCTTGGGGGCCACGCCCTTGGTCACGCCGATGATCTCCTCGCCGCTGAGGGTCTCGAACTCCAGCAGGGCTTTCGCCACCGAGTGCAGGTCTTCCAGCTTCTCGGTGAGGATCCGGCGGGCGTCGTCCTCGCCGCCCTTCACCAGGCGACGGACCTCGGCGTCGATCTTGACCATGGTGTCGGGCGAGACGTTCTGGGTGCGCGCGACCGAGTGACCCAGGAACACCTCTTCCTGGTTGTCGCCGTAGGCCACGGTGCCCAGGTCGTCGGAGAAGCCCCAGCGGGTGACCATGTTGCGAGCCAGGTTGGTGGCCGCGCTGATGTCGCTCGACGCGCCCGAGGTGATCTTCTCCTTGCCGAAGATCAGCTCCTCGGCAACGCGGCCGGCCATCATGATGGCCAGACGCGAGGTCATCATGTCGTAGCTCATCGAGTAGCGGTCGCCTTCCGGCAGCTGCATGACCATGCCGAGAGCGCGGCCGCGCGGCACGATGGTGGCCTTGTGCACGGGGTCGGCGACCGGGACGTTGAGGGCCACCAGGGCGTGGCCGCCCTCGTGATAGGCCGTCAGCTTCTTCTCGTCCTCGCTCATGGCCATCGAGCGACGCTCGGCGCCCATCATGACCTTGTCCTTGGCGTACTCGAAGTCGTGCATGGTGACCATGCGACGGTTCTTGCGCGCGGCGGTCAGGGCCGCCTCGTTGACGAGGTTGGCCAGGTCCGCGCCCGAGAAGCCGGGGGTGCCGCGGGCCAGGGTCTTGACGTCGACGTCGGCGGCCAGCGGCACGTTCTTCATGTGCACGCGCAGGATCTTCTCGCGGCCGGCGACGTCGGGGTTGGGCACCACGACCTGGCGGTCGAAGCGGCCCGGACGCAGCAGCGCGGGGTCCAGCACGTCGGGACGGTTGGTGGCGGCGATCAGGATGATGCCTTCGTTGGCCTCGAAGCCGTCCATCTCGACCAGCAGCTGGTTGAGGGTCTGCTCGCGTTCGTCGTTGCCGCCGCCCAGGCCGGCGCCGCGGTGGCGACCGACGGCGTCGATTTCGTCGATGAAGATGATGCAGGGGGCGTTCTTCTTGGCCTGCTCGAACATGTCGCGCACGCGGCTGGCGCCGACGCCGACGAACATCTCGACGAAGTCCGAACCGGAGATGGTGAAGAACGGCACGCCGGCCTCACCCGCCACGGCGCGGGCGATCAGGGTCTTACCCGTACCGGGAGGACCGACCAGCAGGGCGCCCTTGGGGATCTTGCCGCCCAGGCGCTGGAACTTGGCCGGGTCCTTCAGGAAGTCGACGACCTCCTGCAGTTCTTCCTTGGCCTCGTCCACGCCGGCGACGTCGTCGAACAGCACGCGGTTCTTGTTCTCGGTCAGCAGGCGGGCCTTGGACTTGCCAAAGCCCATCGCGCCCTTCGTGCCGCCCTGCATCTGGCGCATGAAGAAGATCCACACGCCGATCAGCAGCAGGATCGGCAGCATGTTCAGGAACAGGTTGACCAGGCTGAAGCGGCCGCCGTCCTGGATCTTGATCTCGGCGTTGCGCGCTTCCAGGCGCTTGATCAGGTCTTCGCTGTTGGGCGGGGCGTTGACGGTGTAGGTCGTCTTGCCGTCGGGCGAGGCGATCTTGACCTGCTGCCCGTTGATCTCGGCGGACTTCACCTGCCCGGCGTCGATGTTCTTGAGCAGCTGCGAGTAGCTGACCTCGCCGGCGCGCCCCGTGGGACCGCCGCGCTGCAAGACGCTGTAGGCCATGATGAGGACGAAAACGACCCCAAGCCAGATGGCGACATTCCTCAGATTCATACGCGTCGTCTTCCCAAAGATAGCGCTCGTCGACCCAAGATAGGACGGCGGACGGCTTTTCGCCACGCGCGCGATGTCATGTAGCGGGTTCTTGATCGATCAGGCCGGTCGCGGCCTCGAACCTTTCCCGGATCAGCACGCGCGCGCCGATTGTCCCGGCCCCTGCAAGGATCGGGCTAGAAACCATGCCGACGGCGTCGACGGCGGCCGGCAGGACGGGGCGGACGGCGGCGGGAAACCCTTTCAGGGCCTGGCTTTCATCCGCCGGCAGACGGCTCGCCAGGCCGCCGAGCGGCCGGATCGTCGTTGATGCGGAAGGCGTGGTGATCTCGTACCGGCCGTCCCAGACGCCGGTCTCGCCGGCGGCCAGGACCAGCGGCGAAAGGCCGCTGCGGCCGCCCTCCCCCGCCTCGCGCACGAACAGCGCGCCGGCCGCGTCGGCCATGATCCGGGCGCCGGCCAGGGTGGCGACGAAAGTCTCGCCCGAGCGCAGCCGCGCGACCAGCCGCTCCAGCCGCTCGCCGCGCGGCGGGGTGACGGTGCCGGCCGCGCACAGGCAGGCGGCGGCGACCTGGGCGGCCGAGGCGTCGCGCGGCAGGCGCAGGGCGTGCTCGCCCTCGATCGCGGCCGGCGGGACGGGATCCGGCGAAAGCGGCGGGATGACCGGATGCTCCCCGGACAAGGCGGCGCGGGCCCGGGCGCGGGCGAAGCGGGCGTCGGCGTTGGCGGGATCCTCCAGCCAGGTCTCGCCTCGCTCGGACAGCCAGTCGCGCAGGGCCTGGCGTCGGGCCTCCAGCAGCGGCCGCAGGACGAAGACGCCGCGCCCGTCCGGCCAGGCCGGCGACGGGGCCCATTGCCGGGGATCGGAGGTGGTCGAACCCTCGCCCCGCATCCGCGCGGCCTCCAGGCGATCGTCTGCTGTGTGGCCCAGCAGCAGGACGCGGGCGCCGGCCTGCCGGGCCGCATTGGCCAGCAGGGCGTGGCGGGCGGCGCGGGCGGCGGCCTGCACGCCCGTGGACGGCTTGTCGCCGATCCAGTGCAGCGCCTGGGCTTGCGCGCCGAGAGCGCGGGCCTTGGCCACGGCGTCGGCGGTCCAGCCGGCGCTGGCGGGGTTGAGGCCGTGGTCAACGGTCAGGGCCAGGACCGGCCGCCCGCGGGACGCGGCCCAGTCCAGGGTCAGGCGCAGCAGGGCCAGGCTGTCGCCGCCGCCGGAAAAGCCGACGGCCAGGGGCGTGGTCGCCCCTGGCCGCAGTCGCCGTTTCAGGACGGCCTGGACGTCTTGCGTCAGGCCGCGCACTTGGCCTGGGTGCGCGTGCTCTTGGCCTTGCTGACCACGTCGGCGGGCGCCTTCGGGTAACGCTTGGCCAGTTCGTCGAGCGTGCGGCAGGCGTCGGCGGGCTTCTTCAGCGCCACCAGCGACCGCGACAGCTTCAGCACCGCGTTGGGGGCCCAGCTGGTCTGCGGCCAGCCGCGCACCGCGCCCAGATAGGAGCCCGCCGCGTCGCCATAGGCCTCACGGACGAACTGGGTCTCGCCCAGCCAGTAGCGGGCCTCGGGCGCCTTGGCGTCGTCGGGATAGGCGTCGACGAAGCCGCCGAAGGCGTTCTCGGCGCCGGCATAGTCGCCGTCCAGCAGCAGCTGGCGGGCCTGCTTGAAGGCCGTGGCCGGATCGGCGGCGGCGGCCGGCGGCGCGGCGACCTGCGCGGCGGCGGCGTTGGCGGCGGCCGTCTCCAGCGTCGTGATCTTGCCCTCGAGCGCGGCCAGGCGCTGCTCCAGCTGGTCGGCGCGGGCCTTCTGGGCCTCACCGCCGCGACGGGCCTGGTCGATGTCGTGGGTCAGGACCTCGTTCTGGCCGTTCATCTTCTGGATGGTCTGCTCCAGGTCGGAGATCCGCTCGTTGAGGGCGGCGATCTGGGCGTCGGTCTCGGCGGTCTGGACCACGACCGGCTTACCGGTGTCGCGTCCCTGGAAGACGATCGCCCGCAGCTCGCGCACGACCTTCTCCATCTTTTCGATGCGCTTGGCCGAACGGTCGTCCAGCGGATCGGGCATCGGCGTCTGGGCCAGGGCCGGCGCGGCGGCGGCGAGGGCCAAGGCGACCGGCAGAACGGAGGCGAGGAGCGCGGTTTTCAGCTTCATGTCGACGATTATGCCCCGGTTGCGGACAAAAGTGCGGCCAGAAACGCGGCCAGAAAAAAGGCCCCCCTCCGCTAGGAGGAGGGCCTTCGTTCAGATCAGGCGATGAGCCTTAGCGCGCGCCCTCGGTGATGGCGGTGCGGGCGTTACGGTTCTTGGCCCACGCGTCTTCGGTGGTGCCCGGATCCAGCGGACGCTCCTTGCCGAACGAGATCGTCTCGATGCGCGAGGCGGCGACGCCTTGGCCGATCAGGAACTCACGGACGGCGTTGGCGCGGCGGGCGCCCAGGGCCAGGTTGTATTCGCGGGTGCCGCGTTCGTCGGCGTTGCCTTCGATGCGGACGCGGACGGCCGAGTAGCGGGCCAGCCACTGGGCCTGGCCGGCCAGCACCGGCTGGGCGTCGGCGCGGACCGAATACTCGTCGGTGTCGAAGTAGACGCGGTCGCCGACGTTGACGACGAAGTCCTGCACGGTGCCCGGCAGCGGGCCCGTCGGCTGGGCGTCCGGGGTCGGCGGCGGGGTGTAGGGGCGGGTCGGTTCGGCCGGTTGCTGCGGAGCCGGCGGGGTTTCGACCGGGCCAGCGGGCTTCGGGCGCGTACAGGCGGCCACCGAAGCGACGGCCAGACCGATCAGCGCCAGTCGGGCGGCGCTCTTGATGTCGAAGCTCATCCAGTATCTCCTCAAGTCTAGGTACGGCCTGGGTTCAAAACTCTTACCGGCGCTGCTCTTGCTCCGCCCCGCAAAAACGTTCCCTGGACCTCACAATGGCGTCAGTTGGACGCTGCTCCACCTCGTTTCACCTGTCGGGTGAACGACGGATGAACAGCCACGCTCCAACGCGCCGAGCCTGTGGAAAGTTGCGAAACCTTCTTGTTCCGCGGCTTTCCACGCCCGGAAATCAGTCCAGCAGCGGCGACCAGGCCGGATCCGAGGCCGCGCCAGGATAGGCGGCGGGACGCAGGATTCGACCGGTGATGTCGACGGTCCAGAGGCGCGGATTGCCCGCCGAGCTCTCGCGGAAGAACATCAGCACCCGCCCGTTGGGGGCCCAGGTCGGGCCCTCGTCGAGATAGCTGGTGGTGAGCAGGCGCTCGTCGCCGCCGTCGGTGCGCATGACGCCGATGTGGAACTGGCCGCCGGTCTGCTTGGTGAAGGCGATGTAGTCGCCGCGCGGGCTCCAGACAGGCGTCGTGTAGCGGCCGCCGCCGTAGGAGATGCGGCGCACGCCCGAACCGTCGGCGTTCATGACGTAGAGCTGGGCCTGGCCGCCGCGGTCGGAGTTGAAGACGATCTTGCTGCCGTCCGGCGAGAACGACGGCGAGGTGTCGATGGCCGGGTCGGTGGTGATGCGGGTCGACTGGCGGGTGCGCAGGTCGAGCACGTAGATGTCGCTGTTGCCGCCCTTCTCGACCGAGAAGGCCACCTTCTTGCCGTCGGGCGAGAAGCGCGGGGCGAACACCATGCCGGGGAAGCGGCCGACCGTTTCCTGGCGGTTGGTCTGCAGGTTCAGCAGGTAGATGCTCGACCCCGTCGGCCGCAGGGCCATGTAGGTCAGCTCCTGGCTGGTGGCCGAGAAGCGCGGGGTCATCACGATCGACGAGCCGTCGGTGATGAACTGCGGGTTGGCGCCGTCCTGGTCCATGATGCCCAGGCGCTTGACGCGATTGAGCTTGGGGCCGCTCTCGGCGACGAAGGCCACGCGGGTGTCGAAATAGCCCTTTTCGCCGGTCAGGCGCTCATAGACCGCGTCGCTGATCTTGTGGGCCACGCGGCGCCAGTTCTCGGCCGTCGAGGTGAACTGCAGGCCCAGCAGCTGCTGCTGGCTGAAGGTGTCCCACAGGCGGAAGTCGACGCGCAGCGAGCCGTCGGCGCCGACCGTCACCTGGCCGTTGATCAGCGCCTGGGCGCCGGTGCCCTGCCAGTCGGGAAAGCGCGGCTGGATGTTCACGTCGGTCAGCTTGTCGGGAACGCCGGCCACGTTCAGCGGCTGGAACAAGCCCGAGCGCTCGAGATTGCCGCTGATGACCTGGGCGATGTCGGCGCCGCGCTGGGCGCCGGCGAAGGCCGGGATCGCCACGGGCATCGGCTTGACCGCGCCCTTGTCGATGTCGATCTCGATCTGGGCCGCGGCCACGCCCGGCAGGGCCGCCGCGAACGCGCCGCCCGTCAGGGCGAGGGTCACGGCGAGGAGCGGCGTGGCGAGGGTCCGCTTGGCGCGGGCGCTCTTGGCGATCATCGTCGGGCTTCCTTCCATTCTTCTCTTTGCGGCGTCCCTGGAACGCCTAACGCGCGGCGCAGGCGTCGCGCGCCTTGAAGTTCAGATTGAGCTGAGTGTTGTAGTAGTCGGGCGGCAGGCCTTCGAACGGCGCGGACTGGAAGACGGCGCGGATCGCGCGCTCGGCCTCGGTCTTGACAATCGCGTCGCTCGAATTCTCGGCCCCGCCGGCCGTGACCTGGCCGGAGACCCGGCCGTTGCTGGCCAGCTTGAAGCTGAGCTTGATCTGCATCGAACCGCCGCCCACGACCTCGCAGTTGGGGTTCCAGCGCCGCTGGATCTCGTCCTTCATGCCGCTGATCGCCGCCGCTTGCATGGCCGTCATCTGGCCCGCGCCAGGACGGGCCTGGGTGGCGGTCTCGGGACGGTTCGTCTGACCCTTGGGCGCCGACGAAGCGGGCTTGCCGGCCGGCTTGGCGGTCTTCGACAGCGTCTTTTCCAGCGACGAGAAGAAGTCGGGCTCGGGCTTGGCCGGGGTCGGCTTCGGCGTCGGCTTGGGCTGCGGCTGCTGCGGCTTGGGCGTCGGGGTCGACGCCGGCTTGGGCGGCGGCGTCGGCTGCGGCCTGGGCGTCGGCGCGGGCTGCGGCTTGGGCGGCGCGGGCTGAGGCTGCGGCGCGGGCGTCGGGGCCGGCGGCTCGGGCGTGGCGTCGGGAACCGGCTCGATGGTCTCGGCCGGTTGCTCGACAGGATCCTCGATGGCCGGACGCACGTTGGTCGGCCCCTCGGTGACGATGGTCACCGGCACGCTCTCGCCGATGACGATCTTCTTGGACGTCTTCCACGGCCAACCGATCATCACCGCCGCCACCACCGCGGCGTGGAGGGCGACCGAGCCCAGAAGGGCCGGAGACAGCTTGTTGCGTTCTTCCCGCATCAGGCTTGGCTATTCCCTACTGGGCCGGACGCAGGTCGCCGCCGCCGCCGACCGGCTGGGCGTCCTGCGGGGCGGCGCCCGACGACGGGCCGCCGGTGTCGGTCAGCAGGTTGATCTTGGTGAAGCCGGCCTTCGACAGGGCCGCCATGACCTGGGCGACCACCTCGTAGGGGGCCTTGCCGTCGGCGCGCACGTAGATCGGCTTGTCGGCGGCGTCGCCGGCCTTGGCCGAGACGATCGAGGCGAACTCGGTGAACGGCGCCTGGTCCTCGCCGATGAACACCGCGCCGTCGTGGCGGACCGACACGGTGATCGGCTCCTGCTCGTTCTTCAGCGCGCCGGCCTCGGTCTTGGGCAGTTCCAGTTCCACGCCCGAGGTCAGCAGCGGGGCGCTGATCATGAAGATGATCAGCAGCACCAGCATGACGTCGACCAGCGGAGTGACGTTGATCTCGGACAGGGCCCCCTTGCCGCGCCGGCGGCGACGGCGGCCGCGACCGCCGCCCGAGGTGGCGAAGGCGTCGTTTGCGGACATCGCCATGGGGTCAGACCCGCTCGCTCAGGCGACGCTGGATGGCGGTCGACAGGTCGTCGGCGAAGTTCTCCAGGCGGCCGGCGTACTTCGACGCGTCGGTCGAGAACTTGTTGTAGGCGATGTAGGCCGGGATGGCCGCGATCAGGCCGACGGCGGTGGCGAACAGCGCCTCGGCGATGGCCGGAGCCACGACGGTCAGCGAGGTGTTCTTGGCCGCGGCGATGCTCTGGAAGGCGTGCATGATGCCCCAGACGGTGCCGAACAGGCCGATGAACGGCGAGGCGGTGGCGACGATCGCCAGGCTGCCCAGGCCCTCTTCGGCCTTGGCGCTCTCGCGGGCGATCTGGGTGTCGAGCACGCGGTCGATGCGCTGGGACAGCAGGGCCACCTGGCCCTCGCTCTGCACGCCCTTGGTCTTGGCCTCGCGCCATTCCTTCAGGGCGGCTTGCAGCATGCGCGGCAGGGCGTGGCGCGGGTTCGAGCCGGCCTCGCCGGCGACATCCTCAAGCGAACGGCCCGAACCGACCTGCTCCTCGAAGCGATCTGCGGCGCGGTTCAGCGCGGAAAAGCGGAACAGCTTGTCGAGAATGACCGCCCACGAGCCCAGCGAGGCGAGGATCAGACCGATCATCACCAGCTTGACCACCCAGTCGGCGTTCAGGAACAGCGTGATGAAGGAGAAGCTTTCGGGGCTGGCGGCGGCGTCCATGCGGGGTCCTGTTCCGTTCGGGCGTCAGTCTAAAGGTATCGACTCTGCGCCTTACTGCATGAAGCGGCGCAATGTTGAAACTATGACATTGGTTGCAACGGGCCCATTTTTCACGGACCGGCGATTTTTCACTGTGCGACGGGCGATCAGCCCTCTTCAGGCGCCAGCCAGGGAGTCACCTTGGCGGCCATCTCGACCGACGGCTTGCGCGGACGGCCGTCCAGGCTGATGCAGACGGCCTCGACATTGGCCGCGCAAACCAGTTCCTCGCCGCGCGTGATCCACTGGCGGGCCAAGAGGCGCACGCCCTTGATGCGGTTCCAGACCGTGTGCACCACCAGGGCGTCGTCGACTCTTGCGGCGCGCTTGAAGTCCAGCTCCATGCGGGTGATGGCGAAGGCCGTGTCGATCGCCGCCAGCTCGGTGTGCGACACCCCGATCATCCGGAAGAAGTCGCTGCGCCCCCGCTCGAAATAGCGCAGGTAGTTGGCGTGATAGACGATCCCCGAGAAGTCGGTGTCCTCGTAATAGATGCGCACGGGCAGCTGATGCTCGCGGTCGACGAAGACGCCGGCGGTGGGCTGGGGAAGATCGGTCATGACGCGCCTTTGCTCCCCTCTCCCGGGGGGAGAGGGAGGGGCCCATGCGAAGCATGGGAAGGTGAGGGGTTAGGGCGGTCGAGGGCGAAACCCCTCATCCTCCCACGCCCTGCGGGCGCGGGCCCCTCCTTCTCCCTCTGGGAGAAGGGTTTCAAACGTCATCCCCGAACAGCCCGCCCTGAGCGCCCTGTGACGCGCCAGGCGGGGTGGCGGGCGGGGTCAGGCCCAGGTGCAGATAGGCCTTGCCGCAGGCCATGCGGCCGCGCGGCGTGCGCTGGATGAAGCCCTGCTGCATCAGGTAGGGCTCGATCACGTCCTCGACCGCGTCGCGAGCCTCGGCGATGGCGTAGGCGATGGTCTCCACGCCCACCGGCCCGCCGCCATAGTGCTCGATCATGGCCCGCAGATAGCGGCGGTCCAGGCTGTCCAGGCCGCTCTCGTCGACCTCGAGACGCGCCAGCGCCATGGCCGCGGCCTTGCGGTCGATGATCTCGGCCCCGTCGGCGGTGGCGAAGTCGCGCACCCGGCGCAGCAGGCGGCCGGCGACGCGCGGCGTGCCGCGGGCCCGCTTGGCGATCTCGTCGGCGCCGTCGTCCGAAAGCGGCGCGCCCATCTTGCGCGCGCCGTGCAGCAGCACGTGGCGCAGCTCGCGCGGCGTATAGAACTCCAGCCGCACCGGGATACCGAAGCGATCCCGCAGCGGCGTCGCCAGCATCCCCGCCCGCGTGGTCGCGGCGACCAGCGTGAACGGCGCCAGGTCGATGCGGATCGAGCGGGCTGACGGCCCCTCCCCGATCACCAGGTCGAGCACGTGGTCCTCCATCGCCGGATAGAGGATCTCCTCGACGTTGGACGACAGCCGGTGGATCTCGTCGATGAACAGGACGTCGTTGGGCTCGAGATTGGTCAGGATGGCCGCCAGGTCGCCGGGCTTGTTCAGCACCGGCCCGGAGGTGGCGCGGAAGTTCACGCCCAGTTCGCGGGCGACGATCTGGGCCAGGGTGGTCTTGCCCAGGCCCGGCGGGCCAAACAGCAGCACGTGGTCGAGCGACTCGCCCCGCCCTTTCGCCGCCTCGATGAAGATCCGCAGGTTGGCCTTGGCCTGCTCCTGGCCGACGAACTCGGCCAGGGTCTGGGGTCGCAGGGCGCGGTCGGTGGATGGAACCTGGTCGCCCATCTGGGCTTCGCCGGAGATGATGCGGGTCATGACGGCAATCTCTCCCTTCCCCCTTGATGGGGGAAGGGCCGGGGATGGGGGTGACTAGGGCGGTTCGGCTGGCGATGACGAAGACGGCCAACGCCGAACCAGCCCCATCCCAACCCTTCCCCCATCAAGGGGGAAGGGCTTTTAAGCGCCCTCATCGCCCCAGCTCCTGCAGACCGGCCTTGATCAGCGCCTGCACGCTGGCCTCGTCGCCCAGCTTCGCCGCGGCGGCCTCAACGACGCGGCGGGCGTTCACCTCGGCCACGCCCAGGCCCATCAGGGCGGCGACGGCGTCGCCGGTGGCGGCTGGCTTGGCGGGAGCGGACGGCGCCGAAGCGGCCGAGGGCGCGGCGGTCATCACCGGCCCGTCGGTGATCGGCTTGCCCTTCAGCTCGGTGACGATGCGCAAGGCGAGCTTGGGCCCCACGCCGTTGGCGCGGCCGACGGCGGCCTTGTCCTCGCGCGCCACCGCCGAGGCCAGCTCGGCCGGCGACAGCACGTCGAGCACGGCCATGGCGGCCTTGGGCCCCACGCCCTGGATCGCCTGCAGCAGCACGAAGGCGCGGCGGTCGTCGCGGGTGGAGAAACCATAGAGCCGCAGGCCCTGGTTCTCGCTCCACTGGCTCTCGACATGGACGAGGGTCTCCTCGCCCAGGGCCGGCAGGCGCTGAAGGGTGCGCTGGCCGCAGCGGACGATGTAGCCGACGCCCATGACGTCGATCAGGGCCTCTTCCTCGCCGACCTCGGCGACGGCCCCTCTCAGGCGCCCAATCATGCGACTCTCCTCGCCGTGCGGACGTGGGCGTGGGCGATGGCGACGGCAAGCGCGTCGGCGGCGTCGGCGGTGGGCGAGCCGGCGGTCGGCAGCAGGCGGGCGATCATGAAGGCGACCTGGGCCTTGTCGGCCGCGCCGGTGCCCACCACCGCCTTCTTGACCACGGGCGCGGAATATTCGGCGACGATCAGGCCGGCGCGGGCCGGAGCGATCATCGAGGCGGCGCGGGCGTGGCCCAGCTTCAGCGTCGACTGGGCGTTGGTGTTGACGAAGGTCTCCTCAACCGCCGCCTCGTCGGGCGCGTGCTGTTCGATCACCGCGCAGACGCCCTCGAACAGGGTCAGCAGGCGATCGGAGAAGGCGGCCTTCTCGTCGGGCGCGATGACGCCATGGGCGATATGGGTGATGCGCGAGCCGGCCACGCCGATCACGCCCCAGCCGGTGCGGCGGAGGCCCGGATCGAGGCCGAGGATGCGCAGGGGACGATTCGCGTTCATCATGTGTTCTCGCAGTCTCGCCCTTTCCTGTCGCCAGGAAAAGCCGCGTCATGCTTAAGCACGAGTTAACGCGGGGCCTTGGTTTTCAAGCATGTGGCTTGCGCAGCGAGGCGAAGCCCGCTCCTGTTCCGGCCACGTTTCGCGACACTTGAAGGTCGGACCATGCGCCTGAAGGCCCTTTTCGCCACCACCGCGGCCCTCGCCGCCCTTCCCGTTCTGGCCCATGCCCAGCCGACGCCCGGCCCGCAGGTCACGCCGCGCGCCGACCAGACGGCCTTCCGCGCGCTCTACAAGGAGCTGGTCGAGATCGACACCACGCTGTCGAAGGGCAGCTGCACCGCCGCCGCCGAGGCGATGGGCGCGCGCCTGAAGGCGGCCGGCTATCCGGAAGGCGACGTCAAGGTCGTGGTCGATCCGAAGTATCCGCGCGAGGGCAGCCTGGTGGCCGTGCTGCGCGGAAACGACGCCAAGTCCAAGCCCATGCTGCTCTTGGCCCACATCGACGTGGTCGAGGCCAAGCGCGAGGACTGGACGCGCGACCCGTTCAAGCTGGTCGAGGAGAACGGCTACTTCTACGGACGCGGCACCTCGGACGACAAGGCCCAGGCCGCCATCTGGGCCGACACCCTGGTCCGCCTCAAGCAGAGCGGCTTCAAGCCCAAGCGCGACATCAAGATGGCGCTGACCTGCGGCGAGGAGAGCGAGGGCTACAACGGCATCGAGGACCTGGTGAAGAACCACCGCCCCCTCGTGGACGCCGAATTCGCCCTGAACGAAGGCGCCGACGGCCTGCTGGACGAGACCGGCAAGGAGATCGTGCTCGAGGTCCAGGCCGGCGAGAAGGTCTATCAGGACTTCACCCTGACGGCGACGAACCCTGGCGGCCACTCCAGCCGCCCCGTGGCCGACAACGCCATCTACCACCTGACCGCCGCCGTCGGCCGCATCGGCGCCTACCAGTTCCCGACCCGCTTCATCGACGCCACGCGCGGCTACTTCACCCAGATGCAGGCCCGTGTGCCGGCCGAGCAGGCCGCGGCCATGAAGGCCCTGGTCGCCAATGTCGAAGATCCCGAGGCCCTGAAGGTGCTGACCAGGGACGCCGGCTGGAACTCGATCCTGCGCACCACCTGCGTGGCCACCATGGTCAACGCCGGCCACGCGCCCAACGCCCTGCCCCAGCGCGCCAGCGCCAACATCAACTGCCGCATCCTGCCCGGCACGCCGGTCGAGGAGGTGAAGGCCAAGCTGACCGAGCTGGTCGCTGATCCGGCCGTCATCGTCACCCTGGCCCACGAGGCCAAGCCGGTCTCGCCGCCTCCGGCCCTGACGCCCGCGATCATGGGTCCGATCCAAAAGAACGCCGCCAAGCAGTGGCCCGGCGTACCGATCGTGCCGATCCTGCTGACCGGCGCCACCGACGGCGTGCACACCAACGCCGCCGGCATCCCGACCTATGGCGTCAGCGGCCTGTTCGGCAATGCGGACGGCGACGGCGTGCACGGCCTCAACGAGCGCATGCGCGTCAAATCGCTCTATGACGGGCGGGATTTCCTGTACGCGCTGGTCAAGGACTACGCGGGCGGGAAGTAAGCAGTGCGTGGTCCTCGCCCTTCGACTGGCTCAGGGTGAGGACCACTCTTGAGGCCGAGGCAGCAGTGAAACCTCATCCTGAGCTTGTCGAAGGACGAGGTTTCCGCCCCCCCTTACGCCCCCGCCATCTCCACCCAGCCGAACAGGGCCTTGAGGATCAGGGCCCGCACGGCCGGCGCATCCACCGACACGCAGACCTCGGCGTTGGGCTCGCCGTCGACGCGCTCGATGCGGCCCTGGCGCTCGCCGTCCAGCACCACGCGCAGGCGGGCCGGTTCGAAGGCGAAGGCCTCGGGCGCCACCAGGCTGGCGGCGGCGACGGCGTCGTGAGGATGGCAGCCTTCGGCGCCCCAGGCCTTCTGGTGGAAGCTGATGTAGGGGGCGGCCGCGCGGCTCAGCCGCGCCGACAGCGGGCTGCCGCAGCAGCGCGCGCCGCTGTCGAGGTCGGCGGCGGTGATGGTCACCAGGCTGGTGACGTCCAGCGGCACGAGGCGCGGCTTGACACCCGCCTCGAGGATCCGGGCCAGGGCCTCGGGATCGCTCCAGCTGTTGAAGTCGGCCCCGCCGGCGGCCTTGCCCTGCACGGAGAAGGCGCCGGCCATGATCGTCGGCGACCAGCCGCGGAAGGCGGCCGGATCGTCCAGCAGGCCCAGCGCCAGGTTGGTCAGCGGCCCCAGGAACAGGCCCTTCACCCGCCGCCGCGCCAGGAAGGCCAGCAGGCTGACCCCGTGGCCGCGATCCAGCTCGGGCAGCTTCCAGCGCTGGGAAAAGCCCGCGCCGTTCAAGCCGTCGGGACCGTGGGCTGGCCGCATCCGCTCGACCCGACGGCGGGCCAGGCCCGCGCCGGCGCCGATATAGACCTCGGCCGCGCAACCGGCGAGGCGCAGCACGCCGCGGGCGTTGGCGGCGGCCTGGTCGACATAGGTGTTGCCGAACACGGCCGAGACCGAGCCCACCTCGACGGCCTCCCTCGCCCGCGCCAGCAGGGCCAGGGCCAGGGCGTCGTCCACGCCGCAGTCGGTGTCGATGTGCAGACGAAGCGCCATGACGTCGATCATAGCCGATCAGCGGGCGCGCCCGGAAGCCGTCGGCGACCGCCGTTCAGTCCTTTCTGGGCAGGATGTCGAACTCGACCACCCGCTGGTCTTCCTCCAGGCGCCGTGCCAGCTCGCCCAGCCGCAGGGTTCCCTTGCCCGAGAACGAGCCGGCCAGCTCGAACAGCGTTCCGCCGCCGATCAGGCGCTGGTTGATGCGCCCGCCCTCCAGCTCGAAGGTCGCCAGCAGGCCGCGCAACTCGGCTTCGTCGACCAGGGCCTCGCGCCGGAAGCGCACGGCGATCTCGGCGTAGTTCTTCTGCGGCATGTGGCGGTCGAGCCAGCGGGCGGCGCTGAGCACCACGACGCTGAGCACCGTGCCGGCGATCGCCAGGTCATAAAGCGCCATGCCGAACAGCATGCCCAGCGCGGCGGTGATCCATAGCGACGCGGCCGTCGTCAGGCCGTGCACCGACACGCCCTGCTGGAAGATGACGCCGCCGCACAGGAAGCCGACGCCGGTCAGCACCCCGTGGGCCATGCGGACGGGGTCGATGCGCACCGTCTCCAGCGGCGTGTCGCCCATCCACTTCAGCTGGTGCACGGCCGCCAGCATCAGCAGGGCCGAGGCCAGCGAGACCAGCATGTGGGTGCGCAGGCCCGCCGGCCGCGAGCGGTACTCGCGCTCGAACCCGACCACCGCCCCGGCCATCAGGGCGCCCAGCACGGGCAGCACGTATTGCAGCGAGACGCCGTCCATGGCGGTGAAACGGCCAAGCGGGGCAAGAGGCTCCCGTCGTCGCGATGGGAGACCTACCCCAGCCCGTTGACCATCTTGCGAAGGCGGCGGGCGACGTCCTCGGGGCGGTCGGCGATCTGGAGGAACAGGGCCTGGACCTCGGCCTCCTCCAGGCCGGCGGCGCGCAGGGTGCGCCAGGCGCCCAGCAGAGCGGCCATGGCCACTTCATGGCGGTCGGGAACGACGACGGCGGCGGACATGGGGCTGGCCTCTTCAAGAACCGGAGACGCCACAATGTTCATTTTTTGTTCTCGCTGGCAAGCCCCGGCGCCGAGGGTTCGGCGCCGGGGCTGCGAGGCCTTAGCGGCAGACGGTGCGTTCGTAGACAGAGCCGCTGTAGCGGTCGTAGTCGCGCGTGGTCCAGCAGTCGCTGCGGTGACGGCGCGGACCGTAGTCGTAGCCGTAGTAGCGCGGCGGCGGAGCTCGATAGCCGTAGTCGTAGCCATAGGCCGGACGGCCGTAGTAGCGACGGTCGTAGTAGCGGTCGCCGCGACGGTCGTTGTTCAGCGACGAGCCGATGGCCAGGCCCACGATGCCGCCGACGATGGCGGCGGCGGCGGCGTCGTTGCCGCGGTCACGGTGGCGGTGGCGGCGCCAGTCGTCGGCCGAGGCCTGGGTGCTGGCGGCGATCATGGTCAGGGCGGCGAGGCCGGCGGCGACGCCCCCGAAGGTCTTGAGCGGTTTGAAAGCCATGGCGGCCTCCCTGGAAAAGCTTGCCTCAAGCCTGCGCGTCCGCGCCTGAACCCCGTGTGAACGGGCCTGTCAGGTGGAAAGCCGCGCCAAGGCGCCTTTTTTGTTCACCTTTCTGGGCGATGCTTTTTCTCGAACGTGGCCAGAAGGCCATCGACGCGACGAAGGCGGACGAAAGCGATGTCGAGCAACAACACGGCCTATACCCCCGGCGAAGCCCTGCAGGTTCTGTCGTTCGAGGTCGGCGCCCAGACCTACTGCGTGCCAGTCGGCACGGTGCGCGAGATCCGCGGCGTCACGCCCCCCACCCCGCTGCCCGACGCCCCGCCGCACGTGCGCGGCGTCATCAACCTGCGCGGCCAGGTGATGCCGGTCATCGACCTGTCGGCCCGCCTCGGCAAGGGTCCGGCCCAGGACGGTCCGCGCCAGGTGATCATCGTCGTCGAGAACGGCCGCGACGTGGCCGGCCTGCTGGTCGACGCCGTGTGCGACAGCTTCATCGTCGAAGCCAGCCAGATCAGCCCGCCGCCGTCGGTCGGCGACGAGGCCTCGGCCCTGGTCTCGGCCGTGGTCACCACCGAGGCGGCCATGGTCGTGCTGCTGACGGTCGACGCCATCCTGCCCGAGCGCCCGATCGCCATCGCCGCCTAAGGGCGACTTCAAACAAATGTTTCGATAGCCTCTTCCGCTCGCCCCTCCGCCGGGGCTAGGGTCTGCCGCACAACCATAAAGCGGGAGACGAGCGGATGAAGGCGGCGGTGCTGCGCGAGGTGGGCAAGCCCCTCGTCATCGAGAACGTGGCCATCGGCAAGCCGGGCCCGCGCGAGGTGCTGATCCGCACCAAGGCCGCCGGCGTCTGCCACTCCGATCTGCACTTCGTCGAAGGCTCCTACCCCCATCCGCTGCCCGCCGTGCTGGGCCACGAGAGCGCCGGTATCGTCGAGGCGGTCGGCGACGAGGTGCGGACGGTCAAGGTCGGCGACCACGTCATCACCTGCCTGTCGGTCTATTGCGGCCACTGCGAGGTCTGCCTCACCGGCCACATGAGCCTGTGCACCAGCTCGGAGACCAAGCGCCCGAAGGGCTCGGAGCCGCGCCTCTTCAAGGAAGACCTGAACGCCGCCGGCGGTCGCGGGCCTATGGCCCAGTTCCTGAACCTGTCGTCCTTCGCCGAGCTGATGCTGGTGCACGAGCATGCCTGCGTGGCCATCCGCAAGGACATGCCGTTCGACCGCGCCGCCCTGATCGGCTGCTCGGTGACCACCGGCATCGGAGCGGTGATCCATACGTCCAAGGTCCAGCCCGGCGAGACCGTGGCCGTCATCGGCTGCGGCGGGGTGGGCCTGGCCACGATCAACGGCGCGGCCATCGCCGGCGCCGGCCGCATCATCGCCATCGACCGCCAGCCCTCGAAGCTGGCCCTGGCCAGGACCTTTGGCGCGACGGACGTGATCGACGCCAATGACGGCGACGTGGTCAAGCAGGTGCAGGAACTGACCAGCGGCGGCGTGCACCACAGCTTCGAGGCCATCGGCCTGAAAGCCACCGCCGAGCAGTCGTTCAAGATGCTGCGCCGGGGCGGCACGGCCAACATCATCGGCATGATCCCGGTCGGCACGATGATCGAGCTGCACGGCCCCGACTTCCTCGGCGAGAAGAAGATCCAGGGCAGCTACATGGGCTCCAACCGCTTCCCGGTGGACATGCCGCGCTTCGTCGACTTCTACATGAACGGCAAGCTGAAGCTCGACGAACTGATCGCCCGCCGCATCAAGCTGGAGGACGTCAACGACGCCTTCGAGGAGCTCAAGCGCGGCGAGCTGGCGCGCTCGGTGATCGTGTTCGACTAAAATTCCCTCTCTCTGAGAGAGAGGGAGGGGCCCATGGCGGAGCCATGGGAGGGTGAGAGGTTACAGCCTCTCCGATTAGCGCGGTGATCGGGCTCGCAGTCCGAGGCGCATGTTCGAGACGTGTGGGCCAGAGGTTCGAGGTTTCCCGGCCAACGGTGAAACCTCTCACCCTCCCACCGCTTCGCGGCGGGTCCCTCCCTCTCTCAAAGAGAGAGGGTTTTACGCCTTACGCCGCCCCTTGCGCGTCACCAGCCAGATCCCACCGCAGACCAGCGCCAGGGCGGCGGCGTTCTTCCAGGCCAGCACCGGCTCGTGCAGGAACAGCGCCGACAGCAGCACCCCGAACACCGGGATCAGGAAGTTGAACACCGCCAGCATGCCCACCGGGTTGTGCTTGAGCAGCAGGCTCCACAGGGCGAAGGCGGCCGCCGACAGGCCGGCCATGTAGGCCAACAGGGCCAGCGAGCGAATGTCGAAGCCCTCCAGCCGGCCGCCGAAGGCGAAGCCGATCCCCAGCAGGGCCGCGCCGCCGATGGCCAGCTGCCAGCCGGTCATGACCATGGCGTCCATCTTCTGCGAGATGGTCTTGCCCCAGATGCCGGCGGCGGCCAGCACGAAGGCGGCGATGACCACGAAGCCCTCTCCCAGCAGGCTGAACTCGAAATCCAGCCCCTTGCCGCCGAGGTTCACCGCCAGAACGCCCAGGAAGCCGAGCAGGCAGCCCAGCGCCTTGCGCGGGGTCAGGCGGTCGTTGGCGTAGAGGAAGTGGGCCAGGATCACCCCGAAGAAAGCGCCGGTCGAGTTCATGATCGACGACTTCACGCCGGTGGCGTGGGCCAGGCCGATATAGAAGAAGACGTACTGCACCGTGGTCTGGACGATCCCCAGGGCCACGACCTTGGGCGCCTGGTCGCGCGGCGGGACCAGCGACTTGCCGGTCAGGGCCGCCAGCACCAGCAGGATCGCGCCGGCCGCCAGGAACCGCCAGCCGGCGAACAGCATCTGGGCGGCCGTGTCGGTCTTGGCCACGTGCAGCATGGCGTAGCCGGCCTTCACCGCGGGAAAGGCGCTGCCCCACAGCAGACAGCACAGCACCGCCATGCCGATGACGAAACGGCGGTCACGGTAGAGGTCGACGCGGGGCGAGGTCACGCTAGGCGAGGTCACGGGGGCGGGCCTTGTCGAAAAAAGCATCGCCGCCCCACGGCAAGCGGGACGGCGATCATGTCTGCGCCCCGCTTCTAGGCTTCTGGCCGCCGGGCTTCAACCGCAGGGCCGCCCTTGTGCGCGCTGTCACGAGATCGCCAGGCCCGCCATGCTACCGGCAGTGTCCCAGAAGGGGGAGATTCGCCTTGTCCGACATCGATCGCCGCGGCCTGCTGCTGGGCGGAGCCGCCGCCGGCGCCCTGCCCGCCTTCCTCGCCTCGACCCTGGCCCGCGCCGCCGCGATCGACGCCGACGACCGCACGGGCACGATCGCGGACGTGGAGCACGTGGTGATCCTGATGCAGGAGAACCGCAGCTTCGACCACTATTTCGGGGCCATGGCCGGGGTGCGCGGCTTTGGCGACCGCTTCCCCGTCCCGGTGCGCGACGCAGCCGGCCGCAAGGACGGCACGGCGTTCCTCCAGGCCTATGGCCAGCAAGGCGGCCCGGACGTCATCGCGCCCTTCGCGCTGAACAGCGGCCCGCTGGGCGACCTGATCCGCGTCGAGGGCACGCCGCATGGCTGGGCCGACGCCCAGGACGCCTGGGACGAAGGGCGCATGGACCGCTGGCCGGTCGCCAAGCGGCCCCACTCCATGGGCTACTACACCAAGGCCGACATCCCCTTCCAATACGCCCTGGCCCACGAATTCACCCTTTGCGACGCCTATCACTGCTCGACCCAGACCGGCACCAACACCAACCGCCTGTTCCTGTGGAGCGGAACCAACGACGGCGCGGGCCAGGCCGGCGGCCCGTCGATCTCGAACTCGCACGACGATTTTCCGGACAAGGGCGGCGCGGCCGAGTCCTACCGCTGGACCACCTATCCCGAACGGCTGCTGGAGGCCGGCGTCAGCTGGCGCATCTACCAGGACATGGCCGACAACTTCACCGACAACCCGCTGGCGGGTTTCGCGGCCTATCGCGCCGCCCATGCCGGCGCCCCCGGCTCGGACCAGCGGCTCAAGGACCTGGCCCTGTCGACCTGGCATCTCGACGGGCTGCGCCAGGACGTGCTGTCCGGACGCCTGCCGCAAGTCTCATGGATCATCGCCCCGGCCGCCGACTCCGAGCATCCGGGCCCGTCCAGCCCCGCCCAGGGCGCCTTCTATCTGGCCCGGGTGCTCGACGCCCTGACCTTGAACAGCAAGGTCTGGGCGAAAACGGCGCTGCTGGTGATGTTCGACGAGAACGACGGCTTCTTCGACCACGCGCCGCCGCCGGCCCCCCCCTCGCGCGACGCCGCCGGCAAGGACCTGGGCGGCTCGACCGTGGATACGACCGGCGAGTATCACCTCGTGCGCAATCCGACCGAGGCCAAGGCCGAGCGCGACGACCTGATGGGCCGCCCCTACGGCCTGGGCCCGCGCGTGCCGATGTACGTCATCTCGCCCTGGAGCCGCGGCGGCTGGGTCAACAGCGAGGTCTTCGACCACACCTCGGTGATCCGCTTCCTGGAAGCCCGCTTCGGCGTGGCCGAGCCCAACATCTCGCCCTGGCGGCGGTCGGTGTGCGGCGACCTGACCTCGTGCTTCAACTTCGCGACGCCGAACGCCGACCCGCCCGCCGCGATGCAGGACATGCAGACCCTGGCCAGGGCGGCGCGCTTCGCCGCCCGCAAGAAGCAGACGACGACCCCGCCGACGCCGACGACGGTTCGGGCGCCCTTCCAGGAAACGGGCATGCGCAAGTCGCGCGCGCTGCCCTACCGGCTGGAGGTGTACGCCAGGATCGGCGACGAGGCGGCGAGCCTGACCCTGAACAATCCCGGCGCAGCCGGGGCCGTGCTGCACGTCTATGACCGCCTGCGCCTGGACCAGGCGCCGCGCCGCTACACCCTGGGCGCTGGGGGGCGTCTTGAGGACGCCTGGCCGGCCGGCGCCTACGACCTGTGGCTGCTGGGCCCCAACAGCTTCCACCGACACTATGCGGGCGAGCCATCCGACGGGCTGGAATGGCTGATCGTCCCCAACCTCAACGGCAAGACGGTGGCGATGACCCTCTACAACACCAGTTCGCAGGCGCGCACGGTGATCGTCGAGCCGGCCGGCTTCCTGCGGCCCAAGCCTTGGACGGTGACGCTGGCGGCGGGCGAGACGCAGGGCCGCGAATGGCAGACGGGCGTCGACTGGTACGACCTGTCGGCCCGCTGCGAAGAGGTCCCGTCCTGGCGCCGCCGCGCTGCCGGACGCGCGGAATCGGGCCGCCACTCGCACAGCGATCCGTTGATGGGCGAACTGGCTAGGCTGTCTCGCTAGCGCAGCCGGCTGGTGTTGGGCGACTTCAGCTCGGCGAGGGCCAGGCGCGGGGTGTCCTGGCTGGTCCCGTTGGAGGCCTGGGCGTAGTTGGCGTCTTCGCGGCCGGCCTGGGCCAGCAGGGTGTCGACGCGGGCCTTCTTGGCCTTGAAGGCCGCCAGCTCGCCGCCCGACAGCACGGTGCCCTGCGGCACCTTGGCGCCGATCGGGTTGACGCGCTGGCCGTTCAGCCAGACTTCATAGTGCAGGTGCGGGCCGGTCGACATGCCGGTCGAGCCGACATAGGCCACGACCTGGCCCTGCGAGACGCGCATGCCCGGGCGAATGCCTTTGGCGTAGCGCGAGATGTGGGCGTAGCCGGTGTCCCAGTTGCCGGCGTGGCGGATGCGCAGCCAGTTGCCGTAGCCGGCCCAGCGCTTGGCCTCCAGCACCACGCCGTCGCCGGCGGCGAGGATCGGCGTGCCGGTGCCGGCGCCGAAGTCGACGCCCTTGTGGCCGCGCGCATAGCCCAGGATCGGGTGGCGGCGCATGCCGAAGGTCGAGGTGATGCGAGCCCCGTCGACCGGGGTGCGCAGCAGGAAGCCTTTGATGTTCTTGCCGCTCTCGTCGAAGAACTGGGTCTTGCCGTCGCGCTCGAAGGCGTAGAAGCGCTGGCCCTTGACCTCGGCGTACTCCAGGTCGCCGGCCTCGATGGTGCGGCCGCTCTCGGTGACCTTGCGGTCGAACACCAGGCAGAACTGGTCGCCGTCCTTGATGTCGCGCGAGAAGTCGATCTTGTGCGAGAACAGCTTCGCCGCCTGGCTGATCACGGCCGGGCTGCCGCCGACGGCCGCCACGCTCTCGTAGAACGACCCGTTCATGGCCCCGCACGAGACCTTGGTCTCGTCGCGGACCTGTTCTTCGATCTCGCGCAGCTTCAGCGCGCCGTCGAAGGTGCGCGACACGGTCACGGTCGAGGACGGGCTGGTGCGCATCGACAGGCCGACCAGCCGGGCCGGGCCGCGGTCGTTGTCGCGGCGGCGCGCGATGGCGGCCTCGAAGGCCATGCCGGCCTTGATGTTGACCGTGTCCATGGCGCTTTGCAGCGTGCTGACCACCTGGCTGGCCTCGTCGGCGCCGACGCCCGAACGCTGCACGGCGCCCTGCAGGGTCTCGCCGGGGCGAACCTTGACGGAAACGGTTTCGGGACGATCGAAGCCAGGCTGGGCCTCGGCCTGGGCGAAGGCGACGTGCTGCAGGGCCACCATGGCGGCCGCGTCCAGCGGCGCATGGGCGGCCACGACGGTCGACGGGGCGTCGCCCGCCGTCAGCTTCCAGCCCAGGGCCAGGGCGGCCAGGCCGGCGACGGCGGTGAAGAGCCGCGGCGCGAGACGCCACGTCGGGCGTCGCGGATCAAATTCCTGCATCGGTCCCCCGTTCGGTAGCGATGCCGTTTTCGTACAGAAACAGCACGGCCGGGAAGCCCCCCAGCAATCGTCGGGCCGGAACATGACGGCGCAGGGGCCGCCGATCAAGGACTATCCGGTGCTTTGGACGTTTTGTCACGGATATGGTTAACCCGTTGTCCTGGCTCGGAAAACGCGAGCAGACAAAGAAAAACGCCCGCTGCGAGCAGCGGGCGTCTTCTGTCGAATTTCGGGTTTCGCGCTGGCGAAAAATCAGGCGGCGCTGACCTGCTCGTTCGGGTCGCGCAGCACGTAGCCGCGGCCCCAGACGGTTTCGATGTGGTGCTTGCCCTGGGCCGAGGCCGCCAGCTTCTTGCGCAGCTTGCAGATGAAGACGTCGATGATCTTCAGTTCCGGCTCGTCCATGCCGCCGTACAGGTGGTTGAGGAACATCTCCTTGGTCAGGGTCGTGCCCTTGCGCAGGGAGAGCAGCTCCAGCATCTGGTATTCCTTGCCGGTCAGGTGAACGCGGTTGCCGTTCACTTCCACCGTCTTGGCGTCCAGGTTGACGATGATGTCGCCGGTCTTGATGACCGACTGGGCGTGACCCTTCGAACGACGGACCACCGCATGGATGCGGGCGATCATCTCGTCCTTGTGGAAGGGCTTGGTCATGTAGTCGTCGGCGCCGCCGGCGAAGGTCTTCACCTTCGTGTCGATTTCGGCCGTGCCCGACAGGATCATGATCGGCGTGTTGACCTTGGCCACGCGCAGGGTGCGCAGCACGTCGATGCCGCTCATGTCGGGAAGGTTCAGGTCGAGCAGGATCAGGTCGTAGTCATAGATCTTGCCCAGGTCGACGCCTTCTTCGCCCAGGTCGGTCGTGTAGACGTTGAAGCCTTCCGACTTCAGCATCAGCTCGATCGTCTGCGCGGTGGCGCTGTCATCCTCGATCAACAGTACCCGCATGAAACCCTCCCCGCCCTGAGGCGGCGCTTATTCGACAGCTAGGCGGACAACCGCCGGTGAAACCCGTCCACCAGTCTGGCGGACAGTTAATTTAAGACTGGTTAATGGTGAACGCGTCGTCTGGCGAAATGGTTAATATGATTTGCGAATCGGGTGCAAGCGCCCAGAAAACCGTTGCGCACATTGGCCGCAGGCGGTTTTCAAGCTGCGCCTTGGCATGGTGAAAAGCCAGCAAACCCAAGGGTTAACAGGGGATCGGACGCCGTTACCGCGTTAAGAAGCCTCAAGGCTCCGTTCGTCTTTAGGGCGAGATTGCGGCGTTCTGTCGCGAGAATTTCCCACCCATTTTTTCGCCTTCCGCGTGCGGGCCGCGTGCGGTCGAAAGCTGGACAGGCGCTTTCCCGCGTCACCCGGTCGCGGCCGATTCCCCATCGGTCAGCCAGCCGGCCGCCCGCAGGCGCGCCACCGAGGCCCGCGAGATGGGCGCGGCCTCGCCATCGAGCAACCGCAGACGCAGGTTGCGGCCGTCGCGCTCGACCCCGACGACGGCCCGCCGCGCCACCCACCACGAGCGGTGGACCTGCAAACCGTCCAGGCCCGACAGTCCCGCCATCACCCGCGCCAGCGGCCCGGCCTCCAGGCGCGAGCCGCTTTCGGTGCGGACCCGGACATAGTGATCCTCCATCTTCAGATAGAGGACGCTGGAGGGCGCCAGGGCCGGCTCGGCCGGCGCCCCAGGGATCACCGGGACCACCCGCGCCGCCTGCAGCCGCGCGCGCAGCCAGGTGAAGCCCGCGGCGATCGGCGCCGAGATCGCCAGGCATTGCCCGTACCAGTCCAGCGGCGACAAGCGCTTGAGGAACGGCCACAGGGTCGAGGCCAGCGGCGCCACGATCGCCGTCTGCAGGCCGCAGCCAACCAGGATGGCCGCCCCGACCATGGCCCAGGCCGGAACCTTCAGCCGCTCGGCGGCGGCGATCGCCAGGCGGATCAGCAGGCCGAAGATCACCACCCCGGCCCAGAAGCAGCCCGTCCAATAGAACGCGCGCACGAGGACGGGACCGTTGAAGTAGCTGCCGAACGGCCCGACCACGCCCAGGAACACCCCCACCGCCGTGGCGACGGAAAGGTCGATCGCCCATTCGCGGGCGGTTCCCAGGACGGGCGTTCTGGCGGTCATGGCCGATCTATAGCGCCGTTCGCCGCTTGGCGAACCCATTCGCCCGTTCGCGCATGGGGCGTGGCGGCGCAAGGGCCGGGGCCGCATCGAGGGGGCCTCGCCAACCGGAGCCCTCCATGCGTTCCCCTCGCCTTCTCGCCCTGCTCGCCACCCTCGCCTTCGCGGGCGTCGCTCACGCTGACCCCCATGTCGGCTTCATGCGCCTGTCCACGCCCGATCCCAGCGGCGCGCCGATCGAGGTCGGGGTCTGGTACCCCACCGACACGCCCGAGACCGGCCCGGCCGGCGGCATGGAAAGCCTGCCCGTAGCGACCGGCGCGCCGGTGTCCGGCGATCATCTGCCGCTGGTGGTCATGTCGCACGGCAACGGCGGCTGGTTCGGCGGCCACTACGACACCGCCGCCGCCCTGGTGAGGAGGGGCTTCGTGGTCGCGGCCCTGACCCACACCGGCGACAACTACCGCGACCAGAGCCGGGCGCTGGAGATGACCGATCGGCCTCGCCAGCTTTCCGTGCTGATCGGCTACATGCTGAACGCCTCGCCGATGCACGCGCGGATCGATCCGGCCAAGGTCGGCGCCTTCGGCTTTTCGTCGGGCGGCTTCACGGTGCTGGCGGCGGCCGGCGGCGAGCCGAACCTGGCCGCGACCTTCCCCGCCCACTGCCTGAAGCATCCGGGGAACTACGACTGCCGCCTCAGCGCCGGCAAGCCGCTGCCGGCCGGCGTCCTGGCCCCGACCTGGACCCACGATGCGCGGATCAAGGCCGTGGTCTCGGCCGCGCCGGCGCTGGGCTTCTCGTTCGGCCGCGAGGGCCTGAAGGGCGTCACCCAGCCGCTGCAACTGTGGAAGGCCGGCGACGACGAGATCCTGCCGGATCCCGACTATGCCGAAGCGGTTCACCGCGCCCTGCCCCGCGCCCACGACTACAGGGTCGTGCCAGGGGCGCGACATTTCGACTTCCTGGCGCCGTGCGGTCCGCAGGCGGCAAGGCAACTGCCTGGCCCCTTGTGCGCAAGCGCTCCGGGCTTCGACCGGGCCGCTTTCCACGCCGATTTCAACAGGCAGGTTGCGACATTCTTCGCCACCCATCTGGGCGTCGGCGAACGCTGAATTTCATGCCCGATTAACCATGATGGCCGAGTCTGCGCGGGTCGCTTCCAGGAGCCGTCTTGCGCAGTCTCATCGCCGCCGTCGAACGTCTTGACCCGCTGACCGTCTTCGGACGCGTGGCGGCCGTCAACGGCCTCCTGATCGAGGCTCGCGGCGGCCTGACGCGCCTGGCGGTCGGGGCCCGGGTCGAGATCGAGCGCATCGGCGCCCCGGTGCTGCCGGCCGAGGTCGTCGGCTTCCGCGAGACCCGCGCCCTGCTCATGCCCTTCGGCCCGGTCGAGGGCGTGGCCCCCGGCGCCGAGATTCGCATCATGCCCGAAGGCGCCACCGTGCGTCCGACCAAGGCGTGGCTTGGCCGCATCATCAACGCCTTCGGCGAGCCGATCGATGGCCTGGGCCCGCTGCCGCAGGGCGAGGTTCCCTATCCGTTGAAGACCCCGCCGCCGCCGGCCCACGCCCGCGGCCGGGTTGGCGAGCGCCTGGACCTGGGCGTGCGGTCGATGAACGTCTTCACCACCACCTGCCGCGGCCAGCGCCTGGGCATCTTCGCCGGTTCGGGCGTCGGCAAGTCGGTGCTGCTGTCGATGCTGGCCAAGGAAGCCACCTGCGACGCCGTCGTCGTCGGCCTGATCGGCGAACGCGGCCGCGAGGTGCGCGAGTTCATCGAGGAGACCCTGGGCGAGGAAGGCCTGCGCCGCGCCATCGTCGTGGTCGCCACCTCGGACGAGCCGGCCCTGACCCGTCGCCAGGCCGCCTACATGACCCTGGCCATCGCCGAGTTCCTGCGCGACCAGGACCAGGAGGTCCTCTGCCTGATGGACTCGGTGACCCGCTTCGCCATGGCCCAGCGCGAGATCGGCCTGGCCGCCGGCGAGCCGCCGACCACCAAGGGCTATACGCCCACCGTCTTCACCGAGCTGCCCAAGCTGCTCGAGCGCGCCGGCCCCGGGCCCATCCGCGCCGACGGCACCACCGCCGCCCCGATCACCGCCCTGTTCACGGTCCTCGTCGACGGCGACGACCACAACGAGCCGATCGCCGACGCCGCGCGCGGTATCCTGGACGGCCACATCGTCATGGAGCGCTCGATCGCCGAGCGCGGCCGCTTCCCGGCCATCAACGTGCTCAAATCGATCAGCCGGACCATGCCGGGCTGCCAGATGCCGCACGAGCGCGACATCGTCAAATCCGCCCGCCAGGTGCTGTCGGCCTATTCCAACATGGAAGAGCTGATCCGCATCGGCGCCTATCGCGCCGGCGCCGATCCCACCGTCGACCGGGCCATCCAGCTCAATCCGGCGGTCGAGGCCTTTCTCAGCCAGAACCCCGACGAAGCCACGAGTCTTGACGATTCGTTCAACTTCCTCGGCCAGATTCTCCAAAGCGCCGCCTGAAGCGCCCGTACCGAGTAAGCCAGCATGACCAAGTGGGCCGCCTCCCTGATCCGCATCTCGAACCACGAGGTCGAGACGCTGCAGAAGCGCCTCGCCGAGGTGGTCGACCGCCGCGAAACCGCGCAGATGAAGCTGGCCACGATGGAGGCCGAAGCCGAGATCGAGATCCGCAACGCCGAGGGCGACGTTTCGGCCGGCTGGTACATGATCGGCTACCGCAAGGGCCTGGAAGTGCGCCGCGCCGAGACCCTGCTGGAAATCGACCAGATCAGCATCGAGGAGATCGGCGCCCGCGACGCCCTGTCGATGGCCTTCGAGAACCTGAAGAAATACGAGCACGTCGCCGAGACCGCCAAGGTCGCCCTGGCCAAGAAGGTCGGCAAACTTGAAATGGCCGCGCTCGACGAACTTGGCCTGCGCCGCGCGGCGATGGGCGGTCGCTAGCAACGAACCTCCCCCTGTGGGGGAGGCGATCGCGCAGCGATCGGTGGGGGGCGTAGCTGCTAGATCGGCCACCACCTCGAAAGCTGAGAACTTCCCCCCACCGGCCTTCGGCCGCCTTCCCCAGAGGGGGAGGTTCCCTTCACCCTTCCCCAACCTCCCCGTGCTTTCCTCGCGACAGATCGCCGCGAGGGTTTCATGTCCGACGTCTCACGCCGCGCCGTGCTCGGCTCCAGCCTGGCTCTGGCCGCCTGCGGCCAGAAGGCGCAAAGCCAGCCCGTCCCAGCCAACCTAGCCCCGCTGAAGACGATCGCGCCGTTCCGGATCGGATCCTCGGTCCAGGCCCTGCATCTGGACGATCCGGTGCTGGCGGCCCTGCTGCGCCGGCAGGTCAATCAGCTGACGCCCGAGTGGCAGATGAAGATGGAATACATCGTCCAGCCGGACGGCTCTTTCCGCTTCGACGCCCCCGACAGGATCGCCGCCTTCGCCGCCGCCAATGGCATGGCCCTGCTGGGCCACGTGCTGGTCTGGTACGCCCAGGCGCCCGAGGCCTTCGAGCGACTGGACGAGAACCGGGTCAGCTTCGAGCAGGCCTATCGCAACTACATCCTGGCCGTGGCCGGGCGCTATCGCGGCAAGGTGGTCGGCTGGGACGTGGTTAACGAGGCGGTCGCGGAAGACGGCGACGGCTGGCGCACGAGCCTATGGTCCAGGCGCCTGGGCGACTTCGAGCACATCGCCCTGGCCTTCCGCACGGCGCGCGAGGCCGATCCCGGCGCGACCCTGCTGCTCAACGACTACAATCTCGAATACATGCCCCGGAAGCGGGCGACCTTCCTGAAGCTGGCCGAGCGCCTCCTGGCCTCCGGCGCGCCGCTGACGGGGATCGGGACCCAGATGCACGTCGCCGCCGACATCCGCCCGGGCGAGATCGCCACCATGATGAAGGACCTGGCGAGCCTTGGCCTGCCGATCCACCTGTCGGAACTCGACGTGTCGCTGGTGCGCTCGGACAACAAGCTGCTGGGCCGCGCCGAACTGGAGCGCCGCCAGGCCCGCACCTACGGCGAGGCGGCCGAGGCCTTCATGGCCCTGCCGCAACGTCAGCGTTTCGCCTTCACCCTGTGGGGCCTGCGCGACAAGGATTCGTGGCTGAAGAAGGAGAACGCGTCGGACGCTCCCGCGCCGTTCGACGACGCCGGCCGGCCCAAGGCGGGCGCGGCGGCGCTGGTCGAGGCGTTCAGGCGGGGCTAGGCCCCCGGGCCGCGGACGCTGGTGGCCACCGCGTGATCGGCGTCGTTGGCCTGGCGCAGGGCGCGCAGGTCTTCGCTGATGCGGAAGACGGCGACGTAGAACTCGCAGAAGGCGCGCCACAGCAGCACCATGCCCGCGGCGACCAGCAGGCCGGCGATCAGCACGGGGAAGGCCAGCAGCAGCGAGGCGACGCCGCGTTCCTTCAGCGCCAGGCCAACGGCCGCGCCGACGACGGAAAAGGCGAACAGCGCCACGACGCCCAGGCCCGCCCAGTAGATCAGGTGGATGACCGGCCCGGTCACCAGTCGGTCGAAGGTCAACAGATCCCAGAACAACGCGCCGGAACCACGCGCCTTGGATTTCCTGGCCGGAGCCATCCGACACACCTCATGTCAGCGGACTGGCGGAGACCGCCGAAGTTTACGCTGCATCGCTAGCAGCGTGAGGCCCGCTCGGCAATGCCGGGCGGGCCTCGTGCGTGTTCGGAAGAAGGGACGCTGTTACTTGGGAGCCGCCGCGCCGGCCAGGGCCGCGTCGATCTGGGCCTTGGTGGCCGTGGTGCTCACGCTGCCGTCGGCGCCCGTGCTGAGGCTGGCCTTGGGCAGGGCGAACTTCTTGTCGCCGCTGCTGACCACGACGTTGGCCGAGCCATCGGCGCCGGTCGAGGTCCCGCTGACGGTGCCGACCACGGCGCCGGCCGGGTCCTTGATCTCGGCGCCGACGGCGACGTCGGCCGAGACGTTGGCGGACGACGGCGTGCCCGCCGAACTGGCGGCCGCGGCGCTGCTGTCAGCCGGCGGAGTGGTCGAGGTGGTGTCGGCCGGCGGTTGCGTGCTGGTGGCCGGCGGTTGCGCGGCGGCCGGATCGGCCGGCGGCTGGGTGGCGTCTTGAGCGTAAGCGGCGCCGGCCATCGAAAGGGTCGCGGCGGCGGCGAGGTAAGCAAACTTGGTCTTCATAATGCGCTCCGTCGGAGGGCCCCTGCCCGATCACCCAACGCAGCCCGGTTTGTAACGGTTCCGAAACAGCGCGTGATCGCGCGCCTCACGGCGTCGTGGCGACAAGCTTGGGCGCTTCCTGCACCGGGCCTTCGTCGTCCTTCAGGCTGGCGGCCTTCATGGCCGACTTCAGCGTGTAGATCGACGGATCCTTGCTGGTCGAGAAAGCCAGCTCGGCGGTCAGGGCCGGGTTCTCGGCCTCGTTGGCGAAGCCGCCTTCGCGCACGCCGTTGAAGGCGACCGCGTAGCTCTTGCCCGGCTTGGTGCTGCACAGCAGGACGAAGGTCTTGCCGTCGTTCAGCAGGCGCGGCGCGCGGACGCATTCGGGCTTTTCGCCGCCGGCCCCGGCCGCGTAGTTCCAGGCGCCAGGCAGCATCTTCTGGTCGAAACTGACCTTCAGCACCAGGATTCCCGGGGCAACGGCCTGTCCGGCCGCGGGCCAGGTGGCGGTCACCTTCGGCGGCTGGGTCGGCGGCATCACCGTGACCGGCGAGACGGGGGTCGGCTCCGGCCGCGACTGCTGGGCAAGCGCGCCGCCCGCGACAGCAAGGGCGGCCAGGAGAGGAAGGGCGAGGACGGCGATGCGCATGGCCAGACAATGGCGATCAAGCGCGGCCTTCTCAAGGCGCCGTTCGGCGAAGCGGACCGGCCTTTCGTTACAAGGTTTTCATTCAGGTCATGTTCACGCCGCGCGATACTAGCTTGGCCGCATCAACCGGCCTCGACGCCGGCCTTTCGGGAGACCTTCGCCATGCGCACCGCCATTGCCTTGATCGCCGCGACGAGCGCCCTCGCCGCCACGGCGGCCCCCGCCCTCGCCCAAGGCCCCGGCCGCGGCGACCGCTATGAGGAACGCCCCCGCGGCTCCTACGAGCAGAGCTGCCGCAACATCAATGTCCGCCGCGGCGAGATCACCGCCGAATGTCGCGACCGTCGCGGCCGCTGGCAGTGGTCGAGCGCCAGCGCCGATTGCCGCGAGATGGAGAACCAGGACGGCCGCCTGGTCTGCATCCGGGGCGGCGGACGCCCCGGCGGTCCGGGCGGTTCGGGCGGCCCCGGCTGGGGCGGCGGCCGCGGCGCCGACGCGGTGATCTTCGAGCACGCCGGCTATGGCGGCCGCGCCTACGAGGTGCGCGGCGACATGCCCGACTTCACGCAGATCGGCTTCAACGACAAGGCCTCGTCGATCCAGATCCGTCGGGGCGAATGGGAGCTGTGCGACGACATCTACTACCGCGGCCGCTGCTGGCGGGTGTCGGCCGACATGGGCCTGTTCCCGCGCGACATGAACGACCGCGTCAGCTCGATCCGCCGGATCCGCTGATCGGCCCTCAATATTGCCCGCCCTAATTTGGTCGAGAACTCGACCTTGAAGCGGCGCGCGGGGCGGCTAAGCTCCGCGCGCCTTTTCATTCGGGGAACGCCCATGCGCAAGATCATCGTCCTCGCCGCCGCCGCGGCCGCCCTGCTGGTCTCAGCCTGCAACACCATCGAAGGCGTGGGCCGCGACGTCTCGGCCGCCGGCCGCGCGGTCGCCGACACCGCCCGCGACGCCAAGTAGGACGCGACCCGGAACGGCGCGCCTCCGTCGGGAACGGGCGCGCCGCCTCCCCCATGCTGGCCGGCGCATACTGGTCGCCCAATACTGGCCGCAATGCTGCGCCAGAAACGCCCTCATCGCGGCAAGTAAGTCGCATGACGCCGTTCTGTATCGAAAGCTTAACCGGAAGCCGCCCGGCATTAACCTTGCCGGCAAATTCATTCGCGCGCGATGATCGCAGAGGATGAATTCTTTCAGTCATCGCCCAATTGCGGGCTGAATATCCGCTTCCAAAGCGCACATGCGACCGAAAGCGCCATTTGCGCCGGGCGTCGCCGGAGCCATATGGACGCCATGACCGACCGACCCGTACCCAGCGTCCTGACCGGCATGAAGAGAGGCGTCCGCCATCGCTGCCCCAACTGCGGCGAGGGCAAGCTGTATTCGCGCTACCTGAAGGTCGAGTTCGACTGCGAGGCCTGCGGCCATCACCTGGCCGCCTACCCCGCCGACGACGGTCCCGCCTACTTCACGATCCTGATCGTCGGCCACCTGTTCGTGGCCCCGCTGCTGCTGTTCCCGTTCATCTGGCAGGCCTCGCCGTGGCTGGTCGCGCCGCTGACCATCCTGCCGCTGGCGGCCCTGACCCTGATGCTGCTGCCGCGCGTCAAGGGCGCGGTGATCGGGGCCCTGTGGGCCAACGGCCTGCGCAAGGCCGAGGACGCTCCGGGCGGCTGACCGGACAAGCGACGGCGGAACCGTCGCCGCACAGGCCGCATTCCCTCCCCGAAGTCCAGGCGCGCCGAACGCGGTTCGCCGGCACATATGGGAGACCCGAATGCTCGGCACGATCCTCATCATCATCCTGATCCTGGCGCTGATCGGCGCCCTGCCCACCTGGGGCCACAGCCGCTCGTGGGGCTACTTCCCCAGCGGCGGTCTCGGCCTCGTCCTGGTGATCATCATCATCCTGGTCCTCATCGGCAGGATCTGACGCCCCTCTTGGAGCGCGGCGGCGAACGCGCATAAGGTTCTTCCAACGGCCCATGGCCGACCAGGGGAGCCCGCATGACCGACGCCGCCGCGCCGCCGCCCGCCGCCGTGACCCTGACCCCGGCGCAACGGGCCCGGGCGATCCTCGGCGGCTCGGCCGGCAACCTGGTCGAATGGTACGACTGGTTCGCCTACGCCGCCTTCACCCTCTATTTCGCCCCGCACTTCTTCCCCAAGGGCGACCAGACCGTGCAGCTGCTGCAGGCCGCGGCGGTGTTCTTCCTGGGGTTCGTGGCCCGCCCGGTGGGCGCCTGGCTGATGGGCCACTACGCCGACCGTTCGGGACGCCGCGCGGCGCTGAGCGTCTCGGTGTCGCTGATGTGCGCCGGCGCCCTGATCATCGCCCTGACCCCCGACTACAAGACCATCGGCCTGTTCGCCCCCGCCGTGCTGCTGATCGCCCGCGTGCTGCAAGGCCTGTCGGTGGGCGGCGAGTACGGCGCCAGCGCCACCTACATGAGCGAGATGGCCGGCAAGAGCCGCCGCGGCTTCTGGTCCAGCTTCCACTACGTGACCCTGATCGCCGGCCAGCTGATCGCGCTCGCCGTGCTGATCATCCTGCAACGCCTGCTGCACAAGGACGACCTGGCCGCCTGGGGCTGGCGCATTCCGTTCGTCATCGGCGCCCTGCTGGCCGTGGTGGTGTTCTGGATCCGCCGGGGCCTGGACGAGAGCGCCTCGTTCAAGGCCGCCGACAAGCCGGCCGAGGGCATCGGCAAGTCGCAGCGCAACCTCGCCAGCCTGTTCTTCGTGCTGACCTTGGCGGCCGGCGGCTGGGTGCTGGCGCGGCCCGGCCTCCTGCCCCAGGTGCTGGCCGGCGCCTTCCTGGTGGCCTTCTTCGCCACGCTCATCTCGCCGCTGCTGCGCCGTCACCCGCGCGAGACCCTGATGATCATGGGCCTGACCGCCGGCGGCTCGCTGACCTTCTATGTCTACACCACCTACATGCAGAAGTTCCTGGTCAACACGGCCGGGTTCGACAAGGCCGCCGCCTCCGAGATCAGCGCGATCAGCATGATCGTCTTCATGCTGATGCAGCCGCTCGCCGGCTGGCTGTCGGACAAGGTGGGCCGCAAGCCGCTGCTGATCACCGCCTATGCCGGCGGGGCGCTGACCATCTGGCCGATCATGAGCGGCATCGCCGCCACCGACTCCATCGGCGTGGCCCTGGCCCTGATCATCGTCGGCATGACCTTCCAGTCGGGCTACACCTCGATCAGCGCCGTGGTGAAGGCCGAGCTGTTCCCGGCCCACGTGCGCGCCCTGGGCGTGGCCCTGCCCTACGCGGTCGCCAACGTGCTGTTCGGCGGCACCGCCGAGATGGTCGGCCTGGCCTTCAAGCACGGCGGGATCGAGAGCGGCTTCTACCTCTATGTCGCCGCGATCATGACGGTGGGCCTGGTCGTCTCGGTCCTGCTGCGTGACACCGCCAGACACAGCCTGATCGCCGAGGATTGACCGGCGCGCCCCGCCGGATATCCCCTGTCGTCGACTCTTGTTCCTGCGCAGCGCCCTTCATGCCGATTCTCGACATCCTGGCCATCAGCCTCTTCGTCTTCGCCTGGCTGTTCTACGAGCCGCTGCTGCGGCGCCTGGGCCAGGGCAAGAACCTGATCAACACCGACATGACGGTGATCCGTCGCCGGTGGATGACCGAGATGGCGGTGCGCGAGGTCGCCCTGCTGGACGGCCAGCTTCTGGGCCACGCCATCAACTCGGCCAGCTTCTTCGCCTCGTCGAACCTGATCCTGATCGCCGCGGCGGCCGGCGTGCTGTTTGGCGGCGACGCGGCGCTCAAGAGCGTCGAGGGCCTCAAGGTGCTGGCCGAGACGACGCCGGTGATGTTCCAGATCAAGCTGGGCCTGGTGCTGCTGACACTGGCCCGGGGGCTGCTCGACTTCATCTGGGCGTTGCGCCAGATGAACTACTGCCTGGCCGCCATCGGCGCGACGCCGATGTGGGCCCCGCCGGCCGTGCTGGCCGAATACGCCGAGGCCGCCGGCGGCATCCTCAACCCGGCCCTGTCGGCCTTCAACGCCGGGGTGCGCGGCTACTACTTCGCCCTGGCGGCGGCGGCCTGGCTGCTGGGCCCCATCGCCTTCCTGACGGCCAGCATCGGGGCGCTGGTCCTGCTGGTCTGGCGCCAGCGCCGCAGCCGCGCCTCGGTGGCCGTACGCAAGGTCCGCCAGATCCTCGAGCGCCAGCCGGTGGTGCACGGCCCGCACATGCGGAACGGTGCGCAGGAGCCGCCGGAGGATCGGATTTAGTCCTTGCGTACTTCGAGGCTCCCCTTCGGGTCGCACCTCAGGATAAGGACCGCATTGCTCTGAATTCCTCATCCTTCGGCGCCCGCGCAGCGGGCCTCGAAGGACGCACGGCCTTAAAGCCCCAGCTGCGCCCGCGCCTTCTTCGTCAGCTTGGCCGCGACCAGCGCGTGGGCCGTCTTCAGCCAGTCGGCGACCTCGGCGTCGTCGAAGGACGCCAGGTCGTCGAGCTTCACCCATTTGGCGCGAGCCAGGTACGGGGCGGGAATCGCCCGCCCCGTTTCCGTCAGCACCTCGAAGGCGACGTCCGAGGCCTTGAACGACACCCCGCCCTGGGCGGCGCCCGGTCCCATGACGGCGAACATCTTGTCGCCGACCTTATAGACCTGGTCGTCGCCCCACTGGACGGTCATGGTGGCGCCGGGCAGCGCCATGGCGGCGGCGTGGAAGGCCTCGGGGCTCATCAGGCCTCGACGCCCACGCCGATCGGGCAGGTCACGCCGGTGCCGCCGATGCCGCAATAGCCGCCCGGGTTCTTGGCCAGGTACTGCTGGTGATAGTCCTCGGCGAAGTAGAACGGACCGGCGACCGAGATCTCGGTGGTGATGTCGCCCAGGCCCTTGTCGGACAGAGCGACCTGATAGGCCTCCTTCGAGGCGGCGGCGGCGGCGGCCTGGGCGTCGTTGGTGGCGTAGATGCCCGAACGATACTGGGTGCCGATGTCGTTGCCCTGGCGCATGCCCTGGGTCGGGTCGTGATTCTCCCAGAACACCTTCAGCAGGGCCTCGTAGGTGACGACCTTGGGGTCGAACACCACCAGCACGACCTCGGTGTGGCCGGTGCGGCCCGAGCAGACTTCCTCATAGGTCGGGTTGGGCGTGATGCCCGCGGCGTAGCCGGCGGCGGTGACCAGCACGCCCGGGACCTTCCAGAACACGCGCTCGACGCCCCAGAAGCAGCCCATGGCGAACACGGCCGTCTCCAGGCCGTCGGCATAGGGGCCCTTCAGCTGGGCGCCGTTGACGAAGTGGGTCTGCGCGGTCGGGATAGCCGCCTCGCGCCCGGGCAGGGCGGTGTCGACGGTCGGCATCTCGAGGGACTTCTTGAACAGCATGGCGGGGCCTTTCGGAGGCGGGAGTTCCTTGCCCGCCGATATAAGTCGTCGCAGCGTCGTTTTCATCCCGTAACGGCGCTTGCTACGAGTCGCTGCCTGAGTATATTGCGCCCCTTCCCGCGCCGGGGGTCTCAACCGCCCCCGACCCGAGTGCGCTGGTGAGGTGGCCGAGTGGTTGAAGGCGCACGCCTGGAACGCGTGTATAGGGGAAACTCTATCGAGGGTTCGAATCCCTCTCTCACCGCCACTACTCCCTCCTGAAATCAGCGTTCCGCCGAGTTTCGTGGCCGCCCGCGTGCGCCCGGCGTAGAACCGCGCCATGATCCGCGCCGCCGTCCTCACCGCCGCCCTGAGTCTCGCCATGACGACCGCCGCCCTGGCCGCCCCCACCGTGGTGACCTCGCCCGAGCCGCTGCCCGCCGCGCACGACAAGCCGCGCGTGTTCCTGGGCGGCAGCATCGACATGGGCAAGGCCGTCGACTGGCAGGCCCAGATGATCGCCGCCCTGGCCGACCAGGACGTGGTGATCCTCAACCCGCGCCGTCCGGACTGGAACCCGGCCTGGAAGCCGGTCGCCGACGAGCCCGAATTCCGTCGCCAGGTGGAATGGGAGCTGGCCGCGCTGGAAAGCGCCGACGTGATCGTCCTCTACCTGACGCCCGGCTCGCAGGCCCCGATCAGCCTGCTGGAGATGGGCCTGCACGCCCGTACCGGAAAGCTGGTGGTGCTGTGTCCCGAGGGCTTCTGGCGCAAGGGCAATGTCGACATCACCGCGCAGAAGTATGGGGTCAAGCAGGTGGAGAGCCTGGACGCCCTGATCGCCGAGGTGAAGGCGCGGGTTGGGAAATAGCCCTCCCCCTGAAGGGGGAGGTGTTGGCGAAGCCGACGGAGGGGGATGTGGCCTGCGAGCCAGAAACCGCCTTAACGTCAGCAGCGACTTCCCCCTCCGGCCCTCCGGGCCACCTCCCCCTTTAGGGGGAGGATCTTAGAGCCCCACCGCCCGCTCCACGCCGATCCCGTCCAGGAAATCCTCGTCGTGGCTGACGACCAGCAGCGCGCCGTCGTAGCCGGCCAGCGCCGCCTCGACGGCCGCCACCGAGTCCAGATCCAGGTGGTTGGTCGGCTCGTCCAGGATCAGCAGCTGCGGCGGGGTCGGGCCGGCCAGCACGCAGGCCAGGGCCGCGCGCAGGCGCTCGCCGCCGCTCAAGGCGCCGGCCAGCCGGTCGGCGGCGCTGTTGCGGAACAGGAAGCGGGCAAGAGCCGCCTGGGCCAGATTGCGATCGGCGCTGGGGTGCAGGCGCAGGAAGGCCTGCAATAGCGTCTCGTCGTCGCCCAGGATCGCCAGCGACTGGTCGAGCATCACCGCCGGGACGCCGCGCGTCACCGTCCCCGCCGTCGGCGTCAGCACGCCGGCGGCCAGGTTCAGCAACGTCGACTTGCCGGCGCCGTTGGGGCCGCGCACGGCCACGCGCTCGGGTCCGGCGATACGAAGGGCGACGCCCGCCAACGCCGGCGGCCCGCCGGGCCAGGCAAAGGCGACATCCTCCATGGCCAGCACCAGCTTGCCCGCCGGCAGGCCGGTGGGCGGCAGGTCGAAGCCCAGGGTCCGGGCGCGCTCGACGCGGGCCTGCGCCGTCTCCACCGCCCCGCGGGCGCTGGTCTGGAGGCGCTCGGCCAGCCGCCGCTCCTTGCCGCCGGTGTTCTCGGCCCGCTCGGCCCGGGCCCCGAGCAGGATCTTCGGCTCGCTGCCCTTGGCCGCGAAGCGCTTGCCGGCGGCGTCGCGGCGGGCCTTGCGCTCGACGGCGGCCTGAGCTTCGCGGGCGGCGCGGCGCTCGTCGCGCTCGGCGCTCTCCAGGGCGCGGCCGGCCGCCTCGACCTCGGCCGCCTTGCGCTCGGCATAGAGGTCGTAGCCGCCGCCGTAGCTGGCAGCGCCCAGGCTGGAGATCTCGACGATGCGGTCCATGCCCCGCAGCAGGGACCGGTCGTGGCTGGCGACGATCGCCCCGCCCTTCCACCGCGCCAGCACCTGCGCGACCAGCTCACGCGCCCCAGCGTCCAGGTGGTTGGTCGGCTCGTCGAGCAGGATCAGGTCGGGCGCGGCCAGCAGCAGGGCGGCGAGGCCCGCGCGGGTCTGCTGGCCGCCGCTGAGCGCCGCGGCCGGCCGGTCGGGATCCAGGCCCGCAAGGCCGACCTCGGCCAGCGCCTCGTCCAGTCGCGACGGCAGGGTCCAGTCGGCCTCGGCGAAGTCGGCGTCGTCGCCCTGCCCCGCCTCGATACGCGACAGCCGCCGCCAGGCTTCACCCACGCCCAGGCGGTCGGCCAGGATCGCGCCGTCCGGCAGATCAGGCGTCTGGTCGAGCACGCTGATCGTTCCCGTGCGCGCGACCGCGCCGGCCAGGGGCGCTCGCAGCCCCGCGATCAGCGCCAGCAGGGTCGACTTGCCCGCGCCGTTGCGACCGACCAGGCCGACGCGCTCGGCGCCGACCGACAGGTTCAGGTTTTCGAAGAGGACGCGGCCGTCAGGCGCCGCGGCGGAAACGCAGTCCAGAGTGACGTAGGACGAATTGGGGGCAGGCATGGGAAACCACGAACAGGGAAACGGGAAGGACGAAGCGGTCTTCCGTCTGGCTGATCATGGCGGCCTCCATCATGGGTAGAACGGCGGATGTAGAGGCTGCGAGGTCGCTGGGCAAGCGTCAGCACAGGCCGTCGCGCAGACGCGGCTGGCTGGCCCGGCCGTCACGATAGGCCCGGCAGCGCGACTGCTTGCGGGCCTCCTCGGCATAGGGAGGGGGCGGCGGGGGAAGACCGCGCGGCACGAACTTCGGCGGCTTGCGAGGGCCAGGCTCGGCGTTCTCCTTCGGAATCTTGTCAGCGAAACCGCCCCAGCACTTGTCCTTCTCCTCGTCGGTCAGGTGCTCGCTCGACAACCCCTTGCAGGCGCGATGATAGCGGCCCCAGCGGAAGTCCGGATTGCCCTCGGTCAGCTTCCAGCGGTCGACGGCCTTGGGATCGACCTTCCACGCCGGGTCGATGACCTGAGCGGAGGGCCCGACGGCGGGAGCGGCCTCGCCATCTCCGGATACGCCGACCGGGCCAGGCGCGGTCATGACTTGCGACGAAGACGCCTCGCGCGACAGGGCGGAAGACGACGCCTTGGCCGGCGCGCGCTTTTCGGCGGGAGGCGGCTCGTCCTCCAGCCTGTCGATCTCGAACAGCATGGGCGGGATCTCGGCCGGTGGCGAAGTGCGCTCGACCAGCGACAGCAGGCCGATCAGCAGCAGGTTCGCGGCCACACCCGCAGGGACCGCGATCGCCCATCGTCCAGCGCCCGTCCGCACCCGCCCCATCGCCCGCCATCTAAGATTGCCCGACGGCGAATGCTCACGCTTCGATGGCGTCCGAAATTCGACCGCGCGGCGCCCGTTTTGGGTCCTTGGCGGCCTCGCATGCTGACATCTGGTGTCAGCAGGATTGGCAGCAGGATGGCTGCGGCATTTGTTCGCATCTTGTTCTTGTGTTAATGCCGCGCCAGAACCCTACATATAGCCGCTGCGCCGCGCTCCCCACGCGGCTCCCAATCCGACCTTCGAGCGTTCCGGACACCATGGCCGAGCAACTGAACTTCATCCGCGTCCGCGGCGCCCGCGAGCACAATCTCAAGGACGTCAGCGTCGACATCCCGCGCGGCGAGCTGGTCGTGCTGACCGGCCTGTCGGGCTCGGGCAAGAGCTCGCTGGCCTTCGACACCATCTACGCCGAGGGCCAGCGACGCTATGTCGAGAGCCTGTCGGCCTACGCCCGCCAGTTCCTGGAGCTGATGAGCAAGCCGGACGTCGACCTGATCGAAGGCCTGTCGCCGGCCATCTCGATCGAGCAGAAGACCACGTCGCGCAACCCGCGCTCGACCGTCGGCACGGTGACCGAGATCCACGACTACATGCGCCTGCTGTGGGCGCGGGTCGGGGTCCCCTACTCGCCCGCCACCGGCCTGCCGATCGAGAGCCAGACCATCAGCCAGATGGTCGACAAGATCACCGTCCTGCCCGAAGGCACGCGCCTCTATCTGCTCGCCCCCGTCGTTCGCGACCGCAAGGGCGAGTACAAGAAGGAGATCGCCGAGTGGCAGAAGGCCGGCTTCCAGCGGCTGAAGATCGACGGCGAATACTACCCGATCGAGGACGCCCCGGCCCTCGACAAGAAGTTCAAGCACGACATCGACGTGGTCGTGGACCGCGTGGTGACCAAGGCCGGCATGGAGCAGCGCCTCGCTGACTCCCTGGAGCAGGCCCTGCGCTTGGCCGATGGCCTGGCCGTGGCCGAATGGGCGACCATCGAAGAAGGCGAGAAGGAGCCCCGGCGCCTGCTGTTCTCCGAGCGCTTCGCCTGCCCGGTCAGCGGCTTCACCATCGCGGAGATCGAACCGCGCCTCTTTTCGTTCAACAATCCGGCGGGCGCCTGCCCCACCTGCGACGGCCTGGGCGCCAAGCTGGCCTTCGACGCCGACCTGATCATTCCGGACAAGGACAAGAGCCTGCACAAGGGCGCGGTCGCGCCCTGGGCCAAGGGGCCCTCGCCGCTCTACACCCAGACCCTGCAGGCCCTGGCCCGCCACTACGGCTTCTCGATGGACGAGCCCTGGTACAAGCTGCCGGAAAAGGCCCGGACCGTGGTGCTGAACGGCTCCAAGGGCGAGAAGATCAAGTTCACCTACGACGACAACGCCCGCAAGTACGAGGTCGACAAGCCCTTCGAGGGCGTGCTGCCGAACCTGGAGCGCCGCTGGCGCGAGACGGACAGCTCGTGGGTGCGTGAAGAACTCGGCCGCTACCAGTCCGACACCCCCTGCGAGGCCTGTGGCGGCAAGCGCCTGAAGCCCGAGGCCCTGGCCGTGAAGGTCCATGGCCTCGACATCGCCGCCGTCTCGAACCTGGCCATCCGCCCGGCCCGCGACTGGTTCAGCGCCCTGGAAGGCCACCTCTCCGACAAGCAGCTGGAGATCGCCCGCCGGATCCTGAAGGAGATCAACGACCGCCTGCGGTTCCTGGTCGACGTGGGCCTCGACTATCTCAACCTGTCGCGCGGCTCGGGCACCCTGTCGGGCGGCGAGAGCCAGCGCATCCGCCTGGCCAGCCAGATCGGCAGCGGCCTGACGGGCGTGCTGTACGTGCTGGACGAGCCGTCGATCGGCCTGCACCAGCGCGACAACACCCGCCTGCTGCAATCGCTGCAAGGCCTGCGCGACCTTGGCAACTCGGTGCTGGTGGTCGAGCACGACGAGGAGGCCATCCTCACCGCCGACTACGTGATCGACATGGGCCCGGCCGCCGGCGTCCACGGCGGCGAGATCGTCGCCCAGGGCACGCCCGACCAGATCATGGCCAACCCGGCCAGCGTCACCGGCCAGTACCTGACCGGCGATCGCGAGATCGCCGTGCCCGAAGAGCGCCGTCCGATCAACAAGAAGAAGACGCTCAAGGTCATCGGCGCCAAGGGCAACAACCTCAAGGACGTCACCGGCGAGATCCCCGTAGGCACCTTCACCTGCATCACCGGCGTCTCGGGCGGCGGCAAGTCGACCTTCACGATCGAGACCCTCTACAAGGCCGCCGCGCGCCGCCTGAACAACGCCAGCGACGCCCCGGCGGCGCACGAGCGGATCGAGGGCCTGGAGAACTTCGACAAGGTCATCGACATCGACCAGAGCCCGATCGGCCGCACCCCGCGCTCGAACCCGGCGACCTATACCGGCGCCTTCGGCCCGATCCGCGACTGGTTCGCCCAGCTGCCGGAGAGCAAGGCGCGCGGCTACGGCCCGGGGCGGTTCTCGTTCAACGTCAAGGGCGGTCGCTGCGAGGCCTGCCAGGGCGACGGCGTCATCAAGATCGAGATGCACTTCCTGCCCGACGTCTACGTCACCTGCGATATCTGCAAGGGCAAGCGCTACAACCGCGAGACCTTGGACGTGCTGTTCAAGGGCAAGACCATCGCCGACGTGCTGGACATGACCGTCGAGGAGGCCGCCGACTTCTTCAAGGCCGTGCCGCCGATCCGCGACAAGATGGAGACCCTCAAGCGCGTGGGCCTCAGCTACATCAAGGTCGGCCAGCAGGCGACGACCCTGTCGGGCGGCGAGGCCCAGCGGGTGAAGCTGTCCAAGGAGCTGTCGCGCCGGGCCACCGGCCGCACGCTCTACATCCTCGACGAGCCGACCACCGGCCTGCACTTCGAGGACACCAAGAAGCTGCTCGAGGTGCTGCACGAGCTGGCCGACCAGGGCAACACGGTGGTGGTGATCGAGCACAATCTCGACGTCATCAAGACCGCCGACTGGCTGCTGGACTTTGGCCCCGAGGGCGGCGACGGCGGCGGCCAGATCGTCGCCGTGGGCTCGCCCCAGGACGTGGCCAAGGTCGAGGCCAGCTGGACCGGCAAGTACCTGAAGGAACTGCTGGCCAAGCACGAGGAGCGCCGACTGGCCCGCGTGGCCGACCTCAAGACCTCCAAGCGCGCCTGACGCGCCGGCGGCTCGGAAACAAGAAAGGCCGGCGGATCGCTCCGCCGGCCTTTTTCGTTGCGCTGTTCCGGATGGCTCAGGCGAAGGTGTCGCTGGCGCTTTCCACGTCGACGGCGATCTGGCGATAGATAAAGGCCGAGGGCGTGTAGATCGTCACGCTGGTCAGCACGGCGATCAGGCCGCCGACGGCGAGGCTGAGGATGCCCGTGGGCGTCATCAGGCTTTCCAGCGACGTGGTCTGCGACTGCATCAGCGTGCCCAGGGTCTCCATGTTGAAACCGCTGAGCGCCCCGCCCAGCAGGGTCACGATCAGGAACAGCAGCAGGTAGACCACGACGGCCAGGATGGTCGCCACGACATAGGCGCCGAACATCGGCCAGAAGCGCCCCTTGGTCAGGGCCATGGAGCCGAAGATGTCGATCTTGCCCTTGGCGAAGGTCAGCACGTTGGCCAGCGACAGGCGGACGGCGAAATAGATCAGCGCGCCCAGGCCGACGGGAACGAGCACGATGGCCGCCAGGCCGCCGACCGGCTTGGACACCGCCGCCAGGATGCCGATGACCACGGCCACGCCCAGGACGATGCCGATATAGCCGGCGAAGAACAGCAGGACCATCAGGATGGACACGCCGGCCTGGCGCAGCTCGTCGGCGCCGAAGCGCAGATAGGCCTTGTCGTTGTCGGCCGGGCGCAGCGTCGCGCGATAGATGGCCGCCATCAGCACCGAATAGAAGGCGATGCTGTAGACCATCGAGCACGCCATGGCCGGGACCAGCCCGCCCATCATCCGCAGGGTTTCGGCCGGGTCGGGCTGGGCGTTGGTCTGGCTGAGATTGGCGAAGGCTTCCAACTGCGGGCCGAACAGGCCCACGGTGATCACCGCCACCACGGCCGACACGATGGTCGAGATCAGCACCCAGGCCCCCACGGCCTTGGGATGCTCGCGCACGATACCGAAGCCGGAAATGGCCGCGTCCGTCGCCGAGAAGGTCTTCATCTTAGCCCCTTGCAAACCCTAGTGACGCCAGGGGTAACAAGCTTCGGGCGAGAACGACAGACCCGGGTTCAAATATCAGGATGCAGCTGCCGGTAGGCGCGGGCCGGGCCGGCCGTCAGGATCACCGTCTGGACGGTGACGATCAGCGGCGCGATCAGCAGGTTGACCAGCAGGCCCAGGATCACGAACAGCTTGGTCCCGCCGCCGATCAGGGCGATCACGCCCGTCAGCAGGCCGCCGACCAGCGACATGGCCATGGTCGCGCCCAGCGCCATCAGCAGGTTCAGCACGAACATGCCCAGCAGGCCCCAGAAGTGGCCATGGGTCAGCACCCACGACTCGCGGACATTGATGCGGCCCTCGGCGAAGGTCTGGGGCGAAAGCAGCGACAGGCGCACGCCCACCCACATCGACAGGCCGATCACCGCCAGGCCGCCAAGGAAGGCGATCCAGGCCGAAAGGCCGCGCGCGCCGGCGCCGGCGACCGTGGCGGTCAGCAGGGTCACGGCGCCGCTGGGAATGGCGGTGACGAACAGAGCCGTGGCCCAGGCGATCAGGGCGACGACGAACAGCCGGACCTCGTCGGCGCCCAGGCGCAGATAAGCGCCCTGGCTCTGCTCGGGATGCATGACCGAGCGCAGGATCGCCCCGGCCAGCACCGCGCTCATGGCGGCGGCCAGCAGGATGATCAGCGCCATCGCCCCGCCCAGGTGCGAGATCAGCTGCAGCACCTCGCGCGGGTCGGCCGTGAACCGGGTCTGGGCCAGGTCGCGCCGCACCTCGTCGCCGAACACGGCGACCAGCAGCACCGACAGCAGGATCAGCGAGCCGAGATACAGCCCGCCCCAGATCAGCAGGGAGACGGGGTGGCGGCGCATGGTGCGCGGCCCTTCGAGGGCGGCGGCGACGGGCGACAAGACGATCATGATCAGGCTTCTGACGGCTCGGCGACGGCCAAGCTCGGAGCGTGTCTGTAGACGTGGACGCAGGCCGCCGTCCAGGCGGGAGCGACACAGAAATAGTAGAGGCCGACCGCGACCGCCTGCACCAGGAACGCGCCGGCGCCGTCGAAGGCCGCCTTGCCGCTGGCGGCGATCAGCACGCTGGGCAGGTAGAAGACGAGGCCCAGGGCCACCAGCAGGCCGGCCCGGCCCTTGGTCAAGTCGAAGGCGCTGAGCACCCGCAGGCGGCCGGCGGCGATCGAGGCGGCCGGCGCCAGGGCCAGGCGCGCGGCCAGCCAGGCCAGGACCGCCAGGCTGGCCAGCGGCGCGAGGCTGGCGGCGAAGGCGGCCAGCGGTCCCGACAGCGCCGCCCGCCAGGCCTCCGACGAGGTGGCGTCGAAGCCGGGGGCGGCCGCGCGGGCGACGCCCAGGGCCACGGCTCCGACCACGACCAGCAGCACGGCGATGACCACCAGGAACACCACGCCCAGCAGCAGCTGGACGGCGGCGATCAGCGCCTCCTCGCGGCCGCAGCGCAGGCCGGCCAGGCCCGCCGGGCCGTCGAAGGCGGCGCGATAGAGGGCCCCGTAGGCCAGGGCGGCGGCGACGAAGTCGGCCAGCAGGACGAAGGCCCCGCCCAGATAGCGGCCCAGCAGGCCCACGAGGCAGGCGGCGGCCAGCGCCGCCCAGGTGCGCGGCGCGAGGTGGGTCACGCCGGCGATGCCGGCTCGCGCCGTCGCGCCGATCGCGATCGATGCCTCGCCCATGTGCTTCCAGATCCTTCAGAACAGCCGACGCCACCCTAGCGCGCGCGGCGTCATGAAACGACGAGTCGCGGGCCGGTTCGCGCGGATTTTGCCCGGCCGTGGCGGGAAGGCCGCTGTCAGTCGGCCGCCTGCGCCTCGTCGGCGGGCTTCAGCGACCGGTAGACGCTGGCCAGCGGCGTCACGCAGACCACCTGGACCACCGCCTGAAGGATCGCCACCAGGGGAAGCGCCACGGCCAGGACCGGCCAGATCAGGCGCAGCACCTCGGCCACCGAGCGCGCCGCCGGCAGGGTCTTGGTCAGGCCCGGGGCGACCAGCGCGGCGGCGACGATGACAACCACGCCCACGACGATCTGCACCACCAGCAGGGTCAGCCCGATCAGCAGCAGCATGCCCAGCAGGCGCAGGCTCTGCCCCTTGGTCAGGGCCCAGGATTCGAACAGCATGAAGCGCCGCTCGGCGAAGGTCATCGGCAGGGCCATCGACAGCCGCAGGAAGGCCCACAGCAGCGCCAATTCGCCGACGATCACGCCGATCACGCCGACCACCACCCCGACGACGGCGCCGCCCTCGGTGTCGCCGCCGATCGCCATGACCACGAAACCGATCAGTCCCAGCAGCGCCCCCGGGACCATGGCCGCGAAGATGGCGATGTTGCCGCCGAAGGTGAGCACCAGGGTGACCAGCATCATCCAGCCCTCGGTCGCGCCGACGCGCAGGAAGAAACCCCGCTGTTCCTCCGGGCGCAGCACGACGCGGAAAGCCGCGGCCGTGACGATGGTGGGCGCGACCACCTGCACGGCCATCATGCCGATGTTCATCAGGCTGATCTGGCCCTGCATCGCCATGATCCGCGCCGTCAGCTCCGGATCCTGCGCCTCGGGCGCCTGCGGCAGGGCCCGGACCATCTCGACGAACGGATCGATGACCGGCAGAAAGAGCAGCAGCGCCGGCAGGAACAGGCCCAGCAGGATCACCGCGCTCCACACGACGACCGACAGCGGCCGCCGGCCGATCAGCGCCCAGCCCGACACCGCGGCCGACGCCGCCGAAAACTTCTTCGCCACCCTGAAGACCCCCAGAACCTGATACCCGCCCAAGATGAGCTTACACGGCGGTTCCGTCTTGGCGAGGGCGGAGGTATGAGGACGCCATGACCACCTCCCCCATTCACGTGATCGGCGGCGGCCTCGCCGGTTCCGAGGCCGCCTGGCAGATCGCCCAGGCCGGCGTTCCCGTCATCCTGCACGAGATGCGTCGCGACGACGCCGCCGGCAAAGTCACCACCGACGCCCACCAGACCGACGGCCTGGCGGAAATGGTGTGCTCCAACTCGTTCCGCTCGGACGACTGGCAGTTCAACGCCGTCGGCTTGCTGCACGCCGAGATGCGCCGCTGCGACTCGATCATCATGTCGGCGGCCGACCAGCACCAGGTGCCGGCCGGCGGCGCCCTGGCGGTCGACCGCGACGGCTTTTCGGAAGAAGTCACCCGCCGCCTGGAAGCCCACCCGCTGGTCACCATCGTCCGCGAGGAGATCGCGGGCCTGCCGCCGGAAGAATGGGACAACGTCATCGTCGCCACCGGCCCGCTGACCTCGCCGGCCCTGGCCCAGGCGGTGCTCGACCTGTCGGGCGAAGGCCAGCTGTCGTTCTTCGACGCCATCGCGCCGATCATCCACCTCGAATCCATCGACATGGACAAGGCCTGGCGCCAGTCGCGCTACGACAAGGAAGGCCCCGGCGGCGACGCGGCCGCCTACATCAACTGCCCCATGAACAAGGAGCAGTACGAGGCCTTCATCGACGCCCTGCTCGAAGGCCCCAAGGCCGAGTTCAAGGAGTGGGAGCACGTCCCGTATTTCGACGGCTGCCTGCCGATCGAGGTGATGGCCGAGCGCGGCCGCGAGACCCTGCGCCATGGTCCGATGAAGCCCGTCGGCCTGACCAACCCGCGCGACCCGACCGTGAAGTCCTACGCCATCGTCCAGCTGCGCCAGGACAACGCGCTGGGCACGCTGTGGAACATGGTCGGCTTCCAGACCAAGCTGAAGCACGGCGTCCAGGCCGAGACCTTCCGCATGATCCCGGGCCTGGAAAACGCCCAGTTCGCGCGCCTGGGCGGCCTGCACCGCAACACCTTCATCAACTCGCCCAAGCTGCTGGACAAGGGCCTGCGCCTGAAGGCCTCGCCGCGCATGCGCTTCGCCGGCCAGGTGACGGGCGTCGAGGGCTATGTGGAAAGCGCCGCCATCGGCCTCCTGGCCGGCCGCTTCGCCGCCGCCGAGCGCAACGGCGGCTCGCTGGACGCCCCGCCCCCGACCACCGCCCTGGGCGCCCTCGTCGAGCACATCACCGGCGGGCACCTGGAAGGCGCGCAAGACGGCTCCCGGGGCGGCAGCTTCCAGCCGATGAACATCAACTACGGCCTGCTGCCGCCCCTGGAGACCCCCAAGGTCGACGAGGACGGCAAGAAGATCCCGCTGAAGGAACGCGGTCGCGCCAAGAAGCGGCTGATGAGCATCCGGGCCCTGAAGGACCTGGACGCCTGGCTGGCGAACTGATCGTCTGATTTGAAGAAATAGGCCTCCGCCCGATCCAAGGCGGAAAAGCGCGGCCGTGGAACCCTGGCGTTCCCGGCCGCGCCCTCGTCGCGGCGTCTCGATCGAGATCGCCCATGCTCCGCACGCTCAGCCTCGCCGTCGCCGCGACGGCCCTCCTCGCCGCCCCCGCCCTCGCCCAGGACGTGGTCTCGCCGACCAAGGACGCGATCATGGCGTCCTTCGACATCGTCCGCACCCAGGTCAAAAGCGTCGGACCGGACGTGGTCTTCCGCGTGCAGGTGCGCGGCAAGGCCGGCGAGCTGAAGCCCAAGGCCGTCGGCCAGTTCGCCGGCAGCGCGGTGTGGAGCTATGTCTGGCCCACCTCGCTCAACAGCAGCAGCGTCGGCTTCGAGGGCGACCAGGGCATACTGGCCCTGGCGGTGACCTTTCACCCCGATTTCGACGACGCGGCCTATGGCGGGGTCAACCGCCACGTCTGGCATCCGCACTGGGTGGTGCTGGTTCCCGACGACGCCTGCGGCAAGGGCGCGCTGAAGGTCCGCGACATCCCCGAGGGGGCCAAGCCCAAGGTGCCGGCCACCTGGCCCGGCGTGCCGCTGCTGATCGACAGCCCGACCTATCCCACAACCCTGGCCACCGACACCGTCGAGGTCAGCGTCCCCGCCGGCGTGATCGGCGCGGTCGAGGGGGTGAAGTTCGACGGCGTCACCTCGGCCCTGAAGGTCAACGCCAACCTGCACGCGCCCCTGCTGTGCATCTCCGACATCTTCGACGTGGCCTCGGGCGACCTCAGCCTGCCCGGCAAGATCACCCGCTGAGCGGCGGATGTGCGCCTACGATCCCGAACCGGGCGGCCTCGCGCCGCCCGGCGCCTTCGTGGGCGGAAAGCCGGCCGGCCTGGCGCCATGGCAGGCCAGCCGCGCGGCCGCCTATGTCGAGCACCGGCTGGAGACGACGATCCGCGTCGTCGACCTGGCCCGCGCCGCGCGGCTCAGCCCGTCCTATTTCTCGCGCGCCTTCAAGACGACCTTCGGCCTGTCGCCGCAGAAGTACGTCGTCGAGCGCCGCCTGACCCGCGCCAAGCGGATCATGCTGACCACCGACGAGCCGCTGTGCGGCATCGCAGTCACCTGCGGCTTCAGCGACCAGGCCCACCTGTCGCGCCTGTTCCGGCGGCGGGAAGGCGCGCCGCCCAACGCCTGGCGCCGCGAACGGCGCCAGGCGTCCCTCTGAACCTCTAGCTGGTCGAGCGCACGAAGCTGGCGATGTGCTCGGCCGAGGCGCGCGGGTACTGGTGCTGGGGCCCGTGCCCGGCCGAGGGGTAGGTGATCAGGTGCAGGGTCGGCAGCACCTGGTTCAGGGCGTACCAGTTCTCGACCGGGAAGATGATGTCGTGGTCGCCGCCCAGGTGCAGGATCGGCTTGGTCGTCGTCTTCAGCACCTCCAGCACCGCGTCGGCGGGGAAGATCGGGTTCTTGGGCCCGTCCCCGATATTGGCGCGGGCGAAGGCGATCGGCACCACCGGCGAGCGCCCCTCGGTGCGGCCGGCGATCCGGGCCGAGGACTCGGCGGCGGCCTTGCGGCTGGCCTCCGACTTCGGCTCGAAGAACAGGATCTCCTCTTCCTTCAGCGCATAGTCCTCGATCACCGCGGTGTCGAAGAACAGCTGCTCGGCCGGCTTGACCAGAGGCCCGGGCGGGGTCGTGCCGATCAGCAGCAGGTGGCTGATCCGCGCGCCGGCCACGGCGAAGGCCACCTGGGCCGCCATGCCGCCCAGCGACCAGCCGCCGAGCACGACGTCGTCGAGGCCGAGGGCCGCCATCAGGTCGATCGGATCGCGGGCCATCTCGGCCGGATTGTAGGTGGCCTCGCCGGTCGACAGGCCAAGGCCCGAATAGTCGAAGGTGATGACCCGGAAGCCCTCGTCGGCCAGGCCGTCGAGAAAGGCGGGGTCCCAGACGTCCATGTTGCCCCGGAAGCGGGTGCACAGCACGAGCGGCCGGCCCTCGCCGATCGAGCGATAGGCCAGGGTGCGGCCGCCGATCTCGACGAACTGGTTGGGCGCCGAGACGGCGTTATGGATGGAAGCGACGGCGTTCATGAAAGACCTCGAAGGCAGCAAGAGGAACGGGTCGGAAGCCTAGGCCTGAGCGCGAAGGTCGAGTTGGACGCAGCCGCCGCGATCGTCGCCCGGCGCATGAAACACCGGCGTCGCATGCAGCCGCCGCCACGCCGCCGGCGTCATGCCCGCCAACCTGTGGAAGCGGTTGGTCAGGTGCGACTGGTCGGAGAAGCCGCAGGCCAGGGCGATGTCCTTCAGCGGATCCTCGCCCTGGGCGATCAGGATCTTGGCCCGCGCCACGCGCCGCTGCAGGACCATGGCGTGCGGGCTGACGCCGAAGCTGCTCTTGAAGGCCTTGCCGAAATAGCCGGGGCGCACGCCGCCCACCGCCGCCAGCTCGGCCACGGTCAGGGCTCGTTCGAGGTTCTCGTCGATGTAGCGGGCCACCCGCCGGGCCTGCCAGGGCGCCAGGCCGCCGGTGCGCGCCGGGCTGGCCGCGGACGGCGCCTGCAACACCTGGATCGCCTGGTCGATCAGCCGTCGCGCCCCCTCGACGTCGTCGAACAGTCGCTGCTGGATCTCCTCCAGCAGGGCGCCCACCCTGGCCGACGCCCGCTCGCTGCAGATCTGCTGTTCCATCGCCTCGTCCCCTGGGCGGGAGCACGCCCGGCTCCCGGGGGAGAACACGCAGCGCCAGGCAAAACCCACACCGGCGTTATTCCAATTCGTTCAGTCGGCGCGCACGATCCGGTAGCGGCCCGGCCCCGCCGCCTCGCCGCGCACCGGCAGCACCTGGGCCAGGGTGCGCAGGAAGCGCTGCGGATCGCCGGTGCGGAACCGGCCCGTCACCCGCAAGGCCGCCACCTTCGGATCGTCGATGACCAGCTTGGTGGCGCTGTGGCGGTTCAGTTCGGCCACCACCTCCGACAGCGGCCTGTCCTCGAAGGTGATCGAGGTCTCGCGCCACGCCGAGGCGCCCGTTTCCGCCGGCGCGACGACGTCCCGGCCGGGGGCGGCGGTCAACTGCTCGCCCGCCGCCAGCACCACCGGTCGGCCCGGGCCGTCGGTCGCATCGATCGTGCGAGCGACCGAGACCTGACCCTCGACCAGCGTCACCCGCAGCGGCCCCTCGTCGAGACGCACGTCGAAGCGCGTGCCCAAAGCGGTGATCCGCCGACCGCCGGCCTCGACCGTGAACGGCAGCGCCCGGTCTGGAACCACGTCGAAGAACGCCCGCCCCTTCACCAGCCGCATGGCGCGGCCGCCGTGGTCGTAGGCCAGGTCCAGGGCGCTGCCGGGGGCCAGGCTGGCCTTGCTGCCGTCCGGCAGGTCGAAGGTCTTCGCCTCCGCCGCCGTGACCAGGTCGGGCTGGCCGAACACCGCCGAGGCCTGCACCACCGGCGGCGGCAAGGCCGGGGCCGGCCGCTCGGCCAGCCACAGGCCAAGGCCGATGGCGACGACGAACACGGCCGCCGCCGCCATCCAGCGCGAAGCCAGCGGGCGCGAGGCCTTCGCCGCACGGCGCCGCAGAACCCGCAGCGTCGCCTCGTCGCCGGCCTGGTCGAAGCCGCTCCAGATCGCCTGGGCCCGCAGCCAGGCCGCGCGGTTCTCAGGATCCTTGTCCAGCCAGGCATCGAGCACGGCCGCCTGGGCCGGGTCGGACTCGTCGATGTTCAGCCAGAGCAGCGCCGCCGCCTCGTCGCGCGGCAGCTGCGCCATCTCGGCGAACTCGAGGGGATAGGCGCTCATCGCAGGTCCCCCGTCTGGGCCAGCAGACGCTCCAGCGCCTTGGCCACGTGTTTCTCCACCGCGCTGCCGGAAATGCCCAGGCGGCCGGCGACCTCGCGCACGGTCATCCCCTCGATCCGCCGCAGCACGAAGATCGTCCGCGTCCGCTCGGGCAGGCTCAGCAGGACGGCGGTCGCCGCGCGCAGGGTCTCGCGGGCGTCCAGGCGGCCGGCCGGATCGTTGTCGGTCTCGCCGTGGCGCTCGGGATCGAAGGGCACGTGCTGGTCGGCCCGCCGCGCCAGCCGCCGCCTGTGCCGGTCGGCCCAGACGCTGGCGGCGGTGCGGAAGACATAGGCTCGGGCGTACGCCTCGTCGGCGAGCCCCACCTGGTCGGCGGCGCGCACGAACACCTCCTGGACAAGGTCCTCGACCTCGGCGTCGGCGCCCAGGCGGCGGCGGAAGAAGGCGGTCACATCGGTCTGCAGGGCGAGCGCGCGCGCAGGATCGGCCTGCGCCGCCCTCGAACCGTCCGCCGACTGAGGATGGACAGCCGCCACCTTACGCTCCACGCACCCCACGCCGCGCCTCGGCTGGACGGCCGAGCAGCGGGTCTTTCCTAGAATACGTAGCCGAAGGCGAAATCCTCATCGCTTCCATCGAAATTTCACCGAGACCCGGATCTCGGCTTGCGCCGTCAGATAACGACGTTACCTAGCGTCGCAATACGGGTCGTGTCGATCCGGAGACCTTGAGGGAGGCGAAGGGCGAATGCGGGGACGGCTCGGACTGACGGGCATGCTGGCCGCGGCGATCGCCGGGCCCGCCGTCGGCGCGCCCGCGATCGACGTCGACCGCCAGGACCTGTCGTCGGCCCTTCGCCTGCTGGCCCGGCAGTCGGGCGCCGAGCTGCTGTTCGCCTCCAGCCTGACCGCGGGCAAGCGCTCGGGCCAGGCGCGCGGCCGGATGTCGGTCGAGGCGGCGCTCGACCGGCTGCTCGAAGACACGGGCCTGGTGGCGCGTCGCACGGCCGACGGCGTCTACGTCCTGGCCCCCGCCCCTTCGGCGACCGCCCCGCCGGCCTCCGACGCGGTCACCACCGTCCCGGAGATCCTGGTGCTGGGCCGGCGCGCCCTCAACGGCGACCTGCAAAGGCTGGAGAACGGCGTCCAGCCCTATGTCGTGCACACCGCCGACGAGATCGCCCTGTCCCAGGCCGGCGAGATCGGAAGCTTCCTGCGCGACCGGGTGCTGGCCGACGTCGCGGCCGTCTCGCCCGCCCAGGCTCGGCCCGGCGCGGCCCGCTCCGAACTCGACCTGCTGGGCCTTGGCCCAAGCCAGACCCTGGTGCTGGTCGACGGCCGCCGGCTGCCGCGCCTGCCGGGGCTGGACGGCTCGTTCTTCCGGCAGCCCGACATCAACGCCCTGCCTCTCAGCGCCATCGAGCGCATCGAGACCATCCCCGCCTCGGCCGGCGGCATCTACGGCCTCGGCGCGCTGGGCGGCGTGGTCAATATCGTGCTGAGGCGCGACCACGACGGCGGCGAGGTCACCGCGATCGGCGGCCTGTCCTCGCGCGGCGACGCCGGCCAGGGCCGGCTGGAGGCGCGCCTGGGCTTCTCGCCCGACGGCGGCCGCACCCAGGTCTCCGCCGGCTTCTCGGCCTCGACGCGCGAGCCGCTGCGGATCATCCAGCGCGACTTCACCACTCGCTATCGCGCCAAGTCGGACGCGCGCACGACCTATGAAGTGCTGTCGGCCGCCTCGGACGGCCGCAACGTCATGAGCTACACCGGCCAGCCGCTGGTCACCGACGCCGGCGTAAGCCTCGGCTCGAACGTCACTACCCTGCCCCTGCGCTATGCGGCCGGCGACTTCCAGCGCCTGGCGCTGCAAGGGGCCGGCGCCCTGTCGCGCGGCCTTGGCCCCGACGCCAGCAGCGGCGACGCCAGCCTGCTGAACGGCGCGCGCGCGACCGCCATCACCGCCAGCGTCCGCCGGGCGCTGTTCGGCGTGGAGACCTATCTCGACATCCTGCACCTGGAGAACGAGGGCGAGGGCCTGACCAGTCCCAACTCCCGCGCCTATTTCGTCAGCGCCGCCGCGCCGACCAACCCGTTCCAGCAGGATATCCTGGTCTCGGTGCCGTTCGCCTCCTACGACCAGAAGAACCAGGAGCGCACCCTCGCCCAGCGCCTGACCGCCGGGGCGATCATCGAGGCGCCGCTTGGATGGCGGGTGAACATCGACGCCTCGACCGGCGTCGGCCGGGTTCGGGTCAAGCAGCATCAGCGCCAGCCCCAGCCGGACCTGAACTACAGCTTCGTGTGGGGCGAGGAGGGCCTGAACCGGCCGGTGATCGACCCGTTCGGCGACTATGACGCCCTGCAGTCGGTGCTCGACCTCTATCGCAGCGACTCGGTCAAACGCATCCGGCAGTCCAACCGCTTCGCGAACCTCGCCCTGCGCGCCGCGGGCCCGGTGATCCAGCTGCCGGCGGGACCGGCCAACCTGACCATCGCGGCCGACCTGCGCGACGAGCGTATCGGCGACGTGGTCGAGACCACGACCCAGGGCGATCAGACCAGCTCGACCCACACCCTGATCGGGGCCCGCCAGAAGGTCGCCTCCCTGTACGCCGAGGCCAACGCGCCGATCTTCCGCCGCGACCGCGCCCCGCCGGGCCTTGCGGGCCTTGAGCTGCAAGCCTCAGTGCGGCTGGACGACAGCAAGGCCTGGGCGCCGGCCCTGGCCATGACCAGCGATCCGCCGCTGGTCCGTTCGCGCCACGAGGTCTGGACCTGGACCGCCGGCGCGCGGGTGTTTCCGGCCAGGGCCGTCATGCTGCGCTTCAGCGCCGCCACCGGAGCCCTGGCGCCGACGGCCAGCGAGCTGATCACCTCGCGCCTGACCATTCCCGGCATCTTCTACGCCGACCCCAGTCGGCCGGGCGACACCGTCGGCAGCGGCCGCCCCTTCGTCTACATGTTCGGCAGCTCGCCCGCCCTCAAGCCCGAGCGCGCCGAAAGCGTCTCGGTGGGCATGGTCGTCCAGCCGCCGGGATCGAACCTGCGGGCCTCGCTCGACTACACCCGCGTGCTCAAGCGCGACGGCTTCCACGGCCTGCACGGCGAGCTGTCGATGGGCTACCTGCTGGCCAATCCGCAGCTTGGCCGGGTGTCGCGCGCGCCGCTGACCGCCGCCGACATCGCTCGCGGCTACACGGTCGGGCGGGTGCTGGAGATCGACGGCCGGGCCATGAACAGCGCCAAGCTGGAAACCCAGCTGGTCAGCGGCGAGCTGCGCCACGGCTTCGCCGCGGCCGGCGGTCGGCTCGACCTGCGCGGCTCGGTGGTCTGGCAGCCCAGCTTCCGCCGCAAGCTCTTGCCCGGCGAGGCCTGGACAGCGCTGACAGGCGACTACCAGGCGCCGCTGGAATGGCGGGGCTACGGCGGCGCGACCTGGCGGCGGGGGAGCTGGACCCTGGCGGCCAGCGCCCAGTTCGACGGCGCCTTCCGCACCCCGACGGGCTATGGCGAGATCCGCACCGTGCCGGCCCAGGTCTATTTCGATCTCGCCGGAGCCTGGCGAACCGGCGCCAGCGAGGTCCGCCTGGGCGTGCGCAACCTGTTCGACAAGAGCCCCAGCATCTTCGAGAACGGCGTCGGCGACTACAACACCTATGCCGACCCGCGACGCCGCCGGTTCGAGCTGGCGCTCTCCCGCCGCTTCTGAAAGCCCCGAACGGCCCTCGTGCGGCGTTTGGCCCCAGGCTCGCAAACCGGCGTTTTGTTGCTCCGCCGCTACGCCCCGCCGCATATTTGCCGTCCGCGCCACCGAGCGGCCATTTTTCGGTTTGCTCCCGAGCCGCCATTTCGGCTTAATGACACCGGTAGCTATTTTAATGACACCGGTGGCGGATACCGCTACCAACAAGAACAGAGATCACGGGTCGGCCGCTCAAGAGCCTGCCCGTCGGGAAGAACTGGGAGGGAATATGTTGCAAGTCACTTCGCGGCGGAGCCGCGCCCGCGTGCTGTGCGATCGTGCGTCGCTCGGCGCCCTGACCGTCGCCGGCAGCCTGCTGCTCGCCGGAACCGCCTTCGCCCAAGACGCCGCCCCCGCCGCCCAGGCTGCGGGCCAGACCGAGGAAACCGCGGTCGAGGAAGTGGTCGTCACCGGCTACCGCGCCGCCCTGCAGAGCGCCCTCAGCCTCAAGCGCAGCTCGAACGTGATGGTCGACGCCATCAATGCCGAGGACATCGCCGACTTCCCCGACGCCAACCTCGCCGAGTCGCTGCAGCGCCTGCCGGGCGTGTCGGTCGACCGCGAGAATGGCGAAGGCCGCACCATCACCGTCCGCGGCCTGGGCAGCGACTTCACCCGCGTTCGCCTGAACGGCCTGGAAGCCCTGTCGACGGCCGGCCCGTCGATCGCCGGCGACGCCGCCAACCGCTCGCGCGGCTTCGACTTCAACACCTTCGCCTCGGAACTGTTCAGCGCCCTCAAGGTGCAGAAGACCGCCTCGGCCGAGACCGACGAGGGCTCGCTGGGCGCCACAGTCGACCTGGAGACCGGCAAGCCGCTGAACTTCAAGGATCGTCGCCTGGCCCTGTCGGTGCAGGACGCCTACTACAAGAACGGCGGCACCCACTCGCCGCGCTTCGCCGGCCTCGTCTCCGATCGCTGGGAAACCAACTGGGGCGACTTCGGCGCGCTGTTCTCGGTCGCCTACAACAAGCGCAACCAGATCATCGACAGCTACCAGCGCCAGGCCGGCCAGTCGGACTACACCTATCGCCAGTCGACCTTCCTGGCGACCAACTCGACCGCCACCTCGCCGCGCCGGCAGGGCTTCGCGACTCCGATCGGCACCTCGTGCAACGGCGGCGTGATCCCGGGGATCAACATCACCAACACGGCGATCTGCTCGATGCTGGTCGGCTCGAACGCGGCCGCCTACAACCTGATCAACAATCCCTCGAGCGCGGCGACCAACGCCACCAGCCTGACCGGCACCGGCTCGATCACCGCGCCCGGCCCGCTGACCCGCATTCCCGCCCTGGCCACGCTGAACCAGCAGGACCTGGAACAGGAACGCCTGGGCCTGACCGGCGCCCTGCAATGGCGCCCGACCAGCCGCACGACGATCTCGTACGACTGGGTCTATTCGGAGCTGCAGCAGTCGTCGATCAACTACCAGGTCCAGACCGTCGGCCTGAACCGCAACAACACCAACAACAGCACCGGCAACCCGTTCTACACGCTGAGCCCGACCACCACGCCCGCCCAGAAGCGGGCGTTCTACGCGTCGTGCACCGCGCAGGCCGCCAACGAAGTCCGCGACGCCATCGACTGCGGCCAGCAGCTGAACGGCGGCGGCCTGGTCGCCGGTACGACCAACAGCTACAACCCGTTCAACCTCGATCCGTACGACTACTACAACTCCCTCTCGTCGGTGGGTTACGTGCCGAGCGCGAACGGCACCGCGATGGTCGACAAGTTCATCGGCCGTCCCAGCGTGCGCCTGATCGATGCGGCCCTGTCCTCGACCGGGGCCAACGCCGACTATCTGAAGCTCGGCAATGTCGACCTGCGCTCGGCGGCCGACGCGGCGTTCTTCACGACCTACTTCCGTCAGTCGTCGCTGAAGCTGGACCATGAGTTCAGCGACAACTTCACGATGAGCGCCGTCTGGGGCAAGTCGTCGTCGAAGAACAAGACGCAAGGCCTGCTGGCCGACTTCATCCGCCTGGACTCGGGCCAGGGCGTGGCGGGCGACGACTACCTCGTCTACGACGCGCGCGGCGGCGGCGACATGCCGTTGCTGAACCTGGGCTTCGACGCGACCCAGGCCTCGGCCTGGGACTTCGTGAAGGGCTACTCGGCCCTGCGCCACTTCCAGCGCTTCACCAACAACGACTACGAGACCCTGCGCGTCGACTTCAAGTACGACCTGGACGACAACTACGCGATCCGGTTCGGCGTCAGCCAGCGCAAGTACGGCTTCGACACCGCCGAGTATCGCCGCCTGAGCGGCGAGACCCTGAACCCCAGCCTGAAGGAAGCCGGCTCCAACATCGCTTCGGTCAGCAAGGTCATCAACTGGGGCACCGGCCTGGATGTCCCTTCGGGCGGCACCACCGCGTTCCTGGCGCCCGACCTGCAGAAGATGGTCAGCCTGTTCGACTTCGACTGCAACTGCGTCAACAAGTGGGGCGACTGGCGCCTGTCGTACCTCAGCAGCGCCGCCAACCGCTACTCGGTCGAGGAGAAGGACACCGGCGCCTTCGTCCAGTTCGACTACAACACCGAGCTGTTCGGTCGCGAACTGCGTGGCAACGTCGGCACCCGCTACGCCATCACCGAGCTGGACTCCTCGGGCCTGACCAACGGCTCGCGTCCGATCTCGGGCGAGAACAAGTACACCGACGTCCTGCCGTCCCTGAACGCCGCCTACGAGGTGGCCGACAACATGTACGTCCGCTTCGGCGCGGCCAAGGTCATGGCCCGCCCGATGCTGGGCAACCTGTCGCCCTCCGTGACGGCGATCAGCGTGCCGACCGCGGCGGGCGCCACCGTCGGCGGCTCGATGACCGTCGGCAACCCGAAGCTCGATCCGTTCCGGGCGGTCAACTACGACCTGAGCTTCGAGTGGTACTTCACCTCGGGCGCGCTGGTGTCGGTGGCGATCTTCGACAAGAAGATCAACAACTTCCCTCAAACGCTGATCAACAACGCCCCGCTGAGCCAGATCCTCGACGCCGACGGCATCGCCGCCCTGCGGGCCGCCCAGACCAACGTCAACGCCCTGGCCTATATCGACCAGGACAACACCTTCGACATCCGCCAGTTCGGCAATGCGCCGGGCGGCTACATCCGCGGCATCGAGTTCAACTACCAGCAGAACCTGACCTTCCTGCCCTGGTACTTCAAGAACCTGGGCGTCCAGTTCAACGCCACTCACCTGGAGTCGGAACTGGAGTACATCGTCACCCCGGCCAACACCCGCACCGGCGCGGCGGCGATCACCGCCAAGGCCCCGTTCACCGGCGCCTCGCCGGACGCCTTCAACTTCACGGTCTTCTATGAAGTCGAGAAGTTCTCGGCCCGCCTGTCGTCGTCCTACCGCAAGGGCTACAGCCAGACCTATCCGGTCGCCGCCGGCACCTGCGACCCGGGCTACTGCGACAGCCCGCTGGTCAACGACTTCGCGGGCAGCAAGAAGACCTTCAACCTCGACGGTTCGGCCACCTACAAGCTGACCAAGAACATCACCCTGTCGCTCGAAGCCCTGAACCTGACCGACCAGAAGGAAGAGCGCTGGGCCTACCAGGACGATCCGGTCGTGTCGCGCTACGCCGCCACCGGCCGCTCGATCTTCATGGGCGCGCGCTTCGTCTACTGACGCCGATCGCGCCTTTCTCCCCGGAACGACTGGCGGCGCGGACTTAGGTCCGCGCCGCTTTTTCTTTGTTATGCGAGGAAGGGCGGACTTAGGTCCGCGCCGCTTTTTCTTTGTTAAGCAAAGAGGGGCGGACTTTCGTCCGCGCCGCCTTTTCTTTGCCAAGGCGAGGATTGGCGAAGAACCGGAAGCCCTTGAGCAGGATCTTGACCGCTTCCCAGTGAATGGCCGCCAGCACGCCGGCGACCTGCCAGGGATGGCTCAGCGCCGCGCGCAGCAGCGCCCCGTCGCTCAAGGGCTCGCGCCGCCCCGAAAAGCCGGCCGACAGGACCCGCCCGGCGTCGTCATGCACGTCGATCCCCACCCGCACGCCCTCGCCCGGCGGCGCGACCTGGAAGGCGTAGCGCAGGTCCATCGGCAGGAACGGCGAGACGTAGAAGGTCTTGTCGCAGCCTTGCACCACCAGCCCGTCGTCGCGCGCCGTCGCCGGCAGCACGTAGTCGTGGCGCTCGCCGAAGGTGTTGCTGACCGCATAGACCACCGCGGCCAGGCGCTCGTCGCGGTCATGGCAGAAATAGACCGTCAGCGGGTTGAAGCCGTGGCCCAGCACGCGCGGCATGCACAGGGCCAGGATGGGGCCGCCCGGCGCGTCCAGCCCGCGCGCCGCCAGCAGCGCCTCGACCTGCGGCTTGACCGGCGCGGACAGGCGGCCGGCATGATCGCGGTCGTGATAGCTCAGCAGGTTCAGCGCGTTGTGCGAGAACAGCCGCAGGGCCCGTCCCGCCGTGTCCAGCTCGTCCAGATCGAGCAGCAGCATGAACACCCGGTAGCGCAGGCGATGGCGCCGGGGCCGGCCGCGCTCGTGGACCACGACGCCGCGATAGAGGGCCGAGCGCAGGCTCACGCGACCAGCTCCGCGTCGCGCTCTTCAGCGGGCGCGTCGAGAAAGATCCGGCCGGACGGGTTCGGGGTCAGCCAGGGCCGGCGCACGCCGCCCAGTTGCTCGGCCACCGCCAGGCCCGCCTGCAGGCCGTCCTCGTGGAAGCCCGAGCCGAAATAGGCGCCGGCGAACCAGGTGCGGCGCACGCCCTGCAGCGACCAGAGCCGGGCCTGCGCCGCCATGGCCGGGCCGTCGAACAGCGGGTGCTCGTAGATCTGGTCGTGCAGCACCGCCCCCGGCGCGCGGTCGGGATTGAGCGACAGGAAGCAGGGAGCGGCCTCGCCCAGCGGCTGCAGGCGGTTCATCCAGTAGGTCACGCCGCCCTCGCCCCGCACGCCCCGGCGGCCGACATGGTTCCAGCTGGCCCAGGCGGCGGGCCGGCGCGGCATCAGGCCGGCGTCGCGGTGCAGCACCGCGCGGTTGCGGCTGTAGCGGAAGGCGCCCAGCAGCGCCACCTCCTTCGGGGTCGGCTGGGCCAACATGGCCAGGGCCTGGTCGGCATGGGCCGCGATCACCACCTGGTCGAAGCTCCGCGCCTGCCCCGTCCCGTCCTCGACCACCACGTGGTCGGGGTGCCGCGTGATCCGCCGCACCGGCCGCGACAGCAGGATCTCGCCGTCGAGATCGGCCGCCAGGGCGGCGACGTAGCGGGCGCTGCCGCCGACCACGGTCCGCCAGATCGGCCGCTTGTCGATCGGCAGCATCAGGCCGTGATTGTCGAAGAAGCGCAGGAAGGCGCCGGCTGGAAACTCACGGATGTCGCGCAGCGAGGCCGACCAGATCGCCGCCGCCTGCGGCAGCAGGTGATCCTCCTGAAAGGCCCGACCAAAGCCCTGCGCGTCCAGATAATCGGCCAGCCGGCAGAAGCCGCCATCGGCCTCCAGGGTCCGGGCGTCGCGCGTTCCGGCCCGATAGAAGCGCATGACGTCGATCAGCATCCCCAGGAACCGCGGGTTCACCAGGTTGCGCTTCTGGGCCAGGAGCCTGTTGGAGGAGTATTCCAGGGCCCCGTCGTCCAGCGACACCCCGAACGACATGTCGCTGGCGGCGGTCTCGACGCCCAGGTGACGGAACAGCGCCGTAAGGTTGGGATAGTTCGGCTCGTTGTAGACGATGAAGCCGGTGTCCACCGCCATGCCGCCGGCCTGCACCGTGTGGGCGTGGCCGCCCAGGCGATCGTCGGCCTCGTACAGCACAACCTCGTGGCGCCGGGACAGCAGCCAGGCCGCCGACAGGCCGGAGATTCCGGAACCGACCACGGCGATGCGCTGGCGCGGGCTTGGGCTGGAGGTCGGCAAGGCTTGTGCTCCTGTCGGCGAGGCTTCGCCTGGAGCTACGGAGCGCGACCGGATCCGGACGCATGCATCCGAAAGACAATGTTCCGCGTAGCTCCCCTCGAAGACCGCCAGGCGACGTACGGGCGGCCGCCAGGGACGGAGGACCGATGACCGATGTGACGAACCTGCCCGATGCGGCGCTCGATCAGGATCGCGGCCGCGGCGGCGGCGGGCCCGTCCAGGCCCTGGTGCGGCTGGCCCAGGACGCCCCGGTTCCGGATTTCGTCTCGCGGTTCGCCATCGACCAGCTGGTGTCCGGGGCCCGGCGCTCGCTGGAGCACGCGCCGCCCGACGCCGCCGTCCAATTCGCCCAGGCCATGGCCGACCGCCCGATCGCCACCCACACCGCCGACGCCAACGCCCAGCACTACGAACTGCCGGCGGCCTTCTTCGAGACGGTGCTGGGCCCGCACCTGAAGTACTCCAGCGGCCTTTATCCACCGGGGGCGCTGACCCTGGCCGACGGCGAGATCGCCGCCCTGCGCGAGACCGAAAGCCACGCCGACCTGCGCGACGGCCAGGCCGTGCTGGAACTCGGCTGCGGCTGGGGGTCGCTGTCGCTGTGGATGGCCGAACGCTTTCCCGCCTCGACGATCACGGCGGTGTCGAACTCGGCCTCGCAGCGGACCTTCATCCAGGCCCGCGCCGCCGAGCGCGGCCTTGGCAACCTGACCGTCGTAACCGCCGACATGAACGTCTTCGACACCGACCGCCGCTTCGACCGCGTGGTCTCGGTCGAGATGTTCGAGCACATGAGCAACTGGCGGGCCCTGCTGGCCAAAGTACGGACCTGGCTGAAGCCCGACGGCCTGCTGTTCCTGCACGTCTTCTCCCACGCCACGACGCCCTATCGCTTCGAGACCGAAGACCCGGACGACTGGATCGCCCGCCACTTCTTCAGCGGCGGGATCATGCCCAGCCACGACCTGGCCTGGCAGTTCCCGGACCTGTTCGAGGTGGCCATGGACTGGCGCTGGAGCGGCGCGCACTACGCCCGCACCGCCCTGCAATGGCTGGAGCGGTTCGACGCCGCGCGCGAGGTGATCGATCCGCTGCTGGCCGAGGTCTATGGCGCCGACGCGCGGATCTGGCGGCGGCGCTGGCGGCTGTTCTTCCTGGCCACCGCCGGACTGTTCGGCCATCGCGGCGGATCCGAGTGGGGCGTCAGCCACTACCGCCTGCGGCCCGTCGCTTGAAGGAGACCCCGGAAATGCTGCGTTACGTCTTGGGCTACCTGGCGACCGCCGTCGTCTTCCTGGCGCTGGACGCCGTCTGGCTGACCCAGATGGCCGACCGCCTCTATCGGCCGCGCATCGGCGCCCTGATGGCCGACACGCCCAGCCTGCCGCCGGCCGTGGCCTTCTACCTGATCTATATCGGCGCGGTGACCTGGTTCGCGCTAGCTCCGGCCCTGCGCCCCGACGGCGGCTGGCCGCGCCTGCTGATCAACGCCGCGCTGTTCGGCCTGGCCGCCTACGCCACATACGACCTGACCAACCAGGCGACGCTGAAGACCTGGTCGACCGCCGTCACCCTGGCCGACATGGCCTGGGGCGCGTTCGTCACCACCGCGGCGGCCAGCGCCGGCTATTTCGTCGCCAGTCGGTTCGGCGCGCGGTAGGCCGTTGCCAGCCTTGGAGGAGCATGCGAGCGTCCCCGCCAGGCATCATGCCGGAGGGGACGTCGCTTGGACGCTGACAGCAGCCGCGCCTTGCTTTCGCGGGCCATCGCCCGCGTCGCCAACCGCGACCAGGACGCCCTCAAATACGTCTATCGACACACCTCCGCGAAGCTATTGGGCGTCGCCTTGCGTATCTTGAATGATCGCGAGGAGGCCGAGGACGTGTTGCAGGACGTCTATCTGACGGTGTGGAACAAGGCCGACCGGTTCGACCCGGAGAAGGCCAGCCCGATCACCTGGCTGGTCAGCCTGGCCCGCAACCGCGCCATCGACCGGCTGCGCTCGCGCGGGACGCGGGTGATGACCGGCGTCGAGGAAGCCGAGGCCCTGCCCGACGCCGCGCCGCTGGCGTCGGCCCGGATCGAGGCCGACGAGGATCGCCAGCGCCTCGACGGCTGCCTCGACCAGCTCGATCCCAAGCATTCCGGCGCCGTGCGCAAGGCCTTCTTCGAGGGCCTGACCTACGACGCCCTGGCCCAGGCGGTCGGCGTGCCGCTGGGCACCATGAAAAGCTGGATCCGGCGCAGCCTGATCAGCCTGCGGGCCTGTCTCGAAGCATGACCGACGCGACCGACATTCCGCCGGAAGGTGAAGAACGCCCCCTGGCCGGCGAGTACGTGCTGGGCGTGCTGGACGCGACCGAGCGCGCGGAAGCAGAGCGTCGCCTGGCCGCCGACCCGGCCTTCGCCCGCTCCGTGGCCTGGTGGGAGGAGCGCCTGACGCCGCTGGCCGCCGACATCGCCGCCGCGCAACCGTCCGAGGGCCTGTGGCCGCGCATCCAGGCCATGGTCGCCGAGCCGCTGAAGCCTTCGGCCTGGAGCAACATCGCCCTGTGGCGCGGCCTCACCGCCGGCGCCATGGCCCTGGCGGCCGCCTGCGTGGTCATCGCCATCCTGCCGCGCCCGGCCCTGCCCCCGGCCAGGCCGCAGGCGGCCGAGGTGGCGCTGATCGCCGACCCGGCCACCAACAAGCCGATGATCATCGCCACCCTCGACCACGGCATGGACCAGGTGATGCTGACGCCGATGGGCATGAAGATGCCGGAAGGGCGCGACGCCGAACTCTGGATCATCCCCGAGGGCCAGAAGGCCATCTCGCTGGGCGTGATCCCGATGGACAAGCCGATGCGCATTCCGATGCCGCCGGACCTGCGCGGCGAGGGAACCTACACCGCCCTGCTGGCCGTCACCGACGAGCCGATCGGCGGCTCGCCCACGGGCGTGGCCACCGGCTCGGTGCGCGCGGCGGGCAAGTTCGCCAAGGCCTGAACGGCGTTTTTCGGGGAGCCATGAGGGCCCGGGCGCGTTGGCCCCGGTCATGAAGGATCTTCCCGCCTGGCTGCCTGACTGGCTGAACGACTCCGTGTGGCTGATCGCCTGGGCCCCGCCCTGGATCATCAGCCTGGCCCTGATCGTCGCCGCCATCGCCCTGGCCCTGGCCGTCCACGCCGTCGCCGTGCGGATCGTCCGCCACGGCTTCGCCAAGCGCGACGCCTTCTGGCAGGCGATGATCGCCCGCACCCGCCGTCCTACCCGCATGGCCTTCATCGTCGCCGCTCTTGGCGCGGCCGTCTCGATCGCGCCGCTCGACGTCGCCCAGGCCGCCACCGCCAAGCACCTGCTGCTGGTGATGTTCATCATCCTGCTGGGCTGGATGGCCATGACCGCGCTCGACATCGGGGCGGCGCTCTACATGCGCGGCTTCAAGGTCGACGTCGAAGACAACCTGCTGGCCCGCAAGCACATCACCCAGATCCGCATCCTGCGCCGGGCGATGGCCATACTGATCGGCATCTTCACCCTGGCCCTGGCGCTGATGACCATTCCCGGCGTGCGCCAATGGGGCGTCAGCCTGCTGGCCGCCGGCGGCGCGGCCTCGCTGATCGTGGGCCTGGCGCTGCAACCGCTGCTGACCAACCTGATCGCCGGCATCCAGATCGCCGTCACCCAGCCGATCCGCATCGACGACGCCGTCATCGTCGAGAAGGAGTGGGGCAATATCGAGGAGATCAACGCCACCTACGTGGTGGTGCGCCTGTGGGACTGGCGGCGGATGGTGCTGCCGCTCAGCTACTTCATCCAGACCCCGTTCCAGAACTGGACCCGCGAGAGCGCGGCCCTGATCGGCACGGCCATGCTGTATGTCGACCCGTCCGCGCCCGTCGACCGCCTGCGCGAGAAGCTGGAGGAGATCGCCAAGGCCTCGCCCCGCTGGGACGGCAAGGTGGTCAACCTGGCCGTCACCGACATCACGCCCGAGGTCATGGAGGTGCGCTGCCTGGTCAGCGCCCGCAACGCCCCCACCACCTTCGACCTGCGCTGCGAGGTGCGCGAGAAGATGATGGCCTTCCTGCGCGAGGAACTGCCCGACGCCTTCCCGAAGAAGCGCCTGGCGCTGGCGGCGGAGGGCGGCGCCTAGGCGGCCGCCCGCAGGGTCCGGGCGAGGCGCAGCGAGTCTCCGCGGGTCGACAGCCAGATCAGCGCCTCGACGGCGATGCAGATGGTTGCATCCAGCAACGCGGTCAGCCCATTCGGCGCCCCACGCTCCTTCTCGGCGTAGCGCAGATGCCCGAGCTCCTGCTGCTGGATGTCGTGGATCGTCGCGGCCATCTCGGCGTCGCGCTCGCCCAGCCAGGCCAGCTGGTCGTCGAGATGCCGATGCACCGTACGCTCCACCGCCTCGGTGCAGACCAGGATCGCCTTGCGGCCGAGGACGCCCGTCACCCCGCCGAGCGCCACACCGCCGACCGACCAGATCCACATCAAGCGGCAGGGTTTGGCCGCGCGCGTCGGCATCAGGGCCCGGAAGCGTTCCAGGTGCTCGCGCTCGTGGGCGAGAGTCCGCGTCAGGAACGGCAGCAGGTCAGGCGCGCGCAGTCGGGCCAGCGCGATCTGGGCCCGATAGATCCGGATCGCCCCATGCTCGCCGCCGTGGTTCACGCGCAGGATGCGAGCTTCGACGGTGCGGTTCTTCGGGGTCGACATGAGCGCAACATGCAACCTGCACAGCGACAGGACAAGGACAGGCCAAGCCGGCGCTCGACGCCGCCAAAGTAAGTGATTTATGACTTACAAGCAGGCGCCCGCGGATGCGGTTGGCGCTTGCGCGGGCAATCGGCGGAGACTTCGCCGTCGAGGCGCTTGCCGGGGAAGACCGGCGGGCGCAGCCTGCTATCGGGTGGGGCGACGAAACGGCGGGGAGCGGAGTGACTCAAGCGTTCGAGATCGGCGTCAGGGCCAAGGCCCGCTGCGACCTGATGGGCGCGGCGCCGTTCAGCGAGGCCGACGACATGCTGGTGCGCCGGTTCCTGACCCCCGCCCACAAGGCCGCCCTCGACACCCTGAAGTTCTGGATGGAGGAGGCCGGCATGGCCGTCCGCCTCGATCCGGCCGGCAATCTGGTCGGCCGCTACGAGGGCGAGGCGCCCGGCGCCCCGGCCCTCTTGATCGGCTCGCACATCGACAGCGTGCGCAACGGCGGGCGCTATGACGGCGCCCTGGGCGTGATGCTGGCCGTCGACCTGATCGAGACCTTCCATCGCCAGGGCCGCCGCCTGCCCTTCGCGCTGGAGGCCATCGCCTTCGGCGACGAGGAAGGCTCGCGCTTCCCCGCCTCGATGGCGTGCAGCCGCGCCGTCGCCGGCACGGTCGATCCCCAGGTGATGGAGATGACCGACGCGGAGGGTACGAGCCTTGCCGAGGCCTTCGCCGCCTTCGGCCTGGATCCCACCCGCCTCGTCGAGGCCGCCCGCAAGCCCGGCGAGGTCTTCGCCTTCCTCGAAGCCCATATCGAGCAGGGTCCGGTGCTTGAGGCCGAGGGCCTGGCCCTGGGCGTCGTCACCGCCATCGCCGCCCAGAAGCGCATACTCGTCCGCTTCAAGGGCCAGGCCGGCCACGCCGGCACCACGCCCATGGGTCTGCGCAAGGACCCCGGTCCCGCCGCCGCCGAGGCGGTTCTGGCCCTCGAACACATCTGCCGCGAAGGTCCGCTGGGCGGAATCGACGGCCTGGTCGGCACGGTCGGTCGCATGACCGCCCTGCCCGGCGCCTTCAACGTCATTCCCGGCGCCGTCGAGTTCTCGATGGACATCCGCGCCGAGACCTCGGCCACCCGCGACGCCGCCGTCGCCGCGATCACGGCGGAGATCGAGGCCATCGCCGAGCGGCGCGGCCTGAAGGTCAGCGTCACCCTGATGCAGCAGCTGGCCGAGAGCCCCTGCGATACGGGCCTGGCCGACCTGCTGGCGGCCGCCGTCGGCGACTTGGACGATTTGGGGGCGCAACCCGCCCGCCGCCTGCCCAGCGGCGCCGGCCACGACGCCATGGTCATCGCCGACCTCTGCCCCACCGCCATGCTGTTCATCCGCTGCGAGGGCGGGATCAGCCACAACCCCGCCGAAGCCGTCACCGACGCCGACTGCGCCCTGGCCGCCCAGGCCATGGTCGGGTTCGTGGAAAAACTCTCGACTGAATTCTCATCGTCATCCCGGCCGGATCGCCCCTGCGGGGCGCCCGGGATGACGACTTGATGGATAGGCGTATGGACACCTTCAAAGAACTCGACCACCCCGCCCGCCTGCTGATGGGTCCCGGTCCCATCAACGTGCACCCGCGCGTGCTGCGGGCGATGTCGGTGCAGCTGCTGGGCCAGTTCGACCCCGAGTTCACCGGCTACATGAACGAGGTCATGGCGCTGTATCGTGGCGTCTTCCAGACCACGAACCGCTGGACCTTCGTGGTCGACGGCACCTCGCGCGCAGGCATTGAGGCGGCGCTGGTCTCGACCCTGCAACCGGGCGACGACGTGGTGGTGGTCAACGCCGGGCGCTTTGGCCTGCTGCTGGCCGAGATCGCCGAGCGCTGCGATGCGCAGGTCACCTTCGTCGAGGGCGAGTGGGGCCAGGTCGTCGATCCGCAGGCGGTCGAGGATGCGGTGGCCCGCGTGAAGCCGCGCCTGGTGGCCTGCGTGCACGGCGACACCTCGACCACCATCGCCCAGCCGATCGAGGCGATCGGCGAGATCTGCCAGCGGCACGGGGCGCTGCTCTATGTCGACGCCACCGCCACGCTGGGCGGCATGAGCGTTCCGGTCGACGCCTGGAAGGCCGACATCGTCACCGCCGGCCTGCAGAAGTGCATGGGCGGTCCGTCCGGCTCGGCCCCGATCACCATCAGCGACAAGGCCGCCGACCACATCTTCTCCCGCCGCCATGTGGAGAAGGGCCTGGCCACGCCCGGCAGCGCGGGGAACGGCCGGCGCATCGCCTCCAACTATTTCGACCTGGCCATGATCATGGACTACTGGTCGGACAAGCGGCTGAACCACCACACCGAGGCGGCCAGCATGCTGTTCGCCGCCCGCGAATGCGCCCGCATCGTGCTGGAGGAAGGGCTGGAGGCCCGCTTCGCCCGCCACAAGCAGGCCGGCGCGGCCATGACCGCCGGCGTCGAGGCCCTGGGCCTGCAAGTCTACGGCGACCAGGCCCACAAGATGACCAACGTCACCGGCGTGATCGCCCCGGCCGGCGTCGACTACGACCGGGTGAAGGCCCGCATGCGCACCGAGTTCGAGATCGAGATCGGCGCGGCCTTCGGCCCTCTCGCCGGCAAGATCTGGCGCATCGGGACCATGGGCGTGAACGCCCGCAAGCACGCGGTGCTGCAAACCCTGGCGGCGCTGGAGGCGGTGCTGCGCTGGGAGGGTTTCGTGGCGCCGGCCGGGGCGGGCGTGGACGCGGCGCTGGGGGTGTTCGCATGATGGTGACGGCGCTCAAGATCCTCCCCCTGAAGGGGGAGGTGTCGCCGAAGGCGACGGAGGGGGAAGTCCGGCAGGCGTGGGAAACAACTCCCCTCTCCGACCGCTTCGCGGCCACCTCCCCCTTCAGGGGGAGGATCTGATGGACTACCCCCGCGACCTCATAGGCTATGGCGAGCACCCGCCGCACGCCCAATGGCCGGACGGCGCGCGCGTGGCCGTGCAGTTCGTGCTGAACTACGAGGAAGGCGCCGAGCGCAGCGTGCTGCACGGCGACAAGGTCAGCGAATACTTCCTGTCGGAGATGGTCGGCGCCCAGCCCATCGAGGGCATGCGCCACATGTCGATGGAGAGCCTCTACGAATACGGCTCGCGCGCCGGCTTCTGGCGCATCCGGCGCCTGTTCGAGGAATTCGACCTGCCGCTGACCGTCTACGGCGTCGCCCAGGCCATGGAGCGCGCGCCTGACGTCGTCGAGGCGATGATGAAGTCCGGCTGGGAGATCGCCAGCCACGGCTATCGCTGGATCGACTACCAGCACTTTCCCGAGGATCTCGAACGCGAGCACATCGAAAAGGCCATCGAGGTCCACAAGCGGCTGACCGGCGAGCGCCCGCTGGGCTGGTACCAGGGCCGCACCAGCCCCAACACCGCCCGCCTGGTCGCCCAGGAAGGCGGCTTCGTCTACGACGCCGACAGCTATAGCGACGACCTGCCCTACTGGGACGACCAGCACGGCCGGCCCCAGCTGATCGTGCCCTACACGCTCGACACCAACGACATGCGCTTCGCCGCCCCCCAGGGCTTCAACAGCGGCGACCAGTTCTTCGCCTATCTGCGCGACGCCTTCGACGCGCTCTGGCTGGAGGGCGAGACCGCGCCGAAGATGATGAGTATCGGCCTGCACTGTCGCATCGTCGGCAAGCCGGCCCGGATCATGGCCCTTCGCCGGTTCCTCGAGCATGTGACCCGCCACGACAAGGTCTGGGTGGCCAAGCGCATCGACATCGCCCGCCACTGGATCGCCACCCATCCGTACTCAAAGCCCTTCCCCCTTGATGGGGGAAGGGTTGGGATGGGGGTGGATACGGCGCTTGCCGGGTCAAACACCGCTTCCGGCTCGACCTCAGCATTCACCCCCATCCCCGGCCCTTCCCCCATCAAGGGGGAAGGGAGATGAGACTTTTCGATCTCAATCAGATGGACCGCGAAGCCTTCGTCACCGCCCTGGGCTTCGCCTTCGAGCTGTCGCCCTGGGTGGTCGAACGCGCCTGGGACGCCCGCCCCTTCGACAGCATCGAGGCCATGCACGGCGCGATGATGCAGGTGCTGAACGCCGCCCCTCTCGACGACAGGCTGGCCCTGATCCGCGCCCACCCTGAACTGGCCGGCAAGGCCGCGATCGCCAGGCAGCTTACCGCCGAGAGCACGGCCGAGCAGGCCGGCGCGGGCCTCGACCGGCTGACGCCCGAGGAGTTCGCGCGCTTCCACGACCTCAACGCCGCCTACGGCAAGCGCTTCGGCTTTCCGTTCATCATCGCCGTGCGGCTGAACGACAAGGCCTCGATCCTGCGGGCCATGCAGGCGCGCCTGGCCAACGACCCCGAGGCCGAGATCGCCGAGGCGATCGCCCAGATCGGCCTGATCTCAAAGCTCCGCATCCAGGACGCGGTGACGCAGTAGATGGACTATGATCTCGCCGCCTGGCTGAACCTGGCGCTTCGCTGGCTGCACGTGATCGCGGGCGTCGCCTGGATCGGCGCCTCGTTCTACTTTGTCTGGCTCGACAATAACCTGCGGGCGCCAGAGTCCTTGGATGGAAGGCCGCCCAAGGACGGGGTGAAGGGCGAGCTGTGGGCCGTGCACGGCGGCGGCTTCTACCACTCGCAGAAGTACATGACCGCGCCGGCCCACATGCCCGGCCACCTGCACTGGTTCAAGTGGGAGGCCTACACCACCTGGCTGTCGGGCTTCGCCCTGCTCTTCGTGCTCTACTACTGGAGCGCGCCCGTTTATCTGATCGACCCGGCCAAGCACGCCTTCAGCCACTGGCAGGCGGTGGGCGTGGGCCTTGCCTTCATCTTCGGCGGCCTCGCCGTCTACGAGGGCCTGTGCCGCTCGCCGCTGGTGGAGCGCCCGCGCCTGTTCGGCATCGTCTGGTTCTGCGCCCTGATCGGCGCGGCGTACGCCCTGCAACACCTCTTCACCGACCGCGGGGCGTTCATCCATGTCGGCGCCATCATCGGCACGGCGATGGCGGCCAACGTCTTCCTGACCATCATCCCCAACCAGCGCAAGATCGTCGCCGACATGCTGGCCGGCCGCGAGGTCGACCCCCGCCTGGGCGCGGCGGGCAAGCAGCGGTCGATGCACAACAACTACATGACCCTGCCGATCCTGTTCATCATGATCAGCAACCACTATCCGGCGATCACCGGCCATCCGCTGGCCTGGCTGCTGCTGGCGCTGGTGGGCGCTGCGGGGATCTCGATCCGCCACTTCTTCAACCTGCGCCACCACGGGATCATCCGGCACGACTTCCTGTTCTACGGCGCCATGCTGATGTTCGCCGTCAGCGTGATCGCCAGCCAGAAGCCCAAGGCGCCCGCCGTGCTGGGTCCGGTCAGCTTCTTCGAGGCCCAGGCGATCGTGCAGAAGCACTGCGTGACCTGCCACGCCGCCAAGCCCACGCACCGCGGCTTCGGCGCCCCGCCAAACGGCGTGACTTTCGACAGTCCCGAGCACATCGCCCGCTATGCGCCCAAGATCAAGGAACGGGCGGTGGTCAGCACGAGCATGCCGCTTGGCAACGAGACCCATATGACCGATGAGGAGCGCGCCAAGCTTGGCGCCTGGATCGAATCCGGGGCCAAACTGCCCTGAGCACGCTGGAGGCCGCCCCCTTGTCCGACGCCGATCACGAGGTCGCCCCCGACGCCCCGGCGCCGCGCAAGCGCAACGCCGAGCGGACGCGCAAGGCGATCATGTCGGCGGCGCTGAAGGAGTTCTCGCAGGCCGGCTTCGCGGGTGCACGCATCGAGCGGATCGTCAAGGCCGCCAAGTGCAACATCCGCATGCTCTACCACTACTTCGGCGACAAGAAGGGCCTCTACGTCGCCGTGCTGGAAGCCGCCTATGAAGACCTGCGCAACCGCGAGGCCGAGCTGAAGATCGACTTCGAAAAGCCGCTGGAAGGCTTCCTCGAACTGCAGCGCTTCACCTTCGAATATTTCGAGAAGAACCCCCGCTTCGAGGGCCTGCTGCGCAACGAGAACCTGATGCAGGGCAAGTTCGTCGCCCAGAGCCGGAAGGTGACCGAGACGGCCTTCCCCCTACGCCGCACCATCGAGCGCCTGATCGAAAGCGGCCAGGAACAGGGCCTGTTCCGCGACAACCTCGACCCGATCCAGATCTACGTCACCATCGCGGCCATGAGCCGTTTCCACCTGGCCAACGGCTGGTCGCTGTCGGTCACGCTCGACACCGACATGAGCACCGCCGAATGGCGGCGCGCCAGGCTCCAGCATGCTCTGGACGTGCTGGAGGGGTACCTGACGGCGGCTTGAGGCGTCGCGCCTATTTCGTGCTAAGCTGCGCGAACGATGAAAGCCGAACCGTCCATTTTCGAGGATGATGACGTCGCCGCCGAAGCGGCGGCCGACGCTGAAGGCTTGGCGGATCTGGATGCAGGCCGTGTGATCTCGCACGAGCGCATGAAGGCGTGGCTTCTTTCCTGGGGTACGCCCGAGGAAACCCCGCCCCCGAAAGTCGACTAACTCAGCGACATGCCCGATCGCGACACGTCCGTTTTCAATGTCGTCTGGTCGGTCAGATCCCGCCGAGATCTAGAGGGCATCCGAGCCTACGTCGGCCAAGTCAGGCCGATCGCCGCCCAGAGACTAGCTTTGCGTTTGATCGCCGCCGTGGAGGCGCTCGCCGAGCATCCCCATCGCGGAAGACCGGTCGGCGAGGCCCGAGAATTGGTGGTGATCGCGCCATACGTGGTGCGCTACCGCGTAAAGGGCGCGATCGTTGAGATCATCCGTATCAAGCACGGGGCCGAACGCCCCGACTGATCCTACTTCGCCATCACGTTCATGACCGCCAGGGTCATCGCCTCCACACCCGTGCGGATCGACGGCTCGGGAACCGGAGCGAAGAACGGCGAGTGGTTGACCGGCATGGGCTTGCCGGCCGCCTTCGCATCGGCCATCGCCTTTGGATCCAGGCCCCCGATCGAGAAATAGACCGACGGCACGCCGGCGATGATGAACTCCGAATAGTCCTCGCTGGCCGAGCCGGGCGAGGTCACGGCGATCGCGTCCTTGCCGAAGGCGGTCTTGAAGACGGCGGCGGTCCTGTCGGTCAGGGCCGCGTCGTTGACCACCGCCTTGCCGCCCGGAACGATCTCGAGATCCGGGGCCGGAGCGCCCGACATCTCGGCCACGGCCTTGGCGGTGCGGGTGACGCCGTCCAGGATCCGGGTGCGCACGCCGTCGTCCTGGGTGCGGATGGTGCCGCGCACCTTGGCCTTGTCGGGGATGATATTGCCGGCGCTGCCGGCCTGGATCGAACCGACGGTGACGACGCCGAACGCCGCCGGATCCTTCTCGCGGCTGATCACGCTCTGCACGTCGACGGTGAAGCGGGCGGCCATCATCACCGGGTCGATCGAGGCGGCCGGCATCGAGCCGTGGGCGCCGCGGCCGTTGAAGGTCAGCTCCAGGGCGTCCGAGGTCGAGGTCAGGACGCCGGGCTTGTAATAGACCTGCCCCGCCGGGCCGGGACCGACGTGCAAGGCGAAGCCGTAGTCGGGCTTGCCGAACTTCTGGAAGAAGCCGTCGTCGATCATCGCCTTGGCGCCGCTGACCGTCTCTTCCGAGGGCTGGGCGACGAAGACCAGCGTACCCTTCCACTTGGCCTTCTGCGCCACCAGCTGGCGGGCCGCGCCGATCCAGGCGGCCATGTGAATGTCGTGACCGCACGAGTGGGCGACGAACACGTCGGCGCCGTTCCAGGTGGTCTTTGCGCGGCTGGCGTAGGGCAGGCCGGTCTTCTCTTCCATCGGCAGGGCGTCGAGCTCGGTGCGCACGAGTACGCTGGGCCCCTCCCCGTTTTTGAGCACCGCCACCACGCCGGTCTTGCCGACGCCTTCGGTGACGGTGAAGCCCAGCGCGCGCATCTGCTCGGCCAGCTTCTTGGCGGTCTCGACCTCCTGGAAGCCCAGTTCCGGATGGGCGTGCAGGTCCTTGTAGAGCGCGTCGAGCTGCGGGTAGTCGCGGTCGAGCTGGGCCTTGATGACGGCCTTGGTCGCCGGAACGTTCAACGGGGCGGCCATCGCGGGCGCGGCCAGAAGGGCCATGGCGGCGGCGAGGGTGAGCTTCGGGGTCAAGGTCATGCGGTTCGCGGACAGATCCGCGCCTCCTCGTGAAGATACGCAAAGGGCTCCGTGGGAGGAGCCGCCCTCGCCCTTCGACAAGCTCAGGGTGAGGGCTACTGGCAAGGCGATGGGCAGTCGGGAACCTCATCCTGAGCTTGTCGAAGGACGAGGTTCCCGGAAGCGCCCTATCAGAACTTCCTGCGGGCGTTCACCCCGACGGTGCGCGGGGTCAATCCATAAAGCAGGTCCTGGTACCCGACGTTGCTGTTCTTGTTCATGATCCCCTCGGCGTCGGTGAGGTTGGTCACGAAGCCGTAGACGCCCCAGTCCTCGCCCTCGACGCCGGCCCGCAGGTTCACGGTCGAGAAGCTGCCGAACTTGTCGAAATAGACGTAGGTCGGCCGGAAGGTGGAGACCATCTCGCCGGTATAGGCGTAGTCGGCGCGCAGCAGGCCGTTGAGGCCGGCGACCGGCAGCGGCCAGACGTACTGGGCCGAGGCCGAGGCCGTCCAGTCGGGCACGTTGGCGATGCGATCGCCCTTCCTGCCGGTCGAGCCGTCGACCAGGATGTTGGCGTTGGCTTGATCCTCGGTCAGCTCGGCCTTGGTGTAGCCGATCGAGCCGTTGAGCGAGAGGCCGGTGATCGGCCGGGCGGCGATCTCCAGCTCCAGGCCCTCGATCCGCGCCGCGCCGGCGTTGGTGATGAAGGAATAGAGGCCGTCGGCCGTGATGGCGCTGGTCTGGCGGTCCTTCCAGTCGATGCGGTAGGCCGCCGCGTTGGCCGTCAGCTTGCCGCCCAGCCAGGTGGTCTTCACGCCGGCCTCGTAGTTCCACAGGCTGTCGGGATTGTAGACCACCAGCGCGCTGTTGAGGCCCGGCACGTTGTTGGCCCCGCCCGGCCGGAAGCCCTCGGCCGCCGTGGCGTAGACCATGACGTCGGAAGTGACCTTGTAGCTGGCGTTGAACTTGTAGACCCAGCCCGAGGCCTCGGCGGTCTGCTCGGTATAGGGCGCCGGCGCGGCGCCGGTCAGCACGTTGCGCTGGGTGCCGGCGCTGCCGGTGGCCTTGGTGTAGTCGTAGTGGCGCGCCCCCACCGTCAGCGAAAGGCCCTCGACCTGCGGCGGCGTCCAGGTCGCCTCGCCGAACTGGGCGGTCTGCTTGACGCCGGTGTTGACATAGCGGCCTTGCAGGTACTGCATCGGGCTGTAGGGCTGGCCCGTGGTCAGGCTGGTCAGCACCGTATTGCTGTCGATGTGGTCCTTGCGCAGCTCCATGTAGCCGCCGACCGTCCACTGAACCTGGCCCTCGCCCTTCGACGACAGCCGCAGCTCGTGGTTCCAGGCGCCCAGATACGCCGGCTGGTAGCCGATCACGCCGTTGGCGCCGCCGATGTAGGGCCGGTACTGCGGGGTGAAGTCGATCGTCCGCAGCATGTCGTGCTTGTAGTAGGCGCTCGACGCGGTGACCTCGCCGACCGGGCTCGACCATTTGCCGGTGACGCTGGTCATGTCCATCTCGGTGTCGAGGGGCAGCTTCACGGCGCTGTCGGTGTTGTAGCCGCCCAGGCGGTCGTACCAGCCTTCCAGGTCGTCGGCCGACGAGTTCTGGTGAACCTTGGTGACGACCAGCGAGATGTCGTCGGTGGGGGTGAAGCCCAGCATGGCGCGATAGCCGTCGGCGTGGCTGTCGTTGATGTTCTTGGCGCCGGTGCGGACATTGTCGACGAAGCCCGGGCGGTCCTCGGTATAGGCCACGATGCGGGCGGCCAGCTTGCCCTCGATCAGCGGGATGTTGCCCATCGCCTTCAGGTACGAGCCGCGCGAGCCGCCCTTGGTGGCGCTGGCCTGGCCCTCGATCGAGGCGCCGAACTGGCTGCTGTCGGGCTTGGCGTAGATCACCCGGATCGTGCCGCCCATCGAGCCGCCGCCGTACAGCGTGCCTTGCGGGCCGCGCAGCACCTCCACCCGCTCGACGTCGAACAGGTTGAGGTCGGCGGCGTTGTTGGCCGGATCCTGGGTCGTGCCCGAGGGCCCCGTGACCGAGGTCTCGTCGTAATAGAGGCCGGTGGTGGCCTCGCCCGAGCCCTGGACGCCGCGGATGGTCACGCGGCTCTGGCCCAGCTGGCCCTGCGTCAGGTTCACGCCCGGCACCGAGCGGAAATAGTCCTGCAGGCCGGTGGCGCCGATCTTCTGAAGGCTGTCGCCGGTCACGGCGCTGATGCTCATCGGCGTGGTCTGGAGCGTGGTCGAGCGCTTGAGCGCGGTGACGACGATCTCCTCGACGGTCTCGTCGGCCGCAGGCTTGGAGCTGGTCTGGGCGGCCGCCCCCAGCGGCGCGGCCAGGGCGGCCAGGGCCGCGGTGGAAAGCAGGATCTTGAGATCGGTACGCATAACATTCCCCAGTGCATGCATGAGAGCGCCCGCTCTGAAGGCGGGTCGGTCCCCAGGCTGGGGTACGCGGCGAAAATATGTCAACGCTTTTGTATCGATATTATTTGAATCGATATCGGCGCCCGCGGAATGGGCGCCGACCTCTCCATCGTCATCCCGGCCGAAGCGCAGCGAAGAGCCGGGACCCAGGGGCCAAGCCCAGAGCCGTTCAGCAGTTCAGCGTTTCATACAGATCGAGCCAAAGCGGGTTCATCCGCTCGATCAGCTCCAGCTTCCACACACGCCGCCAGCGCTTGATCAGCTTTTCGCGCTGGATGGCCGCGCCGATCTCGTCGTGAACTTCGTACCAGACCAGCATCGTCACGCCGTACTTGCGCGTGAAGCCGGGCATGAGCTTCTCGCGGTGCTCCCAAGTGCGGCGCGAAAGGTCGTTGGTGACGCCGACATAGAGCGTTCCGTTACGCGCGCTCGCCAGGATGTAGACGTAGGAAACGCGCTCCATTTCGCCCTCCCGAAATGAGAACAAAATGGAAACATGAAAAGGCCGCCGATGCAATGCCGGCGGCCCCTGGGTCCCGGCTCTACGCTGCGCTTCGGCCGGGATGACGACGATGGGGGTGAGACGCCTCCCCCTCAGATCCCCGGCGCGTACGGGAACGCCATCGCCTCGTAGGCCTCCAGGCTCAGCGGCGGCGGCGTCTCGCCCTTGGGCAGGGGCAGGCCGTTGATCGACTGGAAATAGGCGACCGAGGCGTCGCGCCACCACTGGGCTTCGCGGCGCTGGATGGCCAGGTAGGTCGCCACCTCGCCGTGGCGTTCGGCGTCGACATAGGGCGCCAGACCCGCCCAGGTCGCCTGCATGCCGTCAACCGCCTTCACCCCGCGCGAATAGCGGGTCACCAGCTCGTCCCACAGCGGCCGGCCGGACCTGGTGCGGTAGTCCCACGGCAGGTGGTGGAACCACAGCAGGTCCTTCTCGTCGATTTTCGAGAGATCCGAGAAGGCGGCCGCCACCGGCGGGGCGTACTGCGCGACGGCGTCGCTGCCCTTGGTCGTGCGGTCGAAGCCGATCCCGGCCTTGTCGGCCTTGTGGTAGTAGACGCTGGTCCAGTCGGCGCGCTCGCCGCCGGCCACCCATGGCCCCGGCCCGTAGTGGTGGCTGCGGCCCATCAGGTGGTGCAGGCCCATCGGGGTCATGTAGTCGACCACCGCCTCGCGCGAGCCCATCATCATCTTCACGGCAGGCCCGGTGAAGCGCCTGTCGGGCGTGAATGTCATGGCCGCCCAGTCGCGAGCGATGGCTTCGGAAGAGGCTTCCGGATCCCAGGCCAGGCGGCCGAAGGCGTACCAGTTGGCCTGGTCGAACTGCGAGCCGCTCCAGTTGCGGTCGGTCCCGATATTGGCGACCCCCGCCATCAGGGTGCGCGAATAGCCGTGCAGCTTGCCGTCCACGACCTTGGCCACGGTCGAGCCCGGCCCGGCGGCAAAGGTGTCGGCCTTCAGCACCTCTTCCCACATGGTCCCCAGGTAGGCCAGGTGGGTGGAGAAGCCGAGATACTCCTTGGTGATCTGGAACTCCATGCCGAGGTTGGTCTTCGGCATGGCCCCGAACAGCGGGTGGAACGGCTCGCGCGGCTGGAAATCGATCGCCCCGTTCTTGACCTGGACGATGACGTTCTGCGCGAACTGGCCGTCGAACGGCTTGAACTCCGAATAGCCCTGCTTGGCGCGATCGTCGGGCTGCTCGTGCGAATAGACGAAGGCTCGCCACATCACGATGCCGCCGTGCGGGCCCACGGCCTGAGCCAGCATGTTGGCGCCGTCGGCGTGGGTGCGGCCATAGTCCTGCGGACCGGGCTGGCCTTCGGAATTGGCCTTCACCAGGAAGCCGCCGAAGTCGGGAATGGCCTTGTAGATTTCGTCGGCCTTGGCCTTCCAGAAGGCCCGCACGGCCGGGTCCAGCGGGTCGGCGGTCTTCAGCCCGCCGATCTCGATCGGCGAGGAAAACCTCGCCGACAGATAGACCTTGATCCCGTACGGCCGGAACGTATCGGCCAGGGCCGCGGCCTTGGCGATATAGGGCGCCGTCAGGCTGTCGGACTTGGCGTTGACGTTGTTGAGCACCGCCCCGTTGATCCCGATCGAGGCGTTGGCGCGGGCGTAGTCGGCGTAGCGGGGATCCTTGACGTCGGGCAGCCGCCACCAGTCCCAGATCGACTGGCCCGCATAGCCGCGCTCGACGCTGCGATCCAGGTTGTCCCAGTGGTTCAGCAGCCGGTAGCGGACCTTGGGGGCGTCGAGCAGGTCCAGCCGGTCGACCGCTTGCCTGGTCTGGATCAGCGCCAGATAGCGATAGACGCCATGCAGCACGCCGATGTCCGTGTTGGCGGCGATCACCGTGAGCGGTCGTCCGCCGTCGGTCAGGGTGCGGATGCGGAAGCCCTCGTCCCCGGCGGCGTCGAGCGGCAGCTTCAGCGCGGCGATCCGGGGCGAGGATCCCGGCGTTCCCAGCAGAATCTCGCCGCCGCCGTCGCGGCGCTCGCCCAGCAGGCCGGCCAGGCCCTGTTCGAGCTCGGCGCGGGCGACCTTCAGGGTGGGCGTGTCGGCGACCGGCGCAACCGCTCCGACCGAAGCGCGATAGGCGGCCGCCTCGCCCGCCGCCGCCGGCCGATAGCGGAGCCACAGGTCATGGCCGTCCTCGGCCCAGGCGGCCAGCGGCGCCAGCAGCAGGCCGGCGGCCAGGCAGAGCCCGTAAAGCAGGTGGCTGGGTCGCATCGCATCTCCCCGTCGATCATCTGGGTCGGCCGTCTTCGCGGCCTGAAGCTGTCGCCGCATGTCCGGCGAGGTGGTCGAGTCTCCAGCACCTTATTGGTCTGACCAATGGATTGACAACCTCCCTGCCGCGTTTAAACGAAAGGAGGAAGATCGCTCGCGGGCCAAGCGCCCGCCAAGACCTCGTCGCCGGCCCAACCGGCGCCGCCGCAGAAAGACGCCGATGCTCAAGATCACCGCCGCCAGGGTCATCGTCACCTGTCCGGGCCGCAACTTCGTCACCCTGAAGATCGAGACCAGCGACGGCGTGTACGGGATCGGCGACGCCACCCTGAACGGGCGCGAACTGGCCGTGGCCAGCTACCTGAACGACCACGTCATTCCCTGCCTGATCGGCCGCGACGCCCACCAGATCGAGGACATCTGGCAGTACCTCTACAAGGGCGCCTACTGGCGGCGCGGCCCGGTGACGATGTCCGCCATCGCCGCCGTCGACATGGCCCTGTGGGACATCAAGGCCAAGGTCGCGAACCTGCCGCTCTACCAGCTGCTGGGCGGCGCCTGCCGCACCGGCGTCATGGTCTACGGCCACGCCAACGGCGCCAGCATCGAGGAGACCCTCGACAACGCCGCCGTCTATGCCGAGCAGGGCTACAAGGCCATCCGCCTGCAGTCGGGCGTGCCGGGGCTGAAGACCGTCTACGGCGTCTCCAAGGACCGCTTCTTCTACGAGCCGGCCGACGCGGCCCTGCCCAGCGAAAGCCTGTGGTCGACCGAGAAGTACCTGCGCAGCGTGCCGCCGCTGTTCGAGGCGGCGCGCGAGAAGCTGGGCTGGGACATCCACCTGCTGCACGACGTGCACCATCGCCTCACGCCCATCGAGGCCGGACGCCTGGGCAAGGACATCGAGCCCTACCGCCCGTTCTGGATGGAGGACGCCACCCCGGCCGAGAACCAGGCCAACTTCCGCCTGATCCGCCAGCACACCACCACGCCGCTGGCCGTGGGCGAGGTGTTCAACTCGATCTGGGACTGCAAACAGCTGATCGAGGAACAGCTGATCGACTATATCCGAGCCACCGTGGTCCATGCCGGCGGCATCACCCACCTGCGCCGCGTCGCCGCCTTCGCCGACATGCACGGCGTGCGCACCGGCTGCCACGGCGCCACCGACCTGTCGCCGGTCTGCATGGCCGCGGCCCTGCACTTCGACCTGTCGATCCCCAATTTCGGCATCCAGGAATACATGCGCCACACGGCCGAGACAGACGCCGTTTTCCCCCACGCCTACACCTTCGACGACGGCATGCTGCATCCGGGCGAGGCGCCGGGCCTTGGGGTCGACATCGACGAGGACCTGGCCGCCAAGTATCCCTACAGCCGCGCCTACCTGCCGGTGGCCCGCCGCGAGGACGGGTCGATGCACGACTGGTGATCGGGCACGACTGGTGAGATCCCGCGAGGGGTCTTGTCAGACCAAATAGCGGCGGCGTCCGACAAGGGTTATGCTATCGATGAGGGACCATCGGTTCCGCGCGTCGATTCCAGGAAGCCATGTCGGACAACGTCAAGCTCTACCGCAAGATCGCGGACACCGTCGCCGACGCCATCGAGGCGGGCCAGTACAAGCTGGGCGACCGCCTGCCGACCGAGCGCGAACTGGCCGAGCAGTTCGGCGTCTCTCGCCCCACCCTGCGCGAGGCGATGATCGCCCTGGAAATGCTGGGCATGATCGAGGCCCGCCACGGCCTGGGCATCTATGTCACCGGCGACGTCCGCCCCGTGGCCCCGCAGGCGGCCGAGCGCGAGACCGAGATCGGCGCCTTCGAACTTATCGAGGCCCGCCGCCTGTTCGAGGGCGAGGCCGCCGCCCTGGCCGCCACCTCGATCACCGAGGAGCAGATCGCCCAGCTGGAAAGCCTGCTCGAGCGCATGCACGAGGAAGAGGAGATCCGGGGCGAGGACGCCGACCGCGAGTTCCACCTCGTCATCGCCGCGGCCACCGGCAACGGCGCGATCATCGCCACGATCGAGAACCTGTGGGACTGGCGCAACCGCTCGGCCCTGGCCCGCAATATCCTGACCCGCGCCCGCGGCATGGGGCTGGAGCCCCGCATCGCCGAGCACCGCCGGGTGGTCGAGGCCCTCAAGGCCCGCGATCCCGCCGCCGCCCGCCAGGCCATGCGCGACCACCTTGAGCGGGTCATCGAACACCTGCTGCACGCCACCGAGACCGAGGCCGTCGAGCGCGCCCAGCAGGAAACCAACGCCCGCCGCGACGCCATCGCCAAGCGCGTGGCCATCTAGAACGCAAAACGCCCCGGCGGAGACCGCCGGGGCGCGATTGCGAGCTTGCCCGCGATCCTAGGTCGGCGTGCGCACGGACATGCCGCGGAGCCAGAAGTAGGTCGTGCCGGTGCTGGCGACCTGCAGGCTGAAGGTGTTGGCGCCGGCCTTCACCAGCTGCGGCGGGACCACGAAATAGTTGGCCTGGTAGCCGAAGCCGCCGCCGGGCACGACGTAGTTGGCGATGATCTGCGTGCCGTTGACGCTGAGGCTGACCGGGGCGTTGCCTTCCTGGTTGCCATTGCGCGACACCAGCCCGTCGAACTCGAACATCAGCGCCGCCGAGGCCGAGGCCGCCTGGTAGGTCACCGCCACCACGCCGTTCTGGGCGATCTTCACGTGGTCGCCGGCGAAGCTGCCGTCGTTCTGCGAGACCGTCAGCTGGTTGGTCTTCGGCGGCGAGACCGAGAAGTCGGCCGTGGCGACCGGCGTGTAGAACTGGCCCTTGGAGACGGCGAAGTCATAGAGCCAGAAGAAGGTGGTGGCGTTGGGCGACACCGTCAGGACGATGGTGTTGGCGCCGGACACGCAGAGCTCGGCGGGCACCGCCACTTCCACCCACTGCGGCCCGAAGCCGCCGCCCGGCACGGTGTAGTCGGCCAGGATCGGCTTGCCGTTGAAGATCAGCGAGATCGGCGAATAGCCGTCCTGGTTGCCGTTGCGCGACACCAGGCCGTACAGCGCGACGCTGACCTGCGCGGCTGGACCCAGGTCGGTCAGCGAGAACTGCAGGCCGAAGCTCGTGTTCTGGGCGTACTTGTAGTGATCGCCCGCGAACGTGCCGCCGTTGGTGGTGATCGACAGGCCGGGGCTCAGGGCGACGGGCGAGACCCGCAGATTGGCGGCCAGGGCCTTGCCGACATAGGGACCGGAGACGAAGTCGATCTCCAGGCCATAGAGCCAGAAGAAGGTCTGGGCGTTGCCGTCCACCTGCAGCTGCAGGGCGTTGGCGCCGGCCTTCAGCAGGGCCGCGGGGATCGGGAAGATCGCGTCCTGCGGGCCGAAGCCGCCGCCCGGAATGGTGAAGCCCGAGACGATCTGGCCGCCGTTGACCTGCACCGAGATCGGCGAGAAGCCTTCCTGGTTGCCGTTGCGCGACACCAGGCCGTTCACCCGCACCGCCAGGGTCTTGGTGAAGGCGTCGGCGTCCAGGTTGAACTGCACGGTGACGGCCTGGTTGTTGCCCAGGCGCTGGTGATCGCCGGCGGGCGTGCCGCCCAGGGCCGAGATCGACAGCCCCTGGGTGGTCGGCGGCGAGGTGTTGAAGACGGCGGCGCCGAGCACGAGGCCGATGGCGGCGGTGTCGGTCGAGACGATGGCGTTCATGATGTTTCCTCCTTGATTTGAACTCGGTTTCGCACTCGCACTCAGGACAGGTTTTCGGAGATCTCGGCGCACCACGCGGCGGTCTGGTCCGTGGGTGGCGCGTTGAGGTTCCAGAGCATGATCCCGGCCTTGGACGCCCCGGGCGGGTTCCAGCTGGCCAGGGGGGCCAGGTCGGCGAAGGCGGTGTTCTGGCCGGCGTTGGCGGCGTCGGCGACGCCGATGGCGACCTTCCCGGGCCCGACGAGCCCGGCGTACTGGTCGAACATTTCGGTCTGGCCCTGAACGTCGTTCCAGTAGGCCATGGTGGCGACGAACGAGATCTGGTCCTTGACCTGCGCCAGGTAGGCGTCTCGCGTCACGCCCAGATAGACCGGCAGGGTCAGCAACGCGTCCGGCCCCAGCGCCGCGCGCAGCGCCTTTATCACTTCGACGAAGTTTTCGTCGGGCGTGTAGGAGACGTCCTCGTTGTCGAGATCCACCCCGTCCAGGCCCCAGTCGTCGACGACGATCGCCTTGACGTTGGCGGCGTAGACTGTCGGATCGAGATTGCCCCAGCCGCCGGGATGGCCGTCCCAGTTCGGCTTGCCGTTGATCGACATCAGCACCTTGACGCCCCGCGCCTGCAGGGCCTTGGCGCCGGCCCGGATCTCCTGCGCGCTGTGCTTGCTGGTCAGGAAGTCGAGCGTGATGGTGTCGCCCTGGTCGCTGGGCGCGTTCACCGCGAAGGCCAGAGCCACGACCCCTACCGAGTCCGGCGTCTCCTCCAGCGACGGCCCGCCCTCGTTGTAGCCAAGCCAATAGGCCATGAAAGTCTGACTGGTCACGGGAGCCCCCTCGATCGCAGAAATGCAACCTGAGGAAGTTAGTGAAGAAATGACTCCTTTAAGATGTGCGATTCCGCACACCCAACCTCAGGGCGCGAAAATTCGAAAATCCAACAACTAGACGACCGGTCTATTATTCCCTACATAGCTGATCATGACTGCCCGCAAGAAGTCCGAGATCACCCGCGAACACATCCTGGCCAGTGGCCGCGAACTGGTGCTGCGCCAGGGTTTCGGCGGCATGGGCCTGAAGGAGCTGCTGGACGCCAGCGGCGTGCCCAAGGGCTCGTTCTATTACTACTTCGCCTCCAAGGAGGCCTTCGGCTGCGCCCTGCTGGAGGACTACTGCGCCGAATACGGGGCCAAGCTGGCCGGCCTGTTCGACGCGCCCGGCAGCGGCCGCCAGCGCCTGATGGCCTATTGGAAGGTCTGGCTGGACGGCGACACCGCCTGCGGCATGGCCGACCGCTGCCTGGTGGTGAAGCTGGGCGCCGAGATTTCCGACCTGTCGGAGGATATGCGGCGGATCCTCGACACCGGGGTCGAGCGCCTGGTGCGCCGCATCGCCGCCGTCATCGTCGAGGGCCGCGACGACGGCTCCCTGCCCGGCTCGGGCGATCCGGTCGCCACCGCCCGGGCGATGTACGCCCTGTGGCTGGGGGCGGCCATCCTGGCCAAGCTTTCCAAGGACCAGACGCCCCTGCGCGAGGCGCTGGCCACCACCGAGATCCTGCTCGCGGCCGCCTGAGCCGCTCCCTCATAACAACAAGGAGACCACCCATGCGCAGCGCGATCCACGAGACCTTCGGCGATCCGGCCGAAGTCCTGATCCTGGCCGACAGCCCGATCCCCGAGCCCGGCCCCGGCAAGGTGCGGGTGCGCACCCTGCTGTCGCCGATCCACAACCACGACCTTTGGACCGTGCGCGGCAACTACGGCTACAAGCCCGCCCTGCCCGCCATCGGCGGCAGCGAGGCGGTCGGCATCGTCGACGCCGTGGGTGAAGGCGTCGACGCAGGCCTCATTGGCCAGCGCTTCGCCGTGGCCGGCGTGCACGGCAGCTGGGCCGAGTTCTTCATCGCCTCGGCCGCCGGCCTCGTGCCCGTGCCCGACGCCATCCCCGACGAGGCCGCCGCCCAGCTGATCGCCATGCCGTTCAGCGCCATCACCCTGCTCGAGACCCTGAATGTCGAGGCCGGCGACTGGGTCGCCCAGAACACCGCCAACGGCGCGGTCGGCAAGACCCTGGCCATGCTGGCCAAGGCCCGCGGCGTCAACGTGATCAACCTGGTGCGCCGCGACGCGGGCGTGGCCGAACTGGCCGAGCTTGGCATCGACAACGCCGTCTCCACCGCCGACGCCGACTGGAAGAAGAAGGTCGCCGAACTGACCGGCGGCGCGCCGATCAAGGCCGCCGTCGACTCCATCGGCGGAACCGCCTCGGGCGACATGGCCGACCTGCTGGGCGAGAACGGCCTGCTGGTGTCGTTCGGCTCGATGACCGGCGAGCCGATGCAGATCTCGTCGGGCGCGGTGATCTTCAAGCAGCTGACCGTGAAGGGCTTCTGGGGCTCGACCGTCTCGGCCAACATGGCCCCGGACCTGCGCCGCAAGCTGATCGGCGAGCTCCTGACCCAGGTCGCCACCGGCAAGCTGAAGCTGCCGGCCGACGGCGTCTACGGCCTCGACCAGGCAGCCGACGCCGTGAAGGCCTCGCTGACCCCCGGCAAGACCGGGAAGGTGCTGCTGCGGCCTTGATTTAGCGACGGAAACCTCGCCCTTCGACAAGCTCAGGGTGAGGTTTCTCCCGCGCCGCGAGCTATGAGTGGTCCTCACCCTGAGCCCGTCCCCCGGGTCCGACCTTTGGTCGGCCCGAGGATGAACTCCGGGCGAGGACCACGCACTACCCTTTCAGCAGCGCCTTCAGCTGCGCCAACCCTCGCTCGGGCGGGCTGCCGTAACCGATCGGCTCGACGAAATTGCCCTTGGCGTCGAACAGGTAGACCGCCGACGAGTGGTCGACCGTGTATTCCCCGCCCTCGATCGCCACCTTGCGGTGATAGACGCGGTAGGCCTTGGCCGCCGCGTCGGTCTGGGCCGTCGTGCCGGTCAGGCCCCGGATGCGGTGGTCGAAGTTCGACAGATAGAGCTTCAGTTGCTCGGGCGTGTCGCGCTCGGGGTCGACCGAGACGAACACCACGTTCAGCTTGTCGGCGTCCGGGCCCAGGTCCTTCAGCCAGCCGGTCATCTCGGTCAGGGTCGTCGGGCACACCTCCGGACAGAAGGTGAAGCCGAAGAAGATCGCCGTGGGCTTGCCCAGCAGGTCCTTCTCGGTGACGGCCTTGCCGTTCTGGTCGACCAGCTGGAACGGCCCCCCCACCTTGGCCGAGGCGTTGGCCTTGGCGTGCTCGGCCGTGCGGTCGCAGGCGGCCAGGGGCGCGGCGCAGATCAGCGCCGCCAGGACGAGTTTGGACAGGATACGCACGTCTACTTGCCTCCCACGGCCTTGACCGGCGCGTTGATCGCCACCGGCGGCGCGAACTTGAACCGCAGGGTCAGCGGCACGCTGGCCCCCGCCACCAGATCGATCTTCGGCCCGATCACCATCAGGTGCTCGGCGCCGGGCTTCAGCGCCACGGCCTGGCCGGCGGGCAACGCCAGGCCGTCGGAGAGCTTGCGCATGCGCATCACCCCGCCGTCCATAGACATGGTGTGGATCTCGGCCCGGGCCGCGGCGGGGGTTTCCACCGACACCAGCTGGTCGGCGGCCGAGGCGGTCAGGGTCAGGTAGCAGCCGCCGGCCGGCGCGCCCTTGGGCGCGGCGCGGCACCAGGCGCCCTCGACGGCGACCTTGGGCGCCACCCGGGCCGGCGGCGCGGCCTGTGCGGCGCTCGCCAACGCGGCGACGGCCAGGATCGGGAGATGGAGAGTCTTCATGGTCAGGCTCCAGCCTCGAGGCGCCGCCGGGGGGACAGGCGACGCAGGATGAGATCAAGCGACAGGACCGCCGCCAGCGAGGCGCCGACGAGCGGGTAGAAAGCAGCCAGGGGCAGCACGACGGCCGCCAGGCCCAGATAGGCGCGGCGGTCGGCCGGCGGGACAGGCGCGGCCAGCCGTCCCTTCGGCCGGCGCTTCCACCACATGACCACGGCCGAGACGCCCAGCAGCCAGACGGCGATGCAGCCAGCCAGCATCAGCAGCTTGTTGAAGAGGCCGAACTGCTGGCCCTGGTGGACGGCGATGCCCCACTCGATGACCTTGGCCGCCGGTCCGAAGTCGCGATAGCGCAGGTCGGCGATCACGCGGCCGTCGCCGCCGTCGAGATAGAGGGTGCGGGTGCGTTCGACCTGGTCGGGCATGTAGGCCGCCGTCCAGGTCCCGCCGTGGGTCTTGGGCAGGGTCAGGGTGAAGCCGTCGGTCAGGCCGGCGGCCTTCACCCGCTCCACCACGGCGTCGACGCCCAGGCTCATGTGGCCGTGGCCCGAAGCAGGCGCGGCATGGGTTTGCAGCGCCCACGGCACGCCTTCGCTCGGGGCCTCGCCGGCATGGTGCGGCTGGGCGACCGGCGGACGCGGACGCCCCCAGCCGGCCTGGGTGGTCAGCTGGCGTACCTCCTTGCCCCAGACGGCCGACCACGGCATGCCGGTGGCCGCCAGGAACACGATGACCAGCCCCGCGAAGATGCCGGTCACCGCGTGCAGGTCGCGCCAGAAGACGCGCCTGGACGGCGCGCCGCGCACGGTCACCACGCCGCCGCCTCGCCCGCGCGGCCACCACAGGAAGACGCCCGTGGCCACCAGCACGATGGCCCAGCCGGCGACGATCTCGACCAGCAGGTTGGCGACCGGTCCGGCGATGTCCAGGCTGTGCAGCCGCTTGACCACACCCATGACGCCGCCGGGCGCGCCGACGCCCAGCACCTGGCCGCTGTGCGGATCGACATAGGCCGTCCGCGCGCCGTCGTCGGTGTCGAGCGCCAGCTGCACGGCGCGGTCGCCGCGCGCCGGTATCACCAGCTGCCGGACCTTGCCGCCCGCCGCCACCTCGGCGGCGGCGATCCAGGCCGACGGCCGGGTCGTGCCCGGCCCATCGGCCACCACCGCCAGAGGCCGCTGCACGATCGCGGTCAGCTCGTCCTTGAACAGGTAGAGCCCGCCGGTCAGGGCCAGCAGCATCAGGACCGGCAGCACCAGCAGGCCGGCATAGAAGTGCCAGCGCCAGAAGGCGCGGTAGACCTCGCCGGCCGGGGTTTCACTCGCCGTCGCCATGGTCAGAACGACACCGTCACGCCGCCGAACACCGAGCGGCCGTCGCCCGGCCAGACGGCCGCGGTCGCGGCGGTCCAGGTGGTGGCCGCCTGGACGTTGGACACATAGGCCTCGTCCGTCAAATTGCGGGCGTCGAGGAACAGCGAGACCTTGTCGGTCGCCTTCCAGCCGGCGTTGAGGTTGAGGATCGCGTAGGACGGCGCGGTCCTGGTGTTCTTGTAGTCGATCCACTGGTCGCTGGCGGACCACTCCACCGACGGGGCCAGGAACCAGCCGGCGGCCGCGTCGTAACGCAGCTCGGCCCGGTAGAAGTGCTTGGGCACGATGGGCAGGCGGTTGTCGCCGTACTGGGCGTCGCCGTCGAAGCGGAAGTCCGACAGGGTGTAGGTCTGGCGCAGGCGCCAGCGCGGCGCGAAGGCCCAGTCCAGCGCCGCCTCGATCCCCTGGTGGATGGTGTCGTCGGCGTTGAAGGTGGCGGCCGGATGCTGGCTGTCGACCGCGAACTGCAACAGCTCGTGCTTCAGCTTGGCGCGATAGGCGGTCAGGTCGTAGGTGAAGGCTCCGCGATGGCCGCGCGCACCCGCTTCGGCGGTCCAGGCCTCCTGCGCCTGGATCGGCGCGAAGCCCACATTGCTCGGCGACAGCGAGCTGAAGTTCGGCGGCTCGACCGAGCGGGTGACGTTGGCGAACAGCTGCGAGCCGTCGTCGCCCTGCCACAGCACGCCCACCCGCGGCGACACCCACTCATAGTCCTTGTCGGCCGTCAGGTTGAAGGTCGAGGCCGCGGCCGGAACCTTGAAGCTCTGGTAGTCGCGCTCGGCCCGGCCCCAGGTCAGGCCCCCGACCAGGATCACGTGGTCGGTGACGAACAGGCGCCCTTCGCCGAACACGTCGGCGGCCTTGGCGTTCTGCAGCGACAGCGACTGGAGCGCGCCGCGCCCGCCCCGGACGTTGGTGTAGAAGGCCGAGTCCAGGTCGCCCTGGCGATACCAGGCGCCCAGATAGGCGTCGGCCTTCAGCCCGCCGACCTCGCCGTCCCAGTCCAGCCGCCCGAAGGCGCCGTAGTTGCGGCTCTGCTGGTCGATGACCTGGAAGATCGGGTGGTCCAGATCCTTCCACACCGCATAGACCGCGCCCTGGAACACCGTGTGCTCGTCGAGGCGCCAGGTGGTGCGCAGCGAGCCGCGCAGGCCGCGCTGGTTGCGGCCCTGGTCGTTGGCGAGGCTGGCGGCCGCGCTCTGGCGCGGATTGGCCTGGAACTGCGCCAGGGTCAGGGCGCCCGGGATCTCCTGGGCGATGTTGGAGCCGTTGAGGATGAAACGCACCTCGCGGTCCTGCCCGAAGCTGCGCCCCAGGTTCAGGGTGGCGAACTGGATGTTCTGCTGGCTCTGCGAGCGCCAGCCCTGGCTGGTCTGGTTGGTGGCGGCGGCATAGAGGTCCCAGTCGCCCGACTGGCCGGCCACGGCGGCGTGCTCGCGGATCAGCCCGAACGAGCCGCCGTCGACGCGCAGGCGAGCGTTGAAGCCGGCGTCCTTGCCCGTGGGCGTGACCATGTTGATCGCCCCGCCCAGCAAGGCGCCGCCGAAGCGCAGGGCGTTGCCGCCGCGATAGACCTCGGCGTAGCGGGTGTTCAGCGGATCGGCGATCTGGCTGTCGCCATAGCCGTCGGCCTCGTTCAGCGGCACGCCGTCCTGGGCCAGCAAAAGACCACGGTTGTGGCTGGCGTTGCCGATCCCCGAGCCGCGGATCGAGATGCGCACGTCGCCGCCCCACTTGCGCTGGGCGTAGACCCCGGGAGCATCGCGCAGCATGTCATCCAGCGCCAGGGCCTGGCGGCTGGCATAGGCCTCCTGCGAGATCACCGACACCGCGCCGGGGGTTTCGGACAGGCGCTTGCGGGCGTCGGCGACGACGGAGGGATCTTCGGCGTTGCGACGGGCGGTGACGATCACCGACGAGACGGCGGCCTCGGCGTCGTCGGGGGTCTCGGCGAAGGCGGCGGCCGGGACGAGCGCGGACAGGGCGCAGGCGGCCAGGAGAACGGATTTCATCTTCGGGTCCTTGGGCCGCGCCTCGCACGGCCATCAGCAGGCGGATCTTGGCCGGGCGCGGTCTCGCGCGCGGCGTTACGGGCCCGGCGCGCGGCCGGGCGCTCCGCCGGTCGCGCGACCGGCGGTCAGATCAGCAGGCTGGGAGGACCTCTGGCCGGCAGCGGCGGCGCGGCCAGGCCCCGGCCGGGGGCCAGGTGGACGACGCGGGCCGGCTGCGGCTGGGTGGCATAGGCGACGAACTCGACCGGCGCGACGGCTAGGTCAGCCGGCGGCGCGCCCATGGCCGCACCCAGGGCCGCGAAGGCGCAGGGGGCGTCGGCGGGCTTCTCGTCGGAGCCCTTCTTGTGATCCAGGCGCTCGCCGGGCGCGACGACCATGGCCCCCTGGCCGGTGCAGAGCACCAGGGCGAAGGGCAGGCCGTTGCGCGGTTCCGGCGCGGTCATGAAGCCGGCCGGGATCAGCACCTTCAAGGCGACCGCCAGCGCCGCGAGCGTCATGAAGACGGCGCGGGCGTTGGTCCAGCGATGGAAGGTCGGCCGGGTCACGCTTCAGGCTTTAGCTCAAGCGGCGCGGATTGTCCTTGGTCATTCCGTCCCAGCCACATCATCCCTGGCGCGAAACGCGGCGCAGGGTACAACCGAGCCCATGATCGACCGCCGTTCTTTCCTTGCGTCCGCCGCCGCCCTGGCCGCGCCCGTCCCCGCCCTGGCCCGCGAGACCGAGGGCGAGCGCCTGACCGCCGTGCTGGAGGGCCTGATCGGCAAGGCGATGCTCGACTCGCCGCAGCTGATGACCCTGACGGGCATGGACGCCGGCCCCAACGCCGCCGCGCGCGGCAGGCTGGACGACCGCTCGCCGGCCGGGATCGCCCGCACCCGCCAGCTGTTCGTCGACCTGCAGGCCCAGCTTGCGACCTTCGACGCCAAGGCCCTGACCGGCATGGACCGGGTCAACCATCGCTCGGCCGCCTATCTGGCCGACACCACCTTGCAGAGCTACGCCATGCCGTTCGGCGATCCGAACGTCGGCGTCGCCGTGCCCTACATCGTCTCGCAGCTGTCGGGCGCCTATCGCGCCGTGCCCAGCTTCCTGGCCGACACCCATCCGGTGAAGACGAAGGAAGACGCCGAGGCCTACCTCTCGCGCCTGTCGGCCTTCGCCGGGCTGCTCGACCAGGAAACCGCCCGGGCTCGCGCCGACTTCGCCAAGGGCGCCACCCCGCCCGACTTCGTGCTGCGCACCACCCTGGCCCAGTTCTCGGCCCTGCTGGCGCCGGCCCCGGCCAGGTCCGAGCTGGTGACGGGCCTCACCCGCCGCACTGCCGCCATCCCCGGCGAGTGGGAAGCCCGCGCATCGAAGATCGTCGAGGCCGAGGTCTATCCGGCCCTACGCCGCCAGGCCGACCTGCTGACCGCCGCCCTGCCCACCGCGACCCACGACGCCGGCGTCTGGCGCCTGCCGGACGGCGAGGCCTACTACCGCTACGCCGTGCGCTCGGCCACGACCACCGACCTGGCCGGCGAGGAGATCCACCGCCTGGGCCTGGAGCTGGTTGCTCGGTTCAGCGCCCGCGCCGACGCCATCCTCAGGGCCCGCGGCCTGACGCAGGGCCCGGTCGGCGCCCGCATCGCCGCCCTGCGTCGCGACCCGGCCAATCTCTATCCCAACGACGACGCCGGCCGCCGCCCTGCTGGCCGACCTGGAGGCCAAGACCCAGGCCATGCGCGAGCGCCTGCCCGGCTATTTCGGCCGCCTGCCCAAGGCCGGGGTGAAGATCCAGCGCATCCCGCCGTCGATCGAGAGCGGCGCGCCCGGCGCCTACTACACCCCGCCCAGCTTGGACGGCTCGCGCCCTGGCCTGTTCTCGATCAACCTGCGCGACACGGCCGAGCAGCCGCGTTTCGACCTGCCGACCCTGGTGTTCCACGAGGCCATCCCCGGCCACCACCTGCAGAACGCCCTGATGATGGAGGCGCCGGGCATCCCCACCCTGCGCCGCCTGCCGATCTTCTCGGGCTATTCGGAAGGCTGGGCGCTCTATGCCGAGGAGCTGGCCGACGAGATGGGGGCCTACAAGGACGATCCATTGGGCCAGCTCGGCTACATCGCCTCGATGCTGTTCCGCGCCTCGCGGCTGGTGCTCGACTCCGGCATCCACGCCAAGCGCTGGAGCCGCGAGCGGGCCATCGCCTACATGTCGGAGACGCTGGGCGACGCCGAAAGCTCGGTCACCCGCGAGATCGAGCGCTACTGCGTCCAGCCGGGCCAGGCGTCCAGCTACATGCTCGGCTGGCGCACCTGGACGGAAAGCCGGGCCCGCGCCCAAAAGCGCCTGGGCGACAGGTTCAGCCTCAAGGGCTTCCACGACACAGGCCTGACCGCCGGCACCATGCCGCTCGACGTGCTGGCCTCGGTGATCGACGAGTGGAAGGGGATTTGAGGGTCGGCGCTCCCCAGGGCGCCTTCTCACCCAAACGGCTCGTCATCCCGGAAAGCCCGCAGGGCTTATCCTGGACCCAGGGGCCGGCGCACCGCAGGCGGCCTCTGGGTCCCGGCTCTACGGTCCGCTACGCGGTCCTCCGGCCGGGATGACGAGTGAAGTATCCGCGCCATCAAATACGAAACAGATCCGCCCCTTCCCCGCTACGCAGGCACGTAGGTCAGCCTGACGACCTCGTTGCCGATCCGGGTGCTGTCCACTAGGCGCAGCTTGGGCTTGGAGCCCGCGAAGAACGGCGCCCCCTCGCCCAGCACCACGGGGTGCAAATAGATCTTGTACTCGTCGATCAGGCCAAGCTTGGTCAGGCTTCGGGCCAAGTCCGGTCCGCCGACCTCGATCACCCCGTCGTGGCGATCCTTCAGCGCGCGGACGGCCGTCGCAAGATCGCCCTCGAGCAACGACGCGTTCGGCCCGACGGACGTCAGCGAGCGCGACACCACCCATTTGGGGCAACCGCGCCAGGCCGCCGCGAAGTCGCGCCTGGCCTCGTCCCACTCCGGGTGCTCGTCGTCCCAGTAGCTCATGATCTCGTAGAGGCGGCGGCCATACAGGCTGCCCGTCAGGCTCCGCGCCTGGTCGACGAAGTATTGGAACAGCACGGGATCCGGACCAAAGCCCATGTGGTCGACATAGCCGTCGAGGGACTGGTTCATGCCGAAGACGAGCTTGGCCATGCCGTGATCTCCACCCGGGCCTCTCGAACGACCCCGGCGCAAGGTGCGCGCAAACGCGACAGGACACAAAGGCCGCCGCCCCTGTCCGCCCACTTTTGCACCCTCGCATCAACTCGCTATTAAGAGTCACTTGCATTAAGGCGGAAAGGCGACCAAAAGCGTCGCCGTTCGGCGAGGCGCTCTGTCGGGAGTCGCTCGCCCAGATAGTGCGAATGATTCTTATTCGCTTATATACGGGGATATTCGTATGCGCATTTCCAACCGGACGCGCGGCCTGTTGCTGGCCGGCGTCGCCAACCTCGTTCTCGCCGGCCTCGCCCACGCCCAGACCGCCGATGCGCCCGAAGAGGCCGTCACCACCAGCAAGCTGTCGCTGGGCAAGGTCGTCGTCTCGGCCGGCCAGGAGAAGGTGGCGATCGACACGCCCCAGGCCGTCACCACGCTCGACCAGGACGCCATCGACCAGGCCCAGGCCTCGACCATCGGCGACCTCCTGGCCGGCATCCCCGGCGTCAACACCATGGGCGGCGTCGGCGCCCTGGGTCAGGGCTTCAACATCCGCGGCATGGGCACCGGCCTGGCCGACAGCGACAGCCGCATCCTGATGCAGATCGACGGCGTCACGAAATTCTTCGAGCAGTACCGGATGGGCGCGTTCTTCAGCGACCCCGAGTTCTACAAGCGCGTCGAGGTGCTGCGTGGCCCGGCCTCGTCCACCCTCTACGGCGCGGGCGCCCTGGCCGGCGTGGTCAGCTTCACCAGCAAGGACGCCTCGGACTTCCTGCAAGGCGACGACCGCTTAGCCGTGCGCCTGCGCGGCGGCGTCGAGAGCAACGCCGAGGCCCGCTTCGGCTCGGGCATCCTGGCCTTCAAGCCGACCGAAAAGCTGGAAGTGCTGGGCATGTACACCAGCCGCCGCAGCGACGAGTACGAGAACGGCAACGGCCAGGTCGTGCCGGCCTCCAACGCCACCTCCGACAGCTACCTGCTGAAGGGCCGCTACACCTTCGGCAAGGACCACAGCCTCTGGGCCTCGTACCAGAACTGGAAGAACGACAGCGTCCAGATCTACGACCAGTCCGAGGCCATGGCCACGACGCCGGTGCGCCGCAAGACCACCGACGACACGGCCGTGATCGGCTACCAGAACGCCTTCGAGGGTAACGACCTGCTCGATTTCGAGGCCCAGGTCTCCTACGCCAACAGCAAGGTCAACCAGACCGACACCACCTTCCTGTCGGGGGTGCTGGAGTCGGAGTTCTCGTACAAGACCCTGCAGGGTCGCGCCCAGAACACCTCGGAGTTCCAGTTCGCCGGCGACGGCGTCGCCTTCCTGACCGTCGGCGCCCAGGCCTACAAGCAGGAGCGCCGCAACCCGCGCCGCACCGCCACCGGCACCAACCACGGGGCGGCCACCCACCCCGAAGGCGACATGGAGAAGTACGGCCTGTTCGCCCAGGGCGAGGTCACCTACGGCAAGCTGACCGTCATCCCCGGCGTCCGCGTCGACTGGACCAAGCTGCAGCCGGGCCTGGGCGTGACCACCAGCCGCGAGATCAAGGACAACGGTGTCTCGCCGAAGATCGCCGCCCTCTACAGCCTGACCGAATGGGCTTCGGTGTTCGGCTCGATCGCCCACACCGTGCGCATGCCGGTGCTGGACGAGATCTACAGCCGCACCTCGGCGACGGCTAGCAACTACAGCCTCAACCTCAAGCCCGAGGAGTCGGACAACTACGAGGTCGGCGGCACGCTGCAGTTCCGCAACCTGTTCGGCCAGGGCGACCAGGCGCGGATCAAGACCACCCTCTTCCGCAACGACGTCAGCAACCTGATCGCCCGCGGCACGGCGACCTCCAGCTACTTCGTCAACATCGGCGAGGCCCGCTATTCGGGCGTCGAGGTCGAGGCCGAGTACGGCGCCAAGCAGCTGTTCGTGCGTGGCGCGGTGTCGGTGATCGACGGCGAGAACCGCACGAGCGGCGCGCCGCTGAACACCATCCCGGCCGACACCCTGAACCTGACGGTCGGCTACGTCTTCCCGAGCCACAACCTGACGGCCGGCTGGCGCGGCGAGTTCGCCGACGACCAGAACGAGACCACCACCGCCTCGCTGCGCACGCCGGGCTATTCGGTGCACAACCTGTTCCTGACCTGGAAGCCGCAGGACGGCGCGCTGAAGGGCCTGGAGGTGCAGGCCGGGGTCGACAACCTGTTCGACAAGAACTTCCGCCGCCACCTGTCGTCGCTGGACGCCGAGGGCCGGACGGTCAAGCTCACGCTCGGCAAGACGTTCTGAAGCATTTTCGAGCGAAGTGGACTCCGGTTCGCGTGAAGAAAATGCGTCCAAGCATAAACTGGAGCCCCGGCCTGACATCGTCAGGTCGGGACGGGCTCCAGCCATGAAGACGCCCTGGCATGTTCGAGCCTGGGCGACGGGGGCGTCGTTGGTCATCAACGGCGCCCTCGGGCTGGCCGTCGTCCAGTGGGAGCAGAGGCCCGTCCTCGCGCCCATGGACGACGCGGCCATGCTGATCTCTCTTGGCGACCCGGCGCTCGACACCCTCGACAACGCCACCTCGCCCGACGCCGCGCCGGCCCCGACGCCGGAAAGCGAGCCTACGCCGCCGCAGCCCTCGCAGCCGGAAAAGCCCGCGCCCAAGCCGCTGCCGCCGCGTCCCGACGGCTGGCTGACCCAACCCGCGCCGCCCTCCCCCGCTCCCCCCTCGGAAGCGCCTCCGCGCCCGACGCCGCCCGCCGCGGCCCAGGCCGCCGTGCCGGCCGCCGCCCGGGCCATGGACGCCTCCGCCGCCAAGCCTCCCGCCGGCCGGCGCGACGCCGACAGCGTGCAGGCCCACGCCGGAACCAGCACCGCTTATGCCGCGAGGGTCCGCGCCTGGCTGGAAGCCCACAAGACCTATCCCAAGGCCGCTCGCATGCGGAAACAGCAGGGCGTGGCGCAGGTGACCTTCGTCCTCGACCGCGCCGGCCACGTGCTGGACTGCCGCCTGACCGGCCCGACGGGCCACGCCCTGCTCGACGCCGAGGTCCGGGCCATGGTCGCCCGCGCCGATCCCTTCCCCGCCCCGCCGCACACGATCAAGGGCGAGCGGATCGAGATGGACGCGCCGGTGGAGTTTTCGCTGAAGAATTAGGCCCTCCCCCTCTGGGGGAGGCGGCCGAAGGCCGGTGGGGGGCCGTTCTCAGTTGCCGAGGCTTCGGCCAACCTCGCAACTACTCCCCCCACCGATCGCTTCGCGATCACCTCCCCCACAGGGGGAGGTACCTGTTTAGCGCACCCGCATCCCCTCCGGCGGCCCGAGATAACTCCCCGCCACCGCGCCGCGCGAGATCACCAGCCGTTGGAACACCACGCCCGGATCCACCCGCCACAGCCGCACGCGATGCGCGCCCGCCGAGGGGACCGGCAGCGATATCGTCAGCAAACGGACATTATCCGCCACCGCCTTGCCCCAGGCCTTCTCCGAAGGGTCGGGGATGGTGTTGACCACCACCGGCGGCGCATCGCCGATCGACACCGCGAAACGCGGCCCCGTCCCGCCAGTGACGTCCAGGCCCGGTGAGACCAGCACGGTCAGGTCGACCGGCCCGGCCTTCTCGAAATCGACCAGGTATTCGAGCATCGCCCCCTTCCCCGGCGCGCTGGGCGCGGTCGTGGTCGGATAGCCGGCTACGCCCGACAGCGTGCGGCCGAGATTGGGGATGGTCTTCCACGCAACGCCATCCACCGAGGTCGCCCGGACGTAGTGCTCGGCCTCGATGGCCAGCGGCCCGCCGGCCTCGACGAAGGCGCCCCTGGCCGGCTTGCGGGCCGTGTTGTCGACCACCGCCGTCACCACGGCCTGCTGCCCGCCCGGCCCCTTGAGGGTGATCGGGACGCGGTGCACGCCCCTGGGCGCCCTGGCCCAGTCGACCGAGACTTCCAGCCGCGTATCGCCCCAGTCGCCGGCCGGGCCGCGCGACAGCTTCAGCCACGGCGCGCCGGCGCTGACCTCGAACGTCATCTGCGACGGCCCGCGATTGAACACGTCGATCCAGCGCGACGTTGGGCCCCAACGCGTCAGCGGCGGCAGGTCGGCGCCCTGCTCGGCGTCGACCCGCGCCTCGCGCCCCTCGACGGCGACGCCCATCAGCACGCCGCGATAAAGGACGTTGCGGGCCAGGGCGGGCAAGGTGTTCCGTTCGGGCTGCTGCCAGCCGGTGTAGCCGATGTGGGTCTGGTCCATCATGTGGACCCACTTGCCGCCGCCGATCGCGTGGTACTGGCCGGTCAGCTCGGCGTCGCGGGCGAACAGCCGCTCGGCCAAGTCGGCCTGGGCCAGCGAGGCGGCACGCCCCTGCGCGTCGTAGAGCCGGTTGCGGCCGACGGCGAGATAGAGCCGGGTATGGTTGGCGCTGGCCATGATCGGGAACCAGACCAGCTGGAAGAAGGCGTCGTCCTGGGCCTTGGGCAGCAGCGCGCGCACCACGTCGGCGCGGGCCTCCAGCGCGGCCCACTCGGCTTCGACCCGCTCGGCCTCGCGATCATTGACCAGGCTGAAGGTCGCCGCGTCGATCAGCTCGGGCTTCCGCCGCGCGTTGAGCTTGGTGTAGCCGTCCAGCAGTCCCGCGATCTCGTCCGCATTCCCGGGGCCGAACTGCGCCGCCGCCCAGTCGCGGCTGTAGGTCGCAAGCTTGTCGACCGACATGGCGTCCGGATCCCAGGCCAGGTCGAGGAAGAACTCGGTCGGCAGCTCCATGGGCTTGAGGTCGCCGACATTGACGATCCAGAGGCGGTCGGCGCCGTGGTCGTCGGCGCGCTTCATCTGCTCCCAGGTGCGTTCGATCTGGTTGGTATTGAGCCACTTGTAGTTCCGCGGCCCGCCCACATAGTCGAAGTGGTAGTAGACGCCGTAGCCGCCCGGCCGGGTCTCTCCGGGCTTCGGCAGCCTGCGGATGTTGCCCCAGTTGTCGTCGGCGAACAGCAGGGTCACGTCGCCCGGAACCCGCATCCCGGCGTCGTAATAGTCCTGCACCTCCTTGTAGAGCGCCCAGACCTGCGGGGTCGCCGAGGGATCCTTGCCGGTGACCTCGCCGATGATCGCGCGCTGGTCGGCGACGATGCTCTCCAGCAGCCTGGTGGCCGTGCCTTGCGTCATCGGCTCGTCGCCGTCGCCGCGCATGCCGACCGTGACCAGGCTCTCATTGGCGCCCATCCGCTCGACGCCCTCGCGCCAGAAGCGGCGCAGGGCGTCGGGGTTCTTCGAATAGTCCCACGGCCCCTGGCCGTAGCGCTCCCACTCGACGTGGGCCCGCATCATCGGCTCGTGGTGCGAGGTTCCGATAACCACGCCCATCTCGTCGGCCAGCACCGCGTTCAGCGGGTCGTCGTCATAGAGCGCCTTGCCCCACATGGCCGGCCACAGATAGTCGCCCTTCAGCCGCAGCACGAGTTCGTAGACCCGCTCGTAGAAGGCGTGGTTGAAGCCGCCGAACGTGGCGTTGGCCCAGCCGTAGAGGGCCGGGTTCTCGTCATTCAGAAAGATGCCCCGGTACTTCACCTTCGGCGCCTGCAACCGCGCGCCCGGCGCCACCGTCAGGTCGCGTCGCACCGGAATCGGCACGTCGGCCCACCAGGTCCAGGGCGAGACGCCGGCCCGTTCGGACAGGTCATAGGCCCCGAAGATCGTCCCGCGCTTGTCGGCGCCGACGATGACCAGGGCGCGGGCGAGCCCCGGACGCGGGTTGTCGACCACTTGCTGGACGAAGCCTTCCCAGCGCCCCTTCAGCGCCGAGACGTCCAGCTTGCCGGCCGCGATCAGGGCGTCGATCTGCGCGCTTTTGCCCAGCGTGCCGACGATGACGACCGGTGCGTCCTTGGCCGGCTGGGCCCCGCCCGAGAGCTTGGAGAGATCGCCGCGCAAGCCCTGCACCGCGCGCAGCACGCCGGGCCAGTCGGTGACGTCGGCCTCGACCCGCGCGAGCTTGCCGCCCTCGATCAGCCCAAAGCCGCCGGCGACCGGCTTCTCGGACACCGCGCCAGCTTCGGCCGAACGCGCGGCGGTCGGCGCCGCCAGCGCCGCCGCGGCCGCCACGGCGGCGGCCAGGGCCAAAGCCGAGACGGCGGTGCGCAGGCCCGTGACGCCCTTGCTCACGGGGCGACCGCGATCTCGAACGGACCCAGCGGCAGGCCGGCCATGTCGAAGACGTTGAAGGTCGGCGCATCGGCCCAGGCGAACCGCAGTTTGGTCGGGGTCAGGCCCGCGGGGATGGCGACCACGGCCCGGTCGCCCTCGACCCGGGCGTCGGCGAACCGGCAGCCGGCCGCGTCGCACAGCTCGAAACCGATGGCCCTGTCCGAGCCGCGCGTCGCCAGGCGCTCGGCAACCTGCTCGAAGCGCACCTCGACCGTGTCGCCCACGCGGCGGGCCGAGACCGGCGACGGTCCGGTCGTGACCGCCTGTCCCGCCAGGCGCCTCGCGCCCCGGGCCAGGCGCTTGCCGACGTCCTGCTTGTTGGTCGGGTGGATGTCGGACGCATCGCCGATGTCGGTGATCACCGCCAGGGCCGCGTGACCGTCCTTGGCCACGGCCAGGCGCTGGGCCTCGCGCACCTGGGCCCACCAGGACTCCTCCGGCGCCAGCTGCGGCTTGCCGTAGTTGGCCAGCTGCACCACCAGGGCCGGCATGTCGGCGGCCTGGCCGACGCGACGCTCGGCCAGAAGTTCGCGCAGCAGCGGCTCGTAAGTCTGCGGCCGGCCGGTGTTGCTCTCGCCCTGGTACCAGGCGAAGCCCTTGAAGGCGTAGGGGCCCATCGGCGCCAGCATGCCGTTGTAGAGGGTCGAGACCCCCGACAGCGTGTCCCACGGCGCGCGCGGCGGCTCGCCGGTCTCTTTGGGTTCGACCTGATAGCGCCAGGTCGTCAGCGGGATCCGCGTCCCGTCGGCCAGCACCAGGGCGCGGGCGGCGTCGCCGTACATCCCGCCGTTGGCGTAGGTGTCCAGCGCCGAAACGACGATGCGGTTGGCGCCGGCCTTCAGCGTCCCGGCCGCCACCGGATAGACCCGCACCGTGCCCGCGCCGGAGGTCGAGCCGACCCCCACGCCATTGACATAGGTGGTGTCGACCTCGTCGACCATGCCGATCTCGAGGCTGGCGGCGCCTTTCGCCTGCGCCGCCGTCAGCGTCGCCGTGGCCTCGAACCAGACCATGCCGTTGAAGTCGGCCAGGGCCGGCACGCCCCAGCTTTCCCAGACGCCCAGGCCCTGCGGCGCGGGCGTCCAGGCGCCGTCGCCGGCCCATGGCCCACCGGCCGCGCCTTTGTGGCGCAAACTCCACCAGGCCTTGATCGTCTCGCCCCAGCGGCGGTCGGCGGCCGGACGGTCCTTCAGCGACAGCTCCAGGGTGGCGATGTCGTTGTCGTAGTCGCCGGCCTTGCGCAGGGCGGCCGGGCTGAGCCAGGCCTCGATGGCCGAGCCGCCCCACGAGGCGTGCACCAGGCCCAGCGGCGTCTTGTCGGTCTTCCGCAGTTCGCGGGCCATGTAGTAGCAGGCGGCCGAGAACGACCCGACGGCCTCGGGCTTGGCCGCCTTCCAGGCCGGCGGCTTGGCGAAGGTCGTGCGCGGCGAGCGGCTGTCGGCGTGGTCGACATAGGCCATGCGCAGGCCGTCGTCGTTGGCCGAACGGATCTCGGACCACGAGTTGTTGCCGCGCTCGACCGGCAGCTCCATGTTCGACTGGCCCGAGCACAGCCAGACGTCGCCGACCAGCACGTCGCCGACCGTCTGGCTCGCGCCCGAGGCGGTCTTGGCCTCCAGGGTGTAGGGCCCGCCCGCCGTCATCGCCGGCAGGTCGACCCGCCAGGCGCCGTTCGCGCCGGCCTTCGCCGTGGCCATCTTGTCGCCGAGGGTGACGGTCACAGCCTCGCCAGGCCTCGCCTCGCCGAACACCGGCAACGGCCGGCCGCGCTGCACCACCGCATGGTCGGCGAACAGCCCGTTCAGCAACGGCCCCTGGGCGGCGGCGGGCGTAGCCATCAGCACGGCCAGCAGGATCGGCGCGACGCGGCGCATGTGACTCACTCCCTCGGCCGTCTGTGACGGCTCTTACTTATAAATCCTCCCCTCCTGGGGGAGGTGGCCCAGAGGGCCGGAGGGGGGCCGTTTTCAGCTTCCGCAGCGCTAGCCGCTTCAGCAACGACTTCCCCCTCAGTCGGCTTCGCCGACAGCTCCCCCTTCAGGGGGAGCGTCTTCAAGCCACCGTCAGCTTAGCCGACTTCAGGTCAACCGAGTTCGGTCCCACCAGGATCGAGAAATCGCCCGGCTCGACAACCCGCTTCATGGCCAGGTTCCACATCCAAAGATCCGACGGCTTGACCTCGAAGCTGACCGTCTTCTTCTCGCCGGGCGCCAACGTCACCCGCTTGAAGTGCTTCAGCTCCAGCACCGGACGGGTGACCGAGGCCGCCTCGTCGTGGACGTAGAGCTGCACCACCTCGTCGCCGGCGACCTTGCCGGTGTTGGTCACCTCGACCGACACCGTCGTGCTCTCGCCCTGGCCGATGCGGGCCTTCGACAAGCGCGGCGCGGCGATGTCGAAGCTGGTGTAGGACAGCCCGAAACCGAACGGATAGAGCGGGCTGGTGGCGCGATCGAACAGGTAGCCGCGGCGGGCCGTGGGCTTGCGGTTGTAGTAGATCGGCAGCTGGCCGACGTCACGGGCGATGCTGACCGGCAGCTTGCCGCCCGGATTGGCCCGGCCGAACAGCACGTCGGCGGCGGCGCTGCCGGTCTCCTGGCCCAGGTACCAGCCCTCGACCAGGGCGTCGGCCTTTTCCGCCAGCAGGTTCACCGACAGCGGACGGCCGTTCAGCAGCAGCACCACGGTCGGCTTGCCCAGGGCGAAGATGGCGCGGGCCAGGTCGTTCTGCTGACCCACCAGGTCGAGGCTGTCGCGGTCGCCCAGGTGGTTGTCGGCCCAGGCCTCGCGGCTGGTCTGCTCGTTGTCGCCCAGCACCATGACCACGACGTCGGCCTTTTTCGCCACCTCGACGGCTTCGGCGATGAGCTTGGCGTTCACGGCCGGATCGACCAGCTTGACCTCGTCGGCGGCCCAGACGCGCTTTTCGGTGATCCGCACGGCCTCGGCGTAGTCGAGGGCGAACCCTTGCGCCTTGGCCTCGGCGGAGAGGCCCTCCAGCACCGAGACCACGTGGCGCGGCTCGTCGGAATAGCCGCCGATCGGGGTGTCCTTGGCGTGCGTGCCCAGGAGCGCCAGGCGCTTGATCTTCCTGCCGTCCAGCGGCAGCAGGCCCTTGTCGTTCTTCAGCAGCACCACCGCCTTGCGGGCCGCCTCGCGGGCCAGGGCGACGGCTTGCGGCGTGGCGGTCTTGGCGTCGGCGGTCTTTTCATCCGCATACGGATTTTCGAACAGACCGCCTTCGAACTTGATCCTCAGCACCCGCGCCACAGCCGCGTCGACGGCGGCCTCGGGGATGCGGCCCGACCTCACCAGCTGCGGCAGCAGCACATAGGCCTCGCCGTCGGGCAGCTCGACGTCGACGCCGGCGTTCATCGCCATCACCGCCGTGTCGGCCAGCTGGTCGGTCAGCTTGTGGCGGGTGATGATCTCCTTGATGGCGAAGTAGTCGCTCATCGTCGCGCCTTCGAAGCCCCACTCGCCGCGCAGGATGTCGGTCAGCAGCCAGCGGTTGGCGTGCGAGGGCACCCCGTCGATCTCGTTGTAGCTGGGCATGACCGAGCGAACGGGCAGTTCCTTCACCGCCCGCTCGAACGGCGGGAAGAAGTTCTCGCGCAGGGTGCGCTCGGCGATCTGGGCCGGGCCGACATTGGTGCCGTTCTCCGGCTGGCCGTGGCCGGTCATGTGCTTGAGGGTGACGAACACCTTGTCGGGCGCCAGCGGCAGGGTCTTGCCCTGGAAGCCGCGGATGGCGGCCAGGCCCATCTCGGCGCAGACGTGCGGGTCCTCGCCGTAGGTCTCTTCGATGCGCCCCCAGCGCGGGTCGCGGGCCACGTCGACCACTGGGGCCAAGGCGATGTTGGAGCCGCGAGCGCGCATCTCCTTGGCGGCCACCGAGAACACCTGCTCGACCAGCTCCGGATCGAAGGTCGAGGCCAGGGCGATCGATTGCGGGAAGCTGGTCGCATCGCGCGCGACATAGCCGTGCAGGGCCTCGTCGTGCATCAGCATCGGGATGCCCAGGCGGGTGCTTTCCATCGCCCACTTCTGGGCGGCGTTGACGTATTTGGCCGTCTGCGGGGCGTTGCGCCCCACCGAGCCGTCCTCGGCCCCGGCGGCGGCGTTGACCTCGGTCGTCGGCTTCAGGCCCCGGCGGTCGGTCGGACGCGAGATCTGGCCCAGGCCATTGGGGAAGTTCTTGCTGGCCGTCTCGGGCGAGAAGTCGCCGGTCGGCGTCTGGATCGCGGCCTTGGTCAGCCAGATGCCGATCAGCTGGGCGGCCTTCTCCTCCAGCGTCATCCGCGAGAGCAGGTCCTTGACCCGGGCGTCGACCGGCTGGGCGGGATCCTTGTAGAGCGGCTTGTCGCCCGTCGCTTTCGGAGCCGCCCGCACCACGGGCGCCATGGCTGCGCCCAGAGCGGCCAGGCTGACGCCCAGCGTGCGGCGAGTAAGGGTGGTGGTCATCCTTGCGTTTCCCCAGCGTCTGTCACGGCGGCTTCGCGCCGTCTTGCCTGACACTATGGGAGAGCTTGTCTGACCACTCAAGCCCAAATGTTACCGGTCACTTCAATCGGCGATCGGAACGGTCGAAAGGCGCAATCCCAGCGCCCCCAACACCTTCAGCACGGTGTCGAAACGCGGATTGCCGTCCGTCGCCAGGGCCTTGTAGAGGCTCTGGCGCCCCAGCCCCGCCGCCTCGGCGATCCCGCTCATGCCCTTGGCCCGCGCCAGGACGCCCAGCGCATCGGCGATGAAGGCCGCGTCATTGGTCGCCAGGGCCTCGTCGAGATAGGCGGCGGCGGCCTCCGGCGTCTCCACATAGACGGCGGGATCGAAGGGCCGGGTCTCGACGCTCATGCTCCGTCTCCATCCTGCTCAAGATCGCGCGCCATCGCCTTCGCCCTGGCGATGTCGCGCGCCTGCGAGCCCTTATCTCCGGCGCATAGGACCACGATCAAAATCGCGCCCCGCTGGACCACGTAGACCCGATAGCCTGGACCCACATGGATGCGTAGTTCACTAACCCCTTCTCCCACTGGGCTGATATCGCCGAGCAAGCCGAAGGCGAGTTGCCGGAGACGGGCAGCGATCCTGGCCTTGGCCACGAGGTCGCGCAGATCCGTCATCCAGCGCCGAAAGACCTCGGTCTCGCGCACCTCGATCATAACATGTCTCCCATGGGAGACAATCAACGGCGAACCTAAAGTTCTGCCATCCGATCGTCCGAAAGAGAAAGGCGCTCCGATCGGTGACCGAAGCGCCTTCAACTTTATCGGAACAAATCAGGAACTCAATGCAAAGACCTCACCCCGACCAGGCGTCGACCACGCTCTCCAGCACGGTCAGAGGGGTCGGGCCGACCAGCAGGGCGGTGTCGTGATATTTGCGGATGTCGAACCTGGCGCCGAGGCGCTGCCTGGTCCGCTCGCGCAGCGCCGCCCAGACGGTGTGCCCCACCTTGTACGAGCAGGCCTGGGCGGGGTTGGCGCAATAGCGTTCGACCTCGCGGGTGATGCGGCCCTCGTCGTCGCCGCCGGTCTCGACCATGTAGGCGATGGCCTTTTCGCGGCTCCAGCCCTTGGCGTGGAGGCCGGTGTCGACGACGCAGCGCGAGGCGCGGAACAGGCGCGCCTGGTACATGCCCAGAAGGCCCAGGTCGTCGGTCTCGTAGAGCCCCATCTCCATGGCCACCTGCTCGGCATAGAGCGCCCAGCCCTCGGTGTTGGCCGAGAAGAACATGTTCTGGCGAAGGCGCGGCAGGCTGCCCTCGGCGGTCAGGGCCAGCTGGAAGTGATGGCCCGGCGCGGCCTCGTGATAGGTCAGGGTCGGCAGGGCGTAGCGGGGACGCTCGGCCGTGTCGCGCAGGTTGATGTAGAAGGCGCCCGGGCGCGAGCCGTCCAGCGGCGGGCGCTCGTAATAGCCGCCCGACGAGCCGGCCTCGGTATAGGGCGGAATGCGGCGCACCTCGACCGGGATCTTCGGCGTGATCCCGAACCATTGCGGCAGCTTGGGCTGCATCTCGGCGATCAGGCGATTGCAGTAGGCGAGGATCTGGGCGCGGCCCTCGTCGGTGTTGGGATAGCTCTCGCCCGGCAGGTCCTTCAGGGCCGCCATGCGCTGGCCGACCGAGCCTTGCGTGAAGCCGCGCTTCCTGAGGATCTCGTCCATCCGCGCCTGGATCTGCGCGCCCTCCTCCAGGCCCAGGCGGTGGACCTCGTCGGGGGTCTTCTCGGTGGTGGTGTAGATGCGCAGCAGGGCCGCGTAGAAGGCCTCGCCGTCCTTGAAGCGGTTCATGCCCGCCTCGTGCACGGCCTTGGCGCGCACGGCGGTCAGGGCCTCGATCTGGCGGTCCAGCGCCGGGTGGATAGCGCTGGTCAGCAGGGCGGCGGCCTTGGCGTCGTAGTCGCCATAGGCCTTGGCCCGGCGGGCCATCGAGGCGACCAGCACGTTCTTTTCCGGGGCCAGGCCGCGGAACTGCTTCAGCTGGCCGATGGCCTTGTCGAGGATGAAGTCCGACGGGATCACGCCCTTGGCCGCATCGGCCGCCACCCGCTCACTCTCCTGGTCGAGCACGGTGGCGAAGCCGGCCATGCGCTCCAGGTAGCTGTCGGCGTCGGCGGCCGACTTCACCTCGTGCTTGTTGTCCAGGAAGCTGGGAACCGACGAATAGCCGCCGTAGAACTGGGTCACCACGAACGGCCGCGACACCGCGCCGTAGTCGAAGCCCGAGGCCTTGTCGCGCGCGCCGTAATAGTAGGCGGCGGTGTCGAAGTTGACGGCGTCCTCGCCCGACAGCGCCTTGCGGTCGATGGCCTTCAGGCGCTTGAGCCGCTGCGCGGGCTCGTGGCGCTCCTTGATCCAGGCGGCGATCGAGCGGTCGCCCAGCTTCGTGCGCGCGCCGGCGTGGGCGCCGGTGTCGAGGCCCAGATTGGTCGCCTGTTCGGGGCTCTCGGTCAGGTCCTCGTCGAAGAAGGCGTCGAACAGGGCGTAGAGCTTGGCCGCCTCGCCCTTCCCAACCGTTTTCTGGGGGGCGGCCATGGCCGGCAGGGCCGTGGAGACGGCGGCGGCGGTCGCGCCGACCAGCAGCTGACGGCGATCGAACTTCGTGGAATCGGACATGCGGCCCCCAAGGCAGACTTGGCCGCATGTCGAGAACAAAGCCGTCCGGCGCCTCGCGGCCCCGGGCGCCGGACGGCTCTTTAAGGCTTACTTGCGAGGCGCCAGGATGTCGTCCAGGCGCGCCGGCGTGCCGGCGATGCGCTCCAGGCGCGGGTAGCGCGGGCCGCCGCTGTAGTCGAGCTTCACCGTGCGGTAGCGCGAGCCTTCCTTGACCAGCAGCTCGACCGGAACGCCCTTGGCGGTGGCCTTCACGGCCGCCTTCAGCTTGTCGGCGTCATAGGTGTCGCCGTTGACGGCCACCACGGTCAGGCCCTGGGTCAGGCCGGCCTTGAAGGCGGGACCATCCCACTGCACGTCGGTCAGCACCGCGTCCGAGCCCACCGTCAGGCCCAGCGAGTAGGACAGGTTGGTGTTCTTGGCCCGGGTCTCCGACGCCTTGAAATATTCGGTCGGGGTGTCGGTATAGACCAGCTTGTAGCCGCCCCGGGTCAGGCCATCGAGCGGCGCCTTGGGGTTCACGCCCTCGATGCGGTCCTTCAGGAAGGTCGCCCAGTCATTGGCCACCACGCCGTTCAGCGCCGCGACCACGTCGTCGAAGGTGTAGGTGTGCGACACGTACGAGCCGTCGGCGACGCCGAAGAAGGCCTTGGCGAAGTCGTCGAGCGACTTCTTGCCGCCGGTCTTCTCGCGGATCAGCGTGTCGGCGTCGAGCCAGACCAGCTGGCCTTCGGAGTAGTAGTCCTCGCTGCGCTGGTAGGAGAGCCACGACAGCGGCTTGCGGCTGGCGATGATCGGGTCGTTGGTGGTGTCCTGCACCGGGCGCCAGTCGCGGCCGCGACGGTTGTCGTAGGTCGCCGCCGTCATGGCGATGGCGTCCAGCGTCTGCTCCTTGGAGAGCAGGGTCGAGCGCGACGACAGCACAAAGCCCCAGTATTGGGTCTGGCCCTCGTAGACCCACATCAGGCTGTCGCGCATCGGGGTGTTGAGGGTCGGGGTCCACAGGTCGGCCCCGCGACGGAACTTGCCGTTCCACGAGTGGGTGAACTCGTGGGGCAGCAGGTCGCGACCGACATAGGTCTTGTCCCACTCGGTGAAATACTTGGGCGCGACGCGGTTCTCGCTCGACCGGTGGTGCTCAAGGCCGATGCCGCCCAGCTGGTCCGACAGGGCCACCAGGAAGTCGTAGTGGTCGTAGTGGTGCGAGCCGTACAGCTTGTAGGCCTGCTGCACGAGGTTCTTGTGGGCCTGGATCTGCTCGGGCTTGAACTCCAGCAGCTCAGGCTTGTCGGCGATCATGTTCAGGCGCACCGGGACCTTGGCCCCCGGATCAAGCTCGACCGACTTGAAGTAGCGGCCGGCGAACATCGGCGAGTCGACCAGGGTCTCGACCGTGGTCGGCTTGAAGCTGGTGACCTGGCCTTGCGTCTTCTCGATCTCCAGGGCCGAGGCGAACTGGAAGCCTTCCGGCAGCTTGACGGTCGGCTCGACCGTGATGCGGCGGGTGAAATGGCCGGCCGGGTACATGGTCATCTGCAGCCATTGCAGGTTCAGCATGTCCGGGGTCATGACCATGCGGCCGACCTTGGTCTCGACCGGCGACAGGAACTTGTAGGCGACGGAAAGCTCGGTCACGCCGGCCGGCACGTCGATGTGGAAGGCGTTGACCTCGACCACGTCGCGCTTCCACGGGATCGTCTGGCCACCCGCCGTGATCACCAGGCCCGCCAGCTTGTCGATGTCGTTGCGCGGCGAGTGGCCGCCCGGAACCCACTGCGGATAGTAGAGGGTCATCGGGCCGGGCTTGGCGACCGGCAGGGTCAGCTTGATGTCGAAGATCTTGCGCTCGAGGTCGGTGGCGTCGACGTACAGCTTCAGCACGCCCGGATAGGCCACGTCCTGCGGGGCGACGATCGGCGCCGTCGGGGCGGCCGGTTGCGGCAGGTAGTCCTGGGCGAGAGCGGCGCCGCCCACCAGCGACAGAAGCGAGACCGAGAAGAAAAGCGCTTTCAAGAAACGACCCCAATGCAGCCCGCGAACGTCCCCTCGCGGTAAGATGCCTGGATATTTCTTTTGTTAGGGGCCGCTTGTCGAGACGAACTTGGCCGGACGGCGTTACGGCGACGCTGGTCGTTCAGCCCTTCGGTCGCCGCCAGATCAACCCCAGGAGAAGATAGGCGATCCCCGCAACCGCAAGCGCCGGCAGGGTGGCGCCCAGCTGCGGCGCCAGGCGGCTGAAGCCCTGATAGGCCGCGATCCCGGCCGCCCAGGCCAAAAGGCCCGGCAGGTTCAGGCCCCAGGCGAAGGCGGCGGCGGCCTCGGGCCCGCGGCGGCGTACGACGAAGTGGTCGGTCAGCAGCACGCCGAACAGCGGCGCGAACACCGAGCCGATCAGCAGCAGGAAGCCTTCATAGCGGGCAAGCGGCGCCAGGAGGGCGATCAGGGTGCACAGCGCGCCGAAGGCCAGGGCCAGGCGCGCGGGCCGCACTGGCGCAAGGGTGGCCGTCGAGACGGCGGCCGAATGGATGTCGGCGAAGGCGTTGTCGGTCTCGTCGACGACGATCAGCAAGAGGGCGATCCCGCCGCCCGCCGCGGCCAGGGCGGTCAGCAGCAGCCCCTCCCCGCTCCCGGCGGCCAGGGCGTAGCAGGCGCCCAGGCCCATGAACCAGATGTTGGCGAGCAGGTAGCCGGCGGCGCTGCCACGGAACATCCGCCCGCTGGAGCGGCCAAAACGCGTGTAGTCGGCGATCAGCGGCAGCCACGACAGCGGCATGGCCACGACCAGGTCGACGCCCGCGCCGAAGCTCATCTCGCCCGTGCCGGCCTTGGCGAACAATGCGGCCAGATCGTGCTGGGCCAGCAGCCGCCAGGTCAGCCAGCCGGCCCCGCCCAGCAGCAGCCACAGCCCCCAGGCGCGCAGGAACCGCCGCACGAACGACACCGGCCCCATGAAGGCCAGCCAGGTCGCCAGGGCGCCGAACAGCACCGTCCAGGCCAGCGGGTTGGACAGGCCGAAGGTCTGCCTGGCCAAGGCGTCGGCGGCGTCGCGCATGGCGATGATCTCGAACGCGCCCCAGCCGACCAGCTGCACCGCGTTCAGCACCGCCGGAACCGCCGCGCCCCGCGCGCCCAGGGCCAGCCGCAGCGTGCCCATGGCTGAGAGGCCCGTATCGGCCCCGACCACGCCGGCCGCCGCCAGCAGCAGCGCGCCCAGCGCCGAGCCGGCGACGATCGCCGCCAGCGCCATGCCGAGACTCAGGCCCGGAACCAGGAACGCGCCGGCCTGCAGCACCAGGAGGCCGATGCCCAGGCTGAACCACAGCGAGAAGGCGTCACGCGTCCCGAACACCCGACGCTCGGCCGGAACGGGGATCAGCGGATCATAGGTGTCGTCGAGCTTGGCCATGGTAGGCAGGCATAGCCCGCCTCTCTCCTTCCGTAAAATCCCCGCGAAAGCGGGGACCCAGGTGTTTTATCGTCGAGCGCCGAGGGTTTCAGAAAAAGCCTGGGTCCCCGCTTTCGCGGGGATTGGGCGGTTCTAAGGGCGATCCGCCGGACCGATCCGTGAGCAAATGTTTCCAATCGTGGCCGGAAGGCGATCGGGTCTTGTAATTGCAAGTCGCTCTCAAGTATGGACGGCGGCATTGAAGCTCGTCCGTTCCGGAATCCCGTGAAAGCCGCCGCCGAACAGAACCGCCGCTCCTTCTGGCTGAAGCAGTTGCACCAGTGGCACTGGATCAGCGCGGCGATCAGCCTCGTGGGCATGCTGCTGTTCGCCATCACCGGCTTCACCCTGAACCACGCCGGCTCGATCGAGGCCGAGCCCAAGGTCGTCAGCAAGAAGGCGACCCTGCCGCCCGAACTGATCGCGCAGCTGGCCTCGGGCCCTACCGAGGGCAAGCGCCCGCTGCCGATCAAGGTCGAGACCTGGCTCGACAAGGCCGTCGACGCCGATATCGCCCGCCGCGTCGGCGAATGGTCCGACGCCGAGGTCTATCTGGCCCTGGCCCGCCCCGGCGGCGACGCCTGGATCGCCATCGACCGCGAAACCGGCGCCGTCGAGCACGAGAAGACCACCCGCGGCGGGGTCAGCCTGCTCAACGACCTGCACAAGGGCCGCAACACCGGCAAGGCCTGGAGTTGGTTCATCGACATCTTCGCCGGCGCCTGCGTGATCTTCACCGTCACCGGCCTGATCCTGCTTCAGTTCCACGCCCGCGGGCGGCCGATGACCTGGCCGCTGACCGCCGCCGGGCTGGCCATTCCGCTCCTGATCATCATCTTGTTCGTCCACCTCTAGAGAAAGGCCGCCTTCCGTGAAGCGCACCGTCTCCCTGCTGACCTTCGCCGGCGCCGCCGTCGGCGCTCCGGCGATGGCCGCCGACCTCAACGTCACCGTCGAGATCCCGCGCCTTTCGGTGGCCGAGTACCACAAGCCCTACGTCGCCATCTGGGTCGAGGGCCCGGACGCCACGGCCGCCGCCACCCTGGCCGTCTGGTACGACCCGGACTCCAAGGAGGACAAGGGCGAGAAGTGGCTGAAGGACATGCGCCAGTGGTGGCGCAAGGCCGGCCGCACCATGAGCTTCCCGGCCGACGGCATCTCCTCGGCCACCCGCGCGCCGGGTCCGCAGAAGGTGACCTTCAGCGGCGCCAAGAGCCAGCTGTCGAAGCTGAAGCCGGGCGCCTACACCCTGGTGGTCGAAGCCGCCCGCGAAGTCGGCGGCCACGAGGCCGTCCGCGTGCCGTTCACCTGGGGCAAGCCCGGCAAGACCGCCTCCGCCAAGGGGACGGCCGAGCTCGGCGCCGTCTCGGTCACCGTCAAATAAGCAAGAGAGAAACGCCATGACCCTTCGCAAGCGCCTTCTCGCCCTCACGGCGGCGACCGTCGCCCTGACCCTGCCCCTGGCGGCCCACGCCCACCGCGCCTGGTTCGTGCCCTCGGCCACCGTGCTGTCGGGCGACGGCGCCTGGGTGACCATCGACGCGGCCATCTCCAACGAGCTGTTCTACCCCGACCACCGCGCCATGCGCGTGGACGGCGTGGTCATCACCACCCCGGACGGTTCGACCGAGCCGCTGAAGAACGCCTCGACCGGCCAGTACCGCTCGGTGTTCGACGTCGAGCTGGCCAAGGCCGGCACCTACAAGATCGGCACCGCCTCCAACAGCGTGATGGCCAGCTGGACCGAGAACGGCGAGGTCAAGCGCTTCCGCGGCAGCGCCGACGACTTCGCCAAGCAGGTTCCGGCCGGCGCCGCCGACCTGAAGACGATCAAGAGCTTCAACCGCAACGAAACCTTCGTCACCCGCGGCGCGCCGACCGACACCGTCCTGAAGCCGACCGGCAAGGGCCTGGAGCTGGTTCCCGTCACCCACCCCAACGACCTGGTGGCCACCGAAGCGGCGACCTTCAAGTTCCTGATCGACGGCAAGCCCGCCGCCGACCTGGAAGTGACGATCGTGCCGGGCAACTCGCGCTATCGCGCCACCCCGGGCGAGATCAAGGTCAAGACCGGCGCCGACGGCGCCTTCAAGGTCACCCTGCCGGAAGCCGGCATGTATTGGCTGAACGCCAGCGTTCGCACCGGCGAGACCGGCCGCGGCGGCATGGGCGGCCCTCCGGGCGGTCCCGGCGGCCCTGGTGGTCAAGGCGGTCCGGGCGGCGGCGCTCCCGGCGGTCAGCCCCAGGCCCCGACGGCCCTGGCCGGCAACGGCTTCTCGGCCAGCTACACCGCGACCCTGGAAGCCCAGCGTCCTTGATCCGCATATCTCCCTTCCCCCTTCGATGGGGGAAGGGTCGGGGATGGGGGTGACACCGGTTCAGGACCTTGCTCCGCCGGGGTGACGTCCACCGCCGCTCCACCCCCAACCCTGCCCTTCCCCCATCAAGGGGGAAGGGAAGAGGTTTCCTCCCCATGACCCGCGTCCTCGTCCCCATGCTCAGCGAACCGCCGGCCCGGCCGGTGGGCGGGGTCGTGCGCGCGTTCGACGGAGCAAGCATGGGCACGACCTGGTCGGTCAAGGCCGTGCTGCCCGTCACCACCGACCTTGCGGCCATGACCGCCATGGTCCAGCGCGCGCTGGACAAGGTGGTCTCCGAGATGAGCGCCTGGGACCCGATGTCGGCCCTGTCGCGCTTCAACCGCTCGGCCGCCGGAACCTGGACCGCCCTGCCCGCCGGCTTCGCGGTCGTACTGCGCCGCGCCCTCGAAGTGGCCGAAGACAGCGACGGCGCCTTCGATCCGACCCTGGGCGCGGTCACCGATCTCTGGGGCTTCGGCCCCCGCCCCTTCTCCGGTCAGCCGCCCAGCGCCGAGGCCCTGGAGACCGCCCGCGCCCCGATGGGCTGGCGGCGCGTGGCGCTGGACGGCGACGCGCTCTTTCAGCCCGGGGGGCTCCAGATCGATCTCAACGGCATCGCCAAGGGCTTCGGCGTCGACGAGGCCGCCCGCGCCCTCGACCGGGCCGGCGTGCGCTCCTACCTCGTCGAGGTCGGCGGCGAGCTGCGCGGCACGGGCGCCAAGCCCGACGGCCAGCCCTGGTGGGTCGAGCTGGAGCGCCCCCCGCTTGCCGGCGCCAACGACGAGGCCTCGCCCCGCACCCTGCTGGCCCTGCACGGCCTGTCGGTGGCGACCTCGGGCGACTATCGCCGGTTCTTCGACCATGCGGGCAAGCGCTACGCCCACACGCTGGACCCCGCCTCGGGCGCGCCGTGCGACGCCGGGGTGGTCAGCGTCACCGTCATCCATCCCGAGTGCATGACCGCCGACGCCCTGGCCACGGCGCTCACCGTCATGGGCGCCGACCCCGCCATCGCCTTCGCCACGGCCCGCAGCCTGCCGGCCCTGGTGGTGACGCGCGGCCCGAACGGCCTGTCCGAGCGCCTGTCGCCGGCCCTGCAGGCGATGCTCGACGAATGACCGAACTGCTTTCCAGCCTGCCGCCGGACGCGCGCCGCCTGGCCCTGGCCGCCATCGTGGTCGGCCTCTACCTGCTGCTGTGCGCCGGGATCGCCCTGAAGGTCGCCCTGCGCAAGCGGAAGGCCCGCCGCGAGGAGGCCGCGCTGGCGTCCGGCGCCGGCGAGCCCGTGCTGGTCGCCTTCGCCAGCCAGACCGGTTTCGCCGAAGAACTGGCCATGGCGACGGCCAAGGCGCTGCAGGCGGCCAACCTGCCGGTGCGCCTGCGCGAATTGGCCGCCGTCGAGCCCGCCGACCTCTCCGGCGGTCGCGCGCTCTTCATCGTCAGCACCACCGGCGAGGGCGACGCGCCCGACAACGCCCGCCGCTTCATCCGCGACGTGATGGCCACCGAGCCGGACCTGGCGAAACTGTCCTACGCCGTTCTGGCCCTGGGCGACTCCACCTACGCCCAATACTGCGCCTTCGGCCGCAGCCTCGACGCCTGGCTGGCCCGCAACGGCGGCGCGCGCCTGTTCGACACGGTCGAGGTCGACGACGGCGAAGCCGCCGCCCTGCGCCACTGGCAGTCGCAGCTTTCCGTGCTCACGGGCTCCACCGACGCCCCCGACTGGAGCCGCCCGGCCTACGGCCGCTGGAAACTGGCCGACCGTCGCCTGCTCAACCCTGGCTCGGCCGGCGAAGGCGCCTTCCACGTGCGCCTTGAGCCGCTCGATGGCGATGCGGCCTGGCAGGCCGGCGACATCGTCGAGATCGGCCCGCGCAACGCCCCGGCCGAGGTCGCCGACCTGCTGGCCCGCCTGTCGCTGCCCGCCGAGACGCCGGTAAAGGCCGACGAGGCCGCCACGCTCGGTGAGGCGCTGTCCTGGCGACGCCTCCCGCACGAGGACGCGGCGATCAAGGCCCTGGCCGGCGCGTCCGCCCAGGCCCTGGTCGACGCCCTGCCGGCCCTGCCCCACCGCGAATACTCCATCGCCTCCCTGCCGGCCGACGGCGGTGTCGAACTGGTCGTGCGCCTGATGCGCCGCGCCGACGGCAAGCCGGGCCTGGGCTCGGGCTGGCTGGTCGCGCACGCCGCCGTCGGTTCCGAGATCGCCGGCCGCGTGCGCTCCAACCGCAGCTTCCACGCCCCGCAAGACGACCGACCGATGATCCTGATCGGCGCCGGCACGGGCCTGGCCGGCCTGCGCAGCCACCTGAAGGCGCGCGCGGCCCTGGGCCGCAAGCGCAACTGGCTGCTGTTCGGCGAGCGCTCGTCGGCCCACGACTTCTTCCATCGCGAGGAGATCGAGGCCTGGACGGCGTCGGGCGTGCTCGAACGCCTGGATCTCGCCTTCTCCCGCGACCAGGCCGACAAGGTCTACGTCCAGCACCGCCTGCGCGCGGCCGCCGACGAGGTACGGGCCTGGGCGGCGCGGGGCGCGGCGATCTATGTCTGCGGCTCGCTGGAAGGCATGTCGCGCGAGGTCCATGCAGCATTGGCCGAAATCCTGGGCGCAGGCGCCCTGGAGGACCTGGCGGATCAGGGCCGGTATCGCCGGGACGTCTACTGAGGGGTTACGGCCTAAGCCGATCGCGCTCCTGCGGCGTATTGGCGCCCAGCAACCGCGCCTTCGCCTCTTCGGGACATTCCAGCACCGCAAGCCCCGCCCGCTCCACCAGCCGTCGCAGCGGCCAGCCCGCCTGCGCCCCCTCCGGCAGGGCGTCCAGCGGCAGCACCATCGGCACCGGCGAAACCTCGAACGTCCCGCCTCGCTCCGTCGCCAGCAGCGGCGCGAGATCGTCCACCGTCAGGGTCGGCGCATCGACCGCCAGCACCAGGGCCCGATCGCAGCCGCGCGCCCGCAGCGCCGCCGCGCCGGCCAGCACGCCGCCGACCGGGCCCGCGCCTTCCTGCGGATCGGGGACCCAATCCAGGCCGTAGTCGCGCCCGGCCGTAAGCACCGTCTCGGCGCCGGCGGCCCGCGCCAGGGCCGCCACGCGATCGACGGCCCGCACGCCGCCCCAGTCGATCAGGGCCTTGTCTCGCCCCATCCGAACCGAGCCGCCGCCGCAGAGAATGATGGCGCCCAGGCGGGCTTCACGCGTGTTCATGCCCCCTTCCCTACGCCTTGCCGGGAGGCTCGACCAAGGCCCCGCTTCCCCCTGGCGCGAGAAACGGTCTAGACTCGCCCAAAAGGGACGGACTTTTCAGTATGAACGAACGCACCGAGCGCACCCGGCGGCGCAGCAGCCAGAGCGCGACGATCCGCGACGTCGCGGCCCGCGCCGGCGTGTCGCCGATGACCGTCTCGCGGGTCATCAACCGCGAGGCCACCGTCAAGGAAGAGACGCGGGCGCTGGTCGAGCAGGCCATCGCCGAGCTGAATTACGCCCCCAACCCGGCCGCCCGCAGCCTGGCGGGCAGCGCCCCGTTCCGCATCGGCCTGCTCTACGACAACCCCTCGACCGGCTACCTGTCGGAGTTCCTGGTCGGCGCCCTCGACGAGAGCAGCCGCACCGGCTCGCAGATCGTCATCGAGAAATGCGCCGAGCCGGAGCTGGCCGGCGCCACCCTGGCCCGCCTGCTGAAGACCGGCGTCGACGGCCTGATCCTGCCGCCGCCGCTGTGCGAATCCCAGACCGTGCTGGCCGAGGTGAAGGCCGCCGGCGCCGCCGCCGTGGCCGTCGCGCCGGGCACGGCCAGCAGCGACATGGCCACCATCCGCATCGATAACGAGGCGGCCGCCTTCGAGCTGACCCAGCACCTGCTGGCCCTGGGCCACAAGCGCTTCGGCTTCATCAAGGGCCACCCCAACCAGACGGTCAGCCAGCAGCGGATGGACGGCTTCATGACCGCCCTGAAGGCGGCCGGGATCCCGCAGGAGGACGTCCGCGTCGAGCAGGGCTACTTCACCTACCGCTCGGGCCTGGAGGCGGCCGAACGGCTGCTGAACGTCAAGGAGCGCCCGACGGCGATCTTCGCCGCCAACGACGACATGGCCGCCGCCACCGCCGGTCTGGCGCACCGCCTGGGCCTCGACGTGCCCGGCGACGTCTCGATCGTCGGCTTCGACGACACCTCGATCGCCGCCAACATCTGGCCGGCCCTGACCACCGTCCACCAGCCCATCGCCGCCATGGCCCGCGCCGCCGTCGACCTGGTGCTGGAAGAGATCCGCCGCCACCGCGACGGCACGGGCGAGCCGCGGCAGTTGATGCATCCCCACACCCTGATCGTGCGGGACTCGGCGGGTCCGGCGCCGACCTAGATCCCCTCTCCCAGAGGGAGAGGTGGGCTCGTTGCGGCGCGACCGCGTGTCGGCAGGCATGAGTTTTGAGTTGTCAGACAACTCCCTTGCGCCCCCGCACATGTTAGCGCTAACAAGTCATGGAGTTACGAAGCGTGGCGGCGGGGCGACGATCCCTGCCCGCGCGAAAGGGAGAAAACGCGGTGGGCGTGACACAATACCTTCCCGAGGACTGGCGGGAAGCGACCCTTCTGGGCCGCATCGACTTTGGCCAGGGCCCGACCCCCGTCCTGATCCGCGGCGGCCACGTCGAGGACGTCAGCAAGATCGCCCCCACCGTCGCCGACCTGATGAACGCCTACGCCCCGGGTGACGCCATCCCGCGCGGCCTGGACAAGGGTCCGCTGGAGAAGCTGGACCTGCGCCCCGTCTGGGACGACCCGCAGGGCAATGCGCCGGCCAAGCTGCTGGCCCCCGTCGACTTGCAATGCCTGAAGGCCGCCGGCGTCACCTTCGCCGTCTCGACCCTGGAACGGGTGATCGAGGAGCGCGCCCGCGGCGACGCCGCCAAGGCCCTGGAAATCCGCCAGCAGCTGTCCGATCGCATGGGCGGCGACCTCAAGAGCGTCGAGCCGGGCTCGGAAGGCGCCGCGCGCCTCAAGGAGGCGCTCGTCGCCGACGGCCTGTGGTCGCAGTACCTGGAAGTGGCCATCGGCCCCGACGCCGAAATCTTCACCAAGGGCCCGACGCTGTCGTCGATGGGCTGGGGCGACCAGGTCGGCGTCCGCAAGGACAGCCACTGGAACAACCCCGAGCCGGAAGTCGTGCTGCTGGTCGACGGCTCGGGCGAGATCCGCGGCGCGTCGCTGGGCAACGACGTCAACCTGCGCGACTTCGAGGGCCGCTCGGCCCTGCTGCTCAGCAAGGCCAAGGACAACAACGCCTCCTGCTCGATCGGTCCGTTCTTCCGCCTGTTCGACGCCTCGTTCAGCCTCGACGAAGTGCGCAGCGCCGAGGTCGAGCTGAAGATCACCGGCCGCGACGACTTCGTGCTCGACGGCAAGTCGAACATGAGCCTGATCAGCCGCGATCCGGCCGTGCTGGCCGGTCAGGCCTATGGCAAGCAGCACCAGTATCCGGACGGCTTCGTGCTGTTCCTGGGCACCATGTTCGCCCCGATCCAGGACCGCGACGCTCCCGGCCAGGGCTTCACCCATAAGATCGGCGACCGCGTCCGCGTCTCGACCCCCAAGCTGGGCGTGCTCGAGAACGAGGTGACCACCTGCGACCAGGCCAAGCCCTGGACCTTCGGCATCTCGGCCCTGATCCGCAACCTGGCCGGCCGCGGCCTGCTGTGACCCTCGTTTCCTCTTTCCAGGCGTAAGCGCATGTCCTCTGCCATCTATCCCAGCCTCCAGGGCAAGCGCGTCGTCATCACCGGCGGCGGCTCCGGCATCGGCGCGGGCATCACCACCGCTTTCGCGCGCCAAGGGGCGGAAGTGATCTTCGTCGATATCGCCGTCGAGGACTCGCAAGCCCTGGTCGCCGAGCTTGCGGACGCCGCCATCAAGCCGGTGTTCAAGCCGGTCGACCTGACCGACCTCGAAGCCGTGAAGGCGTTCTTCGCCGAGACCGGCCCGATCGACGTGCTGGTCAACAACGCCGGCAACGACGACCGTCACAGCCTGGCCGACGTGACCCCGGCCTACTGGGACAACCGCATCAACGTGAACCTGCGTCACATGCTGTTCTGCGCCCAGGCCGCGGCCCCCGGCATGAAGGCCCGCGGCGGCGGCGCGATCATCAACTTCGGCTCGATCAGCTGGCACCTGGGCCTGGAGGACCTCGTCCTCTACGAAACCGCCAAGGCCGGCATCGAGGGCATGACCCGCGCCCTGGCCCGCGAGCTGGGCCCCGACGACATCCGCGTCACCTGCGTGGTGCCGGGCAACGTCAAGACCAAGCGCCAGGAGAAGTGGTACACGCCCGAGGGCGAGGCCGAGATCGTCAAGGCCCAGGCCGTCAAGGGCCGCATCCTGCCGGCCAACGTCGCCTCGCTGGTTCTGTTCCTGGCCTCGGACGACGGCAGCCTGTGCACCGGCCACGAATACTGGATCGACGCCGGCTGGCGATAAGCTGAGCGGGACCGAAACCCTCGTCCTTCGACAAGCTCAGGATGAGGGTTTCTACTGCGAAGACTGAAATAGCCCTCATCCTGAGCTTGTCGAAGGACGAGGGCGGGCCCACGGGAAGACCAAAATGTCCGCTGCCCCCACCTGCGTCTGGGACCTGAAGGCCACGCTCGGCGAAGGGCCGATCTGGCATGGCGACGCCGTCTGGTTCGTCGACATCAAGGGCCACAGGGTCCACCGCTACACCCCGGCCACCGGCGAGACCGCCAGCTGGGACTCGCCCGGCCAGGTGACCTTCGTCGCGCCGCGCGTCGGCGGCGGCTTCGTCGCCGGCCTCAAGAGCGGCCTGCACCACTTCACGCCGGAACTGGGCTTCACCTTCATCTCGGAAATCGAGGACGCCAGCCTCGACAACCGTCCCAACGACTCCACGGTCGACGCGGAAGGCCGCCTGTGGTTCGGCACCATGCATGACGCGGAAGAAGCCGACAGCGGCGCGCTGTACCGGCTGGAAGCCGACGGCTCGCTGACCCGGCACGACGCCGGCATCTGCATCACCAACGGCCCGGCCGTCTCGCCGGACGGGGCGACCTTCTACCACACCGACACCCTCGGAAAGGTAATCTGGGCCTTCGACGTCGGCGAAGACGGCGGCCTGTCGAACAAGCGCGAGTTCTTCCGCCTGACGATCGACGACGCCTGGCCCGACGGCTCGGTGGTCGACGCCGAAGGCTTCGTCTGGACGGCCCTGTGGGGCGGTCGCGGCGCCATCCGCATCTCGCCGGAAGGCCAGGTCGTGCGGCGCGTCGAGCTGCCGGCCATCAACGTCACCAAGCCGTGTTTTGGCGGACCGGACCTGAAGACCCTCTACTTCACCACCGCCCGCAAAGGCCTGAGCGACGAGCAGCTCGCCGCCGCCCCGCTCTGCGGGGGCCTGTTCGCCCTGCCCGTCGACGTCGCCGGGCAGCCCCAATACGAGGTGCGCCTTGACCTCCGCCAATAACGTTTCGAGCCGTACGCCGCGCCGGTTCCGCTCGCGCGACTGGTTCGACAACCCCGACCACATCGACATGACCGCGCTCTACCTGGAGCGCTTCATGAACTACGGGATCACCCCGGAAGAGCTGCGCAGCGGCAAGCCGATCATCGGCATCGCCCAGACCGGCAGCGACATCTCGCCGTGCAACCGCATCCACCTGGACCTGGTGACCCGGGTGCGCGACGGCATCCGCGACGCTGGCGGCATTCCGATGGAGTTCCCGGTCCACCCGATCTTCGAGAACTGCCGCCGCCCGACGGCGGCGCTGGACCGGAACCTGTCGTACCTGGGCCTCGTCGAGACCCTGCACGGCTATCCGATCGACGCCGTGGTGCTGACCACCGGCTGCGACAAGACCACGCCGGCCGGCATCATGGCCGCCACCACGGTCAACATCCCGGCCATCGTCCTGTCTGGCGGCCCGATGCTGGACGGCTGGCACGAGGGCGAGCTGGTCGGTTCGGGCACAGTGATCTGGCGCTCGCGCCGCAAGCTGGCGGCCGGCGAGATCGACGAGAACGAGTTCATCGAGCGCGCGGCCTCCTCGGCCTCCTCGGCGGGCCACTGCAACACCATGGGCACGGCCTCGACCATGAACGCCGTGGCCGAGGCGCTTGGCCTGTCGCTGACCGGCTGCGCGGCGATCCCCGCCCCGTACCGCGAGCGCGGCCAGATGGCCTATCGCACCGGCCAGCGGATCGTCGACCTGGCCTATGACGACGTCAAACCGCTCGACATCCTGACCAGGAAGGCCTTCGAGAACGCCATCGCCCTGGTGGCGGCGGCCGGCGGCTCGACCAACGCCCAGCCCCATATCGCCGCCATGGCGCGGCATGCTGGGCTCGAGATCACCGCCGACGACTGGCGGGCGGCCTACGACATCCCGCTGATCGTCAACATGCAGCCGGCCGGCAAGTACCTGGGCGAGCGCTTCCACCGGGCCGGCGGCGCACCGGCGGTGCTGTGGGAGCTGTTGCAGCAGGGCCGCCTGCATGGCGACGTGCTGACCGTCACCGGCAAGACCATGGGCGAGAACCTGCAAGGGCGTGAGACCAACGACCGCGAGGTGATCTTCCCCTATGCCGAGCCCTTGGCGGAAAAGGCGGGTTTCCTCGTTCTGCGCGGCAACCTGTTCGACTTCGCGATCATGAAGGCCAGCGTCATCGGCGCCGACTTCCGCGAGCGCTACCTGTCCAAGCCGGGCCAGGAAGGCGTTTTCGAGGCCCGCGCCATCGTCTTCGACGGTTCGGACGACTACCACGCCCGCATCAACGACCCGGCCCTGAACATCGACGAAAGCTGCATCCTCGTCATCCGCGGCGCGGGGCCGATCGGCTGGCCCGGTTCGGCCGAGGTCGTGAACATGCAGCCGCCGGATCACCTGCTGAAGAAGGGGATCATGAGCCTGCCCACCCTGGGCGACGGGCGCCAGTCGGGCACCGCCGACAGCCCCTCGATCCTCAACGCCTCGCCCGAGAGCGCGGTGGGCGGGGGCCTGTCGTGGCTGCGGACCGGCGATGTGATCCGTATCGACATCAACACCGGCCGCTGCGACGCGCTGGTGGACGAGGCCGTGATCGCCGAACGCCGCAAGGAGGGAATCCCGGCCGTGCCGGCGACCATGACCCCCTGGCAGGAGATCTACCGCGCCCACGCCAGCCAGCTCGACACCGGCGGGGTGCTTGAATTCGCCGTGAAGTACCAGGACCTGGCGTCCAAGCTGCCCAGGCACAATCACTGACCCAAGAGACACCCCACGCGCGTCATCCCGGAAAGCCCGAAGGGCTTATCCGGGACCCAGGGGCCGCCGCACTGCCGCTCGCCCCTGGGTCCCGGCTCTCCGCTTCGCTGCGGCCGGGATGACGAACTGAATGGGTCAAAAAGGAAGGAAGACGCCCATGTTCTCGCGCCGCCGACTGATGGCCACCATCGCCAGCCTGACAGCGCTGCCTTCCCTGCCCGCCTTCGCAGGCGCGGCCAAGCGGACCATCGCGCTGGACCTGGCCAAGGCCACCCAGCCCGTCGACCGCTTCTTCGATCTGTCGATCGGCTCGGACTATCCGGGCACCCTGCTGCGCGAAGACAGCCTGGCCCAGCTGAAGACGGCGTCCGACGAGCTGAAGTTCCGCTACATCCGCTTCCACGCCATCTTCCACGACGTGCTGGGCACGGTGAAGAAAGGCGCCGACGGCAAGATCGTCTATGACTGGACCAAGATCGACCAGCTGTACGACCGCCTGCTGGCCATGGGCCTCAAGCCCTTCATCGAGCTGGGCTTCACGCCCGAGGCCATGAAGACCTCGGACCTGACGATCTTCTGGTGGAAGGGCAACACCTCCCACCCGCAGTTCGAGCCCTGGGCCCACCTGATCGACGCGTTCGTCAAACACCTGCGCGGCCGCTACGGCGAGGCCGAGGTTCGCACCTGGTTCTTCGAGGTCTGGAACGAGCCCAATCTCGACGGCTTCTGGGAGAAGGCCGACCAGAAGGTCTATTTCGACCTCTATGCCCTGACCGCCAAGACCATCAAGGCGATCGACCCGACCTTGCGTGTCGGCGGTCCGTCGACGGCGGGCGCGGCCTGGGTTCCGGAGTTCCTGGCCTACTGCAAGGCCAATGGCGCGGCGGTCGACTTCGTCACCACCCACACCTATGGCGTCGAGGGCGGCTTCCTCGACGAAAACGGCAAGGACGACACCAAGCTGTCGGCCAATCCCGACGCCGTCATCGGCGACGTACGCAAGGTGCGCGCCGAGATCGAGGCCTCGGCCTATCCGGGCCTGCCGCTCTACTTCACCGAATGGAGCACCAGCTACACGCCGCGCGACCCGGTGCACGACAGCTATCACAGCGCCGCCTACATCCTGGCCAAGCTGAAGGGCGTCAAAGGGATCGTCCAGGGCATGAGCTACTGGACCTACAGCGACCTCTTCGAAGAGCCCGGCCCGCCCACCGCGCCGTTCCAGGGCGGCTTTGGCCTGATGAATCCGGAGGGCGTCCGCAAGCCCTCGTGGTTCGCCTACAAGTACCTGGCGGCCCTGCGCGGCAAGGAAGTTCCGTCTACGGACAATAGCGTTCTCGCCTCGGTGGACGGCGGCAAGGTCGCCGCCCTGGTCTGGGACTTCAGCCAGCCGGTGCAGCCGACCAGCAACCGCTCCTACTTCACCAAGGTTCAGCCGGCCGCCGAGGCGCCTGGCGCGGCGCTGAGCGTCGCCGGCCTGAAGCCCGGCCGCTACCGCCTGCGGGCCCAGCGCACCGGCTTCCGCGCCAACGACGCCTACACCGCCTATATCGAGCTGGGCATGCCCAAGAGCCTGACGCCGGACCAGATCGGCAAGCTGCAGGCCCTGACCGCCGACAAGCCCGAGATCGATCGCACGGTCACCGTCGGCAAGGACGGCCTCGCCACGCTCGATTTCGCCCTGCGCCAGAACGACCTGGTGCTGGTGACGCTGGAGCCGGTTTGAAGATGCTCCCCCTGAAGGGGGAGCTGTCGCGAAGCGACTGAGGGGGAAGTGACTTCGGCGGAAGTGATTGCCGTAACCTCACCGGGCACTTCCCCCTCCGGCCCTCCGGGCCACCTCCCCCTTCAGGGGGAGGATCTGGCCCTTGCCCCCGCGCGCCGTTCACGCCATCTGCGAACCTGCAACGCAGGAGCCCTCATGAGCGTCGTCGCCGCCTACGCCTATGTCGACGGAAAGCGGGTCCGGGATATCCGGCTCGACGATCCAGGCAGCCTGGCGCCGCGTGACGGCGAATTCGTGTGGATCGGCCTGGTCGATCCCACCGAGGACGAACTGCGCATCCTGCAGGAGCGCTTCGACCTGCACCCGCTGGCCGTCGAGGACGCCCTGCACGCGCGGCAGATGCCCAAGGTCGACATCTACGGCAACCAGCTGTTCGTGGTCGCCAAGACCGCCCAGATGGTCGAAAGCCGCATCGTCTTCGGCGAGACCGACATCTTCGTCGGCCCGCATTTCCTGATCAGCGTCCGCCACGGCTCGGCCCGCGCCCACCTGGAGCTGCGCGCCCACCTGGAGGCCATGCCCGCCCTGCTGGCCCATGGCGGCGACTATGTGCTGCACGCCGTGCTCGACTTCATCGTCGACGGCTACCTGCCGGTGGTCGACGCCATCGAGGACGAGCTGGCCGAGATGGAACGGCGGGCGCTGGACGCCTTCCTCAGCCGGGCCGAGATCACCCGCCTGTTCACCCTGCGCCGCGAGCTGACCAAGTTCCTGCGGCTGCTGGGGCCCATGGCCCAGGTCGCCGGCTATCTCGAGCATCACGAGACGCCGTGCATCGATCCCGAGGTGAAGCCCTATTTCCGCGACATCCGCGACCACGTCGCGCGCGTGGACCTGCTGATCGCCGGCCTGGGCGAGGTGCTCAATTCGGTGTTCGAGGTCAGTTCGCTGCTGGAGCAGCAGCGCCAGGGCGTCATCACCCGCCAACTGGCCGCCTGGGCCGCCATGCTGGCCGTGCCCACCGCCGTCGCTGGCGTCTACGGCATGAACTTCGAACACATGCCGGAACTGAAATGGACCTTCGGCTATCCGCTGGTCCTGGGCGTCATCGGCGTGGTCTGCGCCCTGCTCTATCGGCGCTTCAAGAAGGCAAGGTGGCTGTAAGGCCAGATGCTCCCCCTGAAGGGGGAGCTGTCGGCGAAGCCGGCTGAGGGGGGAGTTGTCGCGCAACCGGCTAACACACCGAAAGCTGAAAACGTCCCCCCTCCGGCCCTACGGGCCACCTCCCCCAGAGGGGGGAGGATCTACTCTCAGCCCCCGACCGCGCCAGAGCCGAAGTCGAACTGTTCCGGCCGCGGCTTGCCGCCGCCGAAGTTCCAGGTGAAGCCGAAGAAGATCGCCCGCACATTGGCCGTGCGCAGGGTGACGTCCTTCAGGGTCGGCGCGTCGGTGACGGCCTTGTCCTCGAAGCTGTCCAGCGCGTCCTGCACGGTCACCACGAACGACAGCTTGTCGTTGACCTTCCGGCGGTAGCCCAGATTGACCATCTGGAACGGCTCGCGGTGGCCCTGCGGGGTCAGGCGCTTGCCCGAGGTGAAGGCGTTGATCTGGAAGAAGTCCTTCGGGGTCGCCTGCCAGTTGACGTTGGCGCGGCCCGACAGCGTGGTGGCCGAGCGCGTGCCGGAGAAGCCGAGGTTGCCCGCGTCGATCTCGTTCCAGAAGGCGTTGGCGCTGACGTTGTAGGTGATCTTCGGCGTCAGGCGGCCGTTGGCCACCAGCTCGAGACCGCCGTTGCGGCTCTTGTTGAGGTTCTCGCGCGTGGTCAGCAGCACGCCGTCGCCCAGATCGCGGACCACGTCGGTGACCACGCCCTCGCTGCTGCGGTAGTAGGCCGTCGCCAGATAGTAGGCCGGGCCCTTGCGGTACTGCCAGCCCAGCTCGAACGAGTCGGTGACCTGCGGCTTCAGGTAGGGGTTGCCCGCCCGGTAGTTCTGCGGGTCCTGGTAGATACGATAGGGGTTCAGGTCCTGCACCTGCGGGCGCTGGACGCGGCGGCTATAGCTGCCCTTGAAGGTGTTGTTCTCGTTGACCGTGTAGCCCAGGTGCAGGCTGGGATAGACCTTGAAGTAGTCGTTCTCGAAGGTCTGGCCGCCGGTCACCTGGTTACCGTTGATCTGCACCTGCTCGGCGCGCAGGCCGCCCTGGGCGGTGAAGTCGCCGAACGCCTTCTCGTAGGTCACGTAACCGGCATAGACGTCCTGGTCGAACAGGAAGCGGTTGGTGCGGGCCGGGTCGAGCGTCTGGGCGCCCAGCGACGGCCCGGTGGAGCCGTGGTTGTCGTAGTCGTTCTTGACCCATTCGAAGTCGAGACCGGTCTTCAGCGTGCCGCCGCCGACATTGGGCCGGGCGTAGTCGGTCTTGAAGTTGGTCCGCTCCTGGTCAGCGCCGAAGCCGAACAGCTCGTAGGCGTCGGCGCCCGCGCTGTAGTCGGTGAAGGCCGTGGAATTGCGCGAGAAGTCGGTCTTCTCGTACTCCAGGTGCGCCGTCAGCTGGTGCTCGGAGCCCTTGAACTGGTGACGCCAGTCGGCGCTGACGGCCTTGTTGTCGCGCTTCATCGCCGCGTCGGTGGCGCGCGTGTAGTCGGGGAAGGCGCCCGTGGTCTCGTAGGTCTCGTCGCCGGTGGTGTCGAACTGCATGCGGCGATAGCGGACCTCGCCGCTCAGGCGGTCTTTCGGGGTCAGGTCGTAGTCGATCCCGCCGCGCAGGTTGACCATGTCGCCGTCGTTCTCGAAGACGCCGTCCTGGCTGCTGGTCCCGGCCGCCGTGGTGCGGTCGATGGTCTGCCAGGCCTTCTGCTGTTCGTGGCGGAAGCCGGCGTCGCCCGACAGGGTCAGCTTGCCGTTGACGTAGTTGCCGCTGACGCCGCCGTTGTAGCGGCCGTCGGTGCTGGCGTTGGCCCGCAGCGTGCCGGTGGCGCCCGGCTTGCGGGTTTGCTTGGTGACCAGGTTGATGATCCCGGCCGTGCCGTCAGGGCGGAAGGCGGCCGATGGATTGGTCATCACCTCGACGCGGTCGATCTGGTCGGCCGGCATGGCCTGCAAGGCGTCGCCGCGGCCGTCGCCGTTGAACATGCCCGACGGCTTGCCGTCGATCAGGATGGTGACGTTGCTGTCGCCGCGCAGGCTGACATTGCCCTGCACGTCGACCTCGACCGAGGGAATGTTGCGCAGGGCGTCGGCGATCGAGCCGGTGCGGGCCGAAAGATCGTTGGAGACGCTGTAGCTGCGGCGGTCGATCGAGCTGCGCATGGCCGCGCCGTCGCCGGTGACGGTGACGCCTTCGACGGCGGCGGGCGCGCTCTTCGGAGCCGCGCTCGGCCCCCCCTGGGCGGCGGCCGGGGCCGCCGTCTGGGCCAAGGCCAGGCAAGGCGTCGCGACGATGGCGGCGGCGGAGAAAAGGATGGTCTTCAGGCGCAAGGCGCGTCCCCCGAGGCAGGCTCGTCGAGGCGCCGCGAGCGGACGGTCCGCGCTGGTCTCGACCTCCAGCGGTAAAGCGCGGCCGGCTTTCCGGGGCAAATTTCTTTTCGGCAATGTTGCATTGGCGCCGCCCGGCGTGGCGCCGGCGCAACGGCTGGAGCCCACCTCCTCGTCCCGCGGACGAGTCCGAAAATGACAACGTTGCCATCGCCCCTTGCGACCGCCGCCGGACCTGACACTATCGCCCGGCGAAGCGGCGGCGGTCGCGGCGGGAATCCCGCAAAAACCGCCGCTTGCGCGCTGATACCGGTAACACTAAGGTCGCCGGCAACTAAGGTCCCTGCGGGGGCGCGTTAGGGATCAAAGCAGGCCCCTTAAGGGCCAGTTCGGGGAGGACTCCAGTGGCATCAGTTTCCAGCGCCGGGCCAAGCGCCGGCATGAGCGCCGACGGCGCGAAGGTGAACATGGCCTTCGTCGCCGCCATCGTGGCCGTGGCCACCATCGGCGGCTTCATGTTCGGCTACGACAGCGGCGTCATCAACGGCACGCAGGAAGGCCTCAACAGCGCCTTCAAGCTGACCGAGTTCGGCACCGGCCTGAACGTCGCCGCCATCCTGATCGGCTGCGCCATCGGCGCTTTCGCCGCCGGCCGCCTGGCCGACGTGTGGGGCCGCCGCACGGTGATGATCATCTCGGCCCTGCTGTTCGTGATCAGCGCCCTGGGCACGGGCGCCGCCCACACCTCGACCATCTTCGTGATCTTCCGCCTGATCGGCGGCCTGGGCGTCGGCGCGGCCTCCGTGCTGTGCCCGGTCTACATCTCGGAAGTGACCCCGGCCAACATCCGCGGCCGCCTGTCGTCGGTGCAGCAGATCATGATCATCACCGGCCTCACCGGCGCGTTCGTGGCCAACTACGTGCTGGCCCACACCGCCGGCAGCTCGACCGCCGACTTCTGGCTGGGCCTGCCCGCCTGGCGCTGGATGTTCTGGATGCAGGTGATCCCGGCCGGCGTGTTCTTCTTCGCCCTGCTGACCATCCCGGAAAGCCCGCGCTACCTGGTCGCCAAGGGCCAGGACGCCAAGGCCGAAGCCATTCTCTCGCGCCTGTTCGGCCCGGGCACGGGCGCGGCCAAGGTCGCCGAGATCCGCGCCTCGCTGAGCGCCGACCACAAGCCGAAGTTCTCCGACCTGCTCGACCCGGTGACCAGGAAGATCCGTCCGATCCTGTGGGCCGGCCTGGTCCTGGCGATCTTCCAGCAGTTCGTCGGCATCAACATCGTCTTCTACTACGGCTCGGTGCTGTGGCAGTCGGTGGGCTTCACCGAGGACGACAGCCTGAAGATCAACATCCTGTCGGGCGCCCTGTCGATCCTGGCCTGCCTGGCCGCCATCGCCCTGATCGACCGCATCGGCCGCAAGCCGCTGCTGCTGATCGGCTCGGCCGGCATGGCCGTGACCCTGGGCGTCCTGACCTGGTGCTTCTCGACCGCCACCACGGTCAACGGCGCCCTGCACCTGGACGGCAGCGTCGGCCCGATCGCCCTGGTCGCCGCCAACCTCTACGTGATCTTCTTCAACCTCTCCTGGGGCCCGGTCATGTGGGTCATGCTGGGCGAGATGTTCCCCAACCAGATGCGCGGTTCGGCCCTGGCCGTCGCCGGCTTCGCCCAATGGATCGCCAACTTCGCCATCTCGTTCAGCTTCCCGGCCATGGCCAAGATGAGCCTGGCGGCGACCTACGGCTTCTATGCCGTCAGCGCCGTGGTCTCGTTCTTCCTGGTCCAGAAGCTGATCCACGAGACCCGCGGCAAGGAGCTGGAAGCGATGGAGGGGTAGGGTCGAAAAGAACCTCCCCATGTGGGGGAGGCGACCGCGAAGCGGTCGGTGGGGGGAAGCAGGCCAGCGCCTCGGCGGCTGAAAACCTCCCCCCACCGTCGCCTTCGGCGACACCTCCCCCATAGGGGGAGGATCCGGGACAGACAAACGCCCGGGAGCCCCGCTCCCGGGCGTTTTCTTTTGCCCGCGCCTCTGACAGCGTTATCGTATGAAAATGGGCAATGACACCGGTAGACAAAGCGGCGATCCGCCGCTTAAGTGACCGGTAACAAGCCGACGCGGCGTCAGTTCGCGCGGCCAGTACCCGGGAAGGAATATCGATGGCCGACCTCAGCCGACGCGGAGCCCTGTTGCTGACTGGGGGCTCGCTTCTGACTGGAGCGGCCGCCGCCGCCCTGCCCTCAGCCGCCACGGCGCAAGGCGTCGGATCCCTGCCCGCCAAGCCCAAGACAGGCCCCACCTGGACCAAGGGCGTCGAAGGCCAGCGCAAGGCCGACCTGGGCGACGGGACTTTCCTCAATCCGATCCTGGCCGGCGACCGGCCCGACCCGTCGATCCTCAAGGACGGCGACGACTACTACATGACCCACTCGTCGTTCGACGCCTATCCGGGCCTGTTGATCTGGCACAGCAAGGACCTGGTGAACTGGGCGCCGGTGGGTCCGGCCCTGAAGACCAACATCGGTTCGGTCTGGGCGCCGGAGCTGTGCAAGCACGAGGGCCGCTACTACCTCTACATCCCGGCCAAGTTCCCCAAGAACAACACCAGCTACGTGATCTGGGCCGACAGGATCGAGGGTCCGTGGTCCGAGCCGATCGACCTGAAGCTGCTCGGCTACATCGACCCCGGCCACATCGTCGACGAGAACGGCGAGCGCTGGCTGTTCCTGTCGGGCGGCGACCGCATCAAGCTGGCGCCCGACGGCCTGTCGACAGTGGGCAAGCCCGAGCACGTCTACAATCCCTGGCGCTATCCCGACGACTGGGACGTCGAGGGCTTCTCGCCCGAGGGCCCCAAGGTCATGAAGAAGGGCGACTGGTTCTACATGATCACCGCCGTGGGCGGCACGGCCGGCCCGCCGACCGGCCACATGGTCATCGCCGCGCGGGCGAAATCGCTGGGCGGCCCGTGGGAGAACCATCCGAAGAACCCGCTGGTGCGCACCGTCGACAACGCCGAGAAGTGGTGGTCGCGCGGCCACGCCACCCTGGTCGAGGGCTCGGGCGGCGAGTGGTGGAGCGTCTATCACGGCTACGAGAACGGCTTCTGGACCCTGGGCCGCCAGACGCTGCTGGCCCCGGTCACCTGGACCAGGGACGGCTGGTTCGACATCGGCGGCGGCGATCTCGCCAAGCCGATCCGCAAGCCCAAAGGCGGCAAGGTCGTGCCGCACGGCATGGCGCTGTCGGACGACTTCTCGACCGACAAGTACGGCGTGCAGTGGAACTTCTTCGATCCCAAGCCGGGCGAGCAGGACCGCATCAGCCGCGCGAACGGCGTGCTGACCCTGAAGGGCGCGGGCGAGGCCCCGTCGACGGGCTCGCCGCTGATCTTCGTCAACGGCGACCAGGCCTATGAGATCGAGTGCGAGGTCGAGATCGATCCGGAGACCCGCGCCGGCCTGATCCTGTTCTACGACCGCCAGCTCTATTGCGGCCTGGGCTTCGACGCCAAGAACTTCGTCACCCACCAGTACGGCATCGAGCGCGGGCGGCCGGCAAACCCGCACGGCTCGCGGATGCTCATGCGCCTGCGCAACAACCGCCACATCGTCGCCTTCCACACGTCGGGCGACGGCGGCAAGACCTGGAAGCGGTTCGACCGCGGCATGGAGGTCAGCGGCTACCACCACAATGTGCGCGGCGGCTTCCTGATGCTGAAGCCAGGGATCTACGCCGCCGGCAAGGGCTCGGCTCGGTTCCGGAACTTCAAGTACCGCGCGCTGGACTGAGGCCAGCAAGATCCTCCCCCTCTGGGGGAGGTGGCCCGAAGGGCCGGAGGGGGGCCGTTTTCAGCCGCCGCTGGCAGAGCCGGCTTCGCAGCCACTCCCCCCTCAGTCGCTCCGCGACAGCTCCCCCACAGGGGGAGCATCCTCATTGCCTGGAGCTTTGATCATGCTCAACCCCCTCCTCCTCGCCGCCGCCCTGGCGACCGCCCCCATGGCCGCCCACGCCCAGGCGCCCGCGCCCGAAGCCGAGCCGCCGATGTTCCGCGCGGTGAAGGTCGTGCTGATCGGCGACTCGACCACCGCCGTGATCGGCGGCTGGGGGCCCAGCTTCTGCGGCCAGCACGTCACCTCGTTCGCCGCCTGCATCAACCTGGCGCGCGGCGGCCGCTCCAGCGGCAACTACCGCACCGAGGGCTCGTGGCGGCTGGCCATGAAGGAGATCGGCGCCGGCGGCTTCCAGGACACCTATGTGCTGATCCAGTTCGGCCACAACGACCAGCCGGGCAAGCCGGGCCGCTCGACCGACCTCGTCACCGAGTACCCCGCCAACCTCAAGCGCTATGTGGAAGAGGTCCGCGCCGCCGGCGGCAAGCCGGTGCTTGTCACGCCGCTGACCCGCCGGCAGTTCAAGGACGGCAAGCTGATCGACGACCTGGGTCCCTGGGCCGAGGCCACCCGCAAGGTGGCGGCCGATACCAGGACCCCGCTGGTCGACCTGCACGCCAAGTCCTACGCCGCCGTCCAGGCCATGGGCGCGGCGGAAGCCACCCGGTTCGCCCAGCAGCCGCCCCCGCCGGAGGTTCTGGCCGCCGCGAAGACCGGCACCACGATCAGCGCCCAGCAGGCGGTCCTCGCCACGCCGGGCGCTGCGCCCGCTCCGGCCGCCCAGGCCCAGAACAACGCCGCCGTCGAGCCGATGGGCCAGGCCAAGCTGTCGTTCGACTACACCCACCTGGGCCGCGACGGCGCCGACTACTTCTCCAAGATCGTCACCGACGAGCTTGCCGTCGCGGTACCGGCGCTGCGGCGCTACCTGGTGCCGTAAGGCGCCCTGCGTCCTTCGAGGCTCCCCTTCGGATCGCACCTCAGGATGAGGACGCTATCGCACCGACTTCCTCATCCTGAGGCGCCCGCGCAAGCGGGCCTCGAAGGACGCACGAAGGAAACCGCTTACCCCAGAAGGCAGGCCAGGACCGACTTCATGACCGTGGCCATGGCCTGGCGGTCCTGCTCGGGGTGATTGACGCTGCGGATCACCAGGCCGTCGAACATCGCGCCGATCAGCTCGGTGCGGGCGGCGAACTCCGCGTCGCTCCATTCGGGCTTGCGGCTGCGCTCCAGCATCTGGCTGGCCAGGGCGCGTTCCTGGTCGTCGGCGGCGCGGACGATCGCGGCGACCTTGGGATTGCGCGAGGCCTCGGCCATCACCTCCAGCACCAGCGGCGCGCGGCGCGGGTCGTAGCACTTGCTGACCGCCTCATCGATGTGGTCGAGCATGGCGTCGAGCAGCGTGCCCGGCCGGCTTTCCAGCTCGGCGAACTTCTCGCGCATCTCGGCCAGGTCCTGGGCGACGATCGCCGCGACCATGGCTTCCTTGTTCTCGAAGTAGCGATAGATCTGGCCCACGCTCAGGCCCGCGGCCTTGGCGATCTCGGCCATGCTGGCGCCATGGAAGCCGGCCTGGCGCACCACGTCGCAGGCCGCATCCAGAATCTGTTGCCGCCGCGCCTCGGGCGTCGGCTTGGCGTTTGAACTCACGTCGACCATCGAGCGGTCCCGTTCTCCATTACATTTCCGTCAGGTCAACTGGGCCGACAGGACGGGGTGTTGACTTCGCCTTACCCCGGGCCTATGTCCAGCGCAATTGAGAATGAACGTTCATTCTCAAATTGTTCATCATAGGCGCGTCGTCAAGGGGACCTCCCCCCCTGCGGCAGCCTGTCGCTCCGGGGATATCCATGGCTATCAAACGTCCGCTCGCCGCTTCGGCGGTTCTTCTGGCGGCTGTCTCGCTCACCCTCGCCGCCTGCGGGCAAGGCAAGGGCGGAGCCGCGGGCGGCATGGGCGCGGGCGGCCCCACGCCCGTCGGCGTGGTGGTCGTGAAGACCGAGCCGGTGACCCTGACCAGCGAACTGCAAGGCCGCACCTCGGCCTACCTGGTCTCGGAAGTGCGTCCGCAGGTCGGCGGCATCGTCAAGGCCCGCCTGTTCCAGGAAGGCTCCTACGTCCGCGCCGGCCAGCCGCTCTACCAGATCGAGCCGGCGACCTTCCAGGCCCAGGTCAACAGCGCCCAGGCTGGCCTGGCCCAGGCCCAGGCGACCTACACCGCCGCCAAGCTGAAGGCCGACCGCTACAAGGAACTGGTCGCGGTCAACGCCGTCTCCAAGCAGGACAACGACGACGCTCAGGCCGCCGCCCAGCAGGCCGCCGCCAACGTCGCCGCCCAGAAGGCCGCGGTCGAGACCGCCCGCATCAACCTGGGCTGGACCCGCGTGGTCGCCCCGATCTCGGGCCGCATCGGCAAGAGTTCGGTGACCCCCGGCGCCCTGGTCACGGCCACCCAGACCACGGCCCTGGCCACCATCCAGAACCTCGACAAGGTCTATGTCGACCTGACCCAGTCGTCGGCCGAGCTGCTGCAGCTGCAGCGCGACTTGGCCGGCGGCCAGCTGGGCCGCTCGGGCTCGACCCAGGTCAGCCTGAAGCTGGAAGACGGCTCGACCTACCCGGTCCAGGGCCGCCTGGAGTTCGCCGACGTCACCGTCGACCAGACCACCGGCTCGTTCGGCCTGCGCGCCACCTTCGACAACCCCAACGGCGCCCTGCTGCCGGGCATGTACGTCCGCGCCACCCTGGGCAAGGGCGTGGCCTCCAACGGCGTGCTGATCCCGCAGGCCGGCGTCAGCCGCGACCCCAAGGGCAACGCCACGGTCACCGTGGTCGGCGCCAAGGGCGTGGCCGAGATCCGTCCGATCACCGTCGGCCAGACCGTCGGCGACAAGTGGCTGGTCACCTCCGGCCTGAAGGTCGGCGACCAGGTCATCGTCGAAGGCCTGCAGAAGGTCCGTCCTGGCGCGCCCGTGAAGGCCGCCGTCATCACCGCTCAACGCTAAGGCCGGCCCACAATGCTGTCCCGTTTCTTCATCGACAGACCCATCTTCGCATGGGTGGTCGCGATCGTGATCATGCTGGCGGGGGCGCTCGCCATCCGCACGCTGCCGATCGCGCAATATCCCGAGATCGCCCTGCCGCAGGTCTCGGTCTCCGCCAACTATCCGGGCGCCTCGGCCAAGACGGTCGAGGACAGCGTCACCCAGGTCATCGAACAGAAGATGAAGGGCCTCGACGGCCTGGATTACATGTCGTCGACCAGCGACAGCTCGGGTTCGGCCACGGTCACCCTGACCTTCAAGGCCGGCACCGACATCGACATCGCCCAGGTGCAGGTCCAGAACAAGCTGCAGACCGCCACCGCCCTGCTGCCGCAGGAAGTGCAGCAGCAAGGCCTGACGGTCGCCAAGTCGGCCCGTAACTTCATGATGGTCGTCGGCCTCTATTCGGAGAACGACGCCACCACCAACACCGACCTGGCCGACTACATCGCGTCCAACATCCAGGACCCGCTGAGCCGCGTCGACGGCGTCGGCGAAGTGCAGCTGTTCGGCGCCCAGTACGCCATGCGCATCTGGCTCGCCCCGAACAAGCTGTCGTCCTACAGCCTGACGCCTTCGGACGTGTCGACGGCCATCCAGGCCCAGAACGCGCAGGTCTCGGCCGGCCAGCTGGGCGGCACGCCCAACCTGCCGGGCACGGGCCTGAACGCCACGATCACGGCCCAGTCGCGCCTGCAGACGCCCGAAGAGTTCGAGAACATCATCGTCAAGAACAGCACGGGCGGGGCCCTGGTCCGCCTGCGCGACGTCGCCCGCGTCGAGCTGGGCGCCGAAAGCTACGTCTCGACCGCGAAGTTCAACGGCCGTCCGGCCGCGGGCCTGGCCATCCGCCTGGCCCCGGGCGCCAACGCTCTGGACACCGCCAAGGCGGTTAAGGAGCAGATGGCCACGCTCGAGAAGACCTTCCCGGCCGGCTACAAGTACGTCGTTCCCTACGACTCCACGCCGTTCGTGGAACTGTCGATCCACGAAGTGATCAAGACGCTGGTCGAAGCCATCATCCTGGTCTTCATCGTCATGTTCCTGTTCCTGCAGAACTGGCGCGCCACCCTGATCCCGACCATCGCCGTCCCGGTCGTCCTTCTGGGCACCTTCGGCATCCTCGCGGCCTTCGGCTACTCCATCAACACCCTGACCATGTTCGGCCTCGTGCTGGCCATCGGCCTGCTCGTCGACGACGCCATCGTCGTGGTCGAGAACGTCGAGCGGGTGATGAGCGAGGAGGGCCTCTCCCCCGTCGAGGCCACCCGCAAGTCGATGGGCGAGATCACCGGCGCCCTGATCGGCATCGCGCTGGTGCTGTCGGCGGTGTTCGTGCCGATGGCCTTCTTCAGCGGTTCGCAAGGCGTCATCTACCGCCAGTTCTCGATCACCATCGTCTCGGCGATGATGCTGTCGGTGGTGGTGGCCCTGGTGCTGACGCCGGCGCTCTGCGCCACCATGCTGAAGCCGCATGACCGCGCCCACGGCGAGGCTCTGCGCACCGATCATCCGGGCGCGCTCGGTGCGGTGATCAACTTCTTCAACCGCTTCTTCAACTGGTTCAACCGCAGCTTCAACGACGTCTCGGGACGCTATCAGGGCGGGGTTCGCAAGATCCTCGGCCGCAGTGTCCGCTGGATGGCCATCTACGGCGTGATCATCCTGGTCATGGGCCTGCTGTTCGTCCGCCTGCCCAGCGCCTTCCTGCCGGAAGAAGACCAGGGGATCATGATCACCCTCGTCCAGCTGCCGCCGGGCGCCACCGAGGAACGCACCCTGAGCGTCCTCGACCAGGTCCGCAGCCACTTCATGGACGACGAGAAGGACGCCGTGCAGTCGGTGTTCACCGTCTCGGGCTTCAGCTTCAGCGGCGCTGGCCAGAACGCCGGTCTGGCCTTCGTCCGCCTGAAGGACTTCGACGAGCGCAAGGCCGCCAACCTCAAGGCCCCGGCCGTCGCCGGCCGGGCCATGGGCAAGTTCCTGCAAATCCGCGATGCGATGGTGTTCGCCGTCGTGCCGCCGGCCGTGCCGGAACTGGGCACCTCGTCGGGCTTCGACTTCCAGCTGCAGGACATCGGCGGCGTGGGCCATGACGCCCTCACCGCGGCCCGCAACCAGGTCCTGGGCATGGCTGGCCAGGATCCCAACCTGGTAGGCGTGCGTCCCAACGGCCAGGAAGACACCCCGCAGCTGAAGATCGACATCGACCAGGCCAAGGCCGGCTCGATGGGCCTGACCACGGCCGACATCAACGCGGCGCTCAGCGCGGCGTGGGGCGGTTCGTACGTCAACGACTTCATCGACCGCGGCCGGGTCAAGAAGGTCTACATGCAGGCCGACGCGCCCTACCGCATGAAGCCCGAAGACCTGAACAACTGGTACGTCCGCAACAGCAGCGGCCAGATGGTGCCCTTCTCGGCCTTCGCCACGACCCGCTGGGTCTACGGCTCGCCGCGTCTGGAGCGCTACAACGGCCTGTCGTCGATGAACATCCAGGGCGCTCCGGCCCCGGGCAAGAGCTCGGGCGACGCGATGGCGGCCATGGAGAAGATCGCCGCCCAGCTGCCGGCCGGCATCGGCTTCGAATGGACCGGTCTGTCGGCCCAGGAACGTGAAGCGGGCAACCAGGCTCCGGCCCTGTACGCGATCTCGATCCTGGTGGTGTTCCTGCTGCTGGCGGCCCTCTACGAGAGCTGGTCGATCCCGCTGTCGGTCATCATGGTCATCCCGCTCGGCATCGTCGGCGCCCTGCTGGCGACCACCCTGCGCGGCCTGTCCAACGACATCTACTTCCAGGTGGGCCTGCTCACGACCATGGGCCTGGCGGCCAAGAACGCCATCCTGATCGTCGAGTTCGCCAAGGAGATCTACGAGCGCACCGGCAACCTGGTGGAAGCCACGCTGGAAGCCGTCCGCATCCGTCTGCGTCCGATCATCATGACCTCGCTGGCCTTCGTCTTCGGCGTTCTGCCGCTGGCGATCTCCAACGGGGCCGGTTCGGGCAGCCAGCACGCGATCGGCACGGGCGTCATCGGCGGCATGCTGTCGGCGACCATCCTGGCGATCTTCTTCGTCCCGCTGTTCTTCGTGATCGTCGAACGGATCTTCAAGCCCAAGCCCCGTCACCACGACGAGGCCCCCGCCGCTCCGGTGGAAAGCCCCAACAATGCTTAAACCGATGATGCTTCGTAACCTCACCCTCACCCTGCTGGCGGCCAGCGCGCTGACCGCCTGCACCATGGCCCCCAAGTACGAGCGACCGGCCCTGCCGGTCGCCACGACCTGGCCCACGGCTTCGGCCAACGGCCAGACGGCCTCGGCCGGCGACCTCGCCTGGAAGCAGGTGTTCGAGGATCCCCGCCTGGCGGGGACCATCGACCTGGCCCTGGCCAACAACCGCGACCTGCGGGTCGCGGTGCTCAACATCGAGCAGGCCCGCGCCACCTACCGCATCCAGCGCGCGGCCCTGCTGCCGACCGTCAACGGCACGCTCTCGGGCACCAAGAGCGAGACCCCGACGGCGGCCTCGGGCTTCGGCTCGGCGATCGGCGGCTCGGGCTCGCTGGAGATCGAGAACTACAACGCCACCGTCGGCGTCACCTCGTACGAGCTCGACATCTTCGGGCGCGTGCGCAGCCTCAAGGACCAGGCGCTGCACAGCTACCTGGCCACCGAGGAGACCGCCCGCGCGACGCAGATCAGCCTGATCGCCGAGACGGCCAACGCCTGGCTGACCCTGGCGGCCGACCAGGACCTGCTGGCCCTGGCCAAGGACACGCTGAAGAGCCGTGAAGACAGCCTCGGCCTGGCCCAGCGCCAGTTCGACGTCGGCGCGGCATCGCAGCTGGACCTGCGCACTTCGCAGACCCTGGCCGAGACCGCCCGCGCCGACGTGGCCACCTACACGGCCCAGGTCGAGCGCGACAGGAACGCCCTGCGCCTGTTGGTCGGTACGGAAGTTCCGGCCGACCTGCAGCCGGCCGGCGGCCTGATCACCGCCCAGATCCTTCCCGATCTGCCGGCGGGCGTGGCCTCGGACGTGCTGACCCGTCGTCCCGACGTGCTGGCCGCCGAGCACAGCCTGATGGGCGCCAACGCCAACATCGGCGCGGCGCGCGCGGCCTTCTTCCCGCGCATCAGCCTGACCGGCTCGTACGGCAGCGCCAGCGCCGACCTCGACGGCCTGTTCAAGAGCGGCACCAAGAGCTGGAGCTTCGCCCCCAGCATCAGCGTGCCGATCTTCGCCGGCGGGGCCAACAAGGCCGGGCTCGACAGCGCCAAGGCCGGCCAGAAGATCGCCGTGGCGACCTATGAGAAGACCGTCCAGACGGCCTTCCGCGAGGTCTCCGACGCCCTGGCCACCCAGGCCACGATCGGCGACCGCCTGGCCGCCCAGGAACGGGTGGCCGCCGCCGCCGCCGACACCGCGCGCCTGACCAAGCTGCGCTACGACCGCGGCGTCGACAGCTCGCTCGTCCTGCTCGACGCCCAGCGCACGCAGTATTCGGCCCAGCAGGGCCTGATCAACGCGCGCCTGGCCCGGGCCAGCAACCTGGTCACGCTCTACAAGGTCCTCGGCGGCGGCGCTCCCGCCGGCAAGGGGTCCTGACCTGATCGGGGAGGGTAAGGCCCCTCCCCCCACCGATCCCCGCGCGACGGTGCGGGGCTGATCGCGGCGGCATCCCCCCGGACACGCCGCGACCGGAAGGGGCGCATCACCCCCCCAATCCCAGATGCGCCCCTTCCACCCTTATCTTCCTGACAATCTGTCCCACGCCCTGCGCGGTCCTCGTCCTTCGACAAGCTCAGGATGAGGACCAAGGCCAAGGCCGCTCGTTCAGCGACCTCACCCTGAGCTTGTCGAAGGGCCGCCCGACGCCGCCTCCAGCCGCGCGTGCAGGTCGTCGAGCCTGGCCGCGCAGGCCGCCCGGACCGCCGGGTCGACCTCGGCCCGCTTGGCCGCCCCGTCCGGCCTGAACGCCCGCTCGGGCGCCTTGGCGTCGATCGCCGCCGCCGCCGTCATCGCATCGCTCTCCACCGCCTCGGGCGTCCAGCCGAAATGCGGCAACACGCGACCCGCCACCGCGCCCGGCAGCGTCTCGTAGTTCACCAGCATCCCCGCCCCGTCGGCCGCGAAGGCCGCCAGCGCCGCCTCGCCGATCGCCGCCAGCACGGCGGCCTGGTAATCGGCGTCCGGCGTCGCCGGCTGCGCCAGGCCGAACACGGCCGGCGCCACCACCTGCGGAACCATCTGCATGCCCGGCGAACGGGCGTGCGAGACCATCACCTCGGCCGGCGTGCGGTAGAGGTGCAGCCAGGGCGTTTCCGGAAAAGCCTCGCGGAACAGGTCGAAGGCCAGGGCGTGCCAGCAGTCGAGCTTGAGGAACAATCGCTCGTCCCCCGCCCCGCGCGCCCGGCCCAGCGCCGCCACCACGCCGCGCAGCAGAGCGACCTTGCGGTCCCTTGGCAGGTCGCCGCGCACGACATGGTCGATCGGCGCGGCCTCCGACAGCACGGTCGCCCCCGCCGGCGCGCCCAGCATCCGGCCAAGCAAGGTCGAGCCGCAGCGCGACATGTGGAAGACGAGGCCGTCGGGCGCGGGTCCGGCCAGCCCTTCCAGCGCCGCCAGCGGCGTGCGCAGCCGCAGCAGCCGGTTCAGCGGCGCCGACCAGACCTTGGGAACGCTCTCGCCGAAGAACGATTCCTCCAGCCGCCGCGCGCCGAAGAAGGCCCAGTCGACGGCGTCCTCGTCCGGCGAGACGGCGACCGGCAGCCAGCCGGCCGGCGGGGCGAGCGCGCGCGAGACGACGCTCCGCTTGGCCAGCCGCTCGGCCACTCCCGGCGCGGCCTGCCCCCAGCCGGCGGCGAGCGCCTGCGCCTCGCGGGCGAAGTCCTCGTCGCGGAACAGGTCGGCCAGCCTGGCGCAGGCGGCGACGTCCTCGGCCAGCCGCGCCATGAAGTCTTCCAGATCCCGCGTCGCGTCCGCCGTAAGTTGCATGCCCGCCCCTGGCCCTTGTCGGTTGAAGGGCGGCACAATAGGCTCGGGCGATGGGATTTCCAGACCGCCTGAAGCTGCCGCTCGCCTTCGATCCGATCCGCCTGCGCGCCGACCTCGAGGCGCTGACCGCCGACGCCGACTGGATCGCCCACTTCGTCACCCAGAACTACGACGGCGACTGGAGCGTCATTCCCCTGCGCTGCCAGGCCGGCGCCAGCCACCCGGTGATGATGATCTATTCGGATCCCGGCGCAACGGCGTTCGAGGACACGCCGTTCCTGGCCCCCTGCCCCTATTTCCGCGAGGTGATCGCCGCCTTCCCGTTCCAGTCCACCAGCGTGCGGCTGATGAAGCTGGCCCCCGGCTCGGTGATCAAGACCCACCACGACGAGGACCTCGACGCCGGCTCGCTGCTGGTGCGCTTCCACGTGCCGGTGGTCACCAACCCGGACGTCGACTTCCGCCTCAACGGTCGCCGCGTGGTGATGGAGGCCGGCAGCGCCTGGTACCTCAAGCTCACCGACCCTCACAGCGTCGCCAACCACGGGACGGAAGACCGCGTGCACCTGGTGATCGACGGCTACGTCAACGACTGGGTGCGGGGGTTGGTCGCCGAAGAGGCTACGCCCCCAGCAGCGTGAACTGCGCGTTCAGCCCATCCACCGCGCTGCTGGCCACCCAGACGTCGAACACGCCCGGCTCGGCGACCCAGCGGTCGCCCTCGCCGAAGAAGGTCAGGCTGCCGCGCTCCAGCTCGAAGGTGATGTCGCGGCTCTCGCCCGGCTTCAGGGTCACCCGCAGGAAACGCTTGAGCTCGCGCACCGGCCGCGTGCGGCTGGCCACGCGGTCGCGGGTGTAGAGCTGCACCACGTGCACCCCCTCGCGCTTGCCGGTGTTGGTCACCCGGGCGCTGACTTGCAGCTTGCCGTTCCAGGCCAGGGTCGGCGACGACAGCTTCAGGTTCGACAGGGAAAAGGTGGTGTAGGCCAGGCCGTAGCCGAACGGGTACAGCGCCTCGTTCTTCACCGTGCGCCAGCGGGCCTTGTATTCCTGGATCTCGCTGTCGGCCGGGGCCGGACGGCCCGTCGAGCGGTGATTGTAGGCATAGGGCTGCTGGCCGCTCTCGTAGGGAAAGCTGACCGGCAGGCGGCCCGAGGGATTCACCGACCCGAACACCACGTCGGCCACCGCGTGGCCGGTCTCGGTGCCCAGGAACCAGGTGGCCAGGATGGCCGGGGCGTTCTTCGCCGCGCCGTCCAGAACCAGCGCCCGGCCGTGGCGCAGCAGCACGACGGTGGGACGGCCGACGGCGGCGACCGCCTCGGCCAGCATCATCTGGGGCTTCGGAATGCCGATCTCGGTGCGCGACTGGGCCTCGCCCGACATGTTCTGGCCCTCGCCGATGGCCAGCACCACGATGTCGGCGGCCCGGGCGGCGGCCACGGCGGCCTCGATGCCGCCGGGGATCGAGCTCTCGACATCGCTGCCCTTGACGGTCTGCAAGAGGTTCGGGTCGGCCATGGCCTGGCGAAAGCCCGTGGCGAGATCCACGCCCAGGCTCTTGTCGCCGAAGAAGGCCCACGGTCCCAGGATGTTGTCGCGGTCGTCGGCGAACGGCCCGATCAGGGCGATGCGCTTGCCCGAGCGCGGCAGCGGCAGCAGGTTTCCATCGTTCTTCAGCAGCACGATCGAGGCCGCGCCGGCCTCGCGGGAGAGCGCGCGCATGGCCGGCGTCGCCGTGCGGGCGGCCTGGGCCTTGGCGTCGATCGAGCGGAACGGCTGGTCGAACAGGCCGATGGCCTCCTTCAGCATCAGCACCCGGCGCACGGCCTGGTCGACCACCGCCATCGGCACCGCGCCGCTCTTGACCAGTTCGGGCAGGTATCGGCTGTAGAGCCCGCTCTGCATGCTGATGTCGACGCCCGCCAGGATCGCCAGGCGCGCGGCGTCGCGATCGTCGGCGGCATAGCCGTGGGCCACCAGCTCCTGGTCGGCGGTGTAGTCGGAGATGACCACGCCCCTGAAGCCCCACTCGGTGCGCAGCAGGTCGGTCAGCAGGCGCTTGTTGGCCGTGGCCGGCACGCCGTTGATGTCGTTGAAGGCCGACATGGCGGTCAGGCACCCGGCCTCGAAGGCGGCCTGGAACGGCGGCAGGTGCACCTCGCGCAGCGTGGCTTCCGACAGCTCGACGGTGTTGTAGTCCATGCCCGCGGCCACGGCGCCATAGGCGGCGAAGTGCTTGGCGCAGGCCAGCATCGAGTCGGGGGCCTTCAAGTCCGGCCCTTGGAAGCCGCGCACCCGGGCCTGGGCCAGCGCCTCGCCCAAGAACACGTCCTCGCCCGAGCCCTCGGCCACCCGGCCCCAGCGCTCGTCGCGGGCCACGTCGACCATCGGCGCGAAGGTCCAGTGCAGGCCGTGGGCCGTGGCCTCCTGCGCGGCGGCCCGGGCGGTGCGGTAGGCCAGCGGCGGGTCGAAGCTGGCGGCCTCGGCCAGCGGGATCGGATAGACGGTCTTGAAGCCGTGGATGACGTCGGCGGCCAGCAGCAGCGGAATGCCCAGGCGCGAATGCTCCACGGCCGCGGTCTGGGCCAGCAGGGCGCCCTCGACGCCGACGCCGTTCATCAGCGTGCCGATCTTGCCCGCCCGGGTCTCGGCCAGCAGCTGCTGGGTGTTGCGCAGGTTGATGGCGGGGTTCATGTCGCCCACCGGCGGGCGGATCATGTCGGCGTAGCACGACAGCTGGCCGGCCTTCTCGTCGATGGTCATCTGCGCGATCAGCGCCTCGACCCGCTGGGAGCCCCGACCTTGCGCCGCCGCCCGACCGGCCACCGCCAGCCCGGCCAGGCCCGCCGCCCCGGCCATCAGTCCGCGACGGCTGATCCCTTCAAGCGAAGCTTCGCGCCGATCCATAGAATCCCTTCCAGCAGTGTCGCGGCCGGCAACCTCGCCGACCGGGGCGCATCGCGCAACGCCTCGCCCCTCATCGGGCGAACCTGTGACGGCCGCTTGCGTTATCAGTCTGGCTGAAGGGAGACCCGACCATGTCCGCTCAATGGCGCATCGAGATCCGGCTGGGCGACGGCCACGCCCCGCTGCGCAGCGTGCTCGTCGAAGCCGACACCGAGGTCGACGCCCTGCGGCAGGTGCTGGCCGAGGCCGAACGCGACCATGTCGCCGCCGAGGAACTGCTGCTGGACGGCCAGGAAGAGGTGTTCTCGCGCACCGAGGTCCAGGATGGCCACGTGGAGCACCAGGCCCAGCCCTGACCGCCCGCTCGCCCGCTGCCTGGGCCTGTGCTAGGCCCGGTGCATGGCTGGAGAACGCATCCTCTTCGTCGTCAACGCCGGCCCCAGCGTCGGCGGCGGCCATTTCATGCGCGGCCTCAACCTGGCCCGCGCGCTCGAAGCCGCCGGCGCGGTCTGCGCCTTCGCAGGGCCGCCGGCCGTGGCCGGCCTGGCCGCGACCTTCGCCTCGCCCGCCCTATGCGCCGGAACCTTCGCCGACGGCGACCTCGTGGCCGGCGCCGCCGACCTGGCGATGGGATATGACGCCGTCGTCTTCGATCACTACGACCTGGACGCAGGCGACCACCAACGCATCGCCGCCCACCGCCCGACCCTGGTGGTCGACGACCTGGCCGACCGCCCGCTGGCCGCCGACCTGCTGCTCGACGCCGGAGTGACGCGACGGGCCGAGGACTATGCCGGCCTCGTCCCCGCCCACGTCCAGCTGCTGCTCGGCCCCAACCATGCCGCCCTGTCGCCGGCCTTCGCGGCCCTGCGCGAGGAGGCCCTGGCCCGCCGCGCCGCCACGGCGCGGGTCGAGCGCGTGCTGGTCTCGCTGGGCCTGACCGACGTCGGCGGGATCACGGCCCGCACCGTCGAGGCGCTGCTGCCCGTGCTCGGCGAACGCGCCCTCGACGTCGTGGTCGGCGGCCAGGCGACCAGCCTGCCGGCGCTGCGTGACCTGGCCGCCGCCGATCCGCGCCTTGCCCTGCACGTCGACAGCCGCGACATGCCGCGACTGACCGCCCAGGCCGACCTCGCCATCGGCGCCTCGGGCTCCAGCAGCTGGGAGCGTTGCGTGCTCGCGCTGCCGACCCTCTCCCTGGTGCTGGCCGACAACCAGCGCGAGGCGGCCCAGGCGCTGTCGGATCTCGGCGCGCACCGGTCGCTGGACGCCGGCGCCGGCGACGATCTCCAGCACGCCTTCGCCGCCCTCGCCGATGACCTGGACGCCTGGCGCGCCATGGCGGCCGCCGCCGCCAGGGTCTGCGACGGCCTGGGCGCCCGGCGCACGGCCGAAAGGTTCATCGCCCTGATTTCGCCCCGTTTCGGAAACAATCACGCGACGCCCCTCTGACACTTACCCGCGCGTAAGCCCGTAAGCGTCGAGACCCCCGTCATGCCCAAAGTCACTCTGCGCGCCGTCGCGGCGCACGACCAGGAGCGGCTGCTGGAATGGCGCAACTCCGACGCCGTCGCTCCCTACATGTACAGCGACCACCTGATCTCCGAAGGCGAGCACGCGGCCTGGTTCTCCCGCCTGGGGACCAACCCCGCCGTCCGCTACTGGATCATCGAGCTGGACGGCCATCCGGTAGGCCTGGCCAATCTCGCCGACATCGACCTGCACAACAGCCGCTGCGCCTGGGCCTACTATCTGGCCGACCCGTCGGTGCGCGGCCTGGGCGTCGGCAGCTTCGTCGAATACTGGGTGATCGAATATGTGTTCGGCCAGCTGGGCCTGGCCAAGCTGTGGTGCGAGGTCATCGAGAGCAACAAGGCCGTCTGGCGCCTGCACGAAGGCTTCGGCTTCACGCGCGAGGCGGTGCTGCGCAACCACGTGGTCAAGGGCGGTCAGGCTATGGACGTCATCGGCCTGGGCCTCCTGGAAAGCGAATGGCGCGGCGCCGCCCGCGACGCCGCCCGCGAGCGGCTGATCGCCAAGGGCTTCGACCTGTCGGCCGTTCCCGCCATGGCCTAGAGGCGCGGCAGGTCGCCCAGGCTGGCGAGGTCGGGCCGCCCGCGCACCAGCGCCCGGATGTCGTCCGAGGTGAAGGCGGGCTTGGCCGGATAGAGCGCCTCGTAGACCGCGCGCACGAAATCGAGGTCCGACGGCAGGTCGACCGTCCAGCGCACCTGGCTCTCGTCGACCGCCTGGGTCAGCCCGCCCAATCGGAAGCGCTCGGGCCGGCGATAGACGAACGGGGTGACGTGCTCGCGCTCGTACGGATCGCTCGCCTCCGCCGCCGTCAGCCGCAGCAGGCCGACGCTCAGGATCTCGGCGTCCAGCCCGATCGGATAGGTCCGATGCGGCAGGGTGGTGGCCGAATAGTCGGCGCCATTGGCCAGGTGCTCGCCGATCAGCGCCTCGATCAGCACCGGGTCTGCGAGCGGGCAGTCGGCGGTCAGCCGCAGCATCAGGTCATTGTCACCCAGGCCCGCCACCGCCCCGGCGAACCGGCCCAGCACGTCGTCCAGCGAGCCGCGGAACACCTCCACCCCCGCCGCGTCCAGCGCCTGGGCCAGGGGATCGTCGCTGGCCTGGTCAGAGGTCGCCGCGATCAGCCGGTCGATGGAGGCCACGCGGCGCAGGCGCTCGACCTGGCGCAGCACCATCGGCGCCCCGGCGACATCGGCCAGCACCTTGCCCGGCAGGCGGGTCGAACTCATCCGGGCCTGCAGCACCGCCACGATCACCGCGCGCACTCCCGCAACACTGCTTGTCTCAAGGTCATGGTCCGCACCCTCGGCCCGGCTGATTAAAGAGAACTTTCGCTCGTGAACCCGGTTCGGACAACCAAGCATTGACAGCGTTGTCAAACCATAGTGGTCTCCAGCCCAACGACCGCGACCGACGATCGAAGGGAGAAGACCATGGGCCAGGGACCGCTGATCGACCGCCGCGCGCTGCTTGCCGCCGGGACCGCCCTGGGCCTGGCGCCCGCCCTGCCCGCGCTCGCCTCTTCTGCTTTGGCCGCCGACCAGGACGCCAAGATCCGCGCCCTTCTGGCGCAGATGACCCTGGACGAGAAGATCGGCCAGACCCACCAGCCGGCCGGCGGTCGCCAGAAGGCGCTGAACTCCAAGATCGACGCGGCCGCTCTCGACCTGGTGCGCAAGGGCGGCGTCGGCTCGTACCTGCACGTGGCCGGCGCGGCCTTCCTGCGCGAGCTGCAACGCACGGCCGTCGAGGAGTCGCGGCTGAAGATCCCGCTGCTGTTCGCCATCGACGTGGTGCACGGCTTCCGCACGCTCTACCCCGTGCCACTGGCCATGGCCGCGACCTTCGATCCCGAGATCGTGCGCGCCACCGCCCGCATGGCCGCCGTCGAGACCGCCGTCAGCGGCCTGCACTGGACCTTCGCGCCGATGGTCGACATCGCCCGCGACCCGCGCTGGGGCCGCATCGTCGAGGGGGCCGGCGAGGATCCGTATCTCGGCTCGGTGATGGCCGCCGCCCAGGTGCGCGGCTTCCAGGGCGACGGGCTCGCCGGAAAAGACTCCATCCTGGCCTGCGCCAAGCACTTCGGGGCCTATGGCGCGGCGACCGGCGGCCGCGATTACGACAGCGCCGAACTGTCGGACCGCACGCTGAACGAGGTCTACCTCCCGCCCTTCCATGCGGCCGCGAAAGCCGGAGCGGGCTCGATGATGACCGCCTTCAACGACCTGAACGGCGAGCCCACCACCGCCAACGCCGCCCTGGTGCGCGGCGTGCTCAAGACCCAGTGGACATGGCCGGGCCTGGTGGTCAGCGACTGGAACGCCATCCTTGAACTGATCAACCACGGCATCGCCGAGACCCCGGTGCAGGCCGCCGCCCTGGCGCTGAAGGCCGGGGTCGACATGGACATGGCCAGCGGCGTCTACGCCGCCCACCTGAAGACCGCGATCGGGCAGGATCCGTCCCTCCTGCCACTGCTCGACCAGGCGGTGACCCGGATCCTCACCGCCAAGATGCGGCTTGGCCTGTTCGACGATCCCTACCGCTTCGGCGACGTCGAGCGCGAGAAGACCATCTTCGTCGGCCCCGAGCATCGCGCCATCGCCCGCGAGGCCGCGCGCAAGGCCGTGGTGCTGCTGAAGAACGACGGCGGCCTGCTGCCGATCGCGCCCTCGGCCAGGAAGATCGCCGTCATCGGCGCCCTGGCGACCGACAACCTCTCCCAGCTCGGCTCGTGGAAGGCGCGCGGCCAGGTCGCCGACGTCGCCCCGCTGCTACCGGCCCTGAAGGCGGCCGCTCCGGCGGGAACCGAGATCGTCCACGTCGCCGGCGCTTCCCCCCGCAGCGACGACGAGGCGGGCATCCCCGCCGCCGTCGAGGCCGCCAAGGTCGCCGACCTCGTCTTGCTGATGGTCGGCGAGGACTTCGACCACAGCGGCGAGTCCCGCAGCCGCTCCGATCTTTCCCTGCCCGGCGCCCAGAGCGCCCTGGCCCGCGCCGTGCTGGCGACCGGCAAGCCGGTGGTCGTGCTGCTGCCGTCGGGCCGGCCCATCGTCGCGCCCGAGCTGCTGGAGAAGGCGCCAGCGGTGCTGGCCACTTGGTTCCTCGGCGTCGAGGCCGGGCCGGCCCTGGCCGACATCCTGTTCGGCAAGGCGTCGCCGGGCGGCCGCCTGCCCGTCGGTTTCCCCCGCGCCACCGGACAGTCGCCGACCTACTACGCCCACGTCCCCACCGGCCGCCCGGCCGATCCGGACCTGGCCAAGGACACCGTCCGCTACCACGACGTCGACATCGGCCCGCTGTTCCCGTTCGGCCATGGCCTGAGCTACGCGGCTTTCGCCTATTCCGACCTAGCCCTCGATCGCGACAGCATCGCCCCGACCGGAACGGTGAAGGTGTCGCTGACGCTGGCCAACACCGGCGCCGTCGCCGTCGCCGCGGACGAGGTGGTGCAGCTCTATGTCCGCGACCCGGTCGCCAGCGTCGCCCGGCCGGTCAAGGAACTGCGCGGCTTCGTCCGCGTGACCCTCAAGCCCGGCGAGCGTCAGCGCGTAACCTTCACCCTGGCCGCCGCCCAGCTGGCGATCTGGAGTCCGGAAGGCTGGCAGGTCGAGGCGGGCAAGATCGAGGTCATGGTCGGCTCGTCCTCAGCCGACATCCGCCTGCGCGGCGCCTTCACGATCACCGCCCCCGGCAAGGGCCGCGAACCGGCGACCGCCATCGCCACGCCGGTCAGCGTGGCTTAACTCCCCCGCACAGTCATCCCGGCCGAAGGCTTGCCTCGCAAGCCGTAGAGCCGGGACCCAGGGGCCGTCGCAATGCGTTGGTCACCGCCGGGGTGAGGAACTATCACCTGAGTCCGGTCCCCTGGGTCCCGGCTCTTCGCTGCGCTACGGCCGGGATGACGATTGGTTTAACGGCCGAATTCAAACCTCCCCCGCCCAGTCGGCCCGCCGCTTCAACTCCGCCCCGCTCGGCTCCTGCGTCATGAACGAGCCCGTGCGCACAGGCCCGTCACGACGGTAGCGGTTCACCACGACGCCGGTGTCGGCCAGGATCGAGCCAGTCAGCGCCCAGGCGCCCGGCGCGGCGGCCTCGTCGAACAGCCGCCGGCCCGGTCCGAGCAGCAGCGGGAAGACCATCAGCTGCATCTCGTCGACCAGGTCGGCCGCCAGCAGCGCATGGACCAGCTGGGTCGAGCCCTGGGTCAGGAGATCGGGTCCGTCCTGCGCCTTCAGCCGGCGCACGCCCTCCACGGCGTCAGGCCCGACGCGGCGGCTGTTCTCCCACGGCAGGGCCAGGCCCGGATCGTGGGAGGCGACGTGCTTGGTCGTGGCGTTGAAGCGCTCGGCGATAGGGTTCTTCGGATCCTGGTAGGGCCAGTGGGCGGCGAAGATCTCATAGGTCCGGCGGCCCAGCAGCAGCTCGAACGGCGCCTCGAACAGCGACATCACCGCCTGGCCCGTCACGGGGTCCGAATAGGGCGCGACCCAGCCGCCATGGGCGAAGCCGCCGCGACGGTCCTCGTCCGGCCCGCCCGGCCCCTGCATCACCCCGTCCAGGCTGACGAAGGCGGCGACGATCAGCTTTCTCATGACCCTGCTCCTCGTGGTTTCCCCAAGGACGAGTGAAGATGGCGCGATCCTACATTTCGCCCCTCTTCTCCCTTCCCCCTTTGATGGGGGAAGGGTCGGGGATGGGGGTGACAACGGGTCAGGACCAGACGCGACGGAAAAGCCGCCCCCCCCCTGCCCCTCCCCCATCAAGGGGGAGGGGTTATGCGATCCGCCGCCGATAGAGGTAATCCTCCGGCAGGCCCATGCGCCGCGAGGATTCCACCGCCGGCGAACCCTTGATCGGCACCTTGTCGGCGCTCGTACCCGCCAGGCGCACCAGCCGCCGCTCGACGCCGTTCAGGTCGAAGGCCTCGCCCAGGCCCAGCCGCGCGCGCACCTCCACCGGCGTGATCGCCACCGCCGCCCGCACCAGCGGCTTCTGGATCAGCCGCAGCGGCCCCGGCAGCAGCGGGGTGCTGGTCATGATGTCCAGGAACTCGAAGACGATCTCCGAGGGTTCAAGATTGGGCAGCATCAGCGCCAGCTGCTGCTTCCACTGGCCTTCCGAGGTCGGCGCGCCGGTCGCGCCGTAGAGCCGCGCGCCGGGCGCGGCCTCGGCGAAGGCCGCGTCGCGCTCGACCTGGCTCAGCGTGCGGGCATAGGCGTGATAGGCCTCGATGAAGCCGAAGCTGGCGGTGGCCTGCACCCAGTCCAGCAGCGCCGGGTCATTGGCCTGGTAGGCGACGCCGGCCGGGGTCTGGCCGGCGACATGGCCGTGCATGCGCACCACGCCGGCGATCATCTTCTCGGCTGTCTCGCGCGGGCCATAGACCGTGACCATCGCCGCCAGGCCCGTGCGCTTGAGGCGTTTCAGCGGCTGGGCCTTGAAGCTGGAATGGTCCCAGACGCCCGAGCGCACCCGCGGCTCGGCCAGTTCCAGAATCACCGCCGTGATGCCGCCGACGAACAGCGACACCGGGTTCTTGAACACCCGCCACGACACCGAGTCCGGCGAGGTCAAAGCCGGCGCCCCCGGCGGGTTGGAAAAGTCGATCGCCGGTCCCTCGTCGGGCGTCAGCAGTCGCGCCGCGGCGCGGGACAGCGGATCGGCCATCAGTTCACCCGTCGCTCCCGCCCCGCCCAGTACGGTTCGCGCAGCTGGCGGCGCAGGATCTTGCCCGAGGCGTTGCGTGGCAAGGCCTCGACGAAATCCACGCTCTTGGGGGCCTTGAAGTGCGCGATCCGCGTGCGGGCGAAGGCGATGATGTCGTCGGGATCGGGCGTGACGCCGGGCTTGGGCGCAACCACCGCCTTGACCGCCTCGCCCCACTTGTCGTCGGGCACGCCGATCACAGCCACCTCGGCCACGTGCGGATGGCCGTAGACGGCGCTCTCCACCTCGGCCGGATAGATGTTCTCGCCGCCGGAGACGATCATGTCCTTCACCCGGTCGTGGATGAACAGATAGCCGTCCTCGTCCAGGTAGCCGGCGTCGCCGGTGCGCAGCCAGCCGTCGGCGTCGATGGTCGCGGCGGTGGCCGCGTCCAGCTTCCAGTAGCCGGCCATGTTCGACGATGAGCGCACGGCGATCTCTCCGACGGTGTCGGCGGGTAGAACGCCTCCGGCCTCGTCGAGGATGCGAAGCTCGACGCCCGGCATCGGCAGGCCGGCCGAGCGCATGCGCTTGTTGCCGGCCGGGTCGTGATCCTCGGGCGGCAGATAGACCACCGTGCCGGTGGTCTCGGTCATGCCGTACTGCTGGACGAAGCCGCAGCCGAACACCTCGATGCACTCGCGCAGCAGGTCCAGCGGAATGGGGGCCGCGCCATAGAGGATGTGGCTCAGCCGCGAATAGTCGATCTGGCGGGCCCTCGGCAGCCGCACGACGATCTGCAACGCGGCGGGCACCATGAACATCTTCGACACCCGGTCGTGCTCGATGAAGTCGAGCACCTTGGTCGGATCGAACTCGCGCGCCACCACGCCCTTGGCCCCATTGAACAGGCCAACCAGCCCCCAGCCGGTGCCGCCGATATGGGCCACGGGCATGGCCACCAGGCTGACGTCGTCGGGCCCCCAGGTGTTCCAGTCCATCGGCGCGCGCTCGGCGGCGGCCTTGCGCATGGCCAGCAGGTTGTCGTGGGTCAGCATCGCGCCCTTGGGCCTGCCCGTCGTGCCAGAGGTATAGAGTTGCAGCACCACGTCCGACGACTTCAGCGGCGTGGCCGGATCGGCGTCGCTCTGCGCGTCGCGCCAGGCGGTGAACAGCGGCAGGTCGGCCGGGCCGCCCGGCTCCATGGCCACCACCGGCGGCGGCGGCCCGTCCAGCAGCCTGGCCACCTCGCCCACGTGATCGACCAGTTCGGGGCCGACGAACACCATCCTGGCCTCGGTGTCGGCGACGATGTAGGCGATCTCGGCGGGCGCCAGGCGCCAGCCGATCGGGGCGGTGACGATCCCCGCCTTGGCCGCGCCCAGCAGCATCTCGAAATAGAGGTCGCTGTTCTTGCCGACATAGGCGATGCGGTCGCCCGGCTTCAGCCCCTGCGCGACCAGGGCCCGGGCCACCTGGTTGGTGTGCCGGTCGAGGTCGGAGAAGCGGGTGTCGCGTCCCTCGAACGAGAAGGCCACGGCGTCCGGCCGCTCCTGCGCGTGATAGCGGGCGACGTCTCCCAGCGTAGGCATGCGGGCGAAGTCGACGGCGGCGGCCTCAGTCATCCGAACCTCCCTGCGCGCCGTCTGTCGCGGCCGCTCGGATAACATGGTTTTCGCCGTGACCCCGGGTAAGTCAACGGTAGCGGGAAACCCGTGTTTGGTCGCGCCGCCGACCGGCCCTAAGCTGTCGACTCGAACGCCCCCGAGGAACCCCCAGTCCATGACCAGCTTCCTCCTGCGCCGCGAGCAACGCGGACTGCTGATCTCGGTGATCCTCGGCCTGGTGGTCGCCCCGCTGCTGCTGCTGCTGACCACCTGGGAGATCCAGCGCGAGTTCACCCGCGGGCGCGTGCTGCGCGAGGCGGTGAACCACTCCTACGAACAGCGCATGCAGCTGCAGACGGTGTTCTCGCTGATGCAGGACGCCGAGACCGGCCAGCGCGGCTTCGTCATCACCGGCCAGCAGCGGTTCCTGGAGCCCTACGACGCGGCCCTGCGCCGCCTGCCCAGCCAGCTGGCGGCCCTGCGGGCGATCCGCGAGCGCGACACCGGCGACCTGATCGAGACCGACGATCCGACCTTCGACCGGCTCGAGGCCCTGATCGCCCGCAAGCAGGGAACCATGGCCGAAGGCATCCGCCTGCGCCGCGAGAACGGCGAGGACGCCGCCCGCACCCTGGTCTCCAGCGGCCAGGGCAAGGTGATCATGGACGAGATCCGCGCCGTGGTCGGCGAGCTGCAGGCCGCCGACAAGGCCGCCCTCGACCGCCGCGTCGCCGCCGACGAGGCCATGACCCAGCGCACCGAGCGGCTGACCCAGACCCTGTTCGTGGTGCTGGTGGTGTTCCTGCTGGCCGCGTTCCTGCTGCTGTCGCGCCAGATCCGCGCCCGCCAGCAGCTGTTCACCGTCGCCCAGGCCACGGCCGGACGCCTGGACGCCATCCTCGACAACGCCCAGGACGCCATCATCACCCTCAATCCCAGCGGCACGATCGAGACGGTCAACAAGGCCGCCGAGGCGATGTTCGGCCTGCCGCGCGAGGGCCTGCTGCGCAAGGCCCTGGCCCAGTTCATCGACCTGCCCGACCGGGGCGAGCTGTTCATCCGCCAGCTGTCGGGCGCCGACGACCTGTCCAAGGGCGTGCTGCGCGAACTGACCGGCCATCGCGTCGACGGCTCCACCTTCCCGATCGAGGCCTCCATCGGCCTCGTCCGCCTGCCCGAGGGCGAGCGCATCACCGCCTCGATCCGCGACATCTCCGAGCGCCGCCGGGTCGAGAAGCTGAAGGCCGAGTTCGTCTCCACCGTCAGCCATGAACTGCGCACGCCGCTGACCTCGATCGCCGGCTCCCTGGGCCTGCTGGTCGGCGGGGCGGCCGGCTCCCTGCCCGAGCGCGCCGCGCGCCTGCTGGGCATCGCCCATTCCAACTGCCAGCGCCTGGTGCGGCTGATCAACGACATCCTCGACATCGAGAAGATCGAGTCCGGCCAGATGGAGTTCGACCTCCGGCCGCTGGACCTGGGCGAACTGGCCCGGCGGGCGGTGGACGGCATGGGCGGCCTCGGCGGCCAGATGAACGTCGCCTTCAAGCTCGACGTCGCCCCCGGCCTGCCCCTGGTGCGCGGCGACTCCGACCGCCTGACCCAGGTGGCGGCCAACCTGCTGTCGAACGCCGCCAAGTTCTCGCCGCCCGGCGGCGCGGTCGAGGTCAAGGTCAGCGCGCCGCGCCCCGACGTGCTGCGCTTCTGCGTCCGCGACCACGGCCCCGGCGTGCCGGAAGCCTTCCGCGACCGCATCTTCTCCAAGTTCGCCCAGGCCGACGCCTCCGACACCCGGGCCAAGGGCGGCACCGGGCTTGGCCTGGCGATCTCGCGCGAGATCGTCCAGCGGCACGGCGGCCGACTGTGGTTCGAGTCCGAGCCGGGCCAGGGCGCGACCTTCCTGTTCGAGCTGGCGACGATCGAGACCCGCGCCCGCCAGCCCGAACCGTCCGACGGCGCGGCCCGCGTGCTGCTGTGCGAGGACGATCCCGACATCGCCGAGATCCTGTCGCAGGCCCTGCGCGAGGCCGGGGTGCGGGTGCACACGGTCGGCGACGTCGCCTCGGCCAGCGCGGTGATCGAGATCGGCGGCTTCGACGCCTTCGTCACCGACGTGCGCCTGCCCGACGGCAGCGGCCTGGACCTGCTGCGCCGCCTGCGCGCCGACGCCGCCACCCGCGACATCCCGGCCCTGGTGATCTCGGCCGAGGCCGCCGAGGGCCGCGGCGAGGCGCTGGACGTCGTCGACTGGCTGCAGAAGCCCATCGACCTGGACCGCCTGCGCACCGCCGTGCACCGCGCCGTCAACGGCCACGCCGACACCCGCCGCATCGAGGTGCTGCACGTCGAGGACGACCTCGACGTCCACGCCGTGGTCCGCGACGCCCTGCAGGAACGCTGCGCCGTCCGCCACGCCGACAGCGTCCGGTCCGGCCGCGCCGCCCTGCAGGCCGCTCGCCCCGACGTCGTCATCCTCGATCTGGGCCTTGGCGACGGCAACGGCGTCGAGCTGCTGGGCGACCTGCACGACGGCGGCGAGGAGCCCGTGCCGGTGATCGTCTTTTCGGCCCAGCCGCTGGAGGACAAGGCGCTGGCGGCCTCGGTCGACGCGGTGCTGACCAAGTCCAAGACCACGCTGGACCAGCTGGCCCGAACTGTGCGCAAGCTCGCCGCGGACGCCGATTCCAAGAGACGCCGATGACCGACCTGAAGCTCCTGTACGTCGACGACGAGGCCGACATCCGCGAGGTGGCGACCTTCTCGCTGGAGCTCGATCCCGGCATCGAAGTGCGCTCGGCCGGGGGCGGGATCGAGGCTTTCGCCATGCTCGACGGCGACGGCTGGCGCCCCGACGTGGTGCTGCTCGACGTGATGATGCCCGACATGGACGGCCCGGCCGTGCTGGCGCGCCTGCGCGAGCGCGGCGACATCGACGGGACGCCGGTGATCTTCATCACCGCCCGCGCCCAGGCCGAGGAGCGCGCCCGCCTGATGGGCTTCGGCGCCGCCGACGTCATCACCAAGCCCTTCGACCCGATGACCCTGGCACAGGACGTGCGCGCGATCCTCGCCCGATGACCATGGCCGATCCCCTCGCTCCGCTGCGGGCCAAGTTCCTGGTCCGCGTCGCCGACGACCTTGCCGCCCTGCGCGCGCCCGAGACCTCGATGAAGGACCGGCACTACATCGTCCACCGCCTGGCCGGGGCGGCCGGCGTCTTCGGCTACGCCCAGATCACCGACCTGGCCCGCGACCTCGACGACCTGCTGATCGACCAGGGCGAAGCCCCGCCCGAAGCCTTCGCCGAGTTGATCGCGGCCCTGGAGGGGCTGGCCGGCTAGAACAGCCGGACCGGCTTGGCCACGGGGGGAGCTTCCAGGACCGGCTTGGCGGGCGCGGCTTCGGTGGGCACGGCTTTGTTGGGCGCGGGCAGCTGATCGGCGAGCGGCTTTTTCAACTTCTTGGCTTCGACGGCCGCCGCCTTGCTCGCCTCGTAGTCCTTCTCGACCTGATCGACGAGCAGCCCGAACTCCGGGTTCGAGGACTCGATCAGGCTCAGCAGACCGGTGATGCCCGCCTTGAGCGTCTTGGCGGTTGGATCATTGTCCAGCTTGATCGGCTTGCGGCCCGGCGCCAGCTGCTCCTGGATACCCGACGGCAGCTCCTGCAGCAGAAGGACCGAGGCCTCCGGCGCCGCGGCCGGATCGGGCAGTTCATTGACGTAATACTGGAGGATCGCCAGCTGGCGATCGGAAAGCGACCCCGCGTCCACCTTCAGCAGAGCTTCGATGCCGCCGGCCGCCGCGACCTGCGCCCCGTTCAGCATGGTCGAGGGCGGATTGGTCACGGCCGGGGTCGGCGCGCGCGAAAGCGCCAGCTTGGCGAAGCGGGTGATCCCCGAATAGGTGCAGATCTCCGCGTATCGTTCGACGACGAGCGCCGCCTGCGCACCGGTCCGGACGTCCGAGAGCGGGTTCTCCTGGCGGAACTTGTACAGGGCTTCGACAATCAGCGTCTTGGTCTCGGACGGATAGGGCGTCATCAACGCCCTGCGGTCGTAGGCCCCGACCACCGCGTTGGCCAGGGCGCCCCCGGCCGCGATCCGCGCCAGCTGACGGGCCGCCAGGGCCGAGTTCTTCCGCAGGGCCTCGACCGACGCCCCCGCCGCGCCTGCCGCGGTGATCGCGTCACTGCTGAAGCCAGCGATGTTCTGCGCCTGGATGAGGTTGTCGAAATAGGCGTTGCAGGCCTTGTCGACCCCGTAATAGCCGGCCTCGACATAGCGCACCGGCCCGCCCGCCAAGCCCACCTGCGTGGATATGCCGTCGGCCGTCGTCTTGACGTCCTCGAGCGTGGGCGAGTTCGGGGCCTTCGGTCCGAACGAGATCGTCTCGCATCCCCCCAGGCCCAGCGACAACACGCCCATGGCCAGCGCCACGCCGCGCCCCGCAAGAGCGCCGAACCGATATGCGGACGCGCCGACGTCCTCGCATGCGTAACGCATGACCCCCCCGATGTTCACCAGGCGCCGAAACATCGGATCGCCCCCCGAAAACGACGTTATTCGACCTGGCGTTGAAGTCCAGCTTCAAGCGTCGTCATCCGACGCCGACGTCATATTGGCCCCTGCCCGCCGCAGTCCGTCCCAGGCCGCTGTCGCCACCATGGCGCGCGGGCCACCACGGCGGCCATGGAAAAGCTCTTCGCCCCCACCCTCGTCCTGCACATAGCCTGCGGCCTGGCCGCCGCCGTCGTCGGGCTCGCGCCGATCCTGACCCGCAAGGGCTCGCGCCTGCACCGGCTGTCGGGACGGGCGTTCGTCGTCCTGATGGGGGTGATGCTGGCGGCCGCCTGGGTGATGACGGCGCTGCATTTCAACGCCTATTTCACCGCCCTGTCGGCGACGGCCAGCCTTGGCCTGTTCTCAGGCTATCGGGTGCTGCGCCGCAAGCGGCCCGACCGCGATCCGGCCCAACGGGCGACCGTTCTCGACTGGGCCGCCACCCTGGCCGTGGTGGCGATCGGCGCGTGGGTGCTGACGCTGCTGCTGGCCGGCGACAGCGACGCGCCCCGCGCGCCGGCCGTAGCCCTGGTCTGGGGCGCCTTCCTGATGGGCGGCTGGGATCTCTGGCGGTTCGCGCGGCCAAGGGACTGGCCGTTCTCGCCCGACCTCTGGACCTACGAGCATCTTATGAAGATGCTGGGCGCCTATGGCGCCGTGCTCAGCGCCTTCTCGGGCAACTTCCTGACCTTCCTGCCGACGCCGTGGAGCCAGCTCTGGCCGACCTTGCTGTTCCAACCGATGGCCGTGATCTGGATCGCGGCCCTGGCCGTCCGGCGGCGGCGCGCATGGTCGCTCGCCTGAGGGCCGCGCCGACCGCCGCCTGGGTCTGGGCCTTCGCCGCCTACAGCTGGACGGTCACCAGCGTCAGCGCCGCCTGGTTCGCGCGCCGGCTGGCGGCGGGACGAGGCGAGAGCCTGTCCGTGGCCGCATCGCTGCTCTGGCAGGGCGGAATCTACGCCGCCTGGCTGCCGACGGCGGGGATCGTCTGGCTGGTGCTGCGCCGGTTGGGGGCCGGGGCGCGCGGGATCGCGGCGAGCTTCGCGGCCGGCCTCGCCATCGTGCCGCTGGAGGCCCTGGCCGCCAGCCTGATCGACCGCGCCTTCATCGGCGGTGGCGGCGGCCCTGCGACACGGATGCTGGAGCGGACGCCGGTCTGCCTGCTGCTCTATTCGGCCATCGTCGCCGTCGGCCTGGCCGCCGTCCACCACCGCCGCGCCCGCGAGGCCCGGGCCCGCAACACCCTGCTCGAAGCCGCCCTGGCGCAGGCCCGCGCCGTCGCCGCGCCGCCGCCGGGCGTCGAACGGCTGATGGTGATGTCGGGCGCGCGCCGCATCCCGGTCGAGATCTCGGCCGTCGAGTGGTTCGGCGCGGCCGACAACTACGTCGTCGTCCACTGGGCCGGCCGCGAAGGCCTGCTGCGCGCCACGCTGCAGAGCCTGGAGGCGCGGCTGGATCCCCGCCTCTTCGCCCGCGCCCATCGCTCGTCCCTGGTCAACCTCGCCCACGTGCGCGAGGCCCGGCCGCTGTCGGACGGCTCCTGGCGGCTGACCCTGGCCAGCGGCGACGAGGTGGTCACCAGCCGGACCTATCGCGACGCGCTGCTGGAGCGGCTGGGCGGACGCGCGGGCTGACGCCCCCTCCCCTTTTCTCCCATCATTCCCGCCCTTGTGGCGGGAACCTCTCTTTCAGCCGCAAGGGCGGATGAGGCGGCGTGCTTGGCACGCCGCCAGCGTCTCGCCTGCGAACGGAACCAGGGGTTCTCGCCACAAGGGCGGGAATGACGGGAGGATGGGGAAGCCCTGGACTACTGCCCCGGGCAGCTCACATGCGCCTCGGTCGGCTCCAGGCGGATCTCGCGGAAGGCCAGCTTGAAACCGGCCTGCGCCGACAGCACCACCGGCGAGGAGATCCGGCTCATGTCGGCGCCGGCGGCCTTCAGGCACGACAGCTTGATCTGGGTCTTGCGCCACTCGCCCACCGGGGCCTCGGCGAAGATCTTGGTGACGTCCACGCCCCCGGCGCAGCCCTCGCCGCACGAGATCGAGAAGCCCACCGGCCCCGGCGCCCGCTCGTCGACGCGGTAGGTGAAGGCGATCGACAGGTCGCCGGTGGTCTGGCCGGTCAGGTCGGCCGGCGGGCCGTTGACCAGCAGGGCGCCCGGCCCGGTCCAGGTCGCCAGGCGCGCGTCTTCCTGGGCGGCGGCGTCGATGGCGGTCAGCTTCACCCCACCGGCGGTCGACAGCAGCCACGGCGCCGGCGTGCGGCCCGAGACGAAGTATTTGTCGACATTGACGCTGGCGCCGGACACGCCCGACACCTCGCCCAACTTCGCCACCTTGCCGGGCTTGGCGTAGCTGAGGCCATAGCCGTAGGCGAACTGCGGATCGTAGCCGGCGTCACCCTTGTTCAGAGGACCCTGGTCGGCGGTCTTGGGCCAGCTGAACGACAGCTTGCCGGTGAAGTCGCGCCTGGACTTGCCGTCCTTGCCGGCGACCAGGACGTCGGCGACGCCGCCGCCTTCCGAGCCCGGCAGCCAGGCGGCCACGAAGGCGTCCGAGGCGTTGATCTCGGGGTTCACCCACAGCGGACGGCCCGACAGGAACACCGCCACCACCGGCACGCCTTGGGCCTTGAGCTTCTTGAGCAGGGCCAGATCGGTCTTGTCGCCCGGCTGGTACTCCAGGTGCTGCAGGTCGCCCTGGAACTCGGCATAGGGCGTCTCGCCGAACACCACCACGGCCACGTCCGGCTTGTCGGTGAAGGCGCCGTCCTTGGCCAGCGTCGCCTTGCCGCCCGAGGCCTCGACCGCCTCCTTCAGGCCGCTCCAGATCGACTGGGCGCCGGGGAAGTCGGCATTGGTGTTGCCCGTGCCCTGCCACGACAGGGTCCAGCCGCCGGCCGCCTTGCCGATGTCGTCGGCGTCGCCGGCCACCAGCACCTTCGCGCCCGCCTTGATCGGCAGTACGCCGTCGTTCTTCAGCAGCACCAGCGACTTGGCCACCGCCTCGCGGGCCAGGGCGCGGTGATCGGGCGCGCCGACCCGCTCGTAGCGGCCCTGCACCGGCGGGGCGACGCGGTCGAACAGGCCCGACTTGATCTTCACCCGCAGGATCCGGCGCACGGCGTCGTCCAGCCGCGCCATGCTGATCTCGCCGCTCTGCACCTGCTTCAGGGTATTGTCGAACAGGCCCTGCCAGCTGTCGGGAGCCATGTACATGTCCAGGCCCGCGTTCAGGGCCTGCGGACACGAGACGTTGGAGCAGCCGTCGACCTGGCCATGGGCGTTCCAGTCGCCGACCACGAAGCCGGTAAAGCCCATGCGGTCCTTCAGCACGTTCGTCAGCAGCGTCTTGTTGCCGGTGTGCTTGACGCCGTTCCAGCTGGAGAACGAGGCCATCACCGTCAGGATGCCGGCTTCGATGCTGGGCGGGTAGCCCTGGGCGTGCAGGCGCACCAGGTCGGCCTCCGACACCGGCGCGTCGCCCTGGTCCTTGCCGTTCAGCGTGCCGCCGTCGGCGAGAAAGTGCTTGGCGCTGCCGGCGATGCGGCCGGCCTCCAGCGCCTTGCCGGCGGCGAGCTTGCCTTGCAGGCCCAGCGTCATGCGGCCGGCATAGCTTTTGACGATCTCCGGATCCTCGCCATAGCCCTCGTAGGCGCGGCCCCAGCGGTCGTCGCGCGGCACGGCCACCGTGGGCCCGAAGGTCCAGTCGCCGCCGGCCACGGCCACCTCTTCGGCGGTCGCCTTGCCGATGCGCTCGATCAGGTCCGGATCGCGGGTCGCGCCCAGGCCGACATTGTGTGGAAACAGCGTGGCGCCGACCACGTTGTTGTGGCCGTGCACGGCGTCGATGCCGAACATCAGCGGGATCGGCACGTGGCCGTCGCGGCTCTCCAGCGACACCGCGCGGAACAGGTCGACAAACTGCGCCCACTCTTTCGGACCGGCCTTGTCGTTGCCGTTGGGGCCCGAGCTGCCGCCGGCCAGGATCGAGCCCAGCGGATACTCGCGCAGCTGTTCGGGACGGATCGAGCCGATGTCGGCCTGGATCGTCTGGCCGACCTTTTCCCGCACCGACATCCTGGCCATCAGCGCGGTGATCTTCGCCTCGGTCGCCGCGTCGGTCAGGGCCGCCGGGCTCTTGACCACGGGCCAGGCGGCGACGTTGGCCGTCGCCTTGCCGGCGGGGGTCAGCACCTGCGCGCTCGCGACGCTCGTCAGGCTGGAGGCGGCCAGAAGGGCCAGGGCGGAAAGGCGGAACGGCGTCACGGGCGGCCTCGATCGAAAAAGGAGCGCGACGGCCAAGGGGAAAGAGGCCGCCGCGCCCGAACACGCCACGGAAGCAGCGTAGGGTTTCGAGGCGGCGGCTGGCCGACGGGCGCGCGGCGGCTCCCGGGCCATGCGCACGCGCATGGATCTGGCCTCCCGCTCGCGGGGTCGTCTGCTCGCGACCGCCTCACAACGACACGAGACAACGTTGTCTTACTTGGTGTCAACACGCTTATATTTGTCCACTTGAGGACAAATTGACCACAACCCTTTCCACAATAAGCGATTTTCGCGACGCACGGAGCAGTGCGAATTTCTGACAACGATGTCTTACTTGCATCCAGAAGACATCCACTGATGACTTACCCGCAGGAAGCCGCTCGACTCGGCCGCCATGGCCGCGCTATCGCTAACACCGCGCCGAAAGCCGGCGGCGGGAGCCCGATGCGCAACGTCACCATCGTCCATGTGGCCGAAAGGGCCCGGGTCTCGGTCAAGACCGTCTCGCGCGTGGTCAACAACGAGCCGACGGTCACGCCGGACCTGCGCGAGCGCGTGCAGGCGGCCATCGACCAGCTGGGCTACGCCCCCAACATCGCCGCACGCAGGCTCGGCGGATCGCGCTCGTTCCTGATCGTGGCCTTCAACGACCGCAAGCTGACCCTGGAGAACTGGGCCAGCGACCGGGGCAACAACTGGATCGACCGCATGCAGTACGGGGCCATGCTCCGCTGCGACGTCCACGGCTATCACCTGCTGTGCGAACTGATCGACCTGGAGAGCGACCAGCTGGCCCGGCGGGTGCAGCACGTGCTGTCGTCCCTGCGGCCCGACGGGGTGATCCTGACCCCGCCCAACTGCGAGGACCCGACGGTGCTGGAGGCGCTGAAGCGGGCCCAGGTCCCGTTCGTGCGCATGGGCTCGGCGGCGGCGGGTCCCGGCGCCCGGGTGCGGATGGACGACCAGGCGGCCGCCCTGCGCCTGACCGAGCACCTGGTCGAACAGGGTCACCGCCGCATCGGCTTCGTCACCGGCAGCGCCCGCTTCCTGGCCAGCCACGCCCGCGAGGACGGCTATCGCAAGGCCCTGGCCGCCGCCGGCCTGCCGGTCGACGAGAGCCTGCTGGTCCCCGGCGACTTCACCTTCGAGGGCGGGGTCGCGGCCGCCGAGGCCCTGCTGTCGCGCCCCGACCGCCCCACCGCCATCCTGGCCGGCAACGACGAGACCGCGCTGGCGGTGATGCACGTCGCCCGCCGGCTGGACATCGCCATTCCCGGCGACCTGTCGCTGGCCACCTTCGACGACACGCCCAGCGTGCGGCTGTCGCTGCCGCCGCTGACCACCGTGCGCCAGCCCGTGGCCGAGATGGCCGCCCAGGCCGTCGACCTGCTGGTCGCCGCGGCCGCCAAGGACGGCAAGCTGTCGCGCGCCGACCACCTGCTGCCTTTCGAACTGGCCCTGCGCGCCTCGACCGCGCCGCCGCCATAAAGAAGCCTTGCCCACCCGCGACGGGATGTCGCGGGGAGCTTGACCAGCCTGCCGGCGCGCCCTTTCCTCTTGCGACTTCGAATTTGGAGCCGGCAGCGTTTGGCCAGAGACATGACCCAGGTCGACGCCGCCTCAGCCGCCGCCGGACCGCCCACCGTCCGAAGGCGACTGCTGATCATGGCCCTGTGCCTGGTCGCGCCGGCCATCGTGTTCATGGCCCTGCTGGCCCGCGCCGAATACGGCCAGAGCCAGGGCCGCTACGAACAGCAGCTGATCGCCACCACCCGCGCCCTGGGCCTGGCTGTCGATCGCCAGCTGGCCCTGGGCCAGAGCACCCTTCAGGCCCTGGCCGTCTCGCCCGCCCTGGCCGCCGGCGACCTTCCGAGCTTCGAGCGCCAGGCGCGCGCCGCCGTCCGCTCCAAGGACGCCTGGATCGTGCTGATCTCGCCGCGCGGCCAGGTGATCAACACCCGCATGCCGCCCGGCCAGGTCCCGCCGCGCACCGCCGGCCTGCCGCCCGAGCGCTGGGCCGCCGTCCGCTCGGGCCGCACCACCGTGTCGAACCTCACCCAGGGCAAGGTGGCGGGCCAGCCGATCGTGGCCATCGACATGCCGGTGATCGTCGACGGCGAGCTCTACGACCTGGCCTACATCCAGACCCCCGCCGCCTTCGCCCCGCTGTTCGCCGCCCAGGGCGTGCCGCAGAGCTGGACCGCCAGCATCGTCGACCGCAACGCCCGCCTCGTGGCCCGCTCGCGCGACCAGGAAAAGATGCTGGGCCGCTCGGCCAGCAAGCCGATGCTCGACGCCATGGCCAAGGACAACGACGGCGTGCTCGAGACCTACACCCTCGACGGCACCCCCACCCTGTCGGCCTTCAGCCGCTCGCCGACCTACGGCTGGAGCTTCATCGTCGGCGTGCCGCGCACCGAGCTCGAGCGCGCAAACCTCTCGTCCCTGGCCCTGCTGGTGGTGGCTGGCCTGGCCCTGCTGGCCATCGGCGCCGGGGCGGCCATGCTGTTCTCGCGCGGCATCTCCGGCGAGGTCCGCGCCCTGGTGGCCGACGCCCGGATCATGGCCTCGGGCGGCGAAATGCCGGCCCAGACCACCGGCGGCCTGCGCGAGATCGGCGAGGTGCGCGAGGCGCTGCACGCCACCTCCCGCCAGCTGCGCGCCCGCGAGGCCGAGGAAAAGCGCGCGCAAGGCCGCCAGCAGCTGATGATCAACGAGCTGAATCATCGGGTGAAGAACACCCTGGCCACGGTCCAGTCCCTGGCCCTGCAGAGCCTGGGCAAGGGCGAGGCCGTGCCCGGCTTCGACGCCTTCAACGAGCGACTCTACGCCCTGGCCCGAGCCCACGACCTCCTGACCCGCACCGTGTGGGAGAGCGCCGACCTGACCGACCTGCTGCGCCAGACCCTGGAGCCCTACGGCGACCGCGCCCATATCGAGGGCCCCCCGGCCGCCCTGCCGCCCAGCGCGGCGCTGGCCCTGTCGATGGTGTTCCACGAGCTGGCCACCAACGCCTCCAAATACGGCGGCCTGTCCACGCCCGCCGGCCGGGTCGAGGTCACCTGGCGACGCGACCCGCTGGATCCCCACCGCCTGGCCCTGCGCTGGGTCGAGAGCGGCGGCCCCAAGCTCACGGGCCCGCCCAGCCGCAAGGGCTTCGGCTCGCGCCTGATCGCCGCCAGCCTGCGCAACGAACTGAAGGGCGAGGCCCAGTTCGACTACGTGGCCACCGGACTCGTCTGTTCCCTGACGGTCCGCACGACCGGCGCCCAAGCTTTGGGCGAAGACGCCCCCGCGGCCGACGCCTGAACGGGCAGCCGCGCGCGCCCGCGCCAGGCGCCGGCCGGGCGCTTGACCGATGTTCTCCGCCTCATCGTGATGGTCGATCCGCTCAGCACCCATCCTGGGGCGCCGTCGGATCGATCATATTGCCTCGTCGCGTAGATTGATCTTCCATGACGCCCGGGATGCGGCCGCAGAGCCGTGACCGAGGGAAGAGAGCGTCCATGATCGTAACCGACGACTCCGTCATGCTGCCGGCCCGGCCCGAGCCGATCCCGCTGGATCCGGCCCGCACGGCGGTGATCGTCATCGACATGCAGAACGCCTACGCCTCCAAAGGCGGCTATCTGGATCTGGCCGGCTTCGACATCGGCGGCGCGGCCGGGGTGATCGACAAGATCAGCGACGTTCTGGATGTCGCCCGCGACGCCGGCATGACCGTGATCTACTTCCAGAACGGCTGGGACGACCAGTACGTCGAGGCCGGCGGCGAGGGCTCGCCCAACTGGTGGAAGTCCAACGCGCTGAAGACCATGCGCGCCCGGCCCGAGCTTCAGGGCAAGCTCCTGGCGCGCGGCCAGTGGGATTACGAGCTGGTCGATGCGCTGAAGCCCAAGCCCGGCGACATCCAGCTGCACAAGACCCGCTATTCCGGCTTCTTCAACAGCCAGCTCGACAGCGTTCTGCGCAGCCGCAACATCAGGAACCTGGTCTTCGTCGGCATCGCCACCAACGTCTGCGTGGAATCGACCCTGCGCGACGGCTTCTTCCTCGAATATTTCGGCACGGTGCTGGAGGACGCCACCCATCAGGCGGGCCCCGACTTCGTCCAGAAGGCCGCCCTCTACAACATCGAGACCTTCTTCGGCTGGGTCTCGACCGTGGCCGACTTCAAGGGGGCGTTCGGGCAGCTGGCGCCGAAATGAGCCACCGTGCGTCCTTCGAGGCGCGCCGGACGCGCACCTCAGGATGAGGGCGTCACTGCACCGAATTCCTCATCCTGAGGCGCCCGCGTAGCGGGCCTCGAAGGACGCACCACCGCCCCTTTCTCCGCCCCCGGACGGAATGAAGAACTTAATTACAGAAGGACAGGACGAGATGCCCAAGACCGTCATCACCCCGCCCGGCACGGGCACGCCGATCGCGCCGTTCTCGCCCGGCACGCTGGCCGACGGGATCGTCTACGTCTCTGGCACCCTGGCCTTCGACAAGGACAACAACGTCGCCCACGTCGGCGATGCCGAGGGCCAGACGCGGCAGGTGCTGGAGACCATCAAGTCGGTGATCGAGACCGCCGGCGGCACTATGGACGACGTGACCATGAACCACATCTTCCTGACCGACTGGGCCAACTACCAGACCATCAACAAGGTCTATGCCGAGTATTTCCCCGGCGACAAGCCGGCCCGCTACTGCATCCAGTGCGGCCTGGTGAAGCCCGACTTCCTGGTCGAGATCGCCAGCGTCGCCCACATCGGCAAGAAGTGACGATGGTCGTTACCGGAACCGTCGACGGCCTTCATTACGAACTCCATGGCGGTCCCATCGCCGGCCGCGAGGCCGTGCTGATGTCGTCTGGCCTGGGCGGTTCCGGCAGCTTCTGGGGACCGCAGATGGCGGCCCTGACCGCGCGCTGGCCGGTGGTGCTGTACGACCACCGCGGCACGGGCCGCAGCGTGCGCGAACTGCCGGCCGACAAACCCTACGCGGTCGACGACATGGCCGAAGACATGGTCAGGGTCATGGACGCCTTGGGGATCGCCAAGGCCCACGTTGTCGGCCACGCGGCCGGCGGCAATGCGGGCCTGGCCCTGGCCCTCTCCCACCCCGACCGGCTGGGCAAGCTGGTCGTCGTCAACGGCTGGTCGCGGCCCGACCCGCACATCAGGCGCTGCTTCGACACGCGCCTGCACCTGCTCAACGACACCGGCCCGGCCGCTTACGTCCATGCCCAGGCCCTGTTCCTCTATCCGGCGACATGGATCTCGCAGAACAGCGAACGCCTGGCCGCCGAGGAGCCGCACCACGTGGCCGGCTTCCCGCCCAAGGCCGTGATGCTGGCCCGCATCGGCGCCCTGCTCGCCTTCGACATCGACGAGCGCCTGCCGCAGATCACCCACCCGGTGCTGGTCAGCGCCACGGCCGACGACATGCTGGTGCCGGTCACCTGCGCCCATCGCCTGGCCGATCGCCTGCCCAACGCCGTGCTCGACGTGCTGCCCTGGGGCGGACACGCCTCGACGGTCACGGATCCGGACGGCTTCAACGCCTCGCTGGTGAAGTTCCTGGAGGGGGCGTGACGGACATCGCCAATCAGATCCTCCCCCTATGGGGGAGGTGGCCCAGAGGGCCGGAGGGGGGACGTTTTCAGCCTCCGCGGACTTGGCCGGCTTCGCAGCCACTCCCCCCTCAGTCGCTTCGCGACAGCTCCCCCACAGGGGGAGCATTTTTCTCATCGCACCCACCACCGCTCATAAGGGGGCACTAACACCATGCAGGTCGGCGTCTTCATCCCCATCGGCAACAACGGCTGGCTCATCTCCGAGACCGCGCCGCAGTACATGCCGAGCTTCGAGCTCAACAAGACCATCGTCCAGAAGGCCGAAAGCTACGGCCTGGACTTCGCGCTCTCGATGATCAAGCTGCGCGGCTTCGGCGGCAAGACCGAGTTCTGGGAGCACAATCTCGAGAGCTTCACCCTGATGGCCGGCCTGGCGGCCGTGACGCAGAAGATCAAGGTCTTCGCCACCGTCGCCACCCTGACCATCCCGCCGGCGATCGTCGCGCGCATGGCCTCGACCATCGATTCCATCGCCCCCGGCCGCTTCGGCATCAACCTGGTCACCGGCTGGCAGAAGGCCGAATACAGCCAGATGGGCCTGTGGCCCGGCGAGCAGCACTACACCGACCGCTACAACTACCTGGCCGAATACGCGACCGTGCTGAAGGACCTGCTGGAGACCGGCGTCTCGGACTTCAAGGGCAAGTATTTCACGATGGACGACTGCCGGGTCAGCCCGCACCCGCAGGAGACCAAGCTGATCTGCGCCGGCTCGTCGGACGAGGGCCTGGCCTTCACCGCCCAGTACGCCGACTACAGCTTCGCCCTGGGCAAGGGGACCAACACCCCGACCGCCTTCGCCTCGGTCAACAAGCGCCTGGAAGCGGCCGCCGCCAAGACCGGTCGCGACGTCGCCTCGTTCATCCTGTTCATGGTCATCGCCGACGAGACCGACGAGAAGGCCCTGGCCAAGTGGCAGAAATACCGTGACGGGGCCGACCAGCAGGCCCTGGCCTGGCTGACCAACCAGGCCGCGCCCAACGCCGCGGCCGGAGCCACCACCAACACCGCCCAGCTGGCCGCGCCGGAATCGGCGGTGAACCTCAACATGGGCACCCTGGTGGGCAGCTATGAGAGCATCGCACGCATGCTCGACGAGATCGCGCAGGTTCCCGGCACCGGCGGCGTGCTGCTGACTTTCGACGACTTCGTCCAGGGCATCGACGACTTCGGGACCAGGATCCAGCCGCTGATGAAGAGCCGGAAGTAGAGCCAGGAACCTCCCCCTCTGGGGGAGGCGGCCAAAGGCCGGTGGGGGGACGTTTTCAGCTGCCGCGGCGCCTGGCCGCTTCGGCAACGACGCCCCCCACCGATCGCTTCGCGATCCCCTCCCCCACGGGGGGGAGGTTTCATGCCTAGTCCAGCGTCATCATGTCGATCAGCTTGACCCGGAAGATCATCACGCTGTTGGGCGGGATCTCGCCGGCGGCGCGCTCGCCGTAGCCGAGCGACGGCGGCACGAACAGCGTCCATTCGTCGCCGACCTTCATCTTCGGCAGGGCCTCCATCCAGGCCGGCACCAGGCCGCCCAGCGGCGCGATCAACGGCTTGCCGCGCGCGAACGAGCTGTCGAACACCGTGCCGTCGACCAGCTTGCCCTCGTAGTGGACCTTGATGATCTCGCCTTCCTTCGGCGAGGGCGCGTCCTTCGCGCCCGCGGTCGTGACCTTGTATTGCAGGCCCGACGGCAGGGTGATCACGCCCGGCTGCTTGGCGTTGGCCGCCAGCCAGGCGGTGGACTTGGCCAGGTTCTCGGCGGCCGGATTGGCCGTGACGTTCGGAGCCGGGGCCGGCGTCGGCGCGGTCTGGGCCAGGGCCGGAGCGGTCAGGGCGAAGGACAACCCCAGGGCGATGAGAGCGGTGCGCATGTTTGAGCGACTCGTGTTATCTATGCGACGAAATGTCAGAATAGACATTCGGCTGTACGAGAGCACACTAAAAACCGAGGGCTCGTGTTCAGCCAGAAGAAGAATGGCCATTTTCTACTTGGACCGTTCTTCGCTCGTCGGGAAGGAAACGTCATGGCCAGGGCTACTGGCGGCTCATTGAGCGGAGCGCATTGGTGGCAGCGCCACCCGATGTTCGCGCTCTTCGTCGGCTGGGTGGTGATCGGCTCGCTGGGCCTCGCCGTCGCCGTTCAGCTGTGGCCTATCCTCGCGCGCCTTACGCCGCTCGCCTGAAGGCGTGCTCGGCGAACTCCAGGAAATACAGCCCGTTAGGACCGGACATGCGCCCGCTCACCGGTCAGGGCCACGCCCGCCGGCAGGTCGCGGCGTCTCACCGCTCGTCCGCCCGGGCGTAGAGGCCCAGCATCGTACCGACGAAGCCGCCGGCGACCTTGGTCGACAGGATGGTCCCGTCCTGGTCCCGGGCCAGGCTCGTCCAGGCGCCGTCACGGGTTGCGTAGGCGAAGTCGTAGAGCCCACCGCGCGCCTCGATCCGCAGCCGCACCGGCGCGCCGGCCGCGACATCCAGCGGCGCGCGGGCCACGACCACGCCGTCGACCGGATCCTTCGGCCCCGCCCGCTTCTCCAGGCGCACCTCGGGCCGACCATCCGCGCCGCCGGCCACGGTCAGGGCGTAGAAGAATTCGTCGTTCTGCAACGCCACGATCCCGGCCCGGTCGCCGTCGCCCTTCGGCGCAAAGCGCACCGTCGTCTCGGCGCTGGCGTTGAGGTGCTGCTGGCGGCGCGCCCAGATCGACGGCTGCTCGAACCCGCCCAGGCGATCGAGACGCGCCTTTAGCACCAGCGATCCATCCTTCAGCTCCCACCACCGCCCCGTCGGGATGCGCATGGTCATCCAGTCCAGGCCCAGGGCCTGGCCGTCGAAGGTCTCGCGTACGGTGAAGGCCCCGGAGGTCGGCGTCCTCGGCGCCGGTCCCGCCGGCAGGTTCGGGCGGGCGGCCGCGTAGGGGATGGCCGTCCTAGGCGGCAGGATCACCGGCCAGCCGTCCTTCCACTCCACCGGCAGCAGGAAGGTCTCGCGGCCGGTGTTGTACGCATCGTCGCCATAGGGCCGCACCGCCAGGAAGGTCGCCCACCACTGGCCGTCCCCAGTCTGCACGAGGTCGGCATGGCCGGCCGAGGTGATCGGATGGGCGCGGTCCCTGGGCAGGTCGCGCTGGGTCAGGATCGGGTTGCCGGCATAGGGCGCGTAGGGTCCGGTCACCGTGTCGGCGCGCAGCACCACCTGCGAGTGGCCCTCGGCCGTGCCGCCCTCGGCGGCGGTCAGGTAGTAGCGGCCGTCGACCTTCTGGATATGCGGGCCTTCGATCCAGATCGGCTTGGTGGACGGATCCACGCCCCCGTCGACCAGCACCGAGCGCGGCCCGACCATCTTGCCGGCCTTGGGATCGTATTCCTGGATCCAGATCGCCCGGTGGCCGTCATAGCGCGACGCCCCCTGCGGCGGGCCGTTGTTGACGATCCATGCCCGCCCGTCGTCGTCGAAGAACAGCGAGGTGTCGATGCCGTCGATCTGCGGCAACCACACAGGATCCGACCACGGCCCCTTCGGATCCCTGGCCGTGACCAGGAAGTTGCCGCCGCAGTCGACGCAGGTGTTGAGGATGTAGAACACGCCTGCGTGCTCGGTGATGGCCGGCGCGAACACCGCCCGCGACATGGCCAGCCGCTTGAAGTCCAGCTGGCCGGGCCGGTCGATCGCGTTGCCGATCTGGGTCCAGTTCACCAGATCCTTGCTGTGGAACACCGGGATGCCGGGGAACCAGGCGAAGGTCGAGTTGACCAGGTAATAGTCATCGCCCACCTGCGTGACGCTGGGGTCGGGATAGAAACCCTTGAGGATCGGGTTGGCGTACTGGCCAGGCGCCAGCGGCGCGTCGGTCGGGTCCTCGCCGCTGTAGGTGAACGCGTCGAAGGCGGCCGTTCCGGGGGCCAGGGGCGCGGCCTGGGCGGCGCCGGCCAGCAGCGACAAGGTCAGGGCGGGGGCCAGGGCGAGACGCAGCAGCATGACCGCTCTCCCCTAGCGCGCCGGCGCGTCGCGCAGGGCCTGGGCCACCGCCTGGCGCAGGGGCTTGGGCGCATAGGCGTCGTCATAGAGCGTCGGCCGCTTGGGGGCCTTGTCCTGGCGCAGCCACTGGTTCTGAAGCCACGAATACTTGTCGACCATGCCCCAGGCCAGAATCTCCTTGGTCTGGCGATAGCTCAGCATCAGGTCGAGATAGGCCTTGCCATAGGCCGCCACGGCCGCGTCGCGCTGCGCGAAGTCGACCGGCAGGCCCTTGTCGTGGACGTCGAACTCGGTGAGCGCCAGGTCATAGCCCATACCGACGGCCTCATCGACCAAGGCCCGCCATTCCTTTTCCTGCGGCCGGCCAAAGCCCGTGAAGCTGTCGGCGTTCTCGGCCCCGATGTGGCTCTGGATCCCAAGGGCGTCGACCGGCACGTTTCGCTTGCGGAAGCCCTCCAGCAGCTTGAGCACGCCAAGGCGGTGCTTCTCGTTGCCGGCCTCCCAGCTCATATAGTCGTTGTAGACGAGCCGGGCCTTGGGGGCTGCCTTGCGGGCCAGGTGGAACGAAGCGTCCAGCACCGGCTCGACCCCGCCCATGGCGTCGGAGAAGACCGTGCGGCGCAGGGCCCCGTCGGCGGGATCGACGGTCTCGTTGACCACGTCCCACGAATAGATCTGCGGATAGTGGGCGCACACCTTGTCGATGTGCTGGGCCAGCATGGCCTCGACCCTGGCGGCGGGCCTGGACCCGAAGTCATAGTCCTTCAGCCAGGCCGGGAACCACTGCGGGTGATGCCACAGCAGGGTGTGGCCGCGCAGGCCCGCGCCGTGCTCGGCGGCGAAGGCGGCGATGCGGTCGGCGCGCTCGAAGGCGAAGGCCTGCTCCGCCGGGCGCAGCACGTACCACTTCAGCTCGTTCTCGGGGACCAGCACCCCGCACTCGTCGGCCAGGATGGCGCGGTAGCGGGCGTCTTCGAACGAGCCGGTCAGCGATCCCGGCGGACCCGCGCCGACGGCGCTGCCGAAGACGAGCCCCTTCTGGGCGGCGAGGGACTTGAGCGGCTGGATCTTGCTCTCGGCCAGGGCCGGCGACGCGGCCAGGGCGGCGCTGGCGCCGAGCAGCGCGTGACGACGGGTAATCATACGAAACCCCACTCAAAGAAACCGCGCACCGCGGGAGCGCGATGCGCGGATGAAGTCGGCAGGAGAAACAGGCGCGCGGCGAAGAGCGAGGGCCGCGCGCCCGGGTACGCGGTACTAGAAGCTGGCGCGCAGCACGAAGGTGTAGCGCCGGTCGTTCATGAACCACGAGCGGCCCGTCTTCAGCAGGTTGCTGTTGAGCACCTGGGTCGTGCGGGTGGTCTCGTTCAGCAGGTTCACCGCCTGCACCCCGACCTTCACCTTCGGATTGACGGTGTAGAAGAACGAGCCGTCCAGCTGGCCGGTGGCCTCGTTCATGATCGGGGCGTAGGGCACGATCACGTCGCGGACGGTGAGCAGGAAGTCCGAGCGCCAGTTGTAGGCCAGGCGCGCCGAGATCGGCCCCTTCTCGTAGATCGCCGCGAAGTTGACGTTGTGCTTGGACAGGCCCTGCAGCGGCAGCTTGCTGGTGTCGACCGTGGTGACGCGGCCGGCGGCCACGTCGGGGTCGGTGGCCGACAGGGTGCTCTGCGGGACGCCGTTGCTCTCGATGTAGCTGTAGTTGGCGTTGATGCCGAACCCATCCAGCGGCTTGGGCAGGAAGTCGTAGAACTGCTGGTAGCCGATCTCGAAGCCCTTGACCGTCGCCTTCTTGTCGGAGTTGCCCGGCGTGGTCACCAGCACGTCGAACGTCGCCCCATTGTTGGTGAAGGGCACGCGCGCGGTGGTGTTGGTGGCGACGTCGGACAGCTCCTTCCAGAAGGCCGCGAAGGTCAGCGAGCCGACCGGCGCGAAGTACCATTCCACCGAGGCGTCGACATTGGTCGACTGGGTCGGCTTCAGGAAGGGATTGCCGACGGTGACGTTGCCGGTGGGCTGGCCGCTGGTGATGCCGTCGTTGTTCGTGTTGAGGGCCAGGTTGTAGTAGTTGCGGGTCAGGCCGATGTCGGGCGGCGTCATCGTCTTGGAGACGCCCAGACGGTACTGCAGGCCGTGCGGGGCCATGATCTTCACGTTCAGGCTGGGCAGCCAGTAGTCGAATGAGGCCTTGGCGGTGCTCGGCGTCAGGGCGCCGTTCGACCAGGCCCGGGCCGCGGCCCGCACCTGCGGCGTCAGCGAGCAGAACGACGAGGCGACGAAGGGCTGCTTGGGTTCGGGCAGCGCCAGCCAGTTGTTGAAGGCCAGGGTGCAGTCGGCGTCCGTGGCCAGGCTGGTCGAGATCGGGAACGCCAGGTAGCCGGTCGCCTCGCGGTCGGTCTTGGTGTAGCGCAGGCCGATGTTGCCGCTGATCTTGTAGTCGCCGACATCGCCCTTGAAGCGGGCCATCAGGTAGGCGGCCTTGGTCACCTCGTTGACCGGGTTGATCTCCTGCGGACGGAACGGCGTGCCGGCGGTGACGCCGCAGCGCTGCGCCAGCGGCACCCAGTTCTGCGGGCAGCCGCCGGCCAGACGGTCACGCCACTCGTCGCCGACCGACAGCAGGAACTGCGAGACCGAGCCGTAGTTGTCGACCAGGTTCTGCGAGAAGAACAGGCGCGGATCCGAACCCGTCGGCACGCCGGTCTTGCCGCGCAGGAAGTTGTCGAAGGCGTAGGCCTAGACGAAGCGGGTGCTGTTGGCGCCGCCGGCGGTGGTCGGGCTGCCATTGATGGGATCATCCATCCACACCGGGCCGCCGCTGCCCCAGATCTCGCTGACCACGCCCCAGTTGTAGGCCGAGAAGCGGGTGGTCTGGTCGCGTTCCGACCAGCGGGCGCCGCCCTTGATCGAGTCCAGCCAGCTGTCGTTGTTGAGCTTGTATTCGACGTCGATCTTGACCGCGTCCTCGGTGCCTTCCGACTGCTCGATGTGGTCCATCGCCGAGCGCCAGAAGTTGTTGTACGGGTCGCTGAGGCTGGCGTGGGTCCCACGGGCGTAGGACGGGCAGTTGTTGTTGAACGGCGCGCAGTTCGACACCGCCGTGCCGCTGGACGGAGCGGTGAACTTCACGTCCGGCAGGTCGTTGCCGTTGAGGGTGATCGAGGCGTTCTGGAACGTCGAGCCCCACATGCCCATGCTGATCGCGTCGACCGTCGAGTCCACGTGCTGGGCGTCGAACAGCACGCCCCAGTGCTCGTTCGGCGTCCACTTGAAGTTGAAGCCGTAGTCGGTGGTGATGTTGGTCGTGTTCTCGTCGCGACGGACGTTGTTCGACTGCAGGCCGTTGATCGGCGTGCGCGGGTCGGACCCGTTCTGGTCGGCGCGCCAGCCGGTGACGCCGGTGATGATCCCGTTGGTGAAGACGCCGTCCTCGTCGAACGAGAAGGTGGTGCCGTCGGCCGGGCGCGAGTCGCCGTTGCCGGCCACGTTGTCGGTGGCGATCTCGACGGCGTGCTCGGTCCACTTCACCGTCGACTTCGAGCGCAGGTACTGCAGCGAGGCCTGCATCGTGCCGTCGTTGCTCTTCCACTGGATCGCGCCGGCCTGGCCCTGGCGTTCACGGTCGTTGGTGGTCGAACGGAACGCGGCCCCGCGCGGGAACCACACGCCCTTCGCGCCATTGCCGCAGTCGGCGCTGGCGACGCCCAGGTTGGTGCGGCAGCCGAAGTTCGACACCTGGATGGCGTCGCTGCGGCTGGCCAGTTGCGAATTGACGAAGCTGGCCAGGACGCCGACCTCGCCGAAGCTGGTGTCGAAGCGGTCGCTGTAGAGGAATGAGTAGGTCGGCTTCCACTCCTTGACCATGTCGCCATAGCTGGCCTCGGCCGACATCGACAGGATGCGCTTGTTGCTGTCGAACGGCAGGCGCGTGCGCAGGTTCACCGTGCCCGAGATGCCGCCTTCGATCAGGTCGGCCGAGGGGCTCTTGAACACGTCGACGCCGCCCATCAGTTCCGACGGCACGTCGGCGAAGCTGAGGATGCGGCCGTTGTTGGCGGTGAAGGTGTCGCGGCCGTTCAGCTCCGAGCGCACGAAGTTCAGGCCGCGGACCACGACGCCCGAGCCTTCCACCGAGAAGTGGTCGGGGTCGACGCCGGCGGCGAAGCGGTTGATCGACACGCCGGGCACGCGCTGCAGGGCTTCGGTCACCGAGCGGTCCGGCAGGGCCCCGATGTCCTCGGCGGTGATCGAGTCGCCGATGATCTCGGACGACTGCTTCAGCTGCTGGCTGCTCTTGAGGCTCTGGCGGATGCTGGTGACGACCACCTCGTCGACCGTGTCCTCGGTAGTCTTGCCGCTGGCCGGAGCGGTCGTCTGGGCCAGGGCCGACGCCCCGAACACCAGGCTCAGCGCCAGGGCCGACGCCCCGCACTTCAGGCCGAATTTCAGGTTGTCGCCGAGAGTCTGGCGCCCACGCGTCGCGGACGCTCCGTTGACGGAGCTCATTCTTTTATTCCTCCCCAGTCCCGGTAGCTCGGTAGCGCTACCATTGGTCATATGTCGAGACCATTATTGGTCTGATGATATGGCAAAGGTCGACCACGTCAAGGGCGTTGACATAACCCCGTAACGCCACTCAACACGCCACTCATCCTTTTGTTCTGAAACGACTTTTTCGGCAGAAAAGGCGCTTCGGCGATTTTTCGCCTGCGGGAAACGTGACAAATGCGGACAGCGCAGTCAATTTACGACCCGCTTGAAACGGCGTTCAAAGCCGTGCGGACATAAGATCTTCTGGGGCGGGAAAGCGTATCATGTCAGACCAACGCGTGAGGTCCGTCGTCGTCGTGGGCGGCGGCACGGCCGGGTGGATGACGGCGGCGGCGCTGGCCAAGACGCTCAGCGCCCAGGGGCTGAAGATCACCCTCGTCGAATCCGAAGCCATCGGCACGGTCGGCGTCGGCGAGGCCACCATCCCGCCGATCCTGACCTTCAACGCCATGCTCGGCGTCGACGAGCGCGAGTTCATGCGCGCCACCAAGGCCAGCTTCAAGCTGGGCATCGAGTTCGTCGACTGGGGCGCGATCGGCGAGATGTATCACCACCCGTTCGGGACCTTCGGCCTGGACCTGGAGGGCATCAAGTTCCACCAGGTGTGGCGCAAGTTCGCGGGCCTCGCCGGCCCGATCGGCGACTACAACCTCACCGAGGCCGCGGCCCGCCGCTGGCGCTTCTCCCTGCCCGATCCCGACCCGTCCAAGGTCATGTCGAGCCTGCGCTACGCCTACCACTTCGACGCCGGACTCTATGCCCGCTTCCTGCGCGGCTTTTCCGAGCAGCGCGGCGTCGTCCGCATCGAGGGCCGCATAGGCAAGGTGGACCAGAACGGCGAGACCGGCTTCGTCGAGGCCGTGGTGCTGGAGGACGGCCGCCGCGTCGAGGGCGACTTCTTCGTCGACTGCACGGGCTTTCGCGGCCTGGTCATCGGCCAGGCTCTGAAGGTCCCTTACCAGGACTGGGGCCGCTGGCTGCCCAACAACCGCGCCGTGGCCATCGGCTGCGAGCTGGGCGGCGACGGCCTCACCCCGTTCACCCGCGCCACCGCCCGCGAGGGCGGCTGGCAGTGGCGCATCCCGCTGCAGCACCGCATCGGCAACGGCTACGTCTATTCCAGCCATCACGTCGACGACCAGCGGGCGCTCGACACCCTGCTGGCCAACCTCGACGGCGCCCCGACCGACGAGCCCAACTTCCTGCGCTTCACGCCGGGCCGGCGCGAGCGCGCCTGGGAGAAGAACGTCTGCTCGATCGGCCTGTCGGCCGGCTTCATCGAGCCGCTGGAAAGCACCAGCATCCACATGATCCAGGCCGGGATCACCAAGCTCTTGGCCCTGTTCCCCGGCAACGGCGTCGATCCGCTGGAGATCGACGAATACAACCGCCTGACCGCCGAGCAGGTCGACCGCATCCGCGACTTCGTCATCCTGCACTTCCACGCCACCCGCCGCGACGACACCGACTACTGGCGCTACCTGTCGTCGATGACCGTGCCCGACAGCCTGGCCCGGCGCATGGAGCTGTTCGCCCATCGCGGCCGCTGGTTCCCGTCGGAATACGACCTGTTCCACGAGCCCAACTGGCTGGCCGTGCTGCTGGGCCAGGGGATCGTGCCGGAGGAGTGGGACCCGCTGGTCGACAGCCTGCCCGACGACCAGGTTCGCCAGCGCCTCTCCCACCTGTCCGCCCTGATCGCCCGCACCGCCGAGGCGATGCCGGACCACGCCCAGTTCGTCGCCCGCTACTGCGGCGCGGCCCAAGGAGTCGCCGCATGAGCAACGACCGCATCCGCCACGTCGTCATCGTCGGCGGCGGCACCGCCGGCTGGATGACCGCCGCCGCCCTGGGCCGCTTCCTCAAGGACGGGGTGACCAAGGTCACGGTGATCGAGAGCGAGGCCATCGGCACGGTCGGGGTCGGCGAGTCGACCATCCCCCAGATCAACATGTTCAACCGCATGCTGGGCCTGGACGAGGACGACTTCCTGCGCCGCACCAAGGCCACCTACAAGCTGGCCATCGAGTTCCGCGACTGGAAAGAGATCGGCCACACCTACCACCACCCCTTCGGCCCCTACGGCGTCGACATGGAGGGGGTGTCGTTCCACGCCTATTGGCTGCGCTACCAGGCCATGGGCGAGGCGGCCGACCTTTCCGAATATTCGCTGCAATCGCTGGCGGCGGCCCAGGCGAAGTTCCAGCGGCCGACGGGGCAGAAGAACTCGCCGCTGGGCGACATCGCCTACGCCTTCCACTTCGACGCCGGCCTCTACGCCCGCTTCCTGCGCGACTACGCCGAGGCCCGCAGCGTGCGCCGCATCGAGGGCCGGATCGTCGACGTCGCCCTACGCGGAACCGACGGCTTCGTGGAATCGGTGACGCTGGAGAACGGAACCGTCGTCGCGGGCGACCTCTTCATCGACTGCTCGGGCTTCCGGGGCCTCCTGATCGAGGGCGCGATGAAGAGCGGCTTCGAGGACTGGTCGCACTGGCTGCTCAACGACCGCGCCGTGGCCGTGCCGTGCGCCTCGGGCGGCTCGACCGATCCGGTCACCCGCGCCACCGCCCGCCCGGCCGGCTGGCAATGGCGCATCCCGCTGCAACACCGGATCGGCAACGGCTACGCCTTCTCCAGCGAGCACATCAGCGAAGACGAGGCGACGGCCTACCTGCTGGCCAATCTCGACGGCGAGCCCCTGGCCACACCCTGGACGCTGAAGTTCAAGGCCGGCCGCCGCAAGAAGAGCTGGAACAAGAACGTCGTGGCCATCGGCCTGTCGGCCGGCTTCATGGAGCCGCTGGAAAGCCAGAGCATCCACCTGATCCAGGTAGGCATCTCGCGCCTCCTGGCCATGTTCCCCGACCGCCGGTTCCAGCAGCCCGACATCGACCGCTACAACCGGGTGATGACCTTCGAGTACGAGAAGATCCGCGACTTTCTGATCCTGCACTACAAGGCCACGGAGCGCTCGGACACGCCCTACTGGGACTATCTGCGCGAGATGGAGATCCCCGACTACCTGGCCGACAAGATCGCCGTCTTCGAAAGCCACGGCCGGATCTTCCGCGAGAACGAGGAGCTGTTCAACGACACCTCCTGGTTCGCCGTCATGGTCGGCCAGGGCCTGAAACCCAAGGGCTGGGACCCGATGGCCGACGTCATGAGCGACGATCTGCTGCGCGCCCGCATGAGAGAGATCCAGGCGGTCATCGCCCGCTCGGCCGAGGCCATGCCTGACCACATGAGCTTCGTGGCGGATCGGGTGGCGCGGGCGCAGGCGGCTTAATTCGCAGCGTGGTCCTCGTCCTTCGACAAGCTCAGGATGAGGACCATTTCAGGCTCGGCGACAACATCGAAAACCTCACCCTGAGCTTGTCGAAGGGCGTGGTTTTCGCCCCCCTACCCCGCGAAGAAGCGCGCGAAGCCCTTGTCGGTGACCCTGGCCAGGGCGGCGCGGTACTCGTCATAGGCGGCCGCGTCCGGTCCGACGCGACCGAAGGCCGGCTGCTCCACGCGGCGCAGCGGCACGAAGGCGATGGGCGCGGCGGCCGGCGTCAGGTGGCTGCCCTGCCCCACCTGTAAGGTGGTCAGCATGCCGTACATCTCGCCGCCGATCGCCGGACGGCCCAGGATGATCAGCCGGAACTGACCCAACTCGTTGGTGATCAGGTAGGTGTGGCCCGACTGGTTCGACAGCGACACCGCCCCGCGCTGGGTGAACTCGGCGTCCTGGCGGGCGGCCTCGCGGAACACCAGGCTCGAGGCCGCGTCGTCCCAGACGATCTCGGTGCGATAGGCGTAGACGGCGGCCGGATCCTCGAACGACGGCCGCAGGGTCAGATACTCGCCCTCCAGCCAGGTCACGGCCGGACGCGAATAGGCGCCCAGGGCTTCGGGGGCCAGGCCGGTCACGGCGACGGGAGAGGCGGGCGCGGACGCGCGCAGCGGCTGCTCCAGGGCCTCCTCCAGCCGGATGGTCGTGGCCAGGGTGAACGGACGGCGGCCGCTCAGCGCCTTTTCCAGGGTCGAGATGCTGATCCGGGCCTTGTCCGCCAGTTGCTGGCGCGACATCCGGCGACGCGCCAGCGCCTCGCGCACGCACGCGGCGATGGCCAGGCTCTGCTCGTCCGGCAGCTCGGCTTCCGGCGCCAGGGTCATCGGCAAGGCCTCACGAATCCGCACATTTCCGCACAATGCGGCGCCGCTCCGGGCACGGCAAGCCCGCCTCCGGACAAGCTGCACGGATAGCTCACGAAGATTGCAAATCCCGCCGCTCGCGGCGGCGCCGGCGTGTGACGACAAGGGAGATCACCTGCTTTCGAGCCCCAAGGAGATCCCCCATGTCCGCTCAAGACGTCGGCGCGCCCAAGCCCCGCGTCGCCTCCGGCGCCCGTCCCGCCCGGTGGTTCCTCATCCTCTGCGAAGCCTTCGCCCTGGGGCTGCTGCTCCTGCTGGCCCTGGCCGGGACCGGCCGCGCCGAGGTCTCCGAGCCAGCTTCTGGCGGCCTCATCATGCGCGCCAAGGGCGGCGACCAGGTGGTCGAGGCCGTGCGCCTGGGAACCGACATCGACATGACCGTCAGCGGCCTGACCGTGCGCGGCCGCGTCACCCAGGCCTTTCGCAACGACACCGGCCGCTGGGTCGAGGCCGTCTACGTCTATCCCCTGCCCCAGGACGGCGCGGTCGACACCCTGAAGATGGTGGTCGGCAAGAAGGTGATCGTCGGCGAGATCAAGAAGCGCGCCGAGGCCCAGGCCATCTACGACGCCGCCAAGGCGCAGGGAAAGAAGGCGGCCCTGGTTGAGCAGAACCGCCCCAACATGTTCACCAACGCCGTCGCCAACGTCGCCCCCGGCGAGACGGTGCTGGTGCAGATCGAATACCAGGCCCCCATCGCCGTCTCGGCCGGCGAGTACTCGCTGCGCATGCCGCTGGTCGTGGCCCCGCGCTACGTCTCGCCCGGCACGGCGGCCACGCCCGAGAGCCGCGCGCCGATCGTCGACCCGAAGGTGGCCGGCGCGATCAACCCGGTCACCGTGACCGTGCACCTGCGCGCCGGCTTCCCGCTGGGCCAAGTGGCCAGCGCCACCCACGCCGTCGACGTCCGCGACGAGAAGGGCGGCAAGACCATCACCCTGTCCAAGGGCCAGACGCCGGCCGACCGCGACTTCGTCCTGACCTGGAAGCCCGTGCCGCTGGCCGCGCCCAGCGTCGCCCTGTTCCGCGAGAAGACCGCCGGCGCCCACTACGTGCTGGCCCAGGTCACTCCGCCGATCGCCGCCCGCGCCGGTCCGCCGCCGGCCCGCGACATCATCTTCGTCATCGACAATTCCGGCTCGATGGGCGGGGAATCGATGCGCCAGGCCAAGGCCGGCCTGCTGTACGGCCTGTCCAATCTCAAGAGTGGCGACCGCTTCAACGTCGTGCGCTTCGACGACACCCTGACCGTGCTGTTCGAGGGCGCGGTCGCGGCCGACGCCGCCAACCTTGGCCGCGCCCGCAAGTTCGTCTCGGCCCTGGAAGCCACCGGCGGCACCGAGATGGTCCCGGCCATGGCCGCGGCCCTGCGCGACGAAAGCGAACGTGACGACGGCCGCGTGCGCCAGGTGGTGTTCATGACCGACGGCGCCATCGGCGACGAGCAGGGCCTGTTCGACGCCATCACCGCCGGCCGCGGCCGCTCGAAGGTGTTCATGGTCGGCATCGGCTCGGCCCCCAACAGCCACCTGATGAGCCGCGCCGCCGAACTGGGCCGCGGGACCTTCACCCACATCGGCTCGACCGACGGGGTCGAGGAGGCCATGCGCGCCCTGTTCGACAAGCTGGAAAGCCCCGTGGCCACCAACCTCGTGGCCCGCTTCGAGGGCACGACCTCCGACGCCGCCCCGGCCGTGCTGCCCGACCTCTATCGCGGCGAGCCGGTCACCCTGGCCGCCCGGGTGGAGGACCTGGACGGCGTGCTGACGATCAGCGGCGTCATCGACGGCCGCCCCTGGCAGACCAGGATCCGCCTGCGCGACGCCCAGGCCGGCAAGGGAATCTCCAAGCTCTGGGCGCGCCGCAAGATCACCGACGCCGAGGTCGCCCGCAGCCTGGCCCAGATCACCGAGGACGAGGCCGACGCGCGGGTGCTGAAGCTGGGCCTCGACCATGGCTTGGTGACCAGCCAGACCAGCCTGGTGGCGGTCGACAAGAGCCCGCCCCGCCCCGCCGACGCCCCGCTGCTGCGCAGCGACCTGCCGCTGAACCTGCCGGCCGGCTGGGATTTCGACGCCCTGTTCAACCGCAAGGCCGCCGCCAGCGGGAACGGCGACGCTCCGACCGATCCCGAGCAGCAGATCGCCCAGCTGGACCTGCCGCAGACGGCCACCGAAGCGCCGATGCTGATCCTGACGGGCCTTGGCCTGATGAGCCTGGCGCTCGCCCTGGGCGCAGGCGGCTGGGTCCTGGGCCGGCGGAGGAACGCGGCGTGAGCCGGCTCGCGACCGTCATGGGAGCCGCCCGCCGGCGGCTCCCCTTCCTGCTTCCGGCCCTGGCGGCCGGGAGCCTTGGCCTGGTTCTTTGCGGTCAGGGCCTGTGGATCCACGCCAAGGCGGCCCTGGCCCAGGTGCTGCTGGAGCGGGCCTTCGACCAGAGCCTCCGCCAGGGCGGCGCCCCGGTTCGCCCTTGGAGTTGGGCCGACACCTGGCCAACGGCCCGCATCGTCTTCCCACGCCAGGGCGAGCGGGTCATCGCGCTCGACGGCGCCAGCGGCCAGGCCCTGGCCTTTGGTCCCGGCCATGTGGCGGGCACGCCCCAGGCCGGCGACCGGGGCACGGCCGTCTATGCCGCCCACCGCGACACCCACTTCGCGGTGCTGGCCAAGGTCAGGCCGGGCGACCCGATCCTGGTCGAGCGCGCCGACGGCAAGCTCGCCCGCTTCGAGGTGGTCGGCGCCCGGGTCGTGCGCTGGGACGCCTCGGGCGTGGATCCCCGCGCGCCTGGACGCGGCCTGGCCCTCGCCACCTGCTGGCCGCTGGACGCCAAGGCCCGCGGACCGATGCGCTACGTGGTGATGGCCAGGCCCGTGGAGACAAGCTTGACCTTGTCCGACCTACACGATCGCAAAGGTATGACCACCTTGACACGATAGGCCTTACCTCGTAGCCGTTCATTCCTGTGACCGCTACCAGTCGTATCGCCGCGCAACGGCGGACGGCGGCGGTCGAGACGAAAAGCGCGAAAAGCCACAAGCGCCAGGGGAGTGAATGATGTCGTCCAGCCACCGCACGCGCGGAATCCGCCAGGTCCTGATCGGGGCCACTTGCCTGACCACCGCCCTCGTCGCCCTGCCGGCCCTGGCCCAGACGGCGCCCGCGCCGCAGGCCGCCGAGCCCGACGCGGTCGAGGAGGTCGTCGTCACCGGCTATCGCAAGAGCCTGGCCGACGCGACCAACGCGAAACGGGAAAGCGTCGCCTTCACCGACTCCGTCTTCGCCGAGGACATCGGCAAGTTCCCCGACCTCAACATCGCCGAGTCCCTCAACCGCATCCCCGGCGTCCAGCTGACCCGCGAGATCAACGGCGAGGGGCTGAACGTCACCATCCGGGGCCTGGGCACCAACTTCACCAAGATCCTGCTGAACGGCTCGCAGATCGCGGTGGCCTCGTCGGGCCGCACCGACAGCCAGAACCAGAACCGCGAGGTCGACCTCGACCTCTTCCCCACCGAGCTCTTCACCCGGCTGGACGTGCACAAGACCCCGACGGCCGGCATGGTCGAGGGCGGCGTCGCCGGCGTGGTCAACATGCGCAGCGCCCGCCCCTTCGACTATAAGGGAGGCGGCCAGCTGATCTATTCGCTGCAGGCCGGCAAGAACAACCAGGCCGACGACATCAGCCCGCGCGGCTCGCTGATCGCCTCGAAGACCTGGGAGACCCCGATCGGCGACTTCGGCCTGCTGGGCGGCGTCGCCATCGCCCGCACCAAGAGCACCACCACCGGCTTCGAGAGCGTCGGCTGGTCGAACGCCAACATGACCTGCACCGGCTGCAACGTCACCGGCGGCAACAACTTCAACTGGGCCTCCACCGTGCCGGCCGGCGTCGCCTCCAACGGCCTGACGCCCGGCCAGACCATCGACAACGCCCTGCTGGCCGCGCTGAACCCCGGCACGACCCTGCAACAGCTGTCGGACGCCCAGCTGCCGCGCCTTGGCCGAGACTCCTGGTCGTCGGGCGAGCGCGACCGCGACTCCTACGTGCTGTCGGCCGAATGGCGCCCCAACGACCAGTTGAACGTCTATTTCGACACCCTCTATTCCAAGGGCAGCCGATCGTTCGAGCGCATCGACATGAACTGGGTGGTGCGCAACTCCAACTTCATGGTCCCGGTGGGCGTGAAGGTGAACGGCGAGGGCGTGGTCACCGAGGGCACGTTCCTGAACTCGCAGTTCTTCCTCGAGTACCGCCCCTACGAGGAGGACGTCGAGGTCCTGAACCTCAATCCCGGCTTCACCTGGCGACCCAACGACTGGATCAAGCTGGACGGCCAGGTGAACTGGAGCCGCAGCGTCTTCTTCCGCGAGGCGCCGACCGTGCTGTTCAACACCCCGTTGAACTCGGGCCTGAACGTCACCTACGCCAACGGCGGCGGCGACTATCCGTCGATCAAGGCCAACAAGGACCTCAACGATCCGGCGCTAGGCTGGGTGTGGGCCGGCGGCCGCGTCAACGTGCAGGCCGAAAAGCGCGTCACCCAGACCAAGGGCGCCCACTTCGACCTGACCCTGGGCGACGACAAGGGGACCAACTTCAAGTTCGGCGTGGCCTATGACGACGTCGGCCGCACGATCACCGCGCTCGACAACTCCGCCCGCTGGCAGGCCTTCACCTGCGGCGGCGGCGGGGTGACGCCGCAGAGCCCGGTTCCCGCCCCGGTCCCGGCCTGCGACGGCCGCGCCGGCTCGGCCATCCCGCAGGCCAACCTGGCCAGCTACATCAAGCAGGGTCCGCTGGGGTTCATCACCTTGGACAAGGACCGGTTCTTCGCCGACAGCAACTACCAGGCCTTCCTCGACAGCGCCCCGTTCTCGGCGGCGGCCGCCACCGGCGCGGCCTCGGGCCTGATCCGCGAGAAGACCACCGGCGCCTATGTCGAGGTCAACGGCGCGACCCAGGTGCTGGACCGCGACCTGCGCTTCAACCTGGGGGCCCGCTACTACTCGACCGACCAGACGATCGAGGGGCCGCAGACCGTCAACGGCGTGCTGTCGTTCCTGTCGCGGACCAGCAACTACGACGGCCTGCTGCCGTCGTTCAACGTCGCCTGGAACCTGCGCGAGGACCTGATCCTGCGCGCCTCGGCCTCGCGCACCGTCACCCGCCCCAACCCCAGCGCCATGCTGCCGGGCACCACCTTCGCCGATCCCTCGGCCCAGCAGGCCAACCAGGGCAATCCGAACCTGCAACCCTACACGTCCAACAACTTCGACATCGGCGGCGAGTGGTACACCGGCGGCGCCGGCTATATCGGCGTGGCCCTGTTCCGCAAGGAACTTACCGGCTTCACCGTCAACGGGACCAACACCATCCCGTTCAGCCAGCTGGGCGTGCCCTTCGACCAGCTGACCAACCTTCAGCAGCAGGCGATCAACAACCGCGGCGGCCCGGCCGCGGCGACGGTCACCGTGCAGCAGCAGATCAACGCCGACGGCGTGCTGACCATCCTGGGCCAGGAAGTCACCTGGGTGCAGCCGCTGGACTTCCTGATCGACGGCGCCGGCTTCACCGCCAACGCCACCCATGTGGAGCAGAACGCGCGCGGCAATGGCGCCCCGGCCCAGGCCGTAGGCATCTCGCCGTGGACCTACAACGTCACCGGCTACTACGAGAAGCACGGGGCCACGGTGCGGCTGTCCTACGTCTGGAACGACGCCCAGATCTCGTCGGGCCCCGGCCAGAACGGCATTCCGGTCGCCACCATCAACACCGACGCCCGCGGCCAGTGGGACCTGTCGGCCAGCTACCAGTTCGACAAGCTGCCGACCCAGCCGCGCGTCAGCCTCGACGTCATCAACATCACCGAGGAGGCCCAGCGCAGCCCGTTCCAGTGGGACAGCGCCGCCTACACCTACTACCAGCCCGGCCGCCAGATCATGCTCGGGATCCGCGGCAAGTTCTGACCACCTTCATACGTTTCGCGTGGCCGACCTTCCCAGCGCCATGCGGTTTTGGCGGCGCATCCTCCCCGGATGCGCCGCTTTTTTTGACCATCGTTCGCAAATACGCTCTAGGTTGCGGCCATGGACTTCGAGCCCGGCCCGCCCTCGGCAACGCCCACCGAACCGCCCGCCAAGCGCCGGGGCCCCGGCCGCCCGCGCGACCCCGAGGTGGAAAAGCGCCTCAAGCGCGCGGCGCTGGAGGTGCTGGCCCAGCACGGCATGTCGGGCCTGACCCTGGAGAAGATCTGCGACAAGGCCGGCGCCCCGCGCGCCACCTTCTATCGCCGCTGGGCCACGCCGATGCAGGCCGTGGGCGAGGCCTTCAACGAGGCCTTCCTGTTCGAGACCCTGCCCGACACCGGCGACGTCGTCGCCGACCTCGTGGCGCTGGGCCAGGCCATGCTCGACCTCTACAACGACCCCGTCGTCGGGCCGTGCATGAGCTTCCTGATCGCCGAGAGCCGCGTGCGGCCCGAGCTGTTCCAGAACGGCCAGGAGGACTTCCTGCGCCGCCGGGCCTACAACCGCCAGGTCGTCGAACGCGCCATCGCCCGCGGCGAGATCCCCGCCGACACCGACGCCGACCTGGTGATCGACACCCTCAGCGGCCTGGCCCTCAACAACCAGGCCACCCGCCGCCCGCTGACGCCGACCATGCTGGAGTTCGTGGTGAGGCGGCTGCTGGGGCTGTAGCCAAGACCCTCCCCCTGAAGGGGGAGGTGGCCCGAAGGGCCGGAGGGGGAAGTCCCTGCTGAATTCAGCAGCCCTATCCGCACCCGCAGTCACATCCCCCTCCGTCGGCTTCGCCGACACCTCCCCCTTCGGGGAGAGGGTCTCTACGCACGCTTGAAAACAAACCAACCAGACGGTATCTTACAAACCTCCCAGTCCGAGGTCCCCGCGTGTCCGTCCCCGCTTCCGCCTACGCCTTCCTCGCCGGCGCCATCGCCGCCGAGGTGGCCGGCACCACCTTCCTGCAGAAGTCCGAGCAGTTCACGAAACTGCTGCCCAGCCTGGCCACCGCCGGCCTCTACGCCCTGGCCTTCTTCCTGCTGTCGATCGCGCTCAAGCACATGCCGCTGGCCGTCGCCTACGCCATCTGGAGCGGGGTCGGGATCGTGCTGACCGCGATCATCGGCGCGGTGCTCTTCCGCCAGATGCTCGACCTGCCGGCGATGATCGGCATCGGCCTGATCGTCAGCGGCGTGGTCGTCGCCCAACTGTTCTCGCGCACCCTGGGGCACGGATGAACACCACCGCCTACAACCGCCCCAAGCAGCCCGAGCAGGTGCGCCGCGCCCTGCTGGACGCCGCCGTCGCCCTGGCCGAGGAGCAGGGCCTGGGCGGCATCACCGTCCAGGCGGTGGCCGACCGCGCCGGCGTCACCAAGGGCGGGCTGTTCCATCACTTCGGGAACAAGCAGGCCCTGATCGACGCCGTCTTCGACTTCATGCTCGAGCAGATGGAAGAGGCCCTGGACCGCCTGATGGCGCAGGACGAGGGCGGCCACGGATCGTTCACCCGCGCCTATGTGGTCTCGACCTTCGAGTGCTGCGACCAGGCGCTGAGCGGCCAGGCCCTGACCATCTCGATGGTCACCGACCCGGCCCTGCGCCGCCGCTGGCGCACCTGGATCGACGCGCGCCTCGTGCGCCACGCCGACACCGATTCCGACCCGCGCCTGCACGTCGTGCGCCTGGCCGCCGACGGCTACTGGTTCGCCCGCGTGCTGCACGACGGCGATCCTGGGACCGAGTCTCCCGACGCCTTGCAGACCCGCCTCATCGCCATGACCCGGGAGGCTTGAGGATGGGCTTCTTCCGCACCCACTGGGCGCTGCTGGCGAGCGAACCAGACGAGATGGCGCGATCCGCCCCTCTCCCAGAGGGAGAGGGAGGGGCCCAGGCGCCAGCCTGGGAGGGTGAGGGGTTAGGAGCCGAGGACGGCGCGCCGGAACACCGGCCGGCGGCGTAACCCCTCATCCTCCCACGCCTGCGCCCCCCCTTCTCCCTCTGGGAGAAGGCCGATCCGCATCAGAACAGCACGCCCTTCTCCAGCATGCCGTGCACGCCCTTCTCGCCGTTCACCGTCTGGGTCACCCGGAAGTCCACCGCCAGCGAGCAGAACTGGTAGGCCTGCACGCGGGTCAGGGCCGAGCGGGCGCAGATGAAGTCGATCATGCCGCGCAGGGCCTGCTTCATGGCCAGGTCCAGGTCCTCGTTGAAACCCATGACGATGTAGTGGGTCGGCGTCTCGGCCCGCGGCCAGGTCGCGACGCCGATGTCGGCCGCCTTGTGCAGGATGAAGCCGAAGGTCCCGGTCAGGCCCATCTCCAGGGCGTTGACGCAGACCTCGCCGTCGCCCTGGCGGCCGTGGCCGTCGCCGGCCGAGAAGTTGGCGCCCGGAACCCAGACCGGCAGGAACAGGGTCGCGCCGGCGCCCAGCTCCTTATTGTCCATGTTGCCGCCGTGCTCGCGCGGCTCGCGGCTGGACAGGCGCCCATACCTGGCCGGCGGGGCCACGCCCATGGTGCCGAAGAACGGGCGCAGCGGCAGCTGCGGCCCCCACTCCGGCTTGCAGACGCCGCGCGCCTTGTCGACGGCGATGTGGCTGACATAGCGGTCGGGGAAGTCCTCCGGGATCGTGCCGGCCAGCGGCCGCACCGCGCAGTAGCCCCAGTCGTTGTTGGGCTCCACCGCCTCGATGCGCACCTCCAGTGTGTCGCCCGGCTCGGCCCCGGCGATGGCCACGGGTCCGGTGAGAATGTGCGGCCCGATCCGGTCGATCCTGGCGTCGTGGATCGCCTGCAAGGCCGGCGGGATGGTCAGCCACGACTCCGGCCCCGGCATCACCTCGGGTCCGCCGGACACGCAGTCGAAGGTGACGCTGTCGCCCGGCTGGACGGTCAGGACCGGATCGAAGGCCGCGTCGAAGATGCCGAAGCGGACGGTTTGCGGGGTGGAGGCGAGGTGGTGGTGCATGGCGAAGCGGGGACCGAAGGCTTGAAACGGCCTCCAGTCTCCGGCCGCGCCGCCGCTGGAACGAAGCGCAGGCCTCCGCTCGCGCCCTGCTTTGCGAAACCTGCCTCCCGCCTGGGCGCCAACTGCACCAGCGTCGCGCATTCGGCAGGCGATCGGCTCAGCTTAAGCGCTTGAAAAACCCGTGCTGGCGGCGTTATCGTCAGCTGGCTATGAAGTATTCAATTACTTCCTAGCGTGAGTGACTTCCCATGTCGGGCGGCGATCTGTCGGCCTTCCAAAACCTCACCGACGCCAAGGTCGCCGCCTATCTGGATCGCCGCAGCGCCGAGCTTGGCCTGCCCGTTCCCGAAAGCTGCCGCGCCGGCGTCGCCGAGAACCTCGCCCTGCTGCGCGACCAGACCGCGCTGTTCGCGGGCCTGACCGATCCGGCCTCTCCGGTCGAGGCGTTCGAGCCATGAGCTTCGACACCATCCAGGACCTGGGCCGGGCCCAGCGCGAAGGCGAGGCCACCGCCCGCCAGATCGCGCAGCGCGCGCTCGCCGCCGCCCGGGCCGAACCGTTCAACGCCTTCACCGCCGTGTTCGAGGCCGAGGCCCTGGCCCAGGCCGACGCCGTGGACGCCGCCTTCGCCGCCGGCGTCGACCTGGGCCCGCTGGCCGGCGTGCCCTTCGCGGTCAAGAACCTGTTCGACGTGGCCGGCCACGTCACCCTGGCCGGCAGCAAGATCCGCCGCGACGCGAGCCCCGCTGTCGCCGACGCCACCGCCGTCGCCCGGCTGAAGGCGGCCGGCGCGGTGCTGGTCGGGGCGCTGAACATGGACGAGTTCGCCTACGGCTTCGTCACCGAGAACGCCCACGACGGCCCCACCCGCAATCCGCACGACCCGGCCCGCATCGCCGGCGGCTCGTCGGGCGGATCGGCCGCCGCCGTCTCCGGCGGCATCGTTCCCCTGACCCTGGGCTCGGACACCAACGGCTCGATCCGCATTCCCGCCGGCCTGTGCGGCGTGTTCGGCATGAAGCCCACCCTGGGCAGGCTGTCGCGGGCCGGGACCTTCCCCTTCGTCCATAGCCTGGACCATATCGGCCCGTTCGCGCGCACGGCCGCCGACCTCGCCGTCGCCTACGACGCCCTGCAGGGGCCCGACCCGCGCGACGAGCTGTCGCCGCCGGTCGCCGATCCGCTGTCGGGGCGCCTCGACGCCCTGGCCGATCGTCCCTTGCGCGTCGGCGTGCTAGGCGGCTGGTTCCAGCAAGGCGCCTTCCCCGAGGTGGTCGAGGCGCTGGAGATCGTCGCCGACGCCCTGCAGGCCCGCCGCGACGTCGAACTGCCCGGCGCCCAGGCCGCCCGCGCCGCCGCCTTCGCCATGAGCGCCTTGGAGGGCGGCCACCTGCACTTCGATGATCTGGCCGCCCGCGCCCTCGACTACGATCCGGCCGTTCGCGACCGCCTGCTGGCCGGCGCCCTGCTGCCGGGCGAAGTCGCCGACGCCGCCCGCCGCTATCGCCCCGTCTTCCGCGACGCGGCCCGCAGGCTGTTCGAAGACTTCGACCTGCTGCTCGCCCCCGTCGCGCCCTGCCCGGCCCCGCCGATCGGCCAGGCGACCATGGAACTGGCCGGCGCGCAGGTCTCGGTGCGCAAGACGCTGGGCGCCTACACCCAGCCGATCAGCTGTATCGGCCTGCCGGTGATCGCCGCGCCCGTGAACCGCCCCGGCAAGCCGCCTGTCGGCGTGCAGCTGATCGCGCCGACCTGGCGCGAGGACCTGGCCTTCGCCGCCGCCCTGCGCCTGGAGCGCGCCGGGGTGATCGCCGCCCATCGCCCTGCGGAGTTCAAGGCATGATCATCAACGACCCCGAGGCGCTGGCCGAAGTCACCGCCGCCGTCGACGCCTACGAGACCGCCCTGATGACCAACGACGTCGAGGCGCTGGACGGCTTCTTCCGTGACGCGCCGCAAACCGTCCGCTACGGCGTCGCCGAGAACCTCTACGGCTTCGAAGAGATCGCCGCCTTTCGAATCGGACGGACCGGCGGCTCGCCGCTGCGCGAGCGCCTGCGGACCGAAATCACCACTTTTGGGCGCGATTTCGCGATCGCCAACGTCGAATTCCTCAGAACCGGGGCAAAACAGCCCGGCCGCCAGAGCCAGACCTGGCTGCGCACCGAAAACGGCTGGAAAATCGTGTCCGCGCACGTCTCGCTGCTTCAGGGCGGCGCCGACCAACGCCTTGCACAGTAAGCGCCAGACGTTCCGACCAAGGACAATAAGTAAGTATGTCCTGACTTATGACCTAGTTTTGGGCGCCCTTGTCGCAGCGTGGTCAAATAGTGACAGCCCCAGAACAAACTTCACGGAGTCGATACCGAGTCGTCATCAAGCCTTTTGATTTCGGCGACGCCATTGTGCATTGCACCCCGCAACCGGCTCCTCCACCGGTGTTCGAAGGGGATTTCGACATGACCAATCAAGCCAAGCTGCGCTCGGGCGCCGCGTTCGGCGCTCTCCTGCTGGCCGCCGCCGTCGCGGCCCCGGCCTTCGCCCAGGACGCGGCCGTCGCCCTCGACGACGTGATCGTCACCGCACAGAAGCGCTCGGAAAACATCCAGGACGTGCCGGTCTCCGTCGCCGCCGTCTCGGGCGAGAAGCTGGCCTCGATCTTCGCCGCCGGCGAGGACGTGCTGGCCCTGTCGAGCCGCGTCCCCGGCCTCTACATCGAAAGCTCCAACGGCCGCGCCGCCCCGCGCTTCTACATCCGGGGCCTGGGCAACGCCGACTTCGACCTGGCCGCCTCGCAGCCGGTGTCGGTGATCATGGACGACGTCGTCCTCGAGAACGTCGTGCTCAAGAGCTCGCCGGTCTATGACGTCGAGCAGGTCGAAGTCCTGCGCGGCCCGCAAGGCACGCTGTTTGGCCGCAACACCACCGCCGGCATCGTCAAGTTCGACACGGTAAAGCCCAGCGAAGACTTCCGCGCCAACGGCGCGGCCACCTACGGCTCGTACGGCTCGGCCACCTTCGAAGGCGGCGTCGGCGGCGCCATCGTCCCGGGCAAGCTGGCCGTCCGCGCCTCGGCCCTGTACCAGCACCGCGACGACTACATCGACAACGCCTTCACCGGCGTGAAGGACGCGCTCGGCGGCTATGACGAAAAGGCCGCCCGCCTGCAGATCCTGGCCACCCCGACCGAGGACACCTCGATCCTGGCCATCGCCCACACCCGTTCGCTGGACGGCACCGCGGCGGTCTTCCGCGCCAACATCCTCACGGCCGGCAGCAACAAGATCAATTCGAACTTCGACCGCGACAAGGTCAGCTACAACGGCGGCGCCAACAACCCGCAGGAGTATGACTCGACCGGCGTCTCGCTGAAGATCGACCACGACTTCGGCGGCGTGAAGCTGACCTCGATCAGCGCCTACGAAACCGCCAAGGGCCGCAGCCGCGGCGACATCGACGGCGGCGTGGCCGGCGTCGGCCCGGGCTTCATCCCGTTCGACTCCGACACCCAGGACTCCATCGGCGACCTCGACCAGGTCACCCAGGAAATCCGCCTGGCCAGCGACACCGACGGCAAGCTGGCCTGGCAGGTCGGCGCCTACTACTTCAAGTCGGCCTTCACCGTCTCGACCAACCCGTTCTTCGTCGCCCCCAGCACCCTGGAGCACAAGAACACCTCGTGGGCCGTGTTCGGCCAAGGGACCTATCAGGTCACCGACGCCCTGAAGGTCACCGCCGGCGTGCGCTGGACCGACGACGACAAGGACATGGAAGTCCTGTCCTCGCCGTTCGGCGCCTCGGCCCCGGTGTCGGTCTCCGACAGCCAGGCCAGCTGGGACCTGTCGGCCTTCTACGCCGTCAACGACGACGTCAGCGTCTACGGCAAGGTGGCCCGCGGCTTCCGCGGCCCGTCGATCCAGGGCCGCGACATCGCCTTCGGCAGCCCGGCCTCGGTCGCGCAGTCGGAAACCATCCTGTCGTGGGAAGCCGGCGTCAAAAGCGAGCTGTTCGAACGTCGCGTCCGCCTGAACGGCGCGGTGTTCACCTACACCATCGACGACCCGCAGTTCAGCGCGGTCGGCGGCGGCAGCAACTCCAACCGCCTGATCAACGCCAAGAAGGGCGAGGCCTACGGCGTCGAACTCGACGGCGAGTGGAAGGTGACCTCGAACCTGCTGGTCACCGCCGGCTACAGCTACAGCCACACCAAGATCAAGGACTCGGGCCTGGCCGTGGCCGTCTGCGCCCAGTGCACCGTGACCGATCCGCTGAACACCGCCGGTCAGGCCCTGGTCAATGGCAACCCGTTCCCGAACGCGCCGGAATACATTCTGAACTTCGGCGCCCGCTACAACGTGCCGGTCGGCGCGAACGGCGAACTCTTCGCCGAAACCGACTGGTTCCGTCAGGGCTACACGAACCTCTTCCTCTACGAGAGCAAGGAGTTCAACAGCAAGGACACCTTCGAAGGCGGCCTGAAGCTGGGCTACGCCCGCACCGACGGCGCGTACGAAGTGGCCGTGTTCGCCCGCAACATCACCAACGAGGTGAACCTGCGCGGCGGCATCGACTTCAACAACCTGACCGGCTTCGTCAACGAGCCGCGCGTGGTCGGCATCTCGCTGAGCGCCCGCCGCTAAGCGAACGAAAGCTTGAAGCAAACGGCGGCCCGGGCGTTGAAAAACGCCCGGGCCGTTGTCGTTTTGACATGCCCGCGCCGCGTCGGGCGGCTAAGGTCGTCGGCTTTCCCGGCCTTCCGCCGGGCTCGCAGACAAGAAGACCGATGACGACCAAGATCATCTTCGACACCGATCCCGGCATCGACGACGCCATGGCCCTGCTGTTCATCGAGGCCAGCCCGGCGCTCGACCTGGTGGCCGTGACGACCGTGTTCGGCAACGCCGACATCGACACCACCACCCGCAACGCCCTCTATCTGAAGCAGCGCTTCGGCCTGACCGCCCCGATCTACAAGGGCACGGACAAGCCGCTCGTCCGCCCGCGCAACCCCTCGCCCACCTTCGTGCACGGCGAGAACGGCCTGGGCGACGTCGAGCTGACCGGCCTGGTCGCCGCCGAGCCGGAAGCCAAGCCGGCCCACCAGGCGATCATCGACCTGGCCCGCGCCAATCCCGGCGAAATCACCCTGGTGGCCGTCGGTCCGCTGACCAACCTGGCCCTGGCGCTGGAAGCCGATCCGGAAGTGGCGACCCTGCTCAAGGGCGTGGTGATCATGGGCGGCGCCTTCGCCGTCGCCGGCAAGCCGGGCAACGTCACGCCGGTGGCCGAAGCCAACATCTGGAACGACCCGGAAGCGGCCGACCGCGTCTTCACCGCCCCCTGGCACGTCGCCGTCATCGGCCTGGACGTCACCACCCAGGTGATCATGACGCCGGACTTCATGGAGGCCCTGGAAGCCTCGGCCGGTCCGGCGGGTGCGTTCCTCAACGCCATCTCCAAGCCCTATGCGGCCTTCTACGGCGGCCGCGACGGCATCGTCGGCTGCTGCGTCCACGACGCCGCCGCCGTGGCCTATGTCATCGACGAGACCCTGTTCGAAGTCCGCCGCGGCTCGGTCCGCGTGGTCACCGAAGGCATCGCGCTGGGCCAGACCCTGCAGAAGGTCGAAGGCGAACTCTTCGGCCCCTCGGCCTGGGACGATCAGCCGATCCACAGCGCCGCCATCGCCGTGGACGCCGAACGCCTGCTGGCGCTCTATGCGCGGACGATGAACGGGGTGGTGGGGTCGTAAGAAAAGAACCTCCCCCTCTGGGGGAGGCGACCGCGCAGCGGTCGGGGGGGAGTTCTTGGCGAGCTCGGCCAAGTCCGCGGAAGTTGACAACGTCCCCCCACCGTCGCCTTCGGCGACACCTCCCCCAGGGGGGGGAGGTTCCTTGAGACTGAAACATCCTGCGTCCTTCGAGGCTGGGCTTCGCCTCGCACCTCAGGATGAGGACATTCTCGAGCCTGCATCCTCATCGTGAGGCGCCCGCGCGAGCGGGCCTCGAAGGACGCATGGCCTCACCGCCGCCACCGCTCCACGCCCGCCAAGTACGTCCGCGCCACCACCCGGTCGTCGCCCAGCACGGTCAGCGCGAACAGCCTGTCCTCCAGCCCCTTCGCCGCCTTCAGCCGGCGCTCCAACAGCGGCGTCGCGGCCAGGTCCAGCACCAGGAAGTCGGCCTCCTTGCCGGGCGCCAGGTTGCCGATGCGGTCGTCGAGATCCAGCGCCCGCGCCCCACCCAGCGTGGCCAGGTACAGCGCGTGGAACGGATCCAGCGCCTGGCCGCGCAGCTGGCCCACCTTGTAGGCCTCGCCCAGGGTGTGGAGGATCGAGAAGGTCGTGCCGGCCCCGACATCGGTGCCGATGCCTACCTTCACCCCGTGCTGGCAGGCGGTCGGCAGCGGGAAGAGGCCCGAGCCCAGGAACAGGTTCGAGGTCGGGCAGAACGACACCGCCGCGTCCTTGGCCGCCAGCCGCTGGAACGCCTCGCCCTGCAAATGGACGCAGTGAGCGAACACCGAACGCTTCTGCACCAGGCCGAACCGTTCGTAGACGTCGAGGTAATCGCTCGCGCCGGGAAACAACTCGGCGGTCTCGACGATCTCGCGCGGGTTCTCCGACAGGTGGGTCTGCATCCAGACGCCGGGATTTTCCGCCAGCACCTGCCCGGCCATCTCCAGCTGAGCGTCGGTGCAGCTGATGGCGAAGCGCGGCGTGACCGCGTAGCCCAGCCGTCCCTTGCCGTGCCAGTCGGCGATCAGCGCCCGCATGTCGGCCCGCGCCCCCTCGACCGTGTCGGTCAGGCCCGGCGGGGCGTTGCGGTCCATCAGCGCCTTGCCGGCGATCAGCCGCATGTCGCGCGACAGCGCCTCGGCGAACAGGGCGTCGACCGATCCCTTGTGCACCGAGCCGAACACCAGGGCCGTAGTGGTGCCGTTGCGCAGCAGTTCGTCGACGAAGAAGCTCGCCGTCTCGCGGGCGTGGACAGGATCGGCGAAGGCCGCCTCGGCCGGGAAGGTGTGCTGCTCCAGCCAGTCGAGCAGCTGCGCGCCATGGGCGGCGATGATGTCGACCTGCGGGAAGTGGATGTGGGTGTCGATGAAGCCCGGCGTGATCCAGTGGCCGGTCAGGTCCTCGACCGGAACATCGGCATGGTCGGCCGCCAACGCCGCGTGGTCGCCGCACGCGACCACCCGTCCGTCGTCGACGACCAGCAGGCCGTCCTCGTGGAAGGCCACGGCCTTCCCGTTCTCCGTCGGATCCCCGGTCAGGTGGAGGATCGACGCCCTATACGCTTGCACGAAACCCCTCGTCGTTACTGGCCTGGGCGGCTTCCAGCCGCATCAAGAGGTCGGCGGCCACCGAGACGGCGATCACCTCGGGCGCCTTGCTCTTCAGCCCCGGCAGGCCGATCGGGCAGGTCAGGCGGTTCAGCGCCAATTCGGAAAAGCCGTCGTCGCGCAGCCGATGCATGAACCGCGCCCGCTTGGTCTTCGACCCGATCAGGCCGAGATAGGAAAAGCCGCCGCCGGCCAGCCCGGCCGAGGCCAGGGCGTAGTCCAGAGCATGGTCGTGGGTCAGGACCAGGCCGTAAGCCTGCGGCGTCGCGCCCATCGCCAGGGCGGCCAGCTCGGCCGGCTCGCGCACGACGACGCCGGGAATCTCCGCCGCCTCGGGCCGGCTGTCGTACCAGAACAGCTTGAACGGCAGCGGCGCGAAGGCCCGGGCGATCGCCTGGCCCACATGGCCGGCGCCGAACAGCAGCAGCGGCCGGCGGGGCGCCTCGCTGCGCTCGACCAGTTCATCGCCGAGGTCCGGGCGCGCGCCACGCGCGGCGGCCGGCGCCCCGCCCAGGCGGACGGCCGGCGGATCGGCGTCCAGGGCCGCGATCGGGGCGATGGTCTTGGTCAAGAGGCCCGGGTCGAAACGGGTGCGCAGCTCGAACGGCTGGTCGGCGTCCATCCGCCGCGCGGCCTCGGTCAGCCAGTCGCGGCTGGCGGCCTCGACCCGCTCGATCATCAGCCGCACCCGGCCGCCGCAGCACTGGGCCAGCAGCGGGCCCAGCGGATAGTCCTGGATCGCGAAGGCCGCCTGCGAGCCGGTCAGCATCCGCCGCGCCTGGCTGGTCGCCTGGTGCTCCAGATTGCCGCCGCCGATCGTGCCCGACTGGCCGCCCTCCCAGACCACCATCTTGGTCCCCGCCTCGCGCGGCGCCGAGCCTTCGGTGGCGAGCACTGTGACCAGGGCGGCATGGTCGTCGGCGTCGAGCCGCGACAGGGCCGCGCGGGCCCAGTTCTTGTGGGTGGCCAACAATTCAACCTCTCCCACAGGGAGAGGGAGGGGCCCACGCCGTCAGGCGTGGGAGGGTGAGGGGTTTCGACGGCGAGCGGTTTACCCCCTCACCCTCCCACCGCTGCGCGGCGGGCCCCTCCCTCTCCCCTTGGGAGAGGTTTGAAGAAGCGAAAGCGACCTCACCCACCAGCCCGCCTCCGCACGTCTTCCACCGCCATCAGCACCGCCTCCGGCGTCGCCGGCGCGTCGAGGTTCGGCATCACCCGATGATCCCCCACCGACGCCACCGCCCGGGTGATGGCGCTGAACACCGAGATCGCCAGCATCAGCGGCGGCTCGCCCACGGCCTTGGAGCGGTGGACGGTCGGCTCGGCGTTGCGGCCGGGCTCCCACAGCTTGACGTTCAGCACGCGCGGCCGGTCGCCCGCCGTCGGGATCTTGTAGGTCGAGGGGGCGTGGGTCTTCAGCACGCCCTTGGCGTCGTAGACCAGTTCTTCCGTCGTCAGCCAGCCCATGCCCTGGATGAAGCCGCCCTCGACCTGGCCAAGGTCGATGGCCGGGTTCAGCGAGCGGCCCACGTCGTGCAGGATGTCGGCGCGCAGCACCTTGGTCTCGCCGGTCAGGGTGTCGATGACCACCTCGCTGCAGGCCGCGCCATAGGCGAAATAGTAGAACGGCCGTCCGCGATGGGTCTTGCGGTCGTAGGCGATCTTGGGCGTGGCGTAGAAGCCGGTGGCCGACAGCGAGATTCGCGCCAGATAGGCCTGCCTGCAGAAGTCCGGGAAGCTCACCGTCTCGCCGCCGATCTTCACCCCCTCGGGCGTGAAGGCCACCTGCGAGGGATCCACGCCCCACTTCTCGGCGGCGAAGGCCGTCAGGCGCCCCTTCAACTTGCCCGCCGCGTCCAGCACCGCCATGCCGTTGAGGTCGGCCCCCGACGAGGCGGCCGTGGCCGAGGTGTTGGGCACCTTGTCGGTGGTGGTCGAGGTGATCTTCACGCGGTCGAGCGGAACCTGGAACGCCTCCGCCGCCACCTGGGCGACCTTGATATAGAGCCCCTGCCCCATCTCGGCGCCGCCGTGGTTCAGCATGATCGAACCGTCGGCATAGATGTGGATCAGCGCGCCGGCCTGGTTCAGGTGCGTGGTCGTGAACGACACCCCGAACTTCACCGGCGTCAGGGCCAGGCCCTTCTTGAGGATCGGATTGGCCGCGTTGAAGGCGTCCACCGCCTTCTGGCGGGCCTCGTAGTCGCAGGACCTGGCCAGTTCCTCGATCAGCTGCGGCGCGACGTTGTCTTCCACCACCTGGTAGTAGGGCGTCAGGTTATGGCTGCCGCCATAGAGGTTGCGGCGGCGCACCTCCAGCGGGTCGAGCCCGGCCGCCTGCGCCACCGCATCCATCACCCGTTCGATCGCCGCCATGCCCTGCGGACCGCCAAAGCCCCGGAAGGCGGTATTGGAGACGGTGTGGGTGCGCCAGCGGTGCGAGACGATCTCGACCGCCGGCAGGTAGTAGGCGTTGTCGGCGTGGAACATCGCCCGGTCGTTGATGGCCGGCGACAGATCCGTCGTCGCCCCGCAGCGCGAGGCCAGCTCCAGCCGGATCCCTTCCAGCCGCCCCTGATCGTCGAAGCCGACGTCGTAGCCGACCTCGAAGTCATGCCGCTTGCCGGTCATGACCATGTCCTCGTCGCGATCCGGGCGGCACTTGGCCGGACGGCCGGTCTTGACCGCGACCAGGGCGGCGGCCGCCGCGAACAGCGAGGCCTGGGTCTCCTTGCCGCCGAAGCCGCCGCCCATGCGGCGCACCTCCACCGTCACGGCGTGGTCGGGCCGGCCCAGCACGCGGGCGATCAGGTGCTGCACCTCGGTCGGATGCTGGGTGGAGCACCAGACGTGGACGTCGCCCTCCTCGCGTGGCGTGGCCAGCGAGGCCTGCCCCTCCAGATAGAAGTGGTCCTGGCCGCCGATCGCGAACTTGCCCTGGATACGGTTGGGCGCGGCCTCCAGCGCGGCGGCCGCATCGCCGCGCGCCATGCGCTGGCTGGCCTCAATCCTCAGGTCCAGCGCCTGGGCCTGTTCGATGGTGATCGCCGCCGGCAGGTCCTCGTATGCGACCACGGCCTTGGCCGCGGCGGCGCGGGCCGCGGCGATCGAGGTGGCGGCCACCGCGAACAGGCTCTGGCCCACGCAATAGACCTCGCCCGTCGCGAACAGCCGGTCGTCGTGGATCACGGGGCTGACGTCGTTCTCGCCGGGAATGTCATCGGCGGTCAGCACCCGCACCACGCCGGGCGAGGCGCGCACGGCCGACAGGTCCATCGACACGATCCGCGCATGGGCCCGGGTGCTCATGCCCAGGTGCACGTGCAGCATGCCGGCCGGCTCGGGCAGGTCGTCGACATAGATCGCCGTGCCCGTCACGTGGCGCAGGGCGCTGTCGTGCGGAACCGAGGCGTGCACGCCCTGGAACGGAGTGACTTTGACCGAAGCGCCTGAGTCAGCCATGGGCCGCCTCCGCCAGCACGCTGGTCGCCACGCCGGGCTCAGCGCTTTCGATGAAGGCGCGGAGCAGCAGGTTGCGCGCCGTCGTGGCGCGATAGGCGGCCGAGGCCCGCATGTCCGACAGCGGCGTATAGTCCTCGTCCAGCCTGGCGGCCGCCGCCTCGACGCTCTCGCGCGTCCAGGGCGAACCGATCAGCGCCGCCTCGCAGGCGTCGGCCCGCTTGGGGGTGCCGGCCATGCCGCCGAACGCCACGCGCGCCTCGATCACCACCCCGTCGACCACGGTGACGGCGAAGGCGGCGCAGACGGCCGAGATGTCCTGGTCGAAGCGCTTGGACAGCTTGTAGACCTTGAAGATCTGGCCCGCCGGACCGCGCGGCACGATCACCGCCTCGACGAACTCGCCCGGCTGGCGGTCCTGCTTGCCGTAGGCGATGAAGAAGTCCTCCAGCGGGATTTCGCGGACCTGCTCGCCCCGGCGCAGCACCAGCCGCGCGCCCAGCGCGATCAGGGCCGGGGGCATGTCGCCGATCGGCGAGCCGTTGGCGATGTTGCCGCCGATCGTGCCGCTGTTGCGCACCTGGGTCGAACCCAGCCGCCGCATCATGTCGGACAGGCCCGGATAGCGGGCGCTCAGGGTCTCGATGGCCTCGACATAGCGCACGCCCGCGCCGATCCGCAAAGCATCGCCCACCCGGCCGATGGTCTTCAGTTCCGGCACGCGGCCGATGTCGATCAGGGTCTGCGGCGGCTTTCTCAGCTTGGTGACCCACAGGCCGACGTCCGTGGCCCCGGCCACGAAGGCCGCGTCGGGATTGGCCTCGGCGGCGGCGGCCAGCTCGGCCAGGCTGCGCGGCGCCAGCCAGCGGCGGGTGACGCCGCGCACCGGATCCTCGTGGGCCAGGGTCAGCATGGCCTGGCGCTGGATCGCCTTCAGCGGCGCGGCCACGTCCGGCGCGGGCTCGCGCACCACCTCGCGGGCGGCGTCCAGGATCGGCCCATAGCCGGTGCAGCGGCAGAGGTTGCCCGCCAGCACGTCCTCGACCGGCGCCCCCGCCCCGCAGGCGCCGACGGCCCGGCCGTACAGCGACATGACGATGCCCGGCGTGCAGAAGCCGCATTGCGAGCCGTGCTTGTCGATCATCGCCTGCTGCACGGGATGCGGTCTGCCCGCGCATCCCGCCACGGTCTGGGTCGCCAGGCTCTCGACGGTCATCACCGCCTTGCCGTCCAGCATCGGCAGCAGCTGGATGCAGGCGTTGACGGCCCGCCAGTTCACCGGATCCAGGTCGTCGCCGGTGGTCAGTTCGCCCACCAGTACGCTGCACGAGCCGCAGTCGCCCTCGGCGCAGCCTTCCTTGGTCCCGGTCCGCCGCAGCGGTCCGCGCAGGTGCTCCAGCAGCGTGGTCGTCGGATCGACACCCGCCGCCTCCCGCACCTCGCCGTCCAGCAGAAAACGGATGGTCCCGCCCATCTCAGCTGCCTCGATAGGTGGAATAGCCGAACGGCGACATCAGCAGCGGCACGTGGTGGTGCTGGCCCGCGTCGGCCACGGAAAAGTCGATGGTCACCACGTCGAGGAACGGCGGGTCCGAGACCTTGGCCCCGCTGGCGGCGAAATAGGCGGCGACCTCGAATTCCAGGCGATAGCCGCCGACCTCCAGGGCCTCGCCCTCGACCAGCCGCGCACGGCCGTCGGCATCGGTGGTTGTCGCCAGCAGCAGCACCGGCGGCCCTTCGATCCGGCGCAAGACGCGCACCGCCACCCCTGCGGCCGGGCGGCCGGCGGCGGTGTCGAGGATATGGGTCGTCAGGCCGCTCATCGCTCTTGCTTCCTCGCGCCCTGCGGTGTGGTGGTCATCATACGCTCTTTCGCCTTCCCCCGAAGGCTGGAACCGCCCGCGCCGGCTGTCCAGCGTCGCCGACTTTCCGGCGCCGTCACCCGGCCGCTTCGCCCAGCCAAGCGGCGCCCCGCGCCCGCCGATTGAGCGTATATAAGTCTTTTATTACTTACCAGCGCTCGACCGCAGGTCGTCCACACGCCGCCCGACCGCAGCGCCAAGGCCGCAGAATCGCAAAAAATGGGCCCTGGACGCTGCGTAAGGTTGGAAATGCACGGCCAACCCCGGTAGCTACACGCCCAGACGGACCGCGAGCGCTCCCTCCCCCGAGACGAGCGCGAAAAGACGGCCCGCTTTCACAGCGCTGCGCAGAACACCCGCGAAGGATCGACGATGGACGAGGATTTCCGTAAAGCCGCCCTGGACTATCACCGGCTGCCGCGGCCCGGAAAACTGCAGATCGAGGCCACCAAGCGGATGGCCACCCAGCGCGACCTCGCCCTGGCCTATTCCCCCGGCGTCGCCGCCCCCTGCGTGGCCATCGCCGAGGATCCGGACCTGGCCCGCGACTACACCGCCCGCGGCAACCTGGTGGCCGTGATCTCCAACGGCACCGCCGTTCTGGGCCTGGGCGACATCGGTCCGCTGGCCTCCAAGCCGGTGATGGAAGGCAAGGCCGTCCTCTTCAAGAAGTTCGCCGGCATCGACGTCTTCGACATCGAGGTCGACGCCAAGGATCCCGACCGCTTCATCGAGGTGGTGGCCGCGCTCGAGCCCACCTTCGGCGGCATCAACCTGGAAGACATCAAGGCCCCGGAGTGCTTCGTCATCGAGCGCGCCCTGCGCGAGCGGATGAACATCCCGGTCTTCCACGACGACCAGCACGGCACCGCCATCGTCTGCGCCGCTGCCGTCCGCAACGCCCTGCTCGTCCAGGGCAAGCAGCTGAAGGACGTCAAGCTGGTCACCTCGGGCGCCGGCGCCGCCGCGCTGGCCTGCGTCGACCTGCTGGTGTCGATGGGCCTGCCGGTCGAGAACGTCACCCTCACCGACATCAAGGGCGTGGTCCACGCCGGCCGTGATCCGGACATGCCCGAGAACATGGCCCGCTACGCCCGTCCGACCGACGCGCGCACCCTGCCCGACGTGCTGCCGGGCGCCGACATCTTCCTGGGCCTGTCGGCCCCGCGCGTCTTCAAGCCCGAATGGCTGCCGCTGCTGGCCGAAAAGCCGCTGATCCTGGCCATGGCCAACCCGGACCCGGAGATCCTGCCCGAACTGGTGCAGGCCGCGCGGCCCGACGCCATCATGGCCACCGGCCGCAGCGACTATCCCAACCAGGTCAACAACGTCCTGTGCTTCCCGTTCATCTTCCGCGGCGCGCTCGACGTCGGCGCCTCGGAGATCAACGAGGCCATGAAGGTGGCGGCCGTCGAGGCCATCGCCGAGCTCGCCCGCGCGGAAGCCAGTGAAGTCGTCGCATCGGCCTATGGCGGCGCGGCGCCGATGTTCGGCGCCCAGTACATCATACCCAAGCCCTTCGACCCGCGCCTGATCCTGCAGATCGCCCCGGCCGTGGCCCGCGCGGCCATGGACAGCGGCGTCGCCACCCGGCCGATCGAGGACTTCGACGCCTACCGCGCCGAGCTGGAGCTGTTCGTCTACCGCTCGGGCCAGCTGATGCGTCCGGTGTTCGAGCGCGCCCGCAAGGCCACCAAGGCCGCCAAGGTCCGCGTCGCCTACGCCGAGGCCGAGGACGAGCGCGTCCTGCGCGCCGTGCAGACCGTGGTCGACGACGGCCTGGCCGCGCCAGTGCTGATCGGCCGCCGTGACGTCATCAAGGCCAAGGTCGCCGAGATGGGCCTACGCCTGGACCTGGGCGGCTCGGTCGAGATCCTCGACCCGCTGGCCGACCACGCGGTGTTCGAGCCGATCGTCGGCCAGTACCAGAACCTCGTCGGCCGCCGCGGCGTGCCGCCCCTGGCCGCCAAGCGCCGCGTCGAGGGCCGTCGCACGGTGGCCGCCTCGATGCTGCTGCAGACCGGCCAGGTCGACGCGGCCCTGGTGGGCGGCAGCGGCGACTGGTGGCAGCACATGACCTACGTGCTGCCGATCATCCCCAAGCGCGAGAACGTCGGCCGGGTCTACGCCATGTCGTCGCTGATCCTCGACAACGGCACGCTGTTCTTCTGCGACACCCACGTCAATGTCGAGCCGACCGCCGAGCAGATCGCCGAGATGACCATGCTCGCCGCCGAGTCGGTGCGTCGCTTCGGCCTGACGCCGAAAGCCGCGCTGCTGTCGCACTCCTCGTTCGGGGCCAGCAACTCGCCGACCGCCCGCAAGATGCGCGAGGCCCTGTCGATGGTGCGCGCCGCCGCGCCGGAGCTCGAGGTCGACGGCGAGATGCACGCCGACGCCGCCCTCTCCCAGGCTCTGCGCGACCGCCTGGTCGGCGACAGCACCCTGAAGGGCTCGGCCAACCTCCTGGTCATGCCGACCCTGGACGCGGCCAATATCAGCCTGACCCTGCTGACGGCCGCCACCGAGGCCCTGCTGGTCGGCCCGATCCTGCTGGGCATGAGCCGGCCGGTGCACGTGCTGACGCCCAGCGTCACCGCCCGCGGCATCGTCAACATGACGGCTCTCGCCGTGAACCAGGCCGCCGCCGAGCGCGCCGCGGCGCAAGGGCTCTGATCCCCTCCCCCGGCGGCCTTGGTCGCCGGGGGACTTCGGAACGCGAAAAGGCCCCGCCGGAGCCTCCAGCCATCGCGAGATGACGGAGGCCCCAGCGGGGCCTTCTTGCATTCAGGCTTCAGGCGTCGACCGCGTGGATCGATGCCGATCGAAGCTTAGAGGATGCGCAGGTTGCCGGCCGAGGTCTTGCCCGAGCGGCGGTCCTGCTCGAGCTCGTAGCCGACTTGCTGGCCTTCGTTCAGGCCGCGCAGGCCGGCGCGCTCGACGGCCGAGATGTGCACGAAGATGTCGCCGCCGCCGTTGTCCGGCTGGATGAAGCCGAAGCCCTTGGTGCTGTTGAACCACTTCACGACGCCCGTACCGGCTTCGCCGGTGCCGCCACCGCCGCCGCCACCGTAGCCGCCGCCACGCGGGGCGTCGAAGCTGCGTTGCGGACGACGCGGAGCGCCGCCGGCCGGAGCGGCCCCGTGGCCGGTCACACGCAGGTTGCCGGCCGAGGTCTTGCCCGAGCGGCGGTCCTCTTCCAGCTCATAAGCCACTTGATCGCCTTCGTTCAGGCCCGACAGGCCCGAACGTTCAACCGCGGCGATGTGGACGAACACGTCCTGGCCGCCGTCCTCGGGCTGAATGAAGCCAAAGCCCTTGGCCGGGTTGAACCACTTAACGACACCGTTCGCCATCTTATCCTCAAAACCTCAATCGACGGGCCAATTGCCGGCCCGCGTCCTTCCACAGCAACTCATGACGCAAAACTGCGGCACGCGCTATGGCCTTTGCACGGAGAATATCGACGGGAAGCGGCTGCTGGCCATAAAAATTCGCGCGCGGAGGCCCGCCTGTCGCCAAAATACCACTATGAGTGGTAAATGCGGGCGTGAAAAAAGGCCGATACGGACCGTATCGACCTTGCGTGCGCCTGCGGAAGATTTGGGTGCGGGGACAGGATTTGAACCTGTGACCTTCAGGTTATGAGCCTGACGAGCTACCGGGCTGCTCCACCCCGCGGCAGGGGTATAATCGTGAGTAGGGTTCTGGACTTTGCTATCTTTGCTGGATGCATCCTTTTAGCGGACCTGGCGGCGACCTACTCTCCCGCGCCTTGAGACGAAGTACCATTGGCCCAGGGGGACTTAACGACCGAGTTCGGAATGGGATCGGGTGGG
>NZ_QDKO01000031.1 GCF_003094615.1 Caulobacter radicis | reverse complement strand
CGCTGGGGCCCCGCCGGAGGGCGGCGGCGGGGGAGGGGAGGGGGCCTTGCGCCGGAGCCGGGGCCGCGCCGACAGGCGCGCGCGCCGCCCCGGGGCGGACGGCGACCCGCCGCCGGCCAGGCCCAGGCGGTGGATCTTGCCGATCACGGCGTTGCGGCTCACCGCTCCTAGGGCCTGGGCGATCTGGCGGGCGCTCAGCCCCTGCGCCAGGAGCGCTTTGAGGCGCGCCACCCGGACCTCGGACCAGCCGCCGACAGCGGGCAAAGCCCCCTCGGACACAGACGATTTCACAACAGAAGACATGGTCGACGCTCACTCTGCGCGCCCCATCGGCGCGCCCGCCGCGTCCCTGGCTCCGCCTTCCGCAACCCCCAGGAATTGGGGGATTGCCCCAGCCGCCGCCGCAACCTAGCGTGACGTCCGTCGGGAACCCGACTGTCAGCGCTCCGCCTCGCGAGCCTGATCCCGCCGTCGCCGAGCGACGGCCAAACTATCGGCCCTGCCGGGTGGTCGGCGCTATGTCCAAGCCTTCGGGCCAAAGGCGCCGGCGCGCGTGGTTCACGCGTTCTCAACGCCCGGCTTCCGCTCATGCCCGCGCCTTGAGCCGCCAGGGTCAGGTCGTCCCAGCGCCAGACCAGGCGATAGCGATCGGCCGCCGACAGCGGCAGCTGCGCCAGGGCCGCGGGCCATGTGGAAAGCGCGCGCTATACAGTGATCTCGTTTAGGGATCAGAGACCGCCAGACGCTCACCTGCTCCAAGGGCCTCTAGACCCAGGGAAGATTGCGATAGAACGTCGCCACCAGCATCAACCGCTCCTCGAATGGCGGCAATTGACGACGACATAAGTAACGGCCATCTAGCTTCACCAAACGCTCCTCGCTTCCACGACCCGGTATGGGCCTGGGCGCTGGAGGCAAGAGTGCAAATCTGCGTCTGGAATGGCAGTGGCGATCACGGCGTGGCCGCCGCCGCCTGGAGCCTTCGCAAGTTGACCGACGCTTAGCCACCAGCCAGGACGGCTCGGTTCCGCCAAGGCGACTTGCGGATATCCGTGACTTAAGGGCGCTCCCCGACCCGCCCATCTTCCACATCCAGCGGCGGAGGGCCGCCGAGCGCATCGCCCCTTCGGGCTGCATGCAGCCGGCGGATCGAACAGCTGTCGCCACGATCGGCGTCCAGCCCGGCCATTGCCGCAAACAGCCGGTGGGTGGGTCTGCTAGGGGTGGGTAGCGGTCCTCAGCACCGACGCGAGATGCCGACATGCCAAGTCGCCAGTCTAGAGCCGAGCCGATGACGGCTCCCGACCGAGGCTGTGTGAAAACTCGGCGGATCAGCTAGACTCCTGACGAGCAGTCGGGAGGTGCGCATGAGCCGCTTCGTTGAAGGTGTTGATCGCCGGCAGCCGACGCTTC
>NZ_QDKO01000030.1 GCF_003094615.1 Caulobacter radicis | reverse complement strand
CCGCCTGCTGTCCAGCGGCGCCTCCGTCACCGAGGCCCAGGCCGTCCGCTACGACCTGGCCGGCCGGGCGGTCTTCCAGGCCAACGCCAGCCTCAACGGCGCCACCTGGACCGTCGGCGACGCCCGCCAGACCCAGTACAACGCCTTCGGCGAAGTGGTCGCCCAGGGCGTCAACGGCGGCGCCCAGCAGACCTACGCCTACGACGCCGCCGGACGGGTCTGGCGCGATCTCGGAAACGACGGCGTCGCGCGCCTCCATGTCTACGACGCGGCCGGCAACCAGACCCTGACCATCGCCTCCTCGGGCGCCGACCTCTCGGCCCTCGGCCTGACCGGCGCCCTGGCCCTGGCCACCGGCGACGGCGCCCACGCCGTCGGCGCCGCCCCCGTCGCCGGCCTGACCACCACCATCACCGCCTTCGACGCCCGCAACCAGGCGATCGCCACCCGCCAGCCCTTGCGCGAGACCAGCGCCGGCGTCTTCGCCGCCATCCAGACCCAGAAAACCTACAACGCCTTCGGCGAGACCATCTCGCAGACCGACGCCCTCGGCGGCCAGAGCCTCTACACCTACAACACCCTGGGCAAGCTCCTGACCTCCGCCCTGCCCACGGTGAACGTCACCGACGAGACCGGCGCCGTCCACGCCGTCTCGCCCACCACCACCAACTACTACGACGTCTCCGGCCGCCTCGTCGCCCTACGCGACGCCAACGGCGCCCTCACCACAAGACAACTCCTCGCCGGCAGCGGATATGGCGACGACCAAGCGCTGTTCACCGTGGAGCGCCACCCGGACGGCGGCGTCGCCCAGATCGGCTACGACGTCTTCCACGATGCGCGTTTCGCGATCAACGAAGTGGGCGCGGTAGAGACCCGCACCTATGACGGCATGGGCCGCCTGGTGAGCCTGGCCCACACCTCCAAGTCCACGCCCCTGACCCTGCGGGGAACCACGGGCAAGGACGAGTTCGACATCCGCGGCCCGTCGGTCCTCGAAGGCAACGGCGGGGCGGACGTCTTCAGCTTCAACCGCGGCGTCGGCTCGGTGGTGATCAACGCGTCCGGCGGCAGGTCGAGCGGCGCCGTGCTCCAGTTCGACGCCGGGACCTCGCTGGCCGACCTGGCCTTCAGCAACGACTCCAGCGGCAATCTGGTCATCATCAACGCCCAGGGCGACCGGGTCCACGTCACCGACCAGTTCTCGACCGGATCCTACGGCGTCTCCCAGATCAAGTTCGCCGACGGCTCGACGCTGAGCCAGCAGCAGATCATCGACCTGGTGACCACCGGATCGGCCGGGAACCGGCGCCTCTACGGCACCGCGGGGGCCAACACCTTCGACAGCCGCGGCCAGGCGTTCTACGCCCAGGGTAACGGCGGGGCCGACGTCTTCCTCTACAATGCGGGATACGGCGCCCTGGAGATCGCCGCGACCGGTTCGGGCTCCATCCTGCGGATGGGTCCCGGCTTCACGGCCGAAAACCTGGCGATCTCGAGCGATGCCTCGGGCAACCTGATCATCGGCGGCGGCGCCAACGACCTGATCCAGGTCAACGGCCAGTACGGCAGCACGGTGGCGGGGATCGACCTCATCGAGTTCGCCGACGGCACGACCCTGACCCGCCAGCAGCTGGCGGAACGGGTGATGACCGGCTCGCCCCTCAACAGCAGCCTCTATGGCACCTCGGGGAACAACTACTTCGACGGCAAGGGCGCGGCCCACTACATCCGTGGCAACGGCGGGACCGACACCTTCGTCTACAAGGCCGGCTACGGCGCGCTGGAAATCGACCAGCAGGGCGGCAACAATTCGATCCTGGTGCTGGGCGAGGGCCTGACGACCTCGAACCTCACCTTCACCAACAATCTCGTCAACGACCTCATCATCACCGGCGCCAATGGCGACCAGATCGTCGTCAGCTATCAATTCTCCGCGCCCTTCGTCGGATCATTGTGGGGCGTGGGGCTCATCCAGTTCGCCGACGGAACGACGCTGAACCGTCAGCAGCTGGCCAGCCTGGTCACCACCGGATCGGCCGCCAATCCCAACATCTATGGCAGCAGCGGCGCGGACATCATCGACAGCAAGGGGCTCGCCGGCTTCGCCCAGGGCAATGGCGGCGGCGACACCTTCATCTACAACGCCGGTTACGGCGCGCTGACGATCGACAATCCCAACAGCTCCGGCTCCATCCTGCAGTTTGGCGCGGGCATCACCCTGGCCGGCCTGACCTTCAGATCCGATAGCAGCGACCTGATCATCACCGGCCAGGCGGGCGACCAGATCACCGTCGAATACCAGTCCGGCGGCTCCTACTACGGCATCAGCTCCTTCATGTTCGCCGACGGGACCACGCTCACCCGCGAACAGGTCGCCCAGATCACGACGCCGCTCTGGCCGTCGGGCACGTCGCTGAACGGTACGACCGCCGCCGAGACCCTGGTCGCGACCGCGGGCGTCACCTACATCAACGGCCGGGGCGGCAACGACACCTTCGTCTTCAACGCCGGACACGGCCCGCTCGAGATCACCCAGTGGGGCGGATCGGGAACGACCCTGCAGCTGGGCGCGGGGCTCACCCTTTCCAACCTGTTCTTCGACACAGCGGGCGGCGACCTGATCATCACCGGTCCCAACGGCGACCGGATCGAGATCAACGACCAGTTCGTCAGCGGAACCTACTATGGCGTCGCATCGGTCCTGCTGGCCGACGGCACGACGCTCAACCGCGCGCAGCTTGGCGCCATGGTGACGACCGGCTCGGCCGCCAATCGCAACATCTATGGCACGGACGGCGCCGACGTCATCGACACCCATGGCCAGGCCCACTACGTCGATGGTCGCGGCGGAGCCGACACGATCCTCTACAACGTCGGCTACGGCGCGCTGCAGATCAACCAGGGCAACGCCGCCAACGCCGTCCTGCGGTTCGGCGCCGGCTACACGCTGGCGGACCTGACCCTCCGCGCCACCAGCGGCGGCTCCATGATCATCAGCGCCGCCAACGGCGACGTGATCGAGATCACCAGCCAGTTCAGCAGCGGAGACTATTACGGCGTCAAGTCGATAGAGTTCGCTGACGGCTCCACGCTCAGCCGCCAGCAGATGCTGGATATTCTCTCGGTCGGCTCGGTCGCCAACCGCTTCCTCTACGGCACCACGGGCGTCGAGACCTTCGACAGCATGGGGGCGGCCCGCACCGTCAACGGCAAGGGCGGAGCCGACACGTTCCTCTACAATGTCGGTTACGGCGCGCTGGAGATCGACCAGTACCAGTACGGCGGCTCCGGCTCGGTGCTGCGGTTCGGCGCAGGCATCAGCCTGGCCAGCCTGACCTTCTCCGGCACCACCGGCGATGACCTGATCATCACCGTCGGCGGCAAGGGCGGGGTCAAGCTCACCGATCAGTTCTACATCAACTCCGCCACGGCTCCCTTCTCCTACGGCGTCGACACCATCGAGCTGGCCGACGGCACCACGATCGGCCGCCAGCAGATGCTGGCGCTGGCCACGACCGGCTCGACCGCCAACCGCCTGTTGTACGGAACGCCCGGGGGCGAAGTCTTCGACACCAACGGCGTGGCCAACTACATCAAGGGCAACGGCGGCGACGACACCTTCCTCTTCAACGTTGGCTACGGCGCCGTGCGGATCGAGGCCGATGCAGGACCGAGCGCGACCAGCACCTCGGTTCTGCAACTGGGCCCCGGCATCACCGCCGCCCAGCTGACCTTCACCGGCAGCGGCAGCAACCTGATCATCGCCAACGGCACGGGCGACAACATCGTCCTGGTCAACCAGCTGACCAGCGCGCGCTATGGCGTCAGCGAGATCCGCTTCGCCGACGGCAGCATCCTGAACCGCCAGCAGTTCATGGGCCTCTACGGCAGCACCCAGAGCCTCATCGACAGCTACACCTATGACGGCCTGGGCCAGCGGATCCGGCACTCGAACTCGCAGCTGGGCACCAACGCCCTGGCCGAGCGCACCGACTACGACCTCGACGGCCGGGTGGTGTCGCAGATCGACTTCAACGGCTATGCGACAACCTACGCCTATGCCTATGACGCCTCGCTGGCCACGACCGGCCTGGGCGTGTTCGGCGGCTGGATCCAGACCATCACCAACACCGCCGGCCTGATCTCGACGGCCCAGGCCGACTATTTCGGGCGCTCGCTCGGCGGCGTGGACTTCGGCGGCCGCACCTCGAACCTGACCTACGATGTGGCCGGCCGCCTGGTCCAGAAGACCAACAGCGCCGGCCAGGACCTGCGCTACACCTACTTCAACACCGGCGCCCTGGCCTCGGAGAGCAACCTGAGCTTCGGCCTGACCGGGGCCCAGTCGGTCCAGTCCTACGGCTATGACGTCGCCGGCCGGCGCACCCGCGAGACCCAGGTCGTCACGACCAGCGCCTATGACGAGTTCGGACAGGTCTACCAGGCCAGCCGCTCCCTGCAGGACGCGTCGATGACCTACGACGCGCTGGGCCGCGTCACGCGCCTGGTCGACAGCGGCGAGGACGCCGCCAATCCGATCGACATCAACTACGAGTACGACGCCAACAACAACGTCCGGCTCGTCGCCTCGACCTATCGCGACCTGGTGTCGGGGGCGCTGGTCAGCAAGAACCAGTGGTACCGCTACGACAGCATGAACCGCTTCGTGACCACCGGCGGCGCCCTGCTCGACGCCCAGGGCGCGGTCACCCAGGTGCGCGGCGCGGCCGGCAACACCATCGGCCGCGGCGAGACGGGCGTCGACCTGACCTACGACCGGGCCGGCCGCCGCATCTCGGCGACGTCGACGGGCAACGCCGAGACCTACACCTACACGCCCAGCGGCTATCTCTCGACGGTTCACATCAACGGCAAGCTGCGCGTGCAGAACGTGCGCGACAGCATGGGCCGCCTGCTCTCGCACAGCGAATACAACGCCGACGGCAAGATCGCCTACAGCGAGGATTCGACCTACGACGCCGGCTCGCAGGTGATCACCTCGCAGACCTCGACCCTGCAGTCGGACGGCGCGATCGTCACGGCCAGCACCACCTTCGACTACAAGGCCGATGTCGGCGGCGGCGTCTATACCGGCGCCTATATGGGCGGCGTCGTCACCCACAGCCGCACCACGGCGTCCCAGATCAAGTCGGGGCAGACGACGGCCCAGCCGACCAGCGACACCGTCAACACCTATGTCTGGTGGGACGGCCCCAAGCAGAGCGTGATCTCGATCCGGCCCGACATCACCAAACCGGCGGTCAACACCTCGACCTTCACCTACGACACCAGCGGCAACGTGGTGTCGGTGGCCATCCAGGACGGCCGCCCGCGCACGGTGCACTACGTCTCCAACGCCGCCGGCCAGATTTTGTCGCGCAAGGAAACCAGCGCCTCTTCCGCCAACCCGGTCGAGTACTACTACCGCTTCAACAACATCCAGCGGGCCAACATCGGCAACGACGGGGCCAACGGAAAGACCAACTACGCGGCCTCGATCGCCCAGCGCTCGGCCCCCGCGCAGAGCACGGCCTTCCAGGGCGGCTCGCCGTCGTCCTATGCCGACATGGACCAGCAGTACGACGCGCTGAACGCCAACTCCCTGGCCGAGGCCGAAGGCGCGCCGACCTACACGGTCGTGCCGGGCGACACCCTGCAGTCGATCGCCGCGGGCCTGTGGGGCGACGCCAGCCTCTGGTACCTGATCGCCAACTTCAACGGCCTGACCGGCTCAGAGACCCTGGTGCAGGGCACGCGGATCCAGATCCCGGCCCAGGTCACCAACGTCCACCACAGCAGCGACACCTTCCAGGCCTACGACCCGACCCGGGCCCTGGGCTCGGTCGCCCCCGATCAGGTGGCGCCGGTCCAATCGCGCAAGAAGCAGGGCTGCGGCGTCATCGGCCAGATCCTGGCCGTGGTCGTGGCTGTCGTGGTGACCTCGCTCACCGCCGGTGCGCTTGGCATACAGACCGCCTCCTTCCTGGGAAAGATCGCGATCGGCGCCGCGGCCAAGGCGGTGGGCGACGTGGCCGGGCAGATCGTGGGCATCGCCACGGGCGTGCAGGACAAGTTCAGCTGGAAAAGCGTGGGCATGGCGGCCATCAACGGCGCCGCCGGCGGAGCGGTGGGGGTTGGTGGCCCGGGAAATCTGGGCACGCAGATCGTCCGCGGCGTCGCAACCAACGTCGTAACGCAGGGGGTCGCCGTCGCCACGGGACTCCAGTCCAAGTTCGACTGGACCAGCGTGGCGGTCAGCGCCGTCGGAACGGCTGTCGGCGGCGGCGTCGCCAGGGCCGTGGGCGGCACGTCCTGGGCCCCGGCCGACTCGATCCGCAACATGGCCCTGGCCGGCACCGCCGAGCTGCTGGCCAGCGCGGGCGCGCAATCGCTGCTCACCGGCACTGACTTCGGCGACAACGTCAGGTCCATGCTGCCCAGCGTGGTCGGCAGTACGATCGGCCGGGCGATCACGGACAGGATCGAAGCCAGAAAGGTCAGGCCTATCGAGACGGTCTCGGTGGATCCCTCGACCGAGGTGCGTCTCTCCTCCAGCGGCAATCCCCCGCTCGAGGCGATCCGGCCGGAAGATCCTGGCGCCCTCACCCACGCTCCATTTGTCGATCTGGCCGATCTGACGACTGACTACGTTGGGAGCGGAACAGGCCTCGCTCCCATTCCCAACACTACGGCCAGCTTGGGGGGGGCCAACTCGGTCTACGGCAGCAGCGACCACACCATCGTGGACCCGATCGTCGTGTCCGCACGCAGGCCGGTCGTCGTGGAAGCAGGCGGTATTGCACGCGCTGCTCCCAGAACCGATAGCTTCGGGGCGACCCTGGACGTCACCACCTCCGGCGAAGTCATCGTCACGGCGGCGCCCCAGTCCTGGCTCAGGACTCAATACAACCGGGCGGTCGATTTCGTATCGTATTCCGTGCCGAAGGCCGCCAACGACTTCTTCCGGGGCCTGGACTATCAGCCTGCTCAGAAGCGATCGTGGGGACCTGCAACACTGCGCGGCATGAGCCGCTTTGAAGTGGCCACCGCAAACTACCAATACCGACTGAACGAAGGCTACAACGCAGCCGATCGGGGAAGAAGCGTTTACACCGCGCGCTCGGTGACGAACTCGGCGCCGGAAAACTTCGGCCTCACGGTCAATGGCACCGGGCGTATTGCTCTCAGCTGGATAGCCGGCGGCAGCGCGCCGATCAGCGGTACTTTCGACACGGTGATGTCCGTTGGCAGAGGTCAGGGCCTTTGGGCCAATTCTGCCACCCGCGCTGACTCCGACAGCCTCCAAACCCTGCTGTCGGTTGGATCCATGGCGATCAACCCGGTGCTGGCAGCTCGCGGCGTCGGAGGCGCGGCTCCGCTCGCCCTCGAGAAAGGAACCGTAACCTTCTATCGCGTGGATGATCTGGCCTTCCCTCCTCGGATCGCGTCAGATGGCACGATACCGGTGGTGATGACCAGAAAGACCGGTGAACGCGCACTATTTGTAGGCTTCGATGAAGACCGCGCGATGGAGTTCGCAATGGTAAACCGGAACGGCCAGGCGACGATTACATCGGGACAGGCAGACGCGTCGGTCTTGCAGCGCTTAAGACTTAATTCATGGTACGATAAAAGCGAAGGAGCACGCCTAAACCCCAACTCGCCGCTCTGGGTCGACATCCAAGCCCACGACCAATATGGGTTACGCACATCCCAACAGATACAGATGCTGAGGGAAGCCATTCACCCCGACACGGTCCGCGTTGTTGATGTTTCAAAGACTCAAAACAGGTAAATTAATGACAGATATATTCATAATAGCATTCCGCGTAGTCCATGGCGAAAATTCCATCATGCCCCCTCACTTCAAGGGCGCATACGTAAGTTGCTACGCGCTGTCTGATAATTATGAAAACGCGACCAAGTCATGCATCGCAGCCCTCAATACAGACGGCTTACTGATAGATGAAATATATAGCGACATACACTCTATGCGCATAGACCAGTGGGGACAACATATAATCGATCAATGGCCAGATCGCGTCGATCACCTCCCAGACCAAAACGAGTTCGAGAAGACGATAAGATCAGGAGGCGTTGTTTACGGACCATTTGGCGGCTTCACATGACAGCAAGAAAGCGCGGAAACACTCACATCGAGCCCTACCAGCCTTGCCGCCCTCATCGCCGCCCCATAGGCTGATCCCTCGCACCCTATAGTCCCGCGCTCCCATCACCGTTTACCTCGGCGCCCATGATGTCCCAAACCGTATCCGCGCCTGCCGCGTCCAGCTTCGAGCGCCTGTCGGGCTTCCTGCGTATCGATCCGTCGAACCTGCGGCTGATCGAGGACGCGGCCGGGGCGGCCGTCGAGGAGGGGCGCTGGGCGGAGGTCGCCGGGCTGGTCGAGCGCTATGCCGGGCTGGCTCCGCTGTCGCCGCGCCTGCGCAACCTGGCCGGGCTGGCGGCGATGGGCGAGGGCCGTCACGCCGACGCCGTGGCGCTGCTGGAGCCACTGCTGGCCGAGGCGCCGGAGGATCCCCGCCTGCGGTTCAACTTGGCCTGGGCCAGCGCCATGACCGCAGCCCCCGAGGCCGTCGTCGCCCTGGTCGACGAGGCCGTGATCGCCGCCGCGCCGGCCGCCGCCGCGCTCAAGGTGCAGGCCCTGCACCGGCTCGGGCGACTGGACGAGGCCCTGGCCGAGGGCGCGGCCTATGTGGCCGCCGGCGTCCAGGACCAGGCCCTGATGAGCGCCTTGGCGGTGGCGGCCGTCGACGCCGAGAACACCGAACTGGCGCGCGCCTACGCCCTCAAGGCCGGCGACACCCATGAAGGCCTCTCGACCCTGGCCGCCCTGGCGCTGGACCAGGGCGAGGTGTCCGAGGCCACAGACCTGTTCGATCGCGCCCTGGCCGTCGACCCGACCAGCGGCCGCGCGCAGCTGGGCAAGGGGCTGGCCCTGCTGGCCCAAGGCGACTCCGCCGCCGGCACGGCCCTGGTCGAAGCCGCGGCCACGCGCTTTGGCGACCATCTCGGCTCGTGGATCGCCGCCGGCTGGGGCCATTTCGCGCAAGGCGACCTGGTCACGGCCCGCCGGCTGTTCGACAAGGCGCTGGCGCTGGACGACAGTTTCGCCGAGTCGCATGGCGCCCTGGCGGTCCTGGACGCGCTGGACGGCCGGATCGACGCGGCCACGCGGCGCTGCCAGGTGGCCCTGCGCCTCGACCGCGCCTGCCTTTCGGCCGCGCTGGCCAAGAGCCTGATGGCCGCGATGCAGGGCGACGCCGGCGCCGCCGAGCGCATCCGCGCCGCCGCCCTGAACACCCCGCTGGGGCCCGACGGCCGCACCCTGGCCCAGGCCATGTCGCAGCTGGCGTCGGGCGTCGGCCGGGTCGTCTAGCGGTCGGCCCGTCCGTCGCGTTCGGCGCGCATGGTCGTGACGACCTGGCCCAGCTGGGAGCCGCCGGGCGAGTCCGGCTTCACCGTCTGCAGGCCGCGCAGATAGGCCCGGTCCATCGGCGAGGCGTCGCCCCTGCCCTCCTCGGTGAAGAGGTTCAGCACCGTGTTGAACCCGGCATAGTCCTGGTCGGCCCGGGCCGAGGCCACGCCCGCCAGCGCCACATAGTCGGCCAGCCCCGCCAGCTTGCGCCCGCCCATACGCCGGCGATCGACCACCACGAACTGGTCCTGGATCACGCCCACCACCGAGGTGCGCACGCGCGAGCCGGCGCTGCTGGTGGTATACATCAGCAGGTCATTGCCCAGGCCGTCGGCGCTGACCGCCCCGCGCATCACGTCGACCTCGGCGAAGTTGGTCCACACCCGCACCGGCCGGTCGGTGGTGGCGTAGCGCTCGAAGCTCACCGGCCGCTCGCGGTCGACCCAGAACTTGCCCGCCGCCCTGGCCTTGCGCACCAGCGTCTCGGGCTCGTCGGCCAGCACCACGGTGAGGTTGGGCCGGCAGCCCTTGGCCGCCATCCGCACCCCGGCCGCGCGCGCCGTCTGGCTGATGCGGTCGTGCAGGTAGCGGTTCTCTTCCGTGCGTCCGCCCGCCACGTAGGGGCACAGCGCCGCCGACCACATCATCACCTTGCCGGCCGGCGTCAGGGGCGTGGCCCGCCGCACGAAGGCCGGATATGGATCCACGCCCTTGGGCGAGACCTCGACCTCGTCGACCGCCGGCGGCGGCGGCGCCCCTTGCGGAACCGAAAGCGCCAGCATCGCGGCCGCCAACATCGAAACCGGCATGAAAAACCCTCCCAGGTCGCTCAACCTGGGAGGGTTTCACAGAACGTCGCTCGCCCGCAAGGGCCAAGCTTCGTCAGACGTCGACTTCGGCGTCCAAGGCGTTTTCCTGGATGAATTCGCGGCGCGGTTCGACCAGGTCGCCCATCAGGCGGCTGAACATGTCGTCGGCGTCGTCGGCGTGGTTGACCTTGACCTGCAGCAGGGTGCGGGCGTCGACGTCGAGGGTGGTTTCCCACAGCTGGTCGGGGTTCATCTCGCCCAGCCCTTTGTAGCGCTGGATGGTCAGGCCCTTGCGGCCGGCGTCGAGCACGGCCTGGACCAGGTCGAGCGGACCACGGATGGTGGTCGACTTGTCCTTGCGGCGGAACACGGCCGGCTTTTCGAACACCTCGGCCAGCTTGACCGCGCGTTCGGCCAGGCGGCGGGCGTCGGCGGCGTGCAGCAGCACGTCGTCGAGCACGATGCGTTCCGACACGCCGCGGCGCACGCGGCTGAACACGAAGCCGGTGTCGCCACGTTCGCCCGACCACGGACCGTCGCCCTCCTCGTTGTAGAGGTTGAGGCGCGCGGCCGCGGCGTCGGCGTTGGGGGTCTCGCCCAGCAGGCCGCCCAGGGCGGCCTGCTCGATGGCCGAGGCCGGAGCGCGGGCCGCCAGGCGGTCGATATTGGCCTTGGCCGAGCGGGCCAGCTGCACCAGGGCCAGGAGGTCCTGGCCGATCAGGCGCTCGCCCGAGCCCAGGTCGAGCTCGGCGCCGTCGACGCCCTCGTCCACCAGGAAGGCGTCCATCTCGGTGTCGTCCTTGAGGTAGCGCGACGACTTGCCCTTGCTGGCTTTGTAGAGCGGCGGCTGGGCGATGTAGATGTAGCCGCGCTCGATCAGCTGCGGCATCTGCCGATAGAAGAAGGTCAGCAGCAGGGTGCGGATGTGGGCGCCGTCGACGTCGGCGTCGGTCATCAGCACGATCTTGTGGTAGCGCACCTTGTCCGGGTTGAAGTCGTCGCGACCGATGCCGGCGCCCAGCGCCGTGATCAGCGTGCCGATCTGGTCGGACGACAGCATCTTGTCGAAGCGCGCCCGCTCGACGTTCAGGATCTTGCCTCGCAGCGGCAGGACGGCCTGGTTGTCGCGGTTGCGGGCCTGCTTGGCCGAGCCGCCGGCCGAGTCACCCTCGACGATGAAGATTTCGGACTTGGCCGGGTCGCGTTCCGAACAGTCGGCCAGCTTGCCGGGCAGGCTCGTGATATCGAGCGCGCTCTTGCGGCGGGTCAGTTCGCGCGCCTTGCGGGCGGCTTCGCGAGCCGCGGCCGCCTCGGCGATCTTGCTGACGATCTGCTTGGCTTCGTTCGGGTGTTCCTCGAACCAGGTCGAGAGGCCCTCGGCGACCATGCTTTCCACGGCCGGGCGCACTTCCGACGAGACCAGCTTATCCTTGGTCTGCGAGCTGAACTTGGGGTCCGGCACCTTGACCGACAGCACGCAGGTCAAGCCCTCGCGGCTGTCTTCGCCGCCCAGGTTGACCTTTTCCTTCTTCAGGATGCCCGAGCTCTCGGCGTAGCTGGTGATCACGCGGGTCAGGGCGCCGCGGAAGGCCGAAAGGTGCGTGCCGCCATCCCGCTGCGGGATGTTGTTGGTGAAGCACAGCATGTGCTCGTGGTAGCTGTCGTTCCACCACAGGGCCAGGTCCAGCTCGACCTTGTCCTTGCGGCCGCGCACGATGATCGGGGCCTTGAGCAGCGGAGTCTTGGCCTTGTCGAGGTGGCGCACGAAGGCCTCGATGCCGCCCTCGAAGAACAGCTTCTCTTCCCACGGCTCGGCGTCGCGGTTGTCCCTGAACCAGATGGTCACGCCCGAGTTCAGGAACGCCAGCTCGCGCAGGCGGTGCTCCAGGGTCTTCCGGTCGAATTCGATGAAAGCGAAGGTGTCCTTGGACGGGAAGAAGGTCACCTCCGTGCCCGTCAGGACCTCGCCAGCCTTGGGGCCGTCCTCGCGCACCGGCGAGACGCCGGTCTCCTTCAGCGAGGTCACCGCGTCGCCGCGCTCGAAGCGCATCTGGTGGACCTTGCCGTTGCGGTGGATCAGCAGCTCCAGCCAGTCCGACAGGGCGTTCACGACCGAGACGCCCACGCCGTGCAGGCCGCCCGAGACCTTGTAGCTGTTCTGGTCGAACTTACCGCCGGCGTGCAGCTGGGTCATGATGACCTCGGCCGCCGAGACGCCCTCGCCCTCGTGGATGTCGGTGGGGATGCCGCGGCCGTCGTCGGTGACCGTCACCGAACCGTCGGCGTTGAGGATCACCTGGACCTTGGTGGCGTGGCCGGCCAGCGCTTCGTCGATGGCGTTGTCGACCACCTCGTAGACCATGTGGTGCAGGCCCGAACCATCGTCGGTGTCGCCGATATACATGCCCGGGCGCTTGCGCACCGCATCCAGGCCCTTGAGGACCTTGATCGAGTCCGCGCCGTATTCGCCGGCGACGGCTTCTTCGGGAACTTCGGGGACTTGGCCTTCGGTATTCTCGGTCATTCGTCTTCCAGAGCCGTAGACTCAATGGGGGTCAGGCCGGCCTCGCTGACGCGAACGCCCAACGCCCGACCCTTGAGATGGTCGAACAGCGACTCGTCCGTGCCGGTGAGGAAGGCCTGGAGCTTGAGCGCCGTGAGTTCGTCGGCCAGAGCGGCTCGCCGGGTGAGGTCGAGATGCGCGGCGACTTCGTCGAGCAACACTATAGGATTCGGCGCGGATTCCGCACGCGAAAGTCTCGCCGCCTGGGCCAAAACCAGGTTCAAAATCAGCGCTTTTTGCTCTCCGGTGGAGCATTCCGAGGCCGGACGGTCCTTGTCGACGTGGAACACCGCCAGATCGCCCCGGTGCGGGCCTGTCAAGGCCCTGCCCGCGGCCCCGTCGCGCGGCCTTGCGGCGGCCAGGGCCTGGGCCAGCTGAAGCTCGATCTCGGCCGCCGGGACCCCGTCCAGGGCCATCAGCTCCCAGGCGCCGGTCAGGGTCAGGCGGGCCTGCGGAAACGGCCGGTCGCCGCGCCCGTCGATCTCGGCTTGAAGCGCCGTCAGGGTCCGCGCCCTCGCCTGCGCCATCAGCGCCCCGGCCTGCGCCAGACGAGCCTCCAGCACGGTCAGCCAGGCCGGATCGGCCGGCGCCCCGCCGTCGGCCGCGTCGCTCAGCAGCCGCATGCGCTCGCGCTGGGCCTTGTCGTAGGCGTTGGCGTGGCTGGCATGGGCCGGCTCGGCGGCGAACACCAGCCGGTCGAAGAACTTGCGCCGCTCCGAGGCGGCCTCGAGGAACAGGCGGTCCTGGGCGGGGGTCAGCCACATGGGCCGCACGTGGTCGGCCAGCCGGCCCGGCGGCACGGTCTCGCCCTCGAGGCGGACGATGCGGCGCGAGGCCCCCGCCAGTTCCGTTCCGGTGCCGACCTTCAGGACCTCGCCGTCGGCCTGCTCGATCTCGGCGGCCACGGCCCAGGCCCGGCAAACGCCCTCGCCCGGCATGCGGCGGCCCACCTCGGCCAGGCTCGACCCGCGCAGGCCCTTGCCGGGCGACAGCAGGCTGACGGCCTCCAGCAGGTTGGTCTTGCCCGAGCCGTTGGGCCCGAACAGATAGACGCTGCGCCCGCCGGTCAGGAGATCGGCGCGCTCGTAGGATCGGAAGTCGGTGAGCCGCAGGCGGGCGATGGTGGCGGACGCCATGGCGCCTCTGTAAGCCACGTCGCGGACGGCGTCACGCCTTGGCTGGCCTTGGGGTCACCCCTGGAAGCGGCGGCCCGCCCCGGCATGGGCCAGCAGGCGCGGCGCGCTGCGCAGGCCATGCACCAGGTGCGGCCCAGCCAGCAGCACCATGGCCCAGGCCCCGGCGCTGACCAGCACGACGGCGATACGATCCCAGGCCAGGCGCATGGGGTGTCTCCAGCAGCAAAAAGCGACACCGCCGCGCTACGCCCGGATCAGGGCGGAAAGGGGGCCGGAAAACGAGATCCTCCCCCTCTGGGGGAGGTGGCCCAGAGGGCCGGAGGGGGCCGTTTTCAGCTTCCGAGGCCTCGGCCGATCTCGCGAAAACTCCCCCCACCGATCGCTTCGCGATCGCCTCCCCCACGGGGGGAGGTTTCCTTGATCACTCCCCCAGCCGGTAGGCGCACAGCTTGTTGCCGTCGAGGTCGCGGAAGTAGGCGAAATAGGCCTTGGGCATCCGCTCGCCCGGCGCGCCTTCGCAGGCGCCGCCCAGTTCGATGGCCTTGGCGTGGAAGGCGTCGACCTCCTCGCGGGTGTCGAAGTCGAAGCCGCCCATCATGCCGTTGCCGATGCAGGCGGGATTGCCGTCATAGGGGCCCAGCACCCCGAACATGCCCACGCCCTTGCCGCGATAGAGCCGGCCGCCGGACGGATGCTCGAACAGGGGCTTCATTCCGATCGAGCCCAGCAGGGCGTCGTAGAAGGCCTTGGCCTCCTCCAGCCGGTTCGAACCGACGGTCATGTAGCTGATCTTGGCCATGGCGGCGCCTCCCGTTTTCTTATGAAACGGACGTTGGCATGAGCCAGCGGCGACGGGCAAGAGCGCTGTAAATCCCTACTCCGCCACCGGATTTCGCTAGACGAAATACCCGCGCGCCACCTCGACCTCGGTCAGGCGCCAGACCCCCGCCGCGCCCAGCAGCACGCGGCGCATCTCGACCTCGAACACCTCGCGGGCGACGGCGCGGTCGACCAGCTCGCGCACCGGAACCTCGAACGGCGCGTCCACGGCGATCGCCCGGTGCACGGCGGAGTTCATGGCCGCCAGGTCGACCGCCCCCTCCAGCGAGGCGAAGGCGCTGGCGACCGTCTCGGAGCGCTCGAACCAGGTCGAACAGTCCGAAAAGTCGATCGCTGCCCACAGGGTCAGCATCCGCTCGAAGAGGTCGTCGAAGCGGTCCTCGCGCAGCAGGCCGGCGGGACCACCCCGGCTGTTCACTGGGCCGCGCCGGTCCCCAGCACCTTCTGCAGGAACTGGGTCTCGACCTCGCGACGGCGGTCGTTGTTGATCTTCTTGGCGAAGCCGTGGCCCTCGTCCTTGAACTGGACGTACCAGGTCTCGACGCCCTTCTCGCGCAGCTTGGCGACCACCTGGTCGGACTCCGACTTGGGAACGCGCGGATCATTCCAGCCCTGCATGACCAGCATCGGCTTGGTGATCTTGCCGACGTTGTTCAGCGGCGAGATCGTCTCGAAGGCCTTCAGCATCTTCGGGTCGCGCTCGTCGCCGTACTCGGCCCGGCGCAGGTCGCGGCGATAGGCCTCGGTGTTCTGCAGGAACGACACGAAGTTGGAGATGCCGTAGCGCTCGACCCCGCCGGCCAGGCGGTCGGAATAGTGGGTCATCACCGCCAGCGACATGTAGCCGCCGTAGGACTGGCCGTAGACCACCACGCGGTTCGGATCGAGGTCCGGCTGGGTCTTGATCCAGTCCAGCAGCGCGCCGATGTCCTTGACCGAGTCCTCGCGCTTCTCGGCGTTGTCGAGGTTGAGGAACGTCTTGCCGTAGCCCGACGAGCCGCGGACGTTGGTGACGATCACCGCGGCCCCCAGCTCGGCCGTCGTGTGCTGGTGGAACGGGTTGAAGACCGGCCGCGACTGGCCTTCCGGGCCGCCGTGGATGTCGATGATCACCGGGGCCTTTTGGCCCGCCGCCAGCTTGGGCTTGTAGACGAAGGCCGGGATCGAGCGCTTGTCGAACGACGGGAAGCGCACCAGCTCGGGGCTGACCAGCGCCTTGGCGTCCAGGCCGCCCAGCTCCGAGGCCGTCCAGCGGGTCACCTGGCCGCTGGCCAGGTCAAAGCTCCAGGCGTCGCTGGCCGCCGTCGGCGTGGCCAGGCTGAAGCCGATCTTCGAGCCGTCTTCCGAGAAGGCGAGGTTGGAGACCACGCCGCCCGGCAGCTGCGGCTGCGGCAGCGCGCGGCGGGTGCGGAAGTCCTGCACCACCAGCTTCGAATAGCCGTCCTCGTTGACCACATAGGCCAGCACCCGGCCGTCCTTCGACAGCTTGAAGTCCTCGACGTCCCAGGGACGCTCGCCCGAGACCAGGTGCTTCTTGCCCGTCGCCAGGTCGAACTCGACCAAGCGCATGAAGTCCGAGCCCTCGTCCGACAGCATCAGCAGCGACTTGCCGTCCGGCGTGAACAGGCCGCCGTCGTACGAGACCTTGCCCTTGACCGGGTTCAGCTCGGTGGTCTTGCCGGTGGCCACGTCCAGCAGCCAGCGCCTGCTCTCGCCGATCGAGAAGTAGCGGCCCAGCAGCACGGTCTTGCCGTCGGGCGAGACGTCGATCGGCGAGACCTGGCCCTCGCCCTTGAAGATCACGCGGCGGCCGCCCTGCGCGGAGGGATCGCGCATCACGACGTCGTAGTTGGCCGAACCCTTGGTCGCGCGGCTCCAGACCAGCACCTTGCCGTCGCCCGACCAGGCCGGCGACTGGTTGCGGGTGCCCGCTTCGGTCAGCTGGACTTCCTTGCCCGAGGCGTCGCGCACGAACAGCTGGAACCACTCGTCGCCGCCGGTGTCCTTGGAGAACAGCACCTCGCCGCCCGGCAGGGTGTGGACGCCGCTGACCGGCTCGTCGTGGAAGGTCAGCTGGCTGCGGTCGGCGCCCGGGGCGGCGACCTGGTGGATCTGGTTGGTGTTGCCGAAACGCGTGACGATCAGCATGCCGCCGCCGGCCGCCCAGTCCTGGAAGCTGGCGCTGCGGGCGTTCTGGTAGCGCGCCAGGCTGGCCCGGATCGCCGGATCGGCGACGGGCACGTTCTCGAGGATCTGATTGCCGATCTCGCGGCGCTCGACGGGCTGGGTTTGAGCCAGGGCGAGCGTCGAGGTCGACAGCGCCAGGGCGAGGCTCAGGGCGAACAGGCGGGGTTTCACGAGGGCGTCTCCGGTCGATCTAGCAGTTCAGATCCTGGGCCAGATCGCGCCAGCCCGGGTTGGTGCGTTCGATGAGTTCCAGCTTCCACAGCCGGCGCCATTTCTTCATCTGGCGCTCGCGGATCAGAGCGGACTCGCGGGTGTCGTGGACCTCGTACCAGACGAGCATTCCGACGTCGTATTTTCGGGTGAAGCCCGGCCGGACTTTCTCCTGATGCTCCCAGATGCGGCGAGCCAGATCGTCAGTATGGCCAATGTAGAGCGTGCCGTTGCGGCGACTGGCGACGATGTAGACGTAGAACGCCACGAACTGTCCCCCTCGAACGCTCCCCACTTCCGTAAAATCCCCGCGAAAGCGGGGACCCAGGTGTTTTATCGTCGAGCGCCGAGGGTTTCAGAAAAAGCCTGGGTCCCCGCTTTCGCGGGGATTTTACGGTGAAAAATCGAATCCAGAATTCTCGGTCAGACCCGCAGCGGCATCAGCACGTACTTCACGCCCGGGTCGGTCGGGTCGACCACCAGGGTGGGCGAGGCCGGGTCGGCGAAGCGGAACTCGGCCTGCGGGCCGCCGATCTGGCCGCAGACGTCGAGCAGGTAGCGGGCGTTGAAGCCGATTTCGAAGGGCTCGCCGTCGTAGTCGACCTCGACCTCTTCCACGGCCTGGCCGGCTTCCATGTTGCGGACGGTCAGGGTGATGCGGCCCGGCTCGATGGCCAGCTTCACCGAGCGGCTCTTCTCGGCCGAGATGGTGGCCACGCGGTCGACGGCCTTGGCGAAGAGATCGTTGTCCAGCGTCAGGATCTTGGCGTTGTCCTTGGGGATCACGCGCATGTAGTCGGGGAACGAGCCGTCGATGACCTTGGAGGTCAGGGCGGCGCGGCCGAACTCGAAGCGGACCTTCTGGGGCGAGACCTGCAGGTCGATCGACTCGCCGGCGTCTTCCAGCAGGCGGCGGGCCTCGGCGATGGTCTTGCGCGGCACGATCACGCCCGGCAGGCCGGCCGAGCCTTCCGGCGCCGGCATCTCGGCCAGGGCCAGGCGGTGGCCGTCGGTGGCCACGGCGCGCAGCTTGGTCTCGCCGCCCTCGTTGACCGTGTGGAGATACAGGCCGTTCAGGTAGTAGCGGGTCTCTTCGGTCGAGATGGCGAAGCGCGTCTTGTCGATCAGGCGCATCAGCTCGTTGACGTCGACGGCGATGCGGCTCGAGAGGCCCTCGTTGCTCATCACCGGGAAGTCGCCGGCCGGCAGCACCGGCAGGTTGAAGCGCGAGCGGCCGGTCTGGATGACCAGGCGCGGGTCGTCGCCCGAGAAGTTCAGGGACACGTCCGAGCCGTCCGGCAGCTTGCGGACGATCTCGTAAAGGGTGTGGGCCGGGGCCGTGATCTGGCCGGGCACGTCGATCTGGGCCAGGCCCTCGTCGATGATCTCCATGTCGAGATCGGTGGCCGAGAACGAAAGCGTGTCGCGATCCGCCGACAGCAGGATGTTGGACAGGATCGGGATGGTGTTGCGGCGTTCGACGACGCTCTGCACGTGACCCAGCGCCTTCAGCAGCGCCGCCCGCTCGATGGTAAGCTTCATTTCTCGGTCCAAGCTGGACGCAGGGCCTGATCGATCAAGAGAATCCCCCTCGCGACGGCCCCATCGTCAATGGACCACGGACATTAGCGCAAACGCGCGGCGGGGGAAGAGCCCAGCGCGGCCTTTTGGCGCATCCGGCGGTGGGCGAATCCCGTTCTGGGCCCTTGCGAGGTCAAGTCAATTTCTTATATTGATAATCAATCGCAACAAGAGATCGCGCCATGCGCCTCGCCCTCAAGACCGCCACCTACGCCACCATGCACCTGACGGTGGCCATCGCCGTCGCCTACGCCCTGACCCGCGACTGGCGTGTGGCCCTGGCGGTGGGGATCGTCGAACCGATGGTGCAGACTGTCGCGTTCAACCTGCATGAGCGGGTGTGGAGCAAGGTGGGGAAAGAGAAGGCGGCGGCTTAGGGGCTGCCCCTAAACCGTAAAATCCCCGCGAAAGCGGGGGCCCAGGCTTTTTCTGCAACCCACGGCGCTCGACGATAAAACACCTGGGTCCCCGCTTTCGCGGGGATTTTACGGATAGGGGGCCGATGCCTGCGGCCCACCCAAAGCCCCCAAAAGAAAAAGCCCCCTCCTTTCGGAGAGGGCCTCTTCATCAAGCCTTCGTATCGAACGATCCGCCCGACTCCTCGCCGGAAGCCGCATAAGGGTTGGCCGCGGCGGCCGCCGGTTCGGCCGGGGCCGGGCCGGTGGAGCCCTTGGCGGCGACGGCGACCATGGCCGGGCGCACGAGGCGACCCAAGAGCTCGTAGCCGACCTGAAGCACCGCGACGACGCCGCCGGCGGCGACCTCGTCCGAGGGCTGCTCCATCACCGCCTGGTGCAGGTGGGGATCGAACTTCTCGCCCTTGGTCGGGTCGACCTTCTTGAGGCCGTTGCGCTCGAAGGCCGCCTGAAGCTCCTTCTCGGTCATCTCGACGCCGACGATGTAGTTCTTCACCGCCGCGTCCTGCGAATCGCGCGGGCTGGCCGCGGTGGCGCGCGACAGGTTGTCGGCCGCGCCCAGGAGGTCGCGGGCGAACTTCTGGATGGCGTAGGCGCGGGCGTCGTTCATCTCGCGCTCGGCGCGGCGCTTGACGTTCTCGGCCTCGGCCGCATAGCGCAGGGCCTGGTCCTTCATCGCCGCGATCTCGGCCTTCAGGGCCTCGATTTCCTGCGCCAGGTCCTCGGCTTCGAAAGCGACGTCTTCGGCCGGCGTTTGCTCGTCGGTCATTTCCAAACAGTCCTCATCCATCGATCATCCGGCCGAGCACGCGGGCGGTATAGTCCACCAGCGGGATCACCCGGGCATAGTTCAAACGCGTGGGGCCGATCACGCCGATCGCGCCCAGCACCTTCTGTCGCCCCGTCATATAGGGCGCCGCGATCACGGAGGAACCCGAAAGCGAAAAGAGTCGCGTCTCGGCCCCGATGAAGATGCGCACGCCCTCGGCGTCGCGCACGTCGTCCAGGAGGCCGATCAACTGGCCCTTCTGCTCCAGGTCGTCGAACAGCTGGCGCACGCGCTCCAGATCCTCGCGGGCGGCGGCGTCGCCCAGCAGGTTGGCGCGGCCGCGCACGATCAGGGCCCGCTCGCTCCCCTCCCCGCCGCCCCAGGCGGCCAGGCCGTCCTCGACGAGGCGGGCTGCGGTCTCGTCCAGCTGGCGGCGGGCGGTCTCCAGCTCGGCGCGGATCTCGTCCTTGGCCTCGGTCAGGGTGCGGCCGCGCAGGCGGGCGTTGAGGAAGTTCGACGCCTCCTGGAAGGCCGAGGGCGTCAGTCCCGCCCCGCCGCGCATCAGCCGGTTCTCGACCGTGCCGTCCTCGAAGACCATCACCGCCAGGGTCTGGCCGCCGCCCAGGGCCACGAACTCCACGTGCTTGACCCCGCCCTCGCGGACCGGAGTGACGACGATGCCGGCCCCGCCGGCCAGGCCCGACAGGATGGCCGAGGCCTCGTTCAGCGCCTCTTCGAAGGTGCGGCCCTTGGCGTAGAGGCGGCTTTCGATCTCGCGCCGCTCGTCCTCGCCGACGTCGCCGACCTCGAGAAAGCCGTCGACGAACATCCGCAGGCCCGCATGCGTCGGCATCCGGCCGGCGCTGGTGTGGGGCGCGTCCAGCAAACCCAGTTGCGCCAGGTCCTGCATGGTGTTGCGGATCGAAGCCGGCGACAGCTGCACGCCGCCCCTGGACAGGGTGCGCGATCCGACCGGCTCGCCGGTCTCCAGATAGCCTTCGACCACCCGGCGGAAGATGTCGCGGGCGCGGGCGTCCAGCTCGGTCAGGCCGGGCGTCCGAGCGATCGGTCCCGGAAAAAGCTGCGTCATGGCCCTTCGAGATAGGAACGGATGTCGAAAAAATCGAGCGGGGACTTGGAGGTTCCCGTTCGGGGGAGGATAAGCGGCGCCTTCAGATACGACCAGACCCTTCGGCTCCCCTGGAGCCTTAAAGACCGGAGTTTGCCCATGCGTCCGTCCGAACGCGCCCCCGACCAGCTTCGCGCCGTCACCCTGGAGACCGGCGTCAACCGCTACGCCGAAGGCTCGTGCCTGATCGGTTTCGGCCACACCAAGGTGCTGGTCACCGCCACGGTCGAGGAGAACGTTCCGGGCTGGATGCGCAACAAGGGCGCCGGCTGGGTGACCGCCGAGTACGGCATGCTGCCCCGCGCCACGCATACGCGCGGCCGCCGCGAGGCCGCCACCGGCAAGCAGACGGGCCGCACCCAGGAGATCCAGCGCCTGATCGGCCGTAGCTTGCGCGCCGTCGTCGACCTCAAGGCCCTGGGCGAGCGCCAGATCAGCCTCGACTGCGACGTCATCCAGGCCGACGGCGGCACCCGCACGGCCGCCATCACCGGCGCCTGGGTCGCCCTGCGCCTGGCCACCAACTACCTGCTGGAAGAGGGCGTGCTGAAGGCCGACCCGATCCTGGGCCAGGTGGCCGCCGTCTCCTGCGGCGTGTTCAAGGACACCCCGGTCCTCGACCTCGATTACGAGGAAGACTCTAACGCCGAGGCCGACGGCAACTTCGTGCTGACCGGCGGCGGCGACATCGTCGAGATCCAGGCCACCGGCGAGAAGCGCGGCTTCACCCGCGGCGAGTTCGACACCCTGTTCGGCCTGGCCGAAAAGGGCATCGGCGAGCTGTTCGCGTTCCAGCGCGCCGCGATCGGCGCGAAGTAAGACACCCTGGTCCTCGTCCCGGCGCAGGCCGCCGGGACGAGCCGACGACTACCAGGCGTACGGGTTGTAGATCTTCAGCCGGCCGCCGTGCAGCAGCTGGGCGGGCAGGAGCACCGTCGCCCACAGCAGCAGCGCCGCCCCGCCGGCCAGCAGCCACGCACCGGTCAACAGCGCCACCACCGAAACGCCGAAGAGCAGCACCCCCCAGGTCGTGCTGAGCAGGCAGACGAACAGGTAGGCCGCCAGCGACAGCTCGGACTCGATGGCCTTGGCGCACTTCGTGCACCGCATGACCACCCGCCGCTTCAGGCCCTGCCACGGGCCGCAGCCCTGTCCGCCCGCCCCGCAGGCCGGGCACGCGCCGGTAAGCTTCAGCCCCACCTTCAATCTCGATCTCCATGCGACCGGCCGCCAGTCTCGGCGCCGTCGACAGGGCGTCAACCCAAAGCTTAGCCGGCAAGGCGAAATCGCGTTTTCACGCCGCCGTCACGAAATACCGATCCCACAAGGCGTTGCGGAACAGGCCGCCCGGATCGAGCCGCCGCTTGGCCTCCGCGAACCGCGCAAGGTTCGGATAGGCCCGCGCCGCCTGGTCGGGCCGCGCGTGCAGCCGATAGGGCAAGTAGAACGACCCGCCGTGCGCCAGGGCGCTGTCGACCAGGCCCTGAGTCATCGCCCGCATCGCCGCCTCGGCCGCGTCGGTCTTCGGCTGAGAGAACGACATCACCCCCGCCACCCGCTCGCCCGGCGCGAAGGCCAGCACGCTGGTCGGGTCCGGCGCGACATAGCGCAGGGTGATGTTCAGCAGTTCCAGCCCCGACTTCGGGATGATCCGCCGGCAGTCCTCGAGGAAGCCGGCCAGCCCGTCGGGCGGCAGGAAGTATTCGTGCAGGATGTCGGTGCGGCGGCGGTCGTGGCCGGCCAGGGCGCTGACCGGCAGGGCGATCAGGGCGTTGCGGGTGACGACCTTGGGCTCCAGGCGCGGCTTGAGCTCGGTCTCGGCCCACCAGCGCGTCTCCTTCCAGGCGTCAGAGCCGATCTGGGCGCGATAGACCTGACGGGCCACGCCGGCCATGGCCTCCGAGCCGCCGGCCAGCGGCCTGGGCGCGGTGTCCACCGGCCGGTAGACCGCCATCAGCGCCTTCTCCAGAAAGTCGCGCCGGGCCACCGACAGCCGGCCATAGGCCATGACCACGCCCGGCGCCTTCACCGCCCCGGCGAAGCGCGGCCCGAAGTCCCGCGCCGGCATCTCCTCGTAGCGCGGCGCCAGGCTCGTGTTGCGCGCCATCTCGACCTCAAGGTCCAGGATCACCCCCACCAGGCCGTAGCCGCCCATGGCCAGGGCGAAGAGCTCGGGCTCGACCTCTCTCGAACACCGCACCACCCGGCCGTCGGCCAGCAGGATGGTGGCGGCCCGCACCGTCGAGCCCATCGGCCCCAGGGGCGCGGCCCAGCCGTGGGCGTTGACGCTGAACGTCCCGCCCAGGGTGAAGTCGCTGTTGGACTGGGTGACCTTGGGCGCGAAACCCAGCGGGTCGAGCACGGCGATCACGTCGCGCCAGCGGGCCCCGGCATGGGCGCGATAGGTCAGGCTCGCCGCGTCGGGCGCGCAGCCGCCCGTATCGAAGGTGACGGCGGTTCCGCCCCCCGCCAGGCTCTGCCCGCCCATCGAGTGGCGCGCGCCGCCGACGCAGACCGGGCGACCGGCGGCCGCGGCGTCCTTCAGCTCGCGCCGCAGCGCCTCGACCAGCGCCGCGTCGGGCCTGGCCTGCACGAGACGCGCGACCCGCGTGGCGTTCAGGCCGCTGGCGTCGTCGAGCACCAGGGGATCGGCGGCCGCGCTCGCGCCTTCCGCCGACGCCCAGGCCCAGGCCCCCGCGCCGGCCAGGACCACGCCTGCGACCTCGCGCCGAGTAAGACCGTCCGACATGCCGACTTCTCCCCACGCCCCTCGCGCGCCGGACCTTAGCCGTTCGGTTGCGAAGGTCGAGCCCTCGCGCCAGGGGTGATCGAGGCCGCCCCTAGCGCGCGGCGATCGCCGTCATCTCGACCGCCATGGTCGGCCGCGCCAGCCGCGCCTCCACCGTCGCCCGCGCCGGCGGGTTGTCGCTGTCCACCCAGGCGTCCCAGGCCTGGTTCATCTCGTCGAAGCCGGCCATGTCGGCCAGGTAGATGGTCACGCTGAGCAACTTGTCCTTGCTCGACCCGGCCTGCGCCAGGGTGTCGTCGATCTGGGCCAGCACTTCCCTGGTCTGCTCCAGCACCGACTGGCCGCGGGTCTCCTCGGCCACGTGGCCCGACAGGTAGACCACGCCATTGAAGGCGACCGCGTCGCTCCACCGCGCCGCCTTGCCGATACGTTCGATCATCTTGGACCCTCCCTCGAAATGCTGCCTTCCCCCTTGATGGGGGAGGGGAAACTCAACCCAGCGCCCGACGCGTCCAGTCCACGATCTGCGGCGCGCTCATCAGGCCGGCCGAGCGGGCGACCACCGCGTTGTCGCGAAACAGGATCAGGGCCGGAATGCCGCTGACGCCCAGGGCCGAGGCCGGCGCCGGGTGGGCTTCGGAGTTCAGTTTCAACAGGCGCACGCCCGGCTCCAGCTTGCCGGCCGCGGCGGCGTAGTTGGGGGCCATGGCCCGGCAGGGTCCGCACCACGGGGCCCAAACGTCGAGCAGCACGGCCGCGCCCTGCGTCAGGCGGCGGTGACGGTCGAGCCCGGCGGCGTCGACCTCGATCGGCAGGCCGGTGAAGACGGCGCTCTTGCAGCGGCCGCACCTGGCCGCGGCGGGGTCGCGGTCTTCGGGCAGGCGATTGGCCGCCCCGCAGGATGAACAGACGATTTGCATGAGCCACAGGTGTGGCCCGCCCGCCGGCTTCGCAAGCCTGGCGTCAGCCCCCGTCGCCTTCGCCGTCTTCGCCGCCGTCGCCGGGGCCATGCTCGAAGGTCATCAGGTCGCCCGGCTGGCAGCCCAGTTCGCGACACAGGGCGTCCAGCGTCGAGAAGCGGATGGCCCGCGCCTTGCCGGTCTTCAGGATCGACAGGTTGGCCAGCGTCACGCCGACACGGTCGGAGAGTTCGGTCAGCGACATGCGGCGTTCCAGCAGCACGCGGTCGAGATTTACGCGGATGGACATGCGACGCTCGCGATCAGATGGTCAGTTCGGCTTCGCGGCGAAGGCGGGCGCCCTCGCGGAAGACCTCGGCCAGGACGAAGACGACCAGGACCGAGAACCAGGCAGTCAGGGTGAAGGATCCCTCGGGCGACTTGTCGCTGGGCACCAGGATGCGAGTCAGGGCCGACAGCACGTAGCGGCCGATCTCCAAAGCGGCCAGCACGATACCCATGACCCGCAGCCGGCGCACGTTGTCGGGATGGAACGGGTCGCCCAGGATCATCGTGGCGAAGATCTTGCGCAGGCGCTCGACAATGGCCATCCAGCCGCCCGACATCAGCGCCCAGCCCCCCAGGGCCACGGCCGCCCCGGCCCCGTACTTGCGCAGGATTTCGGCCGCCTCGCCCGGCAGCATCGAGGCCAGCAGGTCGGGATTGAAGCTGAGCAGAAGCACCAGCACCGTCACTAGGGCCAGGAAACTGACCCAGACCCAAAGCGCGTAGTAGCTGACGTCGAGAATGATCTTCAGGAAGCTCGATACCGAGCCTGGCCCCAAGGCGCGCATGGGCTTGTGTCCCCGCCAACAGCGACTCGCCTCCCCAGGCGATCGCGGGATTGAAGTCTAGAGCGTGTGGGCCAGGAACGTCACGGCCGAGATCGGCAGGCCCGCGATCAGCACCAGGGTCGCCAGACGGACGGCCGAGGATTCCAGGAGGCTGAACAGGCGGGGCAGCGTCATCTTGCGGTTCCGGACAGGGGCGGATCGACGGCCGGCGCTGGGCCTTCCTCGATGTCGCCAGGATCGCCGGTCCTTGGCCATCGGACAATGTCGCTTATCGATAAACGATATTAAACTTTCGCAATGATCCGGCCTTGCGGCGCGGGCCTCTCGGGGGTCTAAACACGCTCGGTTTCCGTCCGAGGAGTGTGCGATGACCCTGAAACTGATCAACGGCCAGAAGATCGTCGCCGCCACCCACAATCCGGGCAAGGCCAAGGAGCTGGCCGCCCTGCTCGACGGCCGCTTCGAAGTTCTGGCCGCCGGCGCGCTTGGCCTGCCCGAGCCGGACGAGACCGAGACGACCTTCGTCGGCAACGCCCTGCTGAAGGCCCGCCACGCCGCCGACCTGTCGGGCGAGGTTTCCCTGGCCGACGACTCCGGCATGTCGGTCGCCGCGCTGGACGGCGCGCCGGGCATCTATTCGGCCCGCTGGGCTGGCCCGGGCAAGGACTTCGCCATGGCCATGGACAAGGTGGCCGAGCGCATCGAGGAGACGGGCTCGGAAGACATGAGCGCCTGGTTCACCTGCGCGCTCGCCGTCGCCTGGCCGAACGGCGGCCCGGCCGTGGTGGTGCAGGGCGAGGTGCACGGGACCCTGGTGTTCCCGCCGCGCGGCGACAAGGGCTTCGGCTACGACCCGATCTTCGTGCCCAACGGCTACGACCAGACCTTCGGCGAGATGGAGCCGCACCAGAAGGACGCCATGAGCCACCGCGCCGTGGCCTTCGAGAAGCTGAAGGCGGCGCTGTTTGAGTGACCACGCGCAGGCTGCGGGCCCGCCCTCGTCCGGAGTTTATCCTCGGGCCGACCGTTGGTCGGACCCGGGGGACAAGCTCAGGATGAGGGCTATTTCAGGCGTCGCAGTAGAAATCCTCACCCTGAGCCCGTCGAAGGGCGGGGATTTCGGCGCCTCCGAGGCCGCCGCATGACGCCCCTCGGCCTCTACATCCACTGGCCCTACTGCGCCCGCATCTGCCCCTATTGCGACTTCAACGTCGTGCGCGACCGGGGCCGGACCGACGAGCAGGCGGCGCTGGCCGACGCCATAATCGCCGACATGACCGCCCAGCGGGCCATGACCGGACCGCGCCGCCTTTCGTCGATCTTCTTCGGCGGCGGCACGCCCTCGCTGATGGATCCTGAGGCCGTCGCCCGCGTCATCGAGACGGCCAGGGCCCTGTGGACGCCGGAGGGCGATCTGGAGATCAGCCTCGAGGCCAATCCCACCGACGCCGAGGCCGGCCGCTTCGAGGCGCTGGCGCAGGCCGGCGTGGCGCGGCTGTCGCTGGGGGTCCAGGCGCTGGACGACGCCTCGCTGAAGATGCTGGGCCGCAACCACGACGCCGGCTCGGCCCGCCGCGCCATCACCACGGCCGCGCGCCTCTTCCCGCGCCTCTCGGTTGATCTGATCTACGCCCGCCCCGGCCAGACCGACGCGGCCTGGCGCGAGGAACTGGCGGAAATGCTGGCCTATGGCCCCGAGCACGTCTCGCCCTACCAGCTGACCATCGAGGCCGGCACCGCCTTCGACCGCGCCGTCGGTCGCGGCAAGATCGTCCCGCCCGACGAGGACCTGGCCGCCCAGCTGTTCGAGACCACGCAGGAGGTGCTGGAAGCCGCCGGCTTCGACGCCTACGAGGTGTCGAACCACGCCCGGGGCGCGGCCGCCCGCTCGCGCCACAACCTCGTCTACTGGCGGGGCGTCGACTATGTGGGCGTCGGTCCCGGCGCCCACGGCCGCCTGACGCTGGCCTCTGGCCCAATCGGCGGCAAGGTCGCCACCACCGCCCGGGCCAGGATCGCCGACTATATCGCCGCCGTCGCCGCCGACGGAACCGGCTTCGAGCGCGAGGACCTCACCCCCGTCGAGGCCGCCGAGGAGCGCCTGCTGCTGGGCCTGCGCATCGACGACGGCGTCGCCTTCGCCGAGATGGCCGCTCTGGACCTGTCGCCAGACACGCCCAAGGTGAAATCGCTGGTCGAGGCGGGACTTCTGGTCGATGACCCGGCGAGGTTGCGCGCCACGCGCCAAGGCCGATTGCTCCTCGACCGGCTGACAGGCGTGCTCGCGACCTGATAACGTCTCGCTTCACGGGCCCTGGCCCGACCCACTCAACGGAAAGTACCGCCGCTTGAGCCGTTTGCTTCCCCCGCCCGTCCTGTCCGACGCCCCGCTCGCGCCCGGCCTCTACCTGGTCGCCACGCCGATCGGGAACCTGCGCGACATCACCCTGCGGGCGCTCGACGTGCTGGCCGCCTGCGACCTGCTGCTGGCCGAGGACACCCGGGTGACCGGCAAGCTGCTCTCGGCCTACTCGATCCGCACCAGGCTGGAGCGCCACGACGAGCACGTGGCCGAACGAGCCATTCCGGCCATCCTGGAACGGCTGGAGGCCGGCGAGCGCGTGGCCCTGGTGTCGGACGCCGGCACGCCGATGGTGTCGGACCCCGGCTACCGCCTGGCCCGCGAGGCCATCGCGGCCGGCCATCCGGTGTTCCCCATACCCGGCGCCTCGGCGGCCCTGGCGGCCCTGACCCTGGCCGGCCTGCCCACCGACCGCTTCCTGTTCGCCGGCTTCCCGCCGCCCAAGAGCGGCGCCCGCAGAACCTTCTTCGAGGAATTCGCCAACGTCCGCGCCACCCTGATCTTCTTCGAGGGCGCCTCGCGGGTGGACGACACGCTGGCCGACATGGCCGCGGTGTTCGGCGCCGATCGTCCGGGCGCGGTGTGCCGTGAGCTGACCAAGCTCTACGAGACCTGCGTGCGCGGCCCGCTGGGCGAACTGGCCGTCGACCCGCGCTTCGAGGCGCCCAAGGGCGAGATCGTCATCCTGGTGGGCCCGGGCGAAGAGAAGGCCGCCAGCGCCGACGACGCCGAGGCCGCCCTGCGCGAGGCCATGGCCCGCCTGCCCCTGGGCGAGGCCGCCTCGGAGGTGGCCAAGGCGCTGGGCCTGTCGCGCAAGGACCTCTATCGCCAGGCCCTGGCCCTGAAGGAGGCCGGATGACGGCCCCGCCGCTGCGCGAGGTCCGCAAGGTCCGCGGCGCGGCCGCGCGGCGCTCGGGCCGCCGCGCCGAGGCCTGGGCCGCGGCCTGGCTGATGCTGAAGGGCTACCGCATCCTGGGCTTCCGCCTGGCGACCCGGGCGGGCGAGATCGACATCCTGGCGCAACGCGGACGCGTCTTGATCGTTGTCGAGGTCAAGAGTCGGACGAGCCTGGAGGCGGCGCTGGAGGCGGTGAGCTTCGAACAACGGATGCGCCTGCGCCGCGCGGGCGCGCTGGCCGCGGCTTCGCGCGCCGGCCTCAAGGGCATGGCCGTGCGCCTGGACCTCTTGGCCATGACCCCCGGCCGGCCGCCCCGCCACGTGGCCGACGCCTGGCCCGACGACGGGAGGGCCTGGGCATGACCCGCGACGAGGCCGAAGCCATCCTGACCCGCGCCGGCGAACTCGACGACGAGGCCTTCCCGCTGTTCGAGGCGGCCCTGGCCTGCGCCGCGCACGACGACCCCGACCGCGACGAGCAGCCGGCCCTGGATCTGGCCCGCTCGGCGGTCGAGCGGCTGAAGTCCCGCATGCAGAGCGAGTCTCCCGAGGAAGCCATCGCCGAGGCCATGGCCGGCGACCTGCGCCTGACCGGCGACCTTTTGACCTACGACCACCCCGACAACGCCGACGTCATCGCCATCGCCGAACGCCGCAAGGGCCTGCCGGTGGCGTTGGGGGTGTTCTACATCCACGCCGCCCGCGAGGTGGGGCTGGACGTCAACGGCGTCGACTTCCCCGGACACTTCCTGCTGCGCATCGAGACCGACGAGGGGCCGCTGGCCCTCGACCCGTTCAGCGAGGGGCGGGTGGTGCTGCCGTCCGAGCTGTCGCGCCGGGCCCTGCGCACCGGCCTGATGCCCGATGTCGCCGCACGCCTGGACCAGCTGATGGCCCCGATCTCGGACCGCGCCGTCTTGATCCGCCTACAGAACAACATCTTCGCCCGCGCCCAGCAGTCGCGCGACTGGGCCCGCGCCGAGCGCTCGGCCCTGCGCCGCGCCCTGCTCGACCCCACCGACCACCACCCCTGGCTCGACGTCGCCGCCGCCCGCGAGGGCCAGGGCGCCCTGGCCGGGGCGCTGCAGGCGCTGTCGCGCGCCCAGACGCTGGACGGCGGCGCGACCATCGCCGCGCGGGCGGCCCGGGAGCGGGTGAGATTGAGGCTGAACTGACACCCTCTCCCCCTGCGGGAAAGGGATTCAGCGATCGCCCCTCGCAATCGCCCCGCTTCGACTTAACTAGACACCAGCGCCGCGGAACCGTGTACCTGTGCGGCGTCCAGAAAGCCCCGGAGTCGTCATGTCGCTGAGAGTCGCCGTCCAGATGGATCCCGTCCTGGGGATCAACATCGACACCGACACCACCTTCCTGATGATGATGGAAGCCAAGATCCGCGGTCACAAGCTGTGGTTCTACACGCCCGACAAGCTGTCGCTGGAGGACGGCCGCGTCTTCGCCCGCGCCCAGCCGCTGGACGTGTTCGCCGAGAAGGGCGCCCACGCCAAGCTCGGCGAGACCGTGCTGCTCGACATGAAGGACGACGTCGACGTGGTGCTGATGCGCCAGGATCCGCCGTTCGACATGGCCTACATCACCGCCACGCACTTCCTGGAGAAGGTGCATCCGCACACGCTCGTGGTGAACAACCCGGCCGAGGTGCGCAACGCCCCCGAGAAGCTGTTCGTCACCGATTTCCCGGGCGTGCAGCCGCCGACCCTGATCACGTCGGACCACGAGGCGATCTACGACTTCCGCGCCCGTCACGGCGACATCGTGCTCAAGCCCCTCTACGGCGGCGGCGGCTCGGGCGTGGCTCGTCTGCTGGCGGACGATCCCAATCTCGACGCCCTCCTAGAACTGCACGCGATGATCGGCCGCGAGCAGGTCATCGCCCAGAAGTTCGTCCCGGCCGTCAGCAAAGGCGACAAGCGCGTCCTGCTGGTCGACGGCGAGCCGGTCGGCGCGATCAACCGCGTGCCGGCCGCCGGCCAGGTGCGCTCGAACCTGCGCGTCGGCGGCCGCGCCGAGGCCGTCGAGCTGACCGCTCGCGACAAGGAACTGTGCGCCATCATCGGCCCTGAACTGAAGAAGCGCGGCCTGCTGTTCGTCGGCATCGACGTGATCGGCGACTACCTGACCGAGATCAACGTCACCTCGCCCACCGGGGCCCAGCAGCTCAAGCGGTTCAGCGGCATCGACGCCGCCGCGGTGCTCTGGGATCGGATCGAAACCATCCGATCAACCCCTGCTTGAGGAAGTCGCCGTAGACGACTGAATCGTCACACTTTCCTGAAACGTTCATTTTTCGTTCTTGCTCCGAGCCGACAGCCATGCTTGGCTTGTGGATAAGTCGAACGTTGTTTCAGGGGGAACGATGGCGGCAAAGGTCGTCACGGTTGCATTCGAGGGCGTCGAGGCGCGCCGCGTCGACGTCGAGGTGCAGCTGACCGGCGGCGTCGTCGCCTTCGCTGTCGTCGGCCTGCCCGACAAGGCCGTGGCCGAGAGCCGGGAGCGGGTGCGCGGGGCCTTCGCGGGGCTTGGCCTGTCGATGCCGGGCAAGCGCATCGTCGCCAACCTGGCTCCCGCCGACCTGCCCAAGGAGGGCACCCATTTCGACCTGCCCATCGCCCTGGCGCTGCTGGGCGTCATGGGCGTGATCCCGCCCGACGCGCTGGACGGCTGGGCGGCCATGGGCGAGCTGTCGCTGGACGGCCGCATCGTCGCCTGCGCCGGCGCCCTGCCCGCGGCCATGGCGGCCGGGTCCATGGACCTGGGACTGATCTGCCCCGAGGCCTGCGGGCCCGAGGCGGCCTGGGCCGGCGGCACGCGGATCCTGGCGCCCCGCTCGCTGGTGGCGCTGATCAACCATTTTCGCGGCAGCCAGGTCCTGGGCTCGCCCGCGCCGGGTCCGGTGATCGAGGGCGAACGGGCGAAAGACCTGCGCGACGTCAAGGGTCAGGAACAGGGCAAGCGGGCGCTGGAGATCGCCGCGGCCGGCGGCCACAACCTCTTGTTCGTCGGCCCGCCGGGCTCGGGCAAGTCGATGCTGGCCCAGCGCCTGCCCGGCCTGCTGCCGCCCCTGACCTCGCAGGAGCTGCTGGAGACCTCGATGGTCCATTCGGTGGCCGGGCTGATCGCCAGGGGCGCGCTGACCAGGGCCCGGCCCTTCCGCAGCCCGCACCACAGCGCCAGTATGGCCGCCCTCACCGGCGGCGGCCTGCGCGCCAAGCCCGGCGAGGTGTCGCTGGCTCATAACGGCGTGCTGTTCCTTGATGAACTCCCTGAATTCGGCGTCCAGGCCTTGGACAGCCTGCGCGCGCCGCTGGAAACGGGCGAGGTGATGGTCGCCCGCGCCAACGCCCACATCCGCTATCCGGCCCGGGTGCAGCTGGTGGCGGCGATGAACCCCTGCCGCTGCGGCCACGGCGGCGCCGGACGCGGCGCCTGCGGCAAGGCCCCGCGCTGCATCCGCGACTATCAGGGCCGGGTGTCGGGACCGCTGATGGACCGCATCGACCTGGCCGTCGACATGCCCGCCGTCACCGCCGCCGACCTCGCCTTGCCCGCCGCCAGCGAGGGCTCGGCCGAGGTCGCCGCCCGCGTCGCGGCCGCCCGCCGGCTTCAGGCGCAGCGCGCCGAAGACGTCATGCCCGGAACGCCCGAGACACTGAACGGCCGGGCCGAGGGCGAACTGCTGGACCGCATCTGCGCCCTCGACGAAGCCGGCCGCGCCCTGCTGACCCGCGCCGCCGAAGCCGGCCGCATCAGCGCCCGCGGCTGGACCCGCACCCTGCGCCTGGCCCGCACCATCGCCGACCTCGAAGGCGCGGACTCGGTGAAGCGGGTTCACGTGGCCGAAGCCCTGGCGCACCGGCGGACGAGCCCGGCGGGGGAGATGGAGGGGGTAATCTAGAAACCTCCCCCTGTGGGGAAGGCGGCCGAAGGCCCAGCGGGGGGCCGTTTTCAGCCTCCGGGAAGCCGGCTGATTTTCTGATTACTCCCCCCACCGATCGCTGTGCGATCGCCCCCCCACAGGGGGAGGCTCCTGAAGCATCGCCCCCGCCTCCACCGCCCCTTAACCCCCGCGCCCTACACTCCCGCGCCATGACCAAGACCCGCGACGCCGTCTCCGCCGAGCAGTTGGCCACCCTGAGCCACGAGTTCCGCACGCCCCTGAACGGGGTGTTGGGCATGGCGCGTCTGCTGGAAAACACCCGCCTGACCGCCGAGCAGCGCTCCTATGTCGCGGCCCTGCGCGAGAGCGGCGACCACCTGCTCTCCCTGGTCAACGACGTGCTGGACTTCGCGCGCCTGGGCGCCACGGCGCTGGAGCTGCATCTGGCCCCGGTGAACCCCGAGGACCTGCTGCGCCAGGTGGCCGAGCTGATGAGCCCGCGCGCCCACGAAAAGGGAATCGAGATCGCCTGGGCGGTCGAGCGCGGCCTGCCGCCGCTGCTGGCCGACGAGGGCCGCCTGCGCCAGGTGCTGCTGAACTTCGCCGGCAACGCCGTGAAGTTCACGGAAAAAGGCGGCGTGCTGATCACCGCCCGCGACGCCGGCGCCGGCCGCGTGCGCTTTTCCGTGGCCGACACCGGTCCGGGCGTCGCCCCCGAGGCCCGTGAGAAGATTTTCGAGGCCTTCGTCCAGACCGACCCGTCGCACCAGGCCCAGCTGGGCGGCGCGGGCCTTGGCCTGGCCATCGTCGCCCGCCTGGCCGGCGCCATGGACGGCGAGGCCGGCGTCGCGGAAAACCCCGGCGGCGGCGCCGACTTCTGGTTCGAGGCCCCGTTCGAACGCCATCACCAGGCCCCGGCGGCCCCGCCGCTGGAAGGCCGGTTCGTCGCCGTCGTCTCGCCCAACCCCGTGGTCCGCGAGGCGGTCGGCGCCCAGGCCATCGCCAGCGGCGCCTGGGTGAAGAACCTGGCCGGCCTCGACAAGGTCGAGACCCTGCCGGCCCAGACCGTGCTGCTGGTCGACGCGGCCCTCGCCGGGCCGCTGGCCGCGCCCGCCGGCCGCGCCGCCGTGGCCCTGCTGACCCCGGACCAGCGCGACCTAATCCCCAACCTCTCCAAGGCCGGCTTCTCGGGCTACCTGATCAAGCCGCTGCGCCGCACCTCGCTGGCCGCCCAGGTGCTGGGCGCCAAGCCGATCGACGCGGCGCTGGAGGCCATCGTCACCCCCGCCGAGGCCCAGGACGACCGCATCGCCCCGGCCGCCGCGCCGGGCGCCCGCGTCCTGCTGGCCGAGGACAATCCGATCAACGCCCTCCTCGCCCGCACCCTTCTGGAGCGCGAGGGCTGCACGGTCGACCGCATCGCCAGCGGCGACGAGGCCGTGGCCGCCCTGTCGCGCGGAACCTACGACCTGGTGTTCATGGACCTGCGCATGCCGGGCCTGAACGGCCTGGAGGCCACCCGCGCCGTCCGCGCCAAGGGCGTCGACACCCCGATCCTGGCCCTGACCGCCGACGCCTTCGACGATGACCGCCGCCAGTGCCTGATGGCCGGCATGGACGACTTCCTGGTCAAGCCGCTGACCCCCGCCGCCCTGCGCGACGCCCTGTCCCGCTGGACCGGCCCCGACCGCCCGCGCCGCTGGACGAACGACGCGACGCGCGCCAAGGTCGCCGGCTGACGGGACGGTCCCACCCTCCCCGTCCACTTCGGGGAAGACCATGACCGAGCAGACCAACGAGACGGCCGCTACCGACGTGGCCAAGCCCGCTCGCAAGCCGCACGGCTGGCGCGAGGTGCTGGCCGCCCTGCGCGAACCGCGCGTTCTGGTCACCCTGCTGCTGGGCTTCTCGTCGGGCCTGCCGTTCATGCTGGTGGGCAATACCCTGGGCTTCTGGCTGCGCGAGCAGGGCATCGAGCTGGCCGCCATCGGCTTCCTGTCGTGGGTGGGCATTGCCTATTCGCTGAAGTTCCTGTGGGCGCCGATCATCGATCGCGTGGACCTGCCCCTGCTCGGGCGCCTGGGCCGCCGGCGCGGCTGGATGGTCCTGACCCAGATCGTCGTCGGGATCGGCCTGTTCGGCATGGCCGCCGTCGGTCCGGGCGGCCACCTGTGGACCTTCGCCCTGCTGGCGGTGATCACCGCCTTCGCCGCCGCCAGCCAGGACACCGTCGTCGACGCCTGGCGGATCGAGCGCGCCGAAAGCCCCGACGACCTGGGCCTGCTGACCGCCGCCTTCCAGTTCGGCTACCGCATCGCCATCCTGGCCACCGACGCCTGGATCCTGGTGGCGGCCGCCAAGCTCGGCTGGCCGACCTCGTACCTGCTGTGCGCCGCGGCCATGGGCATCGGCCTGACCGCCACCCTTTTCGCCATCGAACCGGCCCGCACGCCCGCCGCCGCCAGCGGCGTGGCCGCCGCCCCGCTGTGGACCCCGCGCGGCTTCTTCGACGCCGTGGTCGGTCCGTTCGTCACCTTCTTCCAGACCCATGGCCCGATGGCGCTGCTGATGCTGTGCACCGTGGCCCTCTACCGCCTGCCCGACTTCCTGATGGGGCCGATGGCCGCGCCGCTCTACACCGACCTGGGCCTCGCCAAGGAGATGATCGGGGCGGTGCGCACCTCGTTCGGCCTGGTCGCCACCTTCGTCGGCATCGCTCTGGCGGGCCTCAGCGCCGTGAAGCTGGGCTTCGAAAAGACGCTGGTGCTGGGCGCGGTGCTGGGCCCGGGCTCGAACCTGGCCTTCTCGGCCATGGCTCTGGCCGGGCCGAACATGCCCGTCTTCATCGGCGCGATGATCGTCGACAACATCTCGACCGGCTTCGCCGGCGCGGCGCTGGTGGCCTACATGTCCAGCCTGACGAGCCTTGGCTACACCGCCACCCAGTACGCCCTGCTGTCGAGCACCTACGCCATGCTGGGCAAGTTCCTGAAGGGCTTCTCAGGCGCCGTCGTCGAGGGCCTGGAGAAGAGCTTCCCGCTGATGACCTCGTACGCGATCTTCTTCGCGGGCACGGCGGCGGTCGGCATCCCGGTGGTGATCCTGTCGATCGTGCTGTCGCACCACCAGAGCAAGGCCAAGGCGGCCCAGGCCTCAGCCTGAGCCGCCCGGTCCATCATCAGCAGCTGCAGATCAGCGGATAGTTGGTCGTGTCGGCGATGCTCGTCATTCCGAAGTAGTCGACCAGCACCGACTCGGCCGTGCAGAAGGCGCCTTCGACCCAGGCCTGGTCGTTGGAGTAGGCCTCGCCGATGATGAAGAGGTTGGCCGCCGTCGCGCCGGGCACCAGGCCCGTGGGCTGGCGGATCCTCTGCATCACGTCGCAGATGTCGTAGTGCGCGGCCCAGGCGTGGTAGCCGGCCCCGAACGGGTTCAGCGAGAAGTCGTTGAAGATCGCCTCGACCGGCCAGGGGATCTGGCCAGCGGCGTTGGGATCGCCCCAGTGCACCTTGGCCAGCTCCAGCAGCACCATGCGGATCATGGTGTCGGTGGCCTTGCGCGGGCCGAACAGCACCTGGTGGTCCTGGTCGATCGGCACCTTGCGGCGCTCGGTGACGTCGACCTCCAGCTCCTGCCAGAACTGCACGTACTGCATGTCGTCGTACGAGGCGAGGACGCCGTAGGCGGGGTTGGCCGCGCCGTCGCTGTTGTTCCCGAAGTAGTAGACCTGGCGCAGCGGCAGGTCGGTGATGGTCGGGCCGAAGGTGTTGGGCGCGCCCGTCAGGCTGGGCGGATAGGGCACGCCCGGATCGTTCCACCACGGGCGGTCGAAGAACAGCATCACCCGCATCGACGGCTGGCGGATCACCCCGTCGATGTAGAGCTGCACGCCCTCGGCGTTGAGGATGTCGAGCGTGCCTTCGGGCATGTCGGCGTATTGCGTGGCCTCGGCCACCAGGTCCAGCGAGGCTGGCGGCATGGCCAGGAAGGCGTTCTGCGTCGTCTGCACCGCCCCGCCCTTGAACGGCGTCTCGGCGCTGGCCAGGCGATAGTTGACCGTCTCGCCCTCCAGCCAGATCGAGTGCAGGCGGGTGCGCTGGGTCAGGGTGAAGGCCACCCCGGCGTCCTGGGCGGCCTTCAGGGTCTGCTGGTAGAGCTCGACGAAGACCTGGGAATAGCCGCCGCTGAGGGTCTTGAACGCCCCGCCCGGCGCGAACTCGCCGTTATAGACGGCGGCGTTGGCGGCGTTCCAGTTGATGACGTTGGAGGTGTAGCCGCCGGCGTCGGCGGCGTACTCGTAGCCCTCGTTGCCGGCCTGGTCGTAGAAGACGTTCCAGTAGCCGATGTTGCCGGCGATCGAGCCCGGCGGATAGACGAACGAGTTGAAGGTCGGCGGCAGCCGGCCCGAGCCGTAGAAGGCGCACTGCTGGGCGCGGGTCTTCACCGGCGCGTCGCCCGTGATCAGGGCCGAGATGTTCGAGAACAGGGTGGCGGCCGGCTGCTCGTTGTTGCCCGGCGTGTTGTAGGGCGCGGGATGGGTCGCCAGGTCGTTCTGGTAGATGTGCTCCTCGCGCAGGAACAGCAGCGGATTGTCGGTGGTGTTGAAGTCGATGATCTTGCCGGCCAAGCCCAGCTTCTCGATGGTCAGGGTCACCAGCTGGTGGCCTTCGCTCTTGGTCGCGTCCCACTGGATGAAGCGCATGCCGCCAGCCTCGATGTAGGACTGGCGCGGGTCGTCGTTGCAGAAGTGGGTGACGATGCGGCCCGCCGGCAGGCGCGTGCCCGAGCCCGGGCCGTCGAAGGCGTAGTCGCCCCATTCGTAGAGCTGGATCGTGTCGCCCGCCACGGCCTTGCCGCCGGTGACCAGCCGCCAGGCCGTGTAGAGGCCCGCCGGCCCCGCGCCGAAGATCGTGTAGGTCGTTCCCATGGCCGTCTCCCCGTTCGGCCGCCAACGCGACCCTGACGTGCATCGACGTCACTTCGCGCGGCCGGCGAACAGGCGACTGTGCGAAACCCGACAGGGCCAAAGAAAAAGGCCCCGGATCGCTCCGGGGCCTTCGTCTTCAGTGCGGTGCGCCGAGATCAGTCGGCGACCGTCGCGGTGTCGGTCGGGGCGGCGTGGTGCTCGTCCGCGCCGTGCGACCACTTCTTGAGGAAGGGCGAGGCGATCAGGAACAGCACGCCGATGCCGGCGGCGATCAGGCCGATGACGTTGAACACCTGCAGCGAGGTGCGCAGCGCCGCTTCGGGGTCCAGCACCTGGCCGCCGACGGTTTCCACCGTGGTCAGGCCGGCGATGAAGCCGCCGACATACTGGGCGATGGCCACGGCCATGAACCACACGGCCATGATGAACGACACCATCGAGGCCGGCGACAGCTTGGTCATCTGCGACAGGCCCACGGGCGACATGCACAGCTCGCCGGTGGTGTGCAGCATGTACATCAGCACCAGGAAGAACAGCGGCATGCGGAAGGCGCCGTCGGCGAAGGTCGAGCCCCACTGAAGCACCAGGAAGCCGAGGCCCACCTGCAACAGCGCCAGGCCGAACTTCACGACGGGGTTCGGGTCCTTGTCGCGGCGGCCCAGGAAGGTCCACAGCGCCGCGAAGACCGGGGCGAAGATCAGGATCCAGCCGGCGTTCAGCGCCTGGGTCTGGGCGGCGTTGAAGCTGGAATCGATCCACAGCGTCTTGGCGGGGTCGATGGTCGCGGCGGCGAGCTGGGCCGGGGTGGCGAAGGTAACCGCGCCGCCGAACCACTGCACGGGGGCCGAGGTCAGGTTGAGGTTGACGTTGGTGGCCGCGAACAGGTTCAGCGACGAGCCGGCCTGCTCGAACAGGGTCCAGAACACCACCGCGCCGAAGATCAGGAACAGGGCCAGGGCCAGGCGCTCGCGCTCGACCTTCTGCACCTTGGCGAACATGAACCACAGCACGTAGCCGATCGAGCCGATCATGCCCGCCACCAGGGTCACGCCGACGATGGCGCTGCGCTGGACCAGGAAGAACACGCCCAGCACGCCGAGCAGCGACAGGGCGTAGATCGCGTGCTCGCGGGTCAGCGGGCCGGCGACCTTCTCCTTCAGCTTCTTGGGCTCGGGCGCCTCGCCCTTGCCCAGCAGCCAGGGCTTGCCCAGCACGAAGACGACGAAGCCGGCCAGCATGCCCAGGCCCGCGAGGCCGAAGCCCGCCCACCAGCCGACCTTGATGCCCAGGAGGCCGCAGAGGATCGAGGCCCAGAACGAGCCGAGGTTGATGCCGTAGTAGTAGAGGGTGAAGCCCGGGTCGCGACGCGGGTCGCCCTGCGGGTACAGCTGGCCGACGATGGTCGAGATGTTGGGCTTGAGGAAGCCGACGCCGACGATGATCAGCGACAGGGCCAGCCAGAAGATGTTCAGGTAGGTCGGATCACGGCCCTCGACGCCCAGCTGGTACTGGCCCTTGGGCAGCACGGCGGGCAGCGGGGCGGCGGCCGGCAGGTCCTTGATCTCGAAGTCGCCGGCCTTGGTGGCCGAGACGTCGTAGGGCTTGCCCGCGACCACCAGCTTGGCGACCCGTTCACCGCCACGGCCCTCGGCCTGGAACTGGTAGGTCTGGCCGGCATAGGTCAGGGTCTGGGTGGCGGGCTTGCCTTCCACCGCCATGGCCAAGTGGCCGGCGACCAGCAGGATGGCGCCGAAGGCCACGGCCTTGCGGGTGCCCAGCCACTTGTCGGCCAGGAAGCCGCCGATCAGCGGCAGCAGGTAGACGAGGGAGGTATAGGAGCCGTAGTGACCGTTGGCGACCTTCGGCTCGAAAAGGAAGTGCTGCGTCAGATAGAAGATCAGGATGGCGCGCATGCCGTAGTAGGAGAACCGCTCCCACATCTCGGCGAAGAACAGAATGATCAGCCCTTTTGGGTGATCCTTTATGAGCTGCATGAAAACCGGCAGGCCCGTCACCAATGTGACGAGAATCCCGGCGACAACGACAATGCTATTCATTCTCGACCTTGACTGTATTCAAGTCAGATAGGGCGACGCCAACGGTCGTTTCGCCCTCCCCTCCCCAGTTCGCGGGGAGAAGATCACGCGGCTTTCCGTTTCACAAGCAAAGGCTTGCCGGGAGGGAGCGGTTGGGGCGCGCCGCGCGTTTCACTGGCTGCAAGTTCCGCAACGACACCCTCAACGCCTGGGGAACGCCCATGCAATCGTCAGATCCCAACCATCCGATCACCTGCGCCCGCGAGAGCGGCCGGGTCCGCGTGCTGTTCGAAGGCCACGAGATCGCCGACAGCGACGACGTCCTGGTGCTGCGCGAGGCCGACTATCCGCCCGTCCGCTACTTCCCGCGCGACGACGTGGCGATGGCCTTCCTGCGCCGGTCCGACAAGACCACCCGCTGCCCGTACAAGGGCTCGGCCAGCTACTACACGATCTATCGCGACGGCCAGATCATCGAGGACGCCGTGTGGTCGTACGAGGCGCCGCTGCCGGGCATGGAGCGACTGACCGGGCGCCTGGCCTTCTATCCCCAGCACGTCGACTTCCAGAACGATGCGCTGAGCCCGGCCGAGACGGCGACCATCCCGCCGGGAACCGCCCCGCGCGACGCCCGCGACATCGACGAGATCGTCCGCCACACCGACAGCGGCTCGGGCGCCAGCCAGGCCGAGCACTGGGACGCCAACGTCTCGATGCCCGACGACGAGGCCTGGGAAGGCGACGAGGACCAGGTCATCGGCCGCCCATATCATGGGACGGGCTCGATCTGAGGCCGCCCGCCCTGCGGTGAAGTCGGCTGGGCGACACAAGTCACTGTGTTGGAACGCACATTTTTGTGAGTCCGTGGCTCTGTTGCTCTTGCCAAGCGTTGCAACCCAGGAGATCGTATCAAATGAAACCGCCCGCTCCCGCCCCCAAGGGAGAACAGAGGCGGGGGAGGAAGACATGGCCTATCTCAGCATGGGCGCGCGCCACGACAGCGCGTCGCCGCGTCGCCGAGTTCGTTGGAGCCGCGTGGCCGTCGTCGGCGCCAGCATCGCGCTCTGGGCCGGCCTCATCGCCCTGGCCACCGTCCTCTTCTGATCCTGCGCGCCTGATCCTGCGTGGACGGCCCGACGGCGGCGCGCTCCGCCGATGACGAGGCCGCTCGCATGACCCTGCATCCCTGCCGTCCGATCACCATCGGCGTCGCGCGCCCAGCCGACGTCGTCTATGCTTATGCGGCCGATCCGGAGACCATGGCCGACTGGGCCGCCGGCATCGGCGACGGCCTGCGCCGGGCTTCCGACGAAGACGGCGTCTGGATCGCCGACACCCCCGTCGGCGAGGCCCGCGTGCGTTTCTCGCCTGCCAATCCCTTCGGCGTCCTCGACCACTGGGTGACCTTGCCGGACGGAACCGAGATCTCGGTGCCCCTGCGCGTCGTGGCCAATGGCGACGGCGCCGAGGTGACGCTCACCCTCTTTCGCCTGCCCGACATGGACGACGCCGCCTTCGACCGCGACGCCGCCGCCGTGACCCGCGACCTGGAAACATTGAAAGCCAGGCTGGAACAATCCTCCCCCTGAAGGGGGAGGTGTCGGCGAAGCCGACGGAGGGGGATGTGGTCTGTTAGCCAGCAACCTCCTCGACGTCAGCAGGAACTTCCCCCTCCGACCTTTCGGGCAACCTCCCCCATCAGGGGGAGGGTCTCAGGTCTCCGCCAGCGGCGAGCGGAAATATCGCGCCCAGCCCCAGGCGGCCAGCCAGCAGGCCATCGCCCAGGCCGCGCCGACACACCAGCCGGCCAGCACGTCGCTGGCCCAGTGCACGCCGAGATAGACGCGGCTTAGCCCCACCAGCACCGAGAAGAACACCGCCGCCGCCAGGGCCAGGGCCTTGACCCGGCGCCGAGGCGCGAAGCGCGCCGCCAGGGTCCCCAGGGTCAGGAACACCACCGCCGACAGCATGGCGTGGCCGGACGGAAAGCTGGGATTGGCCGCCTCGACGGCGCGATAGATCAGGTCCGGGCGCTCGCGCAGGAAAAGGTGCTTGAGCCCCTGGCTGATGCTGACGCCGCCGACCGCGCCCACGACGACCACCAGCGCCTCGGCCCAGCGGCGCAGGCTGGCGCAGATCGCCAGGGCCAGCAGCACCAGCAGGGTCAGCACCGTCACCGAGCCCAGGGCGGTGACATCGGCGGCCGCCGTGTGCAGCCATTCCGGACCGATCAGCTGGTGCGGCTGGCCCGGCACGCGCAGCGCCTGCAGGATCTGGAAGTCGAGCGCGCGGGTGTCGCCCTCGGCCACCTCGTCGGCGATGTTCAGGAAGGCCAGCAGGCCAAGGCCCGCCACCAGCAGGGCGGCCGTGGCGGCGACTTCGCGCCTTGCCGCCTTCAGCAGCAGGGGCAGGTTGCGGCGGGGATCGAGGCGGAGCTTGAGCGGCATGCACCCTCAACGCGCGAAAAGCAGATCGGCCGCAACCGGTATTCGTCGTGTATAGCTACAATGTTTCATGAAAGAAACATGAACCGTTCCTGAGTTGCTTCGTTCATCACCAGTCCAAATCGACCTCACTAAGGTGGAGGCATCGAAGGGAAAGGACTTGTCATGAAACGTCTCATCATCACCGCCGTCGCCGCCTCGCTGCTGGCCGGGACCGCCCTGTCGGGGACGGCCATGGCCCAGCCCCGCCACGACGACCGTCACGACCGCTATGAACAGCAGCGCGCCTACGAGAAGGGCCGCAAGGACCAGGCGCGCTACGAGCGCAAGCAGGACCGTCGCGAGTATCGCCGCTGGGCCAAGGGCCAACGCCTCGACGCCCGCTATCGCGCCGACAGCTACTACGTGAAGGACTACCGCCGTCACGGCCTGCGCCAGCCGCCCCGCGGCTACCGCTGGCAGCGTGTGAACGACCAGTACGTCCTGGCGGCCATCGCCACCGGCATCATCGCCTCGGTGATCATCGCCAACAACTAGGGACCTTCGGATCCTCAAGACGAAGGGCGGCGGAGCAATCCGCCGCCCTTTTCGCATGCGCCAGGATCCTCCCCCTGAAGGGGGAGGTGGCCCGAAGGGCCGGAGGGGGAAGGGTTTCCGCAGCCGTAGCGCTGGCCAGCCTCGCAGCAACTTCCCCCTCGGTCGCTTCGCGACAGCTCCCCCTTCAGGGGGAGCATCTTCTTGCAATTCCCCCTTCCCCTCCCTGGGGTGGAGCGCTAATCGAAAAACATGCCCGAACTGACCGACAGCCACGCCGCCGATCCCCTGATCACCCTGGTCCCGGACAAGTGGGTGACGCTTCGCGACGCGTTCGGCGTCGACAGCGACATGAAGGTCCCGGCCTTCTCGCACCGCGACAGCCACGTGCCGGAGATCGACAGCGCCTATCGCTTCGACCCGCAGACGACCAAGGCCATCTGCGCCGGCTTCGCCAAGGACCGCCGGGTGATGGTCCAGGGCTATCACGGCACCGGCAAGTCGACCCACATCGAGCAGATCGCCGCGCGCCTGAACTGGCCGCTGGTGCGCGTGAACCTCGACAGCCACGTCTCGCGCATCGACCTCGTCGGCAAGGACGCCATCGTCCTGAAGGACGGCAAGCAGGTCACCGAGTTCCGCGAAGGGATCCTTCCCTGGTCGCTGCAACGCCCGATCGCCCTGGTGTTCGACGAATACGACGCGGGCCGTCCGGACGTGATGTTCGTCATCCAGCGCGTGCTGGAGGCCGGCGGCAAGCTGACCCTGCTCGACCAGAACCGGGTCATCCGCGCCAACCCGTATTTCCGCCTGTTCTCGACGACCAACACGATCGGCCTGGGCGACACCACGGGGCTCTATCACGGCACCCAGCAGATCAACCAAGGCCAGATGGACCGCTGGTCGATCGTCACCACGCTGAACTACCTCGAGCACGACGTCGAGGCGGCCATCGTGCTGGCCAAGAACCCGCATTACGACACCGCCGAGGGCAAGCGCACCCTGGCGGCCATGGTCCGCGTGGCCGACATGACCCGCAACGCCTTCATGAACGGCGACATCTCGACCGTCATGAGCCCGCGTACGGTGATCACCTGGGCCCAGAACGCCGAGATCTTCGACGGCGACATCGGCCTGGCCTTCCGCCTGACCTTCCTCAACAAGTGCGACGAACTGGAACGCCCGACCGTCGCCGAGTTCTACCAGCGCGCCTTCGGCCAGGACCTGCCCGAAAGCGCCGCCCGGGTGAAGGTGGCGTAAGGCCGAACCGCGCCCAGGAAAAGACGAAGGCGGCCCCCGCGAGGGAGCCGCCTTTTTTCTTGGGCCCATGGCGGCGCGGTCGCGCTGGAACGCGACGCCCAACCCGCTTGCCTAGCGGCGGCGGACGCCCCTAAGGCTGGATGGCAAGCTTTACTGGAGCGCGTCCATGCTCGCCTCGATCCGCCACGGGTTCGCCAACCTGGCCCGCTTCTCCGGACGCGACCCGCGCGAGCGCTTCTGGCCCTATGCGCTGGTCATCGTGGGCGCGGCCTTCGTCGCCATGTTCCTGAGCTTCGGCGTCGGCTTCGCCGGCAGCTTCCAGAAGACGATCGCCTATGCCGAGGCCCATCCCGACAAGGCGACCATCACCCGCTCGGGCGGCAGCGTGTCGGTCACCATCCACGAGCCCTCGCCCGAACTGATGCCCGACATGGCCCCGATGTTCCTGGGCCTGCGCGTGGCCGTGCCCGTCATCGCGCTGCTGCTGGCCGCCGCCGTCGCTCGCCGCCTGCACGACACCGGCCGCTCGGGCCTGTGGGGCCTGCCGCCGGTGGTGTTCCTGGGGATCGGGCTGGCGCTGTTTCCCTCGCTGTTCCAGCGACTGATGGCCGGCGACGAAAGCGCCATGGGCCTGTTCCTGCCGCTGTTCGCCAACAACCTGGCCTATCTGGCGTCGCTGGGCCTGCTGGTCTTCCTGCTGTGCAGGGACGGCAAGCCGGACGCGAACCGCTACGGACCGCCGGCCTGAGCGCACGCCAGAACCGCTCGGATAACGGGCATTGTGCCTCCAGGGCACAGGTCTTGCGCCCGAACGGCACTTGAGACGCGGGGGGCGGACCTACACCTCTGCCGCCTCCATTCCCTTTCCTCCCCGAAAGAGCCCGCCTTCATGTCCGCCCTGTTCACGCCCTTCCGCCTGAAGGACGCCACCCTGCGCAACCGCATCGCCATCCCGCCGATGTGCCAATACAGCGCCGAGGACGGCGTCACGACCGACTGGCACCTGCCGCACTACGCCGGCCTGGCGCGCGGCGGCGCGGGCCTGGTGATCGTCGAGGCCACGGCCGTCTCGCCCGAAGGCCGCATCAGCCCCGGCTGCACCGGCATCTGGACCGACGAGCAGGCTGAAGGCCTGGCCAGGATCGCCGCGGCGATCAAGGCCGCCGGCGCCGTTCCCGGCATCCAGATCGCCCACGCCGGCCGCAAGGCCAGCGCCAACCGCCCCTGGGAAGGCGACGACCATATCGCCGACGGCGACCCACGCGGCTGGGAAACCATCGCCCCGTCGGCGATCGCTTATGGGCAGGGCCTGTCCAAGGTTCCGCGCGAGATGACCCTGGCCGACATCGAGCGAGTGAAGGCCGACTTCGCCGCCGCCGCCCGCCGCGCCCGCGAGGCCGGCTTCGAGTGGCTGGAGCTGCACTTCGCCCACGGCTACCTGGCCCAGAGCTTCTTCTCGCATCACTCCAACCACCGCACCGACCAGTATGGCGGCGACGCCCTGGCGCGCGGCCGGTTCATGGAAGAGACCCTGGCGGCCGTCCGCGCCGAATGGCCCGAGAACCTGCCCCTGACCGCTCGCTTCGGCGTGCTGGAATATGACGGCCACGACGAGCAGACCCTGGCCGAGTCGATCGACCTGACCCGCCGCATGAAGGCCGGCGGCCTGGACCTGCTGAACGTCAGCGTCGGCTTCACGATCCCCAACACCAGCATCCCGTGGGGCACGCCGTTCCTGGGCCCCATCGCCAAGCGCGTGCGCGAGGAAGCCGGCCTGCCGGTCGCCTCGTCCTGGGGCCTGGACGCGCCGAAGCTGGCCGAAAGCCTGGTCGCCAGCGAGCAGATGGACCTGGTGATGATCGGCCGCGCCCACCTGGCCAACCCGCACTACCCCTACGAGCTGGCCCAGGAACTGGGGGTCGAGCGCCCCACCTGGGCCACCCTGCCGGCGCCCTACGCCCACTGGCTGGAGAAGTACCGTCCGGCCACGGAACTGGCTGCGGCGGCGGAGTAGCGCCCCCTCTCCCGGAGGGGAGAGGGAGGGGCCCGTCGCATCGCGACGGGAGGGTGAGGGGTGACGGCGCACGACGGCGTGCCGGCACGCCGGTTGAAGGCGTAACCCCTCATCCTCCCACGCCTGACGGCGCGGGCCCCTCCTTCTCCCTATGGGAGAAGGTGAAACTCTACAGCGGCACCGCGAAGGTCTGCTTCACGGTCTGGGCCGGGATGTCGGTCTTGACGTTCAGCACGCCCCGGATGCGGCTGAGGTGATCGGCCTGGAAGCGGCGATAGGCGGCGATGTCGGCGGCGACCACGCGCAGCAGCATGTCGCAATCGCCGAGCATGACGTAGCACTCGACCACCTCGGGCATCTTGTTGATCTCGGCCACGAAGTGGTCGACGGCGTCCTCGTGCTGCGAATTCAGCCAGATGCGGGTGAAGAAGGTCTGGCCCCGGCCGACCTTGGCCGCGTCGACCACCGCCACGTAGCGGGCGATGACCCCCGTCTCCTCCAGGATCCGCACCCGGCGCAGGCACGGCGAGGGCGACAGGCCCACGCGCTTGGCCAGCTCGGCGTTCTGGATGCGGCCGTCCTTCTGCAGTTCGCGCAGGATGCGGCGGTCGATATCGTCGAGCTTCATGGAATCGAGAACCAATATCTGGCGATCAGCTTCGCTTGGATGCCAATCATCGATCATATGGGAGCATGATCGCAACCCGATTGCGCGGGCTTTGCGCTAGGCTGCCAATCCTTCCCGCAACCGCTCCTCCCCCGGTCGCCATGACAATCGAAACCTGCGCTCCCGCCGCCATGCCTGGCGAGCGGCCTTCCGAACTGCGTTCCAGATCCAGGCCCGAATTCATGCGGGGCCTGGTCGCCTCGCTGCCGGTGACGGCCGGCTTCGTCCCGTTCGCCCTGGTGCTGGGCGCCCAGGCCGGCCAGAAGGGATTGTCGGCGCTCGAGACCCCGCTGATGACGGGCCTCAACTTCGCCGGCGGGTCGGAGTTCGCGGCCATCGGCCTGTGGACCTCGCCGCCGCACCTGGCCCTGATCACCGCCGTGACCCTGATGGTCAACAGCCGCCACCTCTTGATGGGCGCGGCCCTGGCGCCGTTCCTCAAGGCCCTGCCCAAGCGGCGGGTGCTGCCGGCCCTGTTCCTGATGTGCGACGAGAGCTGGGCCATGGCCCTGGCCGACGCCCGCGCTCGCGGGACCTTCAGCCTGGCGCACTACATGGGCGTGGCCCTGCCGATGTGGCTGGCCTGGATCGCCTTCACGACCCTGGGCGCCCTGGTCGGGCCGGTGCTGGGCAATGTCGAGACCCTGGGCTTCGACATGGCCTTCCCGGCCATCTTCCTGGTGCTGCTGCGCGGCATGTGGACCGGCTTGCGCGCAGCGCGGCCGTGGCTGGTCAGCCTGGCCGTCGCCGCGACCGGCCACCTGCTGGCGCCGGGAGCCTGGACGGTGGCGGCCGGCGCGATCGCGGGCCTGGCCACGGCCTGGCTGTGGGCCGCCCCGCGCAAGACGGGAGCCGCCGCATGATCTCGCTGCCCGTCCTGGCGACCATCCTGGCCATGGCCGCCGTCACCTACCTGACCCGCATCGGCGGCTATCTGGTGCTGAGGAACCGCACGCTGGGCCCGCGCGCCACGGCGGTGATGGAGGCCGCGCCCGGCTGCGTGCTGATCGCGGTGATCGCCCCGCACTTCGTCTCGCCCCGCCCGGCCGACCTGCTGGCGCTGGCGATCACCTTCCTGGCGGCCCTGCGCCTGCCCATGCTGGCGGTCGTGCCGATCGGCATCGTCGCCGCGGCTAGCTTGAGGTGGCTGCTGGGCTAGAGCCGGCGCGAGGTCCTCGTCCTTCGACAAGCTCAGGATGAGGACCATTGCAAAGGCCGGGCAGCCACAAACCTCACCCTGAGCCTGTCGAAGGGCGAGGTTTCGCCCTCCCTCAGGCGTCCAGGCGCCAGGCCGCCTCGAACACCGAGGCCTCCACGGGGGTCAGCGAAAGGCGATCCTCGCCCTCGACGACGTCTTCATCGTCGAGCAGGGCCTCGACCGAGTCGTGGAAGTCGTCTTCCGACAGGCTGGCCTCGCCAGGCAGTTCGTGCTCGCGCCCGACATAGTTGGCGACGGCGTCGCGCTCGCGGCTGCCGTCTCGGAAAACATCGATCAGGCGCAGCACCCGGCCCTCGTCGTCGACCTCGTAGAAGATCGAAACGGGCTCCTCGGCGCTCTCGTGGGCCCAGTCGCAGCGGAAATAGGAAAGGCTCATGGGCGCCCCTTTCCCCGAACTGCGGCCGCGAGGCAAGCGCCGACCTTGCCAGCCGGGGTCCGCACGGCCATGTCTTTGACCATGACCACGCCCGCCGAAGACCTGCTCGACCGCGCGGCGGCCGCCGCGCTTTCCCTGGCCGCCGACCGTCCCTGGCCGCAGATCGCCCTGCGCGACATCGCGATCGCGGCCGGCGCGCCGTTCGCCGAGCTCTATGTGAAGGCCGACAGCAAGGCCAAGGTTCTGGCCCACCTGTCGCGCCGCTTCGACCAGGCCGCCCTGAACGCCGACGCCGGCGAGGGCGCGGCCGCCCACGACCGCCTGTTCGACGCCGCCATGGCCCGGGTCGAGGCCATGGAGCCGCACCGCCACGCCCTGATCGCCATCTCCAAGTCGGAAGGCCTGCCCCGCGCCGCCGTCCGCTTTCCCAAGACCGCCCGCGCGATCCTGGAAGCCGCCGGGATCGAGGCCACGCCCGTGCGGCTGGCGGCCATGACCGCCGTCTGGGCCCGCACCCTTCAGGTCTGGCGCGACGACGAGGGCGCGCTGAACCGCACCATGGCCGAGCTCGACAAGCGCCTGAAGCAGATGGCCGAGCAACTGGCCAAGGTCGGCGCCGGGTTCTGAAGCCAGGTTGCAGGCCCAGGCCGTTACGGCCGATAGTGGCGCCGTAACGACCGTCGGGGGACGAAAGCCGCACATGACCTGGAAGACCACGCTGGCCTGCGCCGCCGCGATCGCCGCCCTTGGCGCCGCGCATTCGGCCGCCGCCGAGGAGACCCGCGACTTCGTCACACGTCCGGTTTGGGCGCGCACGCCGTCGGTCAACGACATGCACAACTACTATCCCGTGCGCGCGGGAACCAAGGGCGGCAAGGCCGTGCTGGAATGCCGGGTCGACGCCGCCGGCGCCGTCTCCGGCTGCACCGTGACCAGCGAGGCCCCGACCGATGCCGACCTCGGCGCGGCCGCCCTCAAGCTGTCGCGCCTGTTCCGGATGAAGCCCAAGGACGCCGAGGGCAAGCCGGTCGACGGCCGCTGGCTGACCCTGCCGATCGAATGGAAGCCGGGCCGCTGGTGACCTCGAAGGCGTAGCGCAATACGCTACACAGACCTTGCCAAACGTAGCGCAACGCGCTACACTCAATCCTCTAATGATCGCCGCCAATGATCCAGAGCTGGAAGAGCGACGCCGCCTTGGCCGTTTTCCTCGGGGGCTCGCCTAGGGGTTTCCCCGCCGACCTCATGAAGCGGACCCGCCGGCTGCTGGCTCAGTTGAACGCGGTCACCGAGGTTGCGCAGATGCGCATCCCGCCGGGAAATCGCCTGCATGCGCTGGAAGGCGATCGGGCGGGCGAATGGTCGGTCAGTGTCAACGACCAGTTCCGCATCACCTTCCGGTGGGGCGCGGACGGACCGGAGGACGTCTGGTTCGGCGACTATCACTGAGGATACGCAACCATGAGCGCCACCTTCCTGGGTCTCGATTTCGTCAGCCCCCTGCCTCATCCGGGCGAGATCCTGCGCGAGGACTTCATGGCGCCGATGGGCCTGACCGCCGGGGCGCTGTCCAAGGCCATGGGCTTGAAGGACCGCACGCGGATCGAACGCCTGACCCGTGAAGCTCAGCCCATCACCCCCGACACCGCCCTGCGGCTGGAGCGGGTGTTCGGCATGAACGCGCAGTTCTGGATGAACCTCCAGGCCCAGCACGACCTTTCGAAAGCCGTGATCGAGCGCCGCGCCGACCTGGAGGCGATCGAGCCTCTGGTCGCCGCCTGACCGATTGCGAGACAGAGGCCCGCCATGCGCTCCGAGCACCTATGGCTTGTCCCGTGCCTCGTCGCCTGCGGGATAGGCATGTTCGCCGGACGCGCACCCTGGCTCCTGCGCTGGGCCATGCTTTCAGGCGGCCTTCTGGGGCCACTGCTCGTCACGGACGCTTCGATCAACGCGTTTCACGTCGTGGCTTGCGTCGGCGGGGCAGGCCTGTTCCTGGCCTGCTCGCACGTTCTGACCCGCCTGATCACCTCGGCGGATCGAGCATCCAGGACGCCTCGCGTTCGCTAGTCAGGCCTCGTTCCACGACAGGCCGGCCGTGCGCGTCACCTTGATCGCACGGGGGACCGGCGGCGGCACGGTGGCGGGCCAGCGGGCGCCGAGGAAGCGGTCCTTGCCCAGCCAGGCCAGCGAGACGCTGTCGGACTGGTTGCCGCCGAGGATGCGGTAGGCGCCGGCCTCGTCCTCGCCGGCGTAGAAGCCGACATGGCCCTTGCCGCCGCCCCGGCTCTCTCGCCAGAACACCATCACCGCCCCGGGCGTCGGGGCGATCGGGATGCCGAACCGCTCCCAGGCCCGCGCCGCCAACAGGTTCGAGGGCGTAGCCTCGCGGTCCAGCGTGCTGCTGACGCAGTGGCCGACGAAAAGGCCGCACCAGGGGATGTCGTCGCCGGTATAGATGCTCTTGAGGCCCTGTTCGGAGGCCCAGTCGAGGATCTCCGGATTGTCGCCCTTGCCGGGCTTCTCGCGCGTGCCGATCAGGCGGCGGGCCTCATGGAACCAGACGAGGCCGGGATCGTCGAAGCCCGTCAGGGACGAGGGCGTCGGGGCGGCGGCGGCCGGCGCGCCCTGGAACAGCGCCGCCAGGGTCAGCGGGCCGACCACGCCGTCGGGCTCCAGCCCGTGCCGCCCCTGGAAACGACGGACGGCGGCGATGGTCTGGCGGCCCCAGATCCCGTCGATCGGCCCCGGCGTGTAGCCGCGCGCGGCCAGTTGCTGCTGGATGTCCTTGATCTTCATGGCGCGACCCCTTTTGCGTGGCGCGAAAGCGGGAAAGGCGAACACGGCGAATAATCAACCCATAGATGCACTCAAGACCGTTGCGCGCAACGCGAAATAGCGGGAGCCTCGCGCCATGCCGCGCATACCCCTCACCGCCCTTTCGATCCTCGTCGCCCTGGGCCTGGCCGGCCCGGCGCTCGCCCAGGCGCCCTCGCCCGACACCCCGGCCAACCTGGCGGCCGCCCGCGCCCTGCTGCCGGCCGACGCCGCCCCGACCGCCCATCGGTTCAGCCCCGACCACATGCTGGCCGTGATGGGCCGCTTCGAGTTCGGCGACGCTCCGGCTCCGATCGCGCCCGGCGTCTGCGGCCGTCGCATCCACGAGGTCGGACTGCGCTACCGCCAGGATCCGGGCGGCGGCGATCCGACGATCGCGCCCGATCCCGCCAAGGTCGGCGTCAAAGAGACCCTGGCCGCCGGCGCCGCCTGCCAAGGCTCGAGCCTGGAGGGCTTCGCCACGGTCTCGGGCGCCTCATCCGAGGAGGCCGCGAAGCTCCTGGCCTGGCTGGTCGGCCAGCAGGCCCGGGGCCGGCGCGCCGAGGCGAGCCTGGCCTGCGACACGATCAGCGGCCCGGCCGCGTGCCCCAAGGGCGAGGCGGCCGCCTTCGCGGCCCTGCCGCTGGCGGGCCTCTATCACCTGCGCAAGGACAAGGACGGCCGCTGGAGCCTGTGGATCAGCCGCCATCCCCGGCCGCTCGGCGACAGCGTTCACCTGATGTACGACGTGTCGGTCGAGCGCGCGCCGGAGGCCCGGCCCAGGATCCTCATCCAGGGCCGCATTCCCGCGCCGTTCTAGCCCGGCAGCCTCATCACCGCCCGCAGGCCGCCCATCGGCGAGCGCTCCAGAACCAGATCGCCGCCCAGCCCGCGCGCCATGTCGCGAGCAAGCGCCAGGCCCAGGCCCACGCCCTTCTCGTTCTGGTTCCGCGACTCGTCGAGCCGGTTGAAGGGCTTGAAGGCGTCCTCGTAGCGGTCCTCGGGAATGCCCGGACCGTCGTCGTCGACGATGATGCTCACCCCGCCCGTCAGCCGCGCCTCCAGAGTCACCCGGACGGTGTCGCCATGGGCGGCGGCGTTGTCGACCAGGTTGGCCAGGGCCCGCTTGAAGGCGCTGGACCGCAGGTTGGCCACAAGATCCTGTTCGAGCACGGTCTCGACCCGCGCCCCGCCGCGCTCGGCCGCCGCGCAGACGCCGGCGATCAGCGGCGCCAGCTCGATCTCCTGCAGCGCCTCGCCGCCCTCTCCGCGCGCGAAGGCCAGGTATTCGTCGATCATGTGCTCCATTTCGGAGAGATCGCGCTTGATGGCCTCGACCTGTGGACCGGGCTCGGAGAGGGCCATCTCCAGCTTCAGCCGGGTCAGCGGCGTGCGCAGGTCGTGGCTGACGCTGGCCAGCAAGGCCGTGCGCTGCTCGATGTGGCGCTGGATGCGGGCCTTCATGGCCAGGAACGCCTGGGCCGCCTGGCGCACCTCGCGCGCGCCGTGCGGCTTGAACTCGTGGTCGGCGCCGCGACCGAAGGCGTCGGCCGCATCGGCCAGGCGCTCGATGGCCCGCACCTGGTTGCGGATGAAGAGGATGGCGATGGCCGTCAGCAGCATCGTCGCCACCACCATCCACAGGATGAAGATGTGCCCCTGGGTGGCGAAGGCGCGGTCGGTGGGGGCGTAGATCCGCAGCACGCCTTCCCTGACTTTCACCTGGATCTGGACGTGGGCGGCGTAGCGGTTGGAGGCGTCGAACCAGAACCGCTCGTCCAGCCGCTCCTCCAGGGCCCGCTGCATCGAGCGGTCGAGCGAGGCGAACATGGCCGGCCGCTTGCCCGTCGGCAACTCGCGCCCCCTCAGGAGGGCGATCGACAGATCCATCGTCTCCTCGGCCCGCTGGGCCATGCGGTCGACGGCGGCGGGGCTGGGGTCGTCCTGGTAGGTGGCCACGGCCCAGGCGATGTCGCCGGCCAGCCCCTCGGACAGGCGGCTGTTCACCGTCTCCCAGTGGGCGTCGAAGAACCCCCAGGTGACGGCGATCTGCATCACCGCCACGGGCAGCACGATGATCAGCAGCGACCGGCCGAACAGCGAGGTCGGCAGCCAGCGCTTGATCTGGCGCGGAATGAACAGGCGGGTGCGCAGGCGCATGACTTAGATCCTCCCCCTGAAGGGGGAGGTGGCGGCGCAGCCGACGGAGGGGGAAGTGAAGTCCCCAGCCCCGCAGATACTTCCCCCTCCGGCGCTTCGCGCCACCTCCCCCTTCGGGGGGAGGATCGCAAACAAGGAACCTCTTCCTGTGGGGGAGGCGATCACCGAGCGATCGGTGGGGGGAGTGAACGCGAAATCGGCCAAGCCCTGCGGAAGCTGAAAACGGCCCCCCACCGGCCTTCGGCCGCCTCCCCCACGGGGGGAGGTTCCTTGCGGCATGATCCTCATCAATCCGGCGCCAGCCGATAACCCACCCCCCGCACGGTCTGCAGGTACCGAGGGTTCTTGGGGTCGGGCTCGATCTTGCGGCGCAGGCGGGTGACCTGGACGTCGACGGCGCGGCCGGTGGCGTCGGCGGTGTCGCGGGCCAGTTCCAGGCGGTCGACCGGCTCGTGCAGGGCCCGGGCCAGGCGCCGCAGCAGCGCGACCTCGGCCTCGGTCAGGCGCACCGGGGCGCCGGCGCGGGTCAGCTCGCCGCGATCGGGCATGAAGGCGCAGTCGCCCATGACGATCTCCTGCGGCCCCATCGGCTTGGGCGCGGCGCGGCGCAGGATCGACTCGATGCGCAGCAGCAGTTCCTGCGGCTCGAACGGCTTGGCCAGGTAGTCGTCGGCGCCGTGGGTCAGGCCCTCGATGCGGTCGCCGGTGGTGTCGCGCGCGGTCAGCATCAGGATCGGCATGCGGCCGACCTCGCCGCCCTTGGCCCGCACCCGCCTGGTGAAGGCGAAACCGTCCTCGCCCGGCATCATCACGTCGAGCACCAGCAGGTCGAAGTCCATCACCCCGATCAGCCGATCGGCATGGGCGGCGTCGGCCGCGGCGCTGACCCGGAAGCCGGCGCGGCTGAGGAACTGCTTGAGCAGCTCGCGGATGCGATCGTCGTCGTCGACCACCAGCAGGTGGCGGTCGCGTCTTTCCTCGGGGCTCACAGCGCCTCCCTTCGATTGACGCCCACCCCCTGGCGTGGACCGGCCAGGGCCGCCAGGATCCGCCGCGCCCCCGGAACCCCGTCGAGGCCGCCGGTGCGATAGGCCCGGCCCAGGAGCGCCCGCAGCCGCTCGCTGACCCGCGCCTCGAAGGCCTTGCCGGCCTCGGTCAGCACCGCCGGACGGCGTCGCGCGTCGAGATCGCCCGAGGCCTTTTCCGCCAGGCCCAGGCGCTGGAGGTCCGAAAGGGTCTTGCTGGCCGCCTGCTTCGACAGGCTGGTGAGCTTGGAAAGGTCCTGCACGCCGATGCCCGGACGCCGGCGCAGCAGGAAGGCCGCGCGCCAATGCGAACGGCCCAGGCCCGGCCCTTCCGTCTCAAGCACGCCATCGACCGCCGCCCACAGGGCCGCCTCGGCCAGGAGAATCAACTCCAGGCCGCCGTCGAGCTCCTCCTCGCGTAGGATCAGACGGGGATCGGCGTGTGGCGTCATGCTCGAGCGTCCATTTCGTTTGACCTTCGGGCTCCTCGGGCGTCTAAGGACCGGGTTCCAAATAAGGAGGTATTGGACCGATGTCTCTCGTTCCCTTCGATGATCGCGACGGATGGATCTGGCTGGATGGCCAGTTCGTTCCCTGGCGCGAGGCGAAGGTGCACGTACTGACGCACGGCCTGCACTACGCCTCGTCGGTGTTCGAGGGCGAGCGCATGTACGGCGGCGAGATCTTCAAGCTGACCGAGCATACCGAGCGCCTCTTCAAGTCGGCCGAAATCCTCGACTTCAAGATCCCCTACACGGTGGCCGAGATCGACGAGGCCTGCAAGGCGACCGCCGCCAAGAACGGCCTGAGCGACTGCTACCTGCGCCCGATCGCCTGGCGCGGCAGCGAAATGATCGGCGTTTCGGCGCAAGCGACCAAGATCCACGTGGCCATCGCCGTGTGGGACTGGCCCAGCTACTTCGACCCGGCGCTGAAGGCCAAGGGCATCCGCCTGACCTGGGCCAGGTATAACCGCCCGGATCCGAAGACGGCCCCCGTCGCCGCCAAGGCCGCTGGTCTCTACATGATCTGCACCATCTCCAAGCACGCCGCGGAGAAGGACGGCTATACCGACGCGATGATGCTGGACTACCGCGGCTACGTGGCCGAGGCGACCGGCGCCAACGTGTTCTTCGTCAAGGACGGCGTGCTGCACACGCCCAAGCCCGACTGCTTCCTGGACGGCATCACCCGCCGCACGGTGATCGAGATCGCCAAGGGCCAGGGGATCGAGGTGGTCGAGCGCCACATCGAGAAGGAAGAGCTGGCCGGCTTCAGTGAATGCTTCATCGTCGGCACCGCCGCCGAAGTCACCCCGGTGGCCGAGATCGGCGAGTTCACCTTCACGCCCGGCAAGCTGTCGCTGGGCCTGATGGACGCCTACGCCGCCCTGGTGCGCCGCGAGGAAGTCGTCCCGGCGTAAGGCCTGGTTCGAGCTTTGAATTGAAAGACCCCGGGGCGGCGACGCTCCGGGGTTTTTTATTGACCTTCCCCCTGAAGGGGGAGGTGGCCCGAAGGGCCGGAGGAGGAAGCGGCTTCTGAAACGCCGCAATCACTTCCCCCTCAGTCGCTCCGCGACAGCTCCCCCTCTGGGGGAGGTGGCCCGGAGGGCCGGAGGGGGGACGTTTTCAGCTTCCGAAACGTCGGAAACAACTTCCCCCCACCGATCGCTACGCGATCGCCTCCCCCAGAGGGGGAGGTTCCTTGCCTCACTCCGTCACGCCGACCGTCGCCACCAGCCATCCGCCGCCCCACGGCGTGTTGACCACGGCCTCGTCGTGAACCTCGCCCATGGCCTTCAGCGTCCGCCACAGGCGCAACGGCTTCAGCGACAGCCACATGGTCAGGCCGACGGCCCCGCCGGGCGCCAGCATGGCCCGATAATGCTCGATCAGCGGCTCGACCTGCCCCAAGTGCTCGATGCACTCTGAGAACACCACCACGTCGAAGGCCTCGTCGGTGGCGAAGGTGCGGCCGTCGCCCAGCAGCATCTGGACCTGGCCCGAGGCGATCTCGGCCGACAGGCGCTTCTGGCCAGTGACCACGGCCGGCTCGGAGAAGTCGACGCCCACATAGCGGGCGGGGCGGTGATTGCGCAGGGCCTCGAAGAACACCCCCTCGCCGGCCCCGATCTCGAGCACGCGGGGGCTGGGCCAGCGGTCGGCGATCATGGCCGCCAGCAGGCGATGATGGTGGCGCTGGTCGGAGCGGTGCAGGCGGTCGTAGACGCCGTCGCGATACTCCTGGTCCCAGCGCTCGACCGGGGCGGCGCGGAACGCCTCGCCCTTGCGCTTCTCCATCAGGTCGCCCAGCCACGGACGATCCAGCGACGCCATCTCGATGAAGCGCCGCCAGCGCAGATAGACCATGACTTCCCCCGATGCGGGGCCGCAGCCCCGAAAACGGCGGATGATGACGGGCGGAAAGCTTGGCTACAAGCGGCGAGGCGGCTTCTCCCTTCCCCCTTGATGGGGGAAGGGTCGGAGATGGGGTGGCGCGGCGGCTAGACGAGACACGGCGGCGGAGTTTCCAGCGCCGTGGTCACCCTCACCCCTGCCCCTCCCCCATCAAGGGGGAGGGATCCCGTGATCACCCCGCGACGCGCGCCTCGATCTCTTCCAGACGGGCCCGCGTCGCGACGAGGTCCAGGCCGAACCGCGCCGGGTCGGCGGCGGCCAGGCGGGCGGTGACGTCGTAGCTTTCGCGATAGAGGTCGAGCGCCCGCATGCGGTGACCGCGATCCTCGCGCAGGTCGGCCAGCCGCTCCAGCGCGACCGACAGCGCCCGCTGCGCGCCGGGATCGGCGGCTTCGCGGCCGCCGGGCGAGCGGCGCAGGGCCAGGGCCTCCTCGAAGGCGGCCAGGGCCTCGTTCAGTCGGCCTTCCGCCTCGGCGGTGTCGCCCACCCCGGCCAGGGCCCCGGCCAGAAGTTCGTCCGCCGACGGATCGCTCGGCTGCGCCTTTCGCACCATGCGGGCGTAGGACACGGCCTCCTCATAGGCCTCGGCGGCGTCGTCATGGCGTCCCTGGGCGGCGGCGAAGTCGCCGAGGTCGCGATAGGCGATCGTCCGCTCACGGTCGCTTTCGGCGGCGCGGACCAGCCGGGCCAGCACGCGGGCGGCGGGGTTCCAGGCCTCAGACCCGCACAGGGCCAGCATCTCGGCGCGCAAGGCTTCGAACTCGGTGGCGCCGACGGGCGTCGGCGCGGGTGCGGCTTGAACGGCGGGAACGATCGTCATGGGGGCCGCAATAGCCGAAACCGGCGCGACGGGCTCGGGCCGATCCATCTTCGGTCCGTCCATCCGGGGCCCGTCCATGTCGAAGGGTTTGGTCAGGGAACGCTCGCCCCCGCGAGCGCTCCCTTTCCTGCGTCGCGTCCCCCGACGCGACGTCCCCTTGCGGGGCAGCAGGGCGGCGACGAGAAGGATTCCCCCCAACGTCATCGCCGCCCAACCGGCGGTCGTCCGATGCGGCTCGAACGGACCGAGATCCCAGCCCAGGGCCCAACTCCCCAGCGTGCCCAGGCCTGAGACCACGTATCCCGACGTCGTCAGGATCAGCCCCAAGATGATCCCTACGATGCGAGCCAGCATGTCGCCCCCTCCACGACTTACTTCCGCCAGGGGCGGAAAGTCATAGGACCGGGCGACCGGCGTCGAGCATACTCGCCTGTCAGGGGAACGTTGATAACCTGGAAGTCGCCCGCGCGGGCGCCGAGGCGCGCTCCTGCCTCTAAATCAACCACGTGCGTGGCCTGGGATAGGCTTCGCCGCGCACCAGGAAGGCGATTCCGGCGATACAGCGGACGACGAACCAGAGGCTGATCGCCGAGATGATCGCCACCCCCGCGATGATCATCGGCACGCCGATCAGCACCAGCGACAGCGGGATGCCGAACAGCACCAGCGCCCCGCCGAGCAGGAACCAGGCGACCGACAGCCAGAAGGTGCGGATCGCGAAGGTGTAGTGGCTCTCGTTGATCGGCCCGGCCTGGCCGCGCTGCACATAGGCGACGATCAGGCCGATGAAGAAGGTCAGGCCGTTGCTGAAGCCCAGCAGGTAGAGGCCGTAGACCACGGCCGGGACGATCTTGTCCTCGGAGTGGCGATCGGCCCCCGGGCCGGATTGGACGACATCGCTCATCGGACCTCAGAGCATCCAGTTGCGGGGCGTCGGATAGGCCTCGCCCTTCAGCAGCCACGACAGGCCGACGATGGCGCGCACGGTCACCCAGATGCCCACGGCGATCAGGATCAGGGCGCCGATGCCGATGATCAGGGTCAGCACGCCGACCAGCCCGAACAGCAGCGACAGCCAGAAGGTGCGAATCTGGAAGACGTAGTGGCTTTGCAGCCACTCGGGCGCCGAGGCCTTGGACACATAGGCCAGGATCACGCCGATGACCGGCGAGATGCCCGTCACCCAGCCGGCGATGTAGCAGGCGTAGGCGATGATCGGCAGGGTCTTGTCGTCCTGCGGGGTGGACGGGACGGCGGGATCGGGCTGGGCGTCGGTCACGGGCTTCCTGGATCGAAAAGCGATGTTTGGCGGATGCTCGCCAAAAACGCGCGTCGATGCAAATGAAGCTTCGGAAAGGACGGCCGGATCAGCCGTCCTTGCGCAGATGCACCAGCGGATAGGCGCGGCCCTGCCCATCGACGGGCGAGCGGCCGGTGACCGAAAAGCCTATCCGCTCGTAGAAGCCCACGGCCTGGACGTTCTGCTCGTTGACGTCGGTGGTCAGGCTCGGCCGGGTGGCCAGGGCGAGCGCGACCAGGGTGCGACCCACGCCTGTCCCGCGATGCTCGGGATCGACGAACAGCGCCTGCATGTGCGCGCCGTCCAGCAGCATGAAGGCCACGGCGACATCGGCATCGTCGACCGCCAGCCACATCGGCGCGGTCGGCAGGAAGGCCAGGACTTCCGCCTCGATGGCGACCCGGTCCTCGGGCTTGAGGAAATCGTGGGTGGCGTCGACGGCCCGGCGCCAGATCTCGACGACGCGCTCGCCGTCGTCGGGGAAGGAAGGTCGGTAGCTGATCATGGCCTCGGAGGTAGAGCGCGCGCCGGGTCGCGGCAAGGCCTCAGGGCAGCCAGCGCGCCGGCAGGTCGTGCGGGTCCAGCGCTTCGCCACGGGGCAGCCAGGGCAGCGCCGCGAAGATCAGCAGCAGCAGGAAGCCCATGCGCGCGGCCAGGTCGATGGCCATGCCCCGCATCGACGACGAGATGGCCAGCAGCAGCAGCGCCCCCATCCCCACCGCCAGCAGACCGGTGACCAGGGTGACGGCGTCGCGCAGCTTGAAGCCTGCGGTCTCGAACCGGGCGTGGGGCGAAAGGTCGGCGCCGACGGCGGCGATGGCGCGGGCCAGCAGCGAGAAGCTCTCCAGCCTATCGTCATAGAGGCCCGGACCGCGCCAGCTCTGCGAAGCGATGGCCACCCGCTGGCGGCCGAAGCTCAGCATCAGGGCGCGCCGGCGTCCGCCGCCGCGCGGCATGGCCAGGCGGAAGCGACGAAGATGGGCAAGGTCGAAGCGGCGCTCGCGCCCGCCGCGGCGCTCCACCAGCGTCCCGCCCTCCAGGGTCCAGGCCGTTTCGGGCTGGAACGGAGCCAGGCGGGCGCTGTGGAGAAGGTCGCTCACCCGCGGACGGCGGTGATCTCGACGCCGGCGGCGGCGGCGTGCGGCGCCAGGGCCAGGGGCTTTTCGACCCTCACCCGGGCGCGGGTGACGCGATGGTCGTCGAAGCAGGCCTGGGCCAGGCGCTCGGCGAAGGTCTCGACCAGGTCGATATGGCCGGCAGCGGCGATGTCCTGGGCGGCGGTGCGGATGGTCTCGTAGTTCACCGTGTCGCCCAGCGCCTCGCAGTGGCTGGCGGCCACGTCGAGTTCGACGTCGATGACCAGCGGCTGCACGCGGCCGTGCTCGTGGTCGTAGACGCCGATATGGGCTTCGACCTTGAGGCCGCGAACGAAGACCTTGGTCACGATGACCTTGGCGGTCTTTGGGGCCAGGGCGGGCGCCGGGAACGGCGTTTCGGAGAGGGGGGAGGCGGACAAGGGCGGGGGCCTTCAGGAACCTAGGACGTCGGGCGTGCGCCAGGCCAGGTGCTGGCCGCCGTCGACCGCAATCATCTGGCCCGTGACCGACGGCGCGTCAATGAGATAGCGCATCGCCGCGGCCAGTTCGGCCGGATCGACAGGGCCGCCCAGAGGCGTGGCGGCGGCCTCGGCCTCGAACTCGCCGGGGGCCTGATGGACCGAAGCCAGCACCGGCCCGGGCCCGATGGCGTTGACGCGAATGGCCGGCGCCAGATCCTGGGCCAGGGTCCGCGTCACCCACCACAGGCCCGCCTTGGAGACGCTGTAGCTGAAGAACTGCGGATTGGGCTTCAGCACCCGCTGGTCGACCAGGTTGACGACCAGACCCTTGGCGCCCGCCGGGAGGGCGGCGGCGAAGGCCTGGGCCAGCAGCACCGGCGCACGCAGGTTGGCGTCCATGTGACGGTTCCAGCTGTCGGCGCTCACGCCTCCGACCCGGTCGTCCTCGAAGGTCGAGGCCGAATTGACCAGCAGGGTCAGCGGCCCGATCGCCCGCGACGCCGCCGCGACCAGGGCCTCGCCGATGTCCGGATCGGCAAGCTCGCCCGGCACGGCGACCGCCCGGCGGCCCAGCGCCGCGATCTCGGCGACCACCGCCTCGGCCTCGTCTCGCGCGGCGCGAAAATGCACCGCCACGTCGTACCCCGCCCGCGCCGCCTCCAGCGCCAGCACCCGCCCGATCCTGCGCCCCGCGCCGGTGACGAGCGCGCCGCCGCGCGGGGATGGGGGGGAGGAAGAGCTGGACATCCAGCCTTCCTACTTCGCCGGCTTCTCCACCGCCAGCGGGCGCACCTTGTCGACCAGCTCGACCAGGAACTTGCCCGGCTCCTCGTGCGGCGGCAGGTGGGCCGAGCTCTCGAACCAGACCAGCTGCTTCCTGGGGGCCTTCAGCCGCGCCAGCCACGGCTCGATCACCGACGAGGGCGTGGTGATGTCGTGGCGGCCCAGGAACATGAAGACGGGGAACTTCGTGGCCGCGATCCTGGTGTGGTCGACGGCGGCCATGTCGGGCAGCAGGGCCGGCACCGACAGCTGGCCGCCCTGGTCGATGGCCAGGCGGTCGGCGTAGTCGTAGAGCGGCGACAGGCGCGCGGCGCGGAAATAGAAGTCGGCGTTGTCGCGCCAGGCGGCGAGGCCTCCGTAGGCCATCACCCACTTGCGCACGACATTGACCTTGGCGAACGGGATCTCGCCGTCGCCAGGATAGGGCGCCAGGGCCTTCAGCTCGGCCAGCGCCGTCTCGTCCTTGCGCTCGGCGGCGATCTTCAGCAGGGCCTCGTACTGGGCTGCCTCATTGGCGCGCAGGGAAAACAGCGGGCCGACGCCGACATAGGCCGCAACCAGGTCCGGCCGGGCCATCGCCGCGTCCAGCGCGATGACATTGCCCCAAGAGTGGCCGAGCAGGATCACCTTGCGCGCGCCGACGCGGGCCCGGACGTCGTCGATCAGGGCCAGCAGGTCCTTGGTCATCTGGGCCCGCGACAGGTGGGCGCGGTTGGCCGCCTCGCCGCCCGAGCGCAGGGTCTTGCCCGCGCCCGGCTGGTCCCACTGGACGACGGTGAAATAATCCTCCCACCCCTGCTGGTAGGGCCATGACCGGCCCATCTCGGTCGCGCCCGGCCCGCCATGGACATAGATGATCACGGGGTTCTTCCTGTCGGTCCCGCGGATCGACACCCACTGCGGCAGACCGTTCAGCTTCACCTGCTCCAGCACCTGGATCCCGTTCGGCGTCACGATCTTCTGGCGGTCGGCGATCACGGCCCGGGCGGTGGCGTAGTGGGCCTCGGTCGGCGGCGGCGCATTGGGGTCCTGGGCCAGGGCGGGACCGGCCAGCAGGGCGGCGGCGACAACGACGGCCGACAGACGACGGAACATGGAAGCGACACTCCGGACGCGAAGGACCAGCGCCCCGTTTAGCCGCCGCCGGCCGCCTCGGCGACCCGCGTCGTGCGAACGACGCTCGCCGCCATCTGCCTGATTTGACAGCAGCGCTGCCTGACCTATGATGCCATCACCATGTATCGCATCGAATTCTTCAATCGCGAGCAGCATAGGGCGGGCCACCTCATCGCAGGAGCCTAGTCCCGAGCCCCTATCGACGCGCCTGCGCCGGGCTCGGGACGAAAACCAGATAGACAACAGCGTTGCGCAAGACTTCGACACATAACCGGTCGAGGTCCAGAAAACTTGCGCCCATAACCCAATTACTACGGCGCGCGGCGACAGCTGCGACGCCGCGCCATGCCGCATGGCCAAACGCCAGGAGCGCTTCGATGCCCGCCTCCCCGCCCGTCCCCCCACTTGGCTCCAAACGCGATCCGCGTCCGCCGATCACCGTCTGCGCCGAGGACTATGACGCCCTCGCCGCCCTGGTGGCCCATCCCAGCGCCGCGCCGGGCCAGGCCCTGCTGGCCGTCGAGCTGGAACGCGCCGCCGTGGTCGAGGGCGCCCTGGCCGCCAACCGCGTGCGGCTGGGCTCGCAGGTCGACTATCACGACCTCGACCGCGACCGGACGCGCACCATCCGCCTTTGCCTGCCGCACGAGGCCAGCATCGACGAGCATCGCGTGTCGGTCACCGCGCCGGTCGGCGCGGCGCTGCTGGGACTAAGGCCCGGCCAGCGCTTTTCGTGGGCGGAAGCCGGCGGCCGGGTCCGCTCGATCAAGGTGCTGGCGGTGCGCAATGACGGCTGACGACACGCCGGGCCCCTGCCCCAGCCCCGGCCACGGGCTGAGCACCGCCGCGGCGGCCGCGCTGCTGGCCGCCGCCGACCATGTGGAGCAGGCCTCTTCCGGCGCCTCGCCGCGCGAGACCGCCACGCGCCTGTCGCTGCACGCCGAGGACCTGGCCCATTCGCCCGTGGCCCGCGACCAGTTGCTAAGCCGCGCCCTGGAGCTGGCGGCCGGCGACCTTTCCGAGGGCCGCCGCCCCCTGGCCCACTGGCCGTTGTTCTTCGCCGAGGAGCTGTCGCCGTCGCTAGAGGCCCGCGAGGACGTGCGCGCCTGGGTGCTGGCTGGGGCCGACCCGATGCTGGCCGACGGCGAGGCGGTGGCCGAGGCCGTCGAGGCCCGGGCCGTCCGCGAGCTGGGCGACGCCTTCGAGACGGCGCGCGGCCTCACCCGCCGCCTGCGCGTCGAGGCCTGGCTGCAGCTGGCGCTGTGGGACGACCCCCGCATCCCGGCCAACGCCGAGACCCGTTTCCTGATGCGCGCCGGCGGCCGGCGGCTGATGGCGCGGGTGGGGGATTAGAGCGCGGCGAAAGTCCGCTTTATATTTTCCCGTCATTCCCGCCCTTGTGGCGGGAAACTCTCTGTCAGCCGCAAGTGCGAATGGGGCGACGCGCCAAGCACGTCGCCGGCGCTTCACGAGCGAGCGTAACCAGGGCTTCCCGCCACAAGGGCGGGAATGACGGGAAATATTAGAGACGCGTGGCCTCGGAAGGCTTTCGCCTTTAGTCGATGCGGCCGAACTCGAAGGCGTTCAGGCCGACGATGACGCCCAGGAAGATGGCGATGATCAGGATCGCGAGCATGTTGGCGCCGCTCCGGCTTGGTTGTTGTTTCCTCGCCCCCGGCTTTAGCGGCCAATGTTCTATGGAGCAAGGCCTGCCCCTCGCCGCCGAAACAGCCTAGCCTGCGCGCCATGCTCTGGCGCCGTAAAATCGAACCCTACACCCGCCCCTTCATCTACGCCTGGTTCCGCATGACCCGAGGCCTGACCCTGGGCGTACGCGGCCTCGTCACCGACGAGGAAGGCCGCGTGCTGATGATCCAGCACACCTATGTCCCCGGCTGGTACCTGCCGGGCGGCGGGGTCGAGCGCGGCGAGGTCGCCGAGACCTCGCTGATCCGCGAGATGCAGGAAGAAGCCGGCGTGCGCGTCATCGGCCGCCCCACCCTGCTGTCGGTGCACAGCAACGAGCCGCGCCACCCGGGCGACCACGTCCTCTTCTACCGCGTCCACGCCTGGGAGCCGTGCGAAGCAGCCGAGCAGGGCGAGATCCACGAGATCGGCTGGTTCCACCCCGACGCCCTGCCGGGCGACGTCACCGACGCCACCCGCCAGCGCATCGCCGAAGCCCTGAAGGGCGCGGACATCGATCCGATGTGGTGAGGCGTCGCGACGCTCAACGTTTCGAATATTGCGTTTATTGCGTTTACAGCGTATAAGCTTGCCTCACTCGGGAGCAGAGAATGACCACGCCTGCGTTCGCACAGGAGCTTGGCGATAGGCTTCCGTCCGCCGACGAACGCGCCGCCGCCAACCAGCTCCGCCAGATTATCGCCGCCCAGACGGTCGGCGAGGAAGAAACCCGGCTGCGCCTCCTGCAGGAGGACAAGTCGACCGCCGAGGTCGTCCTCACGCCCGGCCTGTCGCGACTGCTGATGGAGGTGCTGCGCCATGTCGGACGCGGTGATGCGGTCACGCTCGTCCCCGTCAGCCAGATGCTGACCACGCAGCAAGCTGCAGACATCCTCAATGTCTCGCGCCCCTATCTCGTGGGCTTGCTGGAAAAGGGGGAGATCCCCCACACCCTCGTCGGTCGCCATCGGCGGATCAAGGCCGAGCACCTGTTCGCCTACAAGCGCGGCCGAGACGCCAAGCGCGCCACGGCGCTGTCCGAATTGGCGGCGCTGGACGCCGAGCATCTCTGAAAGATGTTCGCCAATCGCTTCACCGCCCTGGTCGACGCCTGTTGCCTGGCCGGGGCGCTGAAACGAAACCTCCTGCTCACCCTCGCAGAAGCGGAATTCTTCCGGCTCCGTTGGTCCGCGACGGTTCTCGATGAGACGGAAAGGGCGATCGCCGCCATCCTGAGCGCCAAAGGCGTGACGGATGCGGTCGAACGAGCGCGCCGCGCCCGTCGCGTTATGCAGGCGGCATTCGAGGAAGCCGACGTCGGCGACTACCAGGCCTTGCTGCCCGCCTGCTCTCACCTGCCCGACCCCGACGACGCCCATGTGCTGGCCGCGGCGCTGAAAACGCAGGCCGCGATAATCGTCACCGACAATCTCAAGGACTTTCCATCCGCGGTGCTCTCGCCGCTGAACCTGGAGGCGCGCTCGGCGGACGACTTCATCGCCGACACGATCGCGCTGGATACGGGTCGCGCCGTGGCGGCCATAAGGCGGATGCGCGAACGCCTGCGCCGTCCCGAGAAGACAGCCGAAATCCTATTGCTCGACATGGAGGCCGAAGGGCTGACCGAAAGCGTCGACATCCTGCGCGCTCACGTCGCCTCGCTCTGAAACGCGCCCCATCCCCAGCCCGCGACTTTGAGCACAATCCGTGCTAAGCGCCCGCCCAACGAAATTCACGAGAGTTCCATGGCCCTGAAAGTCGCCATCGTCGGCCTGCCCAACGTCGGCAAGTCCACCCTGTTCAACGCCCTGACCCAGACGGCGTCGGCCCAGGCCGCCAACTATCCGTTCTGCACCATCGAGCCGAACACCGGCGACGTGGCCGTGCCGGAAGCGCGCCTGAACGCCCTGGCCGCCATCGCCGGCTCGAAGGAAATCATCCCGGCCCGCATCAACTTCGTCGACGTCGCCGGCCTGGTGCGCGGCGCTTCGAAGGGCGAAGGCCTGGGCAACCAGTTCCTGGCCAACATCCGCGACTGCGACGCCGTGGCCTTCGTGGCCCGCTGCTTCGAAGACGGCGACATCACCCACGTCGAAGGCCGCATCGATCCGATCGCCGATCTCGAGATCATCGAGATGGAGCTGATGCTGGCCGACCTGGAAAGCCTGGAAAAGCGCCTGCCCAACGTCGAGAAGCGCGCCAAGAGCGGCGGCGACAAGGAAATGATCGCCACCCTGCGCCTGATCAACCTGGCGCTGGAGCAGCTGCGCGCCGGCCGCCCGGCCCGCGCCGCGACGATCGACAAGGAAGACGCCAAGGCCTGGGCCATGCTGCAACTCCTGACCTCGCTGCCGGCCCTCTATGTCTGCAACGTCGACGAAGCCAGCGCCGACAAGGGCAACAAGTTCTCCGACCTGGTGGCCGAGCGCGCCAAGACCGACAACGCCAAGAGCGTGGTCATCTCGGCCCAGATCGAGAGCGAGATCGCCCTGCTGGACGAAGCCGAGCGCACCGAGTTCCTCGAGACCCTGGGCCTGGAAGAGCCGGGCCTCAACCGCCTGATCCGCGAGGCCTACAAGCTCCTGGGCCTGCAGACCTACTTCACGGTCGGCCCCAAGGAAGCCCGCGCCTGGACGATCCCCGTGGGCGCCACCGGCCCGCAGGCGGCCGGCGTGATCCACACCGACTTCGAGAAGGGCTTCATCCGCGCCGAGACCATCGCCTACGAGGACTACGTCAAGCTGAACGGCGAGGCGGGCGCCAAGGAAGCCGGCAAGATGCGTTCGGAAGGCAAGGAGTACGTCGTCAAGGATGGCGACGTGATGCACTTCCGCTTCAACGTTTGATTGCGGGCTTGAAATAGTTCGCGTTTGAGCCAAGCTTCACCGCAGTTGTTCGGGGGAGCTTGGCTCAGCGTGAAACCAGTATTGTTCGGGCGCGCCGCACGGGTTGGCGGCGCCCTGCTGGCGGCTCTTGCCGCCGTCGGCGGCCCGGCCGCCGCCCAGACCCGCACCCAGTCAGCCAGCTACGTCATCCTGCCGGTCACCGCGCCCGAGGGCGAGCAGGTCGCCAAGAAAGGCCAGCCGCTGCTGGTGCAGCAGGCCGTCGCCCCGCGCGCCGCGCGCCTGACGGCCCAGGCGACCCTGGGCAGCGGCAAGAAGGCCACCGTCTTTCCCGCCGGCGCCAAGATGTTCGGCGTGCCCTCGCAGGGCGGCTTCGCCTATTGCGCGGTCAGCGAGGGCAAGCGCTGGTGGTCCAGCGCCACCTTCTCGTGCTTCGAGGATGTCGACGCCGACGGCGACTTCGACCAGGTGCGGCCGTCGGGCTCGCCGTTCATGAACGTGGCCCTGTTCGTGTTCACCCTGGGCGCGCCCAAGCCGCTGGAGACCTCGGTCGCCTACGAGCGCACGCCTTATGCCCAAGGCCCTTCGGTCGACTTCGGCCTGATCTGGAACGCCCAGGCTCCCCGGGCCAAGGAAGGCGAACCGACCAAGCCCGGCACGGTCACCGTCCAGCCCGCCTTCGAAAGCCCCCTGGGCTTCCAGGCCATCCGCAACGGCGGCGCCACCCGCCCGCTGCTGGGCGACGGCAGTCCGGCCAGCGTCACGATCCGCGGCTCGCGCATCGATGTGCTCGGCCTGACCCCCGAGGGCGACCTGCGCTACCGCGTGGTCGAGGCCATCCCCGCGCAGGTCGACCGCGTGACGCTGTCGATCACCACCACCACCACCTACATTCCGATATACCGATGAGCCGCTCGATCCCCGCCATCCTGCTGGCCGCCGCTGGCCTCGCCTCCGCCGGCCTGACCGCCCTTCCCGCCGCCGCCCAGCAGGCCAAGCCGGCCGCGCCGCCGCTGGCCATCCCCCCGGTCCAGCGCGAGCCGCTGAGGATCCCGCCGGCCGGCGCCAACCGGCAGACGTCGGCGTCGCCGCCGATCCGGTTCCAGCTTCCCAGGACCTGGGACGACCTGCCCCCCGGCGTGCAGCAGAGCCTGACCCCGATGCTCGACAAGGCCCCGCCGCAATCGCGGCTGGTGGTCGAGCAGGCGCTTGAACCGTTCGCCGCCCGCTCGGTCGACCAGCGCGCCGTGATCGGCGTGCAGGTGGTGCGGCCCGCGCCGGGCGTGACCCTGACCAAGACGCCGGACGAAAAACCCCGCCTGGGCGCGGCCGGCGAGGCGCTGTGGCCGGCCGTGATCGACGGCCGCACCATCTACTGCCGCCGCCAGAAGCCGGCCGCGGGCGACGTCTACTGCTTCGCCGACAAGGACGACGACGGCCGCTTCGAGACCCTGACCCGGGCCTATTCCGACAGCCTGCGCCCCGGCAGCATCTTCCAGATCTCCGAGGCGGGCCGCCCCGAGAAGCTGCTGGCGCCGGCGCCCTACACCAAGTCGGGGGCGATCGCGCCGTTCACCGAACTGCTGGGCCTGCGCTACGGCGGGCCGGTGCAGGGCCGGATCTCGCCCGATGGCAAGCTGCGCGACGGCGTGGTCGAGTTCCAGGTCGTCGCCGGCGCCAGCCGCGAAGCCCTCTTCGACAGCGATCCCCAGATCGTCCAGATCGAGGACGGCAAGGGCGAACTGGTCCTCGGCGCCTATCGCGTCGAGATCTCCGACGTGACGATCGACGGTCCGGCCACGGTGCGGCTGGTCTCGGGCATGGCCCCGGGCGAGACCATGCTGTCGCCGCCGATCAGCAAGGAGGACGTGGTCAAGATGCTGCGCGAGCGGCTGGGCGCGACGGACTGAGGCAGAAAGGCTTGCGCATGCGCCCCGTCCTCGCCGCCCTGGCGGTCCTGGCCCTGGCCGGCTGCGGCGCGACCGCCGCCCAGCCGCCGGCCGTCGAGGGCTCGGTGGACCGCATCGTGATCGAGAAGGCCGCCCACCGCATGAGCCTCTATGCCGGCGACCGGCTGGTGCGGACCTATGCGATCTCGCTGGGCGGCGGCGGCCTCGCGCCCAAGGTCCGCTCCGGTGATCGGCGCACGCCCGAGGGCGACTACCGCATCACCGGCCGCAACCCGCGCAGCCGCTACCACCTGGCCCTGCGCATCGGCTATCCGACCCCGGCCCAGACGGCGGCGGCCCGCGCCCAGGGGATCGATCCTGGCGGCGACATCATGATCCACGGCCTGCCCAACGGCCGCGGCGCGCTCTCGGCGCTCTACAAGGGCCAGGACTGGACCGACGGCTGCATCGCCGTCACCGATCCGGAGATAGAAGAGGTCTGGACCCTGGTGCGCGACGGCGCTGCGGTGAGGATCACGCCATGACCGACATCGCCGACGCCGGTCCGCTGCTGGTGCGCCGCGACTGGCGCAAGTCCGCGCTGAGCTCGGCCGTCGTGCTGCTGGTCATCGCCGGCTGGATGGGCTGGCGCAGCATCCAGGGCGAACATCCGCCCTGGATCTTCCCGATCCTGTTCGCGGCATGGTGCCTGATCAGCGCGCCCTTCGTCATCAGCGACCGGACCCCGCGCATCATCATCGCCGGCGGCGGCCTCAGCTGGCGCCACGCGCGCAGGGACCCGCTCCATTTCCTGGCCTGGCCCCGCATCCTGTCGGCCAAGTTCGAGGACCTGGGCGAGGACGGGCGCGTGCTGCGGCTGACCCTGACGCCGCCGCCGCCGCCGCCGCCGCCGCCGCCGCCGCCGCCGCCGGTCGTCGAGCAGCAGGCCTCCGGCCGCAACGGTCCGTTCGTGGTCGACATCGACGCCGCCAGCCTGGATCAGTCCCGAAGGGCGCTGCGGCGCGCCATCCACCACCGCGCGCCGCACCTGTTCGCCGACCGGTCGGGAAAGGCGGCGTGAGCGACCTCCCGCACGTCGATCGCGCTGAAGAGGACGCCCCGGCGCCGCCGCGCCTGCCCTTCGTCGTCAGGCCTTCCAACTGGAAGAACTGGATCAGCACGGCCGTGTTCGCCGCCGTCACCTTCGTCATGCTGATGTTCGCCTCGCCGGCCCTGCGCGGGGTCGGGGTCTGGCTGGCCGGGGCGGGCGTTGCGTTCTCCTGCCTGTGCAACCTGCTGGCCAGCCTGGATCGCCGGGCGCGTCTCGTCCTGGAGCGCGACGGCCTGCGCTGGCGGCCCCATCTCTGGACGCCCCTGCGCTTTGCGCCCTGGAGCCAGGTGCGCGCGGTCGGCCACCGAGACCACCCCCGCAAGCACGACGACGGCTGGCTGGAGCTGGAACTCGACGAAGCGCAGGGCGGACGGGTCTCGATCCGCATCAGCGGCCAGAACGCCTGGGGCGAGGACCTGCCGGACATGGTCCGCGCCCTGGCCCCGCACGTCCGGCTGTTGGACTTCGACGACGCCGCGCCTTGACCGGAAAGGCGGCGCGGTTCTGGATGCGCGCGCCAGAACAAGACGCCGGAGATCCCATGTCGCAGACCCTCGCCCTGACCTCCGCCATCGACGGCTTCGAATTCTCTGCTCTCGGCGTGCAGCCCGAAGGTCCGCGCAAGGGCGGGGTGGTGGTGATCCAGGAGATCTTCGGCCTGGACCAGTACGTGCAGGCCGACCTCGCGCGTTGGGCCGCGCGCGGCTACGAGGCCATCGCGCCGTCGCTGTTCGACCGCGTCACCCCCGGCTATGTCGCCGAGCATGACCCCGAGGGCTTCCAGAACGGCGTCGCCGCCGTCGGCAAGGTGGGCATGCCGGCCATGCTGTCGGACATCCAGGCCTGCATCGACGCCCTGAAGGACAAGGGTCCGGTGTTCGCCGTCGGCTACTGCATGGGCGGTTCGCTGGTCTGGCTGGCGGCCTCGAAGCTGGAAGGCCTGGCGGCGGGCTCCAGCTATTACGGCAGCCAGGTGCGGGCCAACGCCGCCCTGCCGCTGCACTGCCCGGTGATCGTCCACCTGGGCGCCCAGGACGCCCACATCGACGCCGAGGCCACCAAGGCGGCCATCTGGACGACCCACCCCGACGTTCCGGTGCATGTCTACGAGGCCAGCGGCCACGGCTTCAACAACGACGGCCGCCCCGACAGCGATCTGGCCGACGCCGAGCTGGCGCGCGAACGCACCGTGGCCCTGTTCGAGGAAGTCGCCGCGTCCCAGGGCGGGGCGGGAGCATGACCACCACCGGAACCCGCATCGCCCTGTGCGACCGCGAAGGCGGCCCGCTGTCGGCCTTCCACGTCCAGCCGGGCGAGGCCCGGCGCGGCGGCCTCGTCGTGCTGCACGCCATCTGGGGGATCACCCCGCACATCCGCGAGTTCAGCGAAGGCCTGGCCGAGCACGGCTACGAGGTGATCGCCCCCGATCTGCTGGACAGCGCCGACGCCCCCTGGCCCGAGCTCAACACCGACCCTTCGATCCTCGACCAGCGCATGGCGCTGGGCGAGCAGGCCGGCTGGGGCGCGGCCAGCGTGCCGCGCGTCCAGGCCGCCATCGACGCGCTGGAGGGGCCGGTCTTCGTCCTGGGCTTCTGCTTTGGCGGCACCACCGCCTGGCTGACCTCGACCCGCGCGCACGGCGTGACGGCGGTCTCGTGCTTCTACGGCGGCGACATCGTGCGCTATCGCGACGAGACGCCCAAGGTCCCGACCATCCTGCACTTCGGCAAGACCGACGAGATGATCCCGCCGGCCGACGTGGCGGCCATCGAGGCGTCCCATCCCGACCTGCCGATCTTCCAGTACGACGCCGGCCACGCCTTCGTCGCCCCCAGCGGCCATCACGCCGACAGCGCCCGCCTGTCGATGCTGCGCACGTTGCAGCTCTTCCAGCGCTCAGGCGGGAGCAAGGGCGAGGCGTAAGGGCCCCTAGGTCGCCTCAACCGCATAGAAGGTGTTGAAGCCGACGAACATCGCCACGGCCAGCACGGCGATGACGATGGCGATCACGGCCAGCGCCTTGACGTGCCGGCGCCTGACCGGCTTGGGCTGCTGGTCCGGGTGAATGTCGGGCTTGGTGTCCAGGTCCATGCGATCTCCATCGGGTTGGCCAGGACAACGCCGCGACCGCTCCGATCGCTCCGCGGCGGCCGCCCCAACGCACGAAACCCGATCCGGATTGTTGAGCAGCGCTCAACACCCCATGCACCGTCAGGCGACTAATGCGCCGCCCCCGCCGCTGTTACGCTTCGCGTCTTTCGCTGGGCCGACACCCGCGACGAAACCGCCCGCGCGCCCGGCCGCTTTAACCGCGGACCCTTGGCGCGTGGAGGACCGGAGGATGGGATGGCGATACTCGACGACCTTCAGCTTTCCAGGCGCGAAGTGATGGCCACCGGCGCCGCAGTAGGGGTGGCGACAGCCCCTGGCGTGGCCGCCGCCGCGCCCGCCGAACCGGGGCCTTCGGTGATGAAGGTGTCGTTCACGGTCAACGGCCAGCGCCAGACCCTGGAGCTGGACACCCGCACCACCCTGCTGGACGCCCTGCGCGAGCACCTGAAGCTGACCGGCAGCAAGAAGGGCTGCGACCACGGCCAGTGCGGCGCCTGCACGGTCATCGTCGACGGCCGGCGGATCAATTCCTGCCTGTCGCTGGCGGTGATGCACGAGGGCGACGAAGTCACCACCATCGAGGGCCTGGGCAGCCCTGAAAAGCTCCACCCGCTGCAGGCGGCGTTCGTCCGGCACGACGGCTACCAGTGCGGCTATTGCACGCCGGGCCAGATCTGCTCGGCCAAGGCGGTGCTCGACGAGATCAAGGCCGGCGTGCCCAGCCACGTCACCGCCGACCTCAACGCCAAGGTCCAGTTCAGCGAGGACGAGCTGCGCGAGCGCATGAGCGGCAACATCTGCCGCTGCGGCGCCTATTCCAACATCGTCGCGGCCGTGGCCGAAGTCGCTGGAGGCCCTATCCTGGGTAAAGGGGCATGAGGGCCTTCACCTACGAGCGCGCCAAAAGCCCGCGCGAAGCCGCCGCGGCCGTCGCCGCCGACCCGACCGCCCGCTTCATCGCCGGCGGCACCAACCTCCTGGATCTGATGAAGCTGGAGATCGAGACGCCCGCGCGGCTCGTGGACGTGAACGGCCTGAAGCTGGACGAGATCGCGCCGACCAAGGACGGCGGCCTGCGCATCGGGGCCCTGGTGCGCAACACCGACCTGGCCGCCGACAAGCGGGTGCGCAAGGACTATGGCGTGCTGTCGCGCGCCCTGCTGGCCGGTGCCTCGGGCCAGTTGCGCAACAAGGCCACCACCGCCGGCAACCTGCTGCAGCGCACCCGGTGCCCGTATTTCTACGACACCAACATGCCCTGCAATAAGCGCACCCCCGGCGCGGGCTGCTCGGCGATCGGCGGCTTCACCCGCAGTCTCGCCGTCCTGGGCGCCAGCGAGGCCTGCATCGCCACCCACCCCAGCGACATGGCCGTGGCCCTGCGCGTGCTGGACGCCACGGTCGAGACCGTGACCCCGGACGGGACCGAGCGCTCGATCCCGATCGCCGACTTCCACCGCCTGCCGGGCCAGACGCCCCATGTCGAGACCGCCCTGGCGCGCGGCGAACTGATCACCTCGGTGACCCTGCCCAGGCCCGTCGGCGGGGTTCATGCCTATCGCAAGGTGCGCGACCGGGCCTCCTACGCCTTCGCGCTCGTGTCGGTGGCCAGCGTGATCCACAAGGACGGCTCGGGCCGCATCGCCCTGGGCGGCGTCGCCCACAAGCCCTGGCGCGTGGAGACGGCGGAAAGCTCGCTGCCGCGCGGCGCGAAAGCCATCTCCGAGGGCCTGCTGGCCGGCGCCAGGACCACCAGCCAGAACGCGTTCAAGCTGACCCTGACCGAGCGCGCCATCGGCGCGGCCGTGGCCGAAGCGAGGGCCTAAGCGATGAAATTCGACACCCCCGCCACGACCAATCCGATCGACCAGCTGAAGGTGGTCGGCAAGCCGGTCGACCGGATCGACGGTCCGCTGAAGACCACCGGCCGCGCCCCCTACGCCTACGAGCGCCACGACGCGATCCCCGACATCGCCTACGGCTACGTGGTCGGGGCGGCGATCGCCAAGGGCCGCATCGTCTCGATGGACCTGTCGCGCGCCAAGGCCGCGCCGGGCGTGCTGGCCATCGTCACCGCCGCCGAGGCCGGCAAGCTGGCCAAGGGCGACTTCAACACCGCCATGCTGCTGGGCGGACCGGATATCCAGCACTACCACCAGGCCATCGCCATCGTCGTGGCCGAGACCTTCGAGCAGGCCCGCGCCGCCGCCGGCCTGGTGAAGGTGGACTACGAGCGCGCCAAGGGGACCTTCGACCTGGTCTCGGCCAAGGACGGGGCGACCAAGCCCAAGGACGGCGGGCCCGACAGCGCGGTCGGCGACTTCGAGGCCGCCTTCGCCGCCGCGCCGGTGAAGCTGGACGAGACCTACACCACCCCCGACCACGGCCACGCGATGATGGAGCCGCACGCCAGCATCGCCGCCTGGAAGGGCGACAAGCTGAGCCTGTGGACCTCGAACCAGATGATCGCCTGGGGCGCCGGCGACGTCGCCAAGACCCTGGGCGTCCCGCGCGAGAACGTGCGGCTGATGTCGCCGTTCATCGGCGGCGGCTTCGGCGGCAAGCTGTTCGTGCGGGCCGACGCCATCCTGGCGGCCCTGGGCGCCAAGGCGGCGGGACGGCCGGTGAAGGTGGCCCTGACCCGGCCCTTCATGTTCAACAACACCACCCATCGGCCGGCGACCATCCAGCGCATCCGCATCGGAACCGACCGCGCCGGCAAGATCACCGCCATCGGCCACGAGAGCTGGTCGGGCGACCTGCCCGGCGGCGGGCCCGAGACGGCCGTGCAGCAGACCCGCCTGCTCTATGCGGGCGAGAACCGCATGACGAAAACCCGGCTGGCGGTGCTGGACCTGCCGGAGGGCAACGCCATGCGCGCGCCCGGCGAGGCGCCCGGACTGATGGCGCTGGAGGTGGCGGTCGACGAGCTGGCCGAGAAGCTGGGGATCGACCCGGTCGAGTTCCGGGTGCTCAACGACACCCAGGTCGATCCGGAAAAGCCCAGCCGGCCGTTCTCGCAGCGGCGGCTGAACGAGTGCCTGCGCACCGGCGCCGACAAGTTCGGCTGGAGCCGCCGGGCCAAGCCCGGCCAGGCCCGCGACGGCCGCTGGCTGGTCGGCATGGGCGTGGCGGCGGCCTTCCGCAACAACCTCGTGATGAAGTCGGCCGCCCGGGTGCGGCTGGAGACCAGCGGCGTCGTCACCGTCGAGACCGACATGACCGACATCGGCACCGGCAGCTACACCATCATCGCCCAGACCGCGGCCGAGATGATGGGCGTGCCGCTGACCCGCGTGAACGTCCGCCTGGGCGACTCGTCGTTCCCGGTCTCGGCCGGTTCGGGCGGCCAGTGGGGCGCCAACAGCTCGACCGCCGGAGTCTATGCCGCCTGCGTGAAGCTGCGCGAGGCCGTGGCCGGCAAGCTGGGCCTGGATGCCGCCCAGGCGCAGTTCGCCGACGGCCGGGTGAAGGTGGGGAACCAGAGCCTGCCGCTGGAACAGGCCGCCGCCTCGGGCCCGGTCACCGCCGAGGACTTCATGGAGTACGGCGACCTCACCAAGACCCACCAGCAGTCGACCTTCGGCGCCCACTTCGTCGAGGTCGGCGTCGACGCCGACACCGCCGAGATCCGCATCCGCCGGATGCTGGCCGTCTGCGCGGCGGGCCGGATCCTCAATCCGAAATCGGCCCGCAGCCAGGTGATCGGCGCCATGGTCATGGGCGCCGGCGCGGCCCTGATGGAGGAGCTGGTGGTCGACAAGCGCATCGGCTTCTTCGTCAATCACGACCTGGCCGGCTACGAGGTGCCGGTGCACGCCGACATCCCGCACCAGGAGGTGATCTTCCTGGACGAGACCGACCCGATGTCCTCGCCGATGAAGGCCAAGGGCGTGGGCGAGCTGGGCATCTGCGGCGTCGGCGCGGCGGTGGCCAACGCCGTCTACAACGCCACCGGCGTGCGGGTGCGCGAGTACCCGGTGACGCTGGACAAGCTGCTGGAGAAGATGCCGGTCCTGGCGTGAGGATCATTCTCTTCGTCATCCCGGAAAGCCCCGCGGGGCTTGTCCGGGATGACGGTTGATGGCGCCTAGAACCAGCCGGCGTCCTTCAGCACCGGCGCGTGGGTGCGGCTGACCGGCGCGACGAGGCCGCCGGCGAGGCTGACCTCGCCCGCGCCGCGTCGCCAGCGCACCGCCTCGACCGCCTCGGCCGCAATCCACCACGAGCGGTGGACGCGCCAGCCATGCGCCTGCGCCAGTTCCTCCAGGGCCTCGCTGAAGCGCAGGGTGATCATCTCGACGCCGGCGTCGGTGTGGACCTTCAGGTAGTGGTCGTGGGCCTCGACGGCGATCAGCCGCGCCCCGCGCCGCTTGGCTGACAGACGTCGTCGGAAGACCGCTTCGGCCTGCGGTAGCGGCGGGGCGATGACGGTCCGGGTCTCGACCCGCGCAACCGCCCGTCGCCAGGCCAGGGCCCGCACCACCATCACCGCCAGCGAGATGGGCCACACCTGCCAAAGCAGGCGCACATAGCCGTGCGGCTTGAACGCGCCGCCCATGACCAGGTGCTCGGTCGTCAACACGAACAGCGACACCAGCGGCGTCATCAGCACCGACACCACGATCACCCGCGGCCAGGTCGCGGGCACGAACCGGCTCAGAACGGCGTCCACGCCGATGCCGATCAGCCCGCCGCCGACCATGCAGATCATCCAGTAGACATAGCGCTGCACCACGGGCGCGCGCTCCGAGGCGAAGGGCCCGAGGAACCCCATCACCAGGCCGATCGCCACCAGCATGGCGAGGTCTATCGCCCAACGCCGCGCGGCGAGGTTTCCGCCCGCCCTGTCCGTCCAGCTGTCCGTCCCGCTGTCCATGCCGTCCCGTTCGCGCAGCCCCGGCGCCGTTCGCGAAGCAAGGCCTAGCGAGCCGTCGGCCGTCCGGCAACGAGGTTGCGTCAATTCGCAACGGGGACCTTAGCCTTGACCGCCACGACCGCCGCCCTCCGACCCGCGCCCCACCCAGCGCCCCACCCAGCGCCTATGTCCTGGCGCGCCCGCCTCGCCTGGATCGTCATCGGCCTTCTCTGCCTGGGGATCGCCGCCTATTCCGCGCGCTACCTGCTGAGCCCGCCCCAGACCCCGGCCCAGGCCCTGGGCAATCCGCGCGGGGTTCCGTGGCTCTTCGTCCACATCGCCGGCTCGGTCACCGCGCTGGTGCTGGGGTCGCTGCAGTTCATCCCCGCCCTGCGCCGGGGCGCTGGCCCGCCGCATCGCTGGACAGGCAGGGTGTATGTGCTGGGATGCCTGGTCGGCGGCGTCGCGGGCCTGGTCCTGGCGCCCGGCTCCCATGCCGGATCGATCGCCACGGCGGGTTTCGGCCTGCTCGCGGTCATCTGGATCGCCGTCAACGTCCTGGGCTGGCGCGCGGCCGTGCAGGGCCGCTATGTCGAGCACCGCCGCTGGATGATCCGCTCCTGGGCCCTGACCCTGGCGGCCGTCACCCTGCGGCTCTACCTGCCGCTGGTGATGGTTCTCGACCTGCCGTTCCTGCCCTGGTACCGCGCCATCTCGTTCCTGGCCTGGGTTCCCAACCTGATCGTCGCCGAGCTGTGGCTGCGGCGCGCGAGCCGGCCCGCCTAGGCCGGCGTCAGCGAGCCGACGAGCTCGCCCTCACCGCCGTCAACGCCGACAGCGGTGAGGTCCTGCACCTCGATCTCGCTGCTCACCGGATTGACGCCGAAGAACCGTCCCTTGACCACCGCCTCTCCGGAGAGACGGCCGGAGACCGACGATCCCAGACGCAGGGTCGCGATGAACGGCGCGATGACCCGGGCATACTGGACCACCACCCGGTAGCCATAGATCCGTCCCGGCGGGACCTCGATCAGCACCTGCGCCGGGTCGTCCACCATCTCCAGTTCCAGGTCGTCGGAACGCCCCTCCGCCATGGGACCGATCGGGCGCTCCAGAACCTGGCGGTCGGGCGCGCCCTCCGCGGCGAGGTGGAAACCGAAGACCGGCCCCAGCGCCGGCAGGCCGCCGCGCTTGCTGGCCTCGTCGATGACGAACGCACGCTCGATCTTGTAGCTACGCGGCGCCCAGCGCACGTCGGTCAGCAGCGTGTCTCCGGCGCGGTTGTCGACCGTCATGACCGGCCCCGGCCGCCCGGCGAGATACTCGAGCTCGACCGCCCCCTGCCCGACGTACCGCATGTCGGCGACGATCACGTGGCCGTTCTCGACCAGCAGATCCCAGCACTCGTTGTTGGCGCCGCGATCCCAGGGGTAGACGCCGATGTCGCCGCGCGGGTCGGAGCGATAGACGTTCAGCTTGCGCTCCCAGTCGAGGCGGGTGTTCAGCGCCACCCAGCCGTTCACCGCTTCGGCGCGCCAGACCTGCCGCACCTCGCCCGGAACGAGCGGCGTCAGGTGCACGAGCCCCTCGGGCGTCTCGTAGCCGCCGGCCCTGGGCGTCGAGTAGCGCCGGGTTCGATAGGTCAGGGCCAGGCCGCTGGCCAGGTGCCGCAGCACCGACCCTTCCTGCGCGTGGTCCTCGGTCGTCCACAACTGCTCGAAGGCGCCGACCAACGGCTGCAGCGCCACCTTGTCCCCGTCGCCTTTCGTCAGCGCCATGCGCTCGTCGCCGGGCAGCTTGGAGACGATGTAGAAGGACCGGTTCGGGAACGGGACTTCCGTGGCCATGGCGCGCGCCTCAGGTCAACCTTGAGCAGCGGCTTAGCAACAGACGCGCGTGCTGTACGCACCACCCGCCCAGAATGGGTAAGCGACACGCCCGGCACGCAAAACGCCGCCCGACCTCTCGGTCGGACGGCGTCCCAGAGCCTGCACGCAGGCTCGTCTCCAAGTGGCCGCGTGACGGGCGCCGAAACCGCACACACTTTCGGCTGTCACGCGGCTAGCCCTTGACGCACACCACCTGGCGCAGCGTGTGGACGATCTCCACCAGATCGCTCTGGGCGGCCATGACCGCGTCGATGTCCTTGTAGGCCATCGGGGTTTCGTCGATCACGCCTTCGTCCTTGCGGCATTCCACGCCGGCCGTGGCCGCGACGTGGTCCTCCACCGTGAACCGGCGCTTGGCTTCGTTGCGGCTCATCGCGCGGCCCGCCCCGTGGGAGCAGGTGCAGAACGAGTCCGGGTTGCCCTTGCCGCGCACGATGAACGACTTGGCGCCCATCGAGCCGGGGATGATGCCCAGCTCCCCGGCCTTGGCCGACACCGCGCCCTTGCGGGTCAGGTAGACGTCCTTGCCGAAGTGCTTCTCCTTGGAGACGTAGTTGTGGTGACAGTTCACCGCCTCCTGCGTCACCACCAGGTCAGGGAACCGCTCGCGCAGCACCGAGAGGACCTGGTCCATCATCACCTCGCGGTTGGCGCGGGCGTACTTCTGGGCCCAGGCCACCGCCCGCACGTAGTCGACGAAGCCGTCGCTGCCTTCGGCGAAGTAGGCCAGGTCCTCGTCGGGCAGGTTGATGAACCAGCGCCGCATCTCGTGCTTGGCCCGCTCGATGAAGTAGGTCCCGAACCTGTTGCCGACCCCGCGCGAGCCCGAGTGCAGCATCACCCACACGTCGCCGGCCTCGTCGAGGCACAGCTCGACGAAGTGGTTGCCCGTGCCCAGCGTGCCCAGATGCCCGAACCCGCGCGGGTGGGCGGCCTTGGGGTTACGGTCGACGATGTCGTCGTATCCGGCCTTCAGGTAGGCCCACTTCGCCGCGGCGATCGCCGGGGGTTCGGTCTGCCAGGCTCCCTTGTCGTTGCGCCCGCCGTTGTCGGTGCGGCCGTGCGGCACGGCCGCCTCGATCGACGAGCGGATCGCAAGCAGGTTGTCGGGCAGGTGCTCGGCGCGGATCGAGGTGCGCACCGCCATCATGCCGCAGCCGATGTCGACGCCCACGGCGGCCGGGATGATCGCCTTCCAGGTCGGGATCACCGAACCCACGGTCGCGCCCATGCCCCAGTGCACGTCGGGCATCACCGCCACGTGCTTGTGGATGAACGGCAGGCTGGCGACGTTGCGCAGCTGCTTGAGCGCCGGCTCCTCGATCGGCACCCCTTGGGTCCACGCCTTGATCGGCGCGCCCCCGCTTTCGATGTCCATGAAGCCGCTCATCGGCTTCTCCTTTCCAATCCGCCCCTCCCGGCGTCATGGTCGTTGGAACTTCCGCGCAAAAACGAAAAACCCCTCCGGCCAAGGCCAGGAGGGGTTTTCTTCGTACTTCCCGAAATCCTTTCGGACCTAGGCCGTCTTCCCCTCCAGCATGCACGCGTCGTTACCCTCGACCTGCAGGTCGAGTTGGTAGCTGACGGTCATGAAGGCTGGGGCTTTGCGCGCCATGGTCTCGAAGGTCCTTATCGGGAGGCGGGCGATTACAGGGTTATGCGAGGTCGCGCCAGGGGGCGGCGAGCGGCGCGCGCGGAAGTTGCGGCGAGTGTGGCGGATTTGGCGCAATAGATCCTCTCCCTCTGGGAGAGGTGTCGGCGAAGCCGACGGAGAGGGGAGGAGCAAGGGATGAGGGACGTCAGCGGAAGCTGAAAACGTCCCCCCCCTCCGGCCATCCGGGCCACCTCCCCCAGAGGGGGAGGATCTCTTGGCTTACGCCAGCTCGGGTCCGTCCGAGAGCGCTTCGCCGATGGCGCGGGCGCAGCCCGGAAGGCCAAGGGCGCCGATGAACGACAGGGCCACGGCGCAGACCAGCATGATCGGTTGGAAGATGCGCATGCGTTATTCTCCACCTTGTCCCGCCGCCCTCGGGGGAAGGGGTCGGCCGCGGGGTTGATAGACCGCCGTCCAGCACGCTTAAATCGCAAGCTTGACGTTGGTTCCGGGTGCGACTCCGGAAAACTCAGCATGCGGCATAAATGCCTCAAACTTATGTCAGTCGTCCAGCTCACACATCGAAGTCGTAGGCCGCCCGAGCGTTTTCGATCCGCGCCAGCTTGTCGTTCAGCGGCGCCCAGTCGTCGGACTGGTCGATCGGCGCCCACAGGGCCTCGACCTCCTCGATCAGCAGCTCCTCCGGCTCGGTTCGTCCGAACACGGGATTTTCCAGGCGTGCGGGACGATCCGGCTCGAAGCCCGACAGCCGCGACCGGAAGTCGGCGAAGGCCGGATCCTGGTACAGCGCGCCGCGCGGCCCCTCCAGCGCCCGGCCTTCCGAGGCCTCGCCGCCGAACCAGTCGAAGAAGAACGGCTCCCAGCGCAGGGCCTCGCCGCCGGAAAGCTTGCTCCCTTCCGCCAAGGCCTTGAAGGCGGCGTTGACCAGCTCGACATCGGCCTCCGCGCCCCGGCTCTTCACCGCCAGCCGCGCGATCATCGCCTCGCGCAGGCCGTCCTTGTAGGCGTCGGAGAAGCGGTTCAGCGCCGCGATCAGCCCGGCCTGGTCGGGAGCGACCAGCACCAGGCAGGTGGCCAGCTGCTGCAGGTTCCAGAATCCGGCCTCCGGCTGGCGGCCGAAGCTGTAGAGGCCCGAATGGTCGAAATAGGCGGCCGTGAAGTTGGGGTCGTTGCGCGGCAGGAAGCGCCACGGGCCGTAGTCGAAGCTCTCGCCGGTGACGACCATGTTGTCGGTGTTGAGCACGCCGTGGACGAAGCCGGCGGTCATCCAGCGGGCGACGAGGCGGGCGGTGCGGGTCACCACCGCCTCGAACATCGCCGTCGGCCGGTCGGGCGCGTCGGCCAGGTGCGGGAAATAGGTCTCGACCACGTGGTCGACCATCTTGGAAATCAGGTCGGCGCGCTCGAAATAGGCCAGGCGCTGGAAGGTCCCGAAGCGGATGTGGCTGTGCGACAGCCTGGTCAGCACCGCCGAGCGCGTCGGGCTGGGCTCGTCGCCGCGGGTCAGGGCCTCGCCGGTCTCGATCAGGCTGAAGGCCCGCGAGGTGGGCACGCCCAGGGCCTCCAGCAGGCCGGCCGCCAGGATCTCGCGCATGCCGCCCTTCAGGGTCAGGCGGCCGTCGCCGTGCCGCGACCACGGCGTCTGGCCCGAGCCCTTGGTGGCCAGGTCGAGCAGGCGATCGCTTCCCTCTTCCCGCGTCTGCGCGAACAGGAAGCCCCGGCCGTCGCCGAGTTCGGGATTGTAGGAGCGGAACTGGTGGCCGTGATAGCGCATGGCCAGCGGCTGGGCCTGGGCGCCCGGCAGGGGCTGGAACCGCCCGAAGTGCGCGACCCATTCGGCGTCGGTCAGCGTCTCCAGGCCCACGGTCGCGGCGGCCCGATCATTGCGGAATCGCAGGATCGTTTCCGGAAAATCGGCGGCCGCCACCGGGTCGGCGAACTCTCCGCCCAGCGGGGCGAAGCGGGAATCGGGGCGATAGCGTGCGTTGACCGGCATGGACGCCAGATGCGCCCGCCCCTCCCCCGGCGCAAGTCGAGGCGGCCGAGAGGACGGTTTTAAGAAGCTCGGCATGTTCGCATAACGCTGTCGCAGTTTCGCAACAGGAACCTTCGAACCGTTTCACAGCAAGGTTTTCGCTTGCCGAGCATACGGACCGCCCATAACCATTGGCTGTCCATTCGAACGATCGTTCGGGTGAAGGCCAATCAAAAAACCGGCGGGGGCGGTGCAAGCGCTCTCGTCATAACGAACCGAGGTAGGAAATGCGCTTTACCCAGGTGCTTCGCGGCACGGCCTCCGCCGTCGTGCTCGCGGGCGTCGCCGCCGTCGGCGTCGCCCATGCTCAGGACTCGGCCGCGGCGGCCGCCCAGGAGCCCGAAACCCTTACCGTCGACAGCATCATCGTCACCGCCCAGAAGCGCGAGCAGAACCTGCAGGACACCCCGGTGGTGGTCACCGCGGTCGGCGCCAAGCTGCTGCAGGACACCGGCGTGCGCGACATCAAGGACCTGACGATCCTGACGCCGGGCCTGACCGTGACCTCGACCACGTCGGAAGCCTCGACCACCGCCCGCATCCGCGGCGTCGGCACCGTCGGCGACAACCCCGGCCTGGAAAGCTCGGTCGGCGTGGTGATCGACGGCGTCTACCGCCCGCGCAACGGCGTGTCGTTCGGCGACCTGGGCGAAATGGACCGCATCGAGGTGCTTAAAGGTCCGCAAGGCACCCTGTTCGGCAAGAACACCTCGGCCGGCGTCATCAACATCATGACCAAGGAGCCCGAGTTCGGCTTCGGCGCCAACGCCGAGGTCACCGCCGGCAACTACGGCGCCAAGGGCGCGGCCGCCTCGGTCACCGGTCCGCTGTTCGGCAGCGACAAGTGGGCGGGCCGCCTCTACGCCGCCGCCCGCCAGCGCGACGGCTTCAACGACGTGGTCACGGGCGAGGGCCCGAGCACCGAGAAGGAAGACGCCGACCAGAACTTCTACACCGTGCGCGGCCAGCTATTGTTCGTGCCGGACGACAACTCGACCTTCAAGATCATCGCCGACTACACCAAGCGCGACGAGAACTGCTGCGGCGCCGTGCAGATCCGCACCGGCCCGACCGCGGCCGTGATCAACGCCCTGTCGACCGGCCCGGGCATCTCCACCCCGGCCAAGCCCTTCGAGCGCGTGGCCTATTCCAACCGCGGCGCCCCGCAGGAGATCGAGGACAAGGGCGTCTCGCTGCAGGCCGACATCGACCTGCCGATCGGCACGCTGACCTCGATCAGCGCCATCCGCAACTGGCGCATCGACAGCGGCCAGGACAGCGACTTCACCTCGGCCGACATCACCTATCGCGCCAAGGACGGCACCAACTACGCCGAGTTCACCACCTTCAGCCAGGAACTGCGCCTGGCCGGCAGCACCGAGCGCCTGAACTGGCTGGTCGGCGCCTTCCTGGCCGACGAGCGCCTGGACAACGAAGCCAACTTCCGCTTCGGCGCCGACTATGAAGCCTACATGTCGACGATCGTCCTGTCGGGCGTCGCCGGCGCCCTGGCTCCGGCCGGCATCACGGTCAACCAGGCCAACAGCGCGCTGTTCGCCTCGCAGATCACCGCCCTGCCCTACGGCAGCTCGTTCACCGCCGGCACCGGCCTGCACGACACCTACAAGCAGCGCTCCAAGACCATCGCGCTGTTCACCAACAACACGCTGAAGATCACCGACGCCTTCGACGTCACCGTGGGCCTGCGCTACACGGCCGAAGAGAAGGACCTGTCCACCTACCAGACCGGCGCCTCCAACGCCTGCGGCGTGCTGCTGACCCCGGCGGGCCAGGCCCGCGTGGCCTCGACCCTGGTCGGCCGCGGCGTGCCGGCCGCCCTGTTCGGCACCGCCACCGGCACCAGCATCGTCTCGACCGTCGTCGGCAACATGTGCCTGCCCTGGGCCAACCCGCTGTTCAACGGCCGCGGCACCGAGCAGAGCCTGAGCGAGCGTGAGTGGACCGGCACGGTCAAGGCCAGCTACCGCCTGAACCCGTCGGTGTTCGCCTACGGCTCGTACGCCCGCGGCTACAAGGGCAGCGGCTTCAACCTCGACCGCACCCAGTCGTCGAACGGCACGCCCTCGGGCGGTGTCGGCGTGGTGCCGATCAACGACACCTCGTTCCCGGCCGAGTTCGTCGACAGCTACGAGCTGGGCCTGAAGAACACCCTGTTCAACCGCACGGTTCTGTTCAACGTCACGGGCTTCTACCAGAAGTTCTCGGACTTCCAGCTGAACACCTTCCTGGGCACCTCGTTCGCGGTGCGCTCGGTCGAGGAAGTGACCTCCAAGGGCGTCGACGTCGACTTCCTGTGGTTCACCCCGGTGCGCGGCCTGACCGTCCAGAGCGGCCTGACCTACGCCAAGACCGAGTACGGCGACCAGCCGGTGGCCAACGACCCGACCAACGCCCTGGCCCTGCTGCCCGGCTCGCAGATGTCGTTCGCCCCGGAATGGTCGGCCTCGGGCTCGATCACCTACGAGCACGCCGTCGGCGGCACGCTGAAGGCCAAGTACAACATCGGCGCCAAGTATTCCTCGGAATACAACACCGGCTCGGACCTGTTCCCCTTCAAGATGCAGGACGCCTTCACCCTGGTGAACGCCCGCGTCGGCCTGGGCGACGCCGACGACAAGTGGGCCGTCGAGCTGTGGGCCCAGAACCTGTTCGACGAGGACTACTACCAGGTGGTGTTCAACGGCCCGCTGCAGGGCTCGTCGGGCCTGTCGGCGACCAACAAGGTCTACAACCCCGCCGCCGACACCCTCACCTACGACGCCTTCCTCGGCGCGCCGCGCACCTACGGCGTGACCCTGCGGGCGAAGTTCTAATCGAAACAGCTAGGGCGCCCGGCGACGGGCGCCTGGGGCAGGGAAAGGGCGGCCTTGGCGGGCCGCCCTTTTTCTTTGGAAGTGATGAGAGCCGACGGAACAAAGCCAGCCGCTCTGGCCGATCGATGCATGGATGACACCGATATCAGAGCTTGTTCCCAAGGAGTACAAACGGCATCATTCACGCATGTCCTTGCCAGACCTCAGCCTCGCTCGTGTCTTCTATGACCGCGCCAGAGAGGTCTACCTCGAAACTAGGCCAAGCATTGACGTTACGCCCGACCAACTGCTCGCCATCGCCAGCGATGTCTCGACGCAGCTCGAACTCGTGCGGCTTGTAAGGGAACTGAACGACCCCGAGTTCAGACAACTGCTGATCCTTTTTCTCGAAGACGCCGCCGACAAGCTGGAAGAGGCCGCCGGCAACGCGGATGACGCCGCCGACCTGCTGGATAGGGCAGGTCTCGCGCCAGCGGTAACCGTCACCACTGGTGCGATCGCCCTGACCCTTGCGACGGGTGGCGCCGCCGTGCCTGTCGTAGTAGTTTTCCTGGGCGCTGGCGGAATGATCGCGCTCGGCTTCGGGCGCACTACCTTGAAGTCGAAGAGCCGCCGCGAGAAATCGGGAGCGAAGAAGCTGCTGAGCCTGGCGGCAAAGCTGAAGGGCGTCTGATGGGACTGGACTCGCACCGCGTTGAACTACTGCTGGCGCTGTTCGGTGTCGCCAACGCCGTATGGTCGGTCGTCCTGACACATATCACGACCCGCAAGGCCAAGGCAGACATGCGCCAGATCGCCGAGACGCTGACAGCGTCGTTCAGCCAGATCGCTGCAGAACTGGTTCGCAATCGAAAGCCGAGCAGCGGTCGCAGGATCACTTGAGGATCACGACCCGCCGCTTCTTCTCGTCGCTCACCCCGCCGCGTACGCCGCCTTCAGCTGCCGGTAGGGCCGTGAGTTGAACGCCGCCACGGTGGCCAGCACGCCGACCACGCCGGCCAGGGTGAACACCAGCGCGATCCCCCGGTCGGGCCCGCGTCCGAACCAGTCGCCGATGGCGTCGGCGCCCGCGCCGCTGGTCATGAACGGGATGACCACGAACTGGGTCAGCGGGCCGATCAGGAAAGCGGTCAGGGGCGAGGCGGCCTGCTCCACCGACTGGGCGAAGCCGAAGACGCGACCCTGGCGCTCCAGCGGCACGACCTTCTGAAGGGTGGTCTGCTCGGCGGCCTCGGCATAGGGCCCCAGCAGCATCCAGACGAAGCAGCCGCCCGCCAGCAGCCAGATCGACGACTGCAGGGTGAAGACGCAGCAGACGCCCCAGGTGACCAGGTTGACCAGCAGCAGGGTGCGCAACGGGCTGGGCCCCAGGCCCGTCCGCGCGATGACGATCCCGCTGAGGATGAAGGCCGTCGACAGCACGCCGAACAGCAGGCCCCAGGCCTGCACCGACACCAGCGACAGGCCGTAGGCGTCGAGCAGGGCCATGAAGATCCCGCCCAGGAAGTTGTTGAAGGTCGCGAACAGGATCAGGGCGAACAGGCCCGGCACCCCGGCGATCACCCGCACGGTGCCGGCGATGTCCACCCGGCGCGGGGCGGCGTGCTCGCCGGCCTCCGCCGTGGCGCGCGGCTCGTCGACCTGCACGGCCAGCAGGTGGACGAAGGCCGCAAGGGTCAGGACCAGGGCGAAGGCGAGGCTGAGCCGCATGCCGCCCCAGGCCACCAGGAAGCCGCTGATCACCGAAGTGGTCAGGAAGCCGATGCCGCTGACCATGCCCACCAGGCCGTTGGCCTTGTCGCGCTGGCCCTCCGGAATGAGGATCGTCACCAGGGTGGGCAAGGCCACGCCGCGGATGTTGCCGGCGATCACCCCCAGCATGCACAGGCCGATGAACACCCACAGCCAGGGCCGGCCAACATCGGCGATCGCGCCCTTCGGCGCCGCCTCGTGCACGGCCAGCGCCAGGACGTAGAGCCCCAGCGAGGCCAGGCTGGACCCCAGCATCGCCGTCTTCTTGCGGTGATGGTCCACCAGGCTGCCGAACCAGAAGCCGCAGGCCGCCGTCAGCACCAGATAGACCCCGGCGATCATGCCGGTGGCGAACACCGAGCGGGTCTCCAGATAGACGTAGAAGGTCAGGGCGAACCAGACCGTGAAGTTGGTGATGTTGGCGACGAGATTGTTGGCCAGCAGGTGGTGGAACGGGGTCACGATGCGCCTCCGCGCGGCGCCGAGGACCGCTCGGCGGCGACCGTGCCAGCCGGGCGCGGCGGGCGCAACGGCGGCCGCGATCCTCCCTTGCCCGCGCGCCTACGCCGTGCGTCCATCAGGGCGGCGAAGGGGGACGGCATGAAGCGGGCGGCATTGGCGACCTTGATCCTGGCGGCGGCCTTGAGCGCCTGCGAACCCGCGCCGCCGCCGTACCATCTGCTGTCGCTGGGGGCCTTGCCTCTGGGGGCCAACGACTATGCCGACCGCTTCGACATCGAGACCTTCGGGGTCGAGATCGTCGCGGTCTGCCGCGTGCCCTTCGGCTGGGTTGTGAGCGCCGGCAACGACAGCTCGGTCACCGGGACGATCGTCGGCCAGGCCTCGGTCGGGGCCGCCGCGGTCAGCCCGGCCAATGGCGATCTGGACGCGCTCGGCGGCCTGATGCTGGTCAAGGTCGGCGAGCGCCAGCCCGGCCAGCCGCCGCCTTTCGCCGGCCAGGCGACGATCGGAACCTATGGCGACGACGAGGCCGAGCGCACCGTTCCCCTCACACAGGCCCAGCTGCGCCTGAAGCCCGCCTACCGCTGCCCGCCGATCCCGAAGGCGCGACCTTAAGGCTTCTCCCGAACCACCTGGTTGTCGACGCCGGTCACGCTGCGGCGGACCTCGCCGGTCGAGCGCCAGCGCACCTTCTGGTCCGTGCCGGTGACCGACAGCACCCCGCCGGGCGCGATGGTCGCCGTGACGGTGTTGCCGCTGCCCGAGATCTCCAGGCTCTTGCACACGCCGGTCAGGGTGACGGTGTTGTCGACCCCGGTGATCGCCACGGCGCGGCCCTCGCACGCCAGGGTCTCGACATGGTCGGTCCCGGAAATGGCGATCGCCTTGCCGTTCGCCTCGGTCGGCCCCGTCGCCTGGGGCGGCGCGCCGGCCAGCATGGCCAGGATCGCGAAGGCGGGAACGATGCTCATCGATGACCTCGATAGAAGTGACGGAGGACCCGACGCATAGCGCGGCCGCCCCGTGCCGCCATGCTGGGGAAAACCCTAGCGCCTGGGGCCCATTTTCGCTCCGCACGCCCGCCTTTCCCGTTCCCCCCGCGCGCGAACACCCGCACCCTCGCCGAGGGGGCGAACCGCCGGGGATGGACGCGAGGGCGAGCCGCGCATGAAAGCGATCAGACTTCTGGGTTTCTGGATCTGCCTGCTGCTGGGCCTGGCGCTGGCCGCCCTGGCGCAGAGATCGCCGCCAGTCGTTCCCGCCAGCGCCCCGCCCGACGCGTTTTCGGCGCAGCGCGCCATGGCCGACGTGCGCACCATCGCCCTGCGCCCCCACCCCACCGGCTCGACCGACATCGTCCGGGTGCGCGACCACCTGATGGCCAAGATCTCGTCGCTGGGGCTGGAGCTGTCCGTGCGCGCCGACGAGGGCTACACCGGCCCGCGCAACGACGGCCGCTGGCTGGTCGCCGGCTCGGTGCAGAACATCATCGGCGTGCTGCCGGGCGCCGACCGCTCAAAGCCCGCCGTGCTGATCATGAGCCACTACGACTCGGTGGCCAATTCGCCGGGCGCGGCCGACGACGCCGCCGGCGTGGCCGCCGCCCTCGAGGTCGCCCGCGCCCTGAAGGCCGGGCCGACGCCGGCCCGCGACGTGATCTTCCTGTTCACCGACGGCGAGGAACAGGGCCTCTTGGGCGCCGACGCGTTCTTCGCCCGCGACCCGCTGCGCCAGAAGATCGGCGTGGTCATCAACATGGAAGCGCGCGGCGACAGCGGCCGGGCGGCGATGTTCCAGACCGGTCCGCAGAACGGCGCCCTGATGGCCCTCTTCGCCCGCGAGGCCATGCGGCCGGCCGCCAACTCGCTGGCCGCTGCGGTCTATGAAAAGATGCCCAACGACACCGACTTCACCCACGCGGTGAAGGCCGGCCTGCCGGGGCTGAACTTCGCCTTCATCGACGACCAACTGGCCTATCACACGCCGCTGGCCAAGGCCGACCACCTCGACCAGGGCAGCCTGCAGCACTTCGGCGACCAGGTGCTGCCCACCGCCCGCGCCCTGGCGACGGCCCAGACCCTGCCGGGCAAGGCGCCCAACGCCGTCTATTCCGACGTCTTCGGCCTGTTCCTGGTCAGCTATCCGGTCGAGGTCGCCTGGGGCCTGCTGGCCCTGGCCGGCGTGCTGGTGCTGTACGCCCTGGCCCGCGGCCTGATGATCCGGGGGACCAGCGTCGTCGAACTGCTCAAGGGCCTCGCCGGCTTCCTGCTGGTCGGGACGTCGGGCGGCCTCGTCCTGCACCTGACCGGAAAGCTGCTGCATGTCGCCGACCTGCAGGCCCACTACGCCCTGCTCGGCCGGTTCGACCCGCTGCTGCTGGGCTGCACCGCCATACTGGTCGGCGTCGCCCTGGCCGTGGTCATCGGCCAGGCCAAGGGCGCGGCGCGGATCTGGCCGAGCCTCCTTTCCCTGGCGGCCGGCGGCGCGACCTGCCTGATCGGCGGCCCGCCGGCCCTCGACCCCGTGGGCGCCGGCCTGGGCGTCGCCAGCGCCGTGCTGGTCTGGGCGTCGCTGGGCAAGCCGGTGGGCGTGCTCGGCGCCTGGATCGGCGCCCTCGTCGGCCTGCTGGCTATCGCCGTCGCGGCCATGGTCCTGCTGCCCGGCGGCTCTGTGATGGCGGTGTGGCCACTGCTGGTCGCCGCCCTGGCCGCCGTTCTGGTGCTGGCCAAGGGCGGCACCCGCGACCGCCGCGTGGCCTGGGCCCTGACCGCCTGCGTCGCCCTGTCGGCGATCGTGGTCGTCGTCCAGGTCGGCGCGTGGGGCGCGTGGACCTTCGCGGGGCTGGGCGTTGGCCTACCGGCGATCCTGGCGGCGTTCGGCCTGCTGGCCCTGCCCGCCCTGATCCCGCTGGCCCACGACTTTTCGGCCCTGAAGCTGGCGGCCATCCCCGCCACCCTGGTGGCGGCGGTCGGCGGCGGCCTCGTCGCCTACGCCGTGCTGGCCGGCGCCACGCCGGCCCGGCCCGAACTGACCGAGGCCGCCCACCTGTCGGACCTGTCCAGCGGCCAGGCCTGGCGGATCTCGACCCTGCCGCGCCTGGACGCCTGGTCGCGCGGCGCCCTGGTCGCCCAGGGCGGAACCCCGGCCCAGAAAGAGCTGCCGCCGTTCTTCCGCTCCAAGGTCTGGATGGCCGAGGCCCGGCCCGTGCCGCTGGATCCGCCGCAGCTGATCATGGAACACGCCGGCGAGCGCCTGCTGGTGCGGGTGATCCCCGGCCCCGGCGCCGAGTACGTCACCCTGCGCATCAAGCCCGACGGCATGCTGGCCGGCGCGCGCCTCAACGGCCGTCCCGTGCCCCTGACCACCAAGCGCGGCGAGTGGACCAGCCTGACCTACCACGCCCCCGATCCCAACGGCGTGACCCTGAGCTTCAGCCGCCTGAACGGCGCCGGCCGCGTCGAAGCCGCCGCCCTGGAAACCCGCGAAGGCTGGCCCCGCGCCGCACCCTCGCCGGGCGCCAAGCCGGAGGGCCTGATGGGCTGGGGGATCTCGGACAAGACCCTGGTGCTGACCCGGGCCAGCGTGAGCTGGTGAGCGACGACCTTGCTCTCACGCTGACCCAGGGCGAGGCGCTGGTCCTGTTCGAGTGGCTGTCGGAAATGGACGACGGCGTCCTGGCGCCGGCGAAACGGGCGGTGATCGACGACTTGGTCGCGATGCTGGAAAAGTAACTCACAGCGCCGTTCGCCCCAGACTATGACGAGCAGGTCCTCGCGGCGCGAGCGCGGCTCTCCGAGTAACCTCTTCCACAGGGAGAGGGAGGGGCCCGCCGCGCAGCGGTGGGAAGGTGAGGGGTTAAACCCTCACCGCTTTATCCAAGATCGTACCGGCGCGCCGGCCGGCCTCGTAACCCCTCATCCTCCCAGGCTGCGCCTGGGCCCCTCCTTCTCCCTATGGGAGAAGGGGAGCTCGGTGGGAGAAGGAAACTACGCCTACTCCGCCGCCTGCTTGGGCGCGTAGCCGAGGATGGCCTTGGTTTCGAGGAACTCGCCGAAGGCGTGGTCGCCCCATTCGCGGCCGTTGCCGCTCATCTTGTAGCCGCCGAACGGGGCCATCAGGTCGGGACTGGCTCCGTTGAGGTTGACCTGGCCGGCGCGCAGCTTGGCGGCCACCGCGCGGACGCCGGCGGGGTCGCCGCCGGAGACGTAGGCCGCCAGGCCGTATTCGGTGTCGTTGCCGATCGCCACGGCTTGGTCGACGCTGTCGTAGCCGAGGATCGACAGCACCGGGCCGAAGATCTCTTCCTTGGCGATGGTCATGTCGGGGGTGACGTTGGCGAAGACGGTCGGCTTGACGTAGTAGCCGGTCTCCAGCCCCTCGGGCTTGCCCGGACCGCCGGACACCAGGGTCGCGCCCTCGTCGACGCCCTTCTGGATCAGGCCCTGGATCTTGGTCCACTGCACCTCGGAGACCACCGGGCCGAGCTTGGAATTGCCGTTCGGGTCGCCGACCGTGTGGGCCTCGGCGGCGGCCCTGGCGATGGCGATCACCTCGTCCATGCGCTTGGCCGGGACCAGCATCCGGGTCGGGGCGTTGCACGACTGGCCCGAGTTCATCATCACCGAGGCCACGCCGCCGCCGACGGCGCGCTGGAAGTCGGCGTCGTCGAGGATGATGTTGGGGCTCTTGCCGCCCAGCTCCTGGTGCACGCGCTTGACGGTCGGGGCGGCGTTCTTGGCCACCTCGATGCCGGCGCGGGTCGAGCCGGTGAACGACACCATGTCGACTTCAGGATGGCTGGACAGCGCCGCGCCGACCGTGGGGCCGTCGCCGTTGACCAGGTTGAAGACGCCTGCCGGCACGCCTGCGGCCTCGAGGATCTCGGTCCACACCCAGGCCGAGAACGGCGCCACTTCCGAGGGCTTCAGCACCATGGTGCAGCCGACGGCCAGGGCGGGCGCGACCTTGCAGGCGATCTGGTTCACCGGCCAGTTCCACGGCGTGATGAAGGCGCAGACGCCGATCGGCTCCTTGACCAGGCGCGTCGTGCCGCGATCCTCCTCGAACCTGTAGTCCTTCAGCACCTGCAGCGAGGTCTGGACGTGGGCGATGCCCATGGCCGCCTGGGCGCGCTGGGCCAGCCACGCGGGGGCGCCCATCTCCTCGGTGATGGCCTTGGCCATGTCCTCGAAGCGCTTCTGGTACTCGGCGATGATGCGCTCGAGCAGGTCGATGCGCTCCTCGCGGCTGGTCTGGGAATAGGTCGCGAAGGCCTTGCGGGCGGCGCGGACGGCGAGGTCGACATCTTCCACCGAACCCAGGGTCACCCGGCCGGCGACGGCTTCCGTCGCGGGGTTGATGACGTCCACCGTCTTGTCGGACTTCGCTTCGACCCATTGGCCGTCGATGTAGAACTTCAGGTAGTCGCGCATGGGTTCCTCCTGCCGGGCCGCTCTAACCTGGGACGGGGGCGGGCCTCGTTCAAACACTCATTTTAAAGAACGGCGATCAGGTGGGAAGCCTATCTTTCCTGAGAGGGTGGCCCAGATGCTCCCCCTGAAGGGGGAGCTGTCGCGGAGCGACTGAGGGGGAAGTTCTAGCGGCATGTCAGCAGCCGCTTCCCCCTCCGGCCCTCCGGGCCACCTCCCCCTTCAGGGGGAGGATCTTGGTTCAGCACTCCACCCGATTGACCGACAGGCCCACGGCGAGGCCGCCGAGCGAGGTCTCCTTGTAGATCTCGTTCATGTCCTCGCCGGTGCGCTTCATCGTGGCGATGACCTTGTCGAGGCTGACCGAGTGCTGGCCGTCGCCCAGCAGGGCCAGGCGGGCGGCGTCGATGGCCTTGATGGCGCCCATGGCGTTGCGCTCGATGCAGGGGATCTGCACCAGGCCGCCAATGGGATCACAAGTGAGGCCCAGATTGTGCTCCATGCCGATCTCGGCGGCGTTCTCGATCTGGGCGTTGGTGCCGCCCAGCGCGGCGCACAGGCCGCCGGCCGCCATCGAACAGGCCACGCCCACCTCGCCCTGGCAGCCGACCTCGGCCCCGCTGATCGAGGCGTTCCTCTTGTAGAGCGCGCCGATCGCCGCCGCCGTCAGCAGGAAGGTGCGGATCTGCTCGGGCGTACCCTTGTGGAAGCGGACGAAGAACCGCAGCACGGCCGGCACCAGGCCCGCCGCCCCGTTGGTCGGGGCGGTGACGACGCGGCCGCCGGCGGCGTTCTCCTCGTTGACCGCCATGGCCCACAGGTTGACGAAATCCATGGCCGCCAGCGGATCGCTCATCTGGCGCTCCATCCGGCCCAGGATGGTCTGGTGGATCTGGCGGGCGCGGCGCTTGACCGACAGGCCGCCGGGCAGGACGCCGTCCTCGCGCATGCCGCGGTCGATGCAGGCCTCCATGGCCCCGAAGATGCGGTCGAGGCCGGCGTTCATCTCGCCCTCGCTCATCCGGGCTAGCTCGTTGGCGGCCATCACCTGGGCGATGGTCAGGCCCGCCTTGTCGGCGCGCTCCAAGAGGTCGGCCGCACTTTCGAACGGGAACGGGATGGCCGGGCCTTCCTCGGGCGGGGCATTGCGGCCCATCTCGCTCTCGTCGCGCACGAAGCCGCCGCCGATCGAGAAATAGGTGCGCTCGGCCAGCACGCCGCCTTCGGCGTCGAAGGCGCTGAAGGTCAGGGCGTTGGGGTGCTGGGGCAGGCGCTCGTGGCCGGCGAAGACGATGTCACGGGCCTCGTCGAAGCCGATCCCGACCTCGCCGCCCAGCATCATCCACTGCGTCGCCTTGGTCTGCGCCAGCGCGGCCTCGCCGGCGTCGGGATCGAGCTGCGCCGGCGCGAAGCCCATCAGGCCCAGGATCACCGCGCGGTCGGTGGCGTGGCCTTTGCCGGTCAAGGCCAGCGAAGCGTAGAGCCGGATCTCGACGCGGGACGTGATGGCCAGCTTGCCGGCGACCCGCAGCCGCTCGACGAACATCACCGCCGCCGTCATCGGGCCCATGGTGTGGCTGCTGGAAGGGCCGACGCCCAGCTTGAAGAGGTCGAAAACGGAGGCGGTCATGTTGCGTGAGCGGGTCCGCCCTCGTCCTTCGACAAGCTCAGGATGAGGGCTAGTGATACGTCATTGAACGCGCCCGCTCGGCAACGGGCGCAACCGAGATCCTCACCCTGAGCTTGTCGAAGGGCGAGGATCTCTAGGCACGGCGGCAGAACTTACTTCCGTTCGGCCTTGGTCTTGTCGCGCAGGTCCTTGAACTCCGACCCCGCCTGCCACTCGGGCCAGGCGCGCGAATTCGCCAGGTCCGCGCCGACCTTGTAGAACAGGCCGATGTCCATGGCCTGGCCCGACAGGTCCCAGTCCGCCGACCATTCGTCGGCCGGCTGGTGGTAGCGGTTGGCGTTGTAGTCGGCCTCGGCCTTCTCGCCGGCCTCCTTGCCGCCCTTCACGAGATCGCTGCCCGACCCGACCGAGATCGCCGGCACGCCGCGCTTGGCGAAGGGGAAGTGGTCCGAGCGGTAGAAGTGGCCGGCCTGCGGCACGGGATCGGGCGTGAAATAGCGGCCCTCTTCCTTGGCCTTGGCCACCAGCATGTCCTGCAGGTCGACCTTGCCGTCGCCCGAGGTGGTGACGTCCTTGGCCGGGCCGGCGGCCGACAGGGCGTCGATGTTGAGGTCGGCGACCGTCTTGGCCAGCGGGAACAGCGGGTTGGCCGCATAGTATTCCGAGCCCAAAAGGCCCTTTTCCTCGGCCGTGACGGCCAGGAACATCACCGAGCGCTGCGGCGCGGGCGCGGCCTTGAAGGCGCGACCCAGTTCCAGAAGGGCGGCGATGCCATCGGCGTTGTCGACGGCGCCGTTGTAGATCTTGTCGCCCTTGGCGTCCGGCAGGCCCACGCCCAGGTGGTCCCAGTGGCCGCTGTAGATGATGGTCTCGTCCGGATACTGCGTGCCCTTCACGCGGCCGGCGATGTTCTTGGAGACGATGACCTCGTGCTTGACCGCATAGTCGGCCGAGAAGGTCGCCTTCAGGTCCACCGGCTTGAAGTCGCGGGTCTGGGCCTGCTTCTTCAGGGTCTCGAAGTCGAGGCCGGCCTTCTTGAAGAGGTCGACGGCCACGTCGCGCTGGATCCAGCCTTCCAGGGCCGGGTGGCTCTTGGAGGGATCCTTGCGGACGATGTCGAACATCGTGTTGGTGTTGGAGTTCTTCACCGTGGCCCAGCCGTAGGAGGCCGGCGCGGTCTCGTGGACGATCAGCAGGCCGGCGGCGCCGCGACGGGCGGCCTCTTCGTACTTGTAGGTCCAGCGGCCGTAGTAGGTCATGGCCTTGCCGCCGAAATCGCCCTTACCCGTCTCGAAGTCCGGGTCGTTGATCAGCACGACGACGATCTTGCCCTTGACGTCCAGGCCCTTGAAATCGTCCCAGTTGCGCTCGGGCGCGGTGACGCCGTAGCCGGCGAAGACCAGCGGGGCGTCCTTGATCGACACCTTGTCGACATTGGTCATGGCCGCGCGGATGGCGATCTGCTCGCCCTGGCTCAGCATGACGTGGTCGGGGCCGGCCATGATGTGGGCGCTGACGGGCCCGGCGATCTCGAACTTGGCCAGCGGCACGTCCTGGGTCCAGGCGCGCTTGCCGTCGGTCTGCAGGTCGCCGGCCGGCTCCAGGCCGATCGCCTTCATCTGCTCGACGACGTAGGCGACGGTCTTCTTCTCGCCCTCGGTGGCGGGGCCGCGGCCCTCGAATTCGTCGGACGACAGCACCTTGATGTGCTGCGACAGCCTGGCGGGATCGATCTTGGGCGCGTCGGCGGCGTGAGCCAGCATGGGCGCGGCGATCAGCGCGGTTGCGAGGAGAAGGCGTTTCATCGTCGCTACTCTTTTCGAGCGGTTCGTTTCGAGGTCGCGGACCCTAGCGGGAGGTTTTGACCGCGACTAGGGGGTGGCGAGAAAGTGGGCTTGCTTCAAGAACCTCCCCCTGTGGGGGAGGCGATCGCAACGCGATCGGTGGGGGGAATAGCCACACAGCCGATCAGCTCGGCGGAAGTCGAGAACGTCCCCCCTCCGGCCTACGGCCGCCTCCCCCACAGGGGGAGGTTCCTCATCCGACGGCCTTCGGCCGCCACCTTCTCCCGCAAGGGGAGAAGGATCGTTGTTAGCCTCCCAACACCCCCGCGAACACCGCCGGATCCACGTTCCCGCCCGACAGCACGATCACCGCCGTCTGGTCCCGCACGTCGATCTTGCCGGCCAGCGCCGCGGCCAGGGCGACGCAGCCGCCGGGCTCGACGACGAGCTTGAGGTTCATGAACGCCCAGCGCATGGCGGCGGCGACCTCTTCGTCGGTGACGGCGGCGACGCCGGTGAGGGTGCGGCTGTTGATCGGCCAGGTCAGGGCGCCGGGCGTGGGGGCCAGCAGGGCGTCGCAGAACGAGCGGGCTTCGGGGTCGATCACCTCGCGATGGCCGCTGCCCAGCGAGCGGCGGGTGTCGTCGAAGCCGGCCGGCTCGGCGCCCCAGACCTGGGTGGCGGGCGACAGGGCCTTCACCGCCGTCGAGGTTCCCGCGATCAGGCCGCCGCCGCCGATGGGGCAGAGCACCTTGTCCAGGCTCGCGCCAGCGGCTTCGGCCTGGTCGATGATCTCGAGCCCGACCGTGCCCTGGCCGGCGATGATGTGCGGATCGTCGTACGAGGGCACGACGATCATGCCGCGCTCGGCGGCGATCTGCGCGGCGATGGCCTCGCGGTCTTCCTTGAAGCGGTCGAAGAAGCGGATCTCGGCGCCGAAGCCGCGCGTGGCCTCGACCTTCACCGACGGCGCGTCGGCCGGCATGACGATCAGGGCCGGCATGCCCAGCTTGTCGGCGGCCAGGGCCACGCCCTGGGCGTGATTGCCCGACGAAAAGGCCACGACGCCGCGTGCCCGCTCTTCCTCGGTGAACTGCGACAGGCGATTGTAGGCGCCGCGGAACTTGAAGGCGCCGGCCAGCTGCAGGGTCTCGGGCTTGACGAAGATCCTGCCGCCCAGGCGGTCCGACAGGGCCGCGCTCTCGAGCAAAGGCGTGACCACGGCCTGGCCCCTGAGGCGTTCGGCGGCGGCCTGGATGTCGGCGAGCGAGACGGTCATGAGGCCCCTCAATGGCTATGTGGCCGTGCGGCCACAGCATTCGATCGCCCCTGCTCTAGCTCGCACCGACGGTTCGCGCCATAAGGGAGCCGGATACTGCTGAGGGGTCAGACACCATGAAATTCGCACTGTTGGCCGCCGTGGCCGGCGCCGCGCTCGCCTGCGCCACGACCGCATCAGCCGGCGAACTGATCGTCGGCGCCTACAAGCACGACGTCACCTTCATCGGCGAGGCCGTGGGCCTGGGCGCCGCCGGCCGCGAGGACGGGGTCGACCTGCACCTGGGCTACCGCACCGATCGCCTGGAGAACCTGACCTGGCTGGGCAAGCCGCAGGTCCACGCCTTCGTGTCGCTGAACAGCGAGAACACCTCCAACTTCGTGGCCGCCGGCTTCTCCTGGCCGATCGATTTCGGCGACAAGGGCGGCTTCTATTTCCGTCCGGGCATGGGCCTGGCCTACACCGACGGCGAGACCGGCCTGCCGCCGGTCAACGAGCCCGGCATCAGCCAGGCCGAGATCGATCGCCGCCTGAAGCTCTACAACACCCGCATCGACTTCGGCTCGAAGGTGCTGTTCCAGCCGGAGCTGGCGCTCGGCTACCGTTTCAACGACCGCTGGGCGACCGAGCTGTCCTACGTGCACCTGTCGAACGGCCAGATCTTCCATCAGGGCAAGAACCAGGGGCTTGACGATCTGGGCGTACGCCTGCTTTACGCCTTCTGACTTCGCGGGGGCCGCCTGACGGCCCCTGCCCGTCACCTACAATCGAGACAACGTCCGCCGCCGAGTCCTGTCGAAGGGCCGCGGGCGCTACCGGGCAGGTGACAAGGCATATCTCTATCATGGCCAACGTGACCGTCGTGGGCGCCCAGTGGGGCGACGAGGGCAAGGGCAAGATCGTCGACTGGCTCTCCAACCGGGCCGACGTCGTCGTGCGCTTCCAGGGCGGCCACAACGCCGGCCATACGCTGGTGGTGGACGGCAAGGTCTACAAGCTGGCCCTGCTGCCGTCGGGGGTCGTGCAAGGCAAGACCTCGGTCATCGGCAACGGCGTGGTCGTCGACCCGTGGCACCTGCTGACCGAGATCGGCAAGATCGCCGACCAGGGCGTCAACATCACCCCCGACCTGCTGGTGCTGGCCGACAACGCCACCCTGATCCTGCCGCTGCACCGCGACCTGGACCAGGCGCGTGAAGCCGCCTCCAGCCAGAAGATCGGCACCACCGGCCGCGGCATCGGCCCGGCCTACGAGGACAAGGTCGGCCGCCGCGCCATCCGCGTCGCCGACCTGGCCGATCCCGAAGCCCTGAAGCCGAAGATCGAGCGCCTGCTCAGCCACCACGGCGCCCTGCGCCGCGGCCTTGGCCTGCCGGACGCCGACGCTACGCAGCTGTTCGACCAGCTGATGGAGATCGCCCCGCAGATCCTCGCCTACGCCCAGCCGGCCTGGCGGGTGCTGGACCAGGCCAAGAAGGCCGGCCGCCGCATCCTGTTCGAAGGCGCCCAGGGCGCCCTGCTGGACGTCGACCACGGCACCTATCCGTTCGTCACCTCGTCCAACACCGTCGCCGGCCAGGCCGCCGCCGGTTCGGGCATGGGCCCCAAGGGTCCGGGCTACGTGCTGGGCATCGTCAAGGCTTACACCACCCGCGTCGGCGAAGGCCCGTTCGCCTGCGAACTGTCGGACGAGGTCGGCAAGCACCTGGCCACGGTCGGCCGCGAGGTCGGCGTCAACACCGGCCGTCCGCGCCGCTGCGGCTGGTTCGACGCGGTGCTGGTGCGCCAGTCGGTGGCCATCAACGGCATCGACGGCATCGCCCTGACCAAGCTGGACGTGCTGGACGGCCTTGAGACCCTGAAGATCTGCGTCGGCTACAAGATTGGCGACAAGGTCGTCGACTACCTGCCGGCCGGCATGCGCGACCAGGCCGCCGCCGAGCCGATCTACGAGGAAATGGAAGGCTGGAGCGAAAGCACCGCCGGCGCCCGCTCGTTCAAGGACCTCAACGCCAACGCCATCAAGTACGTGCGCCGCGTCGAGGAACTGATCGGCGCCCCCGTGGCCCTGCTGTCGACCAGCCCCGAGCGCGACGACACCATCCTGATGCGCGATCCGTTCGAGGGGTGATGAAATGCTCCCCCTGAAGGGGGAGGATCTTGAGCGAGAAACCTCCCCCTGTGGGGGAGGCGGCCGAAGGCCGGTGGGGGGCCGTTATCAGCCTCCACCGACCTTCGCCGATTTCGCAAACTCCCCCCACCGATCGCTGCGCGATCGCCTCCCCCATAGGGGGAGGTTCCTTACAAAGCCGGCGCTCCCGCCATCCGCTAATCCCCATTCCGGTGACTACCTGCGGTCACGGTTAGCGTTTGTTTAGTCCGCCAGCGCTACAACTTCCCCCGTAACCAAGGGGGCTCCTGATCTTGTCCGCGCGCCGAAAGCTCGCTCCCGTCCGCAAGCCGGACCGCCTGACGCGCAGCCTGCGCGCCCTGGAGCGCACCGCGTCGACCAGCCGGGTGCTGAACCTGCTGGCCATCGCCGCCGACAGCAGCCAGCGGCCCGAATATTCCCAGCACCCGCTGTTTCGAAACCGGGTCCTCAACAACGCCCTGATCGTCAAGCACCGCCTGCGCAGCGACGACCTGTTCCTGTTCGACGAGGCGCGGCCGACGGCGACCAAGATCATCATCCCGTTCGAGCGCAGCGACCTGTCGCTGGGCGGCCAGTCGTTCTTCGTGGGCCAGCGCGGCTGGATCGACCTGCTGCGCGAGGCCTGCAACGACCCGTCGGACATGACGCGGGACCTGGCCACGCTGCGCATGATCGACATGCTGCCGTCGCTGGACCCGTTCCTGCTGCGCGAGCACCTGCGCCGCCACGGCATGATCGTGGCCCCCTGCTACTTCGCCCTGTCGCCGAGCGACCTGGAGCAGATGCAGGGCTTTGTCGCCGTCGAGATCTCGCGGCTGATCGACCTGGCCTACCGCGACAGCGGCCGGGTCAACGGCGCGGCCGCCGCCCGCCTGGTCGAGGCCCTGCTGTCCACCGACGTCGACGAGCGGCTGGAGCCGCTGCGCGAGACCCTGGTGCTGGAAGGCGAGAGCTTCAAGGAAGGCGTCTTCAGCTGGAAGGGTTTCCTCTATTACAAGTGGATGCTCACGCGCCTGTGGCCGCAGCTGACCGCCACGGCCGGCGAGATCGGCCAGATGGTCATCACCGGCGCCCGCGAGGCCGAGACCGCCCGCTATGTCGACGACGCCCGCAAGCGCCTGCAGCAGGGCGTCGTGCTGGAACGCGCCGCGGTGCTGCGCACCATCAAGGTCTATGACGACGCCTTCGAGGACCTGATCGACAACGGCAAGCCCCAGGCCTTCCGCGAGTTCCTGCTGCGCGCGCCCGACATGTTCCTGTCCCTGGGAGAGAAGGTCGGGGTGATCTCGCACATCGCCAGCTTCTGGCGCTACCGCTTCCCCGAGGGCCAGCCGGCCATCGTCGACGTCGAGGAAGCCGTCGACATCCTGCAGGACTTCGACTCCGGGCTTTCGGCCTCGCTGGCGATCTGAAGCCGTCGATCCGACGCACAGGACCGCGTCCGTTCATCAAGCGGTTTTTTACCCTCCTGGGGTTAAGAGTCGGGTTCGATCCTCTGGAGACCCCGCCCCGTGTTCGACGGCAACCCTCGCACCCTGCAGCGCATCGCCGCCAAGATGCAGCGCGTGCTGGTCGTCGACCCGAGCACGGCCGCCGTCCGCCTGCTGGGCGACCAGTTGCGCCACGTGGGCAATGTGCAGGTCTTTTCCGCCCCGACCATCGAGCAGGGCTGGGGGATGGTGCGCACCGTCGACCCGCAGATGATCTTCGTCGAGCATTCCAGCGCCGGCGTCGACGGCCTGGCCCTGGCCAAGAAGATCCGCCGCAGCGACCTGGCCTGCCGCCAGGCCCCGATCATCATGTGCACCGCCGAAGCCACGGCCGAAGCGATCTTCGGCGCCCGCGACGCCGGCATCCACGAATTCATGCGCAAGCCGTTCACGATCAAGGACCTGGAACGGCGCCTGGAAGCGGTGACGATGAAGCCGCGCGACTGGGTGGAGGCCGTGCAGTACGTCGGCCCCGACCGCCGCCGCTTCAACTCGGCCGAATACAAGGGTCCCCGCAAGCGCAAGGCCGACGCGGCCGGCACGCCCGCCGCCCGCCTGTCGCAGGCCCTGCGCATCGTCAAATCCGCCGCCCAGTCGCTGGACAGCGATCCGGCCCAGGCCCGCCGCGCCCTGGCCGCCCAGGCGGCCGAACTGCGCGCCGTCGGCGAGGCGGTGAAGGAACCGCGCCTGATCGAAGCGGCCAACGCTCTCAGCGCCATGACCCAGGTCGAGGTCACCGGCGCCATGGCCCGCGCCGAACTGGTCAAGCGCATCGACGTCCTGATGGGCTTCATGACCGACGAGGGCAACGGCCGCGCGGCTTGAGCGATCCTCCCCCTGAAGGGGGAGGTGTCGGCGAAGCCGACGGAGGGGGATGCGACCCTCGACGCCGGCGGCCCTTCGAGCTCCGCAGAACTTCCCCCTCCGGCCCTTCGGGCCACCTCCCCCTTCAGGGGAGGATCAAAAAAGGCGGCGCCCTTTCGGACGCCGCCTTCTTCATTCGAACCTTGAGGCTTCCGATCAGAACGCCATGCGGGCGATCAGCTGGAACACCGGGCCGGCCTGCTCGCGCTCGAGTTCGTACTCGTCGAAGCTGCGGTCGAGCTGGTCCTCGATGGTGGTGAACTTGTTGAAGCTCTCCTTCTTGGAGGCGTCCAGCAGGTTCGAGCCGGTCAGGCGGATGGTGATGTCCTTGCCGATGCGCTTCTCGACGAACATCTCCAGGTCGCCGCCGTAGGTGGTGGTGACTTCCTCGCCGACGACGCGGCTGTAGGCCTCGCCCTGCTTGCGGTAGGTCACGCCGAACGAGGCGCCCCAGGTCGGCAGGTCCTGGATGAAGCCGACGTTCAGCACGTAGTCCGACTGGCTGTTGAACTTGCGCGAGCCGAACTCGTCGTCGATGTCGCTGTCCAGCCACGAGTAGTTCAGGAACACGCCGGTGTTCTCGAGGCCGATGACGGTCAGCGGGGTCGAGAGGTCGAACTCGATACCCCAGACCTTGCCGTCGCCGGCGTTGCGCGCCGAGTAGACGAAGGTGCCGTCGCCTTCGCTGCCTTCGTCGCCCGTGTTGTAGAGCTCAAGCAGGTCGTTGACCTTGCGGTAGAAGACGTTGACGCCGGCGACGCCCGAACGGCCCAGGCGGCGCTCGTAGCCGACGTCCAGGCCCCAGGCCGTTTCCGGCTTCAGGGTGGGCACGCCGATGAAGTCGTTGTCGCCCAGCTCGGCTTCCAGGGTCGCCGGCGACAGGTACTCGAAGCTGGGACGACGGACCGTGCGGGCCGTGGCGGCGTAGAACTGGTCGCTGGCCGTCAGGTTGTAGCGCACCGAGGCCGACGGCAGCAGGATCTTGTAGTCGGTGTCGTAGTTCTCGCCCGCGGTGCGGTCCTCGATCGAGACGTCGGTGGTCTCGTAGCGCAGGCCGGCTTCCCACTTCAGCGCGCCCGACTTGCCCGACAGCATCACGTAGGGGTCGAGGCGGGTCTGCTCGAAGGTCGAGTCGCCGCCGGCGATCGGGGCATAGGCGCCGAAGGCGGGCGGGTTGGCCTGGGGCAGGTTGTAGCGGTTGCGCGGAACCTCGGTGAAGTAGGTGTCGCGTTCCTTCTTCTCGTACTGCAGGCCGAACTCCAGCTCGGCGCCGAAGCTCAGGTCACGCTCGTGCTCGAGCTTGGCCGAGACTTCGGTGTCGTCGATGTCGCGGCGCGACTTGTCGCGGGTGATGCGGTCGCCGTCCGGGAACGGGATCGCGTCGCGCAGGTACTCGATCTCGTCCTCGAACTCGTCTTCCTTGCCCTTGAAGCCGGCGTAGCCGAGCTTCACCGAGGTGCGGCCGCCCAGCATGTCGCGCTTGTACTTGCCGGTCAGCGACCAGCTGTCCTGGTCGATCTGGACGTCGTTGTTGTTGATCGTCTGGATGTTGGCGTTGGTGCGGATGTCCTTGGCGTACTCGATCGAGTCCTCGTCCTGCGTGCGGTCGGTGCGGACGAAGAAGCCGGCCAGCGACAGGTCGCCGCCGGCCACCGGAACCTGGTAGCTGGCGTTGAACGAATAGTCGGTGCCGTTGCGGGTGTCGGTCTGGACTTCGCTGTTGTCGAGCGTGCCGTTCGGCTCGTCGTAGCGCAGGCTGGTCTTGAGCTTGGGATTGCGACGGCCCTGCAGGTTGGCGCCGACCAGCAGGCGGCCGGGGCCGACCTGGCCGCCCCACACGCCGCCGACGGTCTCGCGGATGCGCTTGTCGTCGAACATCATCGCGCCGGCGCGGACGAAGCCGCCGTCCAGGGCGTAGGCGTCGCGCAGCACGATGTTGATGGCGCCGGCGACGGCGTCGCCGCTGCGATTGGCGCTGGCGCTGCGGACGATCTCGATGCGCTCGATCAGTTCGGCCGGGATGCGGTCGACGAAGAACGAGCCGTCGGCGCCGGCGCCGAACGCGCCCGAGCCCGAACCGGCGCCGGGGACCTTCTCGCCGTTGATCAGGATCTGGGTATAGGCCGGGTCGAGGCCGCGCAGGCGCACGCCGTCCGATTCCAGCACGTCCGACAGGAAGGCCACCGACGGCACGCGCTTGAGGGCGTCGCCGGCGCTCAGCGGTTCGAAGCGCTGGAAGTAGTCGAGGCCGTATTCGAGGACCGGAGCGGTCTCCTCGCTGCGGTTGCGATAGGCGATGCCGGCCTGGACGACCACTTCGGAAGCGGTGACCGGTTCTTCGGCGGCGGTGGCGATCGGGGCGTCGGCCAGATCGGCGGCCGCGGCCTGGGCGGCGAGCGCCAGCGGAGCGATGGCGCACAGCGCCAGCAGAGCGGTCTTCTTCATCGGAATATCCCCACGGACACTCCGCGCCCAGGCCCGACACCTGGAGAACACGGGTGTTCTTGTCGGGGGAGGGCATAGTTTCGCCACAACTTCTGAGCCAGAGAAGTTTCGGCGACAGTTTTATTGCGGTTTTATGTAGGTGAGCGGATGATCCGTGTGCGGATCACACCGACCCTCTCCCCTTGCGGGAGAGGGTGGCCCCGCGCAGCGGGGTCGGGTGAGGGGCCGTGCAAACGCAAAACGCCGCAACAGCTGATCGGCTGTCGCGGCGTCTGATTTCTGAGAGACCCTCATCCGTCGGCTGCCGCCGACACCTTCTCCCGCAAGGGGAGAAGGACACTAGCTCAGGCAGGTGCGGGCGATCTCGGCGCGCAGTTCCGGCAGGCCCAGGCCCTTTTCCGACGAGGTGGCGATCACCCGTGGGAAGGCGGCCGGGCGCTTGGCGATGGCCTTCAGCGTATCGGCCACGACCTTGTCGACCTCGGGCGGCTTGATCTTGTCGGCCTTGGTCAGGACGATCTGGTAGGACACAGCCGAGATGTCGAGGGCGTCCATGGCCTCGGCGTCGACCTTCTTGAGGCCGTGGCGCGCGTCGATCAGCAGATAGACCCGCTTGAGGTTCGGGCGGCCGCGCAGGAACTGACGGCCCAGGTCCTGGAACTTGCTGGCCGTCGTGCGCGAGACGCGCGCGAAGCCGTAGCCCGGCAGGTCGACCAGCCGCAGCTGCTCGGCCAGCAGGAAGAAGTTCAGCTCGCGCGTGCGGCCCGGCTCGTTGGAGGCGCGGGCCAGGTACTTCTGGCCGACGAGGCCGTTGATCAGGCTCGACTTGCCGACGTTGGAGCGGCCGGCGAAGGCCACTTCCGGCAGGTCGGCGGGCGGCAGGCCGTCCATGCGGACGGCCCCCATCATGAACGAGACCGGCTGGGCGAACAGCACCCGGGCCGCCTCGATCTCCTCGTCGGAGTAGAGCGGTTCGATCGGATCGGTCATCAGGTCGCCGTCGCGGACTTGCCGGTCAGCCGGCCGATGATCTTGTCGATCGGGTTCTCGACCTTGTAGCGGCGCATGATGATGTACTGCTGGATGATCGTCAGCACGTTGCTCCAGCACCAGTAGATCACCAGGCCGACGGCGAAGCCCGACAGCGTGAAGGTGAAGATGATCGGGAACAGCTGGAAGATCTTCTGCTGCATCGGGTCGCCGGCCGGCGGGTTCATCGCCGTGGTCAGCCACATGGTGAAGCCGTAGAGCAGCGGCCACACGCCCAGGTGGGCGATCATCGCGCCGACGAAGGGCAGCATGCCCGGATCCCACGGGATCAGGCCGAACAGGTTGAAGATGGTGGTCGGATCCGGCGCCGACAGGTCCTGGATCCAGCCGAAGAACGGCGCGTGCCGCATTTCGATCGTGACCGTCAGCACCTTGTACAGCGAGTAGAACACCGGGATCTGGATCAGCATGGGCACGCAGCCCATGAACGGGTTGATCTTCTCCTTGGCGTACAGGGCCATCATCTCCTGCTGCTGCTTGGCAGGGTCTTCCTTGTGCTTGGCGCGCAGCTTCTCGACCTCGGGGGCGACCTTCTTCATCTTCGCCATCGACTCGTAGCTCTTGTCCGCCAGCGGATAGAGGATGAGCTTCAGGGTCACGGTCAGCAGCATGATGGCGATGCCGAAGTTGCCGACCAGCTTGTAGAAGACCTCCAGCACGTTGAAGATCGGGCGGGTGATCAGGGCGAACATGCCCCAGTCCACGGCCCATTCGAAGCGCGGGATGGCCTGGGCCTTCTTGTCCCAGAACTGCCACCAGGCCGGGGCCTGGCCTTCGCCGTACTCGTACTTGCGCAGCAGCGGCACGGTCTTGGCGCCGGCGAACAGGCGGGTCGTCTCGGTGACGGCCTGGCCCGGGTTCACGGTCTTGGCGACGGCGGCGAAATTGGCTTCGTAGACGTCCACGCCGCCGACGGGCGTGACGTTGTACTGGGCGTTGATGCGCTCGTTCTGGGTCGGGATCAGGGCCGTCAGCCAGTACTTGTCGGTGATGCCGGTCCAGCCGCCGACCGAGGTGATGGTCTGCTGCGGCTTGTCCTTCTTCCACTTCTGGTACTTGGACTGCTCGAGCTTGTAGTCCTTCTCGCCCAGCATGCCGATCGCCCCTTCGTGGACGATGTGGTTCTTGCCGAGGTCGGCCGGGACGCCCCAGCGACGCACCGAGGCGTAGGGCGTGATAGAGACCGGCTGGCCGCCGTTGTTGCGGACGCTGTCGGTGACGGTGAACATGGCGTCGGCGTCGACGGCGATGGTGCGGTTGAACACCAGGCCAGCGCCGTTGTCATAGGTCAGGGTGACGGGCGAGCCCGGACGCAGGGTCTGGCCCGGCGCGGCGGTCCACACCGTGTCCTGGCCCGGCATGGCGCCGATGTTCTGGCCGCTCCAGCCGAACAGCGTGAAGAAGGCGTTCTCCGCGCCGGCGGGGCGCAGCAGCTCGACCGGCGGCGAGGCCTTGTCGGTGGTCTGGCGATAGCGCTTGAGCAGCAGGTCGTCGACGCTGCCGCTCTTCAGCGAGACCGAACCCGACAGGGTGGGCGTGTCGATCGGAATGCGCGGGCTGGCGGCCTTGGCCGCTTCGCGCGACAGCTTGATCGGCTGCGGCTTGCCGTCCGGTCCGATGGCCATGCCCGGATTGGCGGCGGCGGCCTGAGCCTCGGCGGCCTTCTTGGCGCGGGCGGCGGCTTCCTGCTTCTTCTGGTTCGGGCCCAGCACGAAGAATTGGTAGCCGATCAGGATCGCCAACGCGCTGACGATGAAGACCAGCGTGTTCTTGTTGTCGTTCTGCATTGAGACTTAACCGGGATCGGAGGGTTCGGGCGCTTGCGCGTGCGAAGAGGGTGAGGCGGGCGCGGGAGCGGCAGCCCCAGATTGGGCAGGCTTGCCCCCGCGGTCGATTTCGGCCGCGAGGCTTATCAGCGCGGCTTTTACATCGTCAAGCAAACGCCCCCACGGCCGCGAGCGCGTGCCGCCGCGAGCGATGAACACATAGTCGCAACCGGGGCGTCCATGAAGGGGTAGAAGCAGCCGGGCCGCCTCTCGAAGGCGTCTTTTGGCGCGATTGCGCTCCACCGAGCCGCCGACCTTCTTCGAAGCGGTGAAGCCGACCCGGATCAGGGCGTCCTCGTCGGCCCGCGGGCGCAGCTGCATGAAGACGGCGCCGCGCGACAACGAAGGCGCCTTGGCGGCCTTGAGGAAGTCGGCGCGCACCTTGAGGCGCTCGATCTTCGGCCCCTTATGCGGGGCGGCGGCCGAGACTTGGGAATCGGTCATGAAAAAAGCCGCCCTTTCCGGCGCAGGCTGGAGGCCTGGTTCTGGGAAGGGGCGGCTTTTGTCATGTCGTACGATCCTGCCGGAGCAGGAAAGAAGAGCGGGAAACCCGCTCTTAGGCCGTCAGGCGCTTACGGCCCTTGGCGCGGCGACGCGCGACGATCTTTTGACCATTCTTGGTGGCCATGCGGGCGCGGTAGCCATGACGGCGGGCTCGCACGAGCTTCGACGGCTGGAATGTCCGCTTCACGACGTGGCTCCGAAACTAATAGCGTTGACGCGGAAACCGGTCGGCCCCGCGAGTGAGGGGCGGTGGATAAGCGACGAGCCGGACGATGTCAACCGCGCAAAAGCGCCGGAAGCTGAGTCAGGCCAAGGGCTTGGGCCGCTAGCGCCGCGCGGCCTGCAATAGCACGAACGCGAAGATCGACCAGTCCAGGCAGATGTGCGCCGTGAACGAGGCCCAGACGCTCCTGGTCAGCAGATAGGGAATCGTCAGCACCAGCCGCGCGATCCCGATCACCAGCAGCACCTGGACGAGGTTCCAGCCATAGGTGGACAGGTGCAGGGCGCCGAAGATCATCGCCGAGACGATCCAGGCGATCGCAATCGCCACGCCGCGCGGCAGGGCCAGCCGCCGATGGCACAGGGTCAGCACCGCCAGGAAGGGCAGGACGGTCACCAGCTCCTCGCCCAGCAGCTGCGGCGCGGTCCCGGCGATGAACACCACCCGCTCCACGGGCTCCAGGTGAAGCAGGATCCCGGCGACGGGATTGGCCTGCGCCAGCCCTCCCTTGCCATAGAAGAACGCCACGACGCCGGAGACCAGCAGCGCCAGCGGCATGAAGGCCAGGCCCAGCAGCAGGTCGCGGACGGTGGGTCGCGGAAACAGCGCCGTCCATCCCCTGCCCGCCGCCAGCGCCAGGCCGACCAGGGGCAGGGTCACGAACAGCAAGGGGCCGATAAGGCCCGGCGTCTGGCCCGCCTCGCCGCGAGGGATCAGGATCAAGGCCAGGAAGCCGGCGACGCAACCGCCCAGGGCCAGCGTCCAGCCGAGGCCCGACAAGGCGACGGGCTCGCCGCGGTAGTAGGGAAAGTCGCGCCGGGTGGCCATGCTCGAAGCTCCACTGTCGCGGGATTAAGGCCCGGCTTCGCGATGCATGTATAGCGCCCGCCGCGCTCGCGACGGTCGAAAGGCTGGAAAGCCGCCGATCGCCGCTGCTATCACCGGCAAGAGCGACGAACGAGGCGCACGCCGTGGACCTGCTGAAGATCCTGAGAAGCTTCGAGGAGCTGCTCTTCGAAGCCATGACCTGGCTCTACTTCTATCCGCGCACCATGCTGCGGATCGTCGCCCGCCCGCTCACCGCCATGGCCTATTCCGATCGCGAGGAAGGCCAGCCCGAGGACCAGCGCTACGACGACGCCCTCAACCCGCCGGTGCTGCTGATCATCACCCTGGTGATCGCCAACCTCATCGGCTGGGCGACCCATTCGCCCCAGCCGGTGGGCGCCACGCCGCTGGCCAAGACGATCTTCGGCTCGCAGCAGAACCTCCTGATGTTCCGCTGCCTGCTGTTTGGCCTGACGCCGCTGGTCGTGACCCTGACCCTGCTGCGCAAGGACGGCGTGGCGGTCTCGCGCAAGACCCTGCGAAGGCCGTTCTACGCCCAGTGCTATCTGGCCGCGCCGACGTCCCTGGCCCTGTCGCTGGGCCTGGCGGCGGTTCAGCGGGGCGGCCTGGCCTGGACCACGGCCGGCCTGGCCGTCATCCTGGCGGCGACCGCCTGGCTGGTCCTGACCGAGGTCCGTTGGCTGGCCAGGCGCCTGGGGATCAGCCGCCTCGCCGCGACCGTGACGGCCCTCGGCGCCCTGGCGCGCGCTGCCTGCTACATGCTGCTGATCCTGGTGCCGGCCGCCCTGCTGTGACGGCTCAGTAGGGGTTCATCGCCCGCACCTGGCCGCTGGACGAGACCGTGCAACGCGAGCGGTACGAGCCGGTGGCCATGGTCAGCTCCCAGTCGCCCCGACCCAGGTCGCGGACGCTGATCGGCACGCTGCTGCCATAGGGGCGGCTCTGATACTCGTCGGCCCGGCGCGAGCAGGCGTCCTGCGCCGCGCGCGGCGCGTTGCGCACGTAGCGGGAGTTGGAGAAGCGGCGGTTGTCGCGCTCGGACTGCCCGGCCAGGAAGCCCTCGTGATAGCCTTCGCTCTCGTGGCGGTCGTCGTAGTCGGAGCCGTAGAGCGCGGCCTGGTAGCCGCGCTCGTACTCGGCGTCGTGGTCGCGATCGGCGTCGTCGTGCTTTTTCTTGTGGGCCGCCAGGGCCGCGGCCAGGCCGACGATGGCCACGCCCGCCACCACCGCCGAGGCGTCGGAGCCCGAGCCCTTCTTGCGGCACATGTCGCGGGCCTCGACGATGGTCAGGTAGCGGCCGTCGCGAGTGGTGACCTGCACGCACTCATCGCCGCGCCGCCAGTAGCCGAACTTGGCCGAGCCGCCCTCGTCCACATGGTCCAGCGCGTAACCCCGGGCCTGCAGCTCGCTCTCGCCGCCGGCGGCGCGGGCGCCCACGAGGTCGCGAAGGTTCGACGGGATCTGAGCCGAGGCCGGCGCGACCGCGCCTCCCGAGATCACGCCCGCCAGGGCGACGGCGGCGACAAGCTGACGACGGACGGACATGCGGCGGCTCCATGACGGGTCGGGGCAGCGTTGCGCGCCCCATGCTCGGTTGAACCACGCCACATTGACACGGCAAAGACGTAAGCCCGCCAATTCGCGACGGTTCGGCAAGAAATTTCGTCCGCCGTTAAACGGCGATCAAACATGACCGCATAAGGTCGCCGCTCTTCGCTTTTCCCGCGGCCGCCCAGGCCCTTCAGGAGCGCCTCGTGCCCCAGCGTCCGTTCCGTTTCCTCGACCGCCGGGCCGATCGGCCCGCCGCGTCGAACGAGAACGACGCCGGCTGGCTGCGCTATCGCCACCTCAAGGTCGAGGCGGTGATCTTCCTGCTGGTGCTGGTCACCTTCGCCGCCGTGCTGGGCAAGAGCGCCCTCACCCGCCAGGCGCTGGAGCTGACGCCGGGATCGACCCAGTTCGCCGGCTACGCCTTCGCCGACGACGAGACCGGCGGCCGCTCGACCGTGACGCCCGATCCGGACCGGCCGATGGCCTGGTCGTGCGAGATCCGCGCCGGCGTGACCTATCCCTACTGCGGCTACGGCCTGCTGCTGAACCTCGGCTCCAAGGCCCGGGGCCTGGACTTCTCGCGCTTCCAGACCCTGACCCTGCGCCTGTATTGGCGCGGCGAGGCCGACCGCCTGAAGGTGCTGGTCAAGACCGCCCCGCCGGCCGCCCTGCGCGGACGGCTGGGCGACCTGGACGTGCCGCTGGCCACGGAGGTCTCGGTCTCGCCCGGTGCCAACACCATCGTCCTGCCGCTCGACCGGCTGGAGCCCGAGCAGTGGTGGCTGACCAGCCACGGCCTGTCGCGCCGCGATGTCGCGCCCGCCTTCTCCGACGTGCGCGCGATCGCCGTCGCCGTCAGCGGGGCCCAGCCCGGCCGGCTGGCGGCGTCGATGGACTCGGTGCGCGCCGAGGGCGTCCAACTGTCGGACGAGCAGTGGTACCTGATCATACTGGGCGTCTGGCTGGTGATGATCGGCGCGTTCCTCGTGCACCGCCTGCTGGGCATGCGCCGCGACTTCGAGACCCGCCAACGCCAGCAGGCCGACGAGGCCCTCGCCCTGTCGGACGCCCGCATCGCCGCCGAGACCGCCAACGCCGCCAAGTCGCAATTCCTCAGCCACATGAGCCACGAACTGCGCACGCCGCTGAACGCGGTGATCGGCTACAGCTACTGGCTCAGCCGCGGGAACCTCGATCCCAAGCAGCGCACGGCCGTCGACGCCATCCGCTCCAGCGGCGAGCACCTGCTGGCGGTGATCACCGACATCCTCGACCTGGCCAAGATCGAGGCCGGCAAGCTCGACCTGCAACCGGTCGCCTTCGACCTGGCCACGTGCCTGGCCGAACTGGACCAGATGTTCCGCCTGCGGGCCGAGGAGAAGAACCTGGACTTCGCCGTCGCCATGGCGCCCGAGGTCCCCTCACAGATCGTCGCCGATCCCAAGCGGCTGCGGCAGGTGCTGATCAACCTTCTGGGCAACGCCGTGAAGTTCACCGACGCCGGCTCGGTCACCCTGCGGGTCGAGCGCCTGGAGGGCGAGGCCGGTCAGACCGCGCGACTTCGCTTCACGGTGGAGGACACCGGTGTCGGGATCGCGTCCGACCAGCTGGACGCCATCTTCCGGCCGTTCGAGCAGGTCGGCGACGCCTCGCGCCACGCCGGCGGCACCGGTCTTGGCCTCAGCATCACCCGCCAGATCGTCGAGACCATGGGCGGGACGATCGGCGTCGACAGCACCCTTGGCCGGGGCAGCCGCTTTGTTGTCGAGGCGAGCGTCGGGTTGACGCAGGCCCGGCGGGCGCCGCAGCAGATCGCCTGAGGCTCGCGTCGGACCGCGAGCACGAGACCCGTAACGGAGCTTCCGCCATGTCCATCGCCGATCGCATCCGCGTCGAGGACGTCACCGTGCTGTCCGACGACTGGTACACGCTGAAGAAGACCACCTTCTCGTACCTGCGCGCGGACGGAACCTGGCAGCGGCAGTCGCGCGAGACCTACGACCGGGGCAACGGCGCGACGATCCTGCTCTACGACCCGACCCGTCGCACCGTCGTGCTGGTCGGGCAGTTCCGCTATCCGGCCTTCGTCAACGGCCACGACGACCTGCTGATCGAGGCGCCGGCCGGCCTGCTCGACGACGCCGAGCCCGAGACCCGCATCCGCGCCGAGGTCGAGGAAGAGACCGGCTTTCGCGTCGACAAGGTGCGCAAGATCTTCGACGCCTTCATGAGCCCCGGCTCGGTCACCGAGCGCCTGCATTTCTTCATCGGCGAGTATGGCCCCGGCGATCGGGTGTCGGCCGGCGGCGGCGAGGTCGAGGAGGGCGAGGACATCGTTGTCCACGAGGTCACGATCGATGAGGCCCTGGCGATGATCGACGATGGTCGCATCCGCGACGCCAAGACGATCATGCTGCTGCAGTACGCGGCGCTGCGGCTGTTTGCGGCGGGGTAGTCCCCTCCCCTTCGCCATCCCGGCCGAAGGAACAAATTCAAACAATCGTTTGACTTTGGGCAAGTCCGGCCGCCTACTCCGCCGCGTCGCTCGACGAGGGAGGCCGGCCATGGCCTGGGATTTTCTGGTCGCCAAGGCCGACCTGCGCCAAACGCGGTTCCAGGCGGCGGATCCGCCGCCGCTGGAGGACGGCCAGGTCCGGCTGGCGGTCGAGAACTTCGCCCTGACCGCCAACAACGTCACCTACGCCGCCTTCGGCGAGGCCATGCGCTATTGGGACTTCTTTCCTGGCCCCGAGGGCTGGGGGCGGGTTCCGGTCTGGGGTCACGCCAGGGTCGAGGCCTCGGCCCATCCCGAGGTCGCGGTCGGGCGGCGGTTCTACGGCTACCTGCCGATGTCGACGCACCTGACGGTGCAGGCGCGACCCGGCCGCGCGGGCCTCGTCGACACCGCGCCCCATCGCCAGGGGCTGGCGGCGGCCTACAACCACTACGCGGCGGTGGACGACGACCAGGGCCAGGACGACCACCGCGCCCTGTTGCAGCCGCTGTTCATCACCTCGTTCCTGATCGAGGACTTCCTCGACGAGCACGCCGGTTTCGGCGCGGCGTCCGTCGTGCTGACCAGCGCCTCGTCCAAGACCGCGATCGGCCTGGCCCACCTGCTGAAACAGCGGGCGGCGACCAAAGTGGTCGGCCTGACCTCGCCGCGCGGCCGCGCCTTCGTCGAGGGGCTGGGCGTCTACGACCAGGTGCTGGCCTATGACGACCTGCCGGGCGCGACGATCGAGCGGCCGGCGGTCTCCGTCGACTTCGCCGGCGACGCGGACCTCTTGCGAGCCGTGCACGAGACCTTCGGCGAGGACCTGGCCTATTCGATGCTGGTGGGCGGCGCCCACTGGGAGGCCGGCGGCCGCCAGGGCGGCCTGCCCGGCCCCAGGCCGGTGTTCTTCTTCGCGCCCGACCGCATCGCCAAGCGGCGGCAGGACTGGGGGCCTGGCGGGTTCGACCAGCGGTATGGCGAGGCCTGGACCGGCTTCGTCGCCGACGCCCCGCGCTGGCTGCACGCCCGGCGCGCGCAGGGACCCGAGGCGATCGCGGCGGCCTGGCTGGCCCAGGTCAACGGCGAGACCCGGCCGGATGTCGGGGTTACGCTGGCGCCCTAGCCGCCGGCCTTGACCGCGCCCCAGGTGCGGGTGGCCGAGCCCTGGCCCAGGGCCGCGCGCAGCCAGGCCAGGTTGTTGTCGACCATCTGCGGCGGCAGGTCCTGGCGGGCCATGCGCTCGGCCTCGTCGACGCGGCCTTGCAGGCCGACGATCAAAGCCAGGTTCTGGCGGATCTGGATCGTCGAGGACGGCATGGCCACGGCCTTGCGCAACAAGGTCTCGGCGCCGGCCAGGTCGCCGTGGCCGGCCAGGTACATGGCGAGGTTGGCGGCCGGGGCGGCCTCGTTCGGAGCCAGGGCCACCGCCTGGCGGTGCGCGGCCAGGGCCTCGTCGTCGCGCTTGGACTGCTCCAGCGCCACGCCCAGCAGCGACTGCGGACGCCAGTCCTTCGGCGCGGCGGCCGCGGCGGTCCTGGCCGGCTCGATGGCGAAGAAGCCCTCGCCGCGGGCGAGCTGCACACGCGCCGACTCCAGCAGGGCCTCGACATTGTTGGGATGCGAAACCAGCACGCGGCCGGCGGCGGCGGCGGCGTCGTCATAGCGACCCAGGGCGCGCAGGGCCTGGGACAGCCCCACCCCGGCCTCGGCGTCGCGCGGGTCGGCCTCGAACTCGCCGCTCCAGAAGGCGGCGCGGGCCAGCGGATCCATGCGAACGGCCTCGGCGCGCTCGGCGGCGCCGGCCTTGCGCTGAGCGGCCGACTGGGCAGCCGGCTGGGCCGCGACCGGCGCGCTGACAGCGGTCTTGCCCGCCTTGTCGCCCTTGTCGGCGGCCAGGGCCGGAACGCTCAGCAGAAGAATGGGCGTCAGGACGGTTGCGAGCAGGGCGGGCTTGCGACACATGGAAGGCATGTCTCCGGAAGGTCGGCCGAGCATCGCGCGGCCCCCTCAAGGAATCGTTAAGCATAAATTCGCGAAGGCCCCGGCCCATGACCGAACCCCTGATCACCGCCTCCTCGCGCGGCGCCGCCGACGGCCCCGTGATCCCGGTGCACGCCCTGTGGGAAGACGAACTGGCGGCCTTCCTGGACGCGCGGCCCAGCTTCGTGCGCGGCTTCGCCCAACTGTCGGACTTCTCGGCCAAGGCCGGCCAGACGGTGGCCGTGCCCACCCCGGAAGGCGCGCTGGACCGCGTGCTTTTCGGCCTGGGACAACGGGTTAGGGGCGGCAAGGCCGACGCCATGGCCTTCCGCGCCCTGCCGGCCAAGCTGCCGGCCGGCGACTATCGCCTGCACGCCAGCCCTGAAGGCCTGGACCCGGCCCAGATCGCCCTGGCCTTCGCTCTGGGGACCTATCGCTTCGACCGCTTCAAGGCCCGGGGCGCCGACGGGGCGCGACGCCTTGTCGCGCCGGACGGCGTCGACGTCGCCGAGGTCCAGGCGATCGCCCACGCCTGCGCCCTGGCCCGAGACATGGTCAACAGCCCGGCCAACGCCATGGGCCCTCGCCAGATCGAGACCATCGCCCGCGAGATCGCCGAACAGTTCGGCGCCGACTTCTCGGCGATCGTCGGCGACGACCTGCTGGAGCAGAACTATCCGGCCGTCCACGCCGTGGGCCGCGCCGCCGTGCCCGAACGCGCGCCGCGCATGCTCGAGATCCAGTGGGGCGACGAGCAGAATCCCGTCGTGGCCATCGTCGGCAAGGGCGTGGTGTTCGACACCGGCGGCCTGGACATCAAGCCCTCGGCCGGCATGCGGCTGATGAAGAAGGACATGGGCGGCGCCGCCCACGCGCTGGCGCTGGCGCGCATGGTCATGGCCGCCAGGCTGCCGGTACGCCTGGTGGTGCTGGTCCCGGTGGTCGAGAACGCCATCGCCGGCGACGCCATGCGTCCGGGCGACGTGCTCGACAGCCGCGCGGGCCTCTCCATCGAGGTCGGCAACACCGACGCCGAGGGCCGCCTCATCCTGGCCGACGCCCTGACCCGCGCGGCCGAGCTGTCGCCGGCCCTGACCATCGACCTGGCCACCCTGACCGGGGCGGCGCGCATCGCCCTGGGCCCGCAGGTGATCCCCTTCTACACCCCCGACGACGCCCTGGCCGGGCAGATCGAGGCCGGCGCCCGCAAGGCCTCCGACCCCGTCTGGCGCATGCCGCTGTGGGACGGCTATCGCGAGGCGCTGGAAAGCGACATCGCCGACCTGAAGAACGATCCCGACGGCTGGGCCCAGGCCGGCTCGGTGACCGCCGCCCTGTTCCTGCAACGCTTCGCCCCGACCACGGGCGCGTGGGTGCACCTGGACATCTTCGCCTGGAACCCCAAGGGCGCGCCCGGCCGTCCCAGCGGCGGCGAGGCCCAGGCCATCCGCGGCCTCTACGCGATGCTGAAAGGCAGGTTCGCCTGATGGATCCGCGCCTCACCCTGGCCCGCCCCGACCTCGCCGACGCTGCGCTACAAGGCGTGGTGGCCGCCGAGCGCTACGACGCGCCCAAGGCCTGGCAGGTCGCCGTCCCGGCAGCCGCCCTGCGCAAGGCCCCGGCCGCCAACGCCGAGCAATGGACCCAGCTGCTGTTCGGCGAGCGGTTCGCCGTGCTCGACGTCAAGGACGGCTTCGCCTGGGGCCAGGGCGCGCGCGACGGCTATGTGGGCTGGGTGGCGCAGGCCGATCTGGCCCCCCTCGGCGAGCCGGCGACCCACCAGGTGGCGGTGTTGCGGACCTATGCGTTCAGCGAGCCCAACATCAAGTCGCGCCCCGAGGGGCTCTACTCTCTCGGCGCGCTGGTGACCGTCGAGGCCCGCGAAGGCCGCTTCGCCAAGGGCGCGGGGACGGGCTGGTTCATCGAGGCTCACCTGGCCCCGATCGGTCTGGCCAGCGCGGTCGACGCCGCCAAGGTCGCCCTCGGCTTCCTGGGCGCGCCCTACCAGTGGGGCGGGCGCGAGAGCCTGGGCCTGGACTGCTCGGGCCTGGTGCAGCAGGCCCTGGCCGCCACGGGCCAGGCCGTCCCGCGCGACACCGACATGCAGTTCTCGTTCTTCCCGGCGATCGACGAGGCCGAGCGCCGGCGCGGCGACCTGGTGTTCTGGAAGGGCCACGTGGCGATCCTGCTGGACCGCGACACCATCGTCCACGCCAACGCCCACCACATGGCCGTGGCGATCGAGCCCCTGGCGCAGGCCATCGCCCGCATCGACGCGGCGGGCGTCGGCCAGCCGACCGGGTGGCGGCGGCCCTAGTCGGCCGTAGGAATGCGCACCACCACGCGGCGGTTCATCCGGCGGCCTTCAGGATTGTCGTCGCCGTTGGGAAGAACATTCGGTGCGATCGGTTCGGCTTCACCGCGCCCCTCGACCGTGAAGGCGGTCGTGGCCAGGCCGCCAGAGGTGGCCAGCCATTGCGCGACGGCGGTCGCCCTGCGCCGGGAAAGCGCCATGTTGCTGGCCTCTCCCCCTATGCCATCGGTATGGCCGACAACGAGCACCGGATCCTTGCTCGTGCGATCACGGAGACGGCTCACGACAGGTTTGAGTCGCTCCTCGGCGCCGGGCTTGAGTTGGTCCTTTCCGAACTCGAAGAGGACGTCGGTTGGCACCTTGGCGACGGTTTCCCCCGGAGACACGACGATCCGGGTGTTGACCTGCTGCACGGCAAGCGCCGCGCTCGTTGCCATAACGACAACTGAAACGACCAGCACCAGATACAGCACACGCAGGATAAATCCCGCTAGAAGGAGCGATCCTCGCGTCCAAATGTACTCGGGCCTGTCGCGATTGCTCTTGCTGAAATAGTCGAGCTCGTCCGTAGGCCCGCCCCCAACGGGGATGCGCCGGTGCGGCGGCAAGGATGGGTCTTGCGGATTGGCCAATACACGCTTGGCTTCGTCACAAACCTTGAATCCTCTCAGGTAGACACGTCGATCGCCTTCGCACCGGAAGGTAAGCCAGCTATATGCAGCGCCATAGGCAAGCCCGAACACAAGCACCGCTAACGCCCCCGCCGCCGCGAGGGTCAGGAAACTCACGGTCGGGTTCGGGTCCTGGCCAACGACGTGGAGAGCGGCAACCGCGAAGAGGGAAACTGCGCCGGCCAAGCGAATGGAGAACTGGCGAGGCCCCACGAGGGGCGGCGCCCATGGTCCTCGCCCGGCGACAGCACACCAGATCGCGAAGACCGTCGCGACGAGCTCCACTGCAATAATTACGACGTCGGCATGAGGGCCGAACGATTGCAACGCCTGTCCTCGGATGGCGTCCCCGAACCGTAGCGTTTCGCGCAGGACAACGCCCATTTCAGAAGGCCACGATCACGGTCGAGGTATTCTTGTCGTCGCAGCGATGCGTTGCCTGATCATAGACCACGCGCCCCTTCCTGTTCGTGCCCATGAAACAATAGACGTTCCTGGCCACGCGGGCCGTCACCGGACGCGTCAAATTACCTCCAAACACTTGAGGCGAGAAATAGTATTGAGGCCAGTATTGCAGTTGGTACCCGGAATTTTGGCTATCAACTGTGAAGTTGATGTGGCTGGAATGTTTGCGCAAGAGGCCTGAAAGCGCTTCCGAAACACTCATCGCCAGAAGCCCGAAGAAGGTTGCCGCCACCTCCCGCGCCGGCCGAAGTTCGATGGCCGCCGACCTGTCGGCGATCCGCCGCCAGGCCTCGGGACTGCGATAGGCGCTGAGAGGAAAAGTCTCCTCTGGACGGTCCGAATGAAGCTTGTGCGCAGCGGAAACGCTGTGTGGATTGCGAAGGTCGAGCGGGACAGGCTCGTTGAAGTCGTTGTTCGCGACCGCGATCACCGGAAAATCGCCCCCTTTCCATCCAGGCATGCCCAGCATTTCCTGGAATCCACGGATGTGTAGCTCATAGGCCTCGACAGCCAGTCCGAGCGGGGTACGGACAGCCAGCCCGCCTTCGCCACCTTCCCGGTCAGCGATCTGCTCCAGCACGGCTTGGGGAGATAAAGCCGCCGCCCCGTCATCCACCAGCATGTCGGCCATCCGCTCTCCCAGAGCCCGAGCAGCAAATTCGTCCACGGTCACTCCCCAGAAGAATGCAATCAAACCGATAGCTTTTGGGCGCGCCACACTCAAGCTTCGGCCAGCACGGCCGCCTAGCTCGCGCGCAATCAAGGCGCGAGCAGTGGCAACAGGTTACCGGATAGCTCGCGTCTCGAGCGGCATGTTGTTGTAACCTTGGCGCTTTCCCTCTATCGCGACGCATTCTCACCTGTCGGAGAAGTCCCGTGTCGCCCCGCCTCGCCTTGCTGCTGTCCACCGCCCTGCTCGCTCCCCTGGCCGCGAGCCCCGTCCTGGCCCAGGACGCCGACGCCACGGCCGTCGAGGAAGTGATCGTCACCGGCTCGCAGGTGCGCTTGCCGCCCGCCTATGCCGGCGGCCAGGTGGCCAAGGGCGCTCGCGTGGGCCTGCTCGGCGCGCTCGACACCATGGACACCCCGTTCTCGGTGACCAGCTACACCGAGGAGCTGATCCGCAACCAGCAAGCCATCAGCATCGGCGACGTGCTGCAGAACGACCCGACGGTGCGCGTCACCAAGGGCTTCGGCAACTTCCAGGAGCTGTACGTGGTGCGCGGCTTCCCCGTGTACTCCGACGACATGACCTATAACGGCCTCCACGGCGTGCTGCCCCGGCAGTTCGTGGCCGCCGAGCTGGTCGAGCGCGTCGACGTGTTCCGCGGCGCCAACGCCTTCCTGAATGGCGCGGCCCCGGGCGGCAGCGGCGTCGGCGGCGCCTTCAACCTCGTGCCCAAGCGGGCCGGCAACAGCCCGCTGACCCGCGTCACCGCCGGCTGGGACGGCGGCGAGCAGCTCTACGCCACCGCCGACGTGGCCCGGCGCTTTGGCCAGGACGACGCCTACGGCGCGCGCCTGAACCTTGGCCTGCACGGCGGCGAGACCAATATCGACGGCCAGGACCGTGACCTGAAGGTCATCGGCCTGGGCCTGGACCGCCGCGGCGAACGCGCCCGCTTCTCGGCCGACCTCGGCTGGCAGGACCACCACATCGACGCCCCGCGCCCGACCGTCACCCCGGCCGGCGCCATCCCCAAGGCCCCCTCGGCCGACAAGAACTTCGCCCAGGACTGGACCTACACCGACGAGCGCCAGCTGTTCGGCGCGGCCCGCGGCGAGTTCGACCTGACCGACAACGTCAGCGCCTGGGCCGCGATCGGCGGCCGCAAGGGCAAGGAAGACAACGTCCTGGCCAACCCCACCGCCCAGGCGGACGGTACGATCAGCGCCTATCGCTTCGACAACGTCCGCAAGGACACCGTCGTCTCGGCGGACGCAGGCCTGCGCGCCAGGTTCGAGACCGGCTCGGTGGGCCACAGCCTCGTCGCCTCGGTCGCCCAGGTGAACCTGAAGTCGCGCAACGCCTACGCCTTCTCCAGCTTCGCGGGCTTCACCAGCAGCCTCTACACGCCGGTGCAGGTGGCCAGGCCGGCGGCCGACTTCTTCATCGGCGGCTCGCTGTCGGACCCGAACGTCACCGAACGCTCCAAGACCCGCAGCGTCGCGATCGCCGACACCCTGTCGTTCCTGGACGAGCGCCTGCTGGTCACCGCCGGCGTACGCTACCAGGAGATCGAGACCCGCTCGTACGACTACAACACCGGCGCGCGCAGCGGCGCCTATGACGGCGACGCCACCACCCCGGCCGTGGCCGTGGTCTACAAGCCCAGCGACAAGGTCTCGCTCTATGCGAACTACGCGCAGGCCCTGATCCCCGGCAAGACCGCCCCGGCGACCGTCAGAAACGTGGCCGTGGCCAACGCCGGCGAGATCCTGTCGCCGTTCCGCGGCGAGCAGACCGAGCTGGGCGCCAAGTACGACGCCGGCTCGTTCGGCGGCACGATCAGCCTGTTCCGCACCACCCAGCCCAGCGAATACTTCGACACCGCCAGCCGCATCTACAGCGCCGGCGGCGAGCAGAAGAACCAGGGCGTCGAGTTGACCGCCTATGGCGAGCTGACGCCTGGCCTGCGCCTGATCGGCGGCGCGACCTGGGTCGACGCCAAGGTCGAACGCGCCCTCGACGCCTCGCTCGAAGGCAAGTCGCCGATCGGCGTGCCGGAGTTCCAGACCAACCTCAACGTCGAGTACGACCTCGCCGCGCTCGACGGCCTGACCCTGGAGGGCCGCGCGGTCTACACCGGCTCGCAGGCCGCCAACGCGACCAATACCGTCAAGCTCGGCTCGTGGACCCGCTTCGACGTCGGCGCGCGCTACGCCTTCGAGGCGGGCGATCGTCCGATCACCCTGCGCGCCCGCATCGAGAACCTGGCCGACAAGAACCAGTGGGTGGCGGTCGGCGGCTATCCGGGCGCCAACTACCTGACGCTGGGCGCACCGCGCACCCTGCGCCTGTCGGTCACCACGGACTTCTAAGGCCCCGATGAAGTCGTCGACGCTCCGCGCCTGGTCGTGGGTCCACAAGTGGTCGAGCCTAGTCTCGACCCTGTTCCTGCTGATGCTGTGCGTCACCGGCCTGCCGCTCGTGTTCACCCACGAGATCGAGGAGGTCGCGATGCACCAGGCCTGGACGCCGGCCCATCCGGACGGCCCCAGGCTCAGCCTCGACCAGGTGCTGGAGACGGCGCTCGCCCGCAAGCCGGGCGAAGTCGCCGCCTTCATGAGCTTCGACGTCGAACGGCCGGTGGTGAACGTCACCACCGTCCAGCCGGGCAAGTCAGGCTACAGCTTCCAGCCGATCGACCAGACCAGCGGCGATCCGGCGCCCTCGGTCGCCGGCCATCCGGTGATGGAGTTCCTGCTCCAGCTGCACACCGACATGTTCCTGGGCCTGGCGGGCATGCTGTTCCTGGGCGCCATGGGCCTCTTGCTGGTGGCCGCGCTGGTCTCGGGCGTCGTCCTCTACGCCCCGTTCATGCGCAAGCTGCCGTTCGGCGCGGTGCGGGCCCGCAAGGCCGCCCGCACCCGCTGGCTCGACTATCACAACCTCTTGGGCGCGGTGACCCTGGCCTGGGTGCTGGTCGTCGGCGTCACCGGCGTCGTCAACACCCTGGCCACGCCGATCATCGCCTACTGGAAGGACACGGCGCTGAAGGAGCTGACGCAGGCCTATGACAAGCCCGCGCCCTCGAACGAACGCAGCTCGCTGGCCGCCGCGGTCGAGCGCGCCAAGCTGGCCCTGCCGGGCAAGCAGCTTCAGTTCGTGGCCTTCCCCGGCAGCAGCTATTCGACCGACCACCACTACGCGGTGTTCTTCCACGGCGACACGCCGCTGACCGCGCACCTCACCACCCCGGCCCTGATCGACGCCCGCACCGGCCAGCTGTCGGCCGTGGCGCCCACGCCCTGGTACGTGAAGACCCTGTCGCTGTCGCAGCCGCTGCACTTCGGCGACTACGGCGGCCTGCCGCTGAAGATCCTGTGGGCGCTGCTCGACCTCGCCACCATCGTGATCCTGGGCTCGGGCGTCTATCTGTGGCTGGTCAAGCGCGGGAGCGTGCAATGAGCCGCCCGCATCTGACCCTCTGGCAGGTGTTCCGCATCCCGATCGTGGTGGCGGCGCTCAGCCTGTTTGGCCTGGTGGCCGCCCTGCTCGACGACGGGATCTGGGACTGGATCGGCGCGGCGGCGCTGGGCGTGTCGGTCGCGGTGACCGTCTGGGCCCTGGTCGCGCGGCGACGCTGATCGATTTTCCAGGGAAGGTCCCAGGAGCGGGAGGCGCGCCCCCGCACGCTTCCCGCTCCCCCCGTCGGCATCCAGCCCCCCAGCCGGATCACGAACGGTTCGCGACCTGTCCTCCCCCGAGGACCGTCGCAGTCGGACGGCGCGGACTGTAAGCGGCGCGCGCCGGAGAAAAATACTCGTCTCGCTACCCATTCTGAGCGCTCGGCGGTCTTGCGCCCGGCCCGCGCGCTTGCTCTGTTCCAGCGATGCTTGATCCGCCGGCGACATCCCGCCCCTCCGCCCCCGCGCCGGCGCGCCGCCTGGGCGAGGAAGTCCGCGCCTCGCTGATCTATGTCCGCGACACCATCGAGATCACCCGCGGCGACCACGACCTGCTCGACGCCTGGATCCTGACCGCCGCGCTGGACGCCAACATGTCTACGGTGATGCGCGATCCCGCGCTGATGGCCGTCTATGGCGGGGCGGCGGAGTCGGCGCCCGACGAGCTGCGGCGGCCGGTCAGCGTCAACGCCATCGCCCAGTCGCTGGTCCTGCCGTTCGAGACCGTGCGCCGGCGGGTGCTGCGGCTGGCGCGCGAGGGCCTGTGCGTGGTCGGGCCGCAGGGCGTGGTGGTGCCCAACGGCGCGGTGACCACCAGCGCCTACAGCGCCCAGATGCAGGCCCGCAGCGATCGGGCCCGCCGCTTTCACCACGACCTGAAAGCCATCGGCGCCCTGGCGGCGGACGAGCCGACCGAGCCGGCCGAGGGCGGCGTCGAGGCCCCGCCCCTGCGGGCCTTGAACTGGGCGCTGTCGGAGTACGTGCTGCGCGCCTGCAACGACCTGATCGCCCTGACCGGCGCCCTGATCGCCAGCCGCGTGCTGCTGGAGCTGGTGGTGGCCAATATCGAGGCGCTGGAAGCCGAGGACCTGCCGGCCTGGGCCCGCGATCCCGCCGCGACCGGGCAGGCCGCCCGGACGGCGGGCCTGGCCCGCTCGCTGCGCGTGCCGCCCGAGACCGTCCGCCGCCACCTGAACGGGCTGGAGGTCCAGGGCTTCTGCCTGCGACGGGCCAACGGCTGGGTCGCCGCCGCGCCGCCGGACGCCCTGCCCCGCCTGGCCGCCATGGCGCAGGCCAACCACGCCAACCTCAAGCGCCTGTTCACGCGCCTGCGCCAGCTGGGGGCGCTGGCGGTCTGGGAAGCGGAGGGCTGAGAGCCAATGAACCGTTGGGCGATACTGGTGGCGGTGCTGGGCCTGGTCGCCTGCACTCCCAAGGCGAAGGCCCCGCCTCCGGAGCCCGAGATCCCGTCCATCGCCCCGGCGCGGCCGGCCGACGCCTGGTCCGACCGCTTCTGCGCCATGCCCGTGGCGGACGGCCGCCCGACCAAGGCCGACGTCGACGCCGTCCAACGCATGGTCGCCAACGTGCGCATGATCCCCGGCTCGGACGAGCCCTGGCTCCGTCCCTACAATCGCGGCGGGGAATGGACGATCAACGCCCAGGGTCGCTACGTCCCCTATCCTGGGCCGACGCCCAGGCGCCTGTTCGATCTCGAGATGGTCCACGAGCCCTCGCTGGGCCGCGTGGTCGGCATGCGCGGCGACCTGGTCCTGGCCCGCAAGGCCGGCGCGGACGCCTTCGCCCCGATCGCCAGGGTCGGCGACGAGGCCGGGCGCGACGACGCCGCCATCCGCCGGATCGAGGACGCCGACCTGACCCTGGTGCCGCATCGGGGTCGCGTCCACCAGGTCCGCGGCGACGTCGTCATGCCCTGGCCCGAGCAGGCGAGCCTGACCGCCGCGGGCGTCGCGAACGTCATCGACATTCATGACCTGCCGGGCCTGGGCGCGGCGCTGTTCGAGGGCGAAGACGGCGCCCTGGCGGTCCGCTACACCGACGGCGCCTGGCGCCAGGCCGGCCGCCTGCGGCCTCCACGCTGGCGGGTCGGCGGCGACTGGATCGTCGATGTCCGGCCCGTGCCGAAAGCCGGCGTGGTCCTGCTCTCCACCTACGAGGACCACCTGGTGCTCGCCCTGTCGCCGGACCCGGCCTCGTCCCGGAGGGCCGCGATCGTCGACGTGACGGCGATCCACGACCAGAAACTCGACCCAGGCGGCTGGTGGACGCTCGCCTCGCCGACGACCGGCGACATCATCCGTTTCGGCCGCGTCAGGCCCACGGCGCCGCTCGGCTGGCAACGGCTGGTCGACCAGCGCTTCGTTCCCATGGACGGCCCCGCCTGGCCGGCCTTCGACGAACTGGCGCGCGCCTATGACCTGACCGGCGGCGAAGGCCTGGTGATCCGCGGCGACGACGGGCTGGCCCTCTATCGACGAGGCGTGCTGACGCCGATCCCCGGGGCGACGACGACCGCCCTCGGTCGCTATCCCCAAGTGGTCCGCCTGGCCTCGCTGGACCGCACCTATGTCGTGGCGCGACGGGGGCTGTTCGAGCTGACGGCCGACGGCCGCCTGAAGACGGTGGAGGCCCGGTTCGTCACCGGGGGATCGCCTTCGCTCGAGTTCTTCGAACTGCCCAAGCAGCGGCTGGCGCTGGTTCGCGCCAAGGACGGCCTGTTCACGCTGGACGCCGACGGCCAGGTGCTGCGGGTTCGCGGCGGCGAGGGCTTCGCGCCCGACTTCCTGACCAACGTCTTCGGCCCGCTCCCGATCAGCGGCGACGTGCTCATGGCCGACCACAACGCCCTGAAGCTGGTCGTCACGCCAAAGTCGCCGCGCTGGAAGGCCTGCAACTCGGCTCTGGCCGGAGCCTAAGCGTCCTCGCCGGCGTCCAGCCCGCCCGCCAGCGCCAGCTTCACCGGGGCCCAGCCCAGGCGGTGGATCGGCGAGGGACCAAGCTTCCTCAGGCCCTCCAGGTGGATCGGGGCGTGATAGCCCTTGTGGCCGGCGAAGCCGTAGCCGGGATAGACCGCGTCCATCTCGACCATGATCCGGTCGCGAGCTTCCTTGGCCAGGATCGAGGCCGCCGCGATCGAGCACGACAGGGCATCGCCCTTGACCACGGTCTTGACCTCGCACGGCAGGACGAAGCGATAGTTGCCGTCGACCAGGGCGAAGCTGGGCTTCACCGACAGCCCCTCGACCGCGCGCCGCATGGCCAGGCCCGCGGCGTGCAGGATGTTGAGCTCTTCGATCTCCTCGACGCTGGCCATGCCCACGCACCAGGCGACAGCCATGTCCTTGATCTCGGCCTCCAGGGCCGCGCGGGCCTTGGCCGAGAGCTTCTTGGAGTCGTTGAGCCCCTTGGGCATCCGCGCCGGATCCAGGATCACGGCGGCGGCGCTGACCGGCCCGGCCCACGGCCCGCGGCCGGCCTCGTCGACCCCGCAGACCGGTCCCGGTCCGCAGGCGGCTTCCAGCATCATGTCGGGTCCGGTCGGCATGGGGTCTTCCTAGGCGGGTTCGCCTTCGAAGGAAACCGGCGCCGCATGACCGAAGATTAACTGGCCCGCCGCGCGCGGGGCTGGTCCCTTGCCCGTCGGGGCGGGGACGGCTCCAGGGGTAATCGCATCATGAACCGCCGCGCCTTGCTGGCGGCCGGACTGGCCTGTCCGGCGCTCGCCGCTTCCACCTTCGTCGCTTCGCCGCTCGCCTTCGCGACCGAGCCGGACCCGGCCGTCCGCGCCGACGCCCTCGTCCGGCGGTTCATGGCCGAGCGCCACGTGCCCGGCGCGCAGGTGGTGGTGGTCAAGGATGGCGCGATCGTCTTCTCGCGCGCCTACGGCGTGGCCGATCTCGCCGCCGGCGCCGAGGTGACGGCGACGACGACCTTCCCGATCAACTCGATCACCAAGGCCTTCACCGGCGTCGCGGCCATGCGCGAGGTCGAGGCCGGGCGGCTGGATCTCGACAAGCCGATCGGCGCCTACGTGGAGGGTCTGCCGGAGACCTGGCGCGACATCCAGGTGCGCCGCCTGCTCAGTCACACCTCGGGCCTGCCCGACTTCGTGCCGCGCCAGAAGGGCGGCGAGGTCGAGGAGGCCGTCGCCTGGAACGAGGCCCTGGCCGCGCCGGTGCTGTTCCCGCCCGGCCAGCGCTTCCACTACTGCCAGACCAACTACGCCCTGGTGCAGATGGCGATCGACCGCCTGCGCGGCCTGCCGGTCACCACGCCCCTGGGCGGCGAGCAGTTCGCCATCGCCGGCATGAAAAGCTCGCGCTACGGCGACAGCCTCGATCCGGGCCCTCGCCGCACCGCCTCGTACACCTACCGCAAGGAGGCTCCCGACCAGCCGAGTCTGCGCAAGGAGGTGTTCTCGCCGCTGGCCCGCGCCGCCGCGGGCCTGGACAGCACCGGCGACGACATGGGCCGCTGGATGATCGCCCTGATGGACGGGCGGCTGCTGGGCGCGGCCGCGCGGAAGACGATGTGGACCCAGGACGCCTACACCGACGGCAAGCTGGGCCAGTGGGGCATGGGCTGGCTCGTGCTGGAGCGGCCCGACCGCCTGGTGGTCGGCATGACCGGCGGCAGCCGCAACGCCGTCTACCTCTATCCGGACGACAAGGTCGGGGTGGCGATCCTCAGCAACCTGGCTGGCGGCACGCCCGAGGACGCCATCGACGAGATCGTCCAGCTCTTCGTCCCCGGCATGAAGCTGACCGGGGTCGCGGCCCTGCGCGCGGCCCTGGCCGGCCAGCCGAAAGCCGCCTTCGCCGGCGTGATCGCCAGGCAGCGCCAGGACCCGGGCTTCAGGCCGGCCGAGCACGAACTGAACGACTGGGGCTATCGCCTGCTGGCCTTCGGCGAGCCAGCCAAGGCGCTGTCGGTGCTGGCCCTGACCGCCGAGCTGTTTCCCGACAGCGGCAACGCCCAGGACAGCCTGGCCGAGGCCTATGCCGTCAATGGCGACAAGGCCGCCGCCATCGTCCACTACCGCCGCTCGCTGGCGCTCGACCCGGGCAACACCAACGCGGTCAACCGGCTGAAGGGCCTGGAGGCGCCGGCGCCCGGAAGCTGACGGGCCGGCTCAGTCGGCGCTGGGCGGCTCCGGCGTCTTGGCCGTCCGGGCGTTGAGGCGGCGCACCAGCACCGCCCCGCCCAGCAGCAGGGCGCCGACCGCCAGGAACGAGGCGGCGCGGACCACGCCCTCCAGCCGCGCCAGGTCGACCAGCAGCACCTTGGCCGCGGTCAGCAGCAGCACCACAAGGCCCGCCCAGCGCAGCACCGCGTCCTTGCGGGCCGAACCGAGGCTCAAGACCACCAGGCCGAAGGCGGCCCAGACGGCCGAGAAGGTCCAGGTCTCCAGCCCGCCGGCGTCGATCGACGCGCCCATGGCCGGGCCGTGGAAGCCGTAGCGGACGATCAGGCTGACCAGCACGAACAGCACGCCGACGGCGCTGGCCCTGGCGGTCGTTCCGAACGCCCCGCCCTGGCGGCCGAGCTCAAGCAGCAAGGCCGCGCCCGCGCCGTGGGCCAGGGCCAGCAGCAGGGCCGCGACAAGGGGCGCCAGCCGCGCCTGCTCGGGTCCCCACCAGGGATTGGCCAGCAGGCCGAACACCAGGATGGCCAGCACCACGGCGATCCAGCCGATCGTGGGGGCGGCGCGCGCCAGCCAGCTGGCGGCCGGCCGGGCGGCCAGGCGCGGGTCGAGGAAGCCGCGCGCGGCGGCCAGGGCGAGCACCGCATAGCCGGCGATCTCGCCGCGCCCGATCGCCGCGTCGGCCATGGCCCGGCCATGGATGCCGTGTCGCAGGGCCATGACCGCCCACAGCAGGCCGAAGGCGGCGGCTCCAACCACCCAGCCGCGCCCGGCGGCGTCGACCGGTCGACGCCAGGCCGCGACGGCCAGCAGCAGGGCCGGCGCCAGGTAGGACAGCAGCAGGGTGTTGAAAAGCGGCGGTCCGGCCGGAACCTCGCCCATGCCCCACCAGGGGTTGGCGACCAGGCCTTGCAGCAGCAGGCCATGGGCCAGGCCCGCGCCGACCACCAGCAGGGTGCGCCATCGGGCCAGCGGGCCGTCGCCCGGCCCCTGGCGCAGCACCAACACGAGGCCCGCGGCCAGCAGGATCAGGGTCCGCAGCGAGGCCTCCAGCAGGAACGTCGAGGCGCCGCCGGGCTTGCCGACCACGACCACGTGCACGCCGATGAACAGGCCCAGCAACAGGATCATCAGGGCCGACGCGCCCTGCGCCTCGGCCTCGTTGCGGCGTCCGGCGGTCTTCAGCAGCCAGGCGGCGGCGAAGGCGATCGCGGCGGCCGCGCCCGACACGACCGCCATCATCGGCAGCGGCAGGCGCCCCTCCAGCGCCGGACCGATGAAGGCCGGGCGCAGCATGACGACCAGGGCCAGCAGGCCGGCCACGACGCTGGCCTCGGCCAGCCCCCGCCAGGGCAGCCGGCGGGCGGCGAAGGCCAGGGCCAAGGCCGCCACGGCGAAGGCGGCCGGCTCGAACCTCGGCTGGACGGCGCCGTGAACGGCCAGGAAGACCATTTCGGCGGCCGCCCCCAGCCACAGCGCCAGGCCGAGGTCCCGCGACGGCTCTTCGGACCGGCGGGCGATCAGGATCGAAAGGCCGAACAGGCCCGCGCCCAGCAGGGCGGCAGGACTCCAGGCGTAGCCGAAGCGGGCCTCGTCGAGCAGCACCCAGGCCAGGCTTGCGGCCACGGCCGTCGTGATCCCGGCGATGGCCAGCAGTTGCGTCCGCTGGCGCCCGTGCAGCCGCAAGGCCGCCGGCAAGGCCGTCAGCGGCGCGATCGCCAGCAGCAGGTGCAGCCACGGCGGCCGGGCGGCGATCCCCACGTCGTCGCCCTCGAACGCCAGGCAGGTCATGGCGGCGAGGACCGTGATCACGGCGGGGGCCGCGAACAGGCCGGCCGGCGCGACGCGCGTGGCGATCGCCAGGGCGGTCAAACCCAGCAGGACTGCGCTCAGCACGCCCGCCGCGCCTCCGGCCGGGCTCGGCGGGGCGAACCAGACCGCCAGGGCCAGCACGCTGGCGCCCAGCAGCGCGGTCATCACCGCCTGGCGCAGGCGCAGCACCTCTGCTGGCGTCTCGCCCGCCCGGCGGCGACGCCACAGCGCGGCCAGCGGTCCGCCGGCGGCCAGGGCGACGAGGACGGCGGCGGCGGCGTACTGCCTGTCGGCCAGGGGCGGCAGGCTCAGCACCGCCAGGCCGGCGGCGGTCGCCAGGCTGGTCCAGCCCCACCGGCGGCCGGCCGCCAACACGAAGCCGGTGGCGCCGATCAGGAGGGCGTAGGCCTCGAAGACGACCGGCGACCAGGACGAGATGTCGGTGACGATCGGGGTGGCGGCGGCGCCGACCATGGCCACCAGGGCCAACGGCTCGCCGTGGCGCAGCGACAGGGCCAACAGGGCCAGCGACACGGCGGCGGCCAGGCTCGCCGCCAGCCAGAACGGGATCAGGTGATAGACGCCATGAGCCGCGCAGACCGCGCCGTACAAGGTGACCGCCCCGGCCCCGGCGGCGATGGCGGCGGCCAGCAGGTGGCGGCTCATCTCGGTCTTGCGGCGCAGGATCCACTCGCTGGCCAGCACCATCAGCGCGCCCAGCACCACCGCCGCGGCGATCCGCAGCGGCGGGGTGAAGATCCCCTTCTGGGCGGCGTAGGCCACCAGCAGCAGGCCGCCCAGGGCCAGGCCCCCGCCGCCGATCCAAGCCAGACCGTTTTCGGCCAGCCAGGTCGAGGCGGCCTCGCGGGTGATGATCGGCCGGGCGGCGCTGGCCGGACGAGGCGCGAGCGCCGGAATGGGCCTGGGATTGGAGACCGGCTCAACCGACGGCGCCGGCGCGCGCGGCGGCTCGGCGGCCTTGGGCTCGATCGTCCAGGGCGAGGGTTGCGGCGCTTGCGGGGACGGCTCGGGCGCGATCGGCGCGGCGACTTCGCGCGGAGCGGAAAGCCCGGACGGCTCCAGGGAGGCCTTCAGGCGCTCCAGTTCGACCAGCGCCTTGCTCAGCTGGCGCTTCACCAGGTCGAGCGACTGGTGCTGCACCGCGATCCACACCGTCAGGCCGACGATGAACACCCATTCCATGCCGCGACACGCCCCCGAACGCTAACGCCCCGCTCTAGCACGGAACGGTTGAGCCCGCACAGGCGCGGCGCTGGGGGGCCTGTCCACGGGGGGCTACTCTATTGCACTAGCTATTAAGGTCGTCATCCTGGCCGGAGGCTCGCATAGCGGGCCGCAGAGCCGGGACCCAGGGGCAGCCGGCGGTGCGCCCGCCCCTGGGTCCCGGATAAGCGCTTCGCGCTTTCCGGGATGACGATCGATTCAGCATTGATTTTAAAGACTTTCCTCTCCGGGAAATTGAGTCCGCCCCCTTTAGTGGCGATGCCCCAGCGCCTTGCACTCGTCGTGGCGGAAGCAGGTGACGAAGTGGTCGTTGACCATGCCGACCGCCTGCATGAAGGCGTAGACGATCACTGGGCCGCAGAACTTGTAGCCCTTGGCCTTCAGGGCCTTGGCCATGTCGACCGCCAGCGGCGTCTGGGCCGGAACGTCGCCCATGCCGGTGAAGGCGTTCTGGAGCGGGGCGTCGCCGACGATGCCCCACAGGAAGGTCGAGAAGTCTTCGCCACGCTCGCGCATGTCCAGATAGATCCGCGCGCCGTTGATCGCCGCGTCGATCTTGGCGTTGGAGCGGATGATGCCGGCGTTGGCCATCAGCCGGGCGCGATCGGCCTCGCCGAACCGGGCCACGACCTCTGGGTCAAAATCGGCGAAGGCGGCGCGAAAGGCCTCGCGCTTGCGCAGGATGGTGATCCACGACAGCCCGGCCTGGAAACCGTCGAGCACCAGCTTTTCCCACAGGGCGCGGCTGTCCCACTCGGGCACGCCCCACTCGGTGTCGTGGTAGGCCTCGTACAGCGGGTCGCCGTTCATGCCCCGCCAGGTGCAGCGATGGATCTCTGTCATGCGGCGACGCTAGCAGACCCCACGCCGAAAACCAGAACTTTCAGGGAACATTCGCATACCCGCGACGGAAACGCCGATCTCACGCGTTTGGCTGGTCAGAGGGACGCCAACGACAAGGAGAAGCCGCTGATGCGCGCTTTTCGAACCCTGGCCATGCTCGCCCTGGCGACCGCGGCCATGACCGCCACCCCCGTCCTGGCCCAGCACCGCGACCGCGACGACAATCCGCCCGGTCCGCGCGGCGGTCCCGGCGCCAACTGGGAGAACCCGCCCGGCTGGCGCGGGGGTCCCGGCGCCTCGCCCGACCGCCGCTTCTATCGCTGGAAAGGCCAGAAGGTCCGCTTCGACTACCGCAACGGCTACTACTACAACCCGCGCTGGGGCTACTGGCACCCGACCCACGGCTGGTGGAACCAGGCGCGCCGCTGCTGGCTCGACCGCGACGACAACCCGCCCGGCCCGCGCGGCGGTCGCGGAACCAACTGGGAAAACCCGCCTGGCTGGCGCGGCGGTCCCGGCGCCTCGCCCGACCGCTACGGTCGCTGCCGCTAGATCGTGGAACGAAGGCGGCGGGTCAGCCCGCCGCCGGCGTCTGCGGAACCCACTCGGGCCGTTCCACCCGCACCGGGCGGCCGTCGACCGTGAGATCCGCGCCGTCGATGCGGTCCAGCCGCAGCAGGGCCATGGCCCGGCCGTCGCTTCCACTCAGCACCTCGCCGGCGCGAAGCTCGCCGGCCAGCACCTCGGCGCCGAAGGCCGGAGCGGGGCCGTCGAAGACGATCGGCAGCATGCGGTTCTTGATCGTGCCGCGCCGCTTCATGCGGCTGGTGGTCTCCTGGCCGACGAAACAGCCCTTCTTGAAGTCGATGCCGGAGAGCAGGTCGAAGTCGGCCTCGATCGGGTAGTTCTTGTCGCTCAGCCAGTCGGCCGGACCGGGCACGCCCAGGGCCAGGCGATGGGCCTCGTAGGCGGCTTCGTCGGCGTCGGGCTCGCTCGCCGGGCCGTAGACCCGCGCGCCCAGGGCGGGCAGGCGCGGATCGGCATAGAACCCCTCGCCCGTCACCGGCCCGCCGGCGGGATCGAACGCGGCGGCGACCATCAGGTCGATCGGACCGATCTCGACCTTGGCCCGCAGGCGGTACATCGACAGCCGCGCGACGATCGTCTCGCGGTGCTCGGCCGCCACGTCCAGCAGCGCGCCGTCCGGCAGGCCGGCCACGAACAGGTCGTAGAGCAGCCGTCCCTGCGGCGTCAGCAGGCCGGAAAAGCGCAGCTCGCCCGGCGCCAGGCTGTCGACGTCCTGGGTCAGCAGGCCCTGCAGGAAGCTTCGCCAGTCGGGGCCGGCGACGGCGATGACGGCGCGGGACGGGAGGCGGGCGAGACGCGTGTTGCTCATGGCCGCACATGTGGCGCCGAGGCGACGCCGACGCCAGTCTTTCGGCTCAAGAAAGCTTAAGCGGGATAACGGGATGCGTTGACAGCCAGTTCACCCTATACATGGACCGATGACACAGCGGGCCTTCCCGATTCTCTTCATCACCGCCACGCGTATTGGCGACGCCGTGCTGTCGTCCGGCCTCATCAAAATGCTGGCCGACGAGATTCCCAACGCCCGCTTCACCATCGTCGCCGGCCCGCTGGCCGCGCCGCTGTTCGCCCACGTGCCCGGCCTCGATCGCGTGATCGTCATGGAGAAGGGCAAGGGCAAGGGCCACTGGTTCAAGCTGTGGAACCAGGTTCGCCACAAGAAATGGGGCCTGGTGGTCGACCTGCGGGGCTCGGCGACCGCTCTTTTCCTACGTCGCGAGAAGCGGGCCATCTGGAAGAAGACCCCCGGCGAGATCGCCCACAAGGTGGTCGAGACCGCCCGCGTGCTGAAAATCGACGGCGATCCGCCGGCGCCGCACCTCTACATCACCCCGGAAGTCCAGGCCCTGGCCGACCAGATGCTGGCCCCGCGCGGCGGCGAGCCGGCCGGCCCGATCCTGGCCATGGGCCCGGCCGCCAACTGGATCGGCAAGGTCTGGCCGATCGAGCGCTTCACCCAGACCGCCGCCCAGCTGCTGGGTCCCGGCGGTCGGCTGGAGGGCGGGCGCCTCTTGATCCTGGGCGGCCCTGAGGACGGCCGCATGGTCGAGGAGCTGCGCATGGCTTCCGCCAGAGGCCGCTGCATCGACCTGACAGGCAAGGTGGATCTCTTGACCGCCTATGCCTGCCTGAAGCGCGCCGACCTCTTCATCGGCAACGACAGCGGCCTGATGCACATCGCCGCCGCCGCCGGCACGCCCACCGTCGGCCTGTTCGGCCCGTCGGACGAGCGGCGCTACGGCCCCTGGGGCCCGCTGACCCGCGCCGTCCGCGGCCCGCGCGACTTCGACCAGTTCAAGGCTGTCGACCCCGACCTGTCGCAGGCCATCCGCCACATGAGCGACCTGCCGGTGGCCAAGGTGGTGCGCGCCGCGATCGAGCTGTTGGACGAGGCCCGCGCCGGCGCTGCTCCACCGACGGCCGTTGAGCCCGAGCCCGCCGTCGAAGCCCCCATCGAGACCGCGCCGCCCGAAGCGCCGACCGCCAGCGAGACCGCGCCGGAGCTGCCGCTCGACATGCCCGCCTCCCCGCCCGGGCCGGAGGCCGAACCCAAGCTCAAGGTCTCGCCCCGCCGCCGCAAGCGTCCGGACGGCGAAGCCAGCCCGCAGGCCTGATCCGGTGAAGGCGATCCTTGCGCTGTGCGCGCTGCTCAGCCTCGCGGCCGCCCCGGCGATCGCCGCGCCCGAAACGCCCGCGGACCAGTTCTTCGCCCGCCTGACCGCCCTGTGCGGCAAGACCCTGACCGGCCAGGTCGTCGCCGGCGACGCCGCCGACGAGCCGTTCCGCAAGGCCAAGCTGGTCATGACCGTCGCCAGCTGCGACGCCCGCGAGATCCGCATCCCCTTCCATGTCGGCGAGGACCGCTCGCGCACCTGGATCATCACCCGCCTGGAGGGCGGCGGCCTGCGCCTCAAGCACGACCACCGCCACCCCGACGGCGTCGAGGACGAGCTTTCCCGCTACGGCGGCGACACGGTGGAGCCAGGCTCGGCCGACCTGCAGCGCTTCCCGGTCGACGCTGAGTCCAAGGCGATGTTCACCCGCCTGGACCGCGCGGTGTCCAACACCAATGTCTGGTCGCTGGGCCTGACCGACCAGGCCTTCACCTACGAGCTCTCCCGCCCAGGCCGCCTGTTCCGGGTGTCGTTCGACCTGGACAAAGGGGCCCGCCCCTAACCCCTCCCCCCGATCTCCCCCGCTAAGGCGGGAGCCCAAGCTGAGTCAGAAGGGTGTTCTTGCCTGACGCTCGCAGAGGTCGCCAATCCCGCTTGGATCCCCGCCTTCGCGGGGAAGCTCGGAGTTGGGCGAATGACACGAAACCCATTGCCACCGCTCCCCAGCGGACCTAGACCGCCCCAAACCACCGCAGGAGCGCGCCCCATGTCCCAGACCTTCGACCTGATCGTCCGTGGGGGCGAGGTGGTGAACCACGCCGGGCGCGGGATCACCGACATCGGCGTGCGCGGCGGCAAGATCGTCGCCATCGGCGACCTGTCTCAGGCCAGCGCCGGCGAGGTGTTCGACGCCTCGGGCCTGACCGTGCTGCCGGGCGTGATCGACAGCCAGGTGCACTTCCGCGAGCCGGGCCTGGAGTGGAAGGAAGACCTGGAAAGCGGCAGCCGCGGCGCGGCCCTCGGCGGCGTCGTGGCCGTGTTCGAGATGCCCAACACCGAGCCGACCACCACCGATCCGGACGCCCTGGCCGACAAGCTGTCGCGCGCCAAGAACCGGATGCACACCGACCACGCCTTCTATGTCGGCGGCACCCACGAGAACGCCAACTTCCTGGGCGAGCTGGAACGCCTGCCCGGCTGCTGCGGCATCAAGGTGTTCATGGGCGCCTCGACCGGCTCACTGCTGGTGCAGGACGACGAGGGCGTCGAGAACGTGCTGAGGCACGTCAACCGCCGCGCGGCCTTCCACTCGGAAGACGAATACCGCCTGGCCGAGCGCCGCAGCCTGGCCCGTCCCGGCGACTGGACCAGCCACCCCGAGGTGCGCGACGCCCAGGCCGCCCTGCAGTCGACCCACCGCCTGGTGCGCATCGCCAAGAGCCTGGGCAAGCGCATCCACGTGCTGCACGTCACCACCAAGGAAGAGATCGACTTCCTGGCGCTGAACAAGGACGTCGCCAGCGTCGAGGTCACGCCCCAGCACCTGACCCTGGTCGCGCCCGAGGCCTATGAGCGCCTGAAGGGCTTCGCCCAGATGAACCCGCCGATCCGCGACGCCTATCACGTGGCCGGCGTCTGGCGCGGCATCGAGGCCGGCATCGCCGACGTGCTCGGCAGCGATCACGCCCCCCACACCCGCGAGGAGAAGGCCCGCCCCTATCCGGCCTCGCCGTCGGGCATGCCGGGCGTGCAGACGCTCGTTCCCGTCATGCTGACGCATGTGGTGGACGGCAAGCTGTCCCTCGAGCGCTTCGTCGACCTGACCAGCCATGGCGTCAACCGCGTGTTCGGCCTGGCTGACAAGGGCCGCCTGGCCGAAGGCTTCGACGCCGACTTCACCATCGTCGACATGAAGGCCCGCAAGGTCATCACCCACGAGCAGATGGCCAACCGCGCCGGCTGGACCCCGTTCGACGGCTTCGAGGCCAAGGCCTGGCCCGTGGCGACCATCGTCCGCGGCATCGTGGTCATGCGTGACGACGAGATCATCGCCGAAGGCCGCGGCGAGCCGGTGCGCTTCCTGGAAACCCTGGCGCACTAAGGCGTCGGAGCGGACCGACACCTCACCGGTTGAGACGAAAACCTCGTCCTTCGACGAGCTCAGGATGAGGTTTTTCCATCGCTCGGGCCTGTAAATGGACCTCACCCTGAGCTTGTCGAAGGGCGAGGGCCACGCACAGGGCCTGACGGTCGACCGAACCTACCTTCCGAACAGGCCGCGCACCCAGGCGCCGACGCCCGCCAGGACGTCGGCCGCCGGCGCGCCGATCCCGAAGGGCAGCAGCCGCAATAGCTCATGGGCGATCACGCCCAGCAGCCAGACCAGCAGCAGCGCCCCGCCCGCCAGGACCAGCAGGAACAGCAGCCGGAACGGCGGACCGGTGAACAGCTCGACATAGCGGTGCGGGCCCAGCTTCGTCTCGCCGGTGAACGGCGAGAACACCTTTGGCCGATAGTGGGCCATCCGTGTCCAGCGTAGCCGCGCGCCGGGATGCACCTCGTCGCGGCCAATCGACACCGCCCGCGAGCGATAGCCGCCGATCATGCCCAGCAGGTCGGTCATCCAGACCGGCCGCAGCGTTCCGGGCTGGCGCCCGATCCGCCAGTCGACCAGCGGATTGGCCAGGTCCCCGGCCTGGGCCAGCTCGCCGTCCGGCCGGTCGTCGAACACCAGGCCCGCCGCCTGCGCGCCCTGCGCCACCCACAGCAGGGCGGCGCTGGAAAGGCCCAGCTCGAAGTTGCCGCCGCCCACCGCCCCGTGATCGCCCGGGAACCACTTCTGCTGGTAGCGCCGCTCGCCATAGGGGATGTAGCCGGGCGCCTTGCGGTCGACGACCTGCGCCAGAGGCGCGACCTCGCGCCCCGCCTTGGCCGCCCGCGCGTTGCGCGCCTTGATCCCGGCGTTCAGCTCCTCCGTGGCGGTGATGTTCAGGTCACGGATGTTCGAGAACGGCGCGGCGCTGAAGGTGCGGCGGTCCTCGTCGGCGGCGATGGCGTGGCGCAGGCTCTCGATCAGCTTGGAGGCCTCGGTGTCGTGGAAGCGGAAGCGCTTGTTGAAGACCGACAGCAGCCGGAAGCGGTCGGGCACGCCCAGCGAGCCCACCGTGTCCCAAAGGCCAAGATAGCGGATCCGGACCGCCCGCCTGCGACGGACCTCGTCGGTCAGCAGGCATTCCTCGCCCTCGGCCGCGTCGGCCGCCCGCCGGGTCACCGTGGTCTCGCCGACCTTGCGCAGCAGGTCCTCGGCGCCCACCACCTCGCGCCGCGAATAGCGGTCGCGGAACTCCTGGCACTCGGGCCCGGCGGGATGGATCTTGCGGTTGCGATAGAGCTGCATGGCCTCGGGCACCCGCTGCAGGTGCTCGGGCCGCAGGATGCCGCATTTGCGGATCAGGCCGCACAGGCTGCGGGCGGTGTAGGCGCCGCGGCTGAAGCCGAAGATGAAGATCTCGTCGTCCGGTTCCTTGTAGTTCAGGACGATGAAACGGTAGGCCTGCTCGATCTTGCGGTCGAGACCGGCCCCGAAGGCCCCGCCGAGGATGGCCTCCAGGCGGTCGCTGGTGCGGCTGACCCCGGTCGCGGTGCCCACGCCCTCGTCATAGTAGACCACCTGCGGCACGCCGGCCTTGCCGTTCTGGCTTGGCGGATCGCGGACCACCGAGCGCGCCAGCCGCGCCACATTGGTCAGGTTCTGCATCTGCAGCCCGTTCCAGGTGCCGTCGCAGAATACCGCCAGCCGGATCATGATCGCCTCCCCCAAGGCACAATCTTTGCGCGAAGCTACCCACATTGAAGCTGGCGGTAAATGCGCTTGCGACGGGCCCTGGGGGCTCGACTTTTTTCGCCGGCGCTGTCGAATGCGGCCGGTCCGGCGCGTCTCTCCTCACGAAGGCGGCGCACAGGGCGTCCGCCGGACGGAGACCTGCCATGAAATACATGCTGCTGATCTACGAGACCGAGGCCCACTACGCCGGCGAGGCCGGGCAGACGCTGCTGGCCGACGTCATCGCCGGGCACATGCGGTTCACCGAGGAACTGCAGGCGGCCGGTGTCGACTGGAGCGGGTCGGAACTGGCCCCCACCGGCTCGGCCTCGACCCTAACCCAGGACGGCGTCGTGCACGACGGCCCGTTCGCCGAGACCCACGAGCAGCTGGGCGGCTTCTACCTGGTCGACGTAGCCGACCACGCCGCGGCGGTGGACTGGGCGCGCAAGATCCCGCTGTCGCCCGGCGGCAAGATCGAGATCCGTCCCACCGGCGACAACTGCGGCTAGGCCGTGCGCTACGCCCTGCTGGTCTATGAAGACGAGACGGCCGCCGCCGCGCTGGCCCCGGTCCGGCGGGCCTTCGCCGCCGCCCTTGCGGCGGCGGGGGTCCTGCGGGGACAGGCGGCGCTGAAGAGCCCGGACACCGCCACCACCCTGCGGCGGGACAGCCCTCTACACGACGGCCCGCACGCCGAGGCCGGCGAGCCGCTGGCCGGCCTCTACCTGATCGAGGCCAGCGACCTGGACGCGGCCCTGGCCTGGGCCCGCCGTCTGCCGCTGGGCGACGGCGCGGTCGAGGTTCGCCCCCTGGCCGAGGCGGCGTGAGCCCCGAACTCGACCGCGCCGCGCGCGAGGCCGGCGGCCGGATCATCGCCGCCCTGGCCGCCGGCTTCCGCGACCTCGATCTGGCCGAGGACGGCTTCGCCGAGGCCTGCGCCCGGGCGGCGGCGACCTGGCCCCGCGACGGCGTTCCACGTCAGCCGGCCGCCTGGCTCTACGCCGCCGCCCGCCGCTGCGCGCTGGACGCCCTGCGGCGGCGGGCGGTGCGATCGCGGTTGTCGCCCGACGCGCCCGAGCCGGAACCGACCGTCGAGGACGCCCTGGCCTCGGACGAGCGGCTGATCCCCGACGAACGCCTGCGGCTGATCTTCGTCTGCTGCCATCCCGCGGTGGCCGCGGAATCGCGGGCGGCCCTCACCCTGCGGCTGGTCTGCGGACTGTCGGTGCAGGAGATCGCCCGCGCCTTCCTGGTGACCGAAGCGGCGATGTTCCAGCGCCTGACCCGCGCCAAGAAGAAGATCGCTCAGGCGGGCGTCGCCTTCGAGGTCCCCGGCCCCGAGGCCTGGCCGCAGCGGCTGTCGGCGGTGCTGTCGACGCTGGAGGTCGCCTATTCAAAGGCCCACGAGGACGCCGCCGGCGCCGGGGCCCACGCTGCCTACGCCCGCGAAATCCTCGACCTGACGGCGGCGCTGGCCGAGCTGGCGCCGGGCGAGGCCGAGTGCCTGGCCCTGGCGGCGCTGGTCCGCTACGCCGAGGCTCGAAGGCCCGCCCGGCTGGACGAGACCGGGGCCATGACGCCGCTCTCCCAGCAGGACCCCGCCCTCTGGCGCCGACCTTTGATCGAGCAGGCGCAGGCCTATCTGCGCCGCGCCGCCGATCTCGACCACCCCGGCCCCCGCCAGCTGCAGGCGGCGATCCACGCCGTCTGGTGCGGCCGCGGGAGCCTGGCCGAACCGCCGCGCTGGGGCGCGGTGCTGGCCCTCTACGACGCCCTGCTGGCCTGGCGCGACGACGCGGTGACCCGCCTCAACCGCGCCGTGGCCCTGGCCGAGGTGGCGGGACCGCAGGCCGCCCTGGCCGAGGTCGACCGGCTGGACGCCGAGCGCCTGGCCGCCTTCCGGCCGTTCCACGCCGTGCGCGCCGACCTGCTGGCCCGCCTCTCCCGCCCCGGCGAGGCCCGCGCCGCCTACGACCGCGCCCTGGCGCTGGATCCCGCCCCGGCCGAGCGCCTGTGGCTGCAACGCCGTCGAACGGCGCTCGACGAGGATTGAACGGGCGTTTGCGGCGGGACATAAAAGGGGATGGAATCCCTCGACGACGCTCCCTTCCGTGACGCCCGCTACGCCTCGCGCGCTTTGGAGGTCGAACGTCGCGGCGATGCGCTCATCCTGCGCAACCCCATGCCCTATTCGGAAGCGGTGACGACGGTCACCGCCCCGCTGGCCCGCTGGGCGGCGCAGGCCCCCGAGCGCGTTTGGCTGGCCGAACGGATCGAGGGCCAGGACGGCTGGCGCACCGTGACCTACGGCGAGGCGGCGGCCCGCGTGGCGGCCCTGGCCGGCGGGCTCTCGGCGCTGGGCCTGTCGCGTGGCCGGCCGCTGCTGATCCTGGCCCGAAACGGGGTCGACCACGCCCTGATCGCCTACGCCGCCATGAGCCTTGGCGCGCCGGCCGCGCCGGTCTCGCCGCAGTACGGCCTGCTCGGCGCCGACCTGTCGCGACTGGCCCACGCGGTCGAGCGGCTTAAGCCGGCGGCGGTCTATGTCGACGACGCGGCGGCCTTCGCGAGGGCCCTGGACCACGACTGCCTGGACGGCCTGCCGGTGATCGCCAGCCGCAACCTGCGTCCCGGCGACCAGCCGTTAGAGGCCCTGCCGGCCAGCCCGCCGGCGGCCGACGTGGCGCGGGGCGACGACATCGCCAAGCTGCTGCTGACCTCGGGCTCGACCGGACGACCCAAGGCGGTGATCTGCACCCACGCCAACATCGCCCTCAACGCCGCCCAGATCGAGGCCTGCTACGCCGACCCCGATCCGCCGGTGCTGGTCAATTCCGCGCCCTGGAGCCACAGCTTGGGGGCCAACGCCATACTGCACATGGTGCTGCACCGGGGCGGCACGCTGCACATCGACGCCGGCCAGCCCGTGCCCGGGCGCTTTGCCGATACGCTGCGCAACCTGCACGAGGTCTCGCCGACCTATCACAACATGGTCCCGGCCGGCTGGGGGCTGCTGGTTGGGGAACTGGAACGCGACCCGGCGCTGGCGCGGACCTTCTTTTCGCGCGTTCGGGTGCTTCAGTACGGCGGGGCGTCGATGGCCCAATCGATACTCGACCGGGTGCAAGCCGTGGCCCTGGCGACGACCGGTGAGCGCATCACCTTCGCGGCCGGCTACGGCGCGACCGAGACCGGCCCGACCGCCTGCAACATCCACTGGCTGAACGCCCGCTCGGGCATGGTCGGCCTGCCCACGCCCGGCACGGCGGTGAAGCTGGTTCCCGCCGGCGAGAAGCTGGAGATCCGGGTCAAGGGCCCGCAGGTCTCGCCCGGCTATCTGGACCAGCCGGACGCCACCCGCGACGCCTTCGACGAGGAGGGCTTCTATCGCCTGGGCGACGCCGCCCGGCTGGCCGATCCGGACGATCCCGCCGCCGGCCTCGTCTTCGACGGGCGGCTGGTCGAGAACTTCAAGCTGGCCAGCGGAACCTTCGTGGCGGCAGGCGCCCTGCGGGTGGCGGCGATCTCGGCGATCGGCGGGGCGGCGTCCGACGCCGTGGTCTGCGGCGAGGGACGCGACGGCGTCGGCCTGATGCTGTTCCTCGAGCCCAGGACCTGCGAGCGCCTGGGCGGGACCGACGCCGCGCTGGCGGCCGTCCGCTCGGGGCTGGAGCGCTTCAACGCCCAGTCCCGGGGCGGCGGCCGCGTGGCCCGGGCCCTGATCCTGCCCGGCGCGCCCGACGCGGCCAGCGGCGAGCTGACCGACAAAGGCTACATCAACCAGGCCCTGGCCCGGGAACGACGTCCGGCCGAGCTGGAGCGCCTGTTCGCGGCCCAGCCGGACGAGAGCGTGATGGTGTTCTAAGATCCTCCCCCTCTGGGGGAGGTGGCCCAGAGGGCCGGAGGGGGGACGTTTTCAGCTTTCGCCAAGCTGACCGCACTTCCCCCCTCAGTCGGCTACGCCGACAGCTCCCCCTTCAGGGGGAGCATCCAGTGAGTAGGGAAGGAAATGAAAATGAACGGCGCCGACGCCCTGATCACCACCCTGGCCGACAACGGCGTGACCGCCTGCTTCGCCAATCCGGGCACCAGCGAGATGCAGTTCGTCTCGGCCCTGGACCGCGAGCCGCGCATGCGCTCGATCCTCTGCCTGTTCGAGGGGGTGGCCACCGGCGCCGCCGACGGCTACGGCCGGATCGCGGGCAAGCCGGCCTGCACCCTGCTGCACCTGGGGCCCGGCTACGCCAACGGCGCGGCCAACCTGCACAACGCCCGCCGCGCCTTCACGCCGATCGTCAACGTGGTCGGCGACCACGCCACCTATCACCGCGGCTTCGACGCCCCGCTCAACAGCGACATCGCCGCCCTGGCCGCGCCCAACTCGCTGTGGGTGAAATCGGCCGAGAGCGCCGACAGCGTCGCCCCGCTGGCCGTCGAGGCGATCACCGCCGCTTACGGCGCGCCCGGCGGTAACGCCTGCCTGATCCTGCCGGCCGACGCGGCCTGGAACGCGGCGACCGTGCACGGCGGCGTCGCCGAGATCCCCGCCCCGGCCGCGCCCGACGCCGAGACCGTGGCGGCCGTCGCCCATGCGGTGAAGGCGGCCAAGACGCCGGTGCTGCTGCTGGGCTCGGGCGCCTGCCGCGAGGACGGGATCGCCGCCGCCGGCCGCCTGGCCGCCCTGGGGATCCGGGTGCTGACCGACACCTTCACCGCCCGCCAGGCGCGTGGCGAGGGCCGCTTCCGTCCCGACAAGCTGCCCTATTTCGGCGAGCAGGCGCTGAAGGAGATCGACGGCGCCGACCTGATGGTGCTGGTCGCCACCGAGCGGCCGGTGGCCTTCTTCGCCTATCCCGACCGGCCCAGCGTGCTCGTGCCCGAGCATTGCGGCCTGGAGACGCTGTGCGGCCGCGAGGTCGACGCGGCGGCGGCGCTGAACGCCCTGGCCGACGCCCTGGAGGCCCCCGCCGCCGGTCCCGCCGAACCCTACGCCCCGCCGCCCGCCCCCGCCGGCAAGCTGGACGCCTGGGCCATCGGCGCGGCCATCGCCCGCCACATGCCGGAGGGCGCGGTGATCTCGGACGACGCGGTCACCGCCGGCCTGCCGATCTTCACCCAGACCCGCGCCGCCCGCGCCCACGACTGGCTGTCGCTGACCGGCGGCGCGATCGGCCAGGGCATCCCGCTGGCCATCGGCGCGGCCGTGGCCCGGCCCGAAGCCAAGGTCCTGGCCCTGACCGGCGACGGAGCGGGCATGTATACGGTGCAGGGCCTGTGGACCATCGCCCGCGAGCAGCTGGACGTCGTGGTCGTGGTCTTCGCCAACCACGTCTACCGCATCCTCGGCATCGAGCTCTCGCGCACCGGCGCGGGCAATCCCGGCCCGGCGGCGAGCAAGCTGCTGGATATTGGCGATCCACGCATCGACTGGGTGGCGGTCTCGCAGGGGATGGGCGTGCCGGCGCAGCGGGTCGAGACGGCCGAAGCCTTCGACGAAGCCTTCGCGCAGGCGATGGCGGCCAAGGGGCCGCGGCTGATCGAGGCGGCGCTTTGAGCAAGATGCTCCCCCTGAAGGGGGAGCTGTCGCGGAGCGACTGAGGAGGAAGTTGTTGCGGCGGCTCAGAAGCCGCTTCCCCCTCCGGCCCTTCGGGCCACCTCCCCCTTCAGGGGGAGGATTGAAAAAGCCCGCCGAGATCGCTCTCGGCGGGCCTCTTCAGAGCTCCTGGAAGCCCTTACTTCTTGATGTTGGTCGGCAGCTTGCAGCCGCCGCCGACGCCCTTGGCCTGCAGGCAGGACAGGAGTTCGTTCGGCTTGGGCGAGGCCTGGTTCAGCGGGTACGAAAGCACCCAGCCCGGCAGGCCGTCGGCGCAAGCCACTTCGACGAAGCCGCTGGTGTCGGTGCGGCCGATGATGCGCGCGCCCGAAACCTGGCAGCCGGCCTTGTTGTAGCTCTTCAGGTCGTCCCACAGGCGGGTGAACTCGACGTCCGCCTTGGTGTAGCTGCAACGGAAGCCGTTCAGTTCGCCGGTGACGCAGTCATAGACGCGGTTGTCGGCGGCCGAGAAGACGCCGATGCCGCCCCGGGGCGTGTTGGCGCACTTCAGCTCGACGACTTCCTTCTTGGGGTCGTTCGAGGGGAACAGGCCGTAGGACTCGACCTTGCAGTCATAGCCGGCCTTCTTGGCCAGGCTGGTGTAGAGGCCGGCCTGCTCGGTCTTGGCCGCGCGGCTGTCGGTCAGGGTGCACTCGGCGCCGCCGGGAGCGTTGGCGCAGTCGATGGCGCGGACCAGGGCGCCGTTGGCGGTGGCCTGCTGCAGCACGTAGCCCTTGCCGTCCTGACAGGCGACTTCGAAGTAGTTGTCGGTCTTGGTGGTCAGGATGTAGCGCTTGTCCTTGACCGCGCAGTTGTTCTTGGCGGCGGCGGCCAGGGTGTCGACGACCTGCAGCTGGGTGGCGCGGTCGGTCAGCTTGCACGAGATGTTGCCGGTTTCCTCGTACAGCAGGCAGCTGTTGGCCACCGTGCCCTCGACCTTCATCGGCACCGGGATCTGCAGGATGTAGCCCGCGCCGCCGGCGCAGGAGACTTCGAAGAACGAGTTGTTGTTGCCGGTGCCGATGGCGCGGGCGTTCTGCATGTCGCAAGCCGCGCCGGCCGTGGCCAGGTAGGGCTTCAGGCCCTGCTTGGGATCGGCGTTGCCCGGCAGTTGGCACTTGAGGCCCGAATCCTTGCCGTCCGAGCCCGGCTGGCCGGTCTCGACGCACGAGAAGGCCTGCGGCGCGGCGTCCTTCTTGGCCACCAGGGCGAAGCCCATGGCGTCCTGACAGGCCACTTCGTAGTAGGAGGTGTTCGACTTCTTGTCGGCGCCGATCAGTCGAGCGTCCGACACCTGGCACGCCACGCCGGCCTGGGTGAGCAGGGGCGGGGCTTCCTTCATACCGGCTTCACGCGACTTGGCGTCGACGGCGGCGGCGGCGGGCTTGGCATCCTTCGGCGCCGCGAAGGCGGCGGCCGGAACGAGCGCGGCGACCGCGAGGGCGGCCGTCAGGCCGATCGCGAATGGCCTCATGTCTGTAGTCTCCTGGGGGTGGATTCCTCGGGGCGGACTTAAGCCCCCCCTTGCATCGAGGGTCAAGATGTCGTCCGACGGGGGCGCAATCATGGCGCGGCTTGACCATGAAAAATGGGCTGGCGAGACGGCCAGAAGGGGAGTGAGCGGCGATGAGCGACGGGTTCGAGGAGACACCGGGCGAGGCCGAGGCCCCGCGCCGCCCGCGCCTGGCCTATCCGTTCGAGGTGGAACCCGAGCCCGGTTCGGGCCAGGCGGTCGAGGTCGCCCCCGGCGTGCTGTGGCTGCGCCAGCCGCTGGGCGGGTCGCTGGGCTTCATCAACGTCTGGGCCCTGGCCGACGGCGAGGGCTGGGCGATCGTCGACACCGGCATGGCCACCAAGGACACCAGCGCCGCCTGGAAGGCCGCCTTCGCCGGGGCGCTGGAAGGCCGCCCGGTCACCCGCGTCATCGTCACCCATCTGCACCCCGACCATGTGGGCCTGGCCGGCTGGCTGACCCGACGCTTCGACTGCCGGCTGTGGATGACGAGGCTGGAATACTTCCAGTGCCGGATGCTGGTGGCCGACACCGGCCGCGAGGCGCCCGAGGACGGCGTGCGGTTCTTCCACGCCGCCGGCTGGGACGACGACGCCATCGACAACTACAAGACCCGTTTCGGGGGCTTTGGCCGCGCCGTCCACGCCCTGCCCGACAGCTATCGCCGGATGACCGACGGCGAGACCTTCCGCATCGGCGCGCACGACTGGACGGTGGTGACCGGCCAGGGCCACTCGCCCGACCACGCCTGCCTGTGGAGCCCGTCGCTGGGCCTCCTGATCTCGGGCGACCAAGTGCTGCCGAAGATCTCGTCCAACGTCTCGGTGTTCCCCACCGAACCCGACGCCGACCCGCTGGCCGACTGGCTGACCTCGCTGGCCAAGGTCAAGGCCGCCGTGCCCGACGAGGTGCTGGTGCTGCCGGCCCACAACGCGCCGTTCCGGGGCCTGCACGCCCGCATCGACCAGCTGATCGCCGGCCACGAGCGCGGCCTCTCGCGCCTGCTGGGCAAGCTGGAAGAGCCACGCCGGGCGGTGGATACGTTCGGCGCCCTGTTCGCCCGGCCGATCGGCCCCGACCTCCTGGGCATGGCCACCGGCGAGGCCCTGGCCCACCTCAACTGCCTGATCGCCCGCGGCATGGCCGTGCGGACGGTCGATGGGGCGGGCGTGGGGTGGTATCGGGCGGTTTGAAGCTCCCTTTCTCCCCCAGCTTCCCGTCATTCCCGCCCCTGTGGCGGGAACCCCTGGTTCCGCTGACACGTGCAACCCCAGCGGCGTGCTAGGCACGCCGCCCCTCCCGCCCTTGCAGCCGACAGAGGGATTTCCCGGCCCTAGGATGGGCTATTGATCGACGCCGAAAATGATAGCGCAATCTAGTTAGATCGCGATTGGCGTGAGCCAGATTTTCGATCCAGATATATCTATAGTTTCGGGCATTCGGTGGCCGGGATTCAATAGCGGATTATTGCTTCGTCTCGCAGGCGGAGGTGCGAGGTCTAGGCGAGCGATTGCGCGACTTGTGAACCTGTCGCCACAGTCTCTGCCCCTGCCGGAACCGTGTTGGAGCGAGCTGCGGGGTCCTTTAGCTTGATCAACATATCCGCCATGGCGATCGTCTCGGGCCTGTGCGCTATGACAATGCGAGTTATAGAAAGTTCTTTCAGCGCCTGATTTACCAATCTTTCTCGCGCTAAATCCAGGTGCGACGTGGCCTCGTCCAAGAAGAGTATCTTTGGGCGTCTATATAGCGCTCGCGCCAAAAGTATTCGTTGCTTCTGACCACCAGAAAGTGCGACGCCCATGTCCCCAATGAGGCTTTCGAGCTGCATGGGCATTTTCTTGATTTCATCCTCAATGCCCGCCGCGCCAAGACACTGCCATATCCTGGCTCCGTCCACGTTCTCGTCGAAGAACGCGACGTTGTCGGCGATTGAGCCGGAGAGAAGCTCATCATCTTGCAAAACGATGCCTGAAGCGCGACGCAGGTTGCGGCCACCTATGGCATCCATGGGAACATCATCGATAAGCACTTGCCCCCGCGACAGCGGATAAAGGCCGCACAGGCATTTGATCAAGGTGGACTTGCCAGCACCGGAGGGGCCAACAATCGCAGCGAAGCTGCCGGCCGGTATCCTAAAGCTCAAGTTCTCAAATACCGGACGCTCGTGATCGGCGTAGGAGAACCCAATATTCTGCGCCTCAATGGCCGCGTCGGAAATAGTCGCTCCGACTAGCGGTTTATCGATGCCATCCTCCCGGGGTTGAAGCGCAATATCAGCGATCCGCGAAGTGTGCAGGTCCAGCAGCCGCCAGTTAACTGCCTGCTCGAATAGGCTTTGGCAGCGCGCAGAGAACTGCGTACGATATGCCAGAAACGCGAAAAGAAGGCCTGATGATACTTCGTTTTCGATTATTCCTTTCACTCCAATAAAAATGGTGGCAATTATCACCAGAGCATCTATTAGCTTTTGAGCTGAAGCAAACCCTTGCGTCCAGATCGCGCTGCTTCTCTCCGCCCTTATTAATCTTGATAGCCGATTGGACCAATCGATCTCACGCTCCACCTCGGCAGACATGGCTTTAATTGTTTGGATGGCGCGCAGTGTTTCGATCCGCTTGCCCTGCTCGCCGACCGAGGCGGTAATGACTTCGGCTGACTGCCGCATACTTATTGGAATGGCGATGAGGCGCACCATTGCATAGAGCGCCACCCCCAACAGAGTGACGAGCGTCAGCTTCCATGACAGAAAAAGCATGAAGCCAAGCGTTATCACCGACAGCGCACTATCGATGAGCGTGCCGACCAGCCCGTTTGTGATTGCTTCCCTTATCGGCGCAAGCCCCTCAATGCGCGCTAGAGTGTCAGATAGCTTACGCCTCTGAAACCAAGGAAGCGGCAGCCGAACTAGTTGGTGGAATACTCGCAGTGACATGTCCCAATTAAGCGTAGAGGAAATGCGCTGCAGGGCGACATTGCGCATCAACTCTGCACCTGTGTTGAAGATCGCGAACGCCGCAAAACCTACCGCGAGAACGGACAAAAGTTCGATGTCACCCCGCACAGCCGCCGCGTCGATAGCAAATTTCAGGAATAGAGGGCTAATCACCACATAGATCTGAAGCACAGACGATATTATCAGCGCTTGAACAAGGCTAGAAGTGAGTCCAGATGTCCAATCGACCAGCGATAACGCGCTAAGTGCAGGCTTCGCCCTGCGCTTATTGAAAGTTGGAGCCCTGCTGATCTCAACGGCGACGCCTGTGTAAGCCTTGGAGAATTCCTCCTGAGTGTGGCAACTCTCACCACGAGCCGGATCAAAAATGTAGAAGCGTCGCCCGCTGACGCGGGTGAGGACCACGAAGTGATTGAGCTTCCAATGAAGTATGGCGGGCGTCGTCAGACGCTTGACTGCGTCGAGCTCGCACCTAACGGCTCGGGCCGTTAGGTCCAGGCCGCTGGCGATTTCAACCACCTCCTTCAAGGTCAGCCCACGTGTCGATACGGGGTGCCTTCTGCGGAGCTCGGCGATGTCGAACTCCTGCCCAAGGCTTGCGGAGGCATAAGCGATTGCGACCAAGCCGCACTCGGCGGCCTCAACTTGACGCAATCTTTGCAATCGACCCGCGCGCCAGTTCATTTACCGCCTGCTCCGGTCGTAGTTTTTAGATTTTCGAATAGCCAATCCATTAGCGATTGACGCTGAAGTATAACTTCGCCTTGCACTTTCATGCCCGCTGTAAGGGGCCACTGGCGTCCGTATGCAGACACGGTTTGATCAGCTAGGGAGACGATAATTTGGAAGCGAGCCTCCTGATCTGCAGCCGCCTTGTTCGACGCTACCCAACTCGATGGCGCCTTGGCGACGGCCTTCACAACTCCACTCGCAACCCCAAACTTTGCATAGGGATAAGCTGCATACTTTAGGCGAACGGGATCTCCGGGCCGCACGAATCCAATCGCTTTGGAGGTCACCCAGAGCCGCGCCTCGATCCCCGCGCGTCCCGAAACTACAGTCGCGATGGCTTGGCCGGAGGAGACGGCGTCGCCTGGCTTGGCCTGCAGGCCAGTCACCTGCCCGCCGATCGGCGCGGACAGCAGTTGGCCGGCCTCTCCCTGAGCAGAGATCTTTCGTTCATTTAGCTCGGCGCGCTTCACGTCCAGCGCAGCAAGATCCTGATCTGCGCTGTCTCTGGCGCGCGCCGCCTCCGCGTCGAGCGAGGTGAGCGAAGAAGGGATTTGAGACAGCTCTTTATCGATCGCGGCTAGGTCTTGCTTGGCAACAAGAAGGGCCTCCTCTCGTTGCCTTACCTGCACCGCCGAAACCAATCCCTGCTCACCCAGCCCCTTCAAGGCGTCGAGTCCCCTTTGGGCGAGTGCGATCCGCTGCTCCTGTAGGGTTCGGCTTGCCTTGAGTGCTCCGCTTTGCGCGAGAAGCCCGGCTCGCGTAGCTTGATCGAGTCGGTTCTGATTTTCAGCAGCTCCGCGTCGGGCCGCGCTTTGGCGGGCCAACCCTGCAAGCTGCTCGTCCAATGTGGTCAGCACGGCGTCGCCGCTACGTCCAACCGACCTGATTTCCGTATCAAGCACCAAGGCAACGATGGGTTGCCCCACCTTTACCTCTTCACCTTCCTCCACAAGCACACCGGAAACGATCCCGGGGCGGAAGCTTAAAATGTCCGCGGCCCCGCCGGTCGCACGCAATTCCCCGTCCGCAACTTCGACGCGATCGTACCGCGCCGCGCCGGCGAAAGCCGCAACGGTGACCGCCACAATGATCAAGAACGTCGTGAGCACCCAATTGCGCACGCCGACAGACTCGGTTGGCGCGCCCATTCGATCCGCAGCGGCGTCGACCGCTGCACTGCGAAAAAGGCCAGCCCCGTCCCGCGCGGGCTCCGCACCCTTACCCCCAATACGCTCTAGCACCCGAATTAAACCACGCTGCCCAAAGTCCGCCCACCCAACGGATCACTCCAGTTAAACACGACTGTAAAAAATCTACCACTTGAGATCGCATTTCCGGGTGGTATGCCCAAGGTTGCGCATTAGCGCTTTCTAGTGGAGGTTTTATGATTTCGAAAACCGATTTCCTGGGTCTGGTGAAGACCGCTGTGGGCAGGAATCAAGCGGAAGCGAGCACGGCTGGCATCACGCCGCTCGACAGCTCGCTCTTCGGCAACGTCGCGGGCGGCTATGGCTCGGACGACGATCTCCGTTTCAGCCTGGGCTATGACGACAACGGCAGCCAGTGGGACTACACGGACTACTTCAATGAGTCCTATGAGGACTACTTCTCCACCATCACCGTTTGACGTAACAGGCGGGGCGCTTAGCGCTCCGCCACCCTAAATGGCGGCAATTATGACTGTTATAACCGCAATTGACGAGTCAATAATTCATTTAGAACGGGCGGTGGAGCTAACCGTTTCGGACGCCACGTCACTTGAAATTGTATTCAAGATTCAAGAGACGTGCAACATTAACTGTAAATACTGCTATATGTATAATGTCGGCAACGAGCTATACAAGCAGATGCCCACTAGAGCGTCGATAGAGACGTGTGAGCATGTTGCTGGAATAATTATAGATCAGTTTAAAAATAGAAACCCTCGATTCGTTCGTCTAATTTTGCATGGCGGCGAGCCCATGCTGATGACGCCGGCTCATTTCGATGAGAGAATGTCCGCGATCACGTCGAAGCTGCGTCGAGAATTGAATGAAGAACAACTTTCTAAAATTCAGTATTCTATGCAGACAAACGCAACGCTGGTCAGTGAGGCGTGGCTCGCTCAGATCGAGAAATGGGAATTGCGTCTAGGTGTCAGCATTGACGGATATGAGGAAGCTCACGACCAGTATCGCGTAGATAAGAAAGATCGCGGCACTCACGCCAACGTAGTTTCAGGCATCCGTAAATTACAGGATGCAAATCGCGACGGCAGAATCGCGCATTTCGGCGCCCTGTGCGTGATCAATCCAGATGCAGACGGCGCCCGGGTTTACGATCACCTGACCAGGGAGCTGGGCTTCACAGGGTTCGACTTCCTTCTCCCATTCATGAACTGGGATTCGGTTTCGAGTGAGACGCTTGAGAAAACGAGACAGTATCTCTTGAGCGCATTTGCCGCCTGGCGGCGAGACGCGATGCGAGGTCGCCACGTCGAAGTCCGCATATTTAAGCGGATTATGAATTCCCTCAGGTGGGGTCCCCCTCCGTCGGAGGGCAAGCTGTCGCTGGCGCACTATGTAATGGTCGTGGAAAGCAACGGCGCAATTCAGCCGGAGGAAAGCCTGCGCCCAGCCTATGATGGCCGCTTCGCCCAACTCACTGTGCACGATCACGGGCTGGAGGACGTTCTAGCGGACGCACGATTCTATACGTCTATCGTGGCCTCATTCCAGACCGCGCCCGAATGCGACGACTGCGCTCTGCTCAATCAATGCAGGAGTGGTCAGAGCGTTGGGCGCATCGGTATGCGCTATCAGACTGGACAACTATTCGATCGAAAGTCTGTCTACTGCGACGTCTTCAAGGATCTGTATGTTCAAGGCGCAGCAATGATGATTGACCACGGGCGTTCGGGCCAGTCGCCACTTCTCGCAGATCTGGCTGACTCAGATTGGCAACTCGGAGCCGCATGATGTTTTCGCGAAGAACGGTTCTCGCGGCGGCGGCGGCGTCTCTTCCGGCGTTCGCAAACGCTCAGGTCGTCGGAAGCGCCTGCGTGGGCAACCTGCAGGAAAGGCGCGGTACGTACGCTGCCGTGTTCGGCGGCGAGGCTCCCCGCCTGCGCTTCCTGGCCACTCGACACAGTGGCGATCTCGACAGCCAGACCTTCCGAGGCGTTCGCGAGATCCTGGCCACCAGCGGCCTTAGATCCGTCGTGGTCGAGGGGATCGACACAAGCTTGGGCATCAACCCAAATCTCTCGCGATATAGATCAATGAGCGCCACGAACTTTCGGGGCGGCGAGGCAACATATGCCACCATGCTTGCGGCGCAATCGGGCGTCGACTACATCGGCGGCGAGATCGGTATCGTTGAAATCAATCGCAAACTTGCCAAATCATTTAGTGTGGAAGAAATCCGGCGCGCCTATTTGGTAAGAGAAGTTTCGTCTAGGGCGAATGTGCGTGGGTTTCAGGACGAGGCCGATTTCCGAAAGTTCGTAATAGCTATGATCGAGCACTTCGGTTCACTCGACGAGTCTCTCGTTTGGTCCTCCGAAACGGCATCCGATTGGTACATTTCGACGTATGGGCTACCGTTGTCGCGCGAGGTCTCGGTCCTGCAGCGGGGCAGTCCGTGCGGGCAAGACAAGTACGCACCGGTCATTCTTGAGATGACAAACGTCAGGAACCGGCATCTGCTGGCGCTTATCGAGCGCACAGCGAGCCGGGCGCCGTCACTCGCGGTCGTCTACGGAAGCGGTCACCTACGCGCACTGCTCGCCCCCCTCGAAAAGACATTCGGCGCTGCTCGTTTTCAATTTTTCGCATAGAAGAGCGGCGACTTGATAAACAAGATTTGTGTACCTGAATGCGTCAGAGTGTCACCAAGCCGAGAGATTGATTTAGCCAACGAGGCCATTTTAAAGATAGCGAAGGACTGGGCGCAAGTTCCTCCCTGGTGCTCATTTGGAATGGAGGCAAAGGCAGCATACCTTGTGCTTCAGGGCCCGCTGACGCGACAAAGCCAACACCTTGTAAGGCAGGCGTTCGTGCGCCCGGCGCCTGAACCAGTGCTGACTTCCTATTGGGATAGGATCGCTGCAAAGATTACCCGCGAGGAGGTAATCGAGCTTACTTCGTGCCTAAGGGGATCAGCGACTTCCCCCCGGACGGGATTCGTTGGCAGCGGGGCGGATGAGAACGGTGTTTCGGTGGCGTTTCCAGACCCGGACATCGTTCCCACGGACCTGCTTGGTGAGATCGCGATCAACGGAGACGATAGTCCCTTTGCGCAGGCCTGCGTCCGGCTACTTTCCGTGACGTTATGGCACCCTTTCGCGGATGGTAACGGCAGACTCGCGCGCGCTATGTTCTGGGCGCCGCTGATCACCCGCCTTGGACTATCAACACCGTGCGTACCCTTCGCGCCTTTCCTCAAGAAACAGGCTCCGGCCTTTGTTGGGGCGCTCCGCCATGCAAGCTTTTCGGCCGATGCGACTAACCTGGTTGGGGTGATTGCGTCGGCTTTTCAGGAAGCTGTTGGCAAGCTGCCGGATTTAAGCGCGGCCTCGCTTCCTCGATGCCGTTCTTGAAGTAACGCGGTCACTGCAAGCGGGCGGCTAGCAAGACTTCAGTAGACCGATCCGCCCCCGATTGACGAATAACCGCCTCAACCATCAGCGTCGGGCGACGAGGGAGGCCGATATCCAGCGCCTGGATAAGACCCGCAACGCTATCGCCGGGCTGGTGCAGGCGGTCGAGGACGGCGACTATAGCCGCCCCCTCATGGAGCGGTTGCTGACCCTTGAGGCGGACGCCGAGGAGATCGAGCGCAAGCTGGCCGAGGCGCCCAGGGACATTCCCGACATTCACCCCAATGTCCCTGAGCTTTACCGCCGCAAGGTTTACGCCCTTGCCGAGGCGTTGGAGCGGCCCGAGGACCGGCGACGCCGCCGCCAAGGCTTTGTGCGGCCTTATCGACCGGATCGTGCCATCTCCGGGTGATCGTCGCGGGGGCCGTGGAGGCCCAATTGTTCCGCGACCTTGAGGCTTTGCTGGCCCTGGCTCACGAAGATGGAGGCCAGCGGCGCAAGCTCGCTGGCTCCTTTCCCCTCCAACGCGTGCCCCCAGCAATCAACGTTCGGGCGGGACTGACGGGAGGTTTTGGGAAAGCACTGCCCGAAACATCCGTTTGATGTTTCGCACGCGAAGCATATAGTCGCCGCATGTCGACGCCCCCCGCCCCCGTTCCGGACAGACGCTTCGTCTTCCTGCTCGCCGCCGGCCACCGGCGCGTGCAGCGCTGGATCGAGGCCAGGCTGGCGGGCGAGGGCGCCGGCCTGACCTCCGCCCAGTCGGGGGTGCTGTTCTATCTTGGGTCCGCCGACGGCGCGCTGATCGGCGAGGCGGCCGAGGCCCTGGACCTGGCGCCCTCGGCCATGACCGGCCTCGTCGATCGCATGACCCGCGCGGGCCTGGTCGAACGCCGGCCCGATCCGAAGGACGGCCGAGCCCTGCGCCTGCACCTGACCGACCACGGCCGCGCCGCCCGCGCGGAGGCGAAAGCCGGCCTCGCGCACCTCAACGCCCACCTCACCGAGGGCTTCACGGACGACGAGATCGCCGTGGTCGCCCGCTGGCTTTCGAGCCTGCAAACCAAGTTCCCCAAGGGAGATTCCGTATGACCGAGCACGTGAAGACCAGCCTCGAGGCCGGCGTGCTGACCATCACCCTGTCGCGTCCCGAGAAGAAGAACGCGCTCAGCAACGCCATGTACGGCGCCCTGGCCGACGCCCTGGAGGGCGCCGAGACCGATCCCGAGATCCGGGTGGTGGTGTTCCAGGCCGACGGCGACAGCTTCAGCGCCGGCAACGACCTGGGCGACTTCGTGGCCCAGGCCACCGGCGCCTTCACCGAGGAGCGCCACGTGTGGCGGTTCCTCAAGGCCCTGGCCAACGCCACCCGGCCGCTGGTCGCCGCCGTCCACGGCCAGGCCGTGGGCGTGGGCACGACCATGCTGCTGCACTGCGACTTGGTCTTCGTCGCGCCGGACGCGCGCCTGACCGTGCCGTTCGTCAACCTGGCCCTGGCCCCGGAGGCCGCGTCGAGCTGGCTGCTGCCGGCCCGCATCGGCCATGCCCGCGCCTACGCCATGTTCGCCCTGGGCGAGGCGGTGGATGGAACGACGGCCGCCGCCTGGGGCCTGGCCAACGCCGTGGTTCCCGCCCAGGAACTGCGCGAGCGGGCCCGCGCCGCCGCCGACCAGTTGGCCAAGCGTCCGCTGGGCGCCCTGACGGTCACCAAGGGCCTGATGCGCGACGCCGAGGCCATCGCCGCCCTGATGGACAAGGAAGGCGCCCTGTTCGCGCAGCGCCTGCAGACCGCCGAGGCCCGCGAAGCCTTCATGGCCTTCGCCGAGCGCCGCGCGCCCGACTTCAGCAAGGCGGGGTGATGTCCAAAGATCCTCCCCCTCTGGGGGAGGTGTCGCCAAAGGCGACGGAGGGGGGCCGTTTTCAGCTTCCACCGAACAGGCTGGCTTCGCGAACTTCCCCCCACCGATCGCTACGCGATCGCCTCCCCCACAGGGGGAGGTTCCTTGCTCAGATCGCCCCCGACAGCCACCGCAGCACGTTCAGCAGGAACGCCTTGTTCTGCGGGGCGGTCGGGGCGTTGAAGCCCATCTTGCGTTTCTGGGGCCCGGCGAGCTGGGCGGTGAACATCGCCGCCTCGCCCATGGCCACCACCCGCCCCTTGCCCACAGGCAAGGCCGCGCCGCGCAGCAGGCCCTCGCCGTCGTGGCGGGGGGTCGCCTCGTCGAACACCCAGGCCTTGCGCGGCATGGCCACGCTCCAGCCGCCGCGCAGCACCAAAAGCGGCCGGGCCTGAGGTGGGGCGCGGAACGACGAGCCGGTGAAGCTCTGCACCCGGTCGATGCCCTGGGTGATCGGATGGTCCAGCAGCGAGCCGTCGGCGCGCTGGAAGAACTCGGGCCCGCCGCTGGTCTTCTGGGCGAAGCCGTTGTCGAAGTCGAAGCCGAAGGCCTTGGCCAGGGGCTCGGCCCCGCCAGGGAAGGGCATGTGGTCGGCGATCAGCAGCAGGGCGCCGCCGGCCTCGACCCAGGCCTTCACGGCGGCGGCTTCCTCCGGCGTGTAGGCGCCCGGGTTGGGCAGGGTCCAGTCGCCGATGTTCACGGCGGCCAGCGGATTGGCCACGACCAGCAGGTCGACCTCGGCCAGGCTCTGCGCCGACAGCGGCGCGGTCAGGCCCGAGACCCGATAGCCGTCGGCCCGGGCCACCGCCGCGAACGGGGCGAAGCGGCCGTCCACGGTGTGGAAATTGTTGTGCCCGCCGTCGATGGCCAGGCGCGGGCCCTTGCCCTGCGGATAGGCCGGCTTGGCGACCGAGGTGTCGACATCGGGGTCGGCCGCCTGCTGGCGGGCCTGGGCGACGCCGGCCGTCAGGCCGCCAAGAAGGGGGACGCCGGCGGCGCAAAGCAGGAACTGTCGACGACGCATGGCGCGGATACCCCGGAAACTTCGCGGGCGAGCCTATCGCGCATCGGGGCAAAGAAAAGGCCGCGGAGCCAGAGCCCCGCGGCCTTCTCGTTTCGATCGTTCGGCCTGGCCTTAGTGCTTGGCCGGAGCAGCAGCGGCCGGAGCAGCGGCGCCAGCGGCGGCGGGCGCCGGAGCGGCGCCTTCGGCCGGGGCGGCGCCTTCAGCGGCGGGAGCCGCGGC
>NZ_QDKO01000029.1 GCF_003094615.1 Caulobacter radicis | reverse complement strand
GGGCCTGACTCAGAACTCTTCCCAGCTATCGAGCGTCGGCGCCGCTGAGCCCCGGACCAGCATCGGGGCGCGGGTCATTGGGCGCGTCTTTTTGATCGCGCCGGGACGCTCGCGAGGCGGGCTGGACGCGGCGCTTGTCGCCGTGACCGCGCTGATTCTGAACCGTCCGACCATCTGGCGAAGCTCGCCTGCTTCGAACTTCAGGCTGGCGGACGCGGCGGTGGCCTCCTCGACCATGGCCGCATTTTGCTGGGTGACCTGATCCATCTGATTGACCGCGACATTGACCTCGTTGAGGCCGGTCGCCTGTTCCTTGGAAGACTGGGCAATCTCGGAGATCAGGCCGTCGATCTGGCCAACCTTCTCGACGATTTCGCCGAGCGCGCGGCCGGTTTCGCCGACCAGCTTCACGCCGCGTTCGACCTGCGAGCCGCTATTGGCGATCAGGGTCTTGATCTCCTTGGCCGCCTCGGCTGAGCGTTGGGCCAGAGCGCGGACTTCCTGGGCGACAACCGCGAAGCCGCGACCAGCCTCCCCAGCGCGGGCGGCCTCGACGCCAGCGTTGAGAGCCAACAGATTGGTCTGGAAGGCGATTTCGTCGATGACGCCGATGATGCTGGTGATCTGGCCCGACGACTTCTCTATCTCGCCCATGGCGGCCACGGCGTCGCCAACGATCTCGCCCGAACGAGCGGCGTCTGCCCGGGCGCTGGATGCCGCTGCCGAAGCCTGCCGGGCACCCTCAGCGCTGCGATTGACCGTGGCGGTGATCTCGTCGAGCGCGGCGGCGGTCTCCTCGAGGCTGGCGGCCTGTTGCTCGGTGCGGCGGGAGAGGTCGTCCGAGGCTATAGAGATCTCGTCGGCGCCAGCGCCGACGCTGCCGGTGGCCGTGGTCACCGAACTCATGGTCTCGTCGAGGGCGGCCAGGGCGCGGTTGAGATCGTCGCGCAGTTTCTGGAACTGCGGATCGATCGGCTGGTCGAGCCGGCAGGTCAGGTCGTTAGCCGCCAAGCGCTCAAGGGCGGCGGCGATCTGGTTGACGGCGTCGACCCGCCCGGTCACCACCGTGGCGAATTTCACGATCTTCTCGACGCGGCCCCTAGGCCCGAACACGGGGTTGTAAGAGGCCTGGATCCAGACCTCCTGGCCGCCCTTGCCGACACGCTTAAACTCGGCGGCGACATATTCGCCCGCGTTCAACTTACGCCAGAAGTCAGCGTATTCGGGCGAGCCGGCGTAGGTCTTGTCGACGAACATCCGGTGGTGTTGCCCTTTGATCTCCGAGAGGCTGTAGCCCAGCGCGTCGAGGAAGTTCTGATTGGCGTCCAGAACCAAGCCGTCGGTGGAGAATTCGATGATCGCCTGAGCGCGGCTGATGGCGGTGAGCTTGGCTTCAAAATCCGCGTTACGCAGCTTCTGGTCCGTGATTACGGTGGCGACCTTCACCACGCGCTCAACCTTGCCCGAGCCGTTGCGGACAGGATTGTAGGAGGCCTGGATCCAGACCTCGCGACCGCCCTTGCCGATGCGCAGATATTCACGCGCATCGAACTCGCCTTGGCCGAGCTTGGACCAGAAGTCGCGGTAGTCTTGACTCGC
>NZ_QDKO01000028.1 GCF_003094615.1 Caulobacter radicis | reverse complement strand
GCCGCGCACGACGCCAGCAGCACGCAGGCGGGCGCCTCGGGCCGGTCCAGCCCCCGCCCGCCCGAGCCGGCGGTCAGGGTCAGGCGCACGGCGGCGCGGCCAGACGTCAGCCCCGCCTCGCCCGGCGCGGCCAGCACCAGATCGCGCGCCCGGTCGCGGTCCGGCGCCGGCAGGCCCAGCGCGGCGCAGCCCGCCGACATGCGGTCGAGATGGGCCTCGACGTGGCGGACCTGGCCGTCCAGCGCCAGCAGGGTCTCGAACAGGCCGTCGCCCAGCAGCAGGCCGCGATCATCGAGCGGGATCATGCGCCCTCCCCCGTCAGCGCCCGGCGCAGGGCGTCGATCTTGGCTTCGGTCTCCAGCCGCTCGGACAGCGGGTCGCTGTCGGCGACGATGCCGGCCCCGGCCTTGGCCTCCAGCGTCCAGCCGCCCTGGTCCTCGACGAGGCCGACGGTGCGGATCAGGACACTGGACTCGAAGGCGCCGTCGAAGCCGGCCCAGAACAGCGAGCCGCAATAGGGCCCGCGCGGCCCCTCCAGGCCGGCGATCACCTTCATGGCTTGCACCTTGGGCGCGCCGGTGATCGAGCCCGGCGGGAAGGTCGCCCGCAGCAGGTCGGAAACGCCCAGGCCCGGCTTCAGCCGCCCCTGCACCGTCGAGACCAGGTGATGGACGTTGGCGAAGGTCTCGACCTTGAACAGATCGGGCGTGCGCACGCTGCCCGGCGGACTGACCCGGGCCAGGTCGTTGCGCATCAGGTCGACGATCATCAGGTTCTCGGCCCGGTCCTTGGCGCTGGCCGACAGCTCGAAGGCCAGGGCGCGGTCGCTGGCCGGATCGGCGCCGCGTGGACGGGTGCCCTTGATCGGCCGGGTCTCGATCTCGCCCCCGCGCACCTTCAGGAACCGCTCGGGCGAGTTGGACACCATCGCCCGCCCCGGCAGGCGCAGATAGGCGGCGAACGGCGCGGGACTGGCGCCGCGCAGGCGGGCGAAGAGGTCGAAGGGATCGGCGCCCGGCGCCAGGCGGCCGCGCCACGCCCGGGCGATGTTGGCCTGGAAGATCTCGCCGGCCAGGATCCGCTCGACCACCTGCGCCACCGCCGCCTCGTAGGCGGCCGGCGGCTCGGCTTCCAAGGCGTCGCACACGCGGCCCTCGAAGGGATCGCGGGCCGGGGCGTCCAGCCAGGCCAGCGCCGCGCGGGCGCGAGCCTGCGCCTGCGCTTGCCCCTCGCCGCGCCCGACGGCGACGACCGTGCGCTGCAGGTGGTCGAAGGCCAGCAGGGCCGGATAGCGGGCGCAGAACAGGTCGGGCCAGTCGCCGCGCGCCAGGTCCAGCGCCTCGATGCGGTCGCCCAGCTCGTAGGCGGCCAGGCCCAGGACGCCGCCCTGGAACGGCGGGCCTTCGGGATCGCTGGGCAGGGCCCCGCCGATCATGGCCGCCAGGGCCGCGAACGGGTCGCGCCGATCGGCCGCCTCGAGGGTCAGGGTCTGGTCGGGCGCGCGCAGCAGGTAGGACCACCGCTCGCCCGGACCGCCCGACAGCAGGGCGCAGGCGAACGGCTCGTCCCGGAAGGGGGCCGCGGCCCAGAGGGGGTCCCGCCACGGAGCGGCGATGAGGGCGACGTCGCGCATCGCGGGGTGATAGCGCCGCCCGCGGCCGACGGCTACAGCCTCAAGCCTCGCGCTCGCCGCCGCGCACGGCGAACAGGCCCAGCGCGCCCAGGGCCATCAGGGCGACGATCGGCACGAAGCCGGCGACCTGGCTGTGGAACAGGGTCGTGGCCGCCGCCACCAAAGCCGAGCCCAGCCACACCGTCGCCGTGCCCGACAGGGCGTAGAGCCCGAAGAAGGCCGCCGTGCGGTCGGCCGGCGCCAGGCGCACCAGCAGGGTCCGGCTCGAGGCGTACTGGGCGGTGACGCAGACGGCGATGACCAGGCCCAGGCCCAAATAGAAGAGCTCGGGCAGGGTGCGGTAGATCGGCCCGTCCCAGGCCGCCGGCCCGGCCGGATCGTAGGCGAAGACGTAGAGGATGCGATCGGGCCGCATGCCCAGCAGGCAGATCAGCGCCGCCAGGCAGCCGGCGATCTCGATCTGGACGGCGCGTTTGGGCCCCAGCACGCGGTCGAGCTTGGGGGCCAGGAAGCCGCCCAAGGCGCCGACCAGGCTCAGCGACACGCCGTAGACCAGCATCTCCAGCGCGCCCCAGCCCATCACCCCGGCCGCGAACAGGCCGCCGAACACCAGGAGCGCGGTCATGCCGTCGCAATAGAGCATCCGCGCGGCCAGGAAGGTCGCCACGTCGCGGTGGCCGCGCAGGTTGGCGAAGGTGTCGCGCAGCAGGGCCAGGCCCGCCTTCAGCGCCGCGCCGATCCCCAGGCCCGTGCGCGGGGCGTCCGGCGTCCACAGCAGGAACGGGATCGCGCCCAGCGCCATGATCAGGGCCGACAGCGGCCCCGACAGGCGGCTGGGCTCATGATGGCCGGTTGACAGCCCCAGCAGCGGCGCCTTGGGGATCCCCGGCCAGTCGACCTGGCCCGGCAGGACGAAGCCCCACAGCATGAAGATCAGCATCAGCACCGACAGGCCGTTGGAGAACACGTAGCCCAGGCCCGACAGCAGCGAGGCCTGGCCGGGCTCGGCGGCGGCGCGCGGCAGCAGGGAATTGGCGGCCACGTCGCCCCAGTTGTAGGCCACGCCCAGCAAGATCAGCGCCCCGGCCGTCGCCGCCAGCGGCAGCCCGCCGGCCGGCGTCGCCCACCACAGCACGATCAGCGCGGGCAGCATGATGGTCAGCAGGGTCGCGGCCAGCGGCTTGCGCGGCCCGTACTTCTCGACCGCCGCACCCAGGATCGGGGCGGTCAGGGCGACGATCAGGCCGTAGGTGGTGGCGATCTGGGCCATCAGGGCCTGGCCCCGCACCGGATCGCCGACCAGCACGCCCGAGAAATAGGGAGCGAAGATGTAGATGGTGACCAGCACCACATAGACGTCGCGCGAGCCCTGGTGCAGCACCCAGGACCATCCGCCCCGGTTCAGCGGCTTTCGCCCAGCCGCCCGTTCGACGCCCAGGCGCGCGGGCGCGCCGTCCAAGACCTCGCTCATGGTATCCGCCCTGCTGCGGGTCGTCTGACGCGACCCTGAAGCGGAGCCTCGCCCGCGAACGCTGGTTTGTCACGCCTTCTTCATCAAGACGCGAAAATCGCCAGGGAATGTGGATTTTCGGCCGTCATCCCGGGCGAAGGACCGCGAAGCGGGCCGCAGACCCGGGACCGAGGGGCCGCCGCAACGCGACTGCCTTCGCCGGGCGGCTGATCCAACTTCGGAGCCCAGTCCCCTGGGTCCCGGATAAGCCCTGCGGGCTTTCCGGGATGACGGATGGGAGGAAGCTTTGGGGAATTGCCCCTTAGGCCAGGATGTGCGCCTTGATCGCCTCTCGCGCCTTGCCGTCCACGCCCAGCACCGCCTCCAGATAGGCGTCGATGGAGCCGTGGGCGGCCTCGATGGCTTCGACCGAGGCCAGGATGTATTCGGCCTCCACCGCCAGGGCCGCGCGGATCGCCGCCTCGGGCGGGACCGAACCGGTGTAGCCGGCCAGATAGCGACCGATCCGCTCGCCGATCCGGGCGTATCGCTCGGGGTCGTTGGTGGCCAGATAGTCCTCGACCAGGTCGTCGCGCGACACCCCGGCCAGGTGATGGGTCAGGGCGGCTAGCAGGCCCGTGCGGTCCTTGCCGGCGGCGCAGTGGATCAGCACCGGCCCCTTCCCTTCCGCCAGCGCCGCGAAGTAGCGCGTGAACAGGTCGACATGGCGCGGGGTGAACGGCTTGCGGCGGTAAGACTCGACCATGTAGCCGCGCAGATCGGCCTCGGCGTAGTCCCAACCGCGCAGGAAGGTCTGCCACGGATCGTCGCCCTGCCCGCCCAGGTCGTTGTCGATCACCTGGGCCGAGAAGCCGGTCCAGCGGCGCGACGGCTCGCGCTGGCGCTCGGGCGCGCGGCGCAGGTCGACGATGGTGACGAGCCCCAGGCCCGCCATGGCCGCCAGATCCTCGTCGGTGGCGTCGGCCTGGTGGGCGGCGCGGAACAGCAGCCCCTTCTTGAGGCGTCCGCCCCCGGCGGCGTAGTCGCCGTAATCGCGGAAGTTCTCGACGCCTTGCAGGGGGATGTGACGGGTCATGGCGTCGATGTAGTCGCGTCCCGTGACGAAATCGAGAGTCTGGACGAACGGTGCGTCCGCGCGGATTGTGCGCCCATGCTTCCGGTCCAGCGATTCCAGAGCTTCGACGGCGTCTCCCTCGCCTACCGCACCCTGGGCGAGGGCTGGCCGACCCTGCTGCTGCACGGCTTCCTGGCCAGCGCCGAGAGCAACTGGTTCCTGCCCGGCATCGCCCAGGCGCTGGTCAGCGCCGGCCGCAAGGTGATCGCCCCCGACCTGCGCGGCCATGGCCGCTCGGACGCGCCCAGCGATCCGGCCGCCTGGCCCGCCGACGTGCTGGCCATGGACCAGCAGGCGCTGGTCACCCACCTGCACCTGACCGACTACGACCTTGTGGGCTATTCGCTGGGCGCGCGCACGGCGGTGCGGATGATGGTGCGCGGCGCGCGGCCCGAGCGGCTCGTCCTGGCCGGCATGGGCGCCACGGGCCTGATGGGCGCGGGCGAGCGGGCGGCGATGTTCGAGGACGCCATCCGCCACGGCGACCAGGCCAAGGACCCCCGCGCCGGCCGCCGCGTGCGGGCGATGATGGCCGCCGGCGACCTCAAGCCCGAAGCCATGCTGGGCGTGCTCAACGCCTTCGTCCCGACCTCGGCGGAAGATATCGCCCGCATCGACGTCCCGACCCTGGTCATCGCCGGCCAGCGCGACGACGACAACGGCTCGGCCGAGGCCCTGGCCGGCCTGCTGCCGAACGGCCGCGCCCAGCGCGTGCCCGGCGACCACATGAGCGCGGTGATGGAGCCGTCCCTGGCGGCCGGGATCGTGGGCTTCCTGGATCGGGTGTCGCGCTGAAGACGCGCCCTTCTTGATCCCTCTTTCTGAGAGAGAGGGAGGGGCCCGCCGCGCAGCGGTGGGAGGGTGAGAGGTTTCACCGCTGGCCGGTTTCACCTTCACCTCACGGCCGTCATCCCGGGCGGAGCGCAGCGCAGACCCGGGACCCAGGGGCCGCCGCAATGCGTGCGGCGTCCGCTGGGGTGTTTGAGTTGACCGCCGAGCCTGCCCCCTGGCTCCCGGATAAGCCCTGCGGGCTTTCCGGGATGACGATGCTTGAGCGTTCTAGGGAGGGGAGCGTAACCTCTCACCCTCCCACGCCTCCGGCGCGGGCCCCTCCCTCTCTCAAAGAGAGAGGGCTCGCCCTCTGCAAAACGCCGGTTGACGACTCCGATGACAACTGTCAACGTCGCCATTGTTGACAAACGTCATCGATCGAGAGGCAGCGTCATGAAGATCAGTTCGGCCGAGAGCGTCATCATGGAGGCGCTGTGGCGGAAGACGCCGCTGACCTCCGAGGCGATCATCGCCGAGGTCGGCGAGCCCAACGGCTGGACCGAGGGCACCGTCAAGCAGCTGATCAGCCGCCTGCTGAAGAAGAAGGCCATCGCCGCCCAGCCCGACGGCCGCCGCTATCTCTACAGCCCCCTTCTGGCCCGCCGCGACTATGTGCAGGCCGAGAGCCAGGGCCTGCTCGACCGGCTGTTCGACGGCCGCCTGGCCCCGCTGGTCACCCAGTTCTCGGAAGGCGGCAAGCTGTCGGACGAGGACGTCGCCGAGCTGAAGGCCCTGGTCGAGAGGATCTCCAAGTGAGCGGCGACATCGTCGAGGCGCTGGTCCGCGCCAACCTCGCCCTGGCCGCGGCGATCGTCGCGGTGATGCTGCTGCGCAAGCCGGTCCGCCGGCGGCTGGGCCCGCTGGCCGCCTACGCCCTGTGGCTGGCCGCGCCGCTGTGCGCCCTGGTCAGCCTGGTCCCGGTCCGCGCGCCCACGGCCATGACCTTCCACCAGACGGTCGCGCTGACCCCCAAGGCGCTGGCGACGGCCGCGGCGGCCGCCAGCCGGCCGTTCGGCGTCGCCGACGGCCTGGTCCTGGCCTGGGCGCTCGGGGCCATCCTGGTCTTCGGCCTGCTGGCCCTGCGCCAGCTCCGCTTCGTGCGCGCCGCCGGCCGGCTGACGCCCCTGGACGGCGCCCCCGGCGTGCTGCGCGGCGAGCATGTGGACGCCGGTCCGCTGGTGCTGGGCGCCCTGCGGCCCCGCATCGTCGTGCCGGCCGACTTCGCCCAGCGCTTCCAAGGTGAGGCTCGGGACCTGGTGCTGGCCCACGAGGACATCCACCTGCGCCGGGGCGACGCGACCATCAACGGCCTGGTCGTGGCCCTGCAATGCCTGTGCTGGTTCAACCCGCTGGTCCATCTGGCCGCCCGCGCCCTGCGCGTCGACCAGGAGATCGCCTGCGACGCGGCGGTGATCGCGCGCCACCCGCACGCCCGTCGCCTCTATGCCGAAACGCTGCTCAGCACGGTGCTGACGGCCAAGACCGCCCCGCTCGGCTGCCATTGGCCGGCGGCGGGGCCCCATCCCCTGAAGGAGAGACTGACCATGCTGAACGCCGCCTCCCTCACCCCGCTGCGCCGCAAGGCCGGCCTGGCCCTCGTCGCCCTGGCCGCCTCGGTCGCCGCCGGCGGCGTCTGGGCCGCCAATCCCGAGGTGACGCCCCAGCCGATCGTCTCGAAGCCGGTCTGGATCCAGAAGCCCGGCATCACCGACCTCGACCGCTACTACCCGGCCCAGGCGAAGGCGGAAAAGCTATCGGGCCGGGCGGTGATCGGCTGCGACGTGACGCCCGAGGGCGTGCTGCACCGCTGCAAGGTCTCCAGCGAATTGCCGGCGGGCGCGGGCTTTGGCCAGGCGGCCCTGCAACTGAGCCAGCATTTCCGCATGGACCCCACCCTGCCTGACGGCAAACCGGCGGGGAACGGCTGGGTCAACATCCCGATCCAGTTCCAGCCGCCGCGATAGGCCGCGGCAAAGCCCAAGAAAAAGGGGCGGTGGATGACCACCGCCCCTTCGTCGTTTTCAGACGGCTCCAAGCCTCAGCGGCCAATCCTCAGCGGAAAGGCGGCTCGTCAAAGGCGCGCAGCTTGCGCGAGTGCAGGTTGGGGCCTTCCTCGTGCAGCAGCTTGCAGGTCAGGATGCCGATCTGCAGGTGCTGGCTGATCGCCCGCTCATAGAAGGCGTTGGCCTGGCCCGGCAGCTTGATCTCGCCGTGCAGCGGCTTGTCCGACACGCACAGCAGCGTCCCGTACGGCACCCGGAAGCGGTAGCCCTGGGCGGCGATGGTGGCGCTTTCCATGTCGATGGCCACCGCGCGGCTCTGGTTGAAGCGCAGGGCCGACAGGCTGTGGCGCAGTTCCCAGTTGCGGTCGTCGGTGGTGACCACGGTGCCGGTGCGCAGGCGCTTCTTCAGCTCCTGGCCGGTGTCGCCGCTGATCGCCTTGGCCGCGTCGTAGAGGGCGCGCTGCACCTCGGCGATCGACGGCACCGGAATCTCCGGCGGCAGCACCACGTCCAGCACGTGGTCGTCGCGCAGATAGGCGTGGGCCAGCACGTAGTCGCCGATGGTCTGGGTGTCGCGCAGGCCGCCGCAGTGGCCGATCATCAGCCAGGCCTGAGGGCGCAGCACCGCCAGGTGGTCGCAGATGGTCTTGGCGTTGGACGGGCCGACGCCGATGTTGACCAGGCTGACGCCCTGACCGTTCGGGGCGATCAGGTGGTAGGCCGGCATCTGGTGCTTGCGCCACGCGCCGTCCGCGATGGCCTGCTCGGCGTTGGGCGTCTGCGCCGTCACCACCACGCCGCCCGAGCACGACAGCGCCGTGTACGGACTATCGGGCTTCTTCAGCTGCTCCACGCCCCAGCGGACGAACTCGTCCACGTAGCGATGGTAGTTGGTGAACAGGATGAACGGCTGCACGTGCTCGGCCGGGGCGCCGGTGTAGTGGCGCAGGCGGGCCAGCGAGAAGTCGGTGCGCAGGCCGTCGAACAGGGCCAGCGGCCGGGTTTCCTCCAGCACCGGGTTCCAGACGCCGTCGGCGATCTCGTCGCCGATGAAGGCCAGGTCCGTGGTCGGGAAGAAGCGGGCGATGTCCTCGCTGCGGACGTCGGCCTGGTTCAGGTCGATGCTGGCGTCCAGCACGTAGGGATAGGGGATCTCCTGCTCGGAGCGGGCGATCTCGATCTCGACGTCGAAGTCGTCCATCAGCAGGGTCAGCTGCTCGACCAGATAGTCCTTGAACTGGGCCGGCTTGGTGACGGTGGTCGAGTAGACGCCCGGACGGCTGACCCGGGCGAAGGCGCGCGCCAGCTTCGGCGGCAGGGCCTCGGGGTCGTAGGTCAGGCGCAGCTCGGGATAGGTGAACGAGCCGTCGAACCGCATCTGCGGGTCGGGGCGGGTTCCATTTTCGAGATAGGCCCGAAGGGCGGTGCGCAGCGCCTCGACGGCGCGCTCGTATTCGGAGTTGAGCCGTTCGACGACGGCGATCGCTTTTTCTTGGTTAGACATGGCGTCCTATATCAGCCTTGCCGCAGCCTGACCAGAGCGGGGCGCGGCCGGGCGCTGGGCGAGCATAGCGCCGCCAGCCTGCGCCTTTGTGACGCCCCAGGCATGGACGAAGCCGCCCTGCTCGGCCAAAAGGGGCGCCACATGCCCCCTCTCGGGGCGTCCACGAAACGAATGCGCCTGCTGGGAGGGCGCTTCAGCAGGCCCGGTCGCCACGCGGTCGAGGGGGAACGGAAGACCCTATGAACAAACGCTTCGCCTATCTGATCGTCGGCGCGATGGTGCTGGGGGTGCTCGTCGGCTGGGGGTGCAACCAGTTCCTGGACGCCGAAGGGGCCAAGTCGGCCGCTTCGGGTCTGTCTCTGATCACCGACATCTTCCTGCGGCTGATCAAGATGATCATCGCG
>NZ_QDKO01000027.1 GCF_003094615.1 Caulobacter radicis | reverse complement strand
AGCTGTCGCCCCCGGGTCCGGCCAAAGGCCGGCCCGAGGATAAACTCCGCCGACTGAGGGGGAAGGGATTGCTGGGTTTGGTGCGGTCGCTGTCTCATCAGGTACTTCCCCCTCCGGCCCTCCGGGCCACCTCCCCCTTCAGGGGGAGGATCTTTGGCGAGGAACCTCCCCCTTTGGGGGAGGCGGCCGAAGGCCGGTGGGGGGTGGTTTCAGCTTTCGGTGAGGTGGTCGGTTTCGCAGTTTCTCCCCCACCGATCGCTGCGCGATCGCCTCCCCCACGGGGGGAGGTTCCTTGAGACACGGGTTCTTGGTCTCCCGCGTTTGCACGCGTTAGGTCGGGGAGGCGCGGAGCGGCCGGGCGGAGCCCGGGGACCGTGGGTTTGTTTAGCGTTTCGGCTTCGTCGACCGCTCCGCCGCGTCGTTATTCCGAAGGGCCGGAGGCGCGGGTGCTGTTTCAACCCTGGACCCGGCTGTCCCACGGACGGGCAGGACCAATAGCCCCGCGGTAATCCGGCGGCGGCCTCGGCTGATCCTGTTAGGCCGGTTTGAACGATCCCGGCCCTGTCGACCCGCTCGTCGCGCCACGGACGGCTTGGCGGCCCAATCACGCCTCGTGAGCGCTCCTGCAAACCCGCCTTTTCCCATGACGCTCCGAGCGGCCCCGCTCGATGCGGTCCTCGCCACGCTTGGGCCGGTACCAAGAGCCCTCCCCATGGCGGGGACGGGTTTGATTATGACCCAGGGCTGGGCGCGTCTGATAAGTTTGGCTGAGAAAGTTGCAAGGGATTGGATTGGTTCAGGAGTTTTCGGCCAACGCCGGGGATCCACGCTGCTCTATCCCCGTCCGGCTCTCTTCTCCCTTCCCGTTGGCGGATGGGGGAAGGGCCGGGGTTGGGGGTGGCTGCGGCGGTCAGGCTTGAAAGGACGTACGGGCTGAACGCGCGGCGTCACCCCCATCCCAACCCTTCCCCCATCGAGGGGGAAGGGCTTTAG
>NZ_QDKO01000026.1 GCF_003094615.1 Caulobacter radicis | reverse complement strand
CAGCCGGAGCGGCGGCGGGCGTGGCGGCCGGAGCCGCGCCAGGCGCGGCCGGGGCGGCTTCGGCGGTCGCCGGGGCGGCGGGCGCCTCGGCGGGAGCCTTGGACTTCACCCACGCGTCGAACTCGGCCTGCGTGACGACCTTGATCTCGATCGGCATGAAGGCGTGGTCGATGCCGCAGAGCTCCGAGCACTGGCCGTAATAGGTGCCCACCTTCTCGGCCTTGAACCAGGTTTCGTTCAGCCGGCCCGGAATGGCGTCGGTCTTCAGGCCGAAGGCCGGCAGGGCGAAGGCGTGGATCACGTCGGCGGCGGTGACCTGCACGCGCACCACCTGGTTGACCGGCACCACCAGCGCGTTGTCGGCGGCCAGGCGATAGACGCTGTGCGGCAGGCCCTTGGCCGCCACTTCTTCCTCGCTCAGCACCTTGGAGATGATCTCCGGCACCTTCTGGTCCGGATACTCGTAGCCCCAGTACCACTGATAGCCCGTGGCCTTCACGGTCATGTAGGGCTTGGGCATGTCGTTGTACTTGAACAACAGCCGGAACGAGAAGATGGCGATGATCATCAGGATCAGCACCGGCACGATCGTCCAGATGATCTCGATCGTGGTGTTGTGGCTGAACTTGGCCGGAACCGGGTTCGCCTTTCTGTTGTAGCGGATCGCGATCCAGACCAGCAGGCCCAGGACCAGCAGGGTGATCGCCGTGATGATCGGCATCAGAACCCAGTCGTGGAACCAGATGGCGTCGTGCTTGAGCACGGACGCCGCCGGCTGGAGGGCGATGCCCCCCGGCGTCGGCTGACCCAATAGATCGTCGGCGAAGGCATGCCCCGCGAGCGTCGTCATGACGGCGGCGGCTGCAAAGCCAAACCCCTTCCGTCCCATCCCCTGAACTTGTGCCTTCATTTCCCTCTCGGCCCGTTACGGCGGCGACCGGCTGTTACTCAGCCGTGTCTCCGCGCCGACATGCACAATACGACCGGTTACGCGGACTTATGCAATCGACTTGAAACGGTCGAAAGCACTCCCCCCACGGCGCCGGCCGGTCGCAGGCGTGCTTACGCGCTTCAATCCCTGTTGCCAAGCACCCGAAACCACACGTTGGGCAGGGGAATCGCGTCAGTTGCGAAGCATTCTCAATAACTTCGCCGATTTCATCCACACGACCGACAGGCGAATCACGCCGATCCTCGAACATTGATAACTTGTAATAACAGCTACCTTGCATCACACACTACCTGGCCGTACAAGGTTCTCACCAACAGGAAACGAGAGCCGTGCCTGAAGCCATCGAAACCCAATTGAAGAAAGGCGTGCTGGCGCTGTGCGTGCTGGCCCTGCTGTCGAAGGCCGACAGCTACGCCTACGAGATCGCCAGCCAGCTGGCCAAGGACATCGACATGGGAGAGGGGACCATCTACCCGCTGATGCGGCGATTGCAGTCCGACGGCCTGGTCGAGACCTATCTGGTCGAGTCGACCAGCGGCCCGCCGCGCAAATACTACCGCCTCACCGCCGCCGGCCGCGACAGCTTCGCCGCCCAGAAGAGCGAATGGGAAGCCTTCGCCAAGGCCGTGAACGACATCCTGGGAGCCGCCGCATGACCCGCGCCGAATTCGTCACCCGCCTGAAGCGCGGCCTGGCCGGCCTGCCGGCCACCACCATCGCCGACGCCGCGGCCGACTACGAGGCCCACTTCGACGACGCCATCGCCGCCGGCCGCACCGAGGCCGAGACGGCCGCCGCCCTCGGCGACCCGGACCGCCTGGCCCGCGAGCTGCGCGCCGAAGCGGGTTTGAAGCGCTGGGAAGAGACCAAGAACCCGTCGGCCGCCGCCGGCGCCGTGTTCGCGGTGCTGGGCCTGGGCGCGATCGACATCCTGATCCTGCTGCCCATCCTGATGGGCGTGATCGGGGCGCTGTTCGGCTTCTTCATGGCCGGGATCGGCATCTTCGTCGCCGGCGGCTTCGTGTTCTCGGCCGGACCGTTCATGGACCCGCCGGGCGGCCCCGCCTTCGCCATCCTGGGCGGCATCGGCCTGATGGCCGCGGCCACCGCGCTCAGCGCCGTCACCGGCCTGGTCACCGTGGGCCTGGTCAATCTGCTGGTCTGGTACGGCCGGCTCCACTACCGGCTGCTGAAGCCGGCCATCGAACCGCAAGCCTGAGGCCTGGCCATGATCCGCAACCTCACCATCATCGCCGTCGCCAGCTTCGTCCTGGCCGTGGCGTGCCTCGGAACCGCCTTCGCCATCGGCGGCCGCGACCTGGTCAAGCAGGGCGGCTGGAGCTTCCCGGCCAACATCCACATCGAGGACGACGACGGCCGCGTCACCATCCGCCGCAACGGCGACGTGACGATCGAGGACCACGGCCCCAACACCAGCCGCCAGCTCGCCTGGACCGGCGGCGAGGCCCTGCGCATCGACCTGCCGGCCCGGGTGATCTTCACCCAGGGCGACAAGGCCGGGATCACCGTCGAGGGACCTGAAGGCCTGGCCCGCCGCGTGGTGCTGACCGACGACCGCCTGCACTTCGACGGCGACGGCCAGGGCCGCGGCTTCCGCTTCGACCGCCACGGCATGCAGACCTTCGCCGACCGCGACGACCTGGTGATCCGCATCACCGCCCCGGCCGTGCGCAAGTTTACCCTCAACGGCTCTGGCGACCTGGACATCCAGTCCTACGACCAGCCGGACCTTGCGCTGACCCTCAACGGCAGCGGCGAGGCCTACGCCTCGGGCAAGACCGGCAAGGTCGACCTCAGGATCGCCGGCTCCGGCGAGGCCGAACTGACCGCCCTGACGGTCACCGACGCCAAGGTCGCGATCGCCGGCAGCGGCGAGGCCAAGCTGGGCCCCACGGGCGAGGCGGACGTGCACATCGCCGGCAGCGGCGACGTCACCCTGACCGAGCGTCCGGCCAGCCTGTCCAAGTCGATCGCCGGTTCGGGCGACATCAACGAAAGCTGGTGAGCGATCCGGGGGCGGAGGGAGATGACGCGGAGCCTGCAAGCGCCTACCTTACAGGAATGACCGCTCCCCTCTCCGCCCCTTCCCTGCTGGACGCCGCCGGCGTCGACCCGCAACGCGCCCGCGCCATCCTGGGCGAGGCCCTGGCCGGGGCCGACGACGGCGAACTGTTCCTCGAGCGGTCCGAGAGCGAGGCCTTCGTCTTCGACGACGGCCGGCTGAAGACCGCCTCCTACGACAGCGGCGAGGGCTTCGGCCTGCGCGTGGTGGCCGGCGAGACGGCCGGCTACGCCCACGCCTCGGAAATCTCCGAGGCCGCCATCGGCCGGGCCGCCTCTTCCGCCAGCCTGGCCAAGCGCGGCTATGCCGGGATCTCGGCCGAGGGCCCGCGCTCGACCAACGAAAAGCTCTACGGCGAGGATGACCCGGTCTCCTCGCCCGCCTTCTCCGACAAGGTCTCCCTGCTCCAGGAGATCGACGCCTTCGCCCGCCAGCGCGACCCGCGCGTGGTGCAGGTGCTGGCCAGCCTGGCCGGCGAGCGCCGCGTGGTCGAGATCCTGCGCGCCGACGGCAAGCTGATCCGCGACGTGCGGCCGCTGGTGCGCCTCAACGTCCAGGTCACCGTCGAGAAGGACGGCAAGCGCGAGGCCGGCTCGTCCGGCGCCGGCGGCCGCGCCGGCTTCTCGGCCTGGATCAGCCCCGACAAGTGGCAGGGCCAGGTGGACGAGGCCCTGCGCATGGCGCTCGTGAACCTCGACGCCGTCGCCTGCCCGGCCGGCGAGATGGACGTGGTGCTTGGCCCGGGCTGGAACGGCGTGCTGCTGCACGAGGCCGTCGGCCACGGCCTGGAAGGCGACTTCAACCGCAAGGGCATCAGCGCCTTCTCCGGCCGCATCGGCGAGCGGGTGGCCGCCAAGGGCGTCACCGTCTTCGACGACGGCTCGATCCCCGGCCGCCGCGGCTCTCTGACCATCGACGACGAAGGCACGCCGACCGAGCGCACCATCCTGATCGAGGACGGCATTCTCGTCGGCTACATGCACGACCGCATGTCGGCCCGCCTGATGGGCATGCAGGCGACCGGCAACGGCCGCCGCCAGTCCTACGCCCACATGCCCATGCCGCGCATGACCAACACCGGCATGCTGGCCGGCGACCACGATCCGGCCGAGATGATCGCCTCGATGAAGAAGGGCCTCTACTGCGCCAACTTCGGCGGCGGCCAGGTCGACATCACCAACGGCAAGTTCGTCTTCCAGTGCACCGAGGCCTACCTCGTCGAGGACGGCAAGATCACCGCCCCGGTCAAGGGCGCCACCCTGATCGGCGACGGCCCCTCGGCCCTCACCCGCGTGACCATGATCGGCAACGACTTCGACTTCGATCCCGGCATCGGCGTCTGCGGCAAGGCCGGCCAGGGCGTGCCCGTGGGCGTGGGCCAGCCCAGCCTGAAGATCACCGGCCTGACGGTCGGCGGGACGAATATCTAGCCAATAGATCCCCCCCTCTGGGGGAGGTGTCGCCGAAGGCGACGGAGGGGGGCCGTTTTCAGCTTCCGCTGAACCGGGCCGGGTTTCGACAAGCTCCCCCCACCGATCGCTACGCGATCGCCTCCCCCACAGGGGGAGGTCCCCTGGGACGAAAACTGGACGCCTACGTCCATTGATGTCCATTATTTAATCCACATTTCAAGCTTGTAACTTTCCCTCCCGACAGCCAAAGGCCCAGTTTGCCAGCCACGCAACTGGCGGGGGCCAGGGGACGGAAAGACATGCAGTTCGGATCGCTTTTCGCGGCCCTGGCGGCCGCCACGCCCGAGGCCTCGGCCCAGGCCCCCGTCGTCGTCGCGGCGACGGAAGGCGTCACCCGCTATCCCGCCGCCTTCTTCGCCGAGCGCCAGCCGCTGTCGGCCTACGACATGGTCGTGCGCGTGCCCGGCTTCACCTTCGACGGCGGCGACAGCGTGCGCGGCTTCGGCGGCGCGGCCGGCAACGTGCTGATCGGCGGCCAGCGGCCGGCCACCAAGAGCGAGTCCCTGGAAGACGCCCTGCGCCGCATCCAGGCCAGCCAGGTCGACCGCGTCGAGATCATCGTCGGCGGCGCCCCGGGCATCGACATGCAGGGCAAGAACGTCGTCGCCAACGTCATCCTGCGCGCCGACGCCAAGGGTTCGACCCTGCTGGCCGTGGCCAGCTCGTTCCAGCAGGACGGCCGCACCACCCCGGCCATGCGCTTCGAAGGCTCGCGCCAGTACGGCGTCAACGCCTTCGACTGGTCGATCCTGACCTTCCGCTATGTCGACGACGGCGCCGGCGAGGGCCCCAAGATCGTGCGCCGGGCCAACGGGACGGTCAGCCCCTCGTGGCTGGACGAAACCGGCGGCGGCGACGGCCTGACCGCCAAGGCCAACCTCAAGCGCCCGCTGCTGGGCGGCCGGCTGTCGGTCAACACCGTCTACGAGCGCGAGGTCTACGACTGGAGCCTGGAGGACATTCCCCCGACCGGCGGCGACCGCCTGAAGGTCATCGACGCCGACGACCGCGAGGAAGGCGAAATCGGCCTGGGCTGGGAACGCCCCCTGACCGCCAGGTCGCGCGTCGAGCTGACCGGCCTGCTGCGCCGCAAGCACGTCGACTACGCCAGCACCTTCACCGAAGCAGGCGAAGCCGGTCGCTTCACCTCGGCCCGCGACAGCGGCGAAAGCATCGCCCGCGGCGTGCTGCGCCACACCCTGAGCCCGACCCTGTCGTTCGAGGGCGGCGGCGAGATCGCGGTGAACTTCCTGGAGAGCCAGATCGGCTACCTGGTCAACGGAACGCCCCAGGTGCTGCCGGCCGCCAACGTGCGGGTCGAGGAAAAGCGCGGCGAGGCCTTCGGCGTCGCCACCTGGCGCGCCCACTCGGCCCTGACCCTGGAAGGCGCCCTGCGGCTTGAGCGCTCGACCATCTCGCAGACCGGCGACACCAACCTCGAAAAGTCGTTCACCTATCCCAAGCCCCGCCTGTCGGTCACCTGGTCGCCCAGCGCCCACGACCAGCTGCGCGGCCGCGTCGAGCGCGAGGTCGGCCAGCTGGACTTCAGCGACTTCGTCTCCTCGACCACCTTCTCGACCGGCCGCGACACCGCCGGCGGCGCCGAGCTGGTGCCCGAACGGACCTGGGTGTTCGAGGCGGCCTGGGAGCGCAAGTTCGGCAAGGACGGCGCCGTGGTGCTGACGGCCCGCCACAAGGAGATCAGCGACGTCGCCGACCGCATCCTGGTGGTCGACAAGGCCGGCAATCTCTACGACGCCCCCGGCAACATCGGCGACGCTGCGGGCGACGAGCTGGAGCTGTCGGTGAACCTGCCGCTGGAGCGCTTCGTGCCCGGCGGCCTGCTGCGCGGCAAGGGAACCTGGACCCGGTCGGAGGTCGTCGACCCGATCACCGGCCGCAAGCGCCGGATCAGCGACCAGGAGCCCTTCGAGGGCGAGCTGCGGTTCTCGCAGGACCTGCCCAAGCGCAAGCTGCAATGGGGCCTGGAGCTGTTCTCGGGCGAGACCGAGACGTCCTACGCCTTCAACGAGGTCAGCCGCTTCGAGATCGAGCCCTGGCTGCTGGCCTATGCCGAGGTCAAGCCGCGCCAGGGGCTGTCGCTGCGGGTCGAGGCCCAGAACCTCACCGGCCGCGGCCTCAACCGCCAGCGCGAGGTGTTCGAGGGCCGCGTCCGCGCGCCGGGCGACTTCGCCTATCTCGACGACCGCCGGGTCGACTTCGACCCGTTCATCTATTTCCGCCTGCGCCAGACCTGGGGCTGAGCCGGACACCACCACAACAAGGCCGCCGCCCGCGCCTCTCGGTCCCCAACCCCAGCGGACAGAAGCGGCCACTGCGAAAGGACCCCGGCTCGCGCCGGGGTCCTTTTTTCTTTGTGCTCCGTCAGCCCTCGCCCGGCCCCACGCCCAGCGCGTCCATCGCCCGGGCCAGGTTCTCCAGGGTGTAGGGCTTCTGCACCACCAGCCGGCCGCGATGGTCCTGCGGCAGGTTGGCCTGCTCGCCATAGCCGGTGGCGAACAGGAAGGGCGTCTTCAGCTCGGCCAGCCGGTCGGCGATGGGATAGCTGTTGCGGTCGCCCAGGTTGATGTCCAGCACCGCCACGGTCGGGCGATGGGCCTCGATGCTGTCGAGCGCCCCCTGCACCGTCGCCGCCGTCGTCACGCTGCGCGCGCCCAGGCGGTTGGCGATGTCCTCGGCGTCCAGCGCGATGATCAGGCTGTCCTCGACCAGCAGCACGTCCTGGCCTTCGAGGATCCTCGACGGCGGGGGATGGGCGTGCCCCGGGGCGGGGCGCTGGAATCTGACCGGCCGCGGAGCGCCGCCCGGGCGCGGCTGCGAAAGATGCCGCGCCGGGATGCTGAACACCGCGTGGAAGCCGCGCGGGTCGTAGTCGACCTTTACCTTGCCGCCGAGATCGTAGGGCACCGAGCGCTCGATGATCGTCGTACCGAAGCCCTTGCGGGTGGGCGGCGTCACCGGCGGGCCGCCGGCCTCGCGCCATTCCACGGCCAGGTCGCCGCCCGCCTTGTGATGCCAGCCGATCGTCACCCGCCCGCCCTCGGCCGACAGCGCGCCGTACTTGTTGGAGTTGGTGACCAGCTCGTGGAACACCAGCGCCAGGGTCGAATAGGCCTGGGGGTTCAGCGACACCGGCTCGCCCTGCACGACGATGCGGTCGCGCTCGTCGACGAAGGCGGCCGCCTCGGCGTCGATCAGCGCCTGCAGCGGCGCGGGGCCCCAGTGGTCGTCGGTGATCTGGTTGTGGGCGCGGGCCAGGGCGTGGATGCGCCCGTCGACGACCTTGACGAACTCGGCGATGTCGCCGCCGGCCGGCAGCGACTGGCGGATCAGGCCGCGGATCAAACCGAGGATGTTGCGCACCCGGTGGTTCAGCTCGGCGATCAGCAGTTCCTGGCGGGCGCTGGCCTGCTGGCGCTCGGCCGAGGCCTCGTCGGCCAGCCGCAGAACCACCTCGATCAGGGTCGCGCGCAGGGTCTCGGCCACCCGGATTTCCGAGCCCGAGAACGGCTGGGACTTACCCTCGACCAGCTCCTTCCACTCGGCGAAGCTGGCGCGCGGGGTCAGGCGCGGACCGTTGGGGCCGTACTCCATCGGCTTGTGCGGATCGCCGGCCCACCGCACCGAATGGATCAGCTCCTTGCGGAACAGCACCACATAGTCGCGGGGCGAGCGCGAGATCGGGATCGCCAGCAGGCCGGCCGCGTCCGAGGCGAAGCCGTGGGCGTCGTCGACCAGCGAGCCGATGCAGTCGGTGGCGAAGACCTTGCCGGCGGCCGTGCCGTTCAGCGCCCGGACGATCCGGCGGAAGTCGTCCAGCGGCGGGACCGTGCCCGAGAAGGCGTGGTTACCGCCCAGCCACACGCCCACGCCGTCGGCCGGGATGGCGTTGGTCAGGATGTCGCCCAGCCAGTCGGGGTCCTTCAGCAGGGTCTCGTCCGAGGCCACCGCGCCCAGCAGCTGGTCGGAGATGTCGCGCGCCCGGCGCTCGTACTCCACCGTCTCCTGCCGCTCGCGGCTCTCCAGCCGCATCGAGAACATCTGGGCGAACAGCTCGCTGACCGAGCGGCGCTCGAAGGTCGGGCAGCGGGGCGAATAGTGGTGGCAGGCGAACAGGCCCCAGAGCTTGCCCTCGACGATGATCGAGATCGACAGCGACGCCTGCACGCCCATGTTCTTCAGATACTCGATGTGGATCGGCGAGACCGAGCGCAGCACCGACAGCGACAGGTCCAGCGGCCGGCCGTTCTGGTCGCGCTGCGGGACGATCGGCACGGGCGCGGCGTTGACGTCGGTGATCACCCGCAGGAGGTTGCGGCGATAGAGCTCGCGGGCCTGGACCGGGATGTCCGAGGCCGGATAGCGCAGGCCCATGAACGCGCCGATGCCCGAGCGCACGGCCTCGGCGACCACCTCGCCAGAGCCGTCGGCGGCGAAACGGTAGACCATCACCCGGTCGAACTCGATCAGGGCCCGCACCTGGCGCGCACCCTCGCGATAGAAGGCGGCGAAGTCGGGCGCGCCGTCCAGGCGGGCGATCATCGAGCGCACCATGCCGGTGGCGTCGCCGTGCTCGCCCGAGGCCGGCTCGGCCTCGATGACGATCTGGCCGCCGGAGAAATGCAGGGCGACGTCGAAGTTCGGGCGCCCCGCCACCAGCTCCAGGTCGAAGATGCGCTCCACCGCGTCGGGGCCGCGCAGCAGGGTCGAGCGGTTGCGAAGGTCGTGCACCGCCTTGGGCTGGAACAGCTCGAACAGCGGCTTGCCGAACAGCTCGTCCGGCTGGAAGCCGATGAAGTCGGCGATGTTGGCCGAGGTCCGCGCCACCAGCCAGTCGGCGGTCAGGGCGATCAGGAAGCCGATGGGCTGGATGGCCCCCAGGATATGGATCGGCTCACGATCGCAGTTGGTGAGGTCGACGGGGACGGTGTCGGTCGGCAAGGCAGGCTCCGAAACGGGAAAAGCGCCTCAAGGAGCTTGGCCGTATGCATGAAGCCACTTGAACGTGGACGAGACGCCCCGGTTCCGCGTCCCTACTTGTCGACCACCTTGATGATGCGGTCCGACGACGGGCGGCCGGCCAGGCCCTTGCCGGCGGCGTAGGTGACGATCAGGGCGTCGTCCTTGATCGCCGCGCCGGGCTTGCGGCCCTCGGCCAGCAGCACGCGGCCGATCCGGTTCAGCAGGCTGCGGTCGCCGTTGCGGGCCATGCGCTCGAAAGCCTCGGCGGTGACGTTAGCGCATTCGGCGACCAGCACCGAGGTCTCGGGCCGGGCGTCCTGCACGGTCTCGAAGCTGACCCGGTGGCGGGCGGCGCGGCTGGCGCGGTCGGCCGCCTGCAGCATGCGCTGGAACAGGGCGTTGGGGGTGATGAAGGCCGGCGGCTGGATGGTCGGGGCCCGGCCCATCAGCGCCGCGGCGGCGCCGGCCGGACGGTCGGCGGTGAATAGGGTCATGCCGCCCAGCTTGGTGGCGCGCAGCACCGGCTCGCCCAGTTCGTTCTTGTAGATGACGTCGCCGCGCGGACCGGCGTGGGGCGACAGCACCCACACCTCGCTGCTGTTCTCGAACTTCAGCAGGGTGGTCGAGGTGGCGCGGTCGAGCACGAAGGCCCCGCCCCCGTCGGACACGTAGCGGGCCACCGGCGGCGGCGGCGCCTTGCGGGCCTCGGCGGCGGCGCGGTCGCCGAACAGGGCGTCGCGAAGGCTGTGCTTGGACTGGGCCGCGACGGGCGTGGCGATGGTCAGGCCTGCCAGGGCGAGCATCAGCGTTGCCGCGCAGCCTCCCGGCCCCATCCTTTCCACCGTCGGTCGTATCATGCGAACGGTGATGGTCCCCGACTGGGGCGAATCTTGGACGTGGAGGCGGCGCTTCCTGGCAAGCGTCGCCGTGCGACTTTTCTGCAACGCTTCCCTTGGCGCGCGGCCCCCGCCACTCGCTCCCCATAGAGCCTGCCCGCTTCGGTCGCCCGCAACGGACAAGCAGGCTCGTCCCAAACAGAAAGAGCGCGGCGGTCCGCCGCGTGCTCCCGGTTGGCGCGATTGACGCCAACCGGGACCGTCAGGTCAAGACGGAAGGTTCGAGGCCAGCCTCAGGCGAGGTACTGGCCGCCGTTCAGCGACAGGGTGGCGCCGGTGACGAAGCCGGCCCGCTCGCCGGCCAGGAACGAGACCATGTCGGCGATCTCCTCGCCCTTGCCCAGGCGGCCGACGGGGATGCCGCCGATGATGCCGGCCAGCACCGTCTCGGGGACGGCGGCCACCATCTCGGTGTCGATGTAGCCGGGGCAGATCACGTTGACGGTGACGCCCTTCTTGGCGTTCTCCAGGGCCAGGGCCTTGGTGAAGCCGATCAGGCCGGCCTTGGCGGCCGAATAGTTGGTCTGGCCGACCTGGCCTTTCTGGCCGTTGATCGAGCTGATGTTGATGATCCGGCCCCAGCCGCGCTCGCGCATGCCCTCGATCACCGGACGGGTCATGTTGAAGGCCGAGTCCATGTTGACCCGGATCACTTCCGACCACTGATCGTAGGTCATCTTGTGCAGAAAGCCGTCGCGGGTGATGCCGGCGTTGTTGACCAGCACGTCGATCGGACCCAGCTCGGCCGTCACCTTGGCCACCGCGGCCTGGCAATCGTCGAACGAGCCGACATTGCCCTTCACCACCGTCACGCCAAGCTCCTTGGCGCAGGCCTCGGCGGCCGCCTCATTGCCGGAATAGCCAGCCGCGACCTTGAGGCCGTCGGCCACCAGCCGCTCACAGATCGCCCGACCGATACCGCGCGTACCGCCGGTCACGAACGCAACTCTAGCCATCCAGTAGTCTCCCGCTGCCGTTACGTCATGGTTGCACGTGGTCGCGTCCGGAGCGCAAGCCCCGGACGCAGTTTGTCACGAAGACTTCTTCCGGGCCCAGACTTCCTGGCTCAGACGGCCTCGACGCAGAGGGCCACGCCCATGCCGCCGCCGACGCACAGCGTGGCCAGGCCCTTCTTGCCGCCAGAGCGCTTCAGCTCGTGCACCAGGGTGGTCAGGATCCGCGCGCCCGAGGCGCCGATCGGGTGGCCGATGGCGATGGCGCCGCCGTTGACATTGACCTTGGCCGGGTCGAGACCGAGCTCCCGCACCACCGAGATCGACTGGGCGGCGAAGGCCTCGTTGCTTTCGATCAGGTCGAGGTCCGAAACGGTCCAGCCGGCCTTTTCCAGCGCCTTCTTGGTGGCCGGGATCGGGCCGGTGCCCATGATCTCGGGCTCGACGCCGGCATTGGCCCACGACACGATGCGGGCCAGCGGCTTGAGGCCGCGCTTGTCGGCTTCCTCGGCGCTCATCAGCACCAGGGCGGCGGCGCCGTCATTGAGACCCGAGGCGTTGGCGGCGGTGACCGAACCGTCCTTGGCGAAGGCCGGCTTCAGGCCCGAGATGCTTTCCAGCGTCACGCCGTGACGGATGTATTCGTCCTGGTCGACGACGATGTCGCCCTTGCGGCCCTTGATGGTCACCCCGACGATCTCGTCGGCGAACTTGCCGGCCTTCTGGGCGGCCTCGGCCTTGTTCTGGCTGGCGACGGCGAACTTGTCCTGGTCCTCGCGGGTGATCTGCCAGCGGTTGGCGATGTTCTCGGCCGTCTGGCCCATGTGGTAGCCGTGGAAGGCGTCCCACAGGCCGTCCTTGATCATGGTGTCGACGAAGCCCAGGTCGCCCATCTTCTGGCCGGTGCGCAGGGCCTGGGCGTGCGGGGCCTGGCTCATGCTCTCCTGGCCGCCGACCACCACGATGCTGGCGTCGCCCGACAGAATCTGCTGGGCGCCCAGGGCCACCGCGCGCAGGCCCGAGCCGCACAGCTGGTTGAGGCTCCAGGCCGGGCTCTCGACCGGAATGCCGGCCTTGACCGAGGCCTGGCGGGCCGGACCCTGGCCGGCGCCCGCCTGCAGAACCTGGCCCAGGATCACCTCGTCGACGTCGGCCGGCGTGATCCCGGCCCGCTCGACGGCGGCGGCGATCGCGGTCTTGCCCAGCTCCGCGGCCGGCAGGCTCGAAAGCGCGCCGAGGAAGGAACCCACCGGCGTGCGGGCGGCGGAGACGATGACGATGTCGGTCATTGGCTTTGATTTTCCCGTGACTGTTCCGTGACGCCTTCGCAGGTGCGGCGCCCACACTTTTGCAGTGCAACAGCACCATGCCCAAACGAACGGCGTTCGTCACGAATACATTTTCGTGTCATCATCTGGCGTCCAAGTCCTCGCGGGACTGGCGCCCTGGCTTTGCATTAGCGATAGTGCGATGCGAAAAGGCGGGCGACACCGCTGTCCCAGGGAACGAAATGTCCGAGAACCCCGAAAAAGGCGAAGCCGCCGGTACTGAAAAAGGTTCGGGTCAGCGCGTCGTCATCAAGAAGTACGCCAACCGCCGGCTCTACAACACCGCGTCCAGTTCCTATGTCACCCTCGAGCACCTGTCGGACATGGTGAAGGAGGGCGTCGACTTCGTGGTCTATGACGCCAAGACCAACGACGACATCACCCGCTCGGTCCTGACCCAGATCATCTTCGAAGAGGAAAACCGCGGCGGCGGCCAGAACCTGCTGCCCATCCAGTTCCTGCGCCAGCTGATCGGCTTCTACGGCAACTCGATGCAGGCCTTCCTGCCCAGCTACCTGGAGATGTCGCTGGAAAGCTTCTCCAAGCAGCAGGAGCGCATGCGCCAGCAGTTCACCGGCGCCCCGGGTCTGGCCGGCAAGGCCGCCGCGCCGGGCATGGCCATCTACGAAGAGCAGATCCGCCAGAACATGGCGCTGTTCGACCGGGCCATGAAGATGTTCTCGCCCTTCGCCTACAGCCGTCCGGAAGACGCCGCCGAGACGCCCGCCGCGACGCCGCCGCCGGCCCCCGCGCCGTCCGCCCCCAGCGAGGACAGCCTGGCCGACCTCAAGCGCCAACTCGAGGCCATGCAGGAACAGATCGCCAAGCTGGCGACCAAGTCCTAATTCCCGTCAACCATGACGGCGCATTCGTTCTTAACGGAGGCGCCGCTAGCGTGCCGACCATGACCGGTCCGATCGACCCCATCCGACGCGCGGCGAACGCGCGCCGAGCGCTGGCCGCGCCCAAGGACTCCGACCGCCACGAGGCGGACGGCGAAGAGGTCGTGTTCGTCCGCGACGAGGAAGAGGCCCCGGCCGATCCGCCGCCGCAGCCGCGCCCGCGCGGCCCGTTCGCCGCCTTCGCCGCCCAGGTCATGGGCCAGCCTGGCCAGAAGCGCGGCCTGCGCGGTGGGCAGGAAGTGCTCGACGCGGCGCGTTCGACCTATCTCGGCACGGAATATTCCGGCCCGGCCGACCGCCGTCCCAAGGCGGGCCTGATCAAGAAGACCGAGATCTAGCCGCCAGCAGGCCGGCGACCTCAGCCTCCAGCGCCGCCACCCTTGCCTCGAGCTGCGCAATCCGCGCCGCGGCCGGATCGACCGGCGCCGCATGCGCGCCCACCCCGGCCCGCCGTGCGGCTTCTTCCCGGGAAACCCCGACCATCTCGGCAAAAACCGCCAGTTCGGCCGGGCTGATCTCGCGCTGGTCCTTGAAGACGAGCTCCAGATCGACCGGGCTCAGGCCGGCCGCCGCGGCCAGGGCCGGGCGGTCCAGGCCCCGCTGCGCCAGCCGCGCGTCGTACCAGTCGTGATCGAAGAACAGCGCCATCCGGGATTTCTAGCGCCTCGCGCCGACTTGGCGCCAGTCTTGCTAGGTCGAGCCGCGAGTCTTTTCGGAAAGCGTCTCGACCTATGCTGTCCATCCTGATCCGAGCCTTCGACGTGGCCGTCGTCACCCTGATCTTCTCGGTCCTGACCTGACACCGTTTTCCTGACAACGCTTCCCTGCGACAAAAGCGCCGAGCGACATCCATTCGCTTGATCGCGGGGACTGCCGGGTCCAATTTAACCGTGTCGCGTCCACCCCCCACAACGCGACATGCGTACCGCCGGCCCGAGGTTGCCCCTAGTCCTCGGGCCGGTTCTACGTCTGGGGTGTCCCAAGAACATCGCTGATGCTCCCTGCGTCCTTCGAGGCTCGCCTTTCGGCTCGCACCTCAGGATGAGGACGCTATTGCACCGACTTCCTCATCCTGAGGCGCCCGCGCAGCGGGCCTCGAAGGACGCAAGGAGCCCTACGCCGCTTCCAGCAGCATCATCGTGCCTTGGCCGCCGTCGGCGCAGATGCTGACGATCGCCTTCTCGCCCTTGCCGCGCGCGGCCAGTTCCTTGGTCGCCTGCGACAGGATCCGCGCGCCGGTGGCGCCGAACGGATGGCCCAGCGCCAGGCTCCCGCCGGTGGGGTTCATCCGCTCGCGCGGGAAGGCGCCAAGATCGGCCGTGACCCCGGCCCGCTCGGCCAGGAACTTTTTGCTCTCCCAGGCGGCGATGTGCGACAGCACCTGGGCCGCGAAGGCCTCGTGGATCTCCCAAAGGCCGATGTCGCCAAGTGTCAGGCCGTTGCGGGCCAGCATGCGCGGCACGCCGTAGGCCGGCGCCATCAGCAGGCCCTCGCTCCGCAGGTCGATGGCGGTGACCTCGTAGTCGAGGATCTTCACGCGCGGCGTCCGCTCGGGCAGCCGGGCCAGTCCCGCCTCCGACGCCACCCAGACGCTGGCCGCGCCGTCGGTGAGGGGCGAGGAATTGCCGGCCGTCAGCGTGCCCTGGCCGCTGGTCTTGTCGAAGGCCGGCTTCAGCTTGGCCAGCTTCTCCAGCGTGCTGTCCTTGCGCGGGATCGTGTCGCGGCGCGCCTCGCCCACGGGGATCACCAGATCGTCGAAGAAGCCGTTCTCCCAGGCGCGTACGGCGTTCTGGTGGCTGGAGAAAGCGATGGCGTCCTGGTCGGCGCGGGCCAGGCCCCATTCCTTGGCGGTGATCTCGGTATGCTCGCCCATCGACAGGCCCGTGGTGCGGTTGGCCACCTTGGGGATGAACAGCCTGGCGTCGGCGGCCTTGAAGGCGGACAGCACCGCCAGCCGCCCCTTCAGGTCACGCGCCTGCTGGAAGCGGCGGATCCAGTCCGACAGCCGCACCGACAGGCCGATCTGCACCCGGCTCATGGCCTCGACGCCGCCGACCAAAGCCAGGTCGCGGCCGCGCCCGTCGATCATGCCGGCGGCCTCGAGCACGCCGGTCATGCTGGTCGAGCAGGCCATGACGGTGGAAAAGGCCGGGATGGTCGGATCGGCCCCGGCGTCCAACAGCACCTCGCGGGCGATGTTGCTCCAGGTCAGGTTGGGGATCACCGTGCCCCAGACCGCGAAGTCGGGCCGCGCCCCTTTCTCCAGCATCGCCTTCACCACGGGGACGGAAAGGTCGATGGCGTCATGGGCGGCCAGCGCCCCGTCGACCTTGGCGAAGGGCGAGCGCAGGCCGGCGGCGAGCCAGAGATTGGAAGCGGTCATGAACGGCGTCCGTAAGAGGGTCTGTTACCGATAGATAGGAGGGCCGACACGCTCGCGCTTGTCGAAATCGGCCGCGCTCACGAATAGCGCTCCTCGCCCCACGGATCGCCGCGGTTGTGATAGCCGCGCTCCTCCCAGAAGCCGGGCTGGTCGACCGCCACGAACTCGATCCGCTTCAGCCACTTGGCGCTCTTCCAGAAATAGAGATGCGGCACGACCAGCCGCACCGGCCCGCCGTGCTCGGCCGTGATCGGCGCGCCTTCCCAGCCGTGGGCCAGCAGCGCGCCCTCGTGGGCGAAGTCGTCGATCGCGAGGTTGGTGGTGTAGCCGTCGTAGGAATGCAGCACCACGAACCGCGCCTCGTCCCTGGGCGCCACGGCCAGCACCACGTCGCGCGTCAGCACCCCGTCCCAGTGGTTGTCGTAGCGCGACCAGGTGGTGACGCAGTGGATGTCGGAAACGGGCGTGCTCTGCGGCTGGGCCAGCAGGGCCGAAAAGCTCCAGGTCGCCGGCCGCGACACCAGGCCGTCGATGCGCAGCCGCCAGTCCTCGCGCGAGACGTCGGGCTTGAGGCCCAGGTCCAGCACCGGCCAGTCGCGGGTCAGGTGCTGGCCGGGCGGCAGGCGCTCGCTCTCCGGACGGCTCGTCTCGCCGGTCAGGAACTTGCCCGAGCGCGCCCAGGCTTCCTTGCTGCGGGTCAGCTTGCTGTCTTGCGGCGGCTGGTCGTCGTCCATCGGGGCCTCCTTACGCGGGAGGCTAACGCGCGACGGCTCCAAGGCGCTTGTAGAAACGCCGCATCGCGAAATCCTCGCCCTTCGACGGGCTCAGGGTGAGGATTTCGAGTGAAGCGTCGGCAATAGCCCTCATCCTGAGCTTGTCGAAGGACGAGGGCGGCCGCCCCTAGCGCATCTCGCCGAAGTCGACGTCGCGGCGGGCCGCCACGATGGTGACGATGAAGCCGGCCAGCACGTCCAGCAGCACCATCAGGGTGATCAGGAAGAACACCGAGGTCGCGAACGCCGGCAGCAGCAGGAGCTCCACCAGGCAGACGATGAACAGCACCATCGACAGCGAGTGGTTGATGATCGCCACCTTGCGGCTGGTCGTCGACTTCAGGAGTTCGACGAACAGCACCACCAGCGAGGCGCCGAGCAGCAGGTCGCCCCAGCTGACGATCCAGTCGACGCGCGAAGCCATGTGGATGCGAAACAACTGCTCGCTGAACCGATAGCTGGCCGCGTCCGACGAAAAGCCGCCGCCCACCGTCAGGGCCAGCAGGTTGTAGATCAGCACCGGCAGGGCCAGCAGCGGAAAGGCGGCGAACATTGCGGTGAATTCCCCCGAAGTCGGCTTTCAGGGTTAACCGGTTTTGCGACGCCGGTGAAGCGGGGGCCGCCCTACTTCCCCTCTTCCATAGGGAGAGGGAGGGGCCCGCCGCGAAGCGGTGGGAGGGTGAGGGGTTTCACCGCTGGCCGGTAAATCCCCACGCCCTGGCAGATTCCGAATGCCGCGTCTCAGTCGGCGAGGCTGTAACCTCTCACCCTCCCACGCCTTCGGCGCGGGCCCCTCCCTCTCTCGATGAGAGAGGGGGGCAGGAAAACTAAGCCTCGTCGACGCCCTGCGGGTTGCGGGCCCGCGACTGCAGCCACATCACGCCGAAGAGGTCGCTGACCGAGGCCTTCAGGCGGCCGAAGTTGGTGTATTTCGACACGCCGGTCTCGCGGTGACGGTGGTTCACCGGCTGGAAGGCGATCTCGTAGCCCTCGCGCAGCATCAGCGCCGGGATGTAGCGGTGGATGTGATCGAAGTAGGGCAGCCGCAGGAACGCCTCGCGGCGGAAGGCCTTCAGGCCGCAGCCGGTGTCGTTGGCGGTGTCCTTCAGCAGGCGCTTGCGCACGCCGTTGCCGAACTTGCTGGCGAAGCGCTTGGCGTTGCTGTCCTGGCGCTTGACCCGCTCGCCGCCGACCAGGGCCAGCTCGGGCGGAGCGACCTGCAGCGCCTTGGCCAGGCGCGGGGCGTCGGCCGGGTCGTTCTGGCCGTCGCCGTCCATGGTCACCACGATCGGGGCGCGGGCGGCCAGGATGCCGCTGCGGATCGACCGGCTCTGGCCCGAGTTCTTGCGGTGGCCCAGCACGCGCAGTTGCGGGATCTCGGCCTTGAGGGCCGTCAGCAGGGCCTTGGTGTCGTCGCGGCTGGCGTCGTCCACGAAGATCATCTCGTAGGACTCGCCGGCGAAGGCGGCGGCGATCTCGCGCGCCAGGGCCGGCGCGGCCCCGCCCTCGTCGAACACGGGCACGACGACGGAGAAATCGGGGGTCGCGGCGGAATTATCGGATGTCATGGCCGCTTTTACCGCAAATCTCGCGCCATGAAAGGATCGTGCTATTCCAGCACGCATGAGCGCGAACACCAGCCCCGCCCCTACTCTTGAATCCCGTCTCGACGCCTGGTCGCGCGGCTGGCGCGCGCCGGTGTTCGCGGCCCTGGTGGCCCTGATCGCCGGCCTGCCCGGCCTGTTCGCCATGCCGCCGCTCGACCGCGACGAGTCCCGCTTCGCCCAGGCCACGGCCCAGATGCTGGAGACGGGCGACTATGTGAACATCAAGCTGCAGGACCAGCCGCGCAACAAGAAGCCGGTGGGCATCCACTGGCTGCAGGCCGTGGCGGTCGAGGCCGTCTCGGCGCCGGAAGACCGGGGCATCTGGGCCTACCGCATCCCCTCGCTGCTGGGCGCCATGCTGGCCGCCGCCGCCTGCGCCTGGGGCGCGGCGGCCTTCTTCGGCCCGCGTGAGAGCCTGCTGTCGGGCGCGATCCTGGGCGCGACCTTCCTGCTGTCGACCGAGGCCTTCATCGCCAAGACCGACGCGGCGCTGTGCGGCTTTACGACCTTGGCCATGGCCGGCCTGGCGCGGATCTACGCGGCGGGCCTGGCCGGCGAGAAGGCCGGCAAGGGACCCAAGCTGGCCTTCTGGATCGGCATGGCCATGGCCGCCCTGATCAAGGGCCCGGTCGGCCTGCTGGTCGCCATCCTGGCCGTCCTGGCCCTGTGGGCCTGGGACCGCAGGATCGGCTGGCTGAAACAGCTGGGCTGGAGCTGGGGCCTGATCCTGTTTGCCGCCATCGTCCTGCCCTGGGCGACCATGATCACCATCGCCACCGACGGCGCCTTCTGGGGCGCGGCGGTGGGCGGGGACCTGGCCCCCAAGCTGGCCGGCGGCCACGAGAGCCACAGCGGCCCGTTCGGCTACTACGCCCTGCTTTCGCCGCTGCTGCTGTTCCCGGTCACCCTGCTGCTGCCGGCCGCCCTCGTCCTGGCCTGGACCGGCCGCAAGGAGCCGGGCGTGCGCTTTGCGTTGTGCTGGCTGATCCCGACCTGGCTGATGTTCGAGATCCTGCCGACCAAGCTGGCCCACTACACCCTGCCCGCGTTCGGGGCGCTGGCCATGCTGATGGCCGCCGCCCTGCGCGCGCCCCTGGGCCTTGTCCCGCGCATCATCGGCACGGCCCTGCTGGCCCTGGCGGGCGTCGCCTTCGCGACAGTCTGCATCGTCGCCTGGAAGACCTACGCCGCGCCCCAGGCCCTGCCGCTGGCCCTCCTGCCGGCCCTGCTGTTCGTGGCCGCAGCCGTCGCCGGCGGCTGGCTGATCCTGCGCAGGCAGGCCGCCAAGGCCCTGGTCACCGCCGGCGTGCTGGGCATCCTGGCGCACGGGACCATGGCCGGCCTGCTGGCTCCGCGCCTGGACTCGCTGTGGCTGTCCAAGCGCCTGGCCCGCGCGCTCGAGGCCACGGATCTCGCCCCCCGCGCCGGCGCTCCCGGCCCGGTGGCGGTGACCGGCTATTCCGAGCCCAGCATGGTCTTCCAGCTGGGCACCACCACCCAGCTGACCGACGCGCAGGGCGCGGCCGACGCGGTGGACGAGGGCCGTCCCGCCGTAGTCGAGGGCCGCGAGGACGAGAAGTTCCGCGCCGCCCTGGCCGCTCTGGGCCACGCCCCGCGCCAGGCCGGCGAGATCAAGGGCCTGAACTATTCCGACGGCGACGACGAGGTGCTGCGCATCTATCGCGGCGAGCCCCGCCGCCACGAGGCCGTCGAAACGACCGACCAGCCCGACGCCGTCACCGGCGCCGAGGCCCCTGCTCCCGTCGCCGAGGAGGCCCCGCGATGAGCCGCTTCATCGAGATCGTCGAGGTCGGTCCGCGCGACGGCCTGCAGAACGAAAAGTCCATTCTGACGGTCGAGGAAAAGCTCGACCTGATCCGCCGCCTGGAGGCCGCCGGCGCCCGCCGCACCGAGGTGGTGTCGTTCGTCAATCCGAGCCGCGTGCCGCAGATGGCCGGGGCCGAAGAGATCATGGACGCCCTGGGCGGCCCCGATCCCAAGCGTTCGCGCATCGGCCTGGTGCTCAACATGCGCGGCTGGGAGCGCTGCGTGTCGACCGGCTGCGACGAGGCCAATGTCGTGGTCTGCGCCTCGGACGGCTTTGGCGTGAAGAACCAGGGCGCGACGGTCAACCAGCAGCTCGACACCCTGGCCGCCATCGTCGAGCGCCAGGCCATCGACGGCGGCCCGCCGATCACCGCGACCATCTCGGTGGCCTTCGGCTGCCCGTTCGACGGCGAGGTGTCGGAGGACCAGGTCGTGGCCATCGCCCGCGAGGCCGCCGCCATGAACGTGCCCGAGATCGCCATCGCCGACACCATCGGGGTCGCCGATCCCTGGACCGTCGCCAAGCGCATCGAGGCCGTCCGCGCCGCAGCTCCCGACGCGCGCCTGCGCATGCACTTCCACGACACCCGCAACACGGGCCTGGCCAACGCCTTCGCCAGCGTCGAGGCGGGGATCGACGTGCTCGACGCCTCGGTCGGCGGCCTGGGCGGCTGCCCCTTCGCCCCGGCGGCGACGGGCAACATCGGGACGGAAGATCTGGTCTATATGCTGGAGCGGGCGGGTTTCGAAACCGGCTACGACCTGGATGCGCTGATCGCCATCGGCCGCGACATCAGCCAGCGCCTGGGCAAGCCCCCGGCGTCGTCGCTGGCGCGGGCCGGCGGGTTTCCCCCGAAATAAACCTCTCCCGTGGGGAGAGAGTAAGAACTACGCCGCGAACCTTCCCAGGTCCTGCTTGCTCTCGACCAGGTCCAGCACGTCGCCCATGCGGAAGCCGGGATCGGCGGGGTAGAGCGCGTCGTAGATCGAGCGGGCGAAGGCGAGGTCCGCCGGGGTCTTCACGCGCCAGTCCAGCGCGCTCCAGTCGCGCACGGCCCGCAGGTGGGCGTGGCGGAAGCGGTTCGGCTGGCTGCGGATGGCGGCGGTGGGCGAGATGCGGGCCAGCGGGTCGCGCTCCTCGGCGGCGGCGGTGCGCAGGGCGGCGGCCGAGATCACCTCGACCTCCAGGCCGGCCGGATAGGTGCGGTAGACGCGGTTGGAGGCGTAGTCGGCGCCGGTGCTCAGCGCCAGCTTGACGGTCTGGTCGATCAGGCCCGGGTCGACGAACGGCGCGTCGCCCTTCAGGCGCACGATGTGGCTGACGGGGCCGGCGGCTTCGGCGCAGCGGGCGATGCGGTCGAGGATGTCGGCGCCCGCCCCGCGATGGACGGTGACGCCGCGCGAGACCAGGAACCCGGCCAGCGCGTCGTCGGCCGGCTGGTCGCTGGTGGCGACGATGATCTTGGAAAGGGTGGCGGCCTGCCGGATGCGCTCCAGCTGGCGCAGGATCATCGGCTGCCCCTGGAGGGTGGCCATCGCCTTGCCGGGCAGACGACTGGAGCCCATGCGGGCCTGCAGGACGGCGAGGATCATGGCGTTGCCTCCCTTCGAGGCGTTCATCAGGTTCTTTTCTGAACCTTGAGCTTCGAGTCGGGTCCGCCGCTAGGCGACCCAACGTCGCGGGTCGAGGGCCACCGGGTCGTCGATGGCCATCTCGTCCCAGTCGAGATCGGGCGGCGGGCTGGAAGCAGCCGCCACGACGGCGGAAAGCTCGGCGGCCGAGGTCACCCCGACGATCACGGCCGAAGCCTCCGGGCGCGACAGGGCGAAGCCGAGCGCGGCCTGCAACGGGTCGGAACGACCTTCGGCGATCATGCGGCGCACGCGCGACAGGCGGCCCGAGGCGCCCTTCAGCTGGGCCGGCACGCGGTCGGGCGGCAGGAACAGCAGGCCGTTGAGGAAGATCGAGCGCAGTTGCACCTCGACGCCCATGCCGGCGATGCGCTGCAGCGAGCCGTCGGCCAGCAGACGCTGGTCGAGCAGGCTGGCGGGCGCCTGGATGATGTCGGGCTTGAAGCGGCGGGCCACGCCGACCGGATCGTCGGTGGCGTGGGCCGAGATGCCGATGTTGCGGAACAGGCCCTGCTCGCGCAGGCGGTGCAGACGGTCCCACATGGCCGGGCCATGGGCGCCGAACAGTTCCGACGGCGATTGAACGACGATGGTGTCGGCGCGCTCCAGGCCCAGGCGACGCAGCGAGGCGCGGGCCTCGGCCTCGACGAAGTCGGGTCCGCGGTCGGCGCGGGCGGCCGCCAGGGTCACCCGGCACGAGACCGGACGCGGGATCAGGTCGCCCAGCACGGATTCCGAGCGGCCATAGACGCCCGAGACGTCCAGCACCGACAGGCGGGCGCGGGCGGCGATGCTGAGGATGTCACGCGCCTCGATCTCGGGGGAGCGCGAACGCGGCGACGCGTTCATGCCGTCCAGTCCGAACTGGGCGGCGGCAAGACCGAGCTTGGAGACGGTGAGCGACATGAACTTCCGCGTCGGATGAAGCACCAATGTCGAGGAGCCTACGCGCCAAGGTTTGAAGAAGGCGTTTCTGGAACCTTGCCGAGGGGTTAAGATCGGCCCGATGGACCTTACCGATCCCGCCGCCCTTTCCGGCCCCGAATGGCCGATGCACGGCCTGGCCGACGACATGCGGCCGGCCCTCGAACAAGCCCTCGCGCAGGGCCCCGCGGCCCTGGCCACCATCATCGCCCTGGAGGGCGGCGGCCCGCGCCCGGTCGGCACGCAGATGGTGTTCGCGCAAGGCTTTGTCGCCGGCTTCCTGTCGGGCGGCTGCATCGAGGGCGACGTCGAGCTGCATGCCCGTGAGGTGCTGCAGACGGGTCATCCAAAGCGTCTCGTCTATGGCGAAGGCAGCCCCTGGCCCGACATCCGCCTGCTGTGCGGCGCCCGCATCGAGATCCTGGTCGAACGCCTTAACGTCGACGAGGCCGCCGTGCGCGACCTTTTGACTCACGCCCGAAAAAGACGCCCGGCGCTGTGGTTCACCGACGGCGTGCGACGGGTCTGCGCGCCGGTCGGCGCGACGCCGGTTCCATGGCCTGGCGTGTTCGTGCGCCGCTTCGATCCGGTCCCGCGCCTGGTGGTGATGGGCGGCGATCCGACCGCCCTGGCCCTGGCGAGCCTCGGCGTGCAGGCCGGTTTCGAGACCACGCTGGCGCGCCCCAAGGGCCCGATGGCCGCTCCGCCCTTGCCGGGCGTGCGCTACAGCCGCGAGGCGCCGAAGGTCGCCCTCCTCGACGCAGGCCTCGACGCCTGGACCGCCGTGGCGGTGTGCAGCCACGACATGGCGCTGGACCACGAGGCCCTGCTGGCCGCCCTGCCCTCGCCTGCGCCCTACGTCGGGTTGCTGGGCGCCCGTCGACGACTGTCGGAACGGCTGGCGGCGCTGAAGGCCGGTGGCCTGACCGAGCGGGATCTCGCCAAGCTGCGCGCGCCCATTGGCCTGGATCTCGGCGGCAAGGCCCCGTTCGAGGTGGCCGTGGCCGTGATCGGCGAGATCATCGCCACGCGGAATGGGCAGCCGGCGCTGGAGAGAAGGGCGGAGAGCCTGGCGTACTAACCCACGTCATCCCGGCCGGAGCGAAGCGGAGAGCCGGGACCCAGGGACGAGCGGCAAGGCGTCGACAGCTGCCAACGGCGCGAACCCAAACACCGCGCCCAGTCCCCTGGGTCCCGGATAAGCGCTACGCGCTTTCCGGGATGACGACCGAAGGGGCTGCAGAAAGCCCTCAGGCGCTCCAGTCCCCCGACTTGCCGCCGGTCTTCTCCAGAAGCCGCACGGCCTCGATGACCATGCCCTTCTCGGCGGCCTTCAGCATGTCGTAGATGGTCAGGCAGGCCACCGAGACGGCGGTCAGGGCCTCCATCTCGACGCCGGTCGGGCCGGTGGTCTTGACCCGCGCGGTCACCGACAGCCCGCCCTCGGCCGGCTCGACCTCGACCACCACCTTCGACAGGGCCAGCGGATGGCACAGCGGGATCAGGTCGGAGGTTTTCTTGGCGGCCATCACCCCGGCCAGCTCGGCCACGGCGCGCACGTCGCCCTTGCGGCCGGTTCCGGAGACGGCCAGCGTCAGGGTCTCGGGCGCCATGCGAACGAAGCCCGTCGCCACCGCCTCGCGGGCCGTGGCGGGCTTGTCGGAGACGTCGACCATGCGGGCGCGGCCCTGGTCGTCGATGTGGGTCAGCCTGCTCACTTTTCCAGAAGCCTCGGCATCAGCTCGACCATGTTGCAGGGCTTGTGGCGGCTGTCGAGCTGGGCGGCGATGACCTTGTCCCAGCCGTCCTTCACCGCGCCGTTCGAGCCCGGCAGGCAGAACACGAACACCCCGTCGATGATCCCGGCCGTGGCCCGCGACTGCAGGGTCGAGAGGCCCACCGTGGCGTAGGAGACGAGGTGGAACACCACCGCGAAGCCGTCGATCACCTTGTCGAACAGCGGCTGCAGCGCCTCGACGGTGACGTCTCGGCCGGTCAGGCCGGTGCCGCCGGTGCTGACCACCGCATCGACCTGCCCGCTGTCGATCCAGCCGCGCACGGTGGCGCGAATCTTCTCGATGTCGTCGCGCACCACCGCCCGGCCGGCGAACTCATGGCCGGCGGCCTGCACACGCTCGATCAGGATCTGGCCGGAGGTGTCGGTGCTCTCGTCGCGAGTGTCGGAGACGGTCAGGATCGCCACCCGCACCGGCTTGAACGGCAGCTCCGGCTTGATCCCGCCGCCCGGGGTGAGGCCTGACATGCGATCTCTCTCCTTGCCTTCGAACGCCTGCGCGACGCCCTCGCCCTTCAACAGGCTCAGGGTGAGGACGACTGCCGCGGTTCCTCATCCTGAGCCTGTCGAAGGACGAGGAACCGCTTCCACGGCCTAATCCCAACGCTGGGCGTCGGTCCTATCCTGAGCCGTCGGCTCGATCCAGCGGGCGCCGCCTTGGCCATGCTCCTTCTTCCAGAACGGCGCCCGGCTCTTGAGCCAGTCCATCAGGAAGTCGCACGCCTCGAAGGCGGCCCGGCGATGTTTCGAGGCCGTGGCCACGAACACCACCGCCTCGCCCGGCGCGATCTTCCCCACGCGATGAACAATGCGCCAGTCCTGCAAGCCGAACCGCTCGGCCGCGCCCTTCGCAAAGGCCTCGATCGCGCTTTCGGTGAAGCCGGGATAGGCCTCCAGTTCCAGGATCGAGGCCTGCCCGCCCTCGGCGCGGGCCAGGCCCACGAAGCTGGCCACCGCCCCGGTCTCGTCGCGGCCGGCGCAGAAGGCCGTCAGCAGCGCGCCGGGCTCGAACGGCGCCTCGGTCAGGGTGATCATCCGCCGCTCATCGGCGGCAGGAAGGCGACCTCGGTCGCGGCGGCCAGCACGGCCTCGCCCCGGACCAGCGCCTTGTCGACGGCCACCTGCACGCCGGGGCCTTCCAGGGCCTGCGCGAGAGCCGCGTCGTCATTGGCGATGGAGGCGCGCAGGGCGGCCAGGCTGGCCGCCTCGACCTCGCGCTCGCGCCAGCCGGCCTGGTCGGCCAGGCGCCCGAACAGCAGCACGCGGGCCATCGCCTAGCCTCCGGTCGTCGACATGTGGCGGGCCACCGCCGGGCGCGGCGCGTCGACCTGGAAGTCGTGGCCCTTGGGCTTGGACCCGATCGCCGCGTGGATCGCCGCCACCAGCTCGCTGTCGGTCGCCCCGCCGCGCAGCACGGCCCGCAGGTCGCTGGCGTCGTCGCGGCCAAGGCAGGTGTGCAGGGTGCCGGTGCAGGTCAGCCGCACGCGGTTGCAGGCCTCGCAGAAATTGTGGCTGAGCGGCGTGATGAAGCCCAGCCGCCCGCCGGTCTCCTCGACCTTGGCGTAGCGGGCCGGGCCGCCGGTGGCGTAGGCGAGATCCGTCAGGGTCCAGTAGGAGGACAGCTCGCGCCGCACGTCGCGCAGCGACAGGAACTGGTCGGTGCGGTCCTCGTCGATCTCGCCCAGCGGCATGGTCTCGATCAGGGTCATGTCGCAGCCGCGCGCATGGGCCCACTGGATCAGGCCCGGCAGCTCGGCGGCGTTGTCGCGCTTGAGCGCCACGGCGTTGATCTTGACCTGGATGCCGGCCGCCAGCGCCGCGTCGATCCCGCCGACCACCTTGGCCACGTCGCCGCCGCGGGTCAGCCGCCGGAAGAGGTCGGGCTTGAGGGTGTCGAGCGAAACGTTGATCCGCCTCACGCCCAGGCTCGCCAGGCGATCGGCGTGCTGGGCCAGCTGGGTGCCGTTGGTGGTCAAGGTCAGCTCGTCCAGCGCGCCCGACTTCAGGTGGCGCGAGAGGGCCTCGACCAGCTCCATGATCCCCTTGCGCACCAGCGGCTCGCCGCCCGTCAGGCGCAGCTTGCGCACACCAAGGCCCACGAAGGTCGAGGCCAGGCGGTCCAGCTCCTCCAGCGTCAGCACCTGCGCCTTCGGCAGGAAGGTCATGTGCTCGGCCATGCAGTAGACGCAGCGCAGGTCGCAGCGGTCGGTCACCGAAACGCGCAGATAGGTCACCGCGCGGCCGAAGCCGTCGATCAGTCGGGGGCTGTCGTCAGGGGACGTCATATCCTCCATAGGATAGGCTTCCGAAGGCGTCGCGGAAAGGGATCGCATGCGACTGGAGGCCATCGTCCTGGCGGCTGGCGCGGGAACGCGCTTCGGCGGCGGCAAGCTGCTCGCCGATTATCGCGGTCGGCCGCTGCTGGACCACGCCCTGGACGCGGCCCTGGCGGCCCCGGTCGAACGGGTGACGGTGGTGATCCGGCCCGGCGACGCGTCGGTCGCGGCCCTGGTCGCCGCCCGTCCCGACCTGCGCCTGCGCCCCCTGCTCGCCTCCGACGCCGCCGAGGGCCTGGGCGCTTCGCTGCGAACCGGGGTCGCGGCGCTCGATCCGGCGACGAAGGGCGTCTTCGTGTTCCTGGGCGACATGCCGGACGTTCCGCACGGCCTGGCGGGCGAACTGGCCACATGGCTGGACGGATCGACCCGGATCGTCGCCCCGGTCCATGCCGGCAGGCGCGGCCACCCGGTGCTGTTTTCGAAGGCCTGCTTCCCCGACCTCCTCGCCCTTTCGGGCGATCGCGGCGCCCAGGGGCTGATGGCGGCGGCGGGCGACACCCAGGTCATGGTCCCGACCAACGCGGCCGGCGTGCTGTTCGACGTCGACCGGCGCGAGGACCTGGCGGGCTAGACGCGCTCGTCCGCGACCCGGCGCTGCTCGCGCCAATGCCGCCAGACGGCCACCGCCAGCATGACCAGGATGCCGTAGCTCCAGACCGCCAGGCTCAGCTTGTAGGTGTTGATGGTCACGCGATGGTCGATGACCGTGGCCAGGTGCGAGGCCACGCCCAGCATCTGGAACGCCGCAACCACCACCGTCCACAGCCGGCGGGACGACAGCGAGACCCAGACGAACAGTGCGGCGATCACCCCGTCGACCGCCATCAGGCCGATGTCGGCGAAACGCGCGCTGTTGCGAAAGACGATCAGCGAGACGACCCATCCGCCCAGCGTGATCATGCCAACGCGCCGCGCGGGCTTGTCCCCGAACCGTATGGCCAGACCGCAGACGACGATCGCCACGCCGAAGGAAATCAAGGCTTGTATCAAAGGAGGCCCCCCGACTCGCGGGGGCAACATGACGCAAGTCGGGCCCGGATCAAGCGCGATCCGAGCCCGTGCTCACTTCAGGGGCGAGGCGCCTTAGTGGTGCGTCAGCCGGCCTTCGCCGAGGATCCGACGCACCTCGTCGATCACGACCAGGGCGCCTTCGGCGTCGTTGGCCTCCTCCATGGCGATCAGCCGATGCATGAGTGCTGTCAGCACCCGCTTCTGGATCGGGCAGAGGTCGCGCAGGCAGCGGCCGAATTCGGCGGCTTCATCGATCGCCGGCTGAAGCGCGGCGAGAACGGCGGTCATGGATTGGCTCCGGAATTGAGAGGGGCGCCGCGCGGACTACGCGGCGCGGCCGCCATCGAGGGCGCGCAGGCCGACGGTGCGCGGCGTATCGCCGTCCTCGGACTTGCCCATGTCGCCGATGGCCAGGGCGCCGCAGCCGATCTGGGCGCGGACCTCGGCGAGATCGCCATGCGCCTTCACGATCGTCCGGCGGGCGGAAAGAATGTGGGTCAGGGTGTCGCCGAGGGTCTCGATCGCTTCCTGGCCGATCACGGCCGACAGCTGCGCATCGAGCCGCAGGGAGGGCAGCAGGCCCACCAGCTCGGCGGTTTCACGCAGGGCCGCATCGATGGCGGCTTCGGCGCGCTTCAGTTTCTCGGCCCCAGCACGGGCCGCGTCGCTGCGTTTCATGCAAGACTCTCCCACTCGCGCGGGAGCCCCCCGCACGTTCAAGGCAATTGGATTGTTTGGAAGCTGGTCGCCGGTCAGTGCGCCGGCGGTGTGCTCCAGCCCTCGCGGAACCGCTGAAGGGCGAAGAGGAATTCATGGGCACCCATGGTCACCACGCTGAGCAGCACGCCGGCCGCCAGGGCTGAAACCAGGATCAGGCCCATCCATTGGGCGGGGGTCAGGTCATGGCGCCAACCTCCCCGCGTTCGGACCGGATCGGACTGTCGTCCGACAGGAAGGCCGTCGCCGCGAGAACCCGCAGCAGCAGCTTCGAAGGAGGATCGCCAGCCGCCTGCGCCTTGCGCAGCGCCGAGACCGTTTCCGGCACCAGGCGCTCCCGCTCGGGGGTGCCCGCCATCAGGGTCAGGCCCTCTTCCAGCGATTTCCAGCTCGCGATGAAGAAGGCCGAACCGGGAGCGCCCGAAGGCCTCGTCTTGGGTGAGTTGTCGTTCATGGCCATGGCCGCTCCCGCTGTTGAAGTCAGGAGAGACCGGCTCGGGCTCGACGGCTAGGTCTGGCGATTGCCTACGGTAGTCATTACCGGGGTCCCAATTACCGGGGGCCTGCTCCCAGGCCACGAAGGCCAGGGCGGCGTCGCGGCGCGGCATGCCGGCCAGCCGGCGGCGGGCGCTGAGCACGTGCATCTCGACGGTCTTGGGCGACAGGCTGAGCAGGCGCGCGATTTCCTTCGAGCGCTGATGCTGGGCGATCAGGCGCAGGATCTCGCGCTCACGGGGCGTGAGTTTCTCGAAACCAAGGCTGTCGGCAGGCTCGACCATGGCGCTAAGATGGTCCTAGCACAGCCTCTCGTCCAGCGGTCCGACGTCAATTCCGGTCGCGCCAAGGTTAACGTTCAGACAGACCGGACCAGCGGCAGCCGCGCGGTGGCCTGGCCCGACAGCGCCAGCAGGGCGTTGGCGACCGCAGGCGCGATCACCGGCGTGCCCGGTTCGCCCACGCCGGTGGGCGGCGCGACGGACGGGACGATGTGGGTCTCCACCAAGGGCGCCTCGCCGATCCGCAGCACGCGGTAGGTGTCGAAATTGCTCTGGTCGACCGCTCCGTCGGTGAGGGTGATCTCGCCGTAGAGCGCCGCCGACAGGCCATAGCAGGTCCCGCCCTCCATCTGGGCGGCGATCTGGTCGGGCGAGACGGCCGTGCCGCAGTCGATGGCGGTGACCACCCGGCCGACCCTGGGCGCGCCGTCCACAAGCTTGACCTCGGCGACCTGGGCGACGACCGAGCCGAAGCTTTCGTGCACCGCCACGCCGCGCGTCCAGCCGGCGGAAGCGGTCGGCCCGGCCTTCTCGACCGCCAGGTCCAGCGCCGCCAGATGCCGGTTGGCGCCGGCCTTGGCGTAGAGCGCGCGGCGGTACTCGACCGGATCCTTGCCGGCCTTGCGTGCCAGCTGGTCGATGGTGTGCTCCATGACGAAGGCGGTGTGGGTGGCTCCCACCGAGCGCCACCACAGCACCGGCACGCCGACCTCCGGAAAGGCGACCTGGGCGTCGACGACGGGCGTGGCCTTCAGGTAGGGCGAATCCGACGCCCCCTCGACGGCGGTCTGGTCGACGCCCTTCGAGGGCATCGGCGAGTCCTTCATGATCGACTGGCTGACGATGCGATGGCGCCAGGTCGCGGGCAGGCCGTCCTTGTCCAGCGTAACCCGCACGGCATGGGCCACCAGCGGCCGGTAGTGGCCGGCCCGCATGTCGTCCTCGCGGGTCCAGACCAGCTTCACCGGCTTGCCGTCCCCAACCTTCTTGGCCACGTGCACGCACTCGGCCACGTAGTCGGAGGTGAAGGTCGCCCGCCGCCCGAACGAGCCGCCGGCGAACAGGGTCTCGATCTCGACCGAGCCCGGCAGGGTCCCGACGATCTTGGCCGCGTTCAGCTGGTCCAGGGTCTGGCCCTGCGAGCCGTGCACCAGCCGCACGTGATTGCCGTCGACGACCGCCACGCAGTTCATCGGCTCCATCGTCGCATGGGCCAGATAGGGGAATTCGTAGACGCCCTCGAAGGCGTCCTTCCCACCATCGGGACCTCCCGCCGCCTGGGCCGCGTCGCCCTTGGATCCGAACGACTCCCATTTCTGGTCAGCCGGGCCCTTGCCGGTCGCCAGGTCGCGGAAGGCCGCGGCGATCTCGACCGAGCCGCGCTTTTCGGCCTTGGCCTCGTCCCAGCGCACCTCCAGCGCCTCGCGGCCCAGGCGCGCGGCCCAGGTGGATTTCGCCACCACCGCCACCCCGGTCGGAATCTCGAACACGTCGACCACGCCGGCGACCTTCCTGGCCGCATCGGCGTCGAAGCTCTCGACCTTGGCCCCGAACCTGGGCGCATGGGCGACCATGGCCGTCAGCATCTCGGGCAGGTGGACGTCCTGGGTGTAGCGGGCGGTCCCGTCGCTCTTGCCTTGCGCGTCCTTGCGGCGCACCCGGTCCGTGCCGATCAGGGTGAAGGTCTTGGGATCCTTCAGCACGGGACTGGCCGGCGGCGTCACCTTGGCGGCGTCGGCCATCAGGTCGGCGAAGGCGGCGCTCTTGCCCGAGGCGTGGGTCAGCACCCCGTCCTTGACCACGATCTCGCCGGCCGGGACGCCCCAGCGGTTGGCGGCGGCCTCGACGAACATCGCCCGCGCGCCGGCGCCCGCCTTGCGCAGTTGCTCCCAGCTGTTGGAGATCGCCGAGCTGCCGCCGGTCAGCTGCGCGCCCAGGGCGCCGTTGCCATAGAGCTTGGCGTTGGCCGGCGACTGCTCGACGCGCACCTTGGTCCAGTCGGCGTCCAGCTCCTCGGCGACAATGGCCGCCAGGCCGGCGTGGTTGCCCTGGCCGAACTCGATGTGCTTGGAGATCACCGTGACGAAGCCGTCGGGCTCGAAGCGGATGAACGGGCCGAACGCCCCGACCTCGACCTTGGAGCCGGCGCTCATCAGGTCGGCCGGCGAGCAGCCCACAACCAGCGCGCCGCCGACCACCGCCGCGCCGACCATCAGCTCGCGGCGGCTGAAGCCTTCGGGCTTGACGGGCGCGTTCATCGCACCTCTCCGCGCTGCACCCGCGAGGTCGCGCCGGAGGCGGCCGAGATGGCCTCGTCGACGTCGGCCTCGACCTGCGCCTGTTTCGCCGCCGGCGGCGCGGCCACCACCGGGGCGGCCGTGCTGGTCGCGGCCTCCTTGATCGCCGCCCGGATCCGCTGATAGGCGCCGCAGCGACAGATGTTGCCGCCCATGGCCGCGTCGATGTCCTCGTCGCTGGGCGCCTTGGTCGCGGCCAGCAGCGCGGCGGCCGACATGATCTGGCCCGACTGGCAGTAGCCGCACTGCGGCACGTCCAGCCTGACCCAGGCCTGTTGCAGCGGATGGGCGCCGCCCAGGCCTTCGATGGTGGTGATCTTGGCGCCCGACAGAGCGGCGATCGGGGTGACGCAGGAGCGCACCGGGTCGCCGTTCACATGCACCGTGCAGGCCCCGCACTGGGCCAGGCCGCAGCCGAACTTCGTGCCCGTCAGGCCCAGCTCGTCGCGCAGCACCCACAAGAGCGGCGTGTCCGGCTCGGCCTGCACCGACACCGTCTTGCCGTTGACGTCCAAGCTCGCCGCCATGCGTCGTCTCCTGCCCTTCAAACCAGAGCTAACACCGTTCCCCGAGAGCTCCGCCAGTGAAATTTAACGCCGTCAGGATGGCCTCGGCTCCAGATCCTCGACGCCTGTTGCGCGAAAGGGCTCACGTTCGCGGCCGACGCGCCCTAGCCTTGAACCTCGACCTGCGGGGCCTCGACCCGCGCGCCCCACGCCAGAGGACCTCGCCTTGGACTCCTTCCCCGCCTATTTCCCCCTCGCCGGCCGCAAGGTGGTGATCGCCGGAACCGGCGAGGGCGCCGAGGCCAAGGCCCGGCTGTTCGACGGCTCGCCCGCCACGCTGGTGCGGCTGGACGGCCATGCCGCCTTCCTGCCCGGCTCTTACAGCGGCGCGGTGCTGGCCTTCATCTCCAGCGCCGACGAGGTGTTCGCCCAGGCCGCCGCCCGCGCCGCGCGCGCCGCCGGCGTGCTGGTCAATGTCGTCGACAAGCCCGACATGTGCGACTTCAACACCCCCGCCGTCATCGACCGCGGCGAGGTGGTGGCCGCCGTCGGCACCGGCGGCGCCGCGCCTGTCCTGGCGACGATGCTGCGCTCCGACATCGAGGCCCAGGTGCCCGAGGGCGCCGGCCGCGTGGCCGCCCTGATGCGCAATTTCCAGAGCGAGGTGCGCGGCGCCTTGCCCACCCTGCATGAACGCCGGGCCTTCCTGCGCGAAGCCCTCTCCGGCGAAGCCGCCCAGGCGGCCATGACCGGCGACATGGAAAAGGCCGGCGCCCTGTTCCGCGAGGCCCTGGCCAGGAGCGTCAGGAAGGAAGGCAAGGTCCGCTTCGTGGCCGGCAAGGGCCCCGCCGATCTTTTGACCCTGCGCGCCGTGCGAGCCCTGTCGGCCGCCGACGTGCTGGTCATCGACGAAGCCGCCGACCCGGAAGTGGTCACCATGGCCCGCCGCGACGCCCGCCGCCTGTCACCGGCCGAAGCCTCGCCCGAACACCTGATCGAACTGGCCCGCAGCGGCCGCCAGGTCGTGCGGCTGGTCGCCGCCCCGGTCGAGGCGACGGACATCCAGGCGCTGGCGGCGGCGGGCGTGGCGGTGGAAGTACTGCTGGCGGCGCCGAGCGCCTGACGGCGTCCCCCTCAGTCGCTCCGCGACAGCTCCCCCAGAGGGGGAGCATCTGAGGCCGCGCTTCAGAGATCCTCCCCCTCTGGGGGAGGTGGCCCAGAGGGCCGGAGGGGGGACGTTTTCAGCTGCCGCCGACCAGGGCCGATTGCCCACCAACTCCCCCCGCCGATCGCTTCGCGATCGCCTCCCCCACGGGGGGAGGTTCCTCAACCACCACGCCGCATTGACTCCCCGTCCCCCCTCCGTATGTTCCGCGCCGTTCGAGTGACTGGCGTTGAAGGTGGGTGACCACCGGGGAGCTCGAGACGCATATGCCGCGCGCCTGGGCTCCTTTCTGATTGCAACCAGACCCGGAGTCCCGCCGTGCCCGCCGCCCCCGACTATCCGTCCGCCCCCGATCTCGTCGCGCCTGCGCGCGCCCTGCTGTCGGTCTCCGACAAGACCGGCCTGGTCGAGGCGGCCAAGGTCCTGCACGAGGCGGGCGTCGAGCTGGTCTCGACCGGCGGCACCAAGGCGGCCATCGCCGCGGCCGGCCTGCCGGTGAAGGACGTGTCGGACCTGACGGGCTTCCCCGAGATGATGGACGGCCGGGTCAAGACCCTGCACCCCATCGTCCACGGCGGGCTCCTCGGCGTTCGGGATGCTCCCGAACATGCGAAAGCCATGGCCGACCACGGCATCGGCGGCATCGATATCCTGTACGTGAACCTCTATCCGTTCGAGGCCACCGTCGCGAAGGGCGGCTCGTACGAAGAGTGTGTCGAGAACATCGACATCGGCGGCCCGGCCATGATCCGCTCGGCGGCCAAGAACCACGGCTACGTGTCGGTCTGCACCGACCCGGCCGACCTGGCCGAAGTGCTCGAAGCCCTGAAGGCCGACGGCGGCACGTCGCTGGCCCTGCGCAAGACCCTGGCGGCCCGCGCCTACGCCCGCACGGCGGCCTATGACGCCGCGATCTCGACCTGGTTCGCGGCCCAGCTCGGCCAGGACTTCCCGGCCCGCAAGTCGATCGCCGGGGCCTTGCGCCAAACCATGCGCTATGGCGAGAACCCGCACCAGAAGGCGGCCTTCTACACCTTCCCCAACCCCCGCGTCGGCGTGGCCACGGCCAGGCAGCTGCAGGGCAAGGAACTCAGCTACAACAACATCAACGACACCGACGCGGCCTTCGAGCTGATCGCCGAGTTCGATCCGGCGGCCGGCCCGGCCGTCGCCATCATCAAGCACGCCAACCCCTGCGGCGTGGCCCTGGGCGCCACCCAGCGCGAGGCCTATGAGCGGGCTCTGGCCTGCGACCCCACCTCGGCCTTCGGCGGCATCGTCGCCACCAACACCCGCCTGACCCGCGAGGCCGCCGAGGCCATGGTCGAGATCTTCACCGAGGTGGTGATCGCCCCCGAAGCCGACGACGACGCCGTCGCCGTCTTCGCCGCCAAGAAGAACCTGCGCCTGCTCGTGACGGGCGGCCTGCCCGACCCGCTGTCGACCGGCGACACCTTCAAGAGCGTGGCCGGCGGCTTCCTGGTGCAGTCGCGCGACGACGCGCGGATCAAGGCCAGCGACCTGAAGATCGTCACCAAGCGCCAGCCCACCGAGGAAGAGATCCGCGACATGCTGTTCGCCTTCCAGATCGGCAAGCACGTCAAGTCCAACGCCATCGTCTACGCCCGCGCCGGCCAGACCCTGGGCGTCGGCGCCGGCCAGATGAACCGCAAGGACAGCGCCCGCATCGCCGCCCTGCGCGCCGCCGACTTCGGCCTGGACCTGGCGGGCTGCGCCTGCGCCTCGGAAGCCTTCTTCCCGTTCGCCGACGGCCTGATCCAGGCGGCCGAAGCCGGCGCCACGGCGATCATCCAGCCGGGCGGCTCCATGCGCGACGCCGAGGTCATCGAGGCCGCCGACAAGCTTGGCCTCACTATGGCCTTCACCGGCGTGCGAGTGTTCCGCCACTAAGGATTGCGGGCGCTTCCGGCGCTCCCCAAATCCGACTACTCCCGCCCGTCCTTTCGAGGACGGGCGGAACAGTAAGGACGGACGCGCATGGACAGCACAGCCTGGGGAGCCAAGGTCGTCGCGCGCTCGCGGGTGTTCAAGCCCGCGGGCCTGGGCCCCTTCCCGGTAGCGCTGATCCTGCACGGCTGCGGCGGCAAGACCCCGTTCCTGGAGACCTATGCGGAAGTCGCCGTGAAGGCCGGCTACGCCGCCGTCGTGCTCGACTCCTTCAAGCCGCGCGGCATGAGCACGCTGGACGGCAAGCTCTTCGTCTGCACCCTGATGACCCTGCATGGCGCCAAGCGGGCGGCCGACATCTTCGGAACCCTGGCCTGGCTGAAGACCCAATCCTGGGCGCGAGCCGACCAGGTGTTCCTGGCCGGCTGGAGCCACGGCGCCTGGACGATCATGGACGCCTACGCCGCCGGGACCTCGGCGCCCAGCGCCACCGGCCTGGCCGACGCCGACGCGGTCGCCCTGCGCCGGCAGGTCAAGGGCGCGCTGCTGGTCTATCCGTATGCGGCCTATCCCTCGATGACCAGCCGGCGCGGCTGGGGCCCCGGCGCCCCGCCGGTGTGGTCGGTGCTGGGCCAGAAGGACGGCGTGGTCGGCTGGCGCTTTCCCAAGAAGGCGCTCGACCGCCTGGCCGCCGACGGCGTGAAGGTGGATCTCAAGCTCTATGCCGACGCCACCCACGCCTTCGACGACGACAAGGCCAACGACCCGCGGGCCATCTACCGTCCCGACCTGTTCCAGGAGGTTCAGGACTATTTCGGCGCGGCCCTGAAGGCCGTCGCGCCAACGCCGGGGCTGTTTGCTTGAATCCCTCTACCGGAGGGCCGCGCCGACGCCCCTCCGGTCGCCCGCGACAGCTCCCCCAGCGGGGGAGCATCCACGGCGCTAGATCCTCCCCCTCGGGGGAGGTGGCCCGGAGGGCCGGAGGGGGTCGCCGCAAGCGGCCTACCGCTTGATCGACACCGACACGCCCATGAAGCGCGGTTCGCCGGCGATGAATGTGGGGATGCCGAAGGCGTCGCCGGTGTTGCCGGCGTCCTTGATGTAGTCCTGCTCCAGCACGTTGGTGACGAAGGCGCCGAAGGTCAGCGCGCTGTCCTTGGGCTGATAGGTCAGGCGCAGGTTCAAGAGGCCGTAGGCCTTCTGCTTCTCGTCCTGGACGGTGTCCTTGATCACGCCGGTGGTGGTCTGCAGGGCGGCGATGTCGTTGTTGTTGTCGAAGAACATCTCCGACTGCCAGGTGTAGGTCGGGATCAGGGTGAAGCGGCCCACGCCCGTGTCGAAGCCGGCCTTCACGCCGATCGAGGCCTGGTGGTCGGGCGACAGGCGGAAGTGGTTGCCGTCGAACAGGCCGTTGCCGAAGCGGGCGTGGCTGTAGCCGTAGGTGGCGAAGACCAGGAAGTCCTTCGTCGCCTGGAAGTTCACCTGGCCCTCGAAGCCGGTGGCCTTGGCCTCGCCGGCGTTCAGCGGGATGGTCTGGCCGTTGGCGTTGCGCTGGCTGGTCTGGAAGTTCTCGTAGTCGTAGCGGTAGATCGCGCCTTCCAGGGTCAGGCGACGGTCCAGCAGGGCGGTCTTGGCGCCGGCCTCGTAGGAGGTGACCTCCTCGGCGGCCACCTCGCGGAAGGTCGCCGCCGCGCCCGGCGTGCCGTTGCTGCCGGCCAGCACCTTGGGCCGGCGGCCGGTCGAGACCGAGCCGTAGAGGCTGGTGTTGTCGGCCGCCTTGTAGCGGGCCACCAGGCGATAGGTGACGCCGTTGTCGGTGAAGTCCTGGTACTGCGCCTTGCCGTTCAGGGTGGGCTGAACGATCAGGCCGCGCTGGGTTCCGGTCTGGGCCAGCATGATGATCGACGGACCGCTCATCGAGGCGCCGTAGCCGCTGGTCTTGTCGTCGTAGGTGTAGCGCGCGCCGGCGGTCAGCTCGAGGCGGTCGGTGGCCTTGAAGGTGACGTCGCCGAACACGTCGTACGAGTTGGTCTCGCCGTAGTTGGTGTATTCCTCGCGGCGGCTCGACGGCAGGGCCGCCAGCGCCGGCAGGACGTTGATCACCGACATCGGCAGGGCGTTGGGGATCGGCAGCTGGCCGGTCAGGAAGAGGCCGGCGACCTTCTCGTTGATCAGCATCGGCACGCGCTGGCTGCCGTCCTCCCAGAACCAGCTGGCGCCGCCGAAGGCGGTGATGCGGCCGCCGGCGTCGTAGTTGAGGCGGAATTCCTGGCTGGCCGACTTGCCTTGGGCGTCCTCGGCGAAGGTCAGCATCGGCAGCGAGAAGCCGTCCGGATCGAACACTTCCTCGCCGGTGAAGTAGCGATAGGCCGAGGTCGAGTTCAGCGTGAACTTGTCGTTGAGCCTGTAGCTGGCCAGGGCCGTCAGGCTCCACAGGCGACGGTTCAGGCCCAGTTCCTGGTTGTTCTCGAAGCCCTCGACAGTGGACAGGGCCGCGCCGGAGTTGCGGCCGCGGTCGCCGAGCACCGCGCCGGTCTGCGGGTTGGTCGGGGCGTAGGTCAGCGACTTGAACGAGGTGCCCGACGGATTGTCCTGCTGGTAGTTGTAGAGCACGTCCAGCTTGAAGCGGTCGCCCGGGTCGTAGGCGATGGCCACGCGCACGGCCTGGGTGTCGGTGGAGTTGAAGTCCTCGCCGCCCAGCAGGTTCTCGACATAGCCGTCGCGCTTCTTGGAGCGGGCGGCCACGCGCACCGCCAGCGAGTCGCCGATCGGCACGTTCACCATGCCCTCGATCAGGGCGTAGCCGTTGTCGCCGCCCTCGACCTTCAGGTTGGCGGCGGCCTCGTGCCTGGCCTTGGCCTGGATGATGTTGACCGCGCCGATCAGGGCGCCGCGACCGTAGAGGGTCGACTGCGGGCCCTTGGCGATCTCGACGCGCTCCAGGTCGAACAGCTCGACATAGGAGCCGCGCGACTTCGAGATCGAGACGCCGTCCTGATAGACCGACACGCGCGGCTCGGTGGTGGCCTCGCCGCTGTCCGACGTGATGCCGCGCATCACGAAGCCGGGGTTGTTGGGCGACTGGTTCTGCACGTCGAAGCCGGGCACGAACTGGCCCAGCTCCTCGAACTCCTGCAGGCCAAGGGCTTCCAGCGTCTCGCCCGAATAGGCGGTCAGCGCGATCGGAACGTCCAGCACGCTCTGCTCGCGCTTCTGGGCGGTGACGACCACTTCCTGCACTTCGGTCGAGGGCGGGGCGTCGGCGGCGATCGCCTGGCCGGCGAGGCTCAGGGCCAGCAGGCTGGCTCCGGCGAGCGAGGTGGTGCGGATGGCGCGCATGGACTATTCCCCTCCAACAACTGTACGAGGCCTCGCCCCTAGGGAGCGGCCGTGTCGCCCACGCGACGGGGTTGTGAAGGAGCCGTGAAACCCTTGGCCGACGCCGACGACGAGATGGAGGACCTGCTGGACGCCCCCGACGACGCAGGGGCCGCCGGCACGGCGGGCGAGCGCCGCGTGCAAGGCCGTCTCGACGGCGACCTCGTCGGCCAGCGGCTCGACAAGGCGCTGGCCGTGCTGTTCGACGAACTCTCCCGCGCCCGCCTCCAGGCCCTGATGGCGGAAGGCCGCGTCTTCCGCCTCGACGGGAGCGACCAGCCGCAAGCGGTGACCAACGGCTCGGCCAAGGCCCAGGCCGGCGACTACCTGGTCGTCGAACCGCCGCCGGCACCGGCCATTCCCGAGCCCGAGGCCATACCGCTCAGCGTGCTCTATGAGGACGCCCACCTGATCGTGGTCGACAAGCCGGCCGGCATGGCCGTGCACCCCGCCCCCGGCAGCGAGACCGGCACCCTGGTCAACGCCCTGCTGCACCACTGCGGCGACAGCCTGTCGGGCGTCGGCGGCGTGGCCCGGCCGGGCATCGTCCACCGGCTCGACAAGGAAACCTCCGGCGTCATGGTCGCGGCCAAGAGCGACGCGGCCCATCGCGGCCTGTCGGCCCTGTTCGCCACCCACGACATCGACCGCATGTACGTGGCCCTGGTGCGCGGTGCGCCGCATCCGTCGTCGGGCACGATCGAGACGCGCCTGGGCCGCTCGCCGCACGATCGCAAGAAGATGGCGGTGCTGAAGAGCGGCGGCCGCGAGGCGGTCACCCACTACAAGGTCGAGCGCGTGTTCGGCGGCGACGGCGCAAAGCCGCTGGCCGCCCGGGTGTCGTGCCGGCTGGAGACCGGCCGCACTCACCAGATCCGCGTCCACATGGCCAGCAAGGGCTCGCCCTGCCTTGGCGACCCGGTCTACGGCGCCGGCGCCCCCGCCGCCCCGGTCAAGGCGATCCTGGTCGAGACCGGTTTTTCCCGCCAGGCCCTGCATGCCGCCCTGCTGGGCTTCGTCCACCCGGTGACCGGCGAGACCCTGCGCTTCGAGACCCCCCTGCCGCCCGACATGGCCGCGGTCCAGACGGGGCTGGAGGCGCTGTGAACTTGCGCCCGCGAAACATTCGCGCCCTAATTCAGCTTCGCCGCCCGCGTATCGGTTGAGGGCTGGAGATCCGTCACATGCTGTTCGCCGCCCGTCTCGCTATGCCCCTTTCACTCGGTCTGGCCCTGCTCGCCGCGCCCGTGCTGGCCCTCGCCGCCGGCGCCGACGACGAGGTGGTGGCCACGGCCAAGACGACGTCGAGCCCGGCCCAGGCCGCGACCGCCCCCGCGCCGGCCGCGCCCGAGGCCACCCGCCCCCTGACCACCCAGGAACAGATCGACGCCTGGCTGAAGGCCTCGCCGGTCAAGACGACGGCCCAGGACGGCCCGCTGAACCTGTCGCGCGACGACGACGCCGGCCCCATAAAGCGCAAGGTCCACGGCAGCGTCGAGGTCGGCGTCGGCACCGGCGGCTATCGCCACATGTCGGCCACCGCCCTGTTCCCGGTCGGCGAGACCGGCACGCTGGGCGTCGCCGTCTCGCAGACCGAGTTCGGCAAGAACGGCCGCTGGGGCTACGGCTACGACGACTTCGGCTACGGCGGTCCGGGCTACGGCGGCCTGGGATATGGCGGGCTCGGATACGGCGGCTATGGCTACGGCCCCTACGCCCGCGGCGGCAAGAGCCAGTCGGTCGCCGTATCGCTGGACATGTCGGGCCGCGGCGCGTCGGCCGAGCGTTGCGTCGACGGCCTGCGCGCCGACGACGGCCGCTATGTCGAACCGCTGTGGGCCACCCAGATGCGCGGCTCCCAGCGCCCCTGCGACATCGACGACCGTCGCTGACCAGACGATTCCGGCGTTCGCCGAAGCTTAACGGCTTGCCGTCATGGTGCCCGCAAACGGGGACCTTCAGGCGTAAGCATGCAGCCGGAAATCACAGCGTACCACCACGCCGCCAGCGGGCGCGTGACCTATCTCGTCTCTGATCCGGCGACCCTGCTCTGCGCCATCGTCGATCCGGTGCTGGACTTCGATCCGGCCACCGGCGAGACCTCGACCGCCTTCGTCGACGCCATCATCGCCGACATTCGCGAGAAGGACCTGGGGCCGACCTGGATCCTCGAGACCGCCGTCCACACCGGCCACCTGTCGGCCGCCGGCCACCTGAAGTACGAGACCGGGGCCTCGGTCGCCATCGGCGCCCAGGTCCTGGAAAGCCTCCAGCGTCTCGTGCCCGTTCTCGGCGCCGAGGGCGTCGACCTCGAAGGCTGGGACTTCGACAAGCTGGCCCGCGAGGACGACGAGCCGCTGATCATGGGCGGGATCGAGTTCCACCCCATCGCCCTCTCGGGCCGCCTGCCCGGCGCCGTGGCCTACAAGGCCGGCGACGTGGTCTTCGTCGGCGACGCCCTGCTGCCGACCGGCCTGCCGGCCAGCGACGCGCCCGGCGCCGACCCCGCCGGCATGTTCGCCGACGCCCGCAAGCTCTTGGCCCTGCCTGACGACGTGCGGGTGCTGTCCAGCTGGGCGGGCGCCGACCCGGCCGCCGCCGACACCACCGTCGCCGCCCAGAAAGCCGCCAATCCTGACGCCGGCGACGGCGTGACGGCGGCGCAGTTCACGGCCCGCCGCGCCGGCGAGAGCGCCGAGCCCTCGGCCCTGACCATCGCGGCCCTCGACGTGGCGGTGCGGTCGGGCAAGCTGCCGCCGGTCGACGAGAACGGCGTGCGCTTTCCGCCGCGGAACATTCGTTCTCTTTAAAAACGCACTTGCCACGAGGGTCGCCGACGCGCCTAATACTTCGCACGTGAAGTATCAGGAGCCGTCCCCATGGCCGACGACCAGAGCGCCAACCTCACCGCTGTCCAGGCCGGCAGCCTGCCCGACCACCTGGGCCTGCAATGGCAGGAGGCCAAGCCCGGTCTCGTGCGCGGCCGCTTCGACGTCGCGCGCCACCACATGGCCCCCAACGGCTTCCTGCACGCCGCCGCCGTGATCGCGCTGGCCGACTCGGCCAGCGGCTATGGCTGCGTTGTCTCCCTGCCCGAGGGCGCGACCGGCTTCACCACCATCGAGCTGAAGTCGAACTTCCTGGGCACGGCCCGTGACGGCGGCGTGGCCTGCGAGGCCAAGCTCATCCACGGCGGCCGCAACACCCAGGTCTGGGACGCCGTCGTCACCGCCGAAGGCACGGGAAAAACCATCGCTCTTTTCCGCTGCACCCAGATGATTTTGTACCCGAAGGCCTGAGCCGCGACGGAGGGTCGCGGCGCGCCGCAAGAAAAGACGAAAAAGCGCATCATGGCCTCTTGCGCTCTTCCGGCGTCGCGGATAGGTATCCCGCCCTCACTCAAGACCGGCCAAAAGCTGGTCACGAAGACCCCCTGGAGAGGTGGCAGAGTGGTCGAATGTACCGCACTCGAAATGCGGCGTGCCTGGAAGGGCACCGTGGGTTCGAATCCCACCCTCTCCGCCATTACCCCCTGAAAACCTAGACCGACCAAGGCGCCTTCAGCGCCGGCCTTTCCGCGTGCTCTCGCGCTCCACCAGCCGCGACGGCACGGTCCGCGCCACGCAGGTCGCGCCGGCTTCGAGGTCGAGCAGCTCCATCGCCACCGCAACGTGAGCGTCGACATCCTGGTCGAACGAGGTCAGGCGGTAGGGGGCCCAGACGGCCATGTCGAGATTGTCGAAGCCCACCACCTGCACGTCGCCCGGCGCGGTCAGGCCGAAGTCCTCGCGCAGCACGTCGATGACGCCGAAGGCGGCCAGATCGTTGGCGCAGAAGAGGGCGTCGGGGCGGTCGGACGACGAGAACAGATCCCGCGCCGCCCGGGCGCCGCTGGCGTAGTCGTAGCCGCCGCCGGCCCGCATCGCCGGCGGCAGGCCAAGCTCGGCCAGGCCATGGGCGAAGCCCGCCTCGCGGGCGACCTGGGCCGGGCTGTCGGCGGGACCGGCAACGAAGCCGAAGCGCGTTCCGCCCCGCTCGCGCAGCAGCCGCGCGGCCGCGACCCCGGCGGCGAAGTTGTCGGACGACACCGAGCGGATCCAGTCGCCCGCCAGGTCCGAGTTCAGGGTGACGATCGGGATGCGCAGCTTCGACAGCTGGCCGGCGGCGTCCTGCGAGGTCAGGGCCAGGGCCGAGACCACGGCGTCGACGCGATAGCCGGCCAGCTGATCGACCACCCCGTCGAGGATGCGGTCGCTGTCGACCCGCACCAGCATCATCTGCCGGCCGGCCGCCGTCAGGGCCCTGGAGAAGGCCTCCAGCGTCATCGCGAAATAGGGATTGTAGAAGCCGCCGACCACGACGGCGACGATGCCCGAACGGTTGGTCTGCAGGATCTTGGGCAGCAGGTTGGGCCGATAGCCCAGAGCCTCGGCCGCGGCCATGACCCTGGCGCGCGTGGCTTCGGCGATCCGGGCGCCGGGCGTGAAGGCGCGCGACACCGCCGACTGCGACACCCCCGCCGCCCTGGCCACGTCGGTCGACGACGGCGGCCGCCAGTTTCCGCTCATGCGGCGATCCCTCGCACCCTTTTTCCCCTCGTACCTCTCTTTAAAGGGTTGCCTTCGGAATGGCGAGTGAATAGCTATGCACACATTCGACCAACCGCAGCGCGGCTCCTAACCGCGCGCCGTCTCCGCCGGGCTTTCGCGTCCGGGCGGGCGATAGGCGCGTGCGCGACCGGCCTCGCCGCTTTCCGCCCCAGCAAGGTCCGCCAATGAGCGTCCCCGCCCGCAGCGCCCCCTCCGCCGCGCTCGTCCAACTGGCCCTGGCCCTGGGCGGCTTCGCCATCGGCACTACCGAGTTCGCCTCGATGAGCCTGCTGCCCGACTTCGCCCGCGCCCTGGGCGTGGACGAGCCGACGGCCGGCCACGCCATCAGCGCCTATGCCCTGGGCGTCGTCGTCGGCGCGCCGGTGATCGCCGTGCTGGCGGCCAAGATCGCCCGCCGCACCCTGCTGGTGGGCCTGATGGTGCTGTTCGCCATCGGTAACGGCCTGTCGGCCCTGTCGCCGACCTTCGAGACCATGGTGCTCTTCCGCTTCCTCAGCGGCCTGCCGCACGGGGCCTATTTCGGCGTCGCGGCCCTGGTCGCCGCCTCGCTGGCGGCGCCCGACAAGCGGGCCTCGGCGGTGGCGCGGGTGATGATCGGCCTGACCGTGGCCACCATCGTCGGCGTGCCCCTGGCCAACGCCGTGGGCCAGTGGATCGGCTGGCGCTGGGGCTTCGTCATCGTCTCGGCGCTGGCGACCCTGACGGCCGTCTCGGTGTTCCTGCTGGCCCCGCGCGAGCCCGCGCCCAAGGACGCCAGCCCCCTGCGCGAGCTGTCGGCCCTGGCCAGCCGCCGCGTCTGGCTGACGCTGGGCATCGGCGCCATCGGCTTTGGCGGCATGTTCGCGGTCTACACCTACCTGGCTTCGACCCTGGTCGAGGTCACCCACGCCTCGCCCGCCGCCCTCCCGCTGGTGCTGATGGTGTTCGGCCTGGGCATGACCGCCGGCACCCTGGTCTGCGCCTGGGCCGCCGACCGCGCCCTGATGCCGGCCGTCGGCGCCATCCTCTTGTGGAGCGTCGCGTCGCTGGCGCTCTATCCCATGGCCGTGGGCAGCCTGTGGACCCTGGTCCCGGTGGTGTTCCTGATCGGCTGCGGCGGCGGCCTGGGCGCGGCCCTGCAGACCCGCCTGATGGACGTGGCCGGCGAGGCCCAGACCCTGGCCGCGGCGCTGAACCATTCGGCCTTCAACACCGCCAACGCGCTGGGCCCCTGGCTGGCCGGCATGGCCGTCTCAGCCGGCTTCGGCTGGCGCTCGACCGGCTGGGTCGGCTGCGCCCTGGCGGCGGGCGGCTTCGTGATCTGGGCGATCGCCGTCTGGGACGACCGCCGCGAGCGGGCCCTGGCGGCGGCTTAAGGCTTCCGCCCTTCCATTTCCGTAAAACCCCCGCGAAAGCGGGGGCCCAGGTGTTTTATCGTCGAGCGCGGCGGATAGCAGCAAAAGCCTGGGTCCCCGCTTTCGCGGGGATTTTACGGAAGAGAGGCGCCTATGCGGTCGCCATCTCCGACAACCCCAGGGCCACCGCCTCGGCCTCCGGCCCGATCACCAAGTGAACCACGGGCCCGTCGAGGCGGACGAGGGCGCGCACGCCGGCGGCCTTGAGGGCGGCTTCGTCGAGCTTGGCGGGGTCGGCCAGTTCCAGGCGCAGGCGGCTGGAGCAGGCGCTGACGGACAGGATGTTGGCCTTGCCGCCGAGGCCGGGCAGCAGGGCCTTGGCCGCTTTCGGGGCCGCCTTCGGATCAGCTGTCTTCACCGGCGTCGCGACCACGGCGGCCGACGCCTGGACGCCTCCCGCCCCGACGGCGGCGCGGATCTCGCCGGCGACGGTGTCGGCGATCGGGCCCAGCACCACCTGCAGGGCCTTGTCGGACGGCCGGACGATCCCGCGCGCGCCCAGGGCCTTGAGGCGCGGCTCGTCGATGGCCTTCTGGTCGGCGACGATCAGGCGCAGGCGGGTGGTGCAGGCGTCGATGCTGACCAGGTTG
>NZ_QDKO01000025.1 GCF_003094615.1 Caulobacter radicis | reverse complement strand
GGAGGCCTGGATCCAGACCTCGCGACCGCCCTTGCCGATGCGCAGATATTCACGCGCATCGAACTCGCCTTGGCCGAGCTTGGACCAGAAGTCGCGGTAGTCTTGACTCGCTGCATACTCAGGCTCGACGAATAGGCTGTGGTGCTTGCCGACGATCTCGGAGAGCCCATAGCCCATGGCGTCGCAGAAGTTGGCGTTGGCGGACAGGATCTTGCCCGACAGGTCGAATTCGATCGTGGCGAGTGAACGATCCAGCGCCGCCAAGGTATGGGCCGGATTGCCATTCAAACGATTGCGTAACCCAATCACCGCGCTTCCTCCGAGGTCAAGCTTTCGCGCAAAGGAAGCGAACTGGGGTCAACGAACGGTAAAATTCGAAGGCGTGATTTGTCGCGGTCTTAGAAAATCGAGCCCGATTTGGGTTGCCTGTTCTCAATTAAAGGTAGCTATTTTTTGTTCAGAGAATTTGATGATGGAGAATATTGACCTGATTTCGCGCTATGCGGGAACCCCCCGACACGAACGTGAAGATTTCTAGCGACGATCTGCCGCATCGCATCGGGCCTGAGAAACGACCGGCTGATTTGATGACATCTACAGAGGAAGTTTGGCGCGCGGCGCGATTGGATGCTCTCGGCCCGAGGCGCGTGCGCCACCTGAGCGCCGAAGTCGTGTTCTCGGAGGTGATCCAAAGTCGGCTATTGGCGCGCCGGGCCCAAGAGCGTCGTGTTCTTGGTGCCGACGCAATGTCCGCAAATGGCGCTGCCTTACCGATCGTAGCGGGACTGTTAGGATTGCGAAAAACCGCAGGGATCGGTCGGTGATCTGAACCGAGCGGCCTATGTCGGTCATGCGACGGTGCAAACCTCCAGCATTGTTATGGTGCGGACGTCGATAACGCGATCTTGTCCCTACCTCCCTAAGCCGTAGCTATGCACAGCCGGTTCCGCCCCTCCGGCTATTGAGGCGGCGCGATGCAGGCCTTTGATTGTAACTTCACCTTTGAGCTGCCGATGCATTGTGCGGCATGGAGTTGGGCAGAGCATGACTAAAGAGTCGCTGGATAATCCGAAAGCTGGGCCAGCGGCGGCAAAGGTTGAAAACACCGGGCCACGCGAAGCCAACAATGGGCTGTCGAGCCCTTCCTACGACACGGCGGACCGAGATCACGTCGACGGCGCCCTGCGTGGAAGCGAGGAACGTCTTCGTTTGGCCCTTGAGATTGGCGGCCTTGCCAGCTGGGACTGGCACATCGCCTCGGGCAAGGTCGTTTGGAACGACCGCCACTTCTTGCAGCAGGGCTACGCGGTCGGAGAAGTTTTACCCAGCTACCAAGCCTGGCTCGACCGGTTGCATCCGGACGATCGCGACGAGACGGTGGCGTTGATCGAAGCGGCTCGCGATGGCCGGTCGACCTTCCATCATGAGTTCCGCGCTCTATGGCCAGACGGTTCAATCCACTGGCGCGCGGCGCGCGGTCGATTCTTCTACGATGAAAGTGGCACCCCGGTGCGCATGATCGGCGTCGCTGAGGATATCACCGAGCAAAAGCTCGCGGCCCAGCGAATGGCGGCTTCCGAGGCTCGGCTGCGATTGGCGCTGGAAGCGGGCCGAATGGCGCCGTTCGAATGGTCACTCGACGACGCCCTCCCTCCTCCTAGTGACGACCTGCGCCGGCGAGTAGACTTTGGCGACGCTGGCGCTCGCCTCGAAGAGGGACGCGCTCGCCACCACCCAGACGATGCCGCTCTTCTGAGTAAGACGCGACAGCGCGCCCTCGACGGCGACGACACATTCTCGGATTTCGAATTCAGGCGCCTAACGGCTGACGCCCAGGTGCGCTGGCTGCAGGTCCGATCGGAGATCGTTCGCGATAACCTTGGCCGGCCCCGGAAGTTGGTCGGCGTACAGTTGGACGTCACCGAGCAGCGGGAGAATGAAGAGCGTCTGCGGCTTCTGATGCTCGAGGTCGATCACCGCGCCAAGAACCTGTTGTTTGTCGTGCAGAGCATGGTGTCGCTAGCCAAGGCCGGTGATCTCGAGACCTACCGACAAGCCCTGCTGGGGCGGATCGAGTCTCTCTCGCGCGCCCATCAGCTACTTGCTGAAAGTCGATGGTCGGGCGGCGACCTGCGCCAGCTCCTGACGGAAGAACTTGGCCCTTATGGCTTGGGTGACAACGGTCACATCAAGCTCGACGGGCCGCCGATCTCCTTGCCGGCCAGACATGCTCAAGCGCTTGCGCTCTGCCTCCATGAGCTGGCGACCAACGCCGCCAAGTATGGCGCATTGTCCGTCGATGAAGGCGTCTTGACCGTGCAATGGCGTAGCAGCCATGGGCAGCTTGAGCTGTCATGGATCGAGCGTGGGGGCCCGCCCGTCGTTGCGCCGAGACGTTCAGGGTTTGGTGGGACCTTGCTCAAGCGCAGCCTTCAGCCGTTTGGCGGTCGCGTGGAATTACATTGGGCAGAGCTAGGGCTCAGCGCGCAAATTACGCTCCCGCTGCAGGCTAACCCAGACCCAGAGCCAGACCCAGACCCTGCATAGGTCGTCTTTCCGGAGGTGCGGCAACGACAGCAAATGGCGCAGCCTTGCCGCGCCGACACCATGATGAGTCAGACAGATCATGTCGGACAATAGCTATACTGCATGCCGCCACAGCTGATGGCGAGAGAGGACCGCACCGCCGGCTTTGGGCAAAACGGCGGGCGTTGGCTAGGACGATTTCCCAACAGGAAACCTAGACTCCAAGGCCGCGCTTTGGAAGAACTCGGTCTGATATCCACGGTCGATAAAATTGGGGGGAGCGAATGCTCGCACGACTGGTCATCGCTTCGATCATGGCCCTGAGCGCCTCGGCGGCCATGGCGCAATCCCCCCAATGGTATTTCTACAAGGAGGTGAGCGGGATCGAGGTCTATTACGCCGTGCGTATCAATCCCGATGAGGCGCGGGTCTCGTGGAAATGCGTGAACAAGACGGGCGACGCCGTCAGCTGTTCTATCGGCGCCGGCCAGAACAAGGTCTATCGATGTGTCCGCGACGGCACGCCCGTCGGCTTCACCGAAGCGCTGGGCGAGCGTGCAACGGCTCCGGCCCGCGGCGAATACGCCTTCCCGTCCGAGTCCGCCTGCAAGGGCAAGGGCGCTAGCCAGGTCGAGCCCTACGGCGTCCAGATCAGCATCGAGCGGTAGTCCCCGATGAATGGCGTCAATCCTCTGGGCATGCGGCTTTCGATCGGTCTGGCGATCGCCGGCGCCCTTGGCGGCGGAGCCGGCGCCCAGCCCCCGGCGGCCCAGCCTGCGAGCAGCCCGCCGGGGAGCCAGTACGCCTATTGCTGGGCGACATTGAAGCCCCAGCCCGGAAAAATCGACCATTCATACTACTACTCGCCCATCTTCGTGGGGCGGCCGGGCGACGAGGCCGACAAGGCGGCCTTCGCGGCGGCCGTGGTCGGCGCCTATGGCGGCGAGGCGGGCGTCTCGTCCTGCTCGTCTCGCGCTACGGCGGCGGAAATGATCGCCGTTCGGGACAGGCGGTTCAACAGGGACGCCCCCCATGCCGTCATGACGACCCTCCTGCCCGGCGGTGCGCGGGTCGCCAATATCGAAGGCGCAGCCGTTCCGCGAACCGATCCCCCGGGCGACGGCTCGCCCGAACGGCCGCTGATCCTGGAATGCACGGCCGCCGCCGGCCAGTTCAGTTCCTTGACCCAGCGGTACGAGACCGCACAGAGCGTTCTGGTGAAGATCGCCGGGGGGCAGGTCTCGATCTGGAAGCGGTCGGCGTCTTCCTGGATTCAGCACCCTTGCGTGGAAAACAGCCGCAACGGGCAGTTCTGTTCGATCACGCCCACCCGCATCTGGCTCAAGGACAGCTACGAGCTGACGCCGGGAGCCGAGGAGTCGAACGAACTGGATATCGACCGCCGGTCGGCTGGCTTTAAGTTCGAGACCCTGCTGGCGACGCCCAAGGTCGCGCCATACATTCAGGCTCGCCAAGCCACGGGAGCGTGTCGGCCGACGAAGGAGCCTGCACCCGCGCCCGCCGGACCCGCGCCGCGCACCGCCTTCTGAGCGAGCTCCGGTTGTCGGAACGTCTCCTTTCTGGAAGTGCGTCAGCGTGCGCAACTGGCGCGACCACGCCGGAGAACCGGACGTCGCGACTGTCAGGGAGAGGCACTGACTTTGGTTTGCCGCTGCGAAGCAGACCGTCATGTTGAGCCCAGCTCACCGCCGCATCGAGTGCTGGACGGACCCGCGCTGGCATGACGTCGGTCGGCGGATGGTCGTGCCTCGTCGCAGCAAGCTTGTCGTCTCGCACAAGGGCTATCGCAAGACCGAGGAGAAGGGCGCCACGCCTGATCCGCTGATGGGCGTTTGGCCGTTCGGCTATCGGCTCGAGCCCTGGGATGAGCGGGCTACCTTGTTGTTCTATCTCAACCAGGCGGAGGCGCATCTGGGCAGTCGATGCTGTCGGCCCTCTACGGCGCTTGGGCGGCGCGGACGGGCGACCGCCCCTGGCGCTCAAGCTTCTGGATGAGCGCTTGGTGACGGGGCGGAAGGCGCTGACGGCGAGGGTTGCGGGACGTCGCGGTGGGCTTTGCGTGCGTCGCCGACATCGTCATTTCCGGTGGCTGCAACGTCGCGGCTGCGGATGACGAGTGATTGAGGCGGCTTCGTGCGGATTAGGCGCCCAGTGGCGATGTAGTCGGGCTGGATGGAAAAACGGCCAGGAAGGCCCTGGCCGTTTCCCAATTCGCCGCCGTCTCGCGCGGAGGCGACAAGGCCGTGTGAGGGCCTAGTACTTCACCTTCAGGCGCGCGTACCAGAAGCCGCCGTTCATGCCGAACGGACCGCCCGAGCGCGGATAGATCTGGCCGTCGGCCGTGCTGCCGGTGATCGCGTAGATCGGGTTGGCCGTGGTCGGGGCCAGCTTGTCCGGGTACTCGTCGAACAGATTGTTGGCGCCGACGGTCAGGGTGTACTTCTCCGCGACCGTGTAGCTGACGTCGAGGTCGGCGGTGACCTTCGAGCCGAACTTCTGGCCCGGATAGTCCTGGTTGGTGCTCCAGCTGCTGTAGTAGTTGCCGCGGGCGTTGATCGTGAAGCCGGCGACCTCGTAGCTGGCCGAGACGTTGGCCCGGTGCTTGGGCGTGATGTTCTCGATGTCGTAGATCCGATCGTCGCCGATGGCGATGGGATCGAACTTGGTGACCTCGCTCTTGTTGTAGCTGTAGGCGAGCGTGAGGCTCAGCGGGTTGTCCAGCAGCTCGGTGCGATAGCTGGCGACCGCGTCGACGCCCTTGGTCTCGGTGTCGAAGCCGTTGGTGAAATAGGCCACCGCGCCGCCGACGCCGACCGCGGCCAGCGCCGGTTGGGCGACGATGTCGGCGGCGTCGACGTCGAAGGTGCTGGTGATGCTGATGCGGTCCTTCACCTTGATGAAGTAGCCGTCGACGGTGAGCGTGAAGTTGCTGATCGGGTTGAAGATGAACCCGACGCCGTAGTTGGTCGACTTTTCAGGCGTCAGGGTCTTGGCGCCGAAGTACTGCGCGATGGCGCTGGTCACCGGATAGGTGCCGGTCTGCACCTGCTCGCCGCCGGGGGCGAACGCCGTCGTCAGGATCTCGGTGTTGCTCTGCCCGGGCGACGGGGCGTGGAAGCCTGTGCCCACGGTGCCGCGCACCGAGAACATGTCGGAGAACTCGTAGAGGCCGTTGACCTTGCCCACGAAGGTGTCGCCGAAGGTGTCGTAGTCCTCGTAACGCCCGGCCACGCCCACCGTGAAGGCCTCGGTGACGTCGGTCTCGGCGCCCAGATAGACGCCGTAGTTGCTCTGGGTCGAGGTCTTGGCCGAAGCCGGGCTGGTGCCGCCGTAGCCGCTGGCGCCGGGCGACTGGGAGGCCGTCTCGGGATTTCCGTTCACGATCGAGCGGGTGTAGACGCCGGGCGAGACCTGCACGTACAGCGGCTGCACCGCATAGGGACCCGCGGCGTAGGACTGCAGGTCGCCAGCCGTGGCTTCATATTCCTCGTGCCGGAACTCGGCGCCGCCCGACAGGGTGACGGGGCTCGCGAACCCGACCTCAAGCGGATAGGTCAGGTCGAGGTTAAGGTTGGTTTCGCGCTGGATCAGCTTGCCGAACTTGAATTCCTTCTGGCTGGTCGGGCCGAAGGAGGCGTTCAGCGAATGGGTCATCGCCAGGTCCAGCGAGTTCTTCGCCACGGTCGCCGACAGATCGTAGGTCAGGCCGCTGTCGGCCTTACCCTTGACGCCCATCGTGCCGTAGAACTGCTCGACCTCGCCCTGGAAGCGCGGGGTGAAGCCGGCCGGATAGATGGACGTGAAGTTGAAGACGTTGCCGTCCTTGACGAAACCGCCCGTCGGGCAGGTGGCGTTGCCGACCGGGCAAGGCGTCAGATAGATCGGCGCGAAGGCGCCGTTGCGCCCGGGCGAGCCCGTGGCCGGCGCGCCAGTGCCGTTGTTGACCGCCAGCGGCGTCGGCGCCGAGATCGGCGAGCGATAGTTGAAGCTCTGGTCGGCCTCGCGATGCCCAACATTGGCCGTCAGGTAGATGCTTGTGTTCTCGCCCACGTCATAGGCGGAGTTGACGAACAGCTTGTAGCCGTTGGTCGGCGACGAGCCCCATATCTGCGCCGGGCCCGGATAGTTGGGCAGCTGGTTGGCGAGCGTGGGATTGTTGGCCGCGAACACGGCCGCGATGGGCCGGGTGGCGCCGCGGCTGGTCTGGCCGTCGTCGAAGTACTCGGCCGACACGTTGACGAAGCCGGCGTCGAACAACTTGAAGCCGCCGTTGACCGCGAACTGGTAGCTGTCGCCGTCGCCCGCGTAGGTCTGGCCATAGCGCGCCTGGGCCTCGAAGCCGCTGTCGGCGTCGCGCAGGCCGTAGTTGATGACGCCGCCGATGGCGTCCGAACCGTATTGAGCGGTGGCGCCGTCGCGCAGGATCTGCAGGTTCTTCACCGCGATCGACGGGATCATCGACAGGTCGACGGCCTGCGCGCCCAGTGACAGCGCTGTGTCGCCGCCTGTGACGACCTGGACCAGCGCCGACCGGTTATAGCGCTTGCCGTTGATCATCACGAGCACCTGGTCGGCGCCGAGGCCGCGCAGGGACGGCGCGCGCACGAAGGTCGAGGCGTCGGAGATGGTGTTCTGGGGCACGTAGAACGACGGGACGAGGTTCTTGACCACGTCCAGCATGTCTGCGGCCGGCTGGCGGGCGAGTTCCTCGCCGCCGAAGACATCGATCGGAGACGGCGAATCCACGACCGAGCGGTCGGTTCTGCGCGTGCCCAGGACGATGACGGTGTCGACCTCGGTCGCGGTCGGCTCGGCCGGTTCAGGCGGCGCTTCGGCGGCGTTGGCCAGACCGACACAAGCAAAGGAGAGAGAAAGAGCTGAAATTCCAGAAAGCAGAATATTACGTGAGCACTTAGTCATGCATATCCCCTCGTGGCGCTACACGCGCGCGTTTGCTTTCTCCGTAGGGCTTCCCGGGATCATTTTTATTGTTGGGTACTAGAGTGCGGGCGACACATTCATCGAATTTCGCCGATGAAACATTTCTTCAACTCTGTCGCTTTCGCAACAGACCTTGCCGTCATGTTGCCGTAACGGCGTTTTCCGACGTGCGGGCGCCCCTTTGGGCGGCGCCCGCCGAGATTTTTTGCAGCGCGATGATCATGATTGCGGCGCCCGAGCATTGGGCGAGATCGTCGACTGTGTAGACGGGCGCTTTTCGATGACCGCCCCCCCCGGGCGCGACCTTGGATTTGATGAGGCATGAGGCTTGAGCGTGCGGCGACCGGGCGCGTGGCTTGGCGCCGACGTGTAGGGCCAGCCCCAGCGTGTTTCGGGCTGAAGACGTGGAGGCGGTCTCTTCTTCTAGTTGAGAAGGGTGGGAGAAAATGGTCTGCTGGTCGGGCTAAGCCCAGCGTGATGCGCAAAAGCAGCAAGCGAAAGCTTTAGAGGCCCCTGCGGCGGTACGCTCGGTGGTGTGTGCAACTGGCTGCTCTCGATCGCCAAAGCCGTGAGAGGCAACGCTTGGTTCCACCACGAGCGCCTTTTCGAATCTTGGTGGTCGAAGGCGACTGTATCTTGGCGCAAGAACTCGCGAATGCGCTTGTGGCTTTCGGCAACCAGGCCGTTGGACCAGTAGCCCAGCTCTCTGAAGCCATGACCATAATCGAAAGAGGGCCAATCGATGGGGCGGTGTTGGACGCCAACTTGGACGTCCAGACGCTACTGCCTTTGGCCTGCACCCTGACCCAGCGCGCAATACCCTATGTGCTCGCCGCAGGCGGCGACCTGGAAGTGTTTCCCGATGCTCTCCAAGGCGTTCCCGTCGTTCGAAAGCCGGTAAATATGTGGGTGCTGAGGTGGATAATGCGAAAGCACAATTGGTGACGCTATCCAGCCAGGAATCGTGAGCACAGCCCCGGAGACAGGATTTCAATGGGACACGCAGAGGCATTGGCCGCTCACGCGTTCAGTTCTCTTTATCCATCGGACGCATCTGGCAGTTGGCTGCCTGGACCAGAAGCGTCGCCTTTTCGTCGCGCGTTTGAGCTTGAGCGCCCATCCGCCCATCCGCCCATCCGCCCATCCTAGCATCACCCGAACGTAACAGGAACGCGCAACTCCCCCTTGGCCCGGCCCTAAGGGGCGTCGGCCCAGGATCCGGCCAGCCGGAAGATTTCCGCCCGCACGGCGGGCGGCATGCGCAGCGCCGCGTGCATGAAACCGGTCGCACCGTCGAGTTGGCAGAACCGCGCCAGCAGGTCGTCGCCATGAGGGGTCTCCAGGCCAGCGAAGAAGGCTGTGATGGGAACGTCCAGAACGCGGGCCATCTGGACCAGCTTTGAAGCGCTGATCCTGTTTTCGCCGCACTCGTACTTCTGGATCTGCTGAAAGGTCAGGCCGACCGTGGCGGCCAGATCATGCTGCGAGATCTCCTTGGCGCGCCGATGACCGCGCAGCAAGGCGCCGATGTGCCGGTCCAGGGCCGGCTTGGCCGCAAGCTCCTTCATACGCCCCCCGTGGTTGCGTCATTGGCCAGGAAAGTCGGTCCACGATCAAGGCGCTAGGGGCGTCGACCTCCAGGCCTTGGGCTTTCCACCCGGGCGATAGCGATCGGTTCGCGTACGGAACAACCGCCGCTCTGGGGCGTAGTCTTTTCAAGCATCCGCTGGAGCAGAAACGGCCTTGGCGGTGTGAACGAGCCAACAGCGGAGGGCGTTTTCATGCCTGACGAAATGCACTGCGATTTTCGATCGTCTTTCCGTCTGGAAGCGACTGTCGCCGAGGCTGATCACACATCAATCGCCCGACCTTCTTGCAGCTTGTCGAAACAGTGATGGCCTGACGCCGGTCAGCGTCAGGCCGCTCCAGCATCTAGATACCAGGCTCGTCCTGGACCGCTCGCCCCTAGGCTTGAGCGCCGCTGCGCCCCGGTCCAGCCGGGGCGCCCTTCGCGCGTTCAAGGGACGGAGCCGATACGCCGAGTGTTGCTCAAGACGGGCGGGGGATAGGCGTGTCAGGCGAACCGCACGGGGCCTGAAGAGTTGTTCGGACATGGAAAAACGTTGGCCCGCCGTGCTCTGGATCGTCCGCCATGGCCAGAGCGCCGGAAATGTCGCGCGAGACGCCGCGGACGCCGCCGGGCTTGGCCTCATCGATATTGCCGATCGCGATATGGACGTGCCGCTGAGCCCGCTTGGTCACCACCAGGCGCAGGCTCTGGGCGGCTGGTTCGCCGCCATGCCCGCCAGCCAGCGTCCTCGCACCATGATGGCCTCTCCCTACCGACGGGCCGTCCAAACCGGTGAGGCGATCAGGACGGCCGGCGGTCTTGAGCGCCCCGACCAGCGGTTCTGCATCGACGAGCGTCTGCGCGAGAAGGAGTTTGGCGTGCTCGACCGGCTGACCCGGATCGGCATCGAGGCCAGGTTCCCGGAACAGGCGGAATTTCGTCGTCTTCTCGGCAAGTTCTATCACCGGCCGCCCGGCGGTGAGAGCTGGTGCGACGTGATCCTGCGCCTGCGCAGTCTGCTGGACACCATCAGCCTGCACCACGCCGGGGACCGAGTCCTCATCGTCGCCCATCAGGTCGTCGTCCTTTGTCTGCGCTATCTTCTGGAAAGCCTGACCGAGGACGAAATCCTTAAGATCGATCGCCTGGCCGACATCGCCAACTGCGGCGTCACCGAGTATCGCTTCGACCCCGATCAGGGCGCCGACGGGGGGCTGCGGCTGGTGCGCTATAACTTCACCGCGCCGCTGGAAGGCGAGACGGCGGTCACCGCCGCGCCCGACGCCAATGTGGCGGCCAGATGAGCCCGCCGATCACGATAGACGCTGCTTGGGCCAGGGACCACCGGCTGCCGCATCCAGGGGAGGGGGGCAAGGAGGCCCGCGGCAGGGTGCTCGTGGTCGGGGGCGGCGTGGCGCTCCTCGGCGCTGGTCGTCTCGCCGGCGAGGCGGCTCTACGCGCCGGAGCCGGTAAGCTGCAACTGACAGCGCCCGCCGAGGCGGTCGCCATGATGAGCCTGATTGTGCCCGAGGCGCGTGTCCTGGGCTTGCCGCGCGATGAGGAGGCCGATGACGCGCTGTTCCAGGCCCTTGGCCAAGCTGACGCCGTCCTGATCGGTCCTGGCATGGAGGCGGACCTAGGGCGCTTGGCCAAGGCGCTATGCCTGCATGTGCGTTCACCGTTGGTCCTGGACGCCGGCGGTCTGGCGGCGGCGGCCTGTCCAGGCCCCGATGTACGTATACTGACCCCGCATGCTGGGGAGATGGCCACGCTGCTGGAAACGGAAAAGGCTGAGGTCGAGGCCGACCCGGCCAGCGCCGCTAAGGAGGCTGCGCGCCGGTTTTCGGCGGTGGTCGTGATGAAGGGGGCCAGAACCGTGATCGCCACGCCGCAAGCACGATTGGCGTACTACGCCGGCGGCGGCGCGGGCCTTGGGATCTCCGGATCGGGGGACGTGTTGGCGGGGGTGATCGCCGGGGTGCTGGCGCGGGGCGTTGATCCCTTCCAAGCCGCAGCCTGGGGGGTCTATCTGCATGGGGAGGCAGGCAGGCGCCTGGCTGAGCGGGTCGGCGCCTTGGGCTTCCTGGCGCGAGAGATCGCCGCCGAGATACCACGGCTGCTCCATGTCTGAGCGTTCGCCGCCAGCACGGATGTGCGATGTGCGCCGCGCGGGGTGGTGAGACATCATGGCCAAAGCCCCGCCGGCCCGGAAGCTGAAGGTGTACGCCGCCCAGATCGGCTTTTTCGACACGATCGTCGCTGCGCCCAACCAAGCCGCCGCCCTGGCCGCTTGGGGCGTTCGCCAGAATCTGTTCGCCGAAGGGCGGGCCAGGGTGAGCAAGGATGAGGCCAACGCCGATGCGGCCCTGGCCAATCCTGGCGTTCCGCTACGCCGCGCCATCGGCTCCCGCGATGCGTTCAGCCTCGAGCCGGCCCTGCCCAGGGCGCCTGCGGCGCCTGGGCCGCCGAGGCTCAAGGTCGTGGCCGAGACGAAGGGGCCAGCGGTGCAGCCAAGGCCCGATCGCTCGGCGTTGGCGAAGGCCGAAAGGGCGCTGGCGGCGGTCAATCAGCGACGGGCGGAGGAGGAGGCTGACATCCGGCGCCGCCGCGAGGCCCTGGACGCAGAGGATAAAGCCTCTCGCAGACGATGGCGCCAGGACCGGGCAAAGGCCGAGAAGGGCGTGGTCGAGGCCAGGCGAGCCTATGAGGCCTCAGGCGGCGAGGCGTGATCAGGAGGCCCTGCGGGCCGTGGTCTTGGGCGCGGCCTTGGAGGCTGGCGCCTTCACCTCGCCGGTTCGCTCGGGCGAGCTCTTGTCATCGGTCCGGGGCGGAGTGTCGTACGCTCGACCGTCGCCTGGAGCCGGCATTGGCGGGGCGGGCCGCGGTTCTGCGAACGGCATGACGGGATCGTCGAACTCCGGCCTGGTCGGCATGGGCGGAACTTCGGTCGGGGTCTGGCTGGATGTCGAAGGACGGCAATTGGTCATGGCGACTTCTCTGGCGCTCTCTCCCTGCCAACGCTCGCCTTGGCTGGAGGCTCCGGCAGGCCTTGCCTTTGGGCAGGCGCTCAGTGATCGCTTCGCTGTTCCAAGGCCAACAGGCAGCCGCGTTGCAGGGGCCGGCCGCCTCATGGCGCGAGCCGGGCGGAGCTTTGCAGGACCGACGCGTCCTCGGCGGCGTGGCCGCCGCCCCCCTGTTGGAACGTCGGCGCTCTTGCAAGGTTGTCGGTTGCAGCCGCGCCGCTGACAGGTGGCGGCGTTGTTCACGCCAGAGCTGGGAGAGCCTTATGACCGATACCGGACCGCTTTCGCTGGACGCCCGCCACCGCGCCAAGGCCAGGGGCAAGTTCGAGGAAGCCGGCGCTCACGCCAAGGACGCCTATGGAAGCCTGAAGGGCGGCGCCGAGGAGCTCTACGAGGGCGGCCGTGAGCACGTCCAGGACGGGCTGCGCCTGATCGAGAGCAAGGTGCGCGACAAGCCCGCCTTGGCCCTTACGGCCGCCATCGGCTTAGGCGTTCTGCTCGGCTTGCTGCTGCGCGGTCCTCGCACCGTTTACGTCCGCGCGCGGGTCAGCACTCGGTCCTAGATTTCGGCGTCGCTTCCGGGGTGGGGTGTTAGACCGACAGTCGCGGCGGGCTCAGTGCTTGGTGGGCTCGAGATCCGAAGGACTGGTAGCGTCACGGTAAACGTGCTGCCGAGGTTCTCGCCGGCGCTTTCGACACTGATCGTACCGCCGTGCAGGGCGACAAGCTGACGAACCAGCGCCAGGCCGATGCCAAGACCGCCCTGGGCCTTTGTCAGGTGATCCTCGACCTGGGCGAAGATCTCGAAGATTCTGGCCTGCATCTCTCGCGGCACGCCGACGCCGGTGTCGGCGATACGAATCTCCACGTTCTCTTCCATCGGCCGCGCCGACAGGGTGATGGTTCCGCCCGGCGGCGTGTACTTGGCGGCGTTGTTGAGGAGGTTGGCCACGATCTGGGCCAGCCTGGTGTGATCGGCGTCGAGCCAGATCTCGCCTGGCGGCAGATCGGTGACGAACACGTGGCCGGCCGCGTCGATATGATGCTGGCTGGCCTCGATCGCGGATTTCAGCACATCGCCGAGTTCGACCTGTTCCTTCTTGAGCGAAATCTTGCCCTGGCTGACGCGAGAGACATCGAGCAGATCGTCGATCAGGTGGGAAAGGTGCGCCAGCATCCTGTCCATACGGATACGGATGTCCTTGGCGCGCTCGGCTGGAATGTCCTTCTTGAGCAGGTGCAGGCCCCCGCCAAGGGCGGCGACCGGATTGCGCAGCTCATGCGCCAGCACAGCTAGAAAATTGTCCTTGTGACGGTCGGCGCGCCGCAGGGCTTGGGCCAGCGCATCCAGCTCGTCGCGCTGGCGCTCGATCTGCTGGCGCTGCTGGTAGAGATCGAAGAACACCTCGGCCTTGCTGCGAAGAATGGTGGGCTCGATGGGCTTTTGGATGAAGTCCACGGCCCCGGCCTCATAGCCCCGAAAGCGGCGTTGAAGGTTGGCTGCGCCAGCGGTGAGGAAGATGATCGGGATATGGCGGGCCCGTTCGCTGCCGCGCATGAACTCGGCGAGCTCGAAACCGTCCATGCCGGGCATCTGCACGTCGAGCAGGGCCAGGGCCACGTCGTGGACCAGCAGCAGCTCCAGCGCCTCTTCGCCCGAGCGCGCCTTCAGACAGTGGAGCCCGTCGCGTTGAAGCAAGGCTTCTAGCGCCAGGAGGTTTTCGTCCAGATCATCGACCAGGAGGAAGTTGATCGGCGGATCGGCGATCATCGCTCGGTTCCCAAACTCAGGAGGTAGGATGCGATTGCATCAAGGGACATGACGGCTGCGGTCGGCGTGGCTGCGAGCGCGGCTTGCGGCATGGCCGACGCCTGGGCGCTGGCAGGATTTTCCACGATCGCCGCGCCGCCGGCCTTGGCCACCGCGCGCAGGCCCGCCGCGCCATCCTGATTGGCGCCGGTGAGCACCACGCCCACCAGACCGTCGGAGAAGACGTCGGCGGCGCTTTCGAACAGGATGTCGATCGAGGGGCGGGAGAAGTTCACGGGCGCGTCGGCCGACAGGGCCAGGGCGCCGTTGGTCTCGACCAGCAGGTGATAGTCCGGCGGCGCCAGATAGACCACGCCGCCGGCTATCGGCTCCTTGTCCTCGGCCTCCTTGACCGTCAGGCGGCATTTGGCCTCGAGCAAAGGCGCCAGGACATTGTCGCGATCGGGCGGGACGTGCACGACCACGAGGATCGGCAGCCGATAGTCGTGGGGAAGGGGGGGCAGGATCGCCATCAGCGCCTGCACCGCACCGGCCGAGGCGCCGATGACGACGACCCTGGGGGGCGACGCGCTCATAGATCGCGCCTTTGATAGATCTTCTCGCTCGGCCTGAAGGCCGCAAAGGCCTCGGCGTGGGCGGAAAAGCGCAGGCTTTCCTTCGAGCCCAGGCCCAGGAAGCCCTTGCGGGCGAGGGAGTCGTGAAAAAGGCCGATCGCACGGTCCTGCAAGGGGCGATCGAAATAGATCATCACGTTGCGGCAGGAGATCAGGTGCATCTCGCCAAAGACCGCGTCGGTCACCAGACTGTGGTCGGAAAACACCACCCGTTCGCGCAGACTCTTGTCGAAGGCCGCCCGGCCGTAGTCGGCGGTGTAGTAGTCAGACAGCGACGAACGCCCACCCGACTGCTGGTGGTTCTGGGTGAACTTGCGGACACGGTCGAGCGGATAGACACCAGCCTCCGCGGCCGCCAGGGCTTCGGGATTGATGTCGGTCGCATAGAACAGCGTGCGATCGTAAAGGCCTTCCTCGCGGAACAGGATCGCCATCGAATAGAGCTCCTCGCCGTTGCTGCAGCCGGCGACCCACACCTTCAACGACGGATAGGTGCGCAGGTGCGGCACGACGTTCTCTCGCAAGGCGCGGAAATAGGACGGGTCCCTGAACATCTCGCTGACCTGGACGGTCAGGTAGTCGAGCAGGCGCGGCAGGAACGCCGCGTCGTGAAGCAGGCGATCCTGAAGCGCCGAGAGCGTGGGAAAGCCCAGCTGGTCACGCGCCTGCGTCAGGCGTCGTTTCAACGACGCCCTGGCGTAGTGGCGAAAGTCGTAATGGTAACGCTGATAGAGCGCTTCCAGCAGCAGCTGGATTTCGAGGTCGACGATGTCTTCGGGCACGGCAAGACTATCTCGGCATCCAGACCCGGACCAGCGAGAGCAGCTTGTCCACGTCGATGGGCTTGGCCATGTAGTCGCTGCCGCCGGCGGCGATGCAGCGCTCCTGGTCGTCGGGCATGGCCTTGGCGGTCAGCATAAGGATCGGCAGCTTGCGCCAGCGAGGATCCTGGCGGATCTGGCGGGTTGCCGACAGGCCGTCCATGACCGGCATCATCACGTCCATCAAGACCAGATCGACCGCCGCAGACGAGTCCTGCGAGGCGCGGTCCAAGGCCTCTATGGCCTCCTGGCCGTTGCGGGCGATCTGGATGATCGCGCCTCTGGGTTCGAGCAGGTTGGTCAGCGAGTAGACGTTGCGGATGTCGTCCTCGACGATGAGGATCCGACGCCCTTCGAGCATCGCGTCGCGGTTGCGCGCCTTCTGAATCATCTTCTGCTGCTCGGGCGGCAATTCCGAAACAACCTGGTGCAGGAACAGCGACACCTCGTCGAGCAGCCGTTCGGGCGACTTGGCGCCCTTGATGATGATCGAACTGGAGTAGCGGCGCAGCCGCTGCTCGTCGTCGGCCGACAGGTCATGGCCGGTGTAGACGATCACCGGAGGAAAGGCGCGCTCACTGTCCTGGCTCAGTGTTTCCAGGAGCGAATAGCCCGAGGCGTCCGGCAGCGACAGGTCCAGCACCATGCAGTCGAAGGTCTGGGCGCGTAGCGCCTCAAGGCACTCGGCGGCCGTACCGACGCCCACCGTCTCGACGTCGCCCGCCGACAGCAGATGCCGCACGGCCTCGCGTTGAGTTACGTCATCCTCGACGACCAGCACACGTTTGACGGCGCTGGAAAGCTTGGCCTGCAGGCCGTGGAGGACTTCCGTCAGATCCTCCCGGCGAACCGGTTTGACCATGTAGCCTATAGCGCCCAGCGACAATGCGGTCTGGGCATGGTCGTTGGCCGAAACAACATGGATTGGGATGTGGCGGGTGGCGTCGTCACGTTTCAACCGATCGAGCACCATCAGGCCGGATTCATCGGGCAGGCCGACGTCGAGCACGACGGCGCTGGGTTTGAACTGTCGGGCCAGTGTCAGCGCTTCATCGGCCGTTCCCGCCACCAGGGCTTGGAAACCGATCTCGCGCGACAGGTCGCGAACGATGGCGGCGAAGGCGGCGTCGTCTTCGATCACCAACAGGACGCGGCGGGCGCTGCTGAGACGGTCGCGATCGTCCTCAACGCTGGCGGCTGGCAGGTTGGCCTTCTGCATGGGCGTGGACGAAGACAGGTCAGGCGCTGGGTTCTGCGCCGCGACCAGCGCCTGGCGGGGCGAGACTTGCGAAGGATCGTAGGCCAGTGGGATGCTGAGCGTGAAGATGCTGCCCTCGCCGGGGCGGCTCTCCAGGGTGATGGCGCCGCCAAGCAGGCGCGCCAGCTCGCGCGAGATGGAAAGGCCCAGACCGGTGCCGCCATAGCGCCGGCTGATGGTGCCGTCGGCCTGCCGGAAAGCCTCGAAAATGCTCTCCTGGTGTTCGGGCGGGACGCCGATGCCGGTGTCCTCGACCCTGAATGACAGTCCGCCCGCCAGGTTGGGCGCTATGGCCAGACGCACGCCGCCCGTCTGGGTGAACTTGAAGGCGTTCGAGAGCAGGTTCTTGAGGATCTGCTCAAGGCGCTGGCGGTCGGTGTGGATCGTATGCGGCGTCTGCGGGGAGAGATCTATCTCAAAGCCCAGTCCGCGATCTTCAGCCATGGGGTGGAAGAGTCCACTCAGATCCGAGCTCAGGCGCTGGAGGGACAGGGGCTCGGCCAACACCTCGACGTGGCCCGCCTCGATCTTGGACAGATCAAGAATGTCATTGATCAGCACCAAGAGATCATTTCCCGAGGAAACGATGGTCTGAGCAAAACTGACCTGCTTTTCCGTGAGGTTGCCGTCCGGGTTGTCCTTCAACAGGCCCGAGAGGATAAGCATGGAATTGAGCGGCGTGCGTAGTTCATGGCTCATATTGGCCAGGAAATCAGATTTGTACTGGCTGGCGCGTTCGAGCTCACGCGCCTTGAGCGTGATCTCCTCGCTGGTGCGCTCCAGGGCATCCTTCTGGTGTTCCAGGGTCTGGGCCTGTTCCTCCAGTTGGCTGTTGGTCTGCTCAAGCTCGACCTGCTGCTGTTCCAGACGCACCTGGCTTTCCTTCAGCGCCCGGCTCTGCTCTTCCAGCTCCTCGTTGGAGACGCGAAGCTCCTCGCTCTGGACCTGCAGTTCCTCCGACTGTCGCTGGGTTTCCTCCAGGGCGTTCTGAAGCTCTGCGCGGTAGCGGGCCGAACGCAGGGCGATGCCGATCGAGGCGGCCGCCTGATCGAGCAGATGAAGCACCCGCTCGTCGACCGGATGCAGGAAGCCCAGCTCGAGGACGGCGTTCACCGTCTCGTCGGCATGGGTCGGCACCAGCACGAGGTGGCGCGGCTTGTCGTGGCCGAGCGCCGAACCGATCGTCATGTAGCCGTCAGGGACGTCGCGAACGATCGTCGAGCGGCCCTCGGCGGCGACCTTGCCGAGCAGACCTTCCTTGAGGTCGAACCGCAGCGGAGAATGAGCGTCTGCTGGAAGGCCCAGGGCGGCGGCGCGGTAGAAGGACCCGTTCTCACCCTTGAACAGCGCCCCGGCCTGGAAGCCAAGATAGTCAGACAGAAACGCGAGTACGGCCTCGGACAAGCCTTCGACCGACTTGTCGCCCATCATCGCCTCGGAAAGGCCCACCTGGCCGGACTGGAGCCAGTCTTCGCGCGCGCGGGCCGATGCGGCCCGGCGCACCAGGACGAAGACGGCGATGGTCAGGATCGCGCCCAGCAGTCCCGACAGCACGCCGCTTGCCGTCGCCGTACGATAGGCCTGGTCCATCTCGGCCAGGCGCAGGTCGCGCAGCCGGTCCTCCTCGCGCCGCATGACGTCGAGTTGGCTGCGTATGGCGTCCATCTCCGTCTTGCCGCGATCGGTGGCCACGACCGCCATGGCGGCCTGGGCGTTCACCCGGCGTAGTTTGATCGTCTCGTCCAGTTCGGCGAGCTTGGCGTCGATGTGCCGCTCCAACTGGCGAATATTGGCCTGCTGGACGGGGTTGTCTGTGGTCAGCGATCTGGCCGCCTCAATGCGTGAGCCGGCGGCCGTGACCGCGCTCTGGTAAGGTTCCAGATAGCGGTCGTTGCCGGTTAGGAGATAGCCGCGTTGCCCGGTTTCGGCGTCTTGCGCGGTCGACAGCAGATCATCCAGCGCGATCAGCACCTGATGCGAGTGCAGGATCATCTGGTTGTTGTTGCGCAGCACCTGGATGTTCCGGAAGGCGATCGACCCGCTGATCAGGAAGAAGGCCAAAACCAGGACCATGCCTAGCATGGTCCAAAGATCTACGTCGGCCCGCGATCCGGCGCGACGAAAAGTGTTCTGGGGCATTGAACTCGAACGCCAGGCACGCCAACCGCGCGCAAGAAATGAAAAAGGGGAGGGAAAAGTCGCTTGGGCGCGCCGGGAAATCGCGGGCGATCAACGCCTATGATGACGATCGTACGAAATTCATCTTTTCCCCCGGCGAACGCTGGCGTGCAAATGCGATGCTAAGGCAAAGGTTCCCATCGCACAGGTGAAATAAAATCGTCGAGAGAACCTCACCACCAATCGGGCCTGGTTGGCGGCGCGGCGATATCCCTTTCGAACCGCTTCCGGACGCCGCACGAAGGCGCCAAGGCTTCACCACTGGTTCGGCCTCCAACCGGGAGGGGGAGTGAGGATCAACGCACCAGGAACGGGTTCGAGGCGAGCGACGTTTGGGCGGCTCAGTACTGCGCCGATTGGCGCTGGCCATTCTTTCGAGGACCTCATGCGCGGCGCACTCGGCGTTTTCATCGTTCAGCCCAATCCCGACAGCGGGTGGCGCCTGTCGAACGCCGACAGCGGTGAAGTCACATGCTTTGAAAGCGGTGGTCAGGCCGAGCGTCGTGCGATGGCGCTGGCCCGGCAGGCGCACGCCATGCATGGGGCCGGAGAAGTATGGGTTTATGACCGGTTGGAGCGATTGGTCGGACGCTGGTGCGTGGCGGCCGGCGGCGTGTCGCTCATCGAGCCTGAAAATACAGCGCAGGCTGCCTGAGCGCCGCGAGATGGCCGGCCAAAAAGGGGCGCGGCTTCGCCATGGATTGAGATCTTGGGCGGCGAGCGCTCATCCGCAAGAGGGAACGCCAGTCATTGCTGAGACTTCCTTCGAAGAGGAAAAAACATGCTGGTTACGAGGTAGAGATGAACGACCGGTCCGCTGCGTACTGGAGTCCACTGATGGGCGTGAACGTCTCACGAGTTCGCGCCTACCTGGCGACGTTGAAGGCCGCTCGGCGCGCTGGAAGCTCACGCTGACCGCAGAGTGGAAGTCTGCAAGGACGAACCGGCGGGCTCGTTGGCGCAATAGCTCCTGCCGGAAGATATGGGCTCCAGCGACAACGTGCATGCGCCAGAGCCCAGTACAGAGGAGGACGGTCGCTCCTGGCGGATCGTGCGTCCTGCCTGCTGACGCCGCCCCGAAGGGGGAACAGAGCGGCGGATCGTCAAAGGTGATTTGACGTAGGATCAAACCCTGAACGGTAGCGCTTGTTCCCAATCGTTCGCTTCTTTCCGCTCTATGACGGTTTGAAGCCGCGCGGGCCCGATCGAGTGGACGCCTCCGTTGGAAGGGCCCGACTTTGGGCCAAGATCGTCACCAAGGGGGAAGCGAAAGTGGCGCTCTGGCCCCGTCGGCCGCGAGGCGCCATTCGCGAGGCGTTCCGGTTCGCGAGGACCGATCGCGGCCTCTGGCGGCGGTGCGACCGTCCTGCTGGCGGGCGACGAGGGTTTAGCCGGGGCGGCCACGGCGGACATGCTCGCCAGATGGGTTTCATGGCCGTGAAGGCGGTCAACGCCGAGGCGGCGCCTGGATGGGACGAGCGGGCAAAGCCGCGCCTTGCGTTGTCTCCCGGGCGGCAAAGGCGATAGAGAAGGAGGCGACTTGGCGCGAAACCTGGATAAGCCTTGAACGAAGATGAGCTGGAGAGCCTTGCCGCGCGGTTGACCTGCCGCAAGGCCCATGCATCGGCGTTCAACCTTTTTGTCGTGTTCGCCCCAAGCCAGGTCACCATCGAGGGTGATGTTGTCGGTTGGTCGAGTTCGCCCGGCTATGTCCGCTACTTCTGCCCACGCTGCGGTTCCAGAGTCTTCGCCGAGAACGCCGGCGCGGACGAAACGCGCGAGTACGAAGTATCCCTTGGCCGCTTCGACGAGGCCGGCGTCTTTGTTCCGCAGTATGAGAGCTGGACCAGACATCGGGAGCCTTGGCTGGAGCCGCTGTGGGTTCCGCAGTCTGAAGCCAGCAGGCAGGGAGACTGAACGATCGCCGCCGCCCCGGCGCCCGTGCTTTGGACGGGTTGCGCATGAGCGTGCGGGAAGCGCTAGGTCGTGGCGAGCGCCTTGCCGACCAGGTCGCGGGCCTCGGTCTGCACGGCCTTCAGGTGGTCGGGACCCAGGAACGATTCCGCATAGATCTTGTAGACGTCCTCAGTGCCGGAGGGGCGGGCGGCGAACCACGCGTTGCCGGTGGTGACCTTGAGGCCCCCGATCGCCTCGCCGTTGCCCGGGGCGGCGGTCAGGACGCTGGTGATCGTCTCGTCGGCCAGGACCTGGGCCGACACGTCCGACGGGCTGAGCGCGGCTAGGCGGGCCTTTTGCCGACGATCGGCCGGGGCGTCGATGCGGGCGTAGGAGGGGGCGCCGTACTGCTCGGCCAGGCCGGCATAGAGCTGGCTGGCGCTCTTGCCCGTGACGGCCTGGATTTCCGCCGCCAGCAGCGACAGCAGGATGCCGTCCTTGTCGGTGGTCCAGACCGAGCCGTCCTTGCGCAGGAACGCCGCGCCGGCCGATTCCTCGCCGCCGAACCCGACCGACCCGTCCAGCAGGCCAGGAACGAAGTGCTTGAACCCGACCGGCGTCTCCAGAAGGCGGCGGCCGAGCCCCGCCACGACCCGGTCGATCATCGAGGAGGACACCAGGGTCTTTCCGACGGCGACGTTCTGGCCCCACTGCGGACGGTGGGCGAAGAGGTAGGCGATGGCGACCGCCAGATAGTGGTTGGGGTTCATCAGGCCGCCGTCCGGCGTGACGATGCCGTGGCGGTCGGCGTCGGCGTCGTTGCCGACGGCGACGTCGAACCGCGTCTGGCCCTTCATCATCTCGATCAGGTTGGCCATGGCGCAGGGCGACGAGCAGTCCATGCGGATCTTGCCGTCGCTGTCGAGCGGCATGAAGGCCCACTGCGGATCGACCTTGTCGTTGACCACGGTCAGGTCCAGCCGGTGGCGGTCGGCGATCTCGCCCCAGTAGGCGACGCTCGCCCCGCCCAGGGGATCGGCCCCGATCTTCACGCCGGCCGAGCGGATGGCGTCCAGGTCGAGGATGGAGGGCAGGTCGTCGATGTAGCGGCCGAGGAAGTCATGGCCCTTGGCCGCCGCCTTGGCGCGCTCGAACGGAACGCGGCGGACGTCGCGCAGCCCGCCTTCGAGAAGTTGGTTGGCCCGGGCTGCGACGGCCGAGGTGATCTCGCCGCCGGCGGGACCGCCGGATGGCGGGTTGTACTTGATGCCGCCGTCGCGCGGCGGGTTGTGCGACGGGGTCAGCAGAATGCCGTCGGCCTGGCCGGGGTGGGCGCGGTTATGGGTCAGGATGGCGTGGGACACCGCCGGAGTCGGCGTGAAGCCGTCGGCCGCGTCGATCAGGGCCTCGACGCCGTTGCCGGCCAGCACCTCGAGGACCGAGCGCCAGGCCGGCTCGGAGAGGGCGTGGGTGTCGCGGCCGACGAACACCGGCCCGTTGATCCCCTGGGCGGCGCGATGCTCGACGATGGCTTGGGTGATCGCCAGGACGTGGCCTTCGTTGAAGGCGCCGTCGGCGCTGGAGCCGCGGTGTCCCGAGGTGCCGAAGGCGACCCGCTGGCCGACGTCGCTCATGTCCGGCTGCCGATCGGCGTAAGCGCGAACCAGGGCGTCTACGTCGGTCAGGTCCTCGGCGCGCGCGCGGCGCCCAGCGTTTTCGTGCATGGATGTCCCCGAAAATGACTGGCGGCTAATATGCGCTGGCTTCGGATAGGTTCCTGCAAAGGGGCCGCCGACGCTTTCGTATCTGGCGGCGTGAAGTTCGCCGCTCCAATCGAAGGCAGCTGTCGCTGCGCAAAAGGCAGTTAAAGTCTGGCGGAACGTTGTGGCCAAGCTGGCGTTCAGCGACGCGGTCAATGTTTAGACGGGGTCTGCCATTTTCAAGCTCGAGGCCTTCACGCGCCTGGCCAGTCGCGATCTGCCCTGGGCGGTGCGACTGATCGGCGGCGCTCTAGCGGCGCTTCTGGCGCTCTGGCTGCATACTCTGACCGAGCGGGTCTGGCCCGGCGGAGCGCGCTTTGCGCTTCTCTTCCCTACGATCCTCCTGAGTTGTCTGGTCTTGGGCCGCGTGGGCGGCCTAAGCGCCCTTGCGACCGGACTGGTCGGGGTCTGGATGTTGATGATGCCGAGCCGGGGCGATCTTGCCCATGTCTCGTCAGGCGAACTCTCGGCGCTTTGTCTCTACGCGGCCTCGGGCCTGCTGGTTGTCGTAGTCACGAGGCCTAAAGAGCGATCAGCCGGCAGCTGCTGGCCGAACGTGATGGGGCCGCCCGCCGCAAGGCCGAGGAGGACGCTCGGTTCGTCGAGCTTTTCCGCAATGCGCCGGGCTTGGTGGCGATCTATCGAGGTCATGACCTCGTGGTGGCGTTCGCCAGCGCCGAGCTTGTCGAATTCCGGGGACGCGGCGAGATACAGGACCGCTCCTATCGTCAGGTCGCGCCTGAAACAGCGCCAGCACTTTTCGCGCTGATGACCAGGGTCATGGACGGTGACCAGCCCTATGTGGGGCGCCAGATGCGCACGCCCTTCCAAGCCCGTCCTGACGTCCCGCCGGAGGAGCGCTATTTCGACATTCTGCTTCGGCGGATCGAGCCTGCGTCCGATGGCCAGGCGCGGCTCTTCGTCCAGGCGCTCGATGTCACCGAGGCGGTCCTGACCAGCCAGGAGAATCAGAAGGCGGAAGCCCAGCTGCACACTGTAATGGAGGAGATGCCGGTGGGGGAGGTGCTGCTCTCGCTCGAGACTCGCCAGGTCGTTCTTTACAACCGGGCCGCATCGCTCATCGTCGGCCACGACGTTCTGACCCGCTCGGCGGAACAATTTGGCGTTTATGGCGCCATGCACGCCGACGGCGCCCCGTTTGCTTCTGAGGACTATCCTGGGGCCCGCGCGCTTTCAGGCGAGACGATTGAGAAAGAGGAGCAGTTCTACCGCCGTCCTGATGGACGGATCGTGCGACTATCGGGGGATTGCAAGCGGGTCGCGGATGGAACCGGACGACCTCTGGCTGTCTGCACCTTCACCGACTTCACCGACCTGAGGCAGGCCCTCGACGCCAAGTCTTTGCTGGTCAATGAGCCCAATCATCGCGTCAAGAACACTCTGGCGACGGTTCAGCCTTGGCGGGCCAGACCTTTTGCGGAGATGCGGCCCAGCCTGGGGCAAGAGAGGCGTTCGAGGGCCGCCTTTTGGCCCTGTCGCGCGCCCATAATGTCCTCACCCAGGCCGACTGGCGCACCGCCAGCCTGATGCGGATCATCCATGAGGCGATCGAACCTTTCGGCGCGGCGCGCTTCGCCGTTGGCGGGGAAGATGTCCAACTGCCGACGCAGAAGGCGGTCGCCGTTGCGATGGCCTTGCATGAACTCGCCACCAATGCGGTCAAGTATGGTGTTCTGACACGCGAGCAGGGACGCGTGTCCATCGATTGCGAGGACGCTGATGGGCGCACGAGGCTGGAATGGCGCGAGCGGGGCGGGCCGCCCGTCGAAGAGCCCCGGCAGATCGGCTTCGGGATGCGGCTGCTGACCCGCGCCCTGGATCGTGACGTGGACGGCGGCATAGACGTCACCTTCGCTCCTACGGGCGTGACGTGCGTCATCAGGGGTCTATGAGCGCTAGGATGTGATGAAATCCGTTCTCGCCGACGTCGGCCTCCACGCAACCCGGCTCACCGCGCGCGGTTTCTTTCGCCGCGAGGGAAGCCAGTCGACGCGTTCGGGATTGTCTTCTTATGACAAAGGAGGATGCCGATGACCAAACAGGATCAGGCCAGGCCACAAGAGCAACAGCCGCAGGCGACGCAGCCAGGCGGCCTGGAGGCGCCGCCGCATCCGGCTCTTGATCCAAACCAGAAGACGGACGCCACCCACGACCCTACGGCCGGAGATCCAGGCAATGGGGCCGATTAGGCCAGCGCTTTCCTAACTCACGACCCGAAGCGGCGGCACGCGGTAGGCGGGAACGAGCGCCATGGGTTCAGCCTGACCTCCGTCGGCCGCGAGCCAGCGCGCCAGCCGGCGTAGCGCCACCGGGGCAAGGAGCGTCAGACCGTCCTTGCTGGCGACGATGTGAGGGGTCTCGTCGGGCCGAACGTCCACTTCGATATCGAGCGCGCGGACCGCTCCGGTCCCAAGCCGCTCGATGCTCGTGGGACCCAGACGCTCGGCGCGATCCAGCACCAGACGAAGAGGGGCGTAGCCGGCGCCGCGCAGAGCGGCGAGCGCCAGATAGAGCTTCTCTTCGTAGTCGATTTCGAACTTGGCCATGGCGCCCCTCCCCAGAAGCCAGGCCATGGACGCGCCGAACGCGAGTCCTGTCAACATGACGCTGGCGCGACCAAGGGTCTCATTCGATCGCCCACCAGAACGGCGAACCGTTGGTGAGGCGCGAGATCTGTCGGCCGTCCGGCAAGGCGGCGTCGCGCCACCAGGTCTCATCCACCACCGGCGCGTTGCGAGCGATGCAGGCGTCGGCGCAGCCTATAGCCGCAACGACAAGCAGACGGCGCTCGCCGGCGGTGCGCTCGAAAACCACGGCGTTATCGGAGACGGGGCGCTTGATCTCCAGCGGCGAGATGGCCGCCGCGAACAGGTCCGGATGGTCGCGCCGGGCCTTTAGCAGGTCTCGGATGAGCGCCTGTTTGGTCGCGCCCGCGCGCCAGTCTCCATCGCCTTCATGATCGAGCATCGCGTGACGCTGGTCGTAATCGACAGGTCGGCGATTGTCGGGGTCGACGAGGCTGAAATCCCAGAACTCGGTTCCCTGGTAGAAGTCGGGCACGCCCGCCAAGGTGAGTTTCAGGCCGGTCTGGACGAGACTGTTGGCGACGCCGGCGGGCGAGATCTGGGTGACGAAGAGGTGAGCGTCCTGCCGGAAAGCGCCGTCGCCGTCGACCAGCAGCCGGCGAAGATAGCTTTCGCTGGCGGCCTCGTAGGTCTCGTCCTGCACCGTCCAAGACGTCCGCAGCTTGGCCTCGCGCAGCGCCTTTCGCTGCCAGCCGCCCAGACGCTCGGCGAAGGCGGCCATCGCCTTTGCGTCCGCCGGCTCGAGGTCCAGCGGCCAGGCGCCGACGATCATCTGGTGCAGCATGTGCGCATCGCCCGGATCGACGCCTTCAAGCGGCGTCAGCGACAGCCACGCCCTGGCCCGCTGCGCCCACAGCGCGGCAATCTCGCTGAGCACCGCCAGCCGGGCGCGCACGTCCTCCCCCCGCTTGTGATCGTGCGTCGCCGTCGCCAGCATACTGGATGGGAACGCTGCTCCCCGCTGTGTCGCCTGCCGTAGAAACAGCGCCGGAGACATCGAGAGCCGGGCCGGATCGAAGCCGACATCGTTGCGCGAGAGCAGCCGGCCGTAGCGATAGAAGGCGGTGTCCTCTACAGCTTTCGCGGCGACGGGCGCCGAGAGCTGCTCGAGGCGCCGCACGGCGTCGGTCCGAAGGTCGGCGGGAACCTCGCCTTCGCCGCGGAGCCAGGCGGCGATCTGATCCAGCGCCAGGCTCGACGCCGGCTGCGCCGCCTTGGCGCTGGCCAGGGCCTTGAGGGGCGGCTGTCGGGTGTCGGCAGCGTAGGTGCGGTAGTTTCTGGAGGCCTCGACCAAGCTCGCCAGGGCCCGGCGAAGGGCGGGAAGAGGCAGGTCCCGCGTCGCGACGTTCCAGCGCGCCAGCCGGTGGAAGGCCATGGCCGCCGCGTCCAGCTGGCCGGCGAACCCGCCCGAGAGGATCTCGCGTCTGGCGTCGAGCTCCTCGGCCTCGAAATCGGCCGGACGTCCGCTTATCTGTCGCCAAAGACTGGCCAGGGGACCAGCGCCCTTGGGATCGTGTTGCAGCGCCGACAGATCGTTCATGACCTCGTAGCCGGTGGTTCCGTCCACGCCCCAGTCGGCGGCCAGGCGCTCGTCCGCGCCAAGAATCTTTTCGACCACCAGCCAGGCCTTGCGCGCCGGATCGGCCGTGATCAGCGCCTCGCGCAGTCGCCGGCAGTAGGCCGGCGGGTCGGCCAGGCCGTCGACATGGTCCACCCGCAGACCGTCGATCAGCCCTTCGCGATAGAGGCGCAGGGGCAGGGCATGCACCGCCTCGAAGACGACCGGATCTTCGATACGTAGCCCGGCCAGCTCAGTGATGTCGAAGAAACGCCGCCAGTTGATCGCGTCGCCAGCCGTCCGCCACCAGGCCAGGCGGTAGTGCTGACGCTCCAAAAGATCGTGCAACCGCGCCAGCCCGTTCTCGGTTGCTGGATCGTAGGCGGCGGCCAGGCGGAAAGGATCGACGTCCTCTATCCGCGAGGCGTCCGCGGCGGCAAGAACCTCGGCGTAGTCGCAGCGGCGCAGCGGGAAGCGGTGGGCGCCATGAGCCAGGACGGAGAGGCGGTCGGGCTCGATGTCCAGTTGGATGGCCCCCGCGGCGAGAGCCTCGGCGTAGGGGGCTCCGAGGAACGGAGCGAGCAGCTTTCCTGCCAGGTCGGGATCGGCTGGCGCCCAATCGATGTCGAACATCCGGGCGAAGGGGCTGGCCCGGCCGTTCTCCAGGACATCCAGCCACCATGCGTTGTCGCCGCCGCCGACAGCCAGATGATTGGGCACGATGTCGAGGACGACGCCCAGGCCCTGGGCCCGCAGCGCCTCGACCATGTCGCGAAAGCCCTGTTCGCCGCCCAGTGCTGGATTGATCTTGAGGGGATCCACCACGTCGTAGCCATGGGCGGAGCCTGCTCGGGCTGTGGCGATCGGCGAGGCATAGACGTGGCTCACCCCCAGTCTGGCCCAGTAGGGCGCCAAAGCCGCCGCGTTCGAGAAGGTGAAGCCGGCGTGAAACTGCACGCGATAGGTCGCTGAGGGGATCATCGGGGTCTCTGGACGTTCAGGCGGGCGATCCGGCTGGTGACGACGGGAGCGGCCAGGAGCGCCTCGCTCGCCACCGGCAGTCGCCGGCGCCAGTTGGGATGAACATCGACGACGCCGGGCAGGTTGGGCTGCTCTTCCAGGCCCAACACATCCTCGATCGGGATCAGCGCCAACTCGCAGGCGCTCGCCCCGACAATCGCCATCGCGGCTTCGACGGCGGGATCAGGGTTGTGCGGCGAGGGAACGGGGCCCTGGGCCAGGTCGGATTGCGAGGCCATCGTCCAAAGCGCGGCCCGGTCGTCAACGCGCTCGACACGTTCGGCCTGGCGGTCGCCGGGCGCATTCAGGCGCTCGCGCCACTCGATGTCGCGTCCGCGCCACCAGCCGGCGACCGGCGGCAGGTCGTGGGTGCTGGTCATGGCCACGGCGCGCCGGTCCCAGTTTTCAGGTGGAATGAAGGCCCCGGTCTCCTCGCGCTCGAAAGGCAAGACCCGCATGCCCAGCAGCCCATGCTCGTCGAGGGCTTCGCGCAGACCTGGCGGCACGACGCCCAGATCCTCGCCGATGATCACCGCTCCGGCCCGGCGCGACTCCATGGCGATGAGCGCCAGCAGATCATCGATGGGATAGCGCAGATAGGCGCCCTGGTCGGGGGATGCTCCATCCGGGATCACCCACAGCCGCCCCAAGCCCAGGGCGTGGTCGATACGGACCCCGCCGGCGTGCCGCAACGCCGTGCGCAAGGTGTCGAGGAAGGGTTGGTAGCCGGCGGCTCGAAGGGCGTCGGGAGCAAAGCTGGTCAAACCCCAGCCTTGTCCGGCCGCCTGAAAGGCGTCAGGCGGAGCGCCCAGAGTCAGGCCGAGCATCAGCTCCTGGGGCCGTCTCCAAGCGTGCGAGCCGCCGGGGTCGAGGCCCACGGCGAGGTCCGAGACCAGTCCTATGCCCATGCCGGCGCCTTTGGCCGAGGCCTGAGCCTGCTGCAGGCCAAGGTCGGCCAGCCATTGTGCGAACAGAAAAAAGCCGACCCTGTCGCCAAGACCAAGCTGCTCCACGACGGCCTCGGCGTGGGCGACGTCCTTGTACGCCTCGGGCCAGCGGCGCCAGCCGCCCGCGCCGAAGATATGCGCCAGGCGCTCCTCGAGCGCCTCGAAGATCGCGTGGCGACGAAGTTCCTGGCCGCCAACCGCGACGAAGTCCGTAAATCGCTGCTCGCCGGCGAAGGCGTGATAGGCAGCGTTCAGCCTGGCGAGCTTGGCGGCCGCCGACTGCGGCCAATCGATCAGCTCAGGCCCGCCCCGAGCTGCGGGGGCCGCGCCGAGGGCCGCGGGATCTGCATAGAGAATATTGAGGTGGTCGCGGCTCGACGGTGAGTAGGGACTGCAGCGCTGTGGCGCGCTGGGAAAGAGCGCATGGGTCGGGCTGATCGCCAGGGCGTCGGCGCCGGCTTGGCCGGCCGCGCGGGCGAGGACGGCCAGGGCGCTGAAGTCGCCGAAGGTCCCATGCTCACGTAAGCCGTAGAGTTGGGTGGTCAGTCCCCAGGCGTCGCGGCCCAACAGATCGCGTGGCGTCAGGCAGCGGGGGGGACAGACCGCCAGCTCCAGCGTGCGGTCGTCCAGCTCGAGGCGATGATACCCTGGTTCGGAGACGCTCAGGGTCAGACCATCGGCGTCTGAGGCGGCGTCCCGGGTGCGTCCGTCCTCCAGGATAACACGACCCCGGCGGGCGCCTGCAAACCTGATCGGCGTATCGACCCGCCCGATCAGCAGCTTCGGGGACGATCGCTCTCGAATGGCCGCCAGGGCGTGACTGGGCGAGGCGACATCGTGGCCGAGCGCAACCAGCACCGCTCGAATGGTGTCCAGTTCGACCCGACGGTCGCGGCCGTTGAAATCGGTCCATTCGACCAGCACGCCCGCCGCGTCCGCTAGCGCCAACAGCGCGGTGTCGCTCATGGTTCTTGCGCCAGCCAGGCGGCGAACGAAGCCGGCGGTATCTGGCCGTTCAGCTGCCGATCGCCCACCACGACGAGTGGAGGTCCAGCCGGGGCGGGGCAGAGTGGCGCGGCGACCTCGCCAAGATTGACGGCCACTGTGTAGGTCTTGCTGCCCAGGCGCCAGGCGGCTTGTACGGACTTGGCGCCAATCGCGCGTGCGCCAAGGCTGCTTGCGCCGTCGATGTGGGGCGCCAGATTATCGCGCCGCAGGCGCAGCAGGGTTGCGATCAGTTGACGCCAGCTTTCGGCGTCCGGGCCGGGCGATGGACGCGAGGCCTCGAAGGTGGGGGCGGCGTTGGGGTCTGGAATGGCCGCTCTGGCCTGCGGATCAGCGAAGGCTGGAAACTTGGCGAATTCGCGCCGACGGCCCTCGCGCACGGCGTCGGCCAAATCGTCGTGGAAATCGGTGAAGAACAGGAACGGGGTTTCCGAGCCGCTCTCCTCGCCCATGAACAGCATGGGGATTTGCGGCGACATCAAAAGGAGCGCCATAGCCGCCATCAGGCGTTCGGGAGCAACCAGCGTCGTCAGCCGCTGGCCGAGCGCCCGGTTGCCGACCTGGTCGTGGTTCTGCAGAAAATTGACGAAGGCGGTCGGCGGCAGATGCCGGCTGGGCGCGCCCCGCGGCCTGCCGTCGTGATTGGGCGAACCCTCGCCCTGGTAGATGAAGCCTTCCGCCAGGCTGCGAGCCAGACGCTCGGCGGGCCGATCGGCGAAGTCCTGGTAGTAGCTGCTGGTCTCGTCCGTCAGCAGAACATGCATTACGTTGTGAAAATCATCGTTCCACTGAGCGTCATAGCCGCCCGACAACCGGTCAGGGTCGTTGCCCTCATTCTCCAGTACGAGATGGATGTGGCGGTCTGGACAACGGGCGCGCACCTCCGCGGCGAGCCTGTCCAGAAAGTGGTTGTCTGCGATCGCGTGCACGGCGTCGAAGCGCAACCCATCTAAACGGAAGGTCTCCAGCCAATAGAGGGCGTTTTCGATGAAGAACCGCGCCACGGGTTCCTCGCCAAAAGCGATGGCCGGTCCCCACGGGGTGTGACGCGCTTCGTCGAAAAAGGACTTTGCGTAGGCCGGCAGGTAGTTACCGTCGGGGCCAAAGTGGTTGTAGACCACGTCGAGCAGCACCATCATCCCCAGGCCGTGGGCCGCATCGACCAGGGCCTTCAGGTCGTCCGGCGAGCCATAGGCGCCGGCGGGGGCGTAAGGCAGGACGCCGTCATAGCCCCAGTTGCGCGACCCCGAAAAGCTGTTCACCGGCATCAGTTGCAACGTCGTGATCCCTAGGCCCGAAAGCGCGGGCAGCCGGTCGGTTACACCGGCGAAACCGCCCAGCAGGCCGGGGTGAACTTCATAGATCACTGCGTCCGACCAGGCCCGGCCAAGCCACTCGGGATTGCGCCACGCATATCCTTCAGGGCTGACCAGGACGCTCCAGCCGTGCACGTCGTCGGCCTGGGCGCGAGCCGCCGGATCAGGCACGACGAGGTCGTTGTTGATCCGAAACCGGTACTTCTGCCCGTCGGCAGCTTCAGTCTCGTAGTCGAACCAGCCATCAGCCAGCCGGTTCATGACGAAGACGCCTTGCCCGTCGAGGTCCACGGCGACGCGCTCCTGCCCCGGCGCCCAGAGGCGCAAGCGGACACGCCCATCGCCAAGCCAGGCGGGTCCGTGATTCATCGTGCTTCTCCGACCCCGCGCAGAATGACCGCCGCACCGCCTGGTAGGTCGAGCATCTCGCCGACAGGGGCGGGTTCGGCGTCAGGGTCGGCGCTGTCGATGAGCCGCTCGAAAGTCAAACCTTCAGTCGGAAGCACGAAAGTGAGGGCTTCGCCAGCGCCGTTCATCGCCAGGGCGATCAGTTCCAGCGATCCGTCGGCAAGTCGGCGGGCGCGGCGCATCAGGAGGGCGCGGCCCTCCGGATTGCGCCAGTCGTCCTCCGACAATGGCTGGCCGCGCTCATCGAACCATTCGATGTCGAGAACGCCGGGCGCGGCTTCGTCCTGGCCGTAGAGGAAGGAGCCGGACCGCAGCAGAGGGTGGGCCTTGCGAAGCGCGATAAGCTTGGCGGTGAAGTCGATCAACGCCTGACCGGACTGTTTGGCCGCCTGACCCCAGTCAAACCAGCTGATCTCGTTGTCCTGGCAGTAGGCGTTGTTGTTGCCGTTCTGGGTGCGGCCAAACTCGTCGCCGCCCAGCAACATGGGAGTGCCGAGCGAGGCCATCAGCGTCGTCAGCATCGAGCGGCGCACTCGGTCGCGCTGGTTCTGAATGATCGGATCGTCGGTCGAACCTTCGGCGCCCCAGCCGCGCGAATAGTTTTCGCTGTGCCCGTCCTGGCCGTTCTCGCCGTTGGCTTCGTTGTGCCGGCCATCGTAGCTCACCACGTCGTTGAGGGTCATGCCATCATGTGCGGTCAGCATGTTGATGCTGGCCCAGGGGCGGCGGGCGCGTCGATCGAAAAGGTCGCCCGAGCCCGAGAGCCGCGCGGCCAGATCCGGCCGTTGGCCCGCGTCGCCGCGCCAGAAGCGCCGGGTGGTGTCGCGGAACTTGTCGTTCCATTCGGCGAAGCTGGGTGGATGGTGGCCCAGCTGGTAGCCGCCTGGACCGATGTCCCATGGCTCGGAAATGAGCTTCAGCCGGCCCAGCACAGGATCCTGGCGCAGGACGTCGAAGAAGGCCGCCCCAGGCGAAAACCCTGCGTCGCCCTCGCGGCCAAGCGTCACGCCCAGATCGAAACGGAAGCCGTCGACACGGAAGGACTGGGCCCAGTAGCGCAGCGAATCCGCCACCATCTGGATGACCCGGGCCGAGGCCATGTTCAGCGAATTGCCGGTGCCCGTGTCATTGATGCAGTGGCGCGGGTTGTCGGCGACCAAGCGGTAGTAGGTGGCGTTGTCGAGACCGCGCAGGGACAGGGTCGGACCCATCTCGCTGCCTTCGGCGGTGTGGTTGTAGACGACGTCGAGGATGACCTCGATGCCGCTGGCGTGCAGTCGGCGCACGGCCAGGCGGAATTCATCGTGGCTGCCGCTGGCGAGATACCGCGCTTCGGGCGCGAAAAAGGCCAGGGTGTTGTAGCCCCAGTAGTTGGACAGGCCGCGCTCCTGCAGGAAGCGATCCTGGGTGAAGGCGTGGACCGGCAGCAGTTCCAGCGCCGTGACGCCCAGGCGCTTGAGGTGTTCGATGACCTTGGGGTGGGAGAGGGCCGCGAAGGTGCCGCGATCCTTGGGGCCGACCTCTTCGAGCAGGGCGGTCAGGCCCTTGACGTGGGCCTCGTAGATCACCGTCTCCGACCAGGGCGTGTTGGGCCGGCGATCGCCTTCCCAGTCGAAGGCGTCGGCGGTGACGACCGACTTGGGCATGGCCGGGGCGCTGTCGCGACGATCGAAGGAAAGATCCGCGCGCGGCGAGCCGACATGGTAGCCGTGCAGGGCGTCGGTCCAGCGAAGCTGACCGGCCAGCCGGCGGGCGTAGGGGTCCAGCAATAGCTTGTTGGGATTGAACCGGTGGCCCTGTTCGGGCGCGTAGGGGCCATAGGCGCGAAAGCCATAAAGCTGGCCAGGGCGCGCGTCGGGCAGATAGCCGTGCCAGACCTCGTCGGTGCACTCGGGCAGGGGATAGCGGGCCAGTTCCTTTCGGCCCGATGGGTCGAAGAGGCAAAGATCAATGCGCTCGGCGTTGGCTGAGAACACCGCGAAATTGACGCCAAGACCATCGAAAGTGGCGCCCAGGGGATAGGGCGATCCGGCGTCCAGGCGTTCGGGCGAGGGGGTCAAGCGCTAGGTCCTTCGTAACGGAGATAGACAGCGGCCAGCGGCGGCAAGGTCAGGTCCAGGGCCGGGCCGTCGGGATTGGGAAAGGCGCTCGCCCCGCCTTGGTTGCCAAGGTCGCCGCCGCCATAGACGGCCGCGTCGGTGTTGAGGATCTCGGTCCAGCGGCCTTCCAGCGGAACGCGCACTCGCCGCATCTGCGGCTCGGGCGTCATGTTGACGGCCACGATCAAGGGCGCGCCGCCATGGAAGGAGCGGCGCTCGAAGACAAAGACGCCGTCGCGATCGTGGTTCTCGGCGATCCAGCCAAAACCGCGCGCATCCGCGTCAGTGTGATGCAGAGCGCCTTCCTGGCGATAGATACGGTTGAGATCGCCGACCAGGCTCTGCAGCCCGGCGTGCTCAGGCGTCTCGAGCAAGGCCCAATCGAGCTCGCCGTCGTGGTCCCATTCGCGCCACTGGCCGATCTCGCCGCCCATGAACAGCAGCTTCTTGCCAGGATGGGCCCACATCAGCGCCAGGAGCGCGCGTAGGTTGGCGAACTGGCGCCAGCGGTCGCCCGGCATCTTCGACAGCAGCGAGCCCTTGCCGTGGACGACCTCGTCATGGCTAAGCGGCAGGACGAAGCCCTCGGTGAAGGCGTAGGTGAGGCCAAAGGCCAGGTCTCCGCCGTGCCAGCCGCGATGGACCGGATCACGATGCATGTAGCGCAGGGTGTCGTTCATCCACCCCATGTTCCATTTGTACGAGAAGCCAAGACCGCCCTGATCGACAGGCGCGGTCACGCCCGGCCAGGCGGTCGACTCCTCGGCGATGGTGATGGCGCTTGGGAAGTGCTCGCTGACCGCCGCATTGAGGCGACGCAGGAAGGCTATGGATTCCAGGTTCTCGCGCCCGCCATGGACATTGGGCGTCCACTCGCCGGCCTTACGGCTGTAATCGCGGTAGAGCATCGAGGCCACCGCATCGACACGCAAGCCGTCGATGTGGAAGCGATCCAGCCAGTAAAGGGCCGAGGCCACCAGGAAGCTGGCGACCTCGTCTCGGCCCAGATTGTAGATCAGGGTGTTCCAGTCCGGGTGAAAGCCCTCACGCGGATCGGCATGTTCGTAGAGGGCCGTGCCGTCGAAGCGCTCCAGCCCGTGGGCGTCGCTGGGAAAATGGGCCGGGACCCAGTCGAGAATGACGCCCAGTCCCGCCTGATGGCAGCGATCGACGAAGCGGGCCAGTCCCTCGGGCGCGCCATAGCGTGCGGAAGGCGCGAACTGCCCGAGCGGCTGGTAGCCCCAGGAGCCGCCAAACGGATGCTCCATGATCGGCATCAGCTGAACATGGGTGAAGTCGAGGCCGGCGACGTAGGGGATCAGGTGGTCGGCCAGGGCGTCCCAGTCGTGACATTGGTGACCGTCCCAGGGGCGTCGCCAGGATCCGGCGTGGACCTCGTAAATCGAGATCGCCGCGCCGGCGTGATGGCGGGCGGCGCGGTCGGCCATCCAGCCGTCGTCCCCCCAGGCATGGTCGAGTAAGGGCGCGACGATCGAGGCGGTGGCCGGCGGGATCTCGGTGGCGCGAGCGAGGGGGTCGGCCTTGCGGCGCACGGACCCGTCGGCGCCCTCGACATCGAACTTGTAGCGCGCGCCAGCGGCGAGGCGCGGAATGAAAATCTCCCAGACGCCCGCCTCATGGCGCAGGCGCATGGGATAGCGCTCCCCGTCCCAGCTGTTGAAGTCGCCTACTAGGCTCACCCGCCGGGCGTTGGGCGCCCAAACGCTGAACGCCACGCCCTCGACGCCTTCAAGCGCGCGGGGGACGGCGCCGAGCCGATCGGCCATGCCGGTGACCTCGCCCCGTATGATCGCGGTCAGGTCGGCCTCTGAGAGCACCGGACCAAAGCTATAGACGTCCTCGGTTTCCCAAGCGCTGTCGGGCCACAGCACGCGCAGGGCGTAGTCTGCGGTCGGCTTGATTTCGCCGACGAAGAGGCCCGGCGAGGCCTCCTGGAGGCGGCCAAGGCGTCGGCGGCTCTTGCGAGAGATGACTTCGACACCCGCCGCGCCGGGCTGAAAGGTGCGCACAACGTCCCCGTGGCGTCCAAGGTAGCCGAACGGATCGGACGCCCAGGACACCGCACTCTCCAACCCCACCCGACATCTCCAAATTGCTGCGAGTGCACAACGATCAGGCGATCAATCTGTGCCGGGAGCCATCAAAAAATATTCCCGGAACCCTTGCTCTCTCCCGTTGTTTCCGAGGCATCTCAGGGAGTAGCGGCTATGGCGTTCGGGGCGTGGCAGAGTTTATTGTGCAGTTGCGAGGAGGCGCATCAGGGGCCTGAATTCGGCGCCGTCCGATGAGCGCCGCCAGCATCCTTTCGGTCGCCGCGGAGATTTTCCCCCTGATCAAGACCGGCGGCCTGGCCGACGTCGTCGGGGCGCTGCCGCTGGCTCTGGCGCGCGAGGGAGTCAAGGTCGTGACCCTGATCCCCGGCTATCCGGCTGTGAAAGCCGCGCTGGAAACGCCCAACATGGTACACCGTTTCGCCAGCCTGATGGGCGCGCCGGCCCGGCTGCTGCGTGCGAGGGCGGGCGCTCTGGACCTCCTGGTGATCGACGCGCCTCACCTCTATGATCGACCCGGCAATCCCTATCTGCAGGCGCCGGGAGTCGAATGGCCTGACAACGGTCAGCGCTTTGCCGCCCTGGCCAAGGTCGCCGCCGAAATCGGCCTGGGCCTCCTGGCTGACTACCGCCCCGATGTGATCCAGGCTCACGACTGGCACGCCGGCCTGACGCCTGCCTATCTCCACTATGCGCAGAAAGAACGCCGGCTCCGGGCGCCGCCGGTCGTCCTATCAATCCACAATCTGGCCTTTCAGGGACTGTTCCCGGCAAGCCTGCGGACCAAGCTCGGGCTGCCGGCGGAGGCCATGGCTATCGACGGCGTCGAATACTGGGGCGACATCGGCTTTCTCAAAGCCGGCATCCAGTTCGCCGATCAGGTCACCACCGTCTCTCCAAGCTACGCGGCGGAGATCACCACCGAAGAGGGCGGCATGGGCCTGGGCGGGCTCTTGAAGACCCGCGCCAAATCGCTGGTCGGCATCCTCAATGGCATCGACGCGGACGTCTGGAACCCTGAGACAGACACCGACATCAGCGCTCGCTATACGGCAGAGACGCTCGAACGTCGCGCCATCAACAAGCTGGCTCTTCAAGCCAAATTTGGCCTTCGTCCGGACGCCGAAGCCCCGCTCTTTGGCATCCTCAGCCGGCTCACCGACCAGAAGGGCGTCGATCTGCTGCTGGGCGCCCTGCCGGTGCTGTTTGCCGAGGGCGCCCAGCTGATCGTCTGCGGCCAGGGCGAGCCGCGGTACGAGGCCGGGTTCTCGCAGGCCGCCGAGCGCTATCCCGGCGCCATGGGCAGGTTCCTGGGCTACCGGGAAGACCTCGCCCATCTCATCCAGGCTGGCGCTGACGCGATCCTGGCGCCGTCGCGTTTCGAGCCCTGCGGCCTCACCCAGCTTTGCGCCATGCGGTATGGGGCCGTCCCGGTCGTCTCGCGCACCGGTGGATTGTCAGACACCATCATCGACGCCAACACAGCCGGGATCGCCCGTTCGGCCGCCACCGGCGTGCAGTTCGCGCCGGCCACCCAGGACATGCTTGAAGACGCCATCCGCCGAACCTGCGCTCTTTACCGCGATCCGGTCAGCTGGCGGCGCGTCCAGCTCAACGCCATGGCCTCCGATAGTTCATGGCGCGTGTCCGCGGCCGAATACGCCGCGCTTTTTGCGCGACTGGCGGCCCAGACGGTCCGCGCCCCCGCCAATGATGTAACGACCCCGGGCGTTGCGCCGGTCGCGCCTGCGAGCCCTGGCGAGCCGCGCAGCTTCGCCGCCTACGACGCGGGAGAGGCCGGCTCCCCCGGTCCAGCGCCCCGGCGCGCCCCATCCCGCCGCATCTCGCCCAGGACCAAGGCGGCGACCCCCAGCCTTCGTCGGATTGAAGAGCGATGATTGTCGCCGAACTGATCAAGCTGCTGCAGGCGTGCCATCCCCAGGCCGTGGTGCTGATCCCGGCGGATCCGTCCATGGGCCGGGCGTGCGAAAAGCTAGCCGACGTCGCCAGGATCGACGCCAGCCAATTTCCCGACGGGCCAGCGGCGCAAGGCGGCGTGGTTCGGCTTTCGAGCTTTCCCGTCGATCTGCTGATCAGCGGCCTGGACCTCGCCGAGCAGGCTGGCGGCTAGCGGGCGCGCCTGTGGCGGCTCCAGTCCCGGTCAGGCGAAATTGATCCACTCCGGCTCACGTACAAGCGCGTGCTGAGGCAAGCCGGTCATCGACCGAAGCCGCCGAAGGTCCAGAAGGTTGATCGTTCGGGTGCCGCGCTGGATCAGGCCTGCGCGCTCCATCGCGCCGAACTTTCGGCTCACATGGACGGGGCTGAGGCCCACCAGATCGCCCACCTGCCCCTGCGTCAGTGGGAACGGCATGGTTTCTTGCTCGGTCAACCCAAGCGCGCTCAAGCGGTCGAAAAGCTCGACCAGCATGCCGGCGATGCGAACCGATCCGTCGGTCTGCCCCATCAGGGCCAGGGCCTCCATCAGTGTAACGCGCTCGCGCTGGGCGCCCAGAAAATGCGCCGCCGCAATGCGCGGGAAGCGCGCCAGCATCCCCATCAGGTCGCCGCGCGACACCGGTCTCACGATGATCGGGGTGATCGCTGTCAGGCACTCGGCCGTCCGCGTCACGCAAAGGCTTGGCGCGCCCAGGACATCTCGCGGCAGGTGAATCTTGACGGTCTGCTGGCGGCCGGACGCTACGGTGATGGACGACGCCACCCAACCGTCCACGAGTAAGAAGAGGTGGGTCGGCTCGGCTCCGTCGCGCTTGAGCACATGGTCGCGCGGGAGGTGCTGCGCAGGGCCCAAGACGGCCGCCAGCGCCGCGCGTTCGGCGCTGTTAAGATCGAAGACTTCGTCAAGGTATCCCCTCGGCGCCCCGGGCGCGCCGGCCTGCGCCGCTGCTTGCTCATCCATGGGTCCCCGATCGCCAAGAACCCAAGCTCGCGCATTATCCTAGGTTATGGTTTGCGACGATCGAACAGCCAGGCCGCCAGCGATCGGGGGCGCGGGTCTAATCTTTCCAAGGCGGCCGACCAGGCGCCGGAAATTGCCAGAGCGCAAGCAAAGCCTGTCGGGGGGCCGTCGGCCCAAAGGCGACGGGCGCCTATCGAGGATGTCCAAGGTGGACGCGGACCGACCGATCCCCCCAAATCTTGCCGCGGTTGCGCTGTCGGACCCGTGGGATCCTGGCGCTCCGATCGCCAAGCGCAGCGAAAAAAGGGCGCTGCGATGCGGTGGCGCCTGACGACCGGGTTGAGCCGCATGTCGCTCCCAGTTTTGTCGATTTTAGCGTGTAGTTCGGCGCCGCCAAAATTCGAGGTCGGCGGCTGAAACCGATCGCGGCGCTGCGCGATCCTATCAAATGATCATTATCGTCGCGCGTTCGAGAGCAGGTTTCGGCGTCCTGGCGGGGAGCGACCTGGTTGAGGAATTCGATCAGGTCGACATGGCGAGAGCCTGCGCGACAAGGCTTTGCGAGGAGGCCCTCGCGCGGGGTGAAAGCTTCAGCTGGGTTGATGTCAGCCAGGCGTCCGCGCCGCTGGCGATTGGTCGGGGGCCTTAAGGCCGCGGGCGCACGACCGCGGAGATGCAGCGCCTTCTCATCGGCCTCGCTGGCGATCCTGACTTGGCGATCCAGGCCGCTTTGCGTCGGGCAGGGCGTTGCCCAGACTGCCAGGCGCGGCCCGCCCCCCTTCGACGGCGTGCAAGCGGGACATGCGTATGCACCCTCCGTGGCGGGGGGGGCATGGCGCCACGGAAGGTTGGCCAACGGCAGGCCAAGCGCGCGAGCAGGGCGCTTGCGGTGGCCAGGTCTCGACGCTCTTCCCCGTAGGGATCAGCCGTGGCCTCAGAGATTTACCTTGGCGTTGTCGCCCATTTGCGGTGCGGCCCCGGTCACCGCCGCCAGCACCATCTTGACCAACGCGACGGTCTTGCCGGGGCTGTCCCAAAGCTCGCCCTGGTCGGGTGTGAAGGTCATCAGGCGAATGGAGGGGTCGCTGGCGTCCTCCCACCAGGCCTTGTCGAAATCAGACCACAGCGCCGCGATCTTTTCGCGGTCGTTGCTCAAACGCGCCGAGCCCGACATCACCACGTACTTGTAATGGCCGTTGTCGGCCCAGGCGCAGGAGACGGCGGGGAAGTGCTCGACCTGGCTATTCTTGCCGCCTTCGGCGTCGACAAGAAAATAGACGGCGTGCTCGCCACGGCGCACTCGGGCTGAAAGCGGCCGGCTGTGCTGTTGCTCGCCGTCCCAGGTGGTGAACATCGCGATGTCGATCTTTTCCGCCAGCTCCCAGATCCGGTCGGCGACCTCGTGCGGCGGCTGGGGATTGTCGTCGCTGCGTTCCTTGGTCATCGCGGGTCCTCTTGATGTGAGCAGAAAGAGCCAACGCGCCGGCGCACGGCAATGTTGCACGCTTGAGGCGGGGCCCAGGCTGGTCGATCCGCCGATTTCTTCTGCGACGGCAAAGCTGCAGGAGGGCGGCGAGCAGCCTTCAACCGCTCAGCGCGGAAAGCAGAGCCTGAGCCAGCGCTCGCCGCTCGGGTTCGCTGTCGCAGGCCAGGGCCACGACCAGCTTGTCCTCGCGCACCGTCAGGACGTCGCGCCATCGCGATAGGGCCCTCTTAGCCTTGGCCGGCGCGGGCGTGGCCAGGGTCAGCGACACCCCCTTGGGGCCGGCGCGCACCTGACGGACCCCGGCGCTCTTGGCCAGGCGCTGCAATCGAGCCTGGTCGAGCAGGGTGTTGGTCAGCGGGGGAAGGGCGCCGAAGCGATCCTCCAGTTCCTCCTCGAAAGCGTCGATCTGGCCTTGGTCTTCGAGTCTCGCCAGCCGGGCATAGAGATTGATCCGGGTCACTGCGTCGGGCACGTAGACGGTCGGGATCGCGCCCGGCTCGCCAAGCTGCAGATCGGGCGTCCAGTCTTCGGCCTCGGTCTCGCCGCGCGCGACCCGCAGCGCCCTGGCCAGCAGGCGCTGGTAAAGCCCGGCGCCGATCATCCGCATATGTCCGGCCTGATCCTCGCCGACCAGATCCCCGCCGCCGCGCAGGTCCAGGTCCCGGGCGCTGATCGCCAGGCCTGATCCCAGACGATCGAACGCCTCCAGCGTCGAAAGCCGCGCGCGGGTGGCCTCGGAAAGGTCCTCCTGCGGATCCGACAACAGATAGGCCACGCCTTGAATGCGACCGCGGCCGACCCGGCCGCGCAGCTGATGAAGCTGAGCCAGGCCAAATCGGTCGGGCCGCCAGACGATCATGGTGTTGGCGCGCGGCACATCCAGCCCGCTTTCGATGATGTTGGTGGCCAGCAGCACGTCGCCGTCGCCATCGGCGAAGCCGACCATCACCGCATCCGCCGTCTCGGCGGCCAGATCGCCATGGGCCACGCGCACTTCAAGCTCTGGGACGAGGCTGGCCAGCTGAGCCTGGAGCTGACCGATGTCCTCGATGCGCGGTGCGACGACGAAGCTCTGTCCGCCCCGGCGCTTTTCGCGCATCAGCGCCATGCGCAGGGTGGCCGCATCGAAGGGCGCCAGAAAGGTGCGGATCGGACGCCTACGGGCCGGCGGACTGGCGATGACGCTGACGTCCTGCACACCGATCATCGCCGCTTGCAGGGTGCGGGGAATTGGCGTGGCCGTCAGGGTCAGGAGATGGCCGTCCCTGGCCATGCCGCGCAACCTCTCTTTCAACGCTGCGCCGAACTTCTGCTCCTCGTCGATGATCATCAGCCCAAGATCGCTAAAGCCGATATCCTTGCCCGCCAGGGACTGGGTGCCGATCACCACGCCGATCTGGCCCGCCTCCAGGCCCTGCTTGACCGCCTTGGCTTCGGCGGGACTGACCAGGCGCGACAGGTGGGCAACGCCGATCCCCGTGCCGGCGAACCGCCGCTTGAAGGTTTCGACGTGTTGGCGAGCCAGGACCGTCGTCGGCGCGGCCAGGGCCACCTGGCGTCCGCTCAAGGCCACGGCGGCGGCGGCCCGCAAGGCCACCTCGGTCTTGCCAAAGCCGACGTCGCCGCACACCAGCCGGTCCATGGGACGTCCGCTGGCGAGGTCGGCCAGAACCGCCTCGATCGCCGCCGACTGATCGGGCGTCTCGGGATAGGCAAAGCGGGCGGCGAACCTGGCGTAGGCGGCCTTGGGCGGAACGATGGACGGGCAGATCCTTTCCTCGCGCGCCTTGGCCAGGGCCACCAGGCGGGCGGCGGCCGCTTCCAGGTGGTGATGAACCTGCGCGCGTCGCTTGGCCCAACCCTCGCCGTTGAGCCGGTCGAGGGTCACCGCGCTTTCTTCGGCCCCATAGCGCCAGATGCGGCCGATCTCCTCCACGGGCGCCTGCAGACTGTCGCCGCCGTGATACTCCAGCTGCAGGGTGTCATGATCCACGCCGTCGATTTCGATCCTCGTAAGGTCACGCAGCACGCCTACCCCATGGTCCTCATGTAAGACGACGTCGCCGGGACGAAGGTCGGGTTCGGCCAGAAGATCCTGCAGGTTGGTCGCGCCGCGTGCGGCCGTGCGCCCCCCAACCACGTCGCTGGCGGCGATCACGGCGAGCTGGCTGGCCGCGTGGATGAAGCCGGTGTCGAGATCCAGCTCGATGCTGACGACCGCGCCCGCGGAGCTGGCGAGCGCCTGCGCCCAGTCCGCGCAGGGCTGAGGCTTGAGGTCGAGCCCGCGGGCGAGAGCCCGGGCGAGCGGCCGAAGCTCCTGGCGCAATCCCGTCAAAACTACCCGACGCCCGGCTTGGCGGTGATGGTCGACGAGATCACAAAAGGCCCGGCCAGGGTTGCGCTGCAGGGCCAGGTTCGCCACCAGTTCGAAGCCGCGCGTCTCCAGGCGCACGACCGACCAGCTGGCGAGGGCCGCCTTGAGGTCTGCGCCCAGCAGGTTGAGCTCATCAGGAGCGCCGGGCTCAGGACCCGCGCCGCCAAGCGTCTTGCGCGCCTCGAAGGCGTCCAGCACATGGGCCTCGACCTCGGCAAGACGGGCGGCGGCCTTGACGTCCATCGAAAGCCTGGCCTTGGGCAAAAGCTCGAACAGCGAAACCAGGGCGCCGTAGTGGCGGGCCATAGCGTGCTCGGCCCCGGGAAAGCGTTCGGGTGCTGCGCCATCGGCGCCGGGCTTGAGGATCAGCTCGCTCGCCGGGCCAAGGCGCAGGGTCTCGAGCTCGCCTGTCGAGCGCTGGCTCAAAGGGTCGTAGGGTCGCATCTCGGCGATCCGATCGGCGTCGAGCGCAATACGCACCGGGCAGGCGGCGTCCGCAGGAAAGATATCGATGACTTCGCCCAGGAAGGCGATCTCGCCGGGCTCGTCGATACGGTCGTCTGCGACATAGCCGGCGGCGGCGGCGAAATCGCCAAGGGCCCGGCGATCGAGCACGGCGCCGCGCTGAAGGTCGAACAACGTCTCGTGCGCCAGCGCCGCCGGCGGGAGCTTCTGGACGATGGCCTCGGGCGAGGTGACCAAAACCCGCCGGCCGGCCGGCTGGGCAAGTCGTCCAAGGATGGCCATGCGCCGCCCCATCACATCGCGCGACGGCGAGGCGCGATCATAGGGCAGGCAGTCCCATGGCGGCAGCACCAGGACCTCGAGGTCGGGGGCGAAGCCGGCCAGAGCCCGACCGATTTCCTCGGCCCGGCGCTCACTGGACGCCAGGTGAACCACGGTCGACCCGCCCTTGGCCGCTTTGCGCGACAGGATCAGCGCCACCGCAGAAGCCGGGGCCTGGAGCCTCGTCGCGCTTAAGGCGCGGTGGTTGCGCGCGCCTGGCGCCAGGGTTTCGCCAACGGCAGGGGCGGGGCTGGCGACCTGAGACATGGGGGAACAACTCTGGGAGACGGGCCCGCGCCGCCGCGAGCAGGGCCGAAACACCTCGTGCTAGGAGAGGTTGCACACGCTGACCTGGAAGAAGCCCAAAGGGGCGCCCGGCGATCTTTTGACAGGGCGCAGCATCGAGCGCGGAACGTTAGCCGCGAGGGCGTCGTTCAGCCTGCCCGACGGCAGCGCTTGGCCGTTGGCGAACGCGCGAGGATCGGAAAGTGGGATCAGCACAAGCACAGCCTTGGGCGCGGCGTCTGAGGCGCCTGGCGGCGCGGGACGAGATCATTCAGGGGCTCGAATGGGCCGGTCGGCTCGGCTACGCCGCGCGTGGCGTCGTCTATCTCGGCCTGGGCGCGATCGTTCTCCTAGCCGCGGTCGATATGACGCCGCGGGCGCGCGGCGCCAAGGCGATGCTGGCGGCCTGGGCCGCTTGGCCGCCAGGGCTGGTGATCGTGGCTCTGGTGTCGCTGGGTCTGCTGGGCTTTGCGGTCTGGCGCGGCCTGCAGGCAGGCCTCGACGCCGATCGCCAGGGCGTCTCGCCCAAGGCTATCGCCGTGCGCGTCGGCCAAGCCGTCAGCGGACTAATCTACGGCGGCCTTGGGCTCTGCGGCCTGGAACTGCTCGACGCCTTCGAGGATGTTGGAGAAGCCGATGAGGAACAGGCCGCCCACGGCGCGGCTGCCGCGATCCTGAACTGGCCCTACGGCGAGACGCTGTTGCTGCTGGCGGGGCTGACCCTTGTCGGGGTCGGTATAGGCAACGTCATCCAGGGCCTGATGCAGGATTTTTCCAAGCGCCTTTCATGTGATGCGCGGCTGTGCCGGGTGGTCGCGCCCCTGGCCAGGATCGGCTATGGAGCGCGGGGCTTGGCCACATTGCCGGCCGGCGTCTTCCTGATCAAGGCGGGGCTGGAAGCGCGTAGCGCCGACGTCCATAGTTGGGGCGGCGCCTTGCAGGCGCTTGAGCGCCAGCCGCTCGGATCCTGGGTCCTGGGCCTGATCGCCTTGGGCTTGGCGGCTTTCGGCCTCTTTGGTTTGGTCGAGGCGGCGTTCCGGCGCATCCGTCCCGCCCAGGCGCTCGCCTGATGGCCCGGGACGATCGCATCGCCCGCGCCAAGGCCGCTTCGCGAGAGGCCCGCGCACCCACCCCCGCCAAGCGCGGCCCACTGCTGGCGCGCACGCGCAATCTCAAAATGGCCCGATCGGCCCACGCCTACGTCCGCGGCAGCACGGTCAAGTTCTACGACTGGTTGGAGGCTCGGCCTTCGAGTCTGCCCAGCGGCCCGCCGGTGTGGATCTGCGGCGACTGCCACCTGGGCAATCTGGGGCCTCTGGCGAGCGCCACGGGCGATGTCGACATCCAGATCCGCGATCTGGATCAGACCGTCATCGGCAATCCGGCTCACGACCTTATCCGGCTTGGCCTGTCACTGGCCTGCGCGGCGCGCGGCTCGGACCTGCCCGGCGTCATCACCGCCCAGATGATGGAGGCCATGGTCGATGGCTACGAGGACGCCCTGGCCGGTGATTTCGAGGCCGAAGCCTCGCATCCGCCGATGATCGGTGCGGTGGTGCGCGAGGCCGAGCGTCGGACCTGGAAGCATCTGGCGGCCGATCGTCTGCGCGGCGCGCAGCCTGTGATCCCCATCGGCCGGCGCTTCTGGCCGATCACCAGGACCGAGCGCGATGAGATCGAGGCGATCTGCGCCAGCGATCCGGTCAGGGCGCTGGTCACCAGCCTCAAGTCCCGCAGCAAGAAGGACGACATCCGGATGCTGGACGCGGCCTATTGGGTAAAGGGCTGCAGTTCGCTGGGCCGGCTGCGCTTTGCCGTGCTGCTGGAAGTCGATGGCGGCGGCGACGCACCCGACATCTGCTTCCTCGACATCAAGGAAGCCATCAAGGCCGCCGCGCCACGCGATCGCGACGCGGCCATGCCGCGCGACAACGCAGAGCGGGTGGTGGCGGGGGCCTTGGCCCTGTCTCCCCATCTTGGCCAGCGCATGGCTTCCGGCCGTCTGCTCGACAAGGCCGTGTTCGTCCGTGAACTGATGCCCCAAGACATGAAGCTGGAGATCGTGGGGCTGGCGCCGGCCCAGGCCATGGACGCCGCTCGCGCCCTGGCCGGCGTGGTGGGGCATGCCCATGGCCGGCAAATGGACGGGGCCGCGCGCAAGGCCTGGATCGCCGACCTGTCGCGCAATCGTTCCGGCGCCTTGGACGCCCCCTCCTGGCTGTGGTCCAGCGTCGTGGATCTGGTGGCCGTGCACGAGGCGGCCTATCTCGAGCATTGTCGGCGTTACGCCCTGGGTCTGGGCCAGGACTAACGGGAAGCGGACTGGCCGCTCATTGGGTCAGAGCTCTTAGACGCCTGTGAATGTCAGTGGCGGCGATGGCGGCCTCGGCTGAGGCCACGGCGATCTGATTTAGCCCGCGCACGACATCGCCCGCAGCGTAGAGGCCGGCGATCGAGGTTTCCTGATGGGCGCTGACCAGGAGGTTGCCGTCGGCGTCGTGAGCCGCGCCGCAAGCCAACGCCAAGCGGCTTTGCATCTCACATCCAAGCGCCAGGTAGAGGCAATCGAAGGACCTCTGCGCCGCACCGCCGCGCCCCACCTTGACCGCCTCTCTACCCACGGCAAGGTCGCCCAGCGTGATCGGCAAGACTTCCACGCCGTGGTCGTCGAGGGCCTGACGATCGGTGAGCGTGGCCGGATCGCCAAGGTGCAGCAGCGTCACCCTCTGCGAATAGGTCGTCAGGAAGGCGGCCTCGCGCGCTCCCAGATCGCCCTCGCCGAGCACGGCGATGGCCTGATCGATGGCCTCGTAGGCGTCGCAAATCGGGCACATGCGCACCTTGGCCGCCCGGATCGCCGCTTCCACTCCGTCCAAGTCCGGCAGCCGATCGACGACGCCTGTCGCCAGCAGCACGAAGCGCGCGAACACGCGGGGGGGAGCGCCCGGATCGCCGCCAGCTGTCTCCAGCATGACTTCGAAGCGCTCGGCTTGGCGTGACAGACGAACGGCCCGCCCAGCCCTGCGTTCGGCGCCGTAGAGACTTGCCTGTCGGCCCATGTCGGCGAGAAGCCGGCGCCCGCCGACGCCTCCGGGGAAGCCTGGCGTATTGTGGCTCTCGGGTATCCAGTCGGCGCGAGGACGCCCGCCGTCGAGGATCAGCACCTTGCGGCGAAAGCGCCCAAGGTACGTCGCCGCCGTAAGCCCGGCGGGACCCGCGCCGACGACGATCACGTCGTACTCATCGATCTTGGCTGCGTCCGGCAAAGCAGAAGATCTCGTCATGGGCGCGTTCGTCCGGTGGCTAGAGGCGCCTTAACGAGCGCTCGCCTTGGCCGTTCCGAAAAGAGGCCGGGGGTCTTTACCGCCGCCCTGATCTGGTCGCGCCACGACGGCGTCTGGCGGGAACGTCGGGCAAGCCGCGCCGTTCAGTTGCCGCCCCGCCCGGGAGCGATCGCGAAACCGATGGAGACGCCGACCATGGCCCGTTACGCACTTTTGACCGCCGCCGCCCTGGCCGCCCTGACGCTCGCCGCATGTCAAAAGAAGGACGCCGAGCCCGCCCCGGCCGATCCGGGCACGAGCAACGCGGCCGTCAACGCCGCGCAGGACGCCGCATCCACCGCCGTGGGGACGGCCGCGGCCGTAACCGGGCCGATGTCGACCGAGGCCTTCGTAACCAACGCCGCGATCAGCGACATGTACGAGATCCAGGCCGGCCAAATCGCTCAACAAAAGGGCCAGACCCAGGCGGTCAAGGATTTTGGCAAGCAAATGGTCACCGACCACACCGCGCTCTCCAACGCCCTCAAACCGCTCGTCGTCGCCGCAGGCAAGTCGGCGCCGGCTGCGCTGGATGAGCGCCGCAAGGGTCTGATCGACAATCTCAACGCTGCGGCCCCGGCCGACTTCGACAAGGTCTACCTGACCCAGCAGGAAGCCGCTCACAAGGAGGCCCTCACTTTGATGCAGGGCTATGCCGATCACGGCGACGATGGCGGCCTCAAGGGTGGGGCGGCCAAGGCCCTGCCCAAGATCAAGGCCCACCTCAGCCACGTCCAGGGCCTGGCCTCGGCCGTCCACTAAGCATCATTTGATAGGAGACGCGTCCCCATGGGTCTTTTTTCCAAGATCGTCGACAGGATCTTCCATCACGACCAGGCCAAGGCCGCGCCGGCCGCGCCGGCTACGGCGAGCGCGGTCGCCCCGGTCGCGCCGGCTCCGGCCCCCGCTCCGACCCCCGTCCCGGTCGATGTCGAGGCGGTCCTGACCTCGATGGCTGAGATCGAAGGCGGCGGCGGCAATTGGCGCAGCTCGATCGTCGACCTGCTGAAGCTTCTGAAGCTGGATTCGAGCCTGGAGGCCCGCAAGGGGCTGGCCGACGAACTGGGCGTCCATGTCGGTGAGGCCGGGAGCGCCGAACAGAACATCGCGCTGCACAAGGCGGTGATGAAGAAGCTGGCCGAGAACGGCGGCCAAGTCCCCGATAGCCTGTACCGGTAACGCTTTGCTGGCGGCGCGGGCTCATCCGAGCCGCCAGTGGCTTTCCTTCTGGATCGCAGCCTCGGCGTCGCCCCTCCGACGGATCACCGGCGCGGCCTGGCCGTTTGGCTCCTCGAAGGAGCGGCCATGGCGGATAACAAGCTCAAACAGTACCAGGCGATGCGCGATTTCTCGAAGACGGCCGAGCCGTCGGGGCGCGCCAGGATCGCTCCCTCGCAGGCTTTGCGCTTCGTCATCCAGAAGCACGCGGCCAGTCACCTGCATTTCGACCTGCGCCTTGAGTATGACGGGACCTTCCGATCGTGGGCCGTGCCCAAGGGACCCTCGCTCGACCCGGCCGACCGGCGGCTGGCCATGGAGGTGGAGGACCACCCCCTCGACTACGGCGACTTCGAAGGCTCCATTCCCAAGGGGCAATACGGCGGCGGCACGGTGATGCTTTGGGATCGCGGCTACTGGGCGCCGGAGAAGGGGTTCGAAAAGATCGGCGCGGCCCTGGCCAAGGGCGAGCTGAAGTTCGTCATGGAAGGCGGCCGCATGCATGGCTCCTGGGTGATCGTACGCACCAAGCGCGACGCTCGGGGACGGGCTAGCTGGATGCTGATCAAGCACCGCGACGAGGCCGCCCAGCCGGGCAATCGGTCCGGACCCACGGATGCGGATCGCTCGATCGCCTCGCGACGGACCATGGCCGAGATCGCCAGCGGCAAGGGCAATGCCGCCACGCCGTTCATGACCGGGGAGGGGGCGCCGGCCGGCGCGATCTGGCAGAGCGATCGCGACGACGGCGCGCCGCCGGGGCTGATCGCGCCGGACGAATCCCAGACGAGGGGTGGCCAGGCGAAGGTCAAGCGCGCCAAGGTGCTGCCGGTCTTCATCGAGCCGCAGCTGACCAAGCCCGCCGACAAGCCGCCGTCCGGACCCGGTTGGGCCCACGAGATCAAGTTCGACGGCTACCGGATGCAGTTGCGCACTGAACGCGGCAAGGCGGCCTTACGCACCCGCAAAGGGCTGGACTGGTCGACCAAGTTCCCGGAGATCACCCAGGCTGGCGCGGGCCTAGGCGACGGGATCATCGATGGCGAGGTCGTCGCGCTCGATCATACCGGCGCCCCCGACTTCGCGGCCCTACAGGCGGCAATCTCGCAAAAGAACACCGTAAACCTGGTGTTCTTCGTCTTCGACCTGCTGTTCGACGGCCTGGAGGACCTGCGTGACCTGCCGCTGTCGGCCCGCAAGGCGCGGCTGGCCCGCCACGTCGCCGGGGGCGACGGGGTTTTGCGCTTCGTCGATCACTTCATCACCGCAGGCGATGCGGTGCTGCTGTCGGCTTGCCGGATGGACCTGGAGGGCATCGTCTCCAAGCGCCTGGACGCGCCCTACCGCTCGGGCCGGGGTGAAGCTTGGACCAAGTCCAAGTGCCGGGCCGGCCATGAAGTGGTGATCGGTGGCTATACGACCACCGCCGGCGCATTTCGGTCCTTGATCGCCGGGGTCCATCGCGACGGTCAACTGGTCCATGTCGGTCGGATCGGCGCCGGGTTTGGCCGCGACAAGCTTTCGATCCTGCTGCCGAGGCTTAAGGCCCTGGAGACCGCCAAGAGCCCGTTCGCGAGCAAGGGCCCGTCCCGCGGCGGCGTTGGCGAGGTTCATTGGCTGCGGCCCGACCTGGTGGCCGAGATCGAATACGAGGGCTTCACGGCCGACGGGCTCCTGCGCCAAGCCGCCTTCAAGGGCCTGCGCGAGGACAAGCCCGCCGCCGAGGTCGAGGCAGAAGCGCCCGCATCCCCCGCGACGGCGCTCGCCGAGCCCAGGGCCCAGAAGGGCGCGAGCGTCACGGTCAAGGCGGCCAGTGTCAGTCCCCGGGGCTCGGCGGTGGTGATGGGCCAGACCCTGTCCAACGCGGGCAAGGCGCTCTGGCCTGACGCGGCCGACGGCCGGCCGGTCACCAAGCTCGATCTGGCGCAATATTATGAGGCGGTGGGAGATTGGATGATCGAGCATTTGCGCGGCCGGCCCTGCTCGATGATCCGCATGCCCGATGGCGTCCAGGGCGAGCAGAAGTTCTTCCAGCGCCATGCCGGCCAGGGTCAATCGGCCCTGATCTCCGAGGTGAGCGTCTGGGGCGACCGCAAACCCTATCTGCAGTTCGACAAGATCGAGGCTCTGGTCGCCGCCGCCCAGGTCGGGGCCCTGGAGCTACACCCTTGGAACTGTGAGCCCTTCCTGCCCGAGCAGCCGGGGCGCCTGGTCTTTGACCTCGACCCCGCCCCGGACGTGCCGTTCGAGCGGGTGATCGAAGGCGCGCGCGAGGTGCGTGACCGACTGGCCGACCTTGGCCTGGTGTCGTTCTGCAAGACCACGGGCGGCAAGGGCCTGCACGTAGTCACGCCTCTATCGGCCGAAGGGCTGGATTGGGACATCGCCAAGGCGTTCGCCCGCGACGTTTGCAAGGCCATGGCCCACGACGATCCGGAAAACTATCTGATCGTCATGGCCAAGGCCAAGCGCGGGGGAAAGATCTTCCTGGACTATCTGCGCAACGACCGCATGGCCACGGCCGTGGCGCCGCTGTCGCCGCGCGGGCGGCCGGGCGCGCCGGTGTCGATGCCGCTGACCTGGAGCCAGGTGAAAAAGGGCCTCGATCCGGCCAAGTATACGGTCCGTACGACGCCGGGCTTGGTGCGCAGGCTCGCAGCCTGGGAAGATTACTGCGAGGGCGAGCGGCCGCTGGAGGCGGCTATCCGTCGGCTAGGGAAGGTCTAGGAGATGGCCAGGGCCCCCGCGCCTCGCCGGCTGAAGGTCTATCAGGCCCAGTTCGGCTTCCATGACAGCGTGGTGGCCGCGCCAAACCAAGCCGCGGCCTTGGCCGCCTGGGGCACGCGCCAGAATCTTTTCGCCGAGGGGCGGGCCAAGGTCAGCGACGATCCCCACGCCGCGGCCGTTGCGCTGGCGCATCCTGAGGTCCCGCTGCGTCGCGCGGTGGGCTCCCAGGACCCGTTCAGTCTCGACCCCGGACTGCCTCAGGTTCCCGATCCGCCGCCGCGCGGCAAGCCAGCCTTGAAGGTCCTGGCGAAGGCCGCGCCGGTGGCGCTGGCGGGCTCGCCGCCCGATCGTTCGGCGCTGGACGCCGCGCAAAAGGCGCTCGCGTCGATCAACGCCCGGCGGTTGGACGAGGAGAAGGACTTTGAGCGTCGGCGCAAGGCCCTTGAGGCTGAGGAGCTGGCCGCGCGCCAGGCGTGGGCCAAGGCCCGCAAGACGGCCGAGACGGCCTTGGAAGCGGCGCGCCGGTCCTATCGCGCCGCGGGCGGTGACGCCTAGCCTGCCTTGCGGGCCTTGTGGGGCGAGGCGGCTTTGGAGGTGGTCTTGGCCTTGACGGCGGGCTTGGTCGCCGCCTTGGCCGCGGGCTTGGGCTTGGCTGAGGACTTGGCGGGCGCGGCGTCCTTCCCGCCCAGGCTGGCGCGCAGGGCGGCCATCAGGTCGATGACATTGGTGTCCTCGGGCTCCTCGACCTTGGCGATCTTGTGGCCCTTCTGCTTGGCCTTGATCAGGTCCTTGAGCGCCTCTTCGTAGCGATCGACGAACTGGCCCGGGTCAAAAGGGCCTTCCTGCTGTTCGATGATCTTCTGGGCGATGGCGATCATTTGAGGGTCGGCGGCCTTGTCGCTGATCGAGCCGAACACCTCGTCCTCCTTGCGCACTTCGGCGTCGGTGCGCAGCGTATAGGCCAGGATGCCCTTGCCGCGGGGCTCCAGCGCCAGGAGGCGCTCGCGGGTCGACATCACGACCCGTCCCAGCGCGATCTGCCCCGAGCGCTCCATCGACTCGCGGATCACAGCGAAGGCTTCCTGGGCGAGCTTTCCGTCGGGGGCCAGATAATAGGGATTGTCCCAGTAAATCCGGTCGATCTCCTCGGCGGGCACGAAGCGCTCGATGTCGATGGTCTTTGTGCTCTCCAGCTTCACGGCGTTGATCTCGTCCTGGGTCAGCAGGATGTACTCGCCCTTGGAGACCTCATAGCCCTTGACCAGCTTGGCGCGCTCGACCGGCCCGGTGTCAGGGTCGGTGGTGACCATCTTGATCCGGTTGTTGGTGTCCGGATTGATCAGGTTGAAATGCACCTCGCCACCGCTGTTGGTGGCGGTGTACAGCGCCACCGGGCAGGTCACGAGCGAAAGCCGAAGATGTCCTTGCCAGGTTGGACGATAAGCCATGTCGAGCATCCTTGCCGCCCACCGGGGCGCAGGGAGAAAACGATGGTCGGCCTGTTTCGTTCTCAAACGCCGCAGGGCGCGGTCTCGCCGGTTTCCAGGTCGATGCGGAAGCAGTGCTCGCCGCCGGTATCGAGGTCACGCACCACCACGCTGATCTGGCCGTCCTCGTCCGGCGCGACCGCGAGGTCCTCGACATAGGCGACGGCGGCGGCCTCAAAGGAAGGCTCGCGCACGATGCGCCCATGATGGGGGCCAGCGTGGCGCGCGTGAACGCTGAAACGCCGGTCGTCGTGCGTGGTGTTGGTCATCACGGGTCTCCTGGCGGCATCAACGCGCGAAGCCGCCGAAGGATTCAAGGCGACCGACCAGGCGCTGCCAGGCCTGTCAGCGGATTTCGCCGGCGCTCTCGAACTAGGCGGTGGGCCTGCCGTCAGCCGGCGCCGGTATCGCCACTTCGAAATCCTCGCCGCCGTCGAGCGTCAGCCCGTCGCGGCGCCGCCCCAACGCCTCGCGCGTGGATCACCGCCGACCCCGCCCTCGGCCAGGCGCTGGCTTCGGGAGCCGACGTAGGGGATTTCGAACGTCGCCCGGTCGATCTGGCGGCCCACCGTCAGCACGCCTTGCGCGGCATGCGGCGACCCGGGGAGGTATGGCCACAGGGTCAGGGTTCCTGCGCGCTCGGCGCGGGTTTGAACGAAGGGAAGAGTGCGGCCCGGCGATCGTCGGGGGGCGTCTGGCCGGGCCGCTGGCGTCCCCAGGGCCAGGAAAGGCGCTGTGTGGACGCAGATATAAGTTCCGGGGCGGCGCATCGTTCCTGGCCGGCGCGAAACTCACCAAAAGGCCGGTGGTCGACCGGCCGCCCTTGGCCAGGCGTTCGCTAGGCCAAGGGCGAATGCCCTAGTAGACATTGCGCACCAGGGGCTCACGGGCCCAGATCCGGCCTGCTTCCGCGGCGGCGATGAAGTCGGCCACGGCTTTGGTCGGCAGATTGATGAGACCCGCGTCCGCGTCGGGATTGGCGTCGGAGAGCCCCCCCTTGACGAAGAGCGGCGCGGCGGCCGGCAGGTAGGCGATGACCTTCAGGTGGCCGAAGGCGTCGCGCACGAAGTTGACCGCCGTCGCCTCCAGCGCCAAGGCCGCGCCGCCGGCGTCGGAAGGCAGGAGAGCCACCGCGTCGAACAGGACCGACGGTCCGCCGTCGATCCGGAAATCGGCGGGGACCAGCTGGCCGCCGGCGGTGGTCACCCCGGTGATGGTCGGGGCGATGATCGCCAGCTTGGCGCCGGCCGCTTCGACCGCGGCCTTCAGCTCATCCAGCAGCGCGTCGTCGACGCCGTCGGTGACCAGGACGCCGACCTTGCGGCCGACCAGGCCTGGGGCGGCCTTGGCCAGGATGCTCAGCGCCGGCGAGGGCGCCAGATCCTGGGGCGGGACCGGGGCGGGGGCCGCAACGATCGGATTGATGACGCCCAGGCCGGCGGCGACCCGCGCGGCCAGGCTCTCGTCGATACTGACCAGGCGCGACAGCATCGCCGTGCGCACCCGCGCCACATTGCACTTGGAGAGCTCGAAGATCAGGGCGGCGACGATGTGATCGCGCTCCGGCTGCGTTTGGCTGAGGAAGAACAGGCGCGCCTGGCTATAGTGGTCGGCGAAGGTCTCGGGACGAATGCGCAGCTGCTCACCGGTCTCCAGACTAGGGAAGGTGCGATAGCCGCCGGCCTGGCTCTCGCGTTTGATGTCCTCGCCTAGGCTGGAGGGCTCATAGTTCACCTGGCCCTTGGGCAGGCCCATCTGCATGTGGCCGTCTCGCTGCAAGTTGTGGAACGGGCAGCGCGGCTGGTTGATCGGGATCTGGTGGAAATTGGCCGAGCCCAGGCGCTTGAGCTGGGTGTCCTGGTAGGAGAACAGCCGTCCCTGCAGCAGCGGGTCGTTGGTGAAGTCGACGCCCGGCACCACATGCGACGCGCAGTAGGCGACCTGCTCGGTTTCGGCGAAGAAGTTGTCGGGGTTGCGGTCCAGCACCATGCGGCCGACGACCCGCAGCGGGATCACCTCTTCGGGGATGAGCTTGGTGGCGTCCAGCACGTCGAAGGGCAGGGCGTCAGCCTCTTCCTGGCTGAAGGTCTGCAGGCAGAACTCCCACTCGGGAAAGTCGCCATTGTCGATGGCTTCCCACAGGTCGCGGCGATGGAAGTCCGGATCCGCGCCATTGATCTTCAGGGCCTCGTCCCAGATCACCGACTGGGCATTGAGCTTGGGCCGCCAGTGGAACTTGACGAAGGTGCTCTCACCCGCGGCATTGACGAGCCGAAAGGTGTGGACGCCGAACCCCTCCATCATCCGGTAGGAGCGCGGGATGGTTCGGTCCGACATGATCCACATGACCATGTGCAGGCTCTCGGGCGTCAGCGAGATGTAGTCCCAGAAGGTGTCGTGGGCAGTCTGGGCCTGGGGAAACTCGCGATCGGGATCCTGCTTTGCCGCATGGATCAGGTCGGGAAACTTGATGGCGTCCTGGATGAAGAACACCGGGATGTTGTTGCCGACGAGATCGAAATTGCCTTGCCGGGTGTAGAACTTTACGGCGAAGCCGCGCACGTCGCGGGCCAGATCCATCGAGCCCTTGTTGCCGGCCACGGTCGAGAAGCGGGTGAAGACGGGGATGCGCTCGCCGGGGCGTTGAAGGAAGTCGGCGGTGGTGATGGCCGACAGGTCCTCCAGGCATTCGAAAAAGCCGTGCGCGGCCGAGCCGCGGGCATGGACCACGCGCTCGGGAATGCGCTCGTGGTCGAAATGCATGATCTTCTCGCGCAGGATGAAGTCCTGCAACAGCACCGGTCCGCGCGCGCCGGCCTTCAGCGAATTCTGGTTGTCGCCGATCGGCACGCCCTGGTTGGTGGTCAATTGCGTCGTCTCGTCGGCGGCCTGCTGATGCAGTTCTGCGCCGGGCGCCACGAGGGTCTCGACGCCGACCGTGCTGTCAGGCGTGTCGATCGGGCCCTTGACGGCCGAAGGCTTGGACTTGGTCGGCATGAGAAGATCCTGACGATTTGAAGCGGGGCCTAAGGCCTGGGCGATGGTTATGCTGGCCGGCGGGCCTTAAGGCGCGGACGGCGGGGCGAGTTGGGCCATCAGTTCGGCCTTGCGGGCCGAAAGCTTCGCGCCGAGCGCGACGAGATCCAGGTCGCTGGCGCGCACCTCGGGAAAGAGCTCGCTTTCCTCTTCCTCGACATGGTGGCGGACCTGCTCACCCAGCACCTTGACCTTGGCGTCATAGAGCGGCTGGTCCGGCGCCCCGGCCTCGATCTGGGCGATCAGGGTCTTGGCGCCCATATGCTCGACGATGGCTTCGTCGATCAGATCGCCATCGCCCGTCGCCTCTCGGGCCGGTGGGTAGAAGAACTCTTCCTCGATCTGGGTGTGGACCTTCAGGGCCAGACAGATCTTGTCGGCCAGGGCCTTCTTCGCGGCCGGGTCGGTCAGACCCTCATAGGCCTCGAAATAGTCCTCGACCTGGCGGTGATCGGCCTCCAGCAGAGCGATGGCGTCTTGGCCGCGCGTCTTGGGGGCGGCCTGCGCCTTGGTGGCGGCCCGTGCGGATTTCTGTTTGGCTTTGGTCTTCGCCGTGACGGCCATGGTTGATGTTCCGGTTGGGGAAGGACGCGGTCTTAACCGCCCGCCCATCCGGCCGTTCCGGCGATGATCAAACGATGGGTCAGGGCGGGCCGCCCCGCATCCCTCCCGATCAGCAAGGGGGCTGGGAATGGCCCCTCAGGGCGGAGCGCCCGCCCTGAGGCGCACCGACAGCCCGTCGCGGTTCCAGTCGAAGTCGATCTGGCCGTCGAGCTGGCGCGCCAGGTTGGCCATTAGCCGCGAGCCGAAACCCGAGCGCGATGGCGCGGTCACCGACGGACCTTCGTGCTCCTCCCAGGCCAGCGACCAGCCTTGTCGCTCGCTGGCCCAACTGACCTCCAGGCGGCCCCCGCGCACCGACAGCGCCCCATACTTGGTGGCGTTGGTCGCCAGCTCGTGGAGGATCATGCTCAGGGGCTGGAGCTGGTCGGCGGGCAGGGCGATCTCGCCGCCCGAAAGGCGCACCCGCGCCCCGGTGCTGATCGCGGAGGCCAACTCCTCTCGCACCACCTCGGCGATGGTTCCGCCGCGCCATTGGGTCCTGGCCAGCGCCGACTGCGCCCGCGCCATGGCCTCGATGCGCCCGTGGATGGCCTGACGGAACTCGGCGGGGTCGGCCGCATCGGTGAGGCGCACGATCGACTGGATGATGGCCAGGGCGTTTCGGGCCCGATGATCGACCTCGCGCATCAGCAAATCGCGCGCGGCCTCGGCGTGCTTGCGGGCGGTGATGTCTATGGCCGTGCCGACCACGCGTAGACACCGATCCTCGGCGTCGAACACCCCGCGCCCCTTGGCGGCCACCCAGCGCTCTATCCCATCCTCCGCGCCGATGGTGCGATATTCGACGTCGTAGAGGTCCTGCGCGGCCGGGTCGCAGGCGGCCGCATAGGCCCTGGATGTCGGCTCCAGGTCGTCGGGGTGAAGCCCGCCGTAGAAGTCGTCGAGGGTGACCGGCACGCCGGGCGACTGGCCAAAGAGCGCCCGGACCCGGTCGTCCCAGTAGAGAGCGCCATCGCCGTTATCGACGTCCCACAGCCCCACCTCGCCAAACTCGGTGGCCAGTCGCAGGCGCGTCTCGCTTTGCAAAAGCGCACGTTCGGCCTCGATGCGTTCAGTGACGTCCGAGATCACCGCGTAAAGGCCGACCACCCCGCCGTCGACGCCGCGCCGCGGAATATAATCGACCTGCACATCGCGCGGTCCGCTGGCGGGATAGTCCACGCGGCTTTCGAACGTCACCCGTTCCCCGGCCAGGGCCGCCTCCAGGTACGGCTTGACCCGATCGTAGGCCGCCCCGAGCACCGCGTGCACGCGTTGGCCCTGCAGCGCCTCGCGTGGGCGTCCAAACCACGCCTCGTACCCGCGATTGACGAACCGGTAGCGCTCATCGCGATCAATATAGGCGATCAGCACCGGGGCGGCGTCGGTGATCCGCCGCAGCTCGGCGGCGCTGTCGGCCAGCTCAGCCTGGGACGCCACCCGTTCCACGAACGCCCAAGAGCGCTCGGTGACCTCGCGCACCAAGGCCAACTCGCGGTCGGTCCAGAAGTGCGGGCCCTTGTGGTGAACGGCCATCAGCGCTCGAAGGCGGCCGTCGCGCACCAACGGCATGCAGATGGTCGCGCCTATGCCGATCGCCTGGAAGGTGGCCGCCTCGTGGGCGGCGATTTCCGCGAGATTGTCGTTGATGACCAGCGGCAAGCCACGCGAGAGGTTCTCCACCGCCATCTCGCCGAAGTCGGCCAAGCGGTAACGGCCAACGATGGAGGTCGAGCCGGATACGGCCCAGTCGCCGCGAATGGTGAAACCGTCCTGGTCGGGATCCATGTCGGCATAGGCGCAGATGGCCACGCCCATGTGCTCGCCGATCATCTGAGCCGCGCGCATCATCACCGCCTCGGCGCTGGGCAGGGTCGATGTGGCGCGGGTCAGGATCAAGAAAGAGAAGCGTGCGCTCGCTCTCCTCGCGGCGGGCGCGTTCCTGCGCGGCCGATGTCGTCTCGACGCACACGCAAAGGACGCCAGGAACCTCGTCCGCAACCGGTATCGGACTGTAGGAAAAGGTGAAGCATGCCGGCTCGGCCTGGCCTTTCCGATGAAGGGTGACCGGCAGATCCTCATAGAACGCGGCCGCGCCGCTGAAAGCCGCCTCGATGATCGGCTCGATGGTGGCGCGCACCTCGGGCCACACGGTCCAGAATGGCTGGCCCAGAGCGCCTGGGTGCTTGTCGCCGAGGATGGGGCGATAGGCGTCGTTATAGATGAGGATCCGCTCGGGACCCCAGATCAGGAACATCGGGAACGCCGCGCCCAGCAGCACTTCGATCTGCTGGCGCAGGGGCTGAGGCCATGCGGAGGGTCGGCCTATCCCTGCGATGACGCCATCGGCCTCTAGCAGCCTCGCCACTTCGCCACCCGCCAGGATTTTGGACAGTTTGAAGCTCATAGCGAGGCGGTGATCCGGCAAGGGGAGGTCGAGAGTCGGGCCGCCCTTGCATGCAGCAGCCCATCTGCGACGACAACGTCAAAGCCAAGCTTCGGTTGCGACAGCCGCGGCCCAGGCTTGATCAGGCGCCCGTCTTGCTGTCCGGCGCGGCGACGGGCTTGGATTCTGGCGAGTTCTTTTGGCGCAGGACGATCGACAGGACCACGAGCACGGCGGTCGAGAGGAACTCGCTTTGCCAGTTCTGGAAGGATTCGAACCAAAGTTGCGGGTCGGCGAGATAGGCCAGAACGCCTTGGGCCGCCTGACCGTGCTCGGCCGCCTCCTGGGCGGCCTGCTTGGCGCTGAACACCCAGTGCAGGACGAAAGCGGCCATGAACAGCAGAGCCAGGACAAGTCCGAGCGAGTGGGCGTAGAGCCAGGCCAGAGGCCCGGCGCGGCGGGCCAGCGGCGGGGCGTCCTGCGCCTTGCTGGGCAGGACATCGCGCTCAGGGGCGTCAGGGTCCTTGGATTCCGAAGAACCGTGCTGGAAGAGATAGGCCGTCAGCACGACGTAGACGGCCATCTGCAGGAACTCGCTCTCCCAGTTCTCAAACACGGTCGAGATGAAGGCAGGGTCGGATAAGTAGCTGATCAGTCCGATGCCAGGCTCGCCATGGCGCCGCAGATCCTGCAGCGCCACACGCCATCCCGTCAGCCACTGACCGACGAGACTGGCGGCGAACATCGCCATCAGCACGATCGTCAAACCGTTGCGCTTCAGGAACCGAACCATTTGGGAAAAGTCGCCTGGCAGGCCGGTTGGTTCCACGACCCTCATTTGCGTGGACGGCGCATCCAGCCCACCGGCTTGCCGGAGGGGGATGGTCGATGTCGGACGACGCTTGATGGGATCTCCCCGACACCCACCGCCCTCCTGCGCGTTGAGATGAGGGCGCGGCGCGAGCCGCGCTTGGTATCGCCGCAAGGAGAAGCTTGATGTTCGAGGCGCCGTTGTCCGATCCCGCCCAGGCAGGGCCCATTCCCGCGCCAGCCGCCCCTGAGGGCGCCGACCTGCTGATCCGCGGCAAGCCGCACGACGAGGCGTTCTGGGACCAGCATCCGGACATCGAGCGCTACAAGGTGGCGATGAAGGCAGGCCAAGCGCTGGTCGAGGACTGGGAAGTGCTGATCTGGCTCAAGCCGGACCTCAAGGAGGCTTCGGGCCCGGCCGAGCGCGGCGAGGTCCCCAAGCGTCCGGCCGACAATATCTTCGAGGTGCACGCGGCCGAAGACCTTGGGTTTTTCGACCGTCATCCAGAGATAGCCGCCTGGCGCGCCGACATCGCCCTCAACGAACACGGCTCTGGCGCGGTCCACAAGGTCGAGGTGTGGATGAAGCCGCCGCCGGCAGGCTGAGGGCTCTCCGCGCGCTCCGATCCTCGGAAGGGGCAGGGCGCCCATGGGCATCGGATCGGGCGCCCGGACGGGGTCGAGCGATGGGGTCAGGGCGAGCCACCGAACGCCTCTGTACCGGCTTGTCGGGTTCGTGCGTGGCCGGTCTGCTCGAACGATCGCGGGGGAGAGGCCTAGTTTTCCTGCGCGTCGGGCTGTAGGCTGCGGGCGCTGCCTTTCCACACGATCCGTTCATCCTGGCCGCGGACGCTGATGCGCAGGCAGATCGTGGTGTGATCGCAAAGGGCATGGTCGCGAAGGATTTCGGAGACCAGCAGCAAGGCCTGCCTGATCGCTGCGAACTGGTCGACGGCCTCGACCTTTTCGGTCGTCGTTGCGCCGTCGCTGTCGATGTCGAAGTGAAAGGTGCTCATGGCCGCAAGCTCGGAGGGCTTTGAATGACGCGCGCGGTCTCCCGGGTCAGCCCAGCCCTTGGCCGACGCCTGAAACCGGCGCTATCGCCTCGCCAGCCTTCAGCCCGACGAAGTCTGGACCAGCGATCAAGGCGCTGGGCGTCAGAGCGGTTGGTGGACAGGGTCATCGAACAGAAATCCTCGATGAATGGAGCGCCCTTAATCCTCGGCCGCCGACCTGGGCGGGCGGGCGAGCCCGGACCTCTCCGTAGCTTGCGCCGCCAGTCGAGCGGCTGGCTCGAGCCGGGTTTGAAAGAAGGCCGCCGCGCGGCCGGGCGTTCCCCGAAGGCTCCGCGACGATCAATTGATCACGCCGCCCATGCGTCACGCCCGGTGCTCGCTGGAGCTCTGCCGCCTGCTGACAGGCCCGTCAGCCGCGTCGGTCTGGGGCTGAAAGGCTTCTGGATCAAAGTCGCCCAGCGCAGATAGTCGATCCCAATCGAGAATCTGCAGGACGCCGTTCTTGACGACCGCCATGTGATCGTCGCGAAGACCACGCAGCACCCTATGGATATGCACGACCGAGAGGCCCAGGGCGTCGGCGATGTCGCCTTGTACCGCCGGCAGGGCGCAACGGTTGTCCTTGGCCAGGCCCAAGCTCTTCTGGCGCCAATAGATCTCGCAAAAGAGATTGGCCGTGCGGGCCGCCGCAGACCGGCGGCCCAGGCTAATCAGGCGATTGCGCTGCGCCCGCGCCTCGGTCAGCACCGCCCGGCAGAGGGTCGCCAGAAAGCTGGCGTGATCGCGCAGCATGGCCCGAAGCTCCAGCGGGCTCAGTTTGCGCACTTCACAAGACGCCAGCGCCCGCACCTCGTAATCGCTTTCTACGAAGAGGCCGGCCAGGTCGATCAGGTCGCCCGGGGTGGCAACGCTGAAAATCTGGCGACCGCCGTCGCTCAAGACCGTTTGCTTAATGGCCAACCCGCGCGCCAGGAGCCGCAGGCAAGAGCGTTCGCCGGCCGCCATGATGAGATCGCCAGATTCGAACGTCTCCGACGTCAGCGCGCACGTCGACAGGCGCTCGCGCACGCCCTCGCGCAAAGGCCCGAACCGGTCGAGACTGGCGATCAAAAGGCGGTTCAAGATGGCGAATCCGCTGGGGCGCGCGCAATGACGGCGATCCGAATGTCATCGCGCCAGACCTCGATCTCGTCACAACTGCGGTGCTCGGCCAGCAGGGCGTTGGCCCGCTGCACGGGGTCGATCGTCTCGATGTCCAGGTCGACGAACGTTGTCCTGCAATCGTCTGTGACGCCAATAAAGATGAGCGGACTGATCAAGGAATCCTCCAGGCGCAGGGATTCTAGGCCCATCGCCGCAGGTCCGCGTTGATCTAGGTTATCGGCCAGAACGTTTGACGGCCTAAAATGCGTCGTCCTTGAAGGGAGAGGGGAGGTCCCCCAACTCGCCATGTCGCAAGCCCCCATGATCACGCCGCTCATCGAAAAGATGGCCAGGCGCGACGTCATCACTCCGATCGAGCGCGAGGCGCTGGCCAATCTCCTGGGGGCGACGCGGCGGGTCGCCGCCGGCAAGGCGCTGGTGGAGCCCGGCGACCGGCCCAATTTCAGCACCTTCGTGGTCAGCGGCTTTTGCGCCCGCTTTACGCTGACGCCGACCGGCGGGCGCCAGCTCACCCAGATCAATATCGGCGGCGACTTCGTGGACCTGCACAGCCTTCTGATGCGGCAGATGGACCACGGCGTCGTGGCCTTGGCCGACTGCGTCGTCGCGCCGGCCGCCCACGAGGACCTGCGACGCCTCACCCAACAGCATCCCCACCTGACGCGGTTGCTATGGCTGGAGACGGTGGTCGATGCGGCCATCCACAGGCAGTGGCTGGTGGCGCTTGGCCAACAGAACGCGGCCAGCCGCCTGGCGCACCTGATCTGCGAGCTCTATCTGCGGCTCGAAGCGGCGGGCATCGCGTCGGATTTGAGGTTTTCTCTGCCCATGACCCAGGTCGACCTTGGTGACGTGCTGGGTCTTACCCAGGTGCACGTCAATCGCGTGCTGATGGACCTGCGTCGCCAGGGGCTCCTGGACTGGAAGGCGGGTCACGTGACCGTCAACGACTGGGAGGCCCTGGCGCGGCTTGGCCAGTTCGACCCAGCCTATCTGCGCCTTCAGAACGATCCCGTCTAATCGCCGCGGCCATGAGGGTTGTGTGACCAAGGCTTGCGGCCCCCGATAATTATCAGGTCGCTGGGAAGCCAAAAGCGAGCCTGACAATCAGCCTTCCAGCTCACGATCAGCGCCTCAGGCCGCACGGGAGGGCGTGCTGATCGTGGGCGCCGCGGCGGGAGCGCGCGATCGGAGGATGGCGTGGATGATCAGCGCGGCGGCGTGCTTTCGGCTTTGGGCCAGGCCCTGCGCGCGCGTTCGTCCGTCACGCTCGAAGGTCCGCCAAAGCCATTGGCCTTGGCTAGGCGAGATCGTGAAACGGAAGATCGCATCGTCCGCGCCGATCCCGGCCTGCCCGACCACCGCCGACTGGACGCAGGACCCCGGCGCGGTCATGCCGGCGCGCCCAGCGGATAGGCAAAGCCGTCCGGATTCTGACGCCAGGCCTGGGGGCTTGGCGCATCTCGCACATGAACCTTGATCCTGGCCGGTCGGGGCCAGAGGCGCGCCAGGCGCCTGGCCTCTGCAATCGCACGCCGGCGCGCAGGGAAGAACAGAACCTCGCCAGTATCGGCGATCTTCACGCACCACCCGCCATCGTAGGGCAGGACATCGAAGAGGGTCGTCATGGCGATCACTCGGCCGCGTAGACCAATGGGCGGGCGTGGGCCCAAAGATGGGCGCGATAGGTCTCAAAGCACTGCTCACCGCAGATCAGACGCATCACCGCGCCTTCGGCGATGTACCGGGCGCGCATGGGATCCTCCGCCACGAGCGGAAGCAGGGCCTCGGTGTTCCAGGCCTTGGAGTGCTCGACATCCAGATGGGCGTGAAGCGCGAAGTACTTTCGGGCTTCTGGCGAGACGCCGACACGCTTGAGACCAGCATCGACGCAGGTCACCCGGCCGGGCGCTGTCAGTTCGACCACGCCCAAAGCGCCGACCGAGTGCCACGCATAGCGGCGCGTGGTGGCGAAAGCCGTCATGGTGTTGGCCAGGCAAAGCGATTGCCACAGGGTGGTGTCGATGGTCGGTGTCAGGCCCAGGGTCGCGGTCGTTCGCGAGAGCATCGGGCCGTGCATGCCCTTGACGCTGCCGCGACCCATCTCGTCCCAATAGTTGCGGGCCAGTTCCAGCTTGGCGCGGTCGGGAATCTTGACCTGGGTCAAGGCGACCAGATCGTCGAAACCGGCCTCGCCCGCCGCCTCCTGGGTCAGGAACCATTTGATGTCCTCGAGGCTGGCCGCGCCCTGCAGCCAGTCGAACAACGGGTCCCATTGGCCGGGACCATGGTCCTTGAGCGCCTCGAACCAGGACACGAAGGCTTCGGCCTCCTTCGGGACCGTCTCGACCAGCGGCGCGACGTGGGCGCGGAAGGCTTCGATGAACTCGCCCTCCACCTCCTTCATGAGGCGCTCTCGTGCGATCGCGTCGCGCCAGTCAGCGCTCGGGGCCTCGGGCGACAGGCGATAGTGGTTCCAGTGCGCCAGGCCCTTGTGCAGGGCGTCGGCGTCAGGAAACTGCGGGCTGAAGGCGCCAAGGCGCGATAGGCGATCGCCACCAAACATGGTTTGCACTCCGATCGGGCGGGAGCCGGTTGGGCGTGAATGCAGATTGCGCATCCTTACCGTCTCCCGCGGTTGCACTGGCCGCGTCACCGGCGGCGAGCAGCACAAACGAGAGGTCCAAGCGCGCGTTCCAATGTCGGATGGCCGGCTCAGCGACTGAGCCTCGCGAAACGGCCTTTTTCCTTGGCGGCGCGAGGGTTCATCGGGCGTCTGTCATTTGATGGGCGCCATACGCCTGGACCTTCGCCTTCGGAACAACGGCGACGGCGGGCGGTTGATCCGCCGAACCCAGGAGATCGAGGATGTCCGAAGAGACCATCGGCCGCGCGCTGCAAAGCGACGCGCCGCTGACCGCCGCCGTGCACCAGCGCGACATCGCCCACGAGGTCGCCGAGGAGCGCGGCTGGCGCCAGGCCGCCTTGGTGGGGCGCACCGTCACCATCAATCGGCCGCGCGCCGAGCTCTATGCGTTCTGGCGCGATTTTCGAAACCTGGCGCGCTTCATTGAGAACGTCGAAAGCGTCACGCCCAGCGACGATCGCCGCTGGCGCTGGGTGGTCAAGGCGCCGGCGGGTAAGACCGTGGAGTGGGAAAGCGTCCTCACCGACGAGGTCGACAACGAGCTCCTGGCCTGGGAGTCGGTTGAAGGCGCCGACATCAAGAACTTCGGGCGGGTGGAGTTTCGCGATGGTCCCCCCGGACGGGGCACCGAGGTGACCGCCACCATCGTCTACGAGCCGCCGGGGGGAGACCTTGGCAAGCTGATCGCCAAGCTGTTCCAGAAAGAGCCCAAGATCCAGGCGCGCCGAGAACTGCGCCGTTTCAAGCAGTTGATGGAAACGGGCGAGATCTCCACCGCGAAGACCTCCAACGCCGCGCCGCAAGGCTGACCCCAACCCAATTGATGGAGCCGCCGATGCGCGCTTTGACCTGGCACGGCAAACACGACGTGCGGATGGACACCGTTCCAGACCCCAAGATCGTCAATCCCCGCGATGCGATCATCAAGATCACCTCGACCGCGATCTGCGGTTCCGATCTTCACCTCTACGACAGCATGATCCCCTCCATGGAGCGCGGGGACATCCTGGGCCATGAGTTCATGGGCGAGGTCGTCGAGACCGGTCCCGGCTCGACCTTGCAGAAGGGCCAGCGCGTCGTCGTCCCGTTCGTGATCGCCTGCGGCAAATGCTTCCATTGCGAGAAGCAGCAGTTTTCCGGATGCGAGAACTCCAACCCGGCCGAAACCCAGGACCTGGGCGAGATCGCCTATGGCACGGCGATGACGGGCCTGTTCGGCTATTCGCACATGACCGGCGGCTATGCCGGCGGCCAGGCCGAATATGTCCGCGTGCCCTATAGCGACGTCGGTCCCATCGTCATTCCTGACGGGCTCGAGGACGACAAGGTGCTGTTCCTGTCCGACATCCTGCCTACCGGCTGGATGGCGGCTGAGAACTGCCAGATCGAGCCGGGCGACACCGTGGCGGTCTGGGGTTGCGGCCCAGTCGGTCTGTTCGCGATCCAGAGCGCGCTGATCCAAGGCGCGCACCAGGTGATCGCCATCGACCATCATCCCCACCGCCTGGAGCTGGCCAGGTCGATGGGCGCCAAGGTGATCAACTATCATGACGTCAAGGTCCGCGAGGCTCTGATGGCCATGACCGGCGGCATCGGCCCCGACGCCTGCATCGACGCGGTGGGGATGGAGAGCCACGGTTTCTCGATCGACAATGTCGTGGACGCGGTGAAAGTGGCCACGCGGATCGGCACCGACCGAGCCCATGTTCTGCGCGAGGTGCTGATGGCCTGCCGCACCGGCGGGCGGGTCTCGATCCCCGGCGTCTACGGCGGCATGGGCGACAAGATCCCGATCGGCGCCCTGATGGAGAAGGGCCTGCAGATCCGCACTGGCCAGACCCACGTCCACAAGTACCTGCGGCCGCTTCTCGACCTGATCGGCGAGGGGGTCATCGACACCACCTTCCTGATCAGCCACCGCCTGCCGCTGGAGAGCGCTCCTGACGGCTACAAGATGTTCAAGGAAAACCAGAACGAGGTGACCAAGGTCGTCCTCAAGCCCGACTGGCAGAAGGAAGCCGCATGATGATCGAGGAACAGCGCCCCCTGGCCGTGATTACCGGCGCCTCGTCGGGCATCGGCTACGAACTGGCCAAGCTGGCGGCCGAAGACGGTTACGACCTGGTGATCGCCGCCGACGAACCTTCCATCGTCGAGGCCCATACCGGTCTCGAACAGCACGGCACGCGGGTTCAATCCCTGCAGGTGGACCTGTCGACCACGCAAGGCGTCGACCAACTGCTGGACCTGATCGGCGATCGCTCCGTGGACGCCCTGATGGCAAACGCCGGCCGGGGCCTGGGTGACGGCTTCCTTGACCAGGACTGGAACGAGGCCCGGTTCGTAATCGACACCAACATCACCGGCACGGTCTATCTGATCCAGCAGGTGGCAAGGGACATGCGCGATCGCGACCGCGGGCGGATCCTGATCACCGGCTCGATCGCCGGCCTGATGCCAGGCTCGTTCCAAGCCGTCTATAACGCCACCAAAGCGTTCCTCGACAGCTTCGCCTGGGCGTTGCGCAACGAGCTCAAGGACACCGGCGTTTCGGTCAGCTGCCTGATGCCGGGTCCGACCGACACGGAGTTCTTCGACCGTGCCGACATGCTCGACACCAAGGTCGGGGCCGATCCCAAGAAGGCCGATCCGGCCGATGTCGCGCTCGCGGGCTATCGCGCCATGCAAAAAGGCGAGGGCGACGTCGTGGCCGGCTTCAAGAACAAGCTGCAAGCGGCGATGGCGGCGGTGACGCCCCAGAGCGTGCTGGCCGAGCAGCATCGCAAGATGGCCGAACCGGGGTCGGGAGACCGATGATCGGCGCCCAAGAGCCGGAGGCTTCGCCGAAGGCTGGGGACAGGGATGGGGGCCTTGAGGCGCCGCCGCCGCCAGCGCTCGACCCGAACCGCAAGACAGATGCGACCTGCGACCCGAGGGCTGACGATCCGGGCAACGGCGCGGACTGAGGGAACAGCACCAAGCGGTGGCTTCACGGCGATAGGAGAAGGTTATGAGCGACAAGCCCAATACTGAATTGCGCCAGTCCAACGCGGCGTTGCCGCCGGGAGAGCGACCTGGGTTGGTCTCGGAGAAGGGAACTGTTCGCACTGGCAAGGCCGAGCAGAAAGCCGCCGGACCCGACGGCCCCAGCGCCGCCGAGGTCGGCGACACGTTTAAGGGCAAGGCCCCCTAGGTCGTGGCGACACGCGGGACCTCTGATCCCGCTTTCGTCGACGGTTCTACCGGACAACCTTCATTTGATGGCCGCGGAACGAGGCCCATCGCTCCGCTTTCGGTCTTCACGCGCAGGAAGGATCCGATGGCCAGAAATTGCTCTCAAAGCGGCCCGAGATGAGCGGGCTGCGTCGGCGCATACGATCGATCGCCCTTTTCGAGCAACTCGGTCCTGGCCTCGTGACCGGGGCGGCTGACGATGACCCCTCTGGTATCGCGACCTATTCCCAGACAGGCGCGCGGTTCGGCTACGGCCTGCTTTGGACGATGTTGCTGACCTATCCGCTGATGAGCGCCATCCAACTGGTGAGCGGCGAGATCGGACGGGTCACGGGCCGGGGTCTGGCGCGCAACATGGGAAGAGTGATCGCAGCGCCCTTGGTCACCGGCCTCGTCGCGCTCCTGTTCATAGCCAACACCATCAACATCGGCGCTGATCTGGCGGCGATGGGCGCGGCCTCTCAACTCTTGGCTGGCGGCGGCTCCCATTGGTTCACGGCCGGCTTCGCCATTCTGTCGCTACTGTTGCAGATGTTCGTGCCCTACAGGCGCTACGTCCGCTTTCTCAAATGGCTGACCTTGGTTCTGTTTGCCTATGTCGCCGTTCTGATGGTGGTGAAGTTGGAGTGGACGCAGGTGGGGCGCGGGCTGGTGTGGCCCGATACGGGCGTCTTCGGATCCAAGGAAGCGATCACCACGATCGTGGCGATCTTCGGGACCACAATCAGCCCTTATCTTTTCTTCTGGCAGGCCGCCCAGGAGGTGGAGGAAGTCGATCAGGATGACGACGCCCTGCCGCTGCGATCGGCGCCGGAGCAGGCCAGGCCGGAACTGCGCCGCATCAAGCTGGACACCTTTCTGGGCATGGCGGTTTCAAACCTGATCGCCCTGGCGATCATGATCGCCACGGCCGCCACCTTGCACGCCCAGGGCAAGACCGAGATCGCCACCGCCGCGGACGCAGCCAAGGCTCTGTAGCCGGCCGCCGGCCATTTCGCCTTCCTGCTGTTTTCCCTGGGCATCGTGGGCACGGGCCTGCTGTCGATCCCCGTGCTGGCCGGTTCGGCCGCCTACGCTGTGGGGGAGACGCGCGGCTGGAAGTGCGGCCTGGACAAAAAGCCCTGGGAGGCCGTGGGCTTCTACGCGGTAATCGGGGCGGCGACGCTTCTGGGCATCGGTATCGACCTGGCCGGGATCGACCCCATCAAGGCGCTGTTCTGGAGCGCGGTCATCAACGGCGTCATCGCCGTGCCGATGATGGTGGTGATGATGCTGGTGGTCTCGCGCCGCGACCGGATGGGCGGCTTCACCGCCGGACCCTGGCTAAAAGGTTTCGGATGGCTGGCGACAGCGGTGATGGCGCTCGCAGCCGGCGCGATGCTGGTTGGCACGGCCCTGGGAGCAACTTGATTAAGACCGACTCTCAGCTAGCTCGGCCAAAGGAACGGCCCTTCTCTACGTGTCTTATTTCAACAACCATTTCAATTCTTTGAGGAGAGCGTCCCATGATCGCCGCCGCCAAGTCCAAAGCCGCCGCCAAGACCCGCCGCACGCGACGCACCGGGCGTCGCGATCCCCTCGCCATCACCTTGCTCAAGAAGGACCATCGCCAAGTCGAGGATTGGTTCGACGAGTACGAGCAGCTTGAGGACGACAGAGAGAAACTGGCCCTGTTCAACAAGATCGCCCTGGCCCTGAAGGTCCACACCCAGATCGAGGAGGAAATCTTCTATCCGGAAGAGCGCGGCGAGGTGGAGGACGACATGCTGGACGAGGCCTATGTCGAGCACGACGGCGCCAAGAAGCTGATCGCCGAGATCGAGGCGATGCAGCCGGGCGAAGAGTTCTACGACGCCAAGGTCAAGGTGCTGGGCGAATATATCAAGCACCACGTCAAGGAAGAGGAGCAGCCGGGTGGCATTTTCGCCCAAGCCAAGAAGGGCGATGAGGATCTGGACGCCATGGGCGAGCGCCTGAAGGCTCGGAAGGAAGAGCTGATGGCGACGATGGGCGCCGAGCGAGCGAACTGACGGGTGGCCGAGGCGCTAGACCCTATCCTGACGCCGCAACTGGACGCCTTGACGCGACGAGTTCTGGAGAGGGCCTGCGCCCAGGACTTGAAGCTGGGTACGGCGGAAAGCTGCACGGGAGGTCTGCTGGCCTCCCTGCTGACCGACGTGCCCGGCTGTTCGCACGCGTTCGAACAAGGCTTCGTGGTCTATTCCGACCACGCCAAGCATCAGCAACTGGGCATCCCCCTCGAAAAGCTGGCCGGGGGCGGCGCGGTGTCGCAGGACGTCGTCCTGGCCATGGCCAGCGCCGCCCTGGCCCGCTCCCAGGCCGACATCATCCTGGCGGTGACGGGCTGGGCCGAGGACATGGGCGATCCTGAAAAGCCTGGCGGACTGGTGCATTTCGCCTGCGCGCGACGCGACAGGCCGACCCATCATCGTAAGGCCGAACTTGGTGTCATCGGCCGCCAAGACTTCCGGCTGGCATGCCTGGCGATCGCCATGGACATGCTGGCCGTCGCGGTCTCCACGTGATCGCAACCGCGGCAGAAGCCAAACCTCAATCCGTGACCAGGAGAAACCCCTGCCGCGGAACCCCCTGGGGACCCTCATCGACGTTTGAGCTAAGCGAGCGCCATGCAACCTAGGTCATGCTGAACTGTTTGCAGTGCAGCATGGAGATTTAGCATGCGTATCGCTCGATGCAGATGCGGGTCGGTGTCCGCCCAGTGCATGGGAGAGCCTGTGCGCGTTTCGGTCTGCCATTGTCTTGCTTGCCAGCGGAGAACCGGCAGCGTTTTGGCGTCCCAAGCTCGATTTGAAGAGTCCTCGGTCGCCATCGGCGGTCGGACCAGCACCTATATTCGGACGGCCGATAGCGGTTCCAGGGTCCTCTACATGTTCTGCCCGCACTGCGGCGACACGATTGCCTACGTCAATGAAGGCGAGCCTGATCTGGTGGCCATCCCCATCGGCGCATTCGCCGACCCTTCGTTCCCGGCGCCGACCGTGTCGTTCTACGAGCATCGCGCGCATCAATGGGTGCTGATTGCGCTACCCGGCGGAGACCATCGTCTTTGAGGAAAGCTGCCGATACGTCGGCGAGCGAAAGAAGATCGGCCCGTCCGCCCGGTGGCCAGGCGGCTGTGACCGTCATCGCCGCTCGCGGTCGGACGCCACCCTTGTCCCGACCTCTGCCGCGGCCGCAGCTCAGGGCGCCGCCCTCAGCGCGCTTCGGATCGGCTTCCGCCCAGCTTGGGTCCTTTCGGACCCTGCAGCCGGGTCCCCGCGAGGCCGCCCCTCCGCTTGCACACCCGCTCTCGCCGAGGGGCATGGGTTCGATGCCGAACCCCTGCCTTTAAGGATGAGGATCATGGGACAAGCTGCTGAAGGCCTTGAGCCTCGCATCTATGTGGCCTGACTTGCCGCCTATAATAGCGGCCTCCTCGTCGGCGCTCGGATCAAGGTCAAGGACGACCCTCAGGCCGTCCGGGGCGTCGGTGAAGCGGAAGCCGAGGAGGACGGGCGCGGTGAGGAGGCGTGGTGAAGGCGCAGGCCCCTGAAGAGATCAATCAGGCCTGCCCGGCGAGCCGCTGCGGCTGTGAGGGAACCGGCGGGCTTGCCCGTGGTTGTGGCAGGCGAAGCCAACAACCTGCAAGGAGCCCTCATGACCGACACCGGCATTTCTCAAGCCAATGTACGCCATCGCGACAAGGCCAAGGAGCAGCTTGGCGCGGCCGGCGCGTCGGCCAAGGACGCCTATGGCAGCCTCCGGACCGGCGCCGAAGAGCTCTATGCCGGCGGCCGCGAACATTTCCAGGACGGCCGCCAGGTCATCGAGGAGAAGGTTCGCGAAAGGCCGACCCTGGCGCTGACCGCCGCGATCGGCGTCGGCGTCCTGCTGGGCCTGCTGCTGCGCGGTCCGCGCACCGTCTACGTCCGCGTGCCGGCCACCACCCGGCCCTAGTCTTGGAGGTAAGCCCCGCGCCCTGATGGCCGGGGCAGGTCGTCCTGGACGAGACGCCCGGACCAACTGGGCCAAGCGGGTCTGATAAGCCGCCAGCTCTATAAGGCCGCGCTGGTGTCTAGCGCGGCCACAAGGCCGGATTGGCGGCGACCAGTCCTGATTTCCTGGCTAAGCTCAGCATCGGTGTGCAGGCCTAACGCCGCCGGGTGCTCCGTGTGTCCAGCCGTCCCGCGATCCGAGGCGCTCCGTCTAAGGATCGGCGCACCCAAGGCGTAGAATGTCCGGCTCGCAGCGGCTCGACCGCCCCGCCGTCGGCGACGAGCCGCGCTTGGCGACCGTCTGCACGAACCTCGGATCTCGAGGGGTCTTTAAGTCTCGGCGGCGGCGAGGGCGATCTTCAGAAGGTCCTGGCTCGCGCCTGCGCGGATGATCGGAACGTCGATCAGCACATCGGCGGCAAGAACGCCGTCGTGCTCGATGGTTTCGGCCATCGCGACCAGCGGCAAATCAGGAGACAGGGCCTTGAGGACGGCGAGCCGGCGCAGGTCATCCTCGTAATGGTCGGGCCGCAGACCGGCGATCACCAAATCCACCTGCGACAACGTCCGTAGGCGATCCAGATCAGCCTGCTCGGCATCGACGACCTCCCAGCCGCGCGCCTCCAAAGCCGCGCGGGTCTCGCCACCGCAATGGTCGGTCAATACCCGGACCATGAAACCTCCCTCCCGCGCCTTGAGTCTGGACACGCCAAAAGGTCTGGCCGTCCCGCTAATCAGGCCAAACCACAGCACTCGCCAGACGGTTCCTGGCGAGGGACGGTGGGCGATGAAGGCGCGAAGCCACAGCTTGCCTTCTTTAGCCGCAGCCATCTTTTGATAGGCGAGGAAGGTGATTTTGGCCCAGCCCGCTGCAGCGTGAAACTATCGGCGCCCCGATCGCTTATTGCGCCGGATGACAGACAGGCTGGCCTGAATGACCACACATCTTGACCCCGTGGCGCTGATCGGACTGGGCGCTGCCCTCTGCTCGATGAGTAGTTTCGTGCCTCAGCTGATCAAGATTTGGCGCGAGGGCGATGCTTCGGCCGTCTCGCTGCGAATGTTCGCCCTGACGGTCGCCGGCTTCACCCTGTGGGCGGTCTACGGCGTCTTGCGGGGAGGCTGGCCGCTGGTGCTCAGCAATCTCGTCTGCCTGGGACTGTCGGCGGCGATCCTGATTTCCAAGACGATTCTGGAACGTCGCTCAGCCTGAGGCCATCATCGCCGCAGCTGTCCAAGACGCTAGCGCATCATGCCGCGCCGACTTCGGGAACGCGAACATGCGAGCCAAGGCGGCTCATCACCGCGTGGAGCGCGGCAAACTGCACCGGCTTGGCCATATAGCCGTCCGCTCCCGCCTGCAGGCCCGTCGCCCGGTCGGTCTCCCCGGCGCTGGCGCTCAGCATCACGATGGGCACGCAAAACCCCTCGAGCCGTATGGCTCGGACGGCCTCCAAGCCGTCCATGACCGGCATGTTGACGTCCATGAGGACAAGGTCGAAGCCGCCTTGACGCACGGCCGCCAGGCCTTCCGCGCCGTTCTCGGCAACGACGCACAGGTGCCCAAGGCCCTCGAGCCAGGCGGCGAGGATGCGCTGGTTGGCCGGGTGATCCTCGACGACCAAGACCCGGCGCGCCGGCGAATCTGCATCTGGCGCCTCGGGCTCAGAGAGGATCTGGGGCGCGGCGCAACGGACGAGCGGCAGATCGATGACGAACCGTGCGCCTGCCTGGCTCGGTTCAAGGTGAAGATCCCCGCCCAGCAGGCCGGCCACCCGTCGCGAAATCGCCAGGCCAAGACCCGCCCCGCCATGGCGGCGCGTGCTGGAGCTGTCGACCTGGCTAAAAGCCTGGAAAAGGCGGGCCTGGCCGGCGGCCGTCACGCCCGGACCGGTGTCGGCGACCGTAATCCGTAAGCGCTCGGACCCCGGCGACTGGGCCGCCTCGACATGGACGTTTACGGCGCCGGCGTCGGTGAACTTCACCGCGTTGGACAGCAGGTTGTGAAGCATTTGGCTGAGACGGATCGGGTCGCAGAGCAAAGCCTCCGGGGCCTGCGGCGCAAACGTCACGTCAAGCGCCAGCCCCTTCTCCTGAGCCCTCGGCGTCCAAAGCGCCGCTATGCGGCGCACAAGCGGCGCAAGCTCGACATCGACGAGCGAAACCTCGAGCTTGCCCGCCTCGATGCGCGCGAAATCCAAGATGTCGTCCAGCAGGCACGCCAAGGTGCGACCCTGCTCGTCGATGACCGCAACCAGTTCCTGCGCCGGCTCGTCCAAGGCGCCGTTGCGCAACAACTGCGCTGCGCCCAGCACCCCGTTCATGGGCGTCCTCAACTCGTGGCTGATGACGGCCATGAACGCCGACTTTGCGTCGCTGGCCGCGGTCGCCTCGTCGCGGGCGATCTCCAGAGCCGCGATCAAGCGGGCCTGCTCGGCCTGGAAGGCGTCGATCTGCGCCTTGTGAACCCGTCCGAAGAAAGCCTTGGTGAGGATCGCCGAGCCCGCCACGCCGACGGCCGCCAGCAGCGCCCAGCGTCCCGGCTCGCTGCGCGCCGTCGCCAGCACATAGGCCAGCACCGCCAGATAAGGCGTCGCAACGATCAGGGCGCGTCTGGGCAGATGTCGAAACTGCGTCGCAACCAGCAGCACCCCGGCGAACAGGAAGGTGATGGTCGCGGCCAAGGACCAGGGGCCGTGCGTTCGCCACGCCCATAGCGGGGCCAGGGCCCAGGCGGCCGAGGTCAGGGTGGCGATAACGGTCAGCTCGGCGCCGACGCTGACCCGGGCGCTCCGCGTCAAGGCGCGCTCAACCCGTCCCCGCACCAATCCCAAGACGCAGCAGCCGGCGAACCAGCCCAGGGCGACAGAAGGGCCGCAGCACACGCCGAGCGACAGGGCCCAGGCCGCCAACAGCCAATAGCGAAGGCCCTGGGCGATGACGATCGTCGATACGCTCGCCCGGCCGTCACCTTCGGCCGGAGCGACCAGAACGACATGGTTGGGCGGGGTGTGGCCCTGGGGTGAGGACGAGGATGTGCGCGAGCTCATCGTCCTAGTTCACATGCAGGTGCTTAAGAGTCGATTATATCGATGTCGATATTCTCGACTCCGGCCGACCTTTTGATGTCTTGGCGAAGTTGGTCTAGAACCTGACATATGGCGCAGAAAGATCCTGTCACCGCGTTCCCGATCGGGTCGCAAGGCGCGTTCGACGAATTGCGGGTCGATCAACAGCTCTGCCTGGCGCTGCAGACATCAGACAGCCTGGTGACGAGGCTCTATCGCGAGATGCTCGCGCCCTTGGGCCTTACCCATCCGCAGTATCTCGTTCTGATTTCGCTGTGGCAGGAGAATGGTCGGGCGGCGATGGGCGACCTTCGGCGAATCCTGTGCATGGACACCGGCGCTGTCACACCGTTGGTCAAACGCATGGAGAGCAAGGGCCTGCTTGTCCGCTCGCGCGATGACCTGGACGAACGCAGGGTTTGGGTCGATCTGACGCCCCAAGGCTGGGCCCTGCGCGAGAAGGCCCTGGAGGCGCGGCGCTCCGTCGTGCGCCAGTTGCCGTTGACCGACGCTCAAGTCGCCGCCTTGCGCAGCGAGCTGCAGGCGATGAACGAGGCGCTGCTGACGGCGCTCCGAGACTGATCGCCGCTCTTAGACGACCTCCTCGCGCCAGGATCGACCAATTCATTGTTAAAGCTCTGAACCTCGCGGGCGGGTGGGGTGTTCAGCCGACATGACCAACACCGCCCTGATCCCCTCCGCCCTCATCGGCGCCGTCGCCAGCGCCCGGTCGATGACCCCGATGGCCACTATCGCCTCGGCCCGCCTTGCGGGGCGTTCAACGCCCGGCAAGCTCGTCCTGCTCGACCATCCGCTGTTCAAGTTCGGCGCCCTGGCCATGGGGATCGGCGAGCTGCTGGGCGACAAGATGAAAACCGCGCCCGACCGCACGGTCTTCCTGGGCCTGCTGGCCCGGATCGCCAGCGCCGGCATCGCCGGCGCGGCCCTGGCGCCGCGCGGTCGCGAGAAGGCCGGGGCGAGCGTGGCGATCGCGACCGCCGTGCCGCTGGCCTACCTGACCCTGGCGGGACGCAAGCGGGCCATGATCAAGTTTGGCCAGACGCCCAGCGGCCTCGTCGAGGACGCCCTGGTAGTCGCCGCGGGCGTGGCGACCATCGCCTTCTTCACGCGTCAGCCGTGGGGCGCCCGCGGGTGACGAAGTCCCCCTTGCGACAGGTCGCCAGGCCCTCGTGTCCCTGCAAATCAACATGGCCTGCTGGCCTGCCAGGAACCGGCGGCCAAGCCTGACCGTTGGCACGGCGAGACGGGAGGGATGGCGTCTTGGATGCGAACGCGGTTTATGCCCGGGCCTTGAGCCGGGCCTTCGGCGGGGCCCTGCTGTTTTCTTTTCCGCTGCTGATGACCATGGAGATGTGGTCGCTGGGGATGGCGGTGGAGCGCTGGCGGCTCCTGATCTTTCTGCTGCTGACCGTGCCGATGCTGATCGGTCTTTCCTACTACGCCGGTTTCGAACCGACCTTCAGGCTGAAGGACGAGGTGCTCGACGCCTTGGCCGCCTTCGGCGTCGGTTTCCTGCTGGCCGCCGTCTTGCTGGCCGTTTTTGGCGTGCTTCGAGGCGACGAAATCTGCACCCAGGCCGGTCTTGGCAAGATCGCGCTGTGCGCCGCCCCCGCGGCGGTGGGCGCGCTTTTGGCCGGCAAGCAGCTGGGCGAGCGGGGACCAGGCGCGCGCGAGAAGGAGAGGGCTGGACCGCTCAGCGAGCTTTTCCTGATGGCGGTGGGGGCGGCGTTCCTGGCCTTCAATGTCGCCCCGACCGAGGAGATGGTGCTGATCGCCTACCAGATGGGGCCCTGGGCCACCCTGGCCCTGGTGGCGATCTCCATCCTGCTGCTGCACGTCTTCGTCTATCAGCTCGGTTTTCCGGGCGAGACGCGGCGTCGGCAGGCGGGCGACTTTCGCCGCACCTTCGTGGCCTTCACCTGCCCCGGCTACGGGGTCGCACTGCTGATGAGCCTCTACCTGCTCTGGACCTTCGGGCGCACCGATGGGGTCGCCGCCCATGAGGTCGCCACCATGACGGTCGTCCTTGGCTTCCCCGCCGCCATCGGCGCGGCCACCGCTCGCCTGGTGGTGTGATGGCCCAGAAGCCCAAAACCGCAACTCCAGCGCCGGCCTCAAAACCGAAGGCCTCGTCCAAGCCGGCGCCGGCGAAGGGAACGCCGGCCCTGGAATGGGCCTCGGCGGCCGTGGGGCTGGTGCTTGCCGCCACCGCAATCGGTTTCACGGCCTGGGACGCCCTGTTCGGCGCCGAGGGGCCGCCGGCGATCGAGGTGAAGCTGATCGAGGTTACGCCGACGGCTCACGGCTATGTCGCGCAGGTGGAGGCGTTCAATCACGGCGGCGAGCCGGCCGCCCAGGTCCAGATCGAAGGCGTGCTGTCGATTAAGGGCGCGCAGCAGACCTCGGGCTTCACGATCGACTATGTCGCCGAGGGCTCCAAGGCGTCGGGCGGTCTGGTCTTCGAGAGGGATCCGAGGGCTGGCGAGCTGATGCTGCGCGCGACGGGTTTCGCCGACGCGTCCTGACGGCGTTGAACGCTAGTGACGCCAGAGGAATGGCGCTGATTGCCAAACGATGGCGATGGCGGCGAGGGTCGACGCCAGGGCCGACAGGCGCGGTACGAACACTCCGCCGAGACCGGGGCGGCGGGAGGCCCGCCAGGCCCGAACGGCCAAGGCGACTGCCGCCAGGACACAGGCGAGCGTCAGGCCCGCGAGAAGCCAGGTGAGCGGGGCCTGGTGCTCGTACGAGGATATGTCGACCAGACTGGCGATCGCATAGGCGGCCAGGAAATGCGCCGCCCAGAGCGCAAGACCGCCCAGCAGGGAAAGCCAGGTGTTCACGCCAGACCCGCGGGGAAGAGGCGGGTGACGTAGAGCCCGACGAGGCCCTGGCCGGCGGTGTAGGCCAGGAACAGGCCGACCAGCTCGATGGTCGCGGGCCGGTCAGGGCCCACATATCCGTAGAGCCGTCGCAGCAGCACATAGAGCGCCATGATCGCTGCAACGGCGACGAAGAAGCCCTGCCAGGCCAGGATGGCGTGGACGATCGCGCCCTGGGCGCTGGCCTGGGGCGACAGCCCGATCGAGCGCCAGGACGACAGGTCGACGCCGAAGGCCAGCCCCAGCAGGGCGCCCCCGGCAATGACCATGGCGGTGGCCAGCCACGGGCGCCCGAGCTGGCGTCTGGCCAGCAGGGCCAGGGCGCCGCCGCCGATGGCCGATGCCGTCGCGACAGCCAGCGAGGTGGTGTCGGGCGGCGGTCGCCAGGTGTCGGGACTGCGGCTCCACAAGAAGACGTAGGAGAACACCGACATGGCCAGCACCATGCCGCCGACCACAAGGGTCACGACCATCGCCCACCAGCCGGTGCTCGACGATCCGCTGGCGTAGGTCGGCAGCTCGATCCCTGCGCCGACGTCGACCGTCTGCTGCGGCAGGGGATGGTCGAGGAACCAGCACCAGCGCAGAACGCAGACGATCGCCAGCACGCCGCTGAGCACCGAAGCGGCATAGGCCTGCACGGTCAGCAGCAGGAAGAAGCCGGCCGTGAACACCGCAGCCCAGACATGCCAGCCCGAGGGGATGGGCATGCGCAGCAGGTGCTGGGGCTCGGCGTTGACGGGGCTGGTCACCAGGGTCTCGCGGCCGCCGGTCGGCGCGCCGGGCAGGAAATAGCGGCCGGCGGCGACGTCGCGGGCGAGATTCTTCTGGTCCCAGAGCGGATAGAGCGAGGTCACCACCGGGATGCTGCGGGTGGAGTAGAGGCCCGCCGGCAGCCACTCCAGTCCGCCGCCGCCGTAGACGTTGCCGGCCTCGCTGAAGCCGAAGGGTCGGAAATTGCGGATCATGTCGATCACCCAGATCAGCACCCCGGCGGCGAAGACGAAGGCGCCGATGCTGGAGATGAGGTTCGGCCACTCCCAGTCGCGACCAGCGGCATAGGTGTAGACGCGCCTGGGCATGCCCATCAGGCCGGTCAGGTGCATGGGCAGGAAGGCCAGGTGCATGCCGGCGAACATCAGCCCGAAGGTCCAGCGACCCAAGCGCTCGCTCAAGGGGTGGGCCGACACCATCGGCGTCCAGTAGTAGATCGCCGCGAACAGCGGAAAGACCATCCCGCCGATCAGCACGTAGTGCAGGTGGGCGACGATGAAATAGGTGTCGTGGGCCTGCCAGTCGAAGGGGACCATGGCCGCCATCACGCCCGTCAGCCCGCCCATGACGAAGATCAGCAGCGAGCCGAGCACGAAGAGCCCCGGCGCATTGAACTTCATCCGGCCCGAGGCGACCGTGGCGATCCAGGAAAAGACCTGCACGCCAGCGGGCAGACTGACGGCCATGGACGCGGCCGAGAACATTCCGACCGACACGCCCGGCAGGCCGGTGGTGAACATGTGGTGGGCCCAGACCCCGAAGCTGATGAAGCCGGTCGCCAGGAACGCCAGCACCACCAGCCAGTGACCGACCAGCGGCGTGCGGGCCACGGCCGGCACGATGGTCGACATCGCACCCGCCGCCGGCAGGAAGATGATGTAGACCTCGGGGTGGCCGAAGAACCAGAAGAGGTGCTGCCACAGCATCGGATCGCCGCCGCGCGTCGCGTCGAAGAACGGCCAGCCCAGGGCGCGCTCCAGCTCCAGCAGCGTCGTGGCCAGGATCACCGACGGGAAGGCGATGATGATCATGCCGGCGAAGACCAGCATGGCCCAGGCGAACACCGGCAGCTTGTCCAGCGTCATGCCGGGCGCGCGGGTCTTCAGAACGCCGACGATGATCTCGATGGCCCCGGCGATGGCCGAAATCTCGATGAAGCCGATGCCCAGCAGCCAGAAGTCGGCGTTGATGCCCGGCGAATAGGTGGTCGAGGTCAGCGGCGGATACATGAACCAGCCGCCGTTCGGCGCCAGGCCGAAGAACAGCGAGCAGAAGAACGCCAGACCGCCGATCAGATAGGCCCAGAAGGCGTAGGCCGACAGGCGCGGAAAGGGCAGGTCACGCGCGCCCAGCATCTGCGGCAGCAGCAGCACGCCCAGCGCCTCGACCGCCGGCACCGCGAACAGGAACATCATCACCGTGCCGTGCATGGTGAAGATCTGGTTGTAGGTCTCCTGGGCCAGCACGCCCTGCATCGGCAGGGCCAGCTGGGTGCGCATCAAGAGCGCCAGCACCCCGGCCAGCACGAAGAACAGCATGGCCGCGCCGACGTAATAGACGCCCACATAGTTGTTGTTGATGACGGTGATCCACTCCCACCGCCGGGGCGCGCACCAGATCGCCTCCAGCTGCTCCAGCTCGCCCTTCGGCCGTCGTCCCTTGGTCGGAAAGCGCTCGTAGAGGGCGGTGTCGAAGCCGGTCTCGGACGGCGTGGGCGGGCCGTTCACTTCAGGCTCTCCAGATAGGCCGAGACGTCGCGCAGTTCCTGGCCGCTCAGCACCGAATAGGCGGGCATGCGGTTACCGGGCTTGATCGCCTGGCTGTCACCGATCCAGCCGGCCAGGGCTCCCTGGTTGTTGGGCAGGACGCCGGCGCCGAGGGTTCGGCGGGAGCCCACATGGGTCAGGTCCGGGCCCGCCAGGCCGTTGGCGTCGGTTCCCCGAATGGCGTGGCAGGCGCCGCAGCCGGCGCGGTCGAACACCGCCTTGCCGGCAGCATGGGCGGGCGCAGGTGCGGCGGGCTCGCCCTGCTTGACTTTCCAGGCCTCATAGTCCGCCGGCGCGTGGGCGACGACGACCAGCGCCATCAGCGCGTGCGGACCGCCGCAGAACTCGGCGCACTGGGCTCCGTATTCGCCGGGCTGGTCGGCCTGGATCCGCAGGATGTTGCGGCGGCCGGGGATCATGTCGAGCTTGCCGTTCAGCCGTGGGATCCAGAGGCTATGGATGACGTCCGTCGACTCCAGCTCCAGCGCCACGGGCCGACCGGCGGGGATGTGGATTTCGTTGGCGTCCTGGAAGGCCTCGCGGCCGGCCGCGTCGAGATAGCCGACCCGCCACCACCACATCTCGCCGGTGACGCGAACGCGCAGTTCTCCGGGGCGGGGCGGCTCGCTGAGGCGATGGGTCAGCGAAAGGCCCCAGACCAGCAGGGCGCTCAACACCACGACGGGAAAGGCGATCCCGGCGATCCAGACGAGACGCTCGCCGCCCAAGCGCTTGCGCCAGGCCCGTGGTGCGAAGAGCGCGAGGGCCAGGGCGACGACCACGATCGCCAGCACGGCGGCGGTCATGGCCAGCAGACCCCAGGTCAGGCTGTTCAACGGCGCGGCGAAAGGCCCGGCTGGATCCAGCGCCGGCGGGGGCCACCCCTTCAGGCTCCCGTGTGCGGGCGGCGCGTCAGTCTGCATCGAGCGAATAGAGGTAGGCCGCCACGTCGCGGGCTTGATCCTGGGTCAGGCGGGAGGCGGGCATGGCGGTGTCTGGGGCCATGGCCGGCGCATCACGAAGCCAGGCGATCATGACGTTCGGGCGGTTCGGGAAGCGTCCGGCGATCATCGCCTGGGCCTGCAGGTTGTCCAACGACCCGCCGACCGCGCCGCGTGGCCACTGCACGCCGGGAATATGATGGCAAGCGCCGCAGCCTTCGGCTTCGATCAGGCGCAGGCCTTCGGTGGGATTGGCGCCCGCCAATTGGCGTGAGGGAAAGGGCTTGTCCGCGCAGGCGACCAGCGTCGCGCCGGCCAGGCCGATCATCGCCGCGCTCGCTGTCCTGGTTCCACCGATCACCAAGGCCCCTTCGAAAACCCGAAGGCTCAACCCGTCGGAACGGTCGCGGTTCCGCAGGGTTTAGGCGGAGTGGGCCGTTTCGCTTCCTCCCTTATCGCGCTCGCCGCGCTCAGCGCCTGCGACCGCGCCCCCGCCCGGACCGACGCCCTGCTGAGCGTCGATGGACGGACTATCGCGATGAGCGGCGGCGCCGGCGGAGCAGCTCATGCCTGCTTCTCTTGCCACGGCCTCGACGGCATGGGCGACGGCGTATCGGTCCCGCGCCTGGCCAGTCTCGACGCCGGCTATCTGCAGAAGCAGATGGAGGACTACGCCTCGGGCATCCGGCCCGACAAGGTGATGGGCCCGGTCGCCAAGCCGCTCGACGACAGGGCTCGCCGCGCCGTTGCGTTCTATTATTCGAGCTTGCCGACGGCGGGCGGCGACACCCGCGACAGGTCGCCGCCAGCGCTCTGGACGAGAGGCGATCCCGTGCGTGGCCTCGCGCCCTGCGCCGCCTGCCATGGAGCCGAGGGGCAGGGTGTAGGCGCGGCCCAGCCGGCCTTGGCCGGACAACCCGCGGCCTATACCGCCGACCAATTCGCTCGCTGGAGGCGCGCTGTGCGCCGCAATGATCCGCGCGGGGTGATGACCACGATCGCGGGCAAGCTCAGCGAAGCCGAAGTCGCCGCAATAGCGGCCTGGCTAGAGACGCAACCTGTTTCTCCAGCGCCCGCCAGCGGCGCTGCCAGCGCGTCCGCCGTCGAGGCCGCTGCGGCAGGATCGGCAGCATCCCGTGAAGGACGTCGTCGCGATCAATCAGGTGGTGCTTCAATGCAGCGCCGACATGGACAGGGATCATGGCGACAAGGCTGAGCGCGAGGCCCCAATGCAGCCACTCGGCGACGGCCTCGATCGTCCAGAGCGTCGCGTGCGACAGCTCGCCAAACGGCAGCAGCGGCCAGGGCGTCAGGTTCAGCAGGGTCAACTCGGTGTCGCGGCTGGTCGCCGAGACCATGGCCCAGCCGGTCAGCGGTAGGCCGAACAGGCAGGTGTAGAAGACGTAGTGGGTGATATGGGCCGCCGTGCTCTCCCAGCCGGGCTTGTCGGCGTCGTTGATGACGGCCGGGGCGAACAGCCTCCAGCCCACACGGCCCAGCACCAGAACCAGCATCAGCACGCCGATCAGGTAGTGCAGTTCGTAGGCCGCCTGCATCTGAGCGCCGGGCGCCGCGCGGCCCATCCACCAGCCCCAGCCGAGCTGGAAGGCGACGAGCCCGGCCATGGTCCAGTGAAAGACGATGGCCACCGGCGAATAGCGTCCTTCGTCGGCATGGCCGGCGGCCCATTCGAAGATGTTCTCGATCAGCCGGTCGATCATCGGGCCGCGAAGCCCGAGGCGCTACGCAGCCGCCGGCCGAGCAGGGCGAGCGCCGCGGCAAGGTAGACGCTGGCCGCCGGGATCCACATGACGAGGCCCGCCAGTTGCTGGTCGTCCAGCGGCGACAAGCCCCAGGACGTGGTCGTCAGGGCGTGGGGCGCATAGAGCGCGCGCGGCATGAAGGTCAGCAGGGCGCCCAGCAGGCCCATCTGCACGGTGGTCGCCAGCAGTGCGGCGACGGCGGCCGGCGCCGGAGCGGCTCGGACCGCACGCCAGAACATCATCGCCGACGCCAGCATGCTGGCCTGCATCAGCCAGTAGACGCCATGGTTCGACAGCGCCGCCTCATAGAGCGCCGGGACATGCCATAGCCAGAAGGCCCCGGCGAAGGCGAGTGTCGCCGCCGCGAGGCTCCTTGAGGCGCGGGGACGGGGCAGGGCCCAAACCATCAAGGGCGCGGCGAGGCTGGTCAGCAGCACGTGGTGCGCCGTGCGGGCCGAGAACAGCGCCGAACTGAGCGCGCAGAGGGGCGACACGAAGCTGACCAGCAATATCGCCATGGCCGCGAAGGCCAAGCCGCGCCTGGTCGGGGCCGCGACCCAAAGCCATGCAGCCATCAGCGCCAACGCGACAAGCAGCAGCGGGTCGAGGTTCCAGCGGCTCCAGATCTCGGCGGGCGAGGGGCCGGCGCCGCAGTAAGGTGTCCAGGTCTCCATGGCTCAGCCTTTCGGCAGGGCGTAGGCGATCAGGTAGTCGCCCTCGGGCGTCTCCATGAAGTGATGCCCGCCGGCCATGATCACCACGTACTGGCGGCCGTCCTGCTCATAGACCATCGGATTGGCCTGGCCGCCGGCCGGCAGCACGTCGCTCCACACCGTCTTGCCGGTTTCCATGTCTACGGCGCGGAACAGGTTGTCGGTCGCCGCGGCGATGAAGATCAGGCCGCCGGCGGTGACCACCGAGCCGCCGTTGTTGGGCGTGCCGATGTCGATCGGCAGCATCGAGGGAATGCCGAAGGGGCCGTTGCGCCGCGCCGTGCCGAACGGACGGTCCCACAGGGTGGCGCCGCTCTTCAGATCGATGGCGCGGATGCCGCCATAGGGCGGGCGCTTGCACAGCATGCCCGTGCCCGGCATACGCCAGCCGGCGTTGACGTCGATGGCGTAGGGAACGCCCATCTGCGGATCGCCAGCGCCTTCGGCTCCACCTGCCTTGGTCTTCTCGCGCGGATCGCCGCGCGGGAACCAGCCCTTGGCGTCGGCCACGGCGCGCGGCACCAGCTGGTTGTAGTTGGGCATGTCGTTGTAGTTGGCGACGATCACGCCGCGGCGCGGGTCCAGCGCGATCCCGCCCCAGTCCGAGCCGCCGTTATAGCCGGGATACTGGATCCAGCGGGCCTTGGCCTGCGGCGGGGTGTAGGGGCCGTTGTAGACGGCGCGCTTGAACTGGATGCGACAGATCATCTGGTCGATCGGCGACATGCCCCACATGTCCTTCTCGGTCAGTGGGGGCTTGGCCAGGCTGTGATAGAGCGAGAACGGCTGGGTCTTGGCCCGCTCGGCCGGCTCGACACCGCCGCCGGGAACCGCGCGCTCCTCGACACCCGTCAGCGGGCGGCCGGTGCGCCGGTCGAGGATGTAAATCTCGCCCTGCTTGCTGGGCAGGATGATCGCCGGCACAAGGCCGCCCGCCGTCGGGAAGTCGACCAGCGTGCCCTGCGAGCCCAGGTCATAGTCCCAGACGTCGTTATGGGCGGTCTGGAATTTCCAGCGCGGCTTGCCGGTGACGACGTCCAGGGCCACCAGGGCCGAGGACCATTCCTTCTCCGCCGGGCGGCGCAGCGAGCTGTAGTAGTCGGCGGCCGAATTGCCCATCGGCAGGTAGACCAGGCCAAGGGCGTCGTCGCCGGTAGCCGTTGTCCACATGTTCGGCGTGCCGGGCGTGTAGGTGCGCCCCTGCGGCGGCAGGCCGGTGATGTCGGGCGCCATCATATCCCAGGCAAAGCGCATCTGGCCGGTGACGGCGTCGTAGCCCTGGATGACGCCCGACGGCGCCCAGCGCTTCTGGCCGTCCAGCACCTGGTGGCCGGTGACGATGATCCCGCGCACGATGGTCGGCGCAGACGTGATCGACACCATGCCGGGCACGACCTCGCCCATGCCGGTCTTGATGTCGACCTGGCCGCCTTGGCCAAAGCCCGCGCAGGGCTTTCCGTTGCGGGCGTCAACGGCGATCAGCCGGCCGTCCAGCGTGCCCTCGATGATCCGCGCGGCGCAGGCGGCGTCGGCCGCCGCGCCGGGTTGCACGAAGTAGGTCACGCCCCGGCACGCGGCCGTATAGGGGATAGCGTCCTTGGAGACCTTGGGATCATAGGCCCAGCGCTGCTTGCCGTCGCGAGCGTCCAGCGCGAACAGCTTGTTCATCGCCGAGCACAGATAGACGCTGTCGCCGATCTTCAGCGGGGTGGTCTCGGCGCCGAACTTCTCGGGCATGTCGCCGGTGCGGAAGGTCCAGACGCGCTCGAGCTTGCCGACATTGGCCTTGGTGATCTGGGCGGCGGCCGAGAAGCGCTGGGCGTCGTGCGAGCCGCCATAGGCGATCCAGTCGGCGCCCGTCGCAGCGCCGGGTCCGGCGAGCGCCGCAGGCAGCGGCTTGGCCGGCGTCGGGCGATTGGCCGCCGCGACGATCGCGCCGCCTGCGCCGACCAGTACGACAAACGCGGTGAGGCCAGCCAGCATCGGCTTGCTTCCCCTCCGCGTCAGCACCGGCAGCGACAGCACGACCAGCAGCAGGATCACCAGCGGCGCGACCAGACGCGGCACGAGCGCCCAGCCGTCCAGCCCCGTCTCCCAGAGCGCCCAGACAACGGTCAGCGCAAAGATGACGAAGTAGACGATCGCGCCGGCCGGCTTCAGTCGAGCGACCAGCACGCCCGCGATCAGCAGGCCGATCCCGGCCAGGACGTAATAGGGCGACCCGCCCAGGACGGCGAGCCAGGCGCCGCCGACGCCCAGCACCAGACCGATCAGAACCAGGAGAGAGCCCAGCAGGCGAACCAAGACCGACATGCATCTCTCCACCAACGCTTGGTGCGACAACACCGGCGGGGAAGGGGATGTTCCGTGGCCAGGCTCTGAACCTCGGGGCGAATGGCGTGTTCAGCCGACATGACCAACACCGCTCTGATCCCCTCCGCCCTCATCGGCGCCGTCGCCAGCGCCCGGTCGATGACCCCGATGGCTACGATCGCCTCTGCCCGTCTGGCGGGGCGCTCGACGCCCGGCAAGCTCGTCCTGCTCGACCATCCGCTGTTCAAGTTCGGCGCCCTGGCCATGGGGATCGGCGAGCTGTTGGGCGACAAGATGAAGACCGCGCCCGATCGCACGGTCTTCCTGGGCCTGCTGGCTCGGATCGCCAGCGCCGGCATCGCAGGCGCGGCCCTGGCGCCCCGCGGCCGCGAGAAGGCCGGGGCGGGCGTGGCGATCGCCACAGCCGTGCCGCTGGCCTACCTGACGCTGGCGGGACGCAAACGGGCGATGGCCAAGTTCGGCCAGACGCCCAGCGGTCTCGTCGAGGACGCTCTGGTCGTCGCCGCCGGCGTGGCGACCATCGCCTTCTTCACGCACCAGCAGTGGGGCGCCCGCGGCTGACGCGGCGCCCCTCCGCCGTCGACGTCGGGCGGCGTCAGGCGATGCCTGCGCCGCCGGTCACGCCATAGACCTCGCCGGTCGTGAAGCTGGCCTCCTGCGAGGCTAGCAGCACATAGACCGGCGCGATCTCGACCGGCTGGCCGGGACGGCCGAACTGGCTGTGTTCGCCGAAGTGCTGAACCTTCTCCTGAGTCTGGCCGCCGCTGGGCTGGAGCACCGTCCAGAACGGGCCGGGCGCGACCGCATTGGCCCGCACGCCGTCCTTGATCAGCTGCTTGGCCAGCGCCTTGGTGAAGGCGACGATGCCGGCCTTGGTGGTGGCGTAGTCCAAGAGGTTCTCGGACGGCTCGTAGGCCTGCACAGAAGCGGTGTTGATCACCGCCGCGCCTGGCCGCAGGTGAGGGCGCGCCGCCTGGGTGATCCAGAACATCGCGTAGAGATTGGTTTTGAGCGTGTGGTCGAACTGCTCGCTGTCGATGGCGGCGATGTCGGGGCGGCTGACCTGCTTGCCGGCGTTGTTGACCAGGATGTCGAGCCCGCCCAGGCCCTCGACCGCCCTGGCCACGAGCTCGCGGCAGAAGGCCTCGTCCTTGATGTCGCCGGGCAGGGCCACGGCCTTACGACCCTCGGCCTCGATCAGGGCGCTGACCTCGCGGGCGTCGCTTTCCTCGCTCGGCACATAGCCGATGGCCACGTCGGCGCCCTCGCGGGCATAGGCGATGGCGGCGGCGCGGCCGATGCCGGAGTCGGCGCCCGTGATCAGCGCCTTGCGGCCGATCAGCTTGCCTGAGCCGCGATAGCTTTCCTCGCCATGGTCGGGCTTGGGATGCATCTTGGCGGCGAGGCCCGGCGCCGGTTGCGGTTGGGCCGGGAAGGGCGGCTTGGGGTACTGCTCGCGCGGGTCCTGCATGCGCAGGCGATCGTCCTGGCTCATCGTCGTCTCCGGTGTGGGGAAGGCGGCGCGCCGAAGGGACGCGCCGCCGGGAGGGGGAGGAAGCGAGCGGGCCCTCAGGCCAGCATCCGCACCTTCGGTTCGCGGTCCCAGAAGCGTTTGGCGGCTGCGGCAATGAAGTCCTCGCCGAGATCGGTGACGCCCTCGTCCGGCTCGACGCCGGCCTTGTCGAGCAGGGGCTTTGCCGCGTCGGTCGCGCCGATCGCCTTCAGGTGCCCGAAGGCGTCCATCACGAACTGGACGGCCGCCGCCTCCTTGAGGAGGGCCGCGCAGCCGTCGTCGGACAGCACGAGCGCGATGGCGTCGACCGTCACCGAGGGCGTGCCGGCCAACTGGCCGTCGGCGAAGATCAGGGTTCCGTCGGCGCCCTTGGCCCCTCCGATCTTGGGGGCGATGACCTTGGCGACGGCGCCGGCCTCCTCGATCGCGGCTTTAAGCTTCTCGACCGCGTTGGCGTCCGAGCCGTCAGCGACCAGGATGCCAATCGCATGGCCCTTAATGTCCTTGGGTGCGCGCGGACCTTCCACGATCCGCAGGGCCGGCGACAGCTCCAGATCCTGGACCGGCGCGGCGGTCTTGGAGGCCTTGGGCAGGTCCATGGCAAGGCCCGCGGCTACCCGTTTGGCCAGGTCCGGATCGACATTGACCAGGTTCGACAGCATCCGCGTGCGGATCGCCTCGATGGCGACCTTGGAAAGCTCGAACACCAGGGCCGAGGCCAGGTGCGCCTGCTCGGCCGGGTACAGCGAGCGGAAGAACATTCGCGCCTGGCTGTAGTGGTCGGCGAAGCTTTCGGGCCGCACGCGCAGCTTCTCCGCGACGATGTCGGCGCCGTCCTGGGTCGTGCGGAAACCCGTCACCGGGCACTCGCGCGGCCCACCGTCCTCGCCTGCGGTCTCGGCCAGGCTGTTGGGCTCGTAGTTGGCGCGGCCCTTGTGGACCTGCATCTGCATCATGCCGTCGCGCTGGAAGTTCATCACCGGGCACTTGGGCGCGTTGATCGGCAACTGGTTGAAGTTGGCGGCGCCCAGCCGGCTCTTCTGGGTGTCGAGATAGGAGAACAGGCGCCCCTGGAGCAGTGGATCGTCGGTGAAGTCGATCCCCGGCACGATGTTGGCCGGGCAGTAGGCGACCTGCTCAGTCTCGGCGAAGAAGTTGTCGGGGTTGCGGTCCAGCACCATGCGGCCGATCGGCGTGACCGGCAGCACTTCCTCGGGAATGATCTTGGTGGGGTCGAGCACGTCGTAGGGCAGGGCGTCGGCGAAGGCCTGATCGAAGGCCTGCACGCCCAGCTCCCACTCGGGGAAGTCGCCGCGATCGATGGCTTCGAAGAGGTCGCGACGCTGAAAGTCGGGATCAGCGCCCGCCAGCTTCACCGCCTCGTCCCACAGGGTCGAGGCCACGCCCTGCTTGGGCTTCCAGTGGAACTTGACGAAGGTCGCCTTGCCCTTGGCGTCGACCAGCCGGAAGGTGTGGATGCCGAACCCTTCCATGGTGCGCAGGCTCCGCGGGATCGTCCGGTCGCTCATCGCCCACATGATCATGTGGGTGGCCTCGGGCATCAGGCTGATGAAGTCCCAGAAGGTGTCGTGGGCGCTGGCCGATTGCGGATAGCCGCGATCGGCCTCCATCTTCACCGAGTGGATCAGGTCGGGGAACTTGATGGCGTCCTGGATGAAGAACACCGGGATGTTGTTGCCCACGAGGTCCCAGTTGCCTTCCTGGGTGTAGAATTTCACCGCAAAGCCCCGCACGTCGCGCGGGGTGTCGACGCTGCCGGCGCCGCCGGCGACCGTCGAGAACCGCACGAACACTGGCGTCTTCTCGCCTGGGCGCTGGAAAAGGTCGGCCTTGCTAAGCTTGGCGGCGGCCGCATAGGGCTCGAAATAGCCGTGGGCCGCCGAGCCGCGGGCATGGACGATGCGCTCGGGGATGCGCTCGTGATCGAAGTGGAAGATCTTCTCGCGCAGCACGAAGTCTTCCAGCAGCACCGGACCACGCGGGCCCGCCTTCAGCTGGTTCTGGTTGCCGGAAATCCGCACGCCCTGGTTGGTGGTCAGGTGGCCGTCCGGTGTGTGCGGGCCGCCCTCCGGAACGCGCTGGTGGGTCTCGTCGCCGACGCCGCGTTCGGTGGTCATGCCCTTGGCCATGTCAGTCTCCTGGGATGGGATCGTGGGGCAATCCAAAAGCCCCGAAGCCGGTTCCGAGCTTGGCCGGACCCGTCTGATGATCGTGTCGATGATGAAGCTGCGCAGACCGGACGGGCGTTGAGGGCAAGCCATCCCAGAGGAGATCGCCGATGCCCGCCAAGTCCGCCGCCCAGCAAAAAGCCGCCGGAGCCGCCCTGTCCGCCAAGCGTGGCGACACGCCCAAGAGCAAGCTCAAGGGCGCGTCGAAATCGATGCTGTCGATGAGCGAGAAGCAGCTGGAGGAGTTCGCGCACACCAAGCGCAAGGCCATGCCCGAGCACAAGCATTGACCCCTTCGATGCGCCGGTCCGACCGAGCGACGACCTGCTCCTGAGGGGAACGATCGCCGCCCGGTCGATCCTACTGGATGTTAGTGGGAGGGCTGCTTGGAGAACTCCGCCATCAGCTCTTCCTTGCGCGCGGCCATGCGTTCGCCCATGGCTTCGAGGTCCTCGTCGCCCTTCTTGGCCTGCGCGAAGAAGCCGCCGGGTTGTTCCTCTTCCTTGACGTGGTGCTTGATGTACTCGCCCAGCACCTTGACCTTGGCGTCATAGAACTCTTCGCCGGGCTTCATCGCCTCGATCTCGGCGATCAGCTTCTTGGCGCCGTCGTGCTCGACATAGGCCTCGTCGATCAGGTCGTCCTCCACCTCGCCGCGGCTTTCGGGATAGAGGATCTCCTCCTCGATCTGGGTGTGGACCTTCAGGGCCAGCGCGATCTTGTCGAACAGGGCCTGCTTGTCGCGGTCGCTCTCTAGCTGTTCGTACTCGTCGAACATGGCCTCCACCTCTCGGTGGTCGGCCTTGAGCAGGCGGATCGCCAGGGGATCGCGCCGACCCGTACGGCGGGTGCGGCGGGCCTTGGCGGTTTTCGCGGCGGATTTCGAGGCGGCTTTGGCGGTGGGCATGTCGGCGCTCCGGTGGCGATTGTGCGCCGTTTCAAGCCGGAGCGTCGGCCGCCGGTTCCCATGGCCGTGCTAGTTGAGAGACGATTTCACCGGTGACCTTCGCGCGGCGTTATTTAAGTCGAATCAGCGACTTATGAGGTGCTCTTCGTCGGGTTCTCGACGGAGGAACGCTCGTTGCTTCCACCGCATTGGGGATGGGCCGGAGCATCCGGCGATCAACCCATCAGGGAGACGGCCATGAGCGAGAACGCCAACAACGATCGCATGCAGCAGCAGTCCAACGACGCTCAGCGCCAGCAAGTCGGCCAGCAGAACCAGCAAGGCGACACCCGCCAGCCGCAGCAACAGCAGACCAGCCCCCAGCAGGCCCAGCCGGATCAGCAGAACCAGCAGGGCGAGCGTCGTCCGGGCGAGCTCCAGGAAGGGCGCGACATCGAGGGCGAGGGCGAGGGCCTCGCGGGCGGCGTCGACACCGGCGCCATCCAGCCGGGCCGCACCGGTCAAGGCGACGTGGAACGCTAGACGTGGAACGCTAAACGTTCGTCGAGGCCGGCCTTCGGGTCGGCCTTTCTTCCTGCGACGCCCGATCGATGCGTCTGGAGATCAGCTTTGAGTAGTGTGCTGGAGATTTCCCGCTTTGAAAGCGGATGGGCGGTGAAGCTTCTAACCCGACCTTGCGACAGCGAGATCCACTAGCCTCCGTAGTCATTAAGAGGCCCGTCTTTCGCCGACAAATCTCATTGAGAGATTTCAGCGGCCATACTGGATTGCCGCTGCTTGGCATTGAACAGCTTCTAGCAAACGGCTTCCCAACGCTACTCGGCGATGCTCTTCGCCGGCGGCCATGGCGCGATGTGGGATTTCCGGGCAACACCGCGGTTCAACGGGTGGCGAGCGCCATCTACGAGCAGGGCGGGGTGGTATCGGCCGTCTGCCACGGGCCTGCGGCGCTGGTGGACGTTAAGCTGAGCAACGGCGACTATCTCGTGGCTGGCAAGCGCCTCGCTGCGTTCACCAACAGCGAGGAAAGGGCGGTCGGCCTCCACACGACCGTGCCCTTCCTTCTGGCGGACAAGCTTTCGTCTCGTGGCGCTCACCATCAGGCGGCGCCCGACTGGACCGCCAAGGTCGTCGTCGACGGCAGACTGGTGACCGGCCAGAACCCGCAGTCGGCCGCCGGCGTGGGTGAGGCAGTTCGTGACCTAATGCTCAGCCCGAGATAGAGGCCAGGCGAGTGGCTGGCGCCTTCCGGATAATAGGTGAGCGGGAGGCGCCCGCCAGCGCTCGTGCCTTACTGCGGCTCAGCGCTGGAAGTCCAGTTTCCGGAAGTGCGCTAAGGCCGTTATTGGCGCGGCGCGGGCCAAGACGTCATCGGACTCGAAACACTAGCCACTGGGTCTGCTGGTTGGCCGCGAAGTTGTCGTCCGACGCCTAGGCCAGAAGCAAGCGCTGGCCTCCCGTCGCCGGCGGAGCCTCGAGATTGGAGACAGTGACGCCCAGCAGCCGGACGCCGGCGCGCAACGGAAAGGCCGATCGAACGAGGTCCAGGGAGAGGCGCTGCAGCAGGGCCGGGTCGTCGATCGCGCTGGCCGCCGAACGGGCTCGGGTAGCCTGCTGGAAATCAGCATACTTGATCTTCACCGTGACCGTGCGGCCGAACGCCTGGGCCTTTAGGCACCAGGAAAAGACCTTGTCGGCGAGCGCCGCCACCTCAGCCTCGATACGGAGCGGATCGACAAGGTCGGCCTCGAAGGTCGTCTCCGATCCCGAGGATTTACGCTCCCGGCTGGGATTGACCGCGCGCGCATCAACGCCCCGTGCGATGCCGTAAAACCAGGGACCCGACTTGCCAAAGTGCTGCTGCAGAAAGGCCAGGGACTGGCGCGCTAGATCCTCGCCGGTATGGACCCCCAGCCGCTTCATCTTGGCCTCGGTCACCGCGCCGACGCCATAGAAGCGTCCGATCGGCAGGCTCGCCACAAAGGCCTGTCCCTGACCCGGCGAAACGAGGAACTGACCATCGGGCTTGTTCTGGTCGCTCGCCATCTTGGCCAGGAATTTATTGTAGGAAATGCCGGCCGAGGCTGTCAGGCCCGTCTCCTGTCGGATACGGGCCCGGATGGTCCTGGCAGTCTCCGTGGCGCTGCCTACGCCGGCCTTGTCGCCGCTGACGTCGAGATAGGCTTCGTCCAGCGACAGCGGCTCAACGGCGTCGGCGTAGTCGGCGAAGATCTCGTGGATCTGGTGAGAGACGGCCCGGTAGACGTCCATGCGGTGGGGGACGAAGACGAGCTGGGGGCATTTGCGCAAGGCCGTGCTGGAGGGCATGGCAGAGCGCACGCCGAATTTGCGGGCCTCGTAGCTGGCCGCGGCGATCACCCCGCGCGGGGCTGGCGAGCCGACCACGACCGGCTTTCCGCGCAGGCCAGGATCATCGCGCTGTTCGACTGACGCATAGAAGGCGTCCATGTCGATGTGGATGATCTTTCGCGCCGGCGACTCCATGCGCCAGCTCTACCATCATGTGAACGTAACGGGAACTTTCAGCCGCGTTTGGTCGATGCGCTGAGAAACGCCCGTACGCATGGCGCCATCTTGCTTTTGCAGGCCATCGTAGCTGGAAAGCGCGCCCGAGGGCGCGCCATGGGTCGCGCAGCCCGTCACGCTCACCGCTGCCAGAAGTGCCGCAACCTGTTTCATCAGCTGTCCCTCGGGATCAGCAAACGTGGTTCTCTAGGGCCTGTTCCGTTTAGCGTCGGAGGACGGAGCCTCAGTATTGTCCGGACGCTCGGAGGAGGCGCTCCTCGATCCAGCGCCTCTAAACGGAGAACGATATTCGCAATTTTGACCTTATGTGACAGATTTTCACGGACAGTGATCGGTTTTCACGGCTCGACCTTGGTGCAGTGAACGAGCTTCGCGGCGCGCCCGATGGGTGAATGGCCTACGCAGTTGGTGAACGACTTTCACGGCCCCCAGAGCGTCGCCCGGCTTCGCCGCTGAAGGCCAAATCCTTGAGGAGGCGAGGACCCGTGGCAGACCGACGCCTTCGGGCAAGTCAATGCCTGGCCCAAGGGCCTCGGCTTGGCGTGAGCCGGGTGACAGGCTTCAGGCGCTCTCGGAACACGGCGCGGCGGCCAGGCGCAGTTCGCGTCGTGCGCCCACGCTGCAGGGCCGCAAATTCCTAGGTTGTTAGAAACCGCACCCAAGGCCCAATTTCCGATAAGATTTATTAGGCGCGCTAGGTATGTAGCGACCGGATGAGAATGTCACCCCCGTGCCAGTTAGGCATGTCACCCTTCCAGCGTGTTTTCTGGAGGGCCTGGGATGGCGGTTCGGAGCATGAGCGACAAAGAACTGGCGCGGCTGGAGGTGCTGCGCGATCTCGATAGTCAGAGACTGACAGCGGCGGCCGCCGCCAGCTCCTGGGCGTCAGTCGACGACAGACGCTCCCACTCCCCTGCCTTCAGACGAATTGGGCGACTTCGGCGAATCCAAATTCAAGTCCCTCTGCGCCAGGGCCCAGTTGGTCGCCAAGGCCGATCGCGATCGGTTCGGGTGGGACTTCGTCGTTCAAGAGCCCCTTGAGCACGACGAATGCGAGAGCGCCTCCCATATGACGAGCTTTGTCCAAGTCAAGTCGACCTGGCGCGGCCCCAGGGCAAGGTTTGCGAGGCCGCGCCGATAGGATTAAATCCTACTCGGAAATCGGAGCATAGCCATGCGTTCCACCCAGCAATTCAGCGTCACGCTGCCCACGAGATGGCCGCCCAAGTGCGGGCAAAGGTCGCGTCTGGCGACTACGCCAGCGAAAGCGAAGTGATCCGCGAAGGTCTTCGCGCGCTGCAGGCCCGCGACCGCGCGTTCGACACCTGGCTTAGCGGTGAAGCCGCCAAGGCCTATGATGCCATTCAGGTCGACCCGTCGCGCGGACGGTCGAGCCAGGATGTTCGCGCGACCTTATCCGCCGAGCACGAGCGCGCGACCAAGGCCTGATGCCAGTAGGCCCGGATGTAGAACCGGCGGCTATGTGCAAGCGCTGCGACGTGGCAGCCGTGACGCCGTGCTCCTGAAGCACATTGTCGCCCTCTGCTGTGACCTGGGCATGACGACGATCGCCGAGATGGTAGAAACTCGCGACGCCGCCAATTTGCTCCGCGACCTGGGTGTCGAGCTAGGCCAAGGGTGGCACTTCGCTAAGCCTCTTCCCAAACCCCAGTGGCGCGCCGCAGCGCCGCCGCTGACCAAGCGAATGGGGACGGTGGATGAGTGGAGATAGCTTTGGCCAGAAAGAGCAGGTCGAGAACCCTTTCCGATGATCACCAAAGGGGTGTGTCGGTTTAGGAGCCCGCCGCGTTCCGTCGAACCCCGATGGATAGGCGAACGCCGCTCGTCGCAGCTTCGAGAGAAGCGCGATGGTCGAGGGATCGTGATATCCGACGAACTTCGCGGTGCACGACAGGCTCCGGCAGGCCGGTAGAGCCGCGTCCGGCTGCAACTGAGAATGATCCAGCGCCCGCCTCCCGCCGTATAGAGCGTGACAGAGGAGGCGACATGTCCGACAAGGTCATCCGTGCGGCCGCGATAGCAGGTTTGGTCGCGACGTGCGCGGCGTGCGCCAGCGGCGGCGCCTCGTATTCCGGCTTTCTAAGCAGCTACGATGGCCTGGCCAAACGGCCTGGCAGTGTTCGAGCCACGGTGTACGAGCGCCGCGACGAGGCGATGGCCGCGCCAATCGAACAGCTCTGGATCACGCCCGCCGCGAGCCATTCGAGCGAGGCCCTGTCGGTCGAGGACGAGCACCGCCAGGCGGTGCTGACTGAGGTCGACCGGCAGGTCTGCTACGAGCTGAGCAAGCGCTTCACCCTGATCGACGCCCCCTCCCCCGACGCGGGGACCGTCAAGGTCGGCGTGACCCGCATCGAACTCACCAACCAGGCCGGGGCGGCCGCCTCGGCGGTGGCCAATTTCTTCATCCCGGGTCCGGTCTCGCTGCGGGCGCCGGGCGGGGTGGGCGGGCTGTGGGCCGAGGCCGAGCTCCTGGCGCCGGACGGCGCCCAGGCGGCCGCCCTGGTCTGGAGCCGGCAGGCCATGGTCGTGGGCGCCGACAAGCCGTCGCTGTCGCCAGTCGGGGACGCCCACCAACTGGCCGAACCATTCGGGGACGCAGTGGCGGCAGCCCTGACGCCGCGCGACCGAAAGCCTCGCCCCGTGGCGACACCCGATCCTTGCGAGCGCTTCGGACCGCGACTGCGTCCCGAGGGGCTGCTCCTGCGCATGACCACCGGCCTCTATCAGCCAGAGCTGAGCGGGGCCAAGCCGCGGCCTCGCGACGAAAGCTCGGGCGAGCCCGGCCAGCGCCCCTAGAGGCGCACGAAAGGCGCGAGCAGCTTGCCAAGCCTGCCGGGCAACATGATCTGGCCGTCAAGCGCGGCGACACAGAGACAGGGCTCCTTGGAGACGACCTTGGGCTGGTGTGTCACGCTCGGGTCGGCCTCCTCGAAGTCGCCGCGCGAAAAGACACCGTCCTCGGTGGCGTAGGCGCCGTCGATCACGCAGGTCAGTTCAACACCCCCATGGGTGTGGCGCGGCGCCGACTGCCCCGAGGCGATCTTCAGCAGGATGACACGGCAGTCGCCCTGCCGGGTCCCGAGCACGTCGCGAACCCGCACGCCCGGTCCCAGCCAGCGCCAGGGCCCAAGCGCGAACTGGTCGAGAGGCGCCGGAAGAACAGGATCGGCCGAGGCCGGCCTCGGCTCAGCGGCGGCCTCGTCGGCGTCCAGGCGCGCCATGACGTCCCGCCGGGCGCCCTGGCTGATCGCTTCCGGCGCCTGGTCGTCGAGCAGCACGCCGCCCACGGCCGAGCCGAGCTCGGCCCACGGGCGCGTAGCCGGCCGCAGGCTGAGATGCGCGGCCACGACGACGGCTTCCGGGAAACTCAGGGTTCCCGCGGCGAAGGCCAGCAGCCTTTCCTCGCTGGGCTGACGGCGAAGGCTCATTGCACGTCCCCCCTGTCCCTTTCGATGCAGGCCCGCAGCTTCATCATGCCGAACCGGATGCGCGCCTTGACCGTTCCGAGCGGAACGCCGAGCGTCCTGGATATCTCCGTATGGGTCTGCTCCTGGAAGAAGGCCATTTCGATGGCGGCGGCCTGGTCGGCGTTGAGGCTGAGCATCGCCGCCCTCACCCGCTGGGCGTCCTGCGCCCCGCTGAGGATGGCGTCGGGCTGGGCCGGCTCCTCCGCGTCCAGGTGAAAATCGAGCTCATGAAGGGTGACCGAGCCGCGCCTGAAATGGTCGATGCGGAGGTTGCGGGCGATCGTGAAGATCCAGGCCGCCGCCGAAGCGCGGGCGGGGTCGAAGAGGTGCGCCTTGCGCCAGACGACCAGCAGGGTTTCCTGGGCCAGTTCCTCGGCAGCCGAGGCGCTGGCGCCGCCGCGCATCAGCAGCGCCTTGATCCTTGGCGCATAGTGGTCGAACAGCCCCGCGAAAGCCTCGCGGTCGCGGCTTGCGCCGACGCGCACGACGAGATCGTCCAGCGCGCGTGAGGAGCTCACGGCGTGACGGCCTGCAGGGTGTGCGGATAGGGCCCGAGTCGCATGCATGCGGATGATACGGCACGGCCGCCCGCCCGGATCACCGGAAACGAAAAATAGCGCGCGCCGCCATCCGATCGGCAACCTCGACCGTAGGACCTCGGGACATGTCCATCCTCGCCCCGTGGCGCGGCGGACGCCACCCTGACGAGGGCCGCCTCAGATGAGCGACACATCCCTGGACCTCCGCGTCGCCGGCGCATCGCGCGGCTCGCCACTGTTCGACCTGGTCATGCGGCTGCTCTCGGCGCGCTGGACCTGGGGAGAACTGACGATCGTCACGCCGGGCGGCGAGCGCCGTCACCTGGCGGGCGCCGCCCCGGGCCTTGCCGCCACCATCGTCGTGCACGACTTCCGCTTCGCCGCGCGAGTGCTGGCCAATGGCGACATCGGTTTTGCCGAAGGGTTCATGGCGGGGGAATGGGACAGCCCCGACCTGGCGGCGCTGCTGACGACCCTGGCCAACAACTACGACCACATCCGGCGCCTGTTCGACGGCGGCTTGCCGATGAAGCTCGCCAACTGGGCGTTCCACCGCCTGCGCGCCAACAGCAAGGCCGGGTCGCGCCGCAACATCCACGCCCACTACGATCTCGGGAACGCCTTCTACGGAGCCTGGCTGGACGAGACCATGACCTACTCCTCGGCACGGTTCGAGCATCCGGGCCAGTCGCTGGAAGCCGCCCAGACGGCCAAGTACGAAAGCCTGGCCGCCCTGATCGACCTCAGGCCCGGCCACAGCGTCGTCGAGATCGGCTGCGGCTGGGGCGGGTTCGCCCAGTTCGCGACCGCCAGGATCGGCGCCCGGGTCACCGCCGTGACCATCTCGCGGGAACAGCACGACTTCGCGCGCCGCCGGATCTTCGAGGCCGGGCTGGCCGAGCGGGTCGACATCCGCCTGCTCGACTATCGCGACCTGACGGGCCAGTTCGACCGCGTGGCGTCCATCGAGATGCTGGAAGCAGTGGGCCGCGACTACTGGGGCGTCTATTTCGACAAGCTGGGCTCGCTGCTGAAGCCCGGCGGCCGCGCCGGCCTGCAGGTGATCACCATCCAGGATGCGCTGTTCGACGAATACGACGCCCGCACCGATTTCATTCAGCGCTATGTATTCCCGGGCGGGTCACTTCCCTCCGAGAACCGCCTGGCGCCGCTGATCGCCGCCCGCGGCCTGCGCTGGCGCAGGACCGAGCGGTTCGGCCAGGACTACGCCCAGACCCTGGCGCTGTGGGCCCAGCGCTTCGAACGAGCCTACCCCTCCATAGCCGAGGGCTCGAAGGCCTTCGACGCGCGCTTCCGCAGGCTTTGGCTCTTCTATCTCGCCTACTGCGAGGCAGGCTTTCGAACCGGCCGCACTGACGTCATCCAGATGGCGATCGACAAGCACGGCTGAACGCCCTGCGACCGCGAGGCGGTTGGGCGCGCATTGAGCCAAATTGCAGGTCGGTTGTTGACGATAAAGCCCGCTGAGCGGTGTTCGTCCCAGGCGAAGATGTCGCGCCATCAGCTGCGCCTGGGCTTTGCCCTGACGCGAATTTCACGCGTTCTGAGGCTGCAGTTGCGGCTGGTGGACAATGGCGACGCGGGCACCCGGTCCGGAACCATCCACGACGACCTCGGCCCTCAACTGCTTGGCCAGGGCCTGGATGATGCTCGAGCCGAGGCCAACCCTGACGGATCCGCTTGCGGGCGGCATGCCCACGCCATCGTCGGCGACCGACAGCGTCCAGCCGCCTTCCGAGGCGCTGTACTCCATCCAGATATGCCCGCCTTCGCGACCTGGAAACGCGTGCTTGAGGGCGTTGATGACCAGCTCGGTGACGATCAGTCCCATGCTTACCGAAACCTCCGCGGCCACCCAGTGCTCGTCGCTGACGACGGAGAGCGTGAGCTTCTCAGGATTGGAGACCATCGAGGCGGCGATGCCGTCGCACAGCGCCCTGAAATAGGCCTTCAGTTCCACCTCACCCGCGCCCGACTCCACCAGTTGGCGCTGGAGAGCGGCGACCGACATCACTCGACTGTGGGCGTCGGCGACATGGGCGCGGATCTCGGCGGACGGCGCCTTGCGGGCCGACTGCATCAGGATGCTGGCGATGATCTGCAGGCTGTTGGCGATTCTGTGCTGCAGTTCGTCGAACAGCACGGCCTTCTCGCGCACTAGGTCGTCCTTGACGCGATCGGCGAGGCGCGCGTCCGTCACGTCGAAGATGGTCAGAAGCAGAAGCGGGTTGGCAGGGTCGCCGTAGTCGAGCCGTCGCGCCCTGATCACCAGCCGCCTGGCGTCCTCGCCAGCTCGGACCAGATCCATCTCACCGGCCTCGACAGCGCCGCCCCCCTCCAGCGCGATGGCGAGCAAGTCTCGCAACGACGGCGCGCTCCATTCGCCTTCGCCAAGAACGAACGCCGACAGGCCGACCGCCTTCTCCACGTCGATGCGAAAGGCTTCGGCGAAGGACTCGCTCGCCGCGACGATCCTGAAGTCGCCATTGAGCAGAAGTATGGGCGCATCCGATGAGGACACCAGGGCCTGGGCCAGGGCGTCGATGGGCGACGGAACGGGGCGAGCCTCATCGAGCATAGGGGGATCCACGACCCGAAGGCTCTCGAAACGACAGCCGTTCCCGGGCGAGAGATCGGCGCTTGCGCCGGACTCTCAACGCCGCGCCGAAGCTTTAGTTCTAGCACAAATCGGGATCGGCTCCGACGACCAGACCGGGCGACGAAACCGCGCAGCGGGATCCCGAACCATAGCGTCGCTTGAACGTTTTTATTGGAGCGGCTTTCGCTGGGGCCTTCCCCGGCTCGGGGTTTCGAAAGGGCCCGCCATGTCACCGACCTTCGAAGACGCGCTGGAAGTGGTCCTCAGCCACCTCGACAATCCACCGGCCGAGGGAACGCCGGAGGACGAAGCCTTTCTGGCCGCCCTCGGCGAGGTTCTCGTCGCCTCCCAAGGCGGTCTGGACAACGATGACGGCGCCAGGCAGGCTATCGTCATCGATGATGATCTGCGAACCCGGCTCGAGGCCATCGCCCATCGCCGTCGCCTCAACCCGTTCGGCGAACACCCCGACGGCATTGGCCCGACGCTCGGCATGGATCTACGGGTGAAACCGCCCGGTTGACGCGTTCGGCGCACTTTTCTTCCAGTGACCTGACGGGGAAAGCGGAGGAACGCGACGCGATCTCGCCAAGCTTTGCTTAGGCAGAAGCCGAAAGACAACGGGAAGCGCTAGCGCCAGCATGACACATACGGCGGCAGCGACGAAGAGATAGGGCATGTTTCGTATCCGAAGGGGCTAGCCAAGCGCGCCGCCGCTAGGGGCCGGCGCACGATGCGATTCCGGGCGACCTTCCAAGGAACGTCGCCCGGCGCTGTATTGCGGATGTCAGCGATCGTCGCGGAAATCGCCGCTGATGCTGTCGCTCAACCGATCGAGCCGAGCGGTGATGATCGCCCGCCCTCTGGGACCAAGATCGCCTTGACGGTTGCGCAAGGACCGCTCCTGGCGCTCGATCGCGGCCAGGGTTCGTGTCGCCTGGCCCGCCTCAGCCCGGCTCAGGCGACCGCTATAGGCGCCGCGATTGATGCGCTCGGCCAGTTGCGCCTGACGATCGTCGATGCTGAGCCTGCCGCGGCCGTCGGGATATTGACCGGCGGGATAATCGGCGCGCGGGCGGCGAGCATCCGTCGAGACCCAGCCGCCACGGGCGTCGTAGTAACCGACCGTCTCGCCACGCACCCAGCGCCCGTTGGCGTAATAGCCCGGCTGCGGATCAGCGATCCAGGCTCCGTTGGCGGCGCGCCGTCCGCTCGGCTGGCCCGGCATCCAGCGTCCGTTGGCGTCGTAGCGACCGCTGGCTGCGCCCGCGATCCAGCGACCGGACCTGTCATAGTAACCGGAAGCGGCCGAGACCCAGCGACCGTCCTGAGCGTAGTAGCCGGTGGCCGAGGCTGGAACCCACAGACCGTTGGCATAGTAGCCGGACGCCGCGACGTCGGTGCTCGCCTGCATCCAGCGCCCGTCGGACGCGTAGTAGCCGCGTGGAGCCCCGTCGACCCAGTCGCCGTTGCGATCGAAATAGCCGGAAGCCTCGCTTCGCGAGACGGCGTTGGCGTGCCAGGCGCCCTGATTATCGTAGAAGCCATAGGCGCGGGCGCAGTCGGGACGCCCCTTGGCGACCTGATTACCGATCAGGGCGCCAGCGATGCCGCCGATAACGGCCCCTTCGCCACGATCGCCGCGGCCCGCCACGGCGCTGCCTGCCGCCGCCCCGACACCAGCGCCGAGGAGGGTTCCGGCCACACGATTGCTCTGCCGCTGCTCGCAGGTCTGTTGCGCGAGCGCGGCGGCGGGGATGAGGGCCGCGGCGCAGACGCCGGCGACCAGGAGTTGGATACGCATTTTGTGGGATTCCTTGGGATGAGACATACTCCTCCCGACCCACATCAAATGGCGATTTTATTAACAATATTCAAGAGCAAAGCAAAATATAAATCACGACAAGGCACTAATTCAATTCGATAATTACGGAACAAAATCGCCTTTGTCAGCAGAAATTATATTGTCATAATTCAAAATCACTACCCACCACCCCCTCGCAAAGTGTAAACGCGGCGCCTGTTCAGGCCACAGCTGGTTACTTCAGGAGACCAGCCGCACGCAGCGCCTTGGCGATTACGTCCTGGACGCCTGCGGGCACGTGGCTGACAGCTTTCATGACCCCCTCTCCCAGACCGCCGATCTCGGGACGCTCCGGCTGGGCTGCAGGCTGCGTCGGCGCGATCGTTTCCAGCGCCCGCTCAGCCCCTCCATCGCCGCTCCGCTCGCCGCGCCCTTCGTCGATCTTCCAGAACCTGACGATCTCCAGGGACGAAGAAATCCCCGCCTCGAGCAAGAAGGGCCCCGCCTTGCCGACATCGCCGGCGCGCTTCATGGAAAGCGGGGCGCCATGGCCAAGGCCGCGAACGATGTTCAACTCGACGAGCGGCTCGCCCCCGGCGGACCGCCAGGTCGAGCGGGTTCCATGCGCCAGCGGCTCCACCCGATGCGGCGCGATGGGCAGCCCTTGCAGGGCGACCCACTGCTGGGCCAGGTCATGAGCGTTCTGGACATGCACGGTGCGGTCGGCGTCGCCGTGCCAGATCGACAGCCGGGGCCGGGAGCCGCCCTGGAAGGCGGGAACCAGAGCGGCGAAATCCGCGCCTGAACGAGCAGCGGGCCGGTTCATGACCTGCATCGCGCTCTGGACGTTGCGGGCCACGCCATAAGGCAGGCCCGCAATCACGGCGCCGCCCGCCAAGAGGTCGGGATAGACAGCCAGCATCACCCCCGCCATCGCCCCGCCCGCCGACAATCCCGTAACGAAGACCCGCTGCGGATCAAGATCATGAGCGTCGAGCAGATGACCGACCATCGCCGCGATGGAAGCGCCCTCTCCCTTGCCTCGCCGGATGTCGCCCGCCAGGAACCAGTTGAAGCAGCGATTGGGATTGTTGCTCTGAGCCTGCTGCGGCGCGAGGATCATGAAGCCCATGCGGTCGGCTAGGTCTAGCCAGCCGGCGCCTTCGGCGTAGGCCGCAGCAGTCTGGGTGCAGCCGTGCAGGACGACCACGAGCGGCGATCCGGACGCCAAGCCTTCGGGCCGATAGCTCAGCATCGTCAGGTGACCAGGATTGACGCCGAAATCGTCCGTGCGCTCCAGGCGCCCGATCGCGTCTGGAGCGGAAAACGAGGCGCGACGCAGGCGCGCCAGCATAGCGGTGGTGTCGCCGAGGCTCGGCATGGTGATGTCCTGAAAACAGCGAGGCGGAAAAGCCGCCGCCCAGTTCAAATGCTGCAACGCAGCAAAGGCGCCATCACGCTCGATCACGTCTTTCGGCGAAAACGGAAAAGGCGCCCCGACCACCGGGCATGCCGAGGTCGGGGCGATAGCTTCTAATACTCGCGACGGACCGGATCGGCGACGCCGCGATCCTCGGGTCGGACCACCTCGTCATCGATCAGCAGGTCGTCGCCCCGGCGCGTCGCGAACGAGCGATCCTCGCCGTAAAGGGCGCGCTCGCGACCGATCTGCTCGGCGCTATAGGGAGCCGCCAAGGGATCAAAGCCCGTCCAGCCGTCCTGGCGATAGGCCTCGCCGCGACGCGCGGCGTCCACGCCTCGCCCTTCGTCGAGAATCCGCTCGACAGCTTCAATCTCGCCGTCCTGCGCCCTGACGCTGACCAGGGCGCCGCCGCGCCGCACGCCCTCGGAATAGACGTTGGCCTCGTCATCGCTGTGACCGGCCTCCTTCAGAGCGCCGAGCAGGCCGCCCGTGGCGCCGCCGGCCGCCGCGCCGACGGCCGCTCCGACCGCCGTGGCCGCGAGCCAGCCGGCCGCGACGACGGGTCCCAGGCCGGGAATGGCCAGCATGCCGAGGCCGGCCAGCAGGCCCGCGCCGCCGCCGACCAGTCCGCCCGCGGCCGCCCCCTTGCCGGCGCCGTCGGCGACGTCGTTGTCACCGTCGCCATCGTGATCTCCCAGCGGACCGCCGGCCCTGCGCCCGTCGTCATGCCAGTTGTCGGTGTTGTCGGAGACCAGACTGATACGGTCTTCGGCGACGCCGTAGTCCTTGAGGTCCGCAATCGCGGCGAGCGCGTCGGTGTGGCTGTCGAACAGCCGGGTGATGGTCTTGCTCATGTGGTTCTTCCCAGAAAGATTGTGATTTGAGGCGAGCAAGGGCGGCCGAGCCTAGAGCTCGGTGATCGCGCCCTTGTAGTCGATGGAGACATTGACCTTGCGGCCGTCCTTGGTGGCTTTCCCCTGCCAAAGACCGTTGGCGTTCTGATTCAGAGGACCCAACTCGCTGTAGCCGGCCTTCTCAATGGCGGCCCGCGCCTGGTCGGCGGTGTAGGAACTGGCGCCCGGCGTCGGACCGGTCTCGCCGGTCGTCGGCGCGGTGTCGACCGCGGCATTGCCCGGAGCAGCCGGCGCGGAAACGGCCGGCCCCTCGACCTTCTCATGGTCGGCGCTCTTCTGGCCGCAAGCAGCCAGCAGCATCGCGGCGAGCGCGACGCCAATCGTGGTTTTCAGCATGTTCATGGATCTCCGAGAGGTCAGGGGATAAGCCTTCCCGACCAAACACGGTTGCATCACGATTATAAATTCATACCGAAGCTAGATAATTAGCTATGCCGAAAACCAAAAGAGATCGAAATAAAATTGACACGCCAATTTTGACACTAAGATATATTTAGTTCTTTCTGGAGCTCGGCAATATTGCCTTCAGACGCTGATCATCCAGGGCGGCCAGCCTCGCCGCCTCGGCGAGGGCCGACTGGAGCCTGGTCTTGAAGCCGGCGACCACATCGCCCTCGCCCTTCTGCATGGCCCGATATCCCGCCAGGGCCACGTGCGCCGGATCGGTCCTGCCGGAATGTCGTCGCCGCGCGGCGTCCAGAGGGTCGGCGTCGGCGAAGACGCCTGCATCCGTCGGGCCTGGCATCAGGCAACTCACCGTGACGCTGGTGTCCTTTAGTTCGTTGCGCAATGACCAGGCGAAACTGTCGAGGAAAGCCTTGCTGCCATTATAGACGGCCTGGAACGAGCCCGGCATGAAGGCGGCGATGGACCCCGTGATCAGAATCCTGCCTCGGTCGCGCTCGCGCATGTCCCTGGCCAGATGCTGGATCAGATAGACGGCGCCGATAACGTTGGCGTCGATCACCAGTCGCGCCTCGCTCCAGTCCTGATCCAGAAAGCCGTAGCCCAGACCACGGTCAGCATTGATCATCAGAGCGTCGACAGGACGATCGGCGACCAGCTCGACGAGTTCATCCACGCCCTGAATCGTCGAAAGGTCGACCTGCAGCGCATAGACCCGTCCTCCGTACTGGTCGAGCCCAGCCTTGGCTTCGACGATCGAGGACAGGTCCGCGACGATGACGAGGTCATAGCCGTCCTCGGCAGCCAGACGGGCCAGTTCATATCCCACGCCCGAAGCAGCGCCGGTGACGACGGCCAGCGGCCTGAGGTCATCGATCATCTGGCGACCATTCGCGGAGGAGGCTTGCGAGCAGGCGCGGGCGACGCGCCGCCCTTCAGCCAGCAAGCGACGGTTTCGTTTTTCATGAGATATCTCCCGCTCAGATAACCACCCTGTCCTCCTGGCGTTCCCCCTTTCAAACCAAACACTTGCTATGTCGGGCAATCGACATTCCACCGGAAACGCAAGGTTAGCTTCCCTCCCGGATCAACAGTCGCCACGGCGCGTTGGATGCTCGGACCATTAAGGGACGCATCATGAACGACCAGGCCGCCGACAAGCCCTTCCTCAGCGACGTGCAGACCTTGCGCGCCAGGGCGCGGGAACACCTCGAGGACGGCGCTCTGACGCCCGCCTATGGCGGCGACGTCAACAAGACCATCGAGATCCTGCAGACCGTGCTGGCCACCGAACTGGTGTGCGTGTTGCGCTACACCCTGCACTCGATCATCGCCTCGGGCATCTCAAGCCAGGGCCCCAAGGCCGAATTCGCCGAGCACGCCAAGGAAGAGCACGCGCACGCCCTGGCCGTCGCCGAGCGCATCACCCAGTTGGGCGGCACGCCGAACTTCAGTCCGGAAGGCCTGGCCACCCGTTCGGCCTCGCAATATGTCGAGGGCGAGAACCTGATCGACATGATCAAGGAGAACCTGATCGCCGAACGGATCGCCGTGGAGCACTATCGCGAGCTGATCCGCTATTTCGGCGACGACGATCCGACCACGCGGGTGATGCTGGAGGGCATCCTCGCCGTCGAGGAAGAGCATGCCGACGACATGCACGACCTCTTGGTCGCGCATGAAGGCACGCCGATGCTCGAGGATGCCTGACTTGTCCGCACAGGTCGCGCTCGCGACGTCATCGCCCCCGCTGTCGGCCGCAAAGGTGCTGGCCGCCCTTCGCAAGGCCGTTCCCGTCATTCGGTCCCGCGCCGCCGACCTGGACGCCCGTAGCGCCTTCCCCGCCGAGGACGTCGATTTCCTGGCCCAGATCGGCGCCCTTGAGGTGATGGCCGGCGACACGCCCTCCCCCCGCGAGTTGATGGAGGCGCTGCGCCTTGTCGGCCGGGCCAACCTCAGCCTGGGCCGGATCTTCGAGGGCCACGTCAACGGCGCCCGCCTGATCGCCTGGCACGGCTCGGCCGAACAGAGACGGACCCTGGACGCAGACCTGGCCGCGGGAAAGGTCCTGGGCGTCTGGAACACCGAGCCTGCGCCTGGCGTGACGATCGCCCAAGGCGGACTTCGAGGCGCCAAGTCCTACGCCACAGGCGCGGGTCACATAGACATCGCCGTGGTGACCGCCGCCACGTCGGAGGGCAAGCAGATGGTTCTGGCGCACGCCTCAGATCCGGCCCGCGCCGATCCATCGGCCTGGCGGGTGCGGGGCATGAGGGCGACGGTCAGCGGGACTTACGACCTCACCGGCCTGCCCGTGAATGCGGCGACGCGACTGGGCGCGCCAGGCGATTACGAATGCGAGCCGCGCTTCTCGGCCGGCGCATGGCGCTTTACGGCGGTGCAGCTTGGCGGGGTGGAACACGTGCTGACCCTGCTGCGCGATCACCTGGCGGCCTCGCCTGCCGGCCAGGACCCTATTCACCGCGCCCGCTTCGGCAAGGCCCTGGCGGCCGCCCGATCGGCCTATCTGTGGGTGCGCGAGGCGGCCGATCGGGCCGAGGCCCCGAACGCGGGACCCGAAACGATCAGCTTCGTCCTGATGACCCGAGGCGTCGTCGAGGAGGCCGGCCTTGCCGTTATGGAAGCGGCTGCGCGCAGCGTCGGAACGCGAGCCTTCTTCGTTGACAACCCCCTGGACCAGGCCTGCCGCGATCTGGCGCTCTATCTGCGCCAACCGGTTCCGGACCAGGCGCTGGACCGCGCGGCGGCGGCTTTCCTGGCGCAGGACGCATGGGCGGACGATCCCCTGTGGTGACGGCGCTTGGCGAACCGGCCTGGGCCGCCCTGGTCAACCAGGCCTTCAATCTTGAGGCCAAGGTGCTGGACGGCCTGTCGCCGTTCCTGATCCTGGCGCCGCATCCCGACGACGAGACGCTTGGCTGCGGCGGCCTGATCGCCCGTGCGAGCAAGCTGGGCCTGAAACCTCGCGTGGTCTACCTCACCGACGGCGAGGGGTCGCATAAGGGCTCGGCCACCTGGCCGCCGAGGCGGCTGGCTCGCGCCCGGCGGCAAGAAGCCCTGGCGGCCCTCGACATTCTTGGCGTTCCGCCCGACGACGTTCACTTCGTGGGCTGGCCGGACGGTGCGCCCCTCCCCCGCGATCAGGCCGCCTATGCCGACACGCTGCGCGACCTGCGCGAATGGTCCGACCGCTTCAAGCCGTGGAGCGTCTGGGCGCCGTGGCGTCATGAACAGCATTGCGACCATGTCGCAGCCAATCTTCTGGCTTCGGACTACATCGCCTCGATCGACACCCGCGAGCCGGTGAAGATGGAGTACCTGGTCTGGGGTTGGGCCGATCCGGACCTGGCTCACCGCCACGGGGCCAAAGGCGTCTGGGGCCTGATGTGCGGCGACGAGATCGCTCGGCGTCGACGGGCCCTGGCCTGCCACGAAACCCAGATGACGCCGCTGATCCAGGACGCCGCCGAGAGTTTCAGGGTGTCGCCCCAACTGGCGGCCCTGACCGAGCGGCCGGTCGAGATCTTTCTGGAGTGCCGCCGTTGAGGAAGACCCGCTCGCTCGAGCCCGGCTATTTCGAGGGCCTCTACGCGGCCAATCCCGACCCATGGGGTTTCGAAACCAGCGATTACGAGCGCGAGAAGTATGAAGCCACCCTCGCCGCCCTTGGCGGCGAGCAAGCCACGCGGGGCCTGGAGGTCGGCTGCTCGATCGGCGTCCTGACCCGGCGGCTGGCCGCGCGCTGCGACCACCTGCTGGCGCTCGACGTCTCGGCGACTGCGCTCAAGCAAGCCCGTCGGCGCTGCACGGACCTGGCCAATGTGCAGTTCGCCCAGCTTCAGATTCCCCAAGATGACGTCGCCGGCGCCTTCGACCTGATCGTGTTGTCGGAGGTCGCCTATTATTGGGACGACACCGATCTGGCCCTGGCGGCCAAGGCCTTTGGCGCGGCGCGCATTCCGCGCGGCCGCATCCTGCTGGTCCACTGGCTGGGCGAGACCGACTATCCCAAGACCGCCGATGAGGCCGTCGAGACCCTCCGAGCCCACCTGGGCGAGGCCATCAGCGTCGAGACGGCGCAACGCAACGCCGCCTATCGCCTTGACCTGTGGCGCTGGATCTAGCCGGCCTTCGACAGCATCAGCCGCTCGCGCCCGATCCGCACGAGGGCGCGCGCCCTGTCGACCTCGGCCGGAAGATCCGCGAAGGTCAGGGCCGGTCCGCATGTCGCCAGGCCGAGCGCGACATTGAGCGGCGGCGCCTCGTGAATGGGTTCGTCGATGGCCTGGCGTCCCCACAAGTCCAGCGTATCGGAAGTTCCTCCAACGGCGCGACCGGCCAGGCGACAGGAGGTAAAGACCTTGACGTCGATCGGATGGCGAACCCTCCCGCCGGCGGCCCGCACGGCTTCGAACAGCGCCTTGTCCTCCCCGACCGGCGGGGCGGGCGCGCCGCCGATCCGGGCGTACACGCCCAGGGTCAGGGCCATGCTGGCGCCCCCTTCATAGGAATGGTGCGGCCAAGCCTCGCCGCTCCGCCCCGCTCGCAAGGCGTCGAGGGCGGCATAGTAGCGGCGAAGCAGGGCCAGGCGCGCGCGATGCTCGCGATCCAGCCCGCGAAGCTCTGTCCCCTTCAGCCGCGCCAGCCCCGCCACCGCGTCGTAGCCGGCGTCGACATGGTCCAGCGTCCGTAACAGCCAGTCGCCGGCGACCTGGGTGTCGGCGTCGGTGGTCGCCAGCAGGTCTTCGGGCGATCTGAGAAAGGCCGAGGCGGCCTCAAGCGCCGCTCGCCTGGCGCCGCCGGCATGCGCCTGGTCCGAAGCCAACCGCATCTCGACGACCTCGACGTCTGCGCCCATCCGTCGGGCAAGCGCGGCGGTTTCGTCCGAGCAGTTGTTGGCCAGCACCACAATGCGGAGCGAGGCGATCCGTTCGTCGCGCTCCATCGCCAGCAAACGTCCAAGGCAGACCTCTATCCAGGCCGCCTCGTTCTGCGCAGGCACGGCCACCGCCACGTGTCGCCTCACGACCAGATCCATGCGCATCGCGTTCCGCTCCTTCACGTCCGGCGAAAGCGCGCGGCGGGTTGCAAACTCTTCGAAGCCAAGAAGGTTCGAACCGGGGCGTCAACGAAATAAATAAATATTTCAATCTCTTATGTCGGATTGGCGACAGCAACTTCGATGAGGCCGAGACGTTGAAGCAGCCAACTGCTCACAACCGAAAGACGTCCCATGGCCACCCCGGCTAAGACCAAGGCCAAGACGGCCGGCGCGCATTCCACGCCCCCGACCAACGCCCCGCCCCCGCGTCCGGCGGGGCCCTCGACCGAAGGCGAGACCCTGATCCTTCCCGGCGGCGAGACCCATCAGCAGGCCGACGCCCCGGCCACGCAGCTGACCACCAACCAGGGCGTACCGATCGCCGACAACCAGAACTCGCTCAAGGCCGGCGCGCGCGGTCCGGTGCTGCTGCAGGACTTCATCCTGCGCGAGAAGATCATGCACTTTGATCACGAGCGCATTCCCGAGCGCGTGGTCCACGCCCGCGGCTCGGCCGCGCATGGCTTCTTCGAATGCCTGGAGTCTTGCGCCGACGTCACCATCGCCGACTTCCTGCAGCGACCCGGCGAGCGCATCCCGGTGTTCACGCGCTTCTCGACCGTGGCCGGCAATAAGGGCTCGGCCGACCTGCCGCGCGACGTACGCGGCTTTGCGGTGAAGTTCTATACGCAGGCAGGCAACTTCGACCTCGTCGGCAACAACATGCCGGTGTTCTTCATCCAGGACGCCATCAAGTTCCCCGACCTGATCCACGCGGCCAAGCAGGACCCTGACCGCGAGTTCCCGCAGGCGGCCACAGCGCACGACACGTTCTGGGACTTCATCTCGCTGACGCCCGAGAGCATGCACATGATCATGTGGGCGATGAGCGACCGGGCCATCCCGCGCTCCTTGCGCATGATGGAGGGCTTTGGCGTCCACACCTTCCGCCTGATCAACGCCGCTGGCCAGAGCACCTTCGTCAAGTTCCACTGGCGGCCCAAGCTCGGCTCTCAATCGGTGGTCTGGGACGAGGCGCTGAAGATCAACGGCGCCGATCCCGACTTCCATCGGCGCGACCTGTGGGAGGCCATCGAGGGCAGAGACTTCCCAGAGTGGGAGTTTTGCCTGCAGACCTTCACCCAGGAACAGGCCGACGGTTTCGACTTCGACGTGCTGGACGCCACCAAGCTGATCCCCGAGGAAGATGCGCCCCTGCGCGTCGTCGGGCGCATGGTGCTGGACCGCAACCCCGACAACTTCTTCGCCGAGACCGAACAAGTGGCCTACTGCGCCGCGCACGTGGTTCCGGGCATCGACTTCACCAATGACCCCCTGCTGCAGGGGCGCCTCTTTTCCTACCAGGACACCCAGCTCAAGCGCCTGGGCGGCCCCAACTTCCACCAGATCCCGATCAACCAGCCCAAGTGCCCGTTCCACAATCTGCAGCGCGACGGCCACATGCAGATGGGCGCGCCCAAGGGCCAGGTGAACTACGAGCCCTCGACCCTGGGGCCGGACGTGGCGCGCGAGTCCCAGGAGCGCGGCTTTACGACCTTCCCCAATCCCGAGGCCGGCGAGCAGCTGCGGGTGCGGCCCGAGAGCTTTGCCGACCACTACACCCAGGCCCGATTGTTCTTCGCCAGCCAGACCAAGCCTGAGCAGGATCACATCATCGCGGCCTTGGTCTTCGAGCTCAGCAAGTGCGTCACGCCAAGGGTGCGCGAGGCGGTGCTGTCGCGCCTGATCCACATCGACGAATTCCTGGCCCAGTCGGTGGCCGAGGGCCTGGGCTTCACGGGAAAGATCGTTCCGGCCGCCGCGCCGATCCTGGCCAAGGACATGACCCCCTCGCCCATGCTCAGCCTGCTGGCCAAGGCGCAGCCCACGCTGGAAGGCCGCAAGGTCGGCGCCCTGGTCAGCGACGGGGCTGACGACAAGCTGCTGGCCAAGCTGAAGACGGCCGTCGAGGCGGCCGGCGCGCGGCTGCAGATCATCGCCCCGACCATCTATGGCGTCACGACGGCCGGTGGAGACCTACTGCCTGCCGACCACAGGATCGACGGCGGCCCTTCGGTGCTGTTCGACGCGGTGGCGATCCTGCCGTCAGACGAGGGCGGCGCGCAGCTGGCCCTGGAAGCGGCGGCCGTCAACTTCCTGCGCGACGCCTACGGCCACCTCAAGGTCATCGCCTACCTGCCCTCGGCCGGTCCCCTGTTCGCCAAGGGCGGGATCACCGAGGTGGGACCGGACGACGACGAAGGCCTGATCGATCTCGAAGCCTCCAGCGTCGACGACTTCGTCGCCACGGCTTCAACGGGCCGGGTCTGGGCCCGCGAGCCTCTCGTGCGTCCGCCTCCCAAGCCGCTGGTCGCCGATCCCGCATGAGCGATCGGCGCACATGAGCGACGAGAGGATTGACTGCCTGATCGTCGGCGGCGGGCCTGCGGGCCTGACCGCCGCGATCTATCTGGCGCGCTTCCGGCTGTCGGTGGTGGTCGTCGACGCCGGCCACAGCCGCGCCGCCCTGATCGCGCTGACCCGCAACCATGCGGGCTTTCCCGAAGGCATATCGGGCAAGGACCTGCTGGCGCGTATGCGCCGGCAGGCTGAGCTCCATGGCGCACGGATCATCCTGGGCCGGGTCGAAGAACTCGACGTCGCGCCCGAGGGCTTCGTCGTCCGCAGCTCGACCAGCGAGCTTCGGGCTGGCGCCGTATTGCTCGCGACCGGGGTGACCAATCTTCGCCCCCCGATGGACGAGACGCTTCACATGCGGGCGCTGGAGCAAGGCCGCCTGCGCTACTGCCCGGTCTGCGACGGATACGAAGTGACGGACCAACGGGTGGCGGTGATCGGCGTTGGCGCCCGCGCGGCGGGCGAGGCCGAATTCCTGCGCGCCTATACGGCGAGCGTCACGCTTATCGCTCTGGAGGCCGATGACGGCCTCGACGACAGTCAGCGCCGGCGTCTCGATGAGATCGAGGTCAGGCGCATCGCCGGCCCGGCCGGAGACTTCGCGCTGGAGGACGACAGCATCAGCCTGGCCTGCTCCAAGGGACGCCTGCGCTTCGATGCGATCTATCCTGCGCTCGGATCGGAGGTTCACTCCGACCTGGCGCACGGCCTGGGCGCGGCGGTGACGCAAGACGGCTGCATCAGGGTGGACGCCCATCAACGGACGAGCATCGACGGCCTGTACGCCGCCGGCGACGTCGTGCTGGGCCTGGACCAGATCAGCCACGCCATGGGCGAGGCCGGCGTCGCCGCCACGTCCCTGCGCAACGATCTAGCCAAGCAGGCGCCGTTCCTGCGCTGACCAGGGGAGGCTGCGGGAAACGCCCCGAAGCCCCCCTGGCCGACAGGCCTAGCGCGGATCGCGCAAATAGACGGTCCTGCTGCGGCCGCGCAGAAGCAGTCCCAATACGATGCCGGCGGCCGCCGCGATGGCCACGGCCGGAAGCGGCTTGTCCTTCACATAGGTCTCGACGGTGTCGAGGCGTTCGCGCATCCCGCCGCGCACCGTATCCAGCGCGCCCTCGAGCCGGTCGCGCACATCGTCGGTGAGCTTGCCGTAAGCGCGCTGGGCGCCGCCGGCGGCTTGGTTGAGCTTGCCCTTGATCTGGGTGGCGCTGTCGCCGGTCAATCCGCCGACGGCGTCCTGGACCCGGCCGACGCCCTGGCGGGCGACGCCTGTGACTTGATCGTCCATCGGTCTGTCCTTTGCTTGCCGCCGAACGCGGCGACAGACCAATCCGCCAACCCGCATGGGTGTTCCGGGGAATGTTCGCCGGCTTTCGACTGGCGTTCTATCTCTGCTCCCGATCGATCAGCCGGCGCTCCGCCCGGCGCGCCCGACGGTTCCTGCGCGCCAGACGCAGATATCCGCCGCAGACGAGAACGAAGCCGCCCGCGACAAGGATCAGCGCCAGTCCGATGTGATCTCGCACAGGCCAGCCATAGAAGCGCGCCGCGACGATGAAGCCCAATAGAGCGAGCGCGGCGCCGCAGACACCGGCCATAAAGGCTCCGCCAACGGGCTTTGGCGCATACGCCTCGGCCCGATCCTCAGCCAGCATCTCGCGTTCGGTCTCGTTCATTTCGTAGTCTAACATGGTCACGACGCCAGGCCCCGCGATCATCGCCTTCGCGCGAACGGAGCAGTTCCAGAATTCCCGAAAGCGACACCCGCTACGACAAGTTGGCAGCAACCATCCCTCCAGCGTGCTCATCGCCGCCCTCTGCGCATAAAGGCTCAATTGAATCCGGACGCGAACGATTTAGCGCCGGAGCTATCCTGCGCCGACCTTGAACATTGCCGAGGTCGGCGCGCAGGTTTTTAGGAAATTCCGGATTCGGTCTGGCGCGGCGTCGGTCGGCGAATGCGTTCGCCCCGCTTGCAAGGCGCCTAGCGGCAAACCGCGCCGCCAGCCAATTCATGCTGGCGCCCGCTCCACGCCGCCCGCACAGCCGGATCAACCAGGATGTCGGCGATGTTCTGAACGTCGCGGACCTCGTGGGGTCCCTTGCGCACTTCCAGCAGCGGATTGTACCGCGCCGAGCGCGGATCCGTCGGATTGAACAGCAGGCAGTGGGAGAACTTCGACCGCCAACCGGCCGTCAGCATCCAGTTCTCGCCCTTGCTGTCGTGGACCACGCAGCTGCCGGTCCACGACAGCAGGGTGGGCACGACCAGGCCCACGCCCTTGCCCGAGCGGGTCGGGGCGAAGGCCATGACGTGCTCGGGCCCGTCGTGGCGCAGGTAGCGGTCGTCGAGCTTGCCCAGGAAGACGCCCGAGGGACCCAGCAAGCCGGCCCGGGCGGCCTCGCGCCGGCTGGCCCAGCGCGAGGAGCCGAAGGTGGTGACGCGGCCGCCTTGCCGAGCCCGCCAGAGCGAGCCGGCGATGGCGCCGGCTCAGACCAGGAAGCCGCTGGCTCCCGCCAGCAGGCCGGCGCGGTCGAAGACCTGCGGCGCATAGGCCTCGTAGTGGAACCACCAGCCAAACAGCCTCCAGGGCTCGTAGAGCGGCAGGCCCAGCACGATGGCGAACGGCCGCCCCAGCGCGGCCTGGTGGCCCAGTTGGTCGGCCGTCCACTGAGTGGCGGTCCAGACGCCCAGGATCATGATCGCGAAGACCGCGAGGATCTGGCCGACTGGGTCGCGCACCTGATCGCGCGTGGTCTCCAGGTTCCCGACCAGGCCTTCGCGGCCGCCGAGATCGAGCGCGTCGGCTATGAACGACTGCGGATCTACTTTCGAAGTCGACGCGATCACACCCAGCCGGGCAAGCCTTTCAGGGCCAACACCTCCTACCGGGACATCCTGCGGATCTACGAGTGCGACCAGCGGCTCCGGGCCCTGGTGTTCGAAGCCTGCGGCACGTTCGAGCTGACCTTCCGCAACGCCATCGGCGAGGTGCTGAGCCAGAACCACGGCAGCCACCCGCACCGTGACCTCGCCGCCTTCGCCGACGCCGCCAGCCGGCGCGACGCCATGGAGCTGCTGGCCGGCGAGCTTAACCGCGCACCGCAAGGACCTCGTCGAGCGCCGACAGCAGGCGGGCCGCTTCAATCGGCTTGCCAAGGTGGCGATCGGCGCCCGCCTCGAAGCTGGCCCGCAGATGCTCTGGCAGGACATTGGCGGTGAGCATGATGATCGGGCAGGGGCGCTGTCCCAGGCGACGCTGCCGGGCGCGGATCTCGCGGGTGGCGCTCAACCCGTCCATGACCGGCATCTGCATGTCCATCAAGACCAGATCGAAATCGCCCGCGCCGAAGGCCTCCACCGCCTGACGGCCGTCACACACCGAGGTCAGCTCCGCCCCGACCTCGCCCAGGATCAGCTCGATGACCTTTCGGTTCACGGGGTGATCCTCGGCCAGCAGCACGCGCACGGCGCGCTCTCGGCAGACCTGGGGCGCGGGCGCCTCAAGCACCGGCGGGGCGTCGGGCAGGGTGAGAGCGAAGGCGAACGACGACCCCGCGCCCGGCGCGGAAACCGCCGATAGCGCCCCGCCCATGGCCCGGACGAGATCGGCGCTGATCGCCAACCCCAGTCCCGATCCGCCATAGCTACGGGTGATGGAGTCGTCGGCCTGGGCGAAACGGTCGAAGATTCGGGACTTGGCGGCCGCGTCGAAGCCGATGCCTGTATCGCACACCAGGAACCGCCATCCCTCCTCGACGGCGGCGACCTGCAGGTTCACCAAGCCCTCATGAGTGAACTTCACAGCGTTGCTCAGCAGGTTGCCCAGCACCTGGCGGAGGCGAACGGCGTCTCCGACCACCCAGCGCCCGCCCGGAGGAGCCTGGACTGTATAGGTCAGGCCCTTGGCCTCGGCCGTCGGCCGATGCAACTCGCCGACCTCGCGCGCCAGCCCCAGCAGGTCGAACGGCTCCTGAGCGATGCGCAGCGCCCCCTCCTCCGAACGCGCCAGGTCCAGGACGTCGCTGAGCAGGACCTCAAGGGTGCGCGCCGCGCCGGTCATGGCGCGCAGCAACTCGGCTTGTTCCGGGGCCAGGGCCGTGCGCGAGAGAACATCGCCCAGACCGAGGATCCCGTTCAGGGGCGTGCGTATCTCATGGCTCATATTGGCCAGGAACCGGGTCTTGGCCTCACTGGCGACGCGAGCCTGGTGCAGGGCCTCGCGATCGGAAATGTCGCGAACGATCGCGCCAACCATGGTGCGTTCATTGTCTCGCCACATCGACAGCGACAGGCTGGCGGGAAACTCCGAACCGTCGCGGCGCAGGGCTGGCACCTCGACCGCGCCGGCCAGGGTCGGCCGGCCGCCGTTGCAAAGCCGGGCAAAGCCGCGATCATGGCCAGCGCGCAGGCGTGGCGGAATGATCATCCGCAGAGCCCGGCCCAAGGCCTCGCGCGCCGGATAGCCAAAGAGCGCCTCGGCGGCGGCGTTCCAGTGCATGATGATCTGCCGCTCATCCACGATCAGCACCGCGTCGGAGGTGCCGTCGAACAGCTGCGACAGGAAGAGCTTTTCCCGCCGCGTCTCCAGGCGCTCGCCGACGATGCGCGCCAGGAGGTCGAGCTGGTGCAGTTGGCTCGCCGTGAAGAGACGAGGCGCCAGACTCGTGGCGCAGACCGTACCGACGACGTGATCCTGAACGAGGACGGGTGCGCCTGCATAGGCGCCGACATAGTCGATGTGAGAAAATTCCGGGTCGCGCCCGACATCCTCAAGGACGACGCGCGCCTTGGTCTTCACCACCCGGTCGCAGAAGGCCTGGGACCTTGGGAGGCTCTTGGCGGCGACGCCGGAGGCGGCCTTGAACCAGACCTCGTCGGCGCCGACGAAAGTCACGAAGCCGCAGTCCGAAAGGACCGCCGCCCGCGCGCTTTCGGCGATCAGGTCGAGCGCGCGCTCACGCTCGTAGTCCAGTAATCCCAGGGACTGCAGGATGGCTAGTCTCTGATCGCTGTCTTTGGCTTGACCCGTATCCAAGACGCTCCCCCTCCGCGAGCCGCTACAGTCGACCCGGAAGGTTTGCCTGGCCATTGATCCGGGCTGAGGTTGATTGTCGCAGCCTGACGCGGGCCAGGCGCGCGCCTTCGGTTCAAATCATGGAACCCAAGCCTGACCTTGGCGATTGTCCGCAGCGGTGCAGCGGCTGGCGAAGGGCGACCGATGTGACTCTCCACGATCTGGCGTTTCTTGGGACCGGCAGCGCCTTGGGCCTGCTGATGGCCGAGCGCGACTGGTCCGACAGCCCTCTGGGACCGCCCGCCGGCTGGTCGCCCAGCCTGAAGACCACGGTCGGGCTGATGTTGCCGGCCAGCGCCCAGATCGTCCTCTTCTGGGGCGAGAAGTACTGCGCCCTCTATAATGACGCCTACGCGCCGACGATCGGCGACAAGCACCCGCGCGCCCTTGGACGACCGGCCAGCGAGGGCTGGGCCGAGCTCTGGGACGATCTTGGCCCGCTGCTGGACAGCGTGCGCGAGACGCGCGCCACCTTCGAGGCCCGGGACCGTCAGTTCTACATCGAGCGGCATGGATACCCTGAGGACGTGTGGTTCGACGTTTCCTACTCGGCCGTGCTGGACGCGGACGGGTCGGTCGGCGGGGTGCTCTGCATCGTCAACGAGACGACCCAGCGGGTGCTGGCCGAGCGGCGGCACAAGACGCTCCTTGCCCTGGCTGACCGGCTCGCCCAGACCGCCGATGCGCAAGCGGCCAAGCGCGCGGCCGTCGCCTTGCTGGGCGAGACCCTGGGCGCAGCGCGGGTCGGCTATGCAGAGGTCTCGACCGACGACCAGAATCTCGCCGTCGCCTCCGACTGGACCACGCCAGGCATGTCGAGCCTTGGCGGCGAAAGCCGCCCCCTGGAGAGCTTCGGTCCGAAGATCATCGCCGCGCTGCGCGCCGGCGAAACCCTCAGACTGGACAGCCTGGCCGACGACATGCGCGCCGCGCCCCATGCCGATGGCTACGCCTCGATCGGCGTGCGGGCGATGATCGGCGTTCCCTTGGTGCGGGCCGGCCGCCTGACCGCCCTGCTCTATATCCACGAGGCCCAACCGCGGCGCTGGACCGAACACGACATCGCCTTGGCGCAGGCCGTGGCGGCCCGGACGTGGGATGCTGTGGAGCGAGCGCGGGCCGAACAGGCCCTGCATGCACTGAACGCCACGCTGGAAGCGCGCGTGGCCGAGCGTACAGCAGCGCTCGAGGAGGCGCAGGAGGCCCTTCGGCAATCGCAGAAACTGGAGGCCATGGGGCAGTTGACCGGCGGCGTGGCCCACGACTTCAACAATCTCCTGACGCCGATCTTCGCCAGCCTGGATCGACTCAAGCGCCAAGGTCTGGGCGGCGAGCGCGAGCAGCGGCTGATCGACGGCGCCCTGGCTTCGGCCGAACGCGCGCGCGACCTGCTGCAACGGCTCCTGGCCTTCGCCCGCCGTCAGCCGCTGCAGCCGAGCGCCGTGGATCTTGCCAGCCTGATCGCCAACATGGGCGCCCTGCTCGAAAGCGTCACCGGACCACAGATCCGGATCGTAACCGATGTGGAAGAGAATCTCGCGTGCGCCCATGGGGACCGCAACCAGCTGGAGATGGCGCTGCTGAACTTGGCGGTGAACGCCCGCGACGCGATGCCGGATGGCGGGACACTGCGACTTTCGGCCCGTTCGGCGAGCCAGGACCAGCCACAACCTGCAGGTATCCCTGCCAACGCCTATGTCCGCGTGTCGGTCTCCGACACCGGCCATGGCATGGACGAGGCCACGCGGGCGCGGGCGATCGAGCCGTTTTTCTCGACCAAGGGGATCGGCAAGGGCACTGGGCTGGGTCTTTCAATGGTCCATGGCCTGGCCGCGCAACTGGGCGGCGTCCTGACCATCGCCAGCGCGCCGGGCGCGGGCTCCACCTTCGAGCTGTGGCTCCCGGTGAGCCGCCAAGCGCTCGCCCTTACTCACGCGCCATCGGTCAAGCCGGCCAAACACGCCGGGGTGGCCCTCTTGGTCGACGACGAACCTCTGGTCCGGGCCTCAAGCGCCGACCAGCTCACCGAGCTTGGTTATCTGGTCATCGAGGCCGGTGAGGCCGAAGCGGCCCTGGCCCTGCTCGACGACGGGCTCTGCCCCGACGTCATCGTCACCGACCACCTGATGCCCGGCATGTCCGGCGCGGAGTTCTGTCGCCGGGTTCGCGCCCGTTGGCCGGGCCGGGCGGTGCTGATCACCTCGGGCTATGCGGATGTCGAGGACCTGGCGCCGGACCTGCCGCGCTTGGTCAAGCCTTTCCGTCACGAGGACCTGGCCTCGGCTGTCGCCGCCGTGCGGCGGCTGGAAGCGATGTCCTAGGCTCGCCGCTCCGGCAGAGAACATGAAAACTCCCCGGGCCACGGCCCGGGGACTTCATGCAGGCCGCGCGTCCCTAGAGAGCGCGTCGTCCGGCGATCATGTGGTAGATCAACAGGACCACGACCGCGCCGATCGTCGCCACCAGAAGGCTGTAGAGGTTGAAGCCGGTGACGCCGGCGCTGCCGAACTGGTTGAACAGGAAGCCGCCGACGACCGCGCCGACGATGCCAAGAACCAGGTCGAGAACCAAGCCGCCGCCACTGCGGCTGACCAGCATGCTGGCGATGAAGCCGGCGATCAGGCCCAGAACGATCCAGGCGAGAATGGACATGAGATCCTCCAGGATTGAGAGCCGCTAACGGGCCGATGCCTTAATAGCCCTCGCCGCCACGCATCGTTCCCCACGCCCCTCCTCAAAGTCGCACGACGCCTTCTTCCTGCAGGGCTCGGCATGGGAGCGTCAGGACCACCTCCGCGCCGGGCGAGGCCCCGGCGGCGGAGCATCCCGCCCAGCTGCTGACCAGCGCTCCAACAACGATGCGCGCACCGCCGCCGGCCTTGCGGCCGGCTGGCTGCCGCCCCCCATCGTCGCGGCCCCTGAACACCAGGCTGTCCTGGTCGGCCAAGAAGCTCACCGGATGTCGCCGACACGATCTTCCGGGAAGGCGTGATAGCCGACATTAGACAGCTGCCGAACTTGCGACCTTGGACACACGCGCTCAAAACACTGCTTGGTGGTCTGTCCGCCAAAGGCCTCGGGCGCGACCACGCTGCTCGATGGGGCCCACGGCCGCCGAGCGTCGGCTTGGCGAGATCCAAGCCGGCCGATCGCTTGCGAAAAGCCGTTGCCTGTCACGCCATCAGCTGGGCGGCGCTGAGCCAAGCCGACTGCTGGTCGTCAGGCCCGCAGCAGCGCGTTTATGATGCGCCCCCCCTGCGAGGAAGCGCGCCCAGAGCGATCTCTTTCGACGCCGCGGACATGAGGCATCCTGGACAAGACTGAGATCTGCGACAGCCTGGCCGTCACGAAGCTACCGGCGCGACCGCTCCGGCCGGGGCGACGATCCCGCCCCTCCGTCGGGTCTCCCCCGATTGGTCAGCGGAAAGGCGTGAGCATCACGATTGCCCGCCCGTGAGCGGATTGGGCGCCCAGCCTCCATGGCGACCGCTCAGGCGCTCCAGTTCCTGCTGCATGCGCAGGACCTGACCGCCAAGGCTGGTGACGTCGTTCTGCAATTGGGCGTTCCGTTGCTTAAGATAGGCGTTCTCGCGACGCATCGCCTGGGCGTCTTCGTCGGTCATGAACGTGGTCCTTCTGGAACAGATAGCGGTTTCATGCGGATGGTCGCGTGCAGCAAGTCGACACGCTCGGGATAAAGACCGGGCGCCAGGAGCTCCTTTTGCGCGCCCTCGCGGACTTCACCCGTGTGACGATCGCCGAGGAAGCAGGCCCCGGCCCGAACCAACGCAACGAGATCCGGCGAACCCGACGATCGCCAAGCAGGCGCTCCACCGCGTCGTTGAACGGCTTCACACGAGCGTGCGGATTGGATTTGTGGGGCGGACATGACGTCCTTTCGGGGCCGATGAGCCCGCGTGGCGCCTAGCACGGGCATGATAGCGCGATCCGGAAGGAATGGCTCCACAATTGGCGCAATCATTTCGCCAGGCAGGATTGAAACCAGCCGTGCTGGAGCCCCTCAAACGAGGCGCAATCATTTCCCTGGGAAACCGGCGTTCATGCTAATGTCGTCTCGAGGCGCGCAGTCACGCCATCGGGTCGGTTCGCCAGACCTCGAAACGCCAAGGTCTCGACGCGCCGGCTACCATCACCATCGCAATCGTCGCCACGGAGCTTTTTGCTCCGCCGGCTCGTCTCGCCCTCATCTTCACCGAAAGGAACGTCTCTTGTCCAAAGGCAACCGAGAAGTCCGCAAACCCAAGGCGATCAAGCCCACGCTGACCGCCGCCGCGCCCCCCGCCCCTTCGCCGGTCAGCGCGCCCCGAAAGAAATGACCCTCCGCCGTGAAGGCGGCGCGCCAAGAAAGGCGACAAGATGAAAACCTATCCCGGAACGCGCCCGTCCCCGCCAAAGGGCTTAAACGATCCGCGCTCGACCGCGAGCCAAAGCGCCAGACCGCGGCCGATTGATCCCGACGCCCTGCGCGGCGCCAAGCCCTGATCGCCCTGACGTCTCATCGGGGTCGGAGCGGCTGCAACCGGATCATGCACGCATGAGCCGCTACTTCTGCTACATCCACACGCAAGCGTCGATGGCGCCGCAACTACATGTCCTGGTCAGCGAGCCTGGCGAGCAGCTCGCCGCCGCGGTGAGGGAAGAAATCCGCAGTTGGCCCGCCTACACCGCGGTTGAGATCTACGACGAGAACGATCGGGCGATCCTCAGATTCACGAGGACCGCGATGCTCGTCCCTAGCTAGGCAAGCATGGATTGCAGCTTGGACGGGGCGGCCCTGCCTTCCCCTCTTGGCCAATCGCCAAATCCGCATCGTGGGCGCTAAACACCTGGGACGGGACGTGGCTCACACCCGGGAGCCGACCATCACCGCTTAAGTCCGCGGGGCCCGATTGCGCCATTTGAGTTCGCGGGCAGCAGCGAAATTTCCTGAGTGTCAGGCCATGGGGCGAGGGACAGACCCAAGGTGGTGCGGCGGCAGGCTAACCCGCGCTCGTCCCTCCTGCTTCACGCCAGCCGCCGCCCAAGGCTCGAAACGAACGAACCGAGGCGCGGGCCGCTTCCGCCCGGGCCTGGATCCTGGCGTCGCGAATGGACAGCAGCCGCGCATCGGCGTCAAGAACTTCGGTCAGACTGACGACGCCGGCGTCGTAGGCTGCCGCGGAAGCGTCCCTGGCCTGGATCAACGACACCTCGCCCTCCGCCAGGATCCGCTCTTGATCCTCGCGCTTGACCAGGCTGGAAAACGCGTTCTCCACGTCCTCGGTCGCGCGCAGCACGGATTGCCGGTAGGTCGCGAGCGCCTCGGCCTTGCGGCCACGCGCGGCGCTGACCTCGGCCTGGACTCGGCCAAAGTCGAAAAGCCGCCAGCGAAGACCCAAAACGCCCTGTGCCTGGGAGGCGGGGCGCTCGAGGATGGTGCTGCTGCTGGTGGTGGCCGTGCCGACCAGACCGCTCAGGGAAAACTTCGGAAAATATTGTGACAGGGCCGATCCGACCTGCGCATTGCTCGCCCGAAGTCGCTGCTCGGCCACGACAAGGTCGGGACGCCGTCGTAGCAGTTCGGCCGGACCGCCGGCCTCGGCCAGGCCCGGAGCGGCCGGGATCGGGGCCGCCACGGCCAGCTCGGCGCGATAGGTCCCAGGCTGCGCGCCCAGCAGCACGTCCATGGCGTTGAGCGCCGCGTCGAGGCCTTCCTCCAGGACGGGGATATTGGCCTTGGTCTGTTTCAGGGCGCTGAGCGCCTGCTGGAGCTGGAGTTCGGCCGCGACACCCTGGGCGCGCTGCAGACGGACCGTCTCGACCAACCGGCCTTGCGTCTCTACCTGTTGGCGGGCGACGACCAACCTGGCCTGCAGGCCGCGGACCAGCATGTAGGTGTCGGCGGCCTGGGCGGCGACCGCCAGGCGCGCGGCGGCGACGCCGGCCCGCGCGCCCTCATATTGAGCGCGGGCCGCCTCCTGATCACGACGCGAGCCGCCGAAGACGTCCAGCTCCCAGCCCGCGACGACATTGGCTTCGTACAGCGCGCCGTTGCGATCGAAGTTGGGCGTGGCGGCCAGCAAGCGCCCGGTCGGGGTCTGGGTCGAAGCGTGGGCCTGGGCGGCGCTGGCCTCGACCGAGGCCGACGGCAGCAAGGCGGCGGTCGCCGCCCCCAGCCCCGCCCTCACCTGGGTCACGCGGGCCGCGGCCTGGGCCAGGTCGAGATTTTGGGTCAGGGCGCGATCGACCATCTTGTCGAGGACTGGATCCTTGAAGCCGCGCCACCAGCTGTCGACTGGCGCGGGCGCCGCCTGGCGGGCGGCAACCGCGGCCTCGCCCATGAAGGCCCGCGGGGCGGCGATCGTCGGCGCGACATAACTGGGCCCCACTGCGCAACCGCCAAGAGCGGCGACGCCGGCGACCGCTGGAAGGGACTGAAGAAAGACGGAGCGCATGGCAAACTTTCTGGACGTGGCGAACCAAATGTGACCAAAGTCCAATACGGTCACTCGTTTGTCAACCTCGATGACCGATGATAGCTTGCCAGCCATGAGCATCCTCGATCCTTCTTCTTCCGCAGACGGCCAGCGTGGTCCCGTCGAGCACGGCATCCGAGACCAGATCGTCGACGCGGCCGAGGCGCATTTCAGCCGCTACGGCTATGGCAAGACCACGGTTGCGGACCTGGCCAAGGCGATCGGCTTCTCCAAGGCCTACATCTACAAGTTCTTTGATTCCAAGCAGGCGATCGGCCAGGCGATCTGCGTTCAATGCCTGGACAAGGTGCTTGCAGCGGGCGAGACCGGCGTGGCCGAAGGCAAGACCGCTTCCGATAAATTGCGCCGCTTTTTCAATGGCATAACAAGCAAGAGCGCCGAGCTGTTTTTCCAGGACAAGCTGCTCTACGACATCGCCGCCCATTCGGCCGAAGAACGCTGGCCCTCGGTGATCGCCTATCTGGCGCGGGCCGAAGCCATCCTTCGCGGCATCATCCTGCTGGGCCGCGAGACCGGCGAGTTCGAACGCAAGACGCCGATCGACGAGATCTGCGAAGCGATCTTGCTGGTCATGCAGAGCTTCATGAACCCGCTGATGCTCAAGCACAATCTGGACGACTTGCCAGAAGCGCCGACCAAGGCCGTCAATCTGGTGCTTCGCAGTCTCGCGCCTTGAGCAGAAAAGTGACTAGTTGACAATTTGGTCACTCGCCGCCAGCTTGGGAGCCTTCCGTCAAGGCAGGATCCTTAAGCCATGTCGTCTCGCCCCCTCGCCGCCGTCCTGCTCCTGGGCGGTCTAGCGCCCCTGGCCGCCTGTGGCGGCAAGGCCGACGCCAACGATCCGCGCACCCAGGCTCCGATCGTCCGCGCAGCCGTCGCGGGGACGGCCGCTACTGGAGAGCGCCGGTTCAGCGGCGTCGTCTCGGCCCGCGTCCAGAGCGACCTGGGCTTTCGGGTCGCCGGCAAGGTGGTCGCCCGCCTAGTCGACGCCGGCCAAACGGTGCGCCTGGGCCAACCGCTGATGCGCATCGACGCGGCCGACTACGCTCTGGCCGTCACGGCCCAGCACGAACTAGTGGAGGCCGCCCGCGTCCGCGCCGAGCAGGCCGCGTCTGAGGAGCGACGCTATCGCGGTCTTGTTGCGGCCGGCGCGGTTTCCACCCTCGTCTACGACCAGGCCAAAGCCGCCGCCGACGCGGCCCAAGCGCAGTTGGCGGCGACCCAGGCCCAGGCCCGCGTCTCGCGCAACACCGCCGGCTACGCGGTCCTGACCGCCGACGCAGACGGCGTGGTAATGGAAACCCTTGCCGAGCCCGGACAGGTGGTGGCGGCCGGCCAGCCCGTCGTGCGCCTAGCCCATGCCGGCCCGCGCGAGGCCGCCATCGCCCTGCCCGAGACCGTTCGCCCCGCGCTCGGCTCGACGGCGGACGCCTACGCCTTCACCGGCGCCAAGGCCGGCCAGGCGCGGCTTCGCCAGCTTTCCGATGCGGCCGACCCCCACACCCGCACTTATGAGGCCAGGTATGTGCTGAGCGGCCCGGCCGCCCGGGCCCCGCTGGGCTCAACCATGGTCGTGGTCCTGCCGGGCCAGGCCGGCGGCGAAGCGGCCCGCGGCGTCGAAGCGCCGATCGGCGCCCTCCATGACGCCGGCAAGGGTCCGGGCGTGTGGGTCATCGACCCGCGCACCTCAACCGTCCACTGGCGCGCCGTGCAGGTTGCGTCGCTGGGGAGCGAGACGGTGACGATCTCCGGCGGTCTTTCTGGCGGCGACCGGTTCGTGGCCTTGGGCGCGCACATGCTCCACCAGGGCCAGCGCGTGCGCGTCCAGACCGGAGCGGCGCAATGACCCTCAATCTCTCCGCCCTGGCGGTGCGCGAGCGATCGATCACCCTCTTCCTGATCATCGCCATGACCTTCGCCGGCGCCTTCGCCTTCCTGAAGCTGGGACGCGCCGAGGACCCGAGCTTCTCGATCAAGGTCATGACCATCGTCAGCGCCTGGCCTGGCGCCACGGCCCAGGAGATGCAGGACCAGGTGGCCGAGCCGCTGGAAAAGCGGATGCAGGAGCTGAAGTGGTACGACCGGTCGGAGACCTTCACGCGGCCCGGCCTGGCCTTCACCACCCTGACCCTGAAGGATCAGATCCCGGCCAAGGAGGTCCCAGAGCAGTTCTACCAGACCCGCAAGAAGATGGCCGACGAGGCCGCCAACCTGCCGCGCGGCGTGCTGGGTCCGTTCGTCAACGACGAGTACGGCGACGTGACCTTCGCGCTCTATGCGCTCAAGGCCAGGGGCGAGCCGCAGCGCCTGCTGGCGCGCCAGGCCGAGATCCTGCGCCAGCGCCTGTTGCACGTGCCTGGCGTCAAGAAGGTCCAGATCATCGGCGAGCAGCCGCAGAAGATCTTCGTGGAGTTCAGCCAGGCGCGCATTGCGACGCTGGGCGTCAGCCCGCGCGACCTTTTCGCCGCGCTGAATGATCGCAACCTGGTCACCCCCGCCGGGGCGATCGAGACCCAAGGTCCCCAGGTGCAGATCCGCCTCGACGGCGCGATCGACAGCCTGGAGACGATCAAGGAGACGCCGATCGTGGTCGGCGGCCGCACGCTCAAGCTTGGCGACATCGCCGAGGTCAAGCGCGGCTACGAAGACCCCGCCACCTTCATGATCCGCAGCAGCGGCGAGCCGGCTATCGTGCTGGGCGTGGTGATGAAGGACCGCTTCAACGGACTGGAGCTGGGCAAGAACCTCGACAGGGAAGCCAAGGCCATCTCGGCCGAGATGCCGCTGGGCATGAACTTCGACAAGATCACCGACCAGTCGGTGAACATCGTCGAGGCCTATGACGAGTTCATGCTGAAGTTTTTCGTGGCCCTGGCCGTGGTCATCGTCGTCAGCCTGATCAGCCTGGGCTTCAGGGTCGGGGTGGTGGTGGCCATGGCCGTGCCGCTGACCCTGGCAGGCGTCTTCGTGATCATGCTGGTCACCGGCCGCGATTTCGACCGCATCACCCTGGGCGCGCTGATCCTGTCGCTAGGTCTGCTGGTCGATGACGCCATCATCATCATCGAGACGATCGTGGTGAAGATGGAGGAGGGCAAGGACCGGATCTCGGCGGCGACCTATGCCTGGGGTCATACGGCCGCCCCGATGCTGGCCGGCACCCTGGTGACGATCATCGGCCTGATGCCTGTGGGCTTCGCCAAGTCCACGGCCGGCGAATACGCCGGCAACATCTTCTGGGTGGTGGCCTTCGCCCTGATCACTTCCTGGTTCGTGGCGGTGATCTTCACGCCCTATCTGGGCGTCTTGATGATCCCCAAGATCAAGCCGATCGAGGGCGGGCACGCGGCGATCTACGACACGCCGCGCTATCGCAAGCTGCGCAAGATGGTCACCTGGACGGTGGATAACCGCTTCAAGGTTGCGGCCGGCGTCGGCGTGGCCATGGTGGCCGCCGTCCTGATGATGGGCGGGATCAAGCAGCAGTTCTTCCCGATTTCCGACCGGCCGGAGGTGCTGATCGAGGTGCAGATGCCCGAGGGGCAGAGCATCGGTTCGACCAGCCAGGCCGTGGCGAAGGTCGAGGCGTGGCTGGCCAAACAGCCCGAGGCCAAGATCGTCACCAGCTATATCGGCCAGGGCGCGCCGCGCTTCTTCCTGGCCATCTCGCCCGAGCTGCCCGATCCGTCTTTCGCCAAGATCGTGGTGCTGACGCCCGATGAAAAGGCGCGCGACGCCCTCAAGAAGCGCGTGCGCCAGTTCGCGGCCGCCGGCTCGGTTCCGGGCGCCAGGATCCGCGCCACCCAGATCGTGTTCGGCCCGCCCTCGCCTTTCCCGGTGGCCTTCAGGGTCATGGGTCCCGACGCCGATCGCGTTCGCGACATCGCCGAGGAGGTCAAGGGCGTGATGCTGCGCAACGCAGGCATGCGCCAGGTCAACACCGACTGGGGCGAGCGCGCGCCGACCGTGCATTTCGTGCTCGACCAGGATCGGCTGCGCGCCTTTGGCCTCAGCTCCGCCGACGCCTCCCAGCAGCTGCAGTTCCTGCTGACGGGGGTACCGGTCACCCAGGTTCGCGAGGACATCCGCTCGGTCGAAGTGGTCGCGCGCACCACCGGCCAGGAGCGGCTCGATCCGGCCAAGCTCGGCGCCTTCACCCTGGTGGGCGCGGCGGGCGAGCGCATCCCGCTCGACCAGATCGGCAAGGCCGAGATCCGCATGGAGGACCCCATCCTGCGCCGTCGCGATCGCCTGACGACGATCACCGTTCGCGGCGACATCGACGAGACCTTGCAGCCGCCGGACGTCTCGACCCAGGTTCAAAAGTCGCTGCAGCCGATCATCAAGGCGCTGCCGGCCGGCTACCGGATCGAGATGGGCGGTTCGATCGAGGAGGCGGGCAAGGCCAATGTCGCCCTGGCCGCGGTCTTCCCGCTGATGTTCATCCTGATGATGGTGGTGATCATCTTCCAGGTTCGCTCGCTGTCGGCGATGTGGATGGTGCTGCTGACCGCGCCGCTGGCCCTGGTGGGGGTGGCGCCCACCCTGCTGATCTTCAACCAGCCGTTCGGCTTCAACGCGATCCTGGGCCTGATCGCCCTGGCCGGCATCATCATGCGCAACAGCCTGATCCTGATCGGCCAGATCCAGATAAACCAGGAAGAGGGCCTGGATCCTTTCCACGCTGTCGTCGAGGCCACCGTCCAGCGCGCAAGGCCGGTCATCCTGACCGCGCTTGCGGCGGTGTTCGCCTTCATCCCGCTGACCCTGTCGGTGTTCTGGTCGTCGATGGCCTACACCCTGATCGGGGGCACCATCGGCGGCACCATCCTGACGCTCGTCTTTCTGCCGCCGCTCTACGCCATGTGGTTTCGGATAAAGGCCCCCCGCAGCGACGCGGCTTCCACCAACGCCCCCGAGCCGCTGGCGACATGACAATCAAGGTTCGCCAGCGCCCCCGCCCTAAGCCGCATCGATCTGGAGACAAACCATGAGCGCCCCCGAACCCAAACTGGCCGACCAGATCGCTCCTGGCGCGTCGGGCCTGGAGCAACTCCAGGCGATGATCGCCGCCGGTGGACGAGCGCCCATCGGCGAGACCCTGGAATTTTCGCTCACCGAGGCCGGCGACGGCTGGGCGGCGTTCGAGGGCCTGCCAGGGCGCCACGCCTACAATCCGATCGGCACGGTCCACGGCGGCTATGCGGCGACCTTGCTGGACTCCGCCTGCGGATGCGCCGTGCACTCCAAGCTCAGCGCCAAGCAGGCCTACACGACCCTGGACCTGAAGGTGTCCTATCACCGGCCCCTCACGGACAAGACGGGCCTGGTGCGCGCCGAGGGCCGTGTGGTGACCTTCGGCCGCCGCGCCGCCTTCGCCGAAGCCACGATCAAGGACGCCAGGGGACGGATCTACGCCACGGCGACCTCGAGCCTGCTGGTGTTCGAGCGGTGAGAAGAGCCCGTTCAATTATCGGAACCCACCTCGCCCTCACCTCACCTGTGTCTCCAGGTCCGGCCCCGAGGGGCCGGCTGTTGATCAAGGAAAATGCGGGGCCAGCTTTGGCGCGCGCCCTGGGCGGCGGCCTCGATCACGCCGGCCAGGGCCTTGGGCTGCGAGGCGAAAACGACGTTGCTGCCCTTGACCTCGGTCGCATTGGCGCCAATGCGCCGGGCGATCTTGCGCAGCAGCTCGGAGGCGATCGCCCCGTCCCTCCGTGGCGCCCACCGCCCAGCTGGGCTTGGTCTTCCAGGCCGCGACCGTCAGCTTGGCCTTGAGCGCCGCCAGCGCGACGGGGTCCTGTGAAGCCTGCAGGAACGCCGCGTCTAGCCCTCGCCAGCGCTCGACCACAGCAGGTCAGCTGAAGGCTTGGCCGCGCCAAGTGCGGACGTCTGCCGCCGCTAGAAAGGCGACGTATGCCCACTTCGGGATCGCGTCATCGCCACGTTGCCGCGCCGAGCGGGCTTCTAACCTCCCGTGTGGGGCTCGCGAGATTCAGCCTATCGACGGCCTAAGGGCGTCGCTGGTTCCACTATGGCGCCGCGCGAAGTCGACGAACGCCTTGAACGCGGCGGTCGGATTGCGCCGGCTCGGATAATAGAGGCTCAAGGGTGACAGGCTTGGCGTCCAGTCCTCGAGCACGCGCACGAGGCGGCCAGCCTCGATGTCGTCTCGCACATCGGACTCCATCGCCAGGGTCAGGCCCACGGAGGCCAGGGCTGCGGTGCGGGCGAGGCTCGCTTCGTCGAGAGTAACGGCGCCCTCGACGTCGATCTGGACGGACTGTCCATCCTTCTCGAACGGCCAGCGGTAGATTGCGCCGTTGGGAAGCCGGACGCGGAGACAGGAATGCTCCGCCAGGTCCTGGGGGATCACGGGCGTCCCGTGCGCCTTCAAATAGCCCGGTGAGCCAACCACGACATTGCGCCGCGCGCCGCCCAGCCGGAGCGCGATCATGTCGACGGGCACAAGGTCGGCGCTGCGAACGCCGAAGTCGAAGCCGCCCTCGACGATGTCCACGAGGCGCCCCTCCGTGACGATATCGATGTGAACCTGCGGGTGCACGCGCAGGAAGGGAAGGACGAGCCAGGAGAAGATTTCCCGCGCCGCTGTGGGAAAGGCATTGATGCGCAGCGTGCCCGAAGGGGCCGTTTTCTGGGAGCGCGCAATGTCCATCGCTTCGTGAATGTCGCGCACGGCGGGCGCGACCTGCGCAACGAATTGCTGGCCAGCCTCGGTCAGGGAGACACTTCGCGTCGTGCGGTTGAAGAGCCGTACGCCGAGCGAGCGTTCCAGCTTTACGATCGCGTTGCTGAGCGCAGTCGTCGACATCCCTAGCTCAAGCGCAGCCGTGCGGAACTTGCCCCGTCGGGCGACCATCAGGACGGCGTCCAGTTCGGTAAGGCTGCCTTGGACCATTGTCCTGCCTTTCGTGATGAAGCATTCCTGATTGACCGGATTATCACGCAAACTGGCGACGTCTAACTTGTCTGGCAAGCGCACTACCAGCCGGCCTGGCTGCCAGCGCTGAAAGCAGGACAAAGACGATGTCGCTCGACCTTCCATCTCCGATCGCCGCCTATGTGGCCGCGAACGCCCAGCTCGATGTGGACGCCATGCTGAAGCCCTTCGCGGCCGACGCCGTCGTCACGGATAATGGCGCGGTGCTTCGCGGGCACGCCGAACTGAGGTCCCTGTTCGAACACGAAGTGGTCCCCGTGAAGGCGATCTTCATGCCCGACACCGCCCGGTACGAGGGCGGGCAGATCGTGGTCGAAGGCCTCGCCCACGGTGACTTCCCAGGCAGCCCGATCCGCTTCACCTACCGCTTCACGCTGGAGAACGACGGCATCAAGGCCCTGGAGATCACCGTATGACCTTCAAGGCAGATCCGACCGAGTTCGCCGGCAAGCGCGTGCTCATCAGCGGCGGCTCAAAGGGCCTGGGTCGCGCGACTGTCGACCGCTTCCTGGCCGGCGGCGCCCGGGTGATCACCGCCGCCCGCGGAAGCCTGGAGCCCATCGACGGCGTCGAGTTCGTCCAGGCGGACCTGACGACGGCCGGGGGCGGGGAAACCTTCGCCAGGGCGGCGCTTGAGCGCCTGGGCGGGATCGACATCCTCGCCCACGTGGTCGGCGGCTCGTCGGCGCCGGGCGGCGGCTTTGTCGCCTTGACGGACGACTACTGGCTCTCCGAACTCAACCTGAACCTTCTGGCCACGGTCCGCCTCGATCGCCTGCTGATCCCGCAGATGATCGAGCGCGGCGCCGGGGCAGTCGTGCACGTTACGTCCATCCAGTCTGTGCTGCCGCTTCCCGAGGCGACCACGGCCTACGCCGCCGCCAAGGCCGCGCTCAGGACCTACAGCAAGTCGATCTCCAAGGAGCTGGGCCCCAAGGGCGTGCGGGTGAACGCCGTGTCGCCTGGTTGGATCATGACGGAGTCGACCGGCGTGTTTCTCAAGCGTCTGCAGGACGCCAACGACGGAACGATCGAGGACGCGCGCCAACTGGTCCTGCAGGGCCTTGGCGGCATTTCGATCGGTCGCGGGGCCGAACCGATCGAGGTCGCCGACCTCATCGCCTACTTGGCCTCGGATCGCGCCGCCGCGATCCACGGCGCCGAGTTCGTCGTCGATGGCGGCACAGTGCCGACCGTCTGATTGCGTGTCCATGCCTGGCCGCGCAGGCCAGGCATGGACAGATGTCCGACAACGCCCAGCGCCCTCGAACTCTGCCTCACGGTCGTTCATCAGCCTTGGCGGTGGACGTCCCAGTCCCCCATCCGCCGATGGCGCCGTATATGTCGTTCCTCAGCGCCCGGACCTTGTCATTCAGGTCGTTGAGGGCGTCAGGCGACTGGCCCGAGGCTTCGAGCAAGGCCGCGCCCAGGCAGCCGGCCTCCTGCTGCATCGCCCGTCCGGCGTCCGTCAGGGCGACAATGACCTGGCGGGCGTTGGCGGGGTCGCGGGTCCGGTTCACCAGGCCCGCCGCCTCAAGACGCTGGAGCAAGGGGGTTAGGGTGCTGGATTCGAGCGCCAGACGATCGGCTAGCCGCCCCACCAATTGCCCGTCTTCGGCCCACAACAGATTGAGGACCAAATACTGGGGGTAGGTCAGGCCGAGCGCGTCGAGCAGGGGCTTGTAGGTGCGCTGGATGGCGATGCCTGCCGAGTAGATGGCGTAGCAGAGTTGGTCGTCGAGCGGAGGCGGGGGGCTGTGGTTCATGACGGTCTCCTCCTGTCCATATAGGCCCAATCCGAGAAATTGCTATCGCGATAACTTTCCACTGGACGACCGCGTGCGCGAGCGCTAAAAGATACTTATCGCAATAACTTTTATCGCAATAACCCCACGAACACCACTCTTCACAGGTAGGATTCCATGATCCGCCAAGCGCGCACCCTTCTCATCGCCGCCGCCCTGACGGGCTTGGCCGGCGCCGCTCATGCCCAAGCCGACGCCTCGCACGACGCGCATGCGCCCGCCGTCCACAACGTCGTCCTTGTCCATGGCGCTTTCGCCGACGGCTCGGGCTGGCGGGGGGTCTACGACCGACTGACCGCCCAGGGCTACAAGGTCAGTATCGTCCAGAACCCGCTGACCTCGCTGGCCGACGACGTCGCCGCCACCCGCCGCGTGCTGGCCCGCCAGGACGGTCCGACCATCCTGGTTGGCCACTCGTACGGCGGCACAGTGATTACCGAGGCCGGCAACGATCCCAAGGTCGCGGGTCTGGTCTATGTCGCCGCCCTGGCGCCTGACGCCGGTGAGTCGACCGGGGACCAGTTTGCCGAGGTCCCCGCCCCTCCTGGCTTCGTGATCGAGCAGCAATCGGACGGCTTCGGCTTCGTCAACCTCGCCAAGTTCAAGGCTGGCTTCGCCGCCGACATCAATGACGCCGACGCGGCCTTTATGCGCGACAGCCAGGCGCCGATCGCCATGTCCGCCTTCGGCGACAGGGTCACCAAGGCCGCCTGGCGCGTGAAACCCAGCTGGTTCGTCGTGGCGACCGAGGACGGCGCAATAGATCCCAAGCTCCTGCGCAAGACCTCCACCCGCATTGGCGCGCAAGCCGTGGAGATTACGGGCAGCCACGTCGTCTTCCTCAGCCGGCCGCAAGCGGTGGCCGAAGTGATCGACAAGGCCGCCAAGGCCGCCCTGTCCAAGGCGAAGTAGGACCTAGACCGACTACGGGGCCCGATGGGCCAGCCGCCGGCGCGCCAGACGCGCCGGCGGCTGGGCCGTGAACACGGCTGGAAACGGCGGCGGCTACACGGGCTTTGACTTCGCCGAGCGAACATCTCAAACGGTGACGACCTGGTCGGGCATGAACGGCTTGCAGGGCGGCGACCCGGCCAAGCTCGCGGGCGCTCTGGTGACTCTTTCGGACTCCGGCGATCTGCCGCTTCGCTTCGTGGCGGGGGCGGACGCCATGGCCGCGGTCGAGACCAAGCTGCAGACCCTTCAACAGCAGATAGAGGCCCATCGCGATCTGTCCGCCTCGCTCGCGTTCGACGAATAGCATTCAGCGCGTGTGGTTTGAGGCCGTGACGCGCCAATTGCCGACATTGCGATACGGTCGGCCGATTATTCAAACCGGCCCGTCGGGCTCCACCGCGTCGCTACTTCCTCGCGCAACGACTCGCAGAAGCTGGTGACGAGAGCGGTGGGCTTGGCGCCGGCCCGCATCTTGAAGCCGATGGTCCGATGACCCGCGCCTTCCAGCGGAATGACAGAGAAGCCTTCACCCGCAGCGCCGATCTGGACCTCGGAGATAAGGGTGATCCGATCGGTCGTGCGCACCAAGCTCTCCAGGACACTCAGCGAATTGGCCAGAATGCAGTCCTTGGGCCAGGCCACATTGCGGGTCATGAACATCGCCTCGACGTGGCGGCGATACGTGCTGCCCTGGCGTGGCAGGATCCAGCGCGCCATCGCCAGCTCCGGCAAGGTCAGGCTCTTGCGTCCATGGAAGGTGCTCAGGGGGCCAGCGGCGATAGCGAAGGGATCCTCCAGCAGCACCTCCTCGACAACGTCCGGTGCGCCGCGGAACATCTCGGCAACCGGGCCGACGATGATGTCGATACGGCCAGCGCGCAGCATGGGCACCAAGGCGTCGTCCAGATCGTCGACGATCTCAATATCGACCGCCCCGCACTCGCTCACCAGCCGCCCCAGGGCCTTGGGCACCAGATCGGCCAGTACGCTGGGCGTCGCGCCGATCCGCAGCGGGCCACTGATCCCGTTGGCGTAGTGCCTGACCTCGGTCTCGGCGTCGGACAGCAGCGAGAACACCCCCTCGGCCCGGCGGACCAGGATCTCGCCATAGGCCGTCAGGCTTGAGCCGCGACGGCTGCGTTCGAGCACCTGAACGCCCAGGCGCTGCTCCAGCAGGGCGATGCTATTGGACAGCGCCGGCTGGGACATGCCCTTCTCCGCCGCGGCCCGGGTGAACGAGCCATACTTGGCGATCGCCAAAAGGTTGGCGATCTGTCCGGCGTCAACAGCCATAAATTGAACCTATGATAAGACCCACTTTCATTATTTGACGTTGGTTCTAAATCGCGGTCAATCGAGTCTGAACCTGGACCGTGGCGACCTGCGGCCGGCGACACGAGGGCGCAAAGCCCCGCCAAAGGCTCCGGCCGACCACGGGAGGAACATCGATGCACGGCGCGATCAACGTCACGCGGGAACTGGGCGAGACCCGCCTGGGCCGCTTCCACATCGGGTTCGCGCTGCTGATCGGGGCGATGCTCTTCATCGACGGCTACGACTTGTTCAACGCCGCCTATGTCGCCCCCTACGTGAAGGCCGAATGGAGCCTGCAGGCCCCGCAGATCGGCCTGATGTTGTCGATCGGCCTGGCCGGCTTGGCCTTCGGGGCCATCCTGCAAGGTCCGCTGGCCGACCGCTTCGGCCGTCGCCGGCTGATGCTGTCGGCCGTCTGGGGCCTGGGGCTGGCCAGCCTGGCCCTCTGGCTCTGGGCTCCCACCTTCGTGGAATTCTGCGTGCTGCGAGGCCTGCTCGGCGTCTGCCTGGGCATGATCTCGCCCCTGGCCTTCGTCTACGTCAACGAATGGGCGCCCAGCAATTGCGCCAACCGCTACGCCACCCTGGCCTTCGTGCTGCCGTTCTCGCTGGGCGGCATCGCCGCGGGCCTGGCCGGCATGACCATCGGGCCGGTCTGGGGCTGGCGCGAGCTCTATCTGATCGGCGTGCTGGCGGTTCCCCTGGCGATCGCCGGACACTTCCTGCTGCCAGAATCGGTGCGTCACCTGGTGCGCAAGGGCCGCCACGCCGAGGTCGCCCGCCTGCTCGCCCAGGCCCGCCCCGAGCGCGCCCATACCTATGCGTCGGCCGAAGGCTTCGTCACCGGCGAGCCGCCCGCCTCATCCGGTTCGTTCCTGGCCCTGCTGGGCGAGCGCTATCGCGGCGTGACCCTAGCGATCTGGGTGGCCGGCGCCCTCAGCCTGTTCTGCATCCACGGCCTGACCGGCTGGCTGCCCAGCATCGTGCTGGCTCAGGGCGCGGGCGTGCGGACGGCCTTCGGCTATGGCTCGCTGCTGATGACCATGCAGATCGTGGGCGGCGCGATCGGCGGCTGGGCGGCCGACCGCTACGGCCGCGTGCCGACCATGGCCGCGGGCTTCGCCGGCGGGGCCGTCGCCCTGCTGCTGCTGGTCCCGGCGATCAGCACGCCGGCGGCGATGGTCGTCGTGGCGCTGACCGGGCTGTTCGTCTTCGGCGCCCAAGCGGTCATGAACAACTTCATCGCCATGAGCTACGAGACCGGCCTGCGCGGCACCGGGGTCGGAGTCGCCGTCGGGGTCAACCGGATCGGCGGCGTGCTCGGCCCCCTGCTGATCGGCCTGGCCCAGCAGACCGGCGACGCTCTGCTCCTGACCCTGGGCATGCTCGCCCTGGCCCAGTTGGCCGCCGCCGCCATCTTCTCCATCCGGCGCAGGGCGCTGGAAGTCGGTCTCGTCACCGTCGCAAAGAGCGCCTGAGGCACATCGTCATGCTTAAGACCCTTCTGCTCGCCCCCAGCCTGCTGGTGATGCTCACCGCCGCCGCGCCGCGTCCCGCCGAACAGGTCGAACTGGGCCGTCGCACCGCGCCGCTGATCGAGCAGGACGGCCTGGCCTTCAAGGATCTCGACCGCAACCATCGGCTCGACTCCTACGAGGACTGGCGCCTGCCCGCGGCGGTCCGCGCCCGGGATCTGGTGGCGCGGATGACGCTGGAAGAGAAGGCCGGCGTTTTGATGCATGGCACCCCGCCGGGTCAGGGCGGCGACTTGCGCGCGCCCTGGGACCTGGCCGCGTTCAAGCCCTGGATCCAGCAGCGCCACGTCCGCTTCTTCATCCACCGGGTCAGCGGCAAGCCCCGCGACCTGGCCGAAATGGCCAACGCCGCCCAGGCTATGGCCGAGGACAGCCGCCTGGGCGTGCCGATCGTGTTCAGCAGCGACCCACGCAACCATTTCCAGGCGGCCCTGGGCGTCAGCGTCAGCGCCGGGCAGTTCTCGCAATGGCCCGAGACCACCGGCATGGCCGCGATCCGCGACCCGGCCCTGGTGCGTGATTTCGGCCGGATCGCCGCTCGCGAATACCGCGCGGTCGGGATCACCATGGCGTTGTCGCCGATGGCCGACCTGGCGACCGAACCGCGCTGGCCGCGCATCAACGGCACCTTCGGCGACGACCCGGAACTGACCGGGAAGCTGGTCGAGGCCTATGTCGAAGGCTTCCAGGGAGGGCGCGAAGGCCCCGGCCCGAACGGCGTCGCCACCGTGGTCAAGCACTGGGTCGGCTACGGCGCCCAGCCCGCGGGCTACGACGCCCACAATCCTTACGGCAAGGACATCGCCTTTCCCGGCGGGCGCTTCCAGCAACATGTCCAGCCCTTCCTGGGCGCCTTCGACGCCAAGGTCTCCGGCGTCATGCCCACCTACGGACGGCCGCCCGAGGGTCTGCTGATCAACGGCCGGCAGGCCGAGCGCGTCGGCGCCGGCTTCAGCCGCCAGATGGTTACCGACCTGTTGCGCGGAACATACGCCTACAAGGGTTTCGTTCTCACCGACTGGAAGATCACCGACGACTGCGACGCACCGTGCGTCAACGGCACCCTGCATCACGACGAGGTCGGCATGCCCTGGGGCGTGGAGACGCTGAGCAAGTCCGAGCGCTTCGCCAAGGGTATCGACGCCGGCGTCGACCAGTTCGGCGGCGTCATGGACGCCGACATCCTGACGGACCTCGTCCGCTCGGGGCGGGTTTCGCAGACGCGGCTCGACGAGTCGGCTCGGCGGATGCTGGAACTGACCTTCGAGCTTGGCCTGTTCGAAAACCCTTATGTGGATCCCGCCGGGGCCGAGGCCGTGGTCGGCGACGCGGCGGCCAGGGCCGCCGCGCTCGACGCCCAGCGCCGATCGCTGGTGCTGCTGGAAAACAGCGGCGGCCTCCTGCCGCTATCCGCGGACAAGCGGCCCAAGGTCTGGCTGTGGAAGGTGTCCAAGGCCGCTGCCGAGGCCCGCGGCTTCCAGGTGGTCGACCGCCCCGAAGACGCCGACGTCACGCTGCTGCGCATCGTCGCCCCGTTCAAGACCCGTCCGCAGTACTTCTTCGGCTCGCGCCACCACGAAGGCGGCCTGGCCTTCGCCGAGGACAACGCCGACCGCCAGGCTGTCGAACGCGCGAGCGCGGCGACGCGCACGATCGTCAGCGCCTATCTCGACCGGCCCGCCATACTGACGCCGATCCGCGCCAGGGCCAACGTCCTGATCGCCGACTTCGGAGCCTCCGACGAGGCCCTGCTCGACATGCTGACCGGCGACGCCCCGTTCCAGGGCCGGCTGCCGTTCGAGCTGCCGTCGTCCGAAGCCGCCGTTGAGGCGCAGCTTCCCGACGTGCCGGCCGATTCGGCCGATCCCCTCTACCGCACCGGCTTCGGACGGAACCGCTAGACCCCGAGCGCAGCCGTTCACGCGGCGCGTCGCCCTGGCTTCGACAAGGTCGGACTCCGCCGCGATCAGTCATAAGTAAAATAGCGTACGTACCGACAATCCATCATTGGACCAAGGGGCACGGAGCGCGCCATGTCTCGCTCATCGGCCAGCCCGCAGGGGCGGCCCGCCGGAAGGCCATCAATAATAAGTTGGGGAGGACTATTCCTTGATCACCGTCAAATTCACCCGGCGTTCGCGCTACATGGTCTCTACCGCCGCCGTGGCGCTGGGCGCCCTGATCTCCGGCCAGGCCATGGCCCAGGACGCCGCCGCGACCATCGACGACACGGCCGTGACCGAGATCGTCGTCACAGCCCAGAAACGTAGCGAGCGCCTTCAGGACGTCCCCCTGGCCGTGACCGCCCTGGGCGCCGACGCCCTGCAGCGCAACCAGGTCAACAGCACCGCCGGCGTCGCCTCGCTGGTGCCGTCGCTGACCTTCACCCAGTCGACCAGCGACCTGAACAACAACGTCCGTATCCGCGGCGTGGGCACGGCCCTGTTCAACGCCGGCCTGGAATCGGCGGTCTCGTTCGTCGTCGACGGCGTAGTGATGTCGCGCCAGGGCCAGGGCTTCCAGGACCTGATCGACGTCGAGCGCGTCGAGGTTCTGCGCGGTCCGCAAGGCACGCTGTTCGGCAAGAACGCCACCGCCGGCGTCATCAACATCGTCACCAAGCGCCCGTCCAAGAGCTTCGAGGCCGTGGCCGAAGCCACCGCCGCCGAACAGGGCGAGTACCGCCTGCGCGGCTCGGTGTCGGGCCCGCTCAGCGACACGGTCGGCGCGCGGCTAACCGCGTTCTATAACGACAACCGCGGCTACATCTACGACTACGGCAAGAAGGACTGGGTCTACGGCGGCGAAGACCTCGGCGTGCGCGGCAAGCTGGAATGGCTGGCTTCGGAGAAGCTGAACATCCTGGCCACCGCCGACTATCGCGACAGCAAGTCCGACTGCTGCCAGCCGATCCCCTACCAGACCTCCAACAGCGTCCTGAACGGCCTGCGCTCGCCGATCGTCGCCTCGGTCTCCAACCGCAGCGTGATGAGCGACAGCAACACCTTCGCCGACTCCCAGCAGAAGGGCCTGTCAGTCGAGGCCAACTACGAGCTGGGCGACCATACGCTGACATCGGTCACCGCCTATCGCACCTGGAAGATGAAGAACAACGTCGACGTCGACGGCTTCGTGGCGTCCACGCCGGTCTACGTGCCCTTCGGCAACGGCTATTTCGGCGTCAACGGCGGGACGATCGACATCTCGCAGTTCACTCAGGAACTGCGCCTGACCTCACCGTCGAACCAGCCGCTGACCTACACAGTGGGCCTGTTCTACTTCAACCTGGACCTCGACCGCGCCTTCACCCGCCGCGTCGGCGGCTGCGTCACCACCCCGGCGGCCTACGGCCAGGCCTGCCCCACCTACTATTTCTCGTCGGCCTCGCACCAGGCCAACACCCAGACCGACAACATCGCCGCCTTCGGCCAGGCCGACTACAAGCTGACCAACGCCCTGTCGGTGTTCGGCGGCTTCCGCCTGCAGAAGGAGACGGTGTCGTACTGGGGCGAGCGCACCGCCAATCCGGCCTTCGCCGGCGACCGCCTGCTGTTCGCGGCCAACACCGGCAAGGGCGAGGTGTCCGACACCGACCTGTCGGGCAAGGCCGGCGTGAAGTACGCCTTCAGCAGCCGCGCCCAGACCTACGCGACCTGGTCGCGGGGCTATAAAGGCCAGGGCTACGACGTCGAGATCACCGCCGACTTCGCGGGCCAGACCGCCGTCAAGCCCGAGACCGTCAACGCCTACGAGCTGGGCTACAAGCAACAGGCCTTCCAGGGTCGCCTGACCCTGAACACGGCGCTGTTCTACGCCAAATACGACAACCTTCAGGTCCAGTCGACGATCGCCCCGAACGTGTCGGTGCCGACCAACGCCGGGACCTCGGTGTCCAAGGGCCTGGAAGTCGAGTTCTCGATCCGTCCTGACGACCACTGGTCGATCAACGGCGGCGTGACGCGCCTGGAAGCCCGCTTCGACGCCGACCGCATCGCCTGCGCCCTGCCCGCCCAGGCCACGCCCATGACCCTGGCTTCCGGCGCGGCCGAACCGGTCAACACTTGCTTCCGCCTCGGCAGCGGCACGGTCCAGAACGTGCGCGACGGCATCCTGCCCAACGCCCCCGACTGGCGCGGCAACCTCAACGTCCGCTACGAGACCGACCTGCCGGGCGGTGCCTGGGTCGGCTTCGGCCAGTTGGGCATGAACAGCCAGAGCGAGGTGCTGTTCTCGCTGGAGCAGGACAAGGCCCTGCGCCAGGGCGGCTACACCACCTTCGACGCCAGCGTCGGGGCCCGCTCGGCCGACGACCGCTATCAGCTCACGATCTTCGTCCGCAACCTGACCGACAAGCACTACGCCGTCGGCATGCAGCGCGACAACATCGTCACCAACGCGGCCAATCCCGGCAACATCCTGTTCTTCACCTCCAAGGACGCCGCCCGCTACGCCGGCGCCACCCTGCGCGTGAACTTCTGATCCCCTCCTGGGCGCGCCGGCCCCTTCCGCCGGCGCGCCAGCCTTTTTTCAGCTTTCATCGCCGGAACCGTGAATGTCGCGTCCCGCCTCTTCTTCCGTCCCGCCGTCCGGGGACGCCGCGCCTTTCTATGAGGTCGCTATAATCGGTTGCGGTCCCGTTGGGGCCATGGCGGCCAATCTGCTGGGGGCTGCGGGGCTGCAGGTGGTGGTCCTGGAGCAGGAGCGCGATCCGCATCCGCTGCCGCGGGCGGTGCACCTGGACCACGAGATGATGCGTATCTTTCAGGGTGCGGGACTGGTGGACCGGCTGCGCCCCCTGATGCGCGAGACCCAGGGCCATCTGCACATCGGGGCCGACGGTGGGGTGATCCGCTACATGGGCACGGCCGGCCAGGCCAGGCGCTTCGGCTGGGCCAACGACTACTTCTTTTACCAGCCCGAGCTGGAGGCCCAGCTGCGCGGGGCCCTGGACCGCTTCGCCGGGGTGGACCTGCGCCTGGGCGCGCGGCTGGAGAGTCTGACCCAGGACGAGGACAGCGTGGCCCTGGCCCTGGCCGACGGCCAGACCCTGCGCGCCCGCTGGGTCATCGCCTGCGACGGCGCCCGCAGCGCCGTGCGCAAGAGCCTGGGCGTGCGGCTGGACGACCTGCGCTTCGAGGAGCCCTGGCTGGTGGTCGACGCCGAGGTCGACGGCCCCATAAGCTTCCCGCCGATCCCGGGCCTGCCCGCCGGCGCGGACCTGCAGCAGCTGTCGGTGATGCTGTGCGACCCGCGCCGCCCCACCACCATCGTCCCCGGCCGCGGCGATCACCGCCGCTGGGAGTTCATGCTGCTGCCCGGCGAGGACGACCAGGCGATGATGCGACCCGAGGCCGTCGAGGCCCTGATCGCCCCCTGGGTGGCCGGCTCGACCTATCGCCTGGTGCGCGCGGCCACCTACCGCTTCCACGGTCTGGTCGCCGAGCGCTGGCGCGTGGGCCGGGTGTTCCTGGCCGGCGACGCGGCCCACCAGACCCCGCCGTTCTTCGGCCAGGGCATGTGCCATGGCCTGCGCGACGTGGCCAATCTGGCCTGGAAGCTGCCGCTGGTCGTAGGCGGCCTGGCCGACCAGACCCTGCTCGACACCTACCAGCCCGAGCGCGACCCCCATGTGCGCGGCGTTATCGGCGCGGCCGTCGCCGCCGGCCGCTACATCTGCGAGCTCGACCCCGCCAAGGCCGCCGAGCGCGACGCCAGGATGCGCCAGGCCATGGCCGCCAGCGTCCCCGGCGCCACCGCCGCTGACCTGATCCCCGCGTATCAGGCTGGCGTCGTGCGCCCCGGCTGCGGCGAGCGCTTCATTCATCCGCGCGTCGGCGCCCAGCGCCTGCTGCTCGACGAGGTCCTGGGCCGAGGCTTCTGCGTCATCGCCCGCGAGCCCCTCGCCGCCACCCCGGCCCTGACCGCCTTCGCCGAGTGGGCCGACTGGGCCGCCCTGGGCGGACGGGTCCATGTGCTGGGCCGCGACCTCGACGACGCCGACGGCGCCCTGGCCGCCTGGCTCGACGCCAGGGACGCCGCCGCCGTGCTGCTGCGCCCCGACCGCTACGTCTACGGCCTGGCCAAGGCCCCCGCCGACCTGCCCGCCCTGATCGACCAGCTTCGCGCCGATCTGTCCCTGACGCTCGCCGCCCGCGTGGAGACCCCATGTCCCGCCTGACCCTGGAGGCCGCCTCCCTCATCGTCGACGCCGCTCTCGCCCAAGCCCGTCGCGACGGCTACCAGCCGCTGGCTGTGGCCGTGCTCGACGCCGGCGCGCACCTGGTGGCGCTCAAGCGCGAGGACGACGCCAGCCTGATGCGGCCGCAGATCGCCGTGGCCAAGGCCACTGGCGCGCTCGGCATGGGCTATGGCAGCCGCGAGCTGGCCAAGCGCGCCAACGCCGCGCCGGTGTTCTACTCCGCCCTGTTCGCGATCAGCGGCGGGGCCATGGCCCCCTCGCCCGGAGGCGTGCTGATCCGCGACCCGCAAGGGCTGATCATCGGCGCCGTCGGCATCAGCGGCGACACCGGCGACGCCGACGAGGCCTGCGCCATCGCCGGGGTCATCGCCGCCGACCTCACCCCCGATCCGGGCGGCGCGCCCGCGCCCCAAGCTTAAGGAGCCGCCATGCGCCTTCGCAGCATCGAACTGAACCTGCCCGACACCGCCGCGGCCGCCGCGTTCCTGACCGACATCTGGGGCCTGGCCGACGCCGGCGCGGCGGGCGATACCCGCTATCTCCGCGGTTCGGGGACCTTCCCCTATCTCGTGGCCATGACCGAGACGCCGGGATCGTCGGTGCGCTGCACCACCTTCGTCGGCGAAGAGGCCGAGGTCGCCGAAATCGCCGACAAGGCCCGCGCGGCCGGCGCCCCTGTCGTCGAGACCACCTCTGACGATCTCGGCGGCGGCGCAGGGATCCTGGTCCAGCTGCCCGAGGGCGAGGTGTTCCGCTTCCTGCACGGCGCTGCCCTGGCCGAGCCGATCGAGGGCCGCGACCTGCCGGTCAAGCTGACCCACGTGGTCATGAACGCCGCAAACGCCGAGGCCACGGCCGATTTCGCCGAGGCGGCCCTGGGCTTCAAGGTCTCCGACCGCACCAAGGGCATGGTGTTCGTGCGCTGCAACGCCTCGCACCACTCCACCGCCTTCGCGCGCGCCGGTTTCACGTCGCTGAACCACATCGCCTTCGAGATGGCCGACCTGGATGCGGTGATGCGCGGCGTCGGCCGCCTACGTGACACCGGCGCGGTCCCCGCCTGGGGCCCCGGCCGCCACGGCCCAGGCGACAACGTGTTCGCCTATTTCATCGCCCCGTTCGGCGCGGTCGTTGAGTTCTCCACCGCCGTCGAGATCATCCCCGACGACTACAAGGTTGGCGCGCCCGAGGACTGGACCTGGCCGGAAGGCCGCATCGACCAGTGGGGCCTGTCGGGCAAGGACTTCGCCGCCCTCAACACCGCCGAGCGCACCTTCGGGCACGCGCCCCTGCCGACCGCGGCCGCCTAGACGCAACGCACTCCAAGAGTCGAGACCAACTCCATGAAACTGATCAGCTTCCTGCGGAACGGCGTTCCCTCCTACGGCGCCATCCAGGGCGACCGCGTCGCCGATTTCGGGGCGATCGCCGGCCCGGACGAGCACGACCTCGTCGCCGCCCTGCGCCTTGACGCCATCCAGGCCCTGGCCGCTGAGGCGCCGTTCGACGTGCCGGTCTCCGAGATCGAGCTGCTGCCGGTGGTCACGACCCCAGGCAAGATCTTCTGCGTCGGCCACAACTACGAGACCCACCGCCAGGAAACCGGCCGGGCCAAGGTCCGCCATCCGTCGATCTTCACCCGCTTCGCCGACACCCTGACCCCGCACGGCGGCCCGATCGTGCGCCCGCAAAGCTCGACCATGCTCGACTACGAGGGCGAACTGGCCGTCGTCATCGGCAAGGGCGGCCGCCACATCAGCGAGGCCGAGGCCATGAGCCATGTGGCCGGCTTCGCCTGCGCCAACGACGCCTCGGTGCGCGACTGGCAGTGGCACACCCAGCAGTTCACGCCCGGAAAGAACTTCCCCGGCACCGGCGGCCTTGGCCCCTGGCTGGTCACGCCCGACGAGATTGACGACCTGAACGCCGTCACCGTCACCACTCGCCTCAATGGCCAACAGGTGCAGCACGCAAGCCTGGCCGACCTGATCTTCCCCCTGCCGACGATCATCGCCTATCTGTCGGAATTCACCCCGCTGTCGCCGGGCGACCTGATCCTGACCGGCACGCCGGGCGGCGTCGGCGCCAAGCGCGAACCGCCGCTCTGGATGAAGGCCGGCGACGTGGTCGAGGTCGAGATCACCGGCATAGGCCTGCTCACAAACTCGGTCATCGACGAGGAGTAGTCGTTTAGCCGCCGCCTCCGATCAGGCGGCAGCGCGCCAACAGCGGAAATTGGCTTGCTTCAAGGAACTGGACGTCGCACCGCTCAAAGCACAGACGAGGCCGGCCGCTGCCTGCTGATAGGTGATCCGGTCACGGGCAGTCTGAGAAATACGCCGCCGAAAGGTGTTGGTGCTGGAAGGGCGCCGGCTCGGATGTTCACTTGTAGCGACGGCAGGATCAAGGTGGGCGCTGGAAGCGTCGCGTCCCGAGCCTCGCGCAGGACCACGAACGCATCCTCGGCCTGGCCGTCCCGGAGGTGGATGTTGCGAGCCCGCTGCTCGGCCACCGTGGTCTCCCAACGATAGTCCGACCGGCCCTCGGGGAGGTAGTCGTGGCCGACGAACACCCGGGTTTCCGGGGGCAAGTCCAGGACCTTGCGGATCGAGCGGAACAGCGTGCGCGCGTCGCCACCGGGGAAGTCGGCGCGAGCGGTGCCGTAGTCGGGCATGAAGATCGTGTCGCCTACAAAGGCCGCGTCGCCGATCCGATAGGTCAGGCAGGCCGGCGTGTGTCCGGGGGTGTGCAGCGCGCCGATCGTCAGCTGGCCCAGCGGCAGCGCGTCGCCCTCTTTCATCAGCACGTCGAAGGCCGAACCGTCGGCGGCGGCCTCGGACTCAAACACCGGGATGAAGGCCTTCTGCACCTCGACGATCCTGGCCCCGATGACGATCTTCGCGCCGGTCTCGCCGCGGATGTAGTCGGCGGCCGACAGATGGTCGGCGTGGGCGTGGGTCTCGAGCACATAAGTCAGGATCAGGCCGCGCGCCGCGACGGCGGCCAGCATGGCGTCGGCCGAGCGCGTAGAAAGCTTGCCGGCCTTGAGCTCGAAGTCGAGGACGGGGTCGATGATCGCCGCTGTCCCAGTGACCGGGTCGACGACCAGATAGCTGACGGTGAAGGTGGCGGTATCGAAAAACGCTTGAACGTCGGGCCGCATGGCCGGAGCCCCCCTTTAGCAAGATCTATATATTAGGCATTGCTAAATTAGATCAAGCTAATATATGACGTTCATGTTCGATCTCTCGCGTTTTGATGTCAGCCAGTTCGAGGCCAGCGCCGCGCAGGCCGCCAAGCTCCTGCGCGCCTTGGCCAACGAGCGACGGTTGATGATCCTGTGCCAACTCGCCGATGGCGAACGGTCAGTGGGGCAGATCCAGCCCCTGGTCGGCCTGTCGCAATCGGCTCTTTCGCAGCACTTGGCCGTGCTGCGCGTGGAGGGTGTCGTGGCCTCGCGCCGCCAAGCCCAGGTGGTCTGGTACCGGATCGCCGATCCCGCCGCCCTCAAGGTGGTCGGCACGCTCGCGGAGATCTTCTGCCCTCCAGTGGAGAACGCCGCCCATGACCAAGACCTTGAATCTCCTGAAGCCTGACGAAGCTGCCCGGCGCCTGGCGGAAGGCCGCGCCATCCTGATCGACATCCGTGAGCCCGATGAGTTCGCCAGGCGTCACGCGAAAGGCGCGCTGTCGCGTCCGCTGTCGAGCCTGGACGCCAAGAGGCTGAGCTTGCCGGACGCGCGCGAGGTGATCTTCACCTGCCGCTCGGGCATGCGCACCGGCGCCAACGGCGAGCGACTCATGGCCGCTTGCGGGCGTTCCGCGCACGTGCTGGAAGGCGGCCTCGACGCCTGGAACGGCGCTGGCCTGCCGATCGAGGTCGACCGCAAGGCCCCGCTGGAGATGATGCGCCAGGTCCAGATCGTCGCCGGATCGCTGGTGCTGATCGGCGTCATTCTGGGCCTGACGGTCTCGCCCTGGTTCCTGGGCGTGGCGGGCTTCGTTGGCGCGGGCCTGACCTTCGCGGGGATCACCGGCTTCTGCGGCATGGCGCGGCTGCTGGCGCTTGCGCGCTGGAACCGTCCGGTCTCGGTGTGAAATCATGGATGCGAGCCTTCTGGCCGCCGCCCTCAGCGGGGCGGTCGTCGCGCTGCTGCTGACGCTGTTCGGCGGCGGCGGTTCGGTGTTGGCCACCCCGTTGCTGCTCTATGTCGTCGGGGTCCGGGACGCGCACGTGGCGATCGGGACCTCGGCGGCGGCGGTGGCGGTCAACGCCGCCACGAGCCTCGCCGCCCACGCGCGGGCGGGTCGCGTGAAGTGGCCCTGCGCTCTGACCTTCGGCGCGCCGGGCCTGGTCGGTTCGCTGGTCGGCGCGCATTTGGCCAAGGCCGCGTCTGGAAGTCATCTGCTGGCCGGGTTTGCCCTGGCCATGGCGGCAGTCGGCCTTTCGATGTTCCGAGCGCCGCGCTCGTCGGGCGACCCGGACGTCCATATCGATCCCGACAAGGCCCTGAGGCTGGTTCCCGCCGGCGCGGCCACCGGCCTGGCGTCAGGCTTTTTCGGCATCGGCGGCGGCTTCCTGATCGCGCCCGGCCTGATGGCCGCGACTGGCATGGCCTTGGCAAACGCGGCCGCCTCGTCCTTGGTCTCGGTCAGCCTATTTGGCGCGGCGACAAGCCTGAGCTACGCCGCATCCGGGCTGGTGGATGGACGTCTGTTTCTGGCTCTGGTCGGGGGCGGCGCTGTCGGCGTCCTAGCGGGTGCGCGCCTGACCCCGCGCCTGACCTCAAGCGCCCTGCTGGCCCGCCAGCTGTTCGCGACCATGATCGTTGCCACGGCGGCCTACGTGCTCTGGCGGGCAATCGGTGCCTAAGGGGTTAACAGGTCGGCGTTCCGCATGCATCCCAAGGGCTGCTTTCCACCCTGCTCGGCTGACGCCGAGGTTCGATCACTGGCGGGGCAGCGCCAAAAGCGGCCGTTGGCGAGTCTCCAGAAACTCGACGCTCGCCCAGGCGCGGTCAGTCGTTGAGGAGCACGATCTTGCCGGTCACCGATCGGGCCTCGAGCGCGCGATGAGCCTCCGCCGCCGCCCGCAGCGGATAGGTCGCGCCGACCTCAGGGGTCACGACGCCATCCGCCACCAACTTCAGCACGGTGGCCAGATCGTTTTGATAGGCGCTGGGCCGTCCATCGCGCCAGGGCTCGCTGGAGTAGGCGACCACGCCCTGCCCCTTGGCGAACAGGCCAAGGCTGGAGAACCGCGCGTTCAGGAGCAGGTCGGCCACCGCCAGCGGATTGACCTTGCCGCCTCGACTGACATCGTAGGCGCCGTAGAACACGCCAACGCCGCCAGGACGCAGCGCCGGCATCGAGACCGTCTTGAAGTGCTTTCCGCCAAGGTGGTCGAACGCCGCGGCCACGCCGCCGCCGCTGAGGGCCATGGCCCGGGCGACGACGTCCTCCCGCGCGTAGTCGATCGGTTCGCCGCCACGCTGGGCGACGGCGTCGGCCTTGCCGCGCGAGGCGGTTCCGATGGCGCGCACGCCGGCGATGCGCGCCATGTCGAGCAGCAGACCGCCCACGCCGCCGCCGGCCCCGTGCACCAGGACCCATTCGCCTGGCGCGGGGTTGGCGATGCGATGGAGCATTTGCCAGGCTGTCACCCCGTTCAGGACCGCCGCCACCAGCCGGCACGCATCCACCCCCTCTGGCGCGGGGACCAGCCATTGCGCCGCGACGTTGCGGCGGGTCGCGTAGGAGCCGAAGACGGTAATCCCGGCCACGCGCTGGCCGATGGCCAGGTCCTTGACGCCTGGTCCGATCGCCTCGACCCGGCCGACCAGGTCATAACCCGGCGTGATCGGCGGCTTGTGCCCCGCATAGACGCCCTGCCGCATCATGATGTCGGCATAGGCCACGCCGACCGCTTCGATCGCGACCCGGACCTCACCGGCGGCCGGTGGCGGCAGGCGGCGCTCGACCGCGGTAAGCACCATCGCCGATCCCTTGCGAGGGATGTGCATTTCGAGAGCCTGGTCGGTCATTTCGGCAGTCCTGGGGTTCGGGGGTCTCAAAGCGCGAGGCTATGCGGGCAGTCGCATCTGCTTGCGCAGGCTCTTGTCAAAGGCCTTGGCCGGCGCGAACCGGCGCAACAGCGCGATCTGCTTGGCCAGCTTGCCGGCCGGGTATCGCAGGCGCGGCTGCGGATCGACCGCGGCCGCGCGAACGACCGCGGCCACCACCTCGGGCAACTCGGCGGTCGGCATGACCTCGTCCAAAAGCGCCCGCACGCCCGCCCGCGCCTGATCGTAGACGGCGATCTGGGCGTCCGCCTCTACGGCGTTCTGGTCGAAGGTGCTGCGGATGTAGCCCGGCTCGATCAGGGAGACGCGGACATTGAAGGCCCGAACCTCATGGTCGAGCGACTCCGAATAGCCCTCCAGGGCATGTTTGGTGGCCGCGTAATGGGCGGAATAGGGCGCGGGGATCAGTCCAAGAACCGAGCTGATGTTGAGAATTCGACCTTGGCGTCGGGCGCGCATCGACGGCAGCACGGCGTTGGTCATCCGCATGACGCCGAACAGGTTGACGTCGAACAGGGCCTGGACCTGACCGATCGAGCTTTCCTCGGCCCCGCCCGTCAGGCCAAGACCCGCATTGTTGACCAGTACGTCGATCTGGCCTGCCTCGGCCAGCACTTCGGCGACCAGTTCGCGGACGGACGCCTCGTCGGTGACGTCGCACACCACCATACGAACCCCTTTGGGCGCGGCGACGGTCGGTCGGCGGCTGGTCCCATAGACCGTGTAACCGCTCGCGGCCAGAGCTTGGGCGCTGGCCAGGCCGATGCCGGCGGACGCTCCGGTCACCAGGGCGATCTTCTTGCGTTGAATGGTCATGGGCCTTCCCGTAGGCAGCAGGCGCAAGAGCGACGCTGCTCATTGCATTACGATCATAATGTGGAAGTATGATCATAATGCAATGAGAATTTCGGAGGCAGAACATGCGCTATGAAAAAGGACATCGGGACGCGTCGCGCGAGCGCATCCTGCAGGCGGCTTCGGAACGCTTCCGGGCCGACGGCATCGCCGCCTCCGGCCTGGCGCGCGTCATGAAGGACGCTGGCCTGACGAACGGCGCCTTCTATCCCCACTTCGAGTCCAAGGCCGAACTGGTGCGCGAAAGCCTGGTCGCCGCCCTCGACGCGCAGGCCGACCAAATGCGACAGATCCTTGCCGCTGACGGTCTCGAAGGGCTGATTGCGGCCTATCTCTCCCCAAAGCACCGCGACAATCCGCAGGGCGGCTGCGCCACCTCCGCGCTTGCCGCCGAGATCGCGCGCGAGCCTCTGGAAACCAGGTCCGCCTACACCGGGCGCGTCGCTGCGTTCGCCGAGCTGGTCGCTGCTTACCTTCCGCCGCACGCCTCGGACCGGGAAGCCGCCGCCACGGCGCTGCTGGCGACCTGCATCGGCACGCTGCAAATCGCGCGCGCCGTCGACAGCACGGAGATGTCCGATCGCATTCTCGCGGCGGGTCAAGAAGCGGCGCTGACGCTTTTGCGAACTAGCGCATCGTCAGCGACCTAGGTGTCGTTTCCAAGAAGGTTGTTCACCCGCTGCCAGGGCGTGAGGCCGCGGATGCCTGAGTGGGGGCGTTCGAGGTTGTAGCTGTCGGTCCAAGGCTTGATGGCCCTGGCGCGGTCTTCGGAGCAGGCGTAGGGACGGCCATAGGCCCACTCGCGCAAGCTGGTCTGGATGAAGCGTTCGGCCTTGCCGTTGGTGCGGGGCGTGTAGGGCCGGGTGCGCACGTGCCTGGCTCCGGCGGCCTGAAGGGCCTTGGCGAAGAGCTTCGAGCGATAGGCCGAGCCGTTGTCGGTCATGACCCGCTGTACGACGACGCCGTGACGGCCGAGCCAGGCGATGGCCCGCTCCAGGAAGGCGGTCGTGTCGGCCTGGCCTTCGGAGGGAAGGACCTCGGTGTAGGCCAGACGCGAGGCGTCATCGACGCAGACATGCAGGAAATCCCAGCCGGCCTTCCTTGAGCGACCAGCCTGGCGATCACCCGTCACACGATGGCCTTCGACGCGGAAGCGACCCAGCTTCTTGATATCCAGGTGGATCATCTCGCCCGGCGCGGCGCGCTCGTAGCGGACGATCGGGACCTTCGGATCCAGGGCCGACAACTTGCCCAGCCCCAGGCGACGCAGGATCAGGCCCACCGTCGAGCGAGGCATTCCCAGGGCGCGGGCGATGGCCGGTCCGGTCATCCGCTGGCGGCGCAGCGCCTCGATCTGGCCGATCACCTCGGCAGGCGTTCTGCGCGGACACCGGCGGGGTGCCGAGCTGCGGTCGTGAAGCCTTCGCTCGCCGCCCCGCCGATGCCGTTGCAACCATTTGCCGGCAGTGCGCCGCGAGACCCCAAAGGCCTCCGCCGCCTCACCGACCGATCAGCCTCGTTCGATCCGATCAATCATCAGGGCTCGACCAACTGGGGTCAGCCGCGCATTCTCGTGCACGTTCATCCGGGGCCTCCGGCGCTAGAGTTTGGAGCTTCGCAACCCCAGCCTCTCAGCACCGCCCCGGGTGAACAACCTTCATAGCTTCGACACCTAGGCGGCGTCTGACTACTTAGTCTTTGGCGAGGTCGCGCCAATTGCCGAATTAGCAGGGGGTCACGTCAGGCGGACAGTGGTGAAGTCGTCTTCTCATCCACGCCCAGTCGGGGTTGCCCCCGCAAAGCATGGCCTTGATCCGGACATACGCGACGATGAAAGTGGCTTCGTCCACCACCAAGAGTTTCCAATGTCCGGCAACGATCAAACTCGTCGGGCCGCGATCAGCGGCGCAGCGCTGACAATGGCCTCAGCCAGTTCCCTGGCGGCTCTAGCCGCACCACGCGCCGTCGGCGGGACGGGACTGGAGACTGGAGCGATCCGGGCCATCGGCGTTGACACGGTGCGGACGAATTATATGGGCCGTCCGGCCTTACGCGCCACGGCATTGGAAAACGTTCCAGAGCTCGATCGGCTGGTGGTGCTCGACACGCCCGCCTTCGGCGACGGCGTCATCGAAGCCTGGATAAGCGGCGCCCCGAGCGCTACAGCCAGCGCCACGGCGCGAGGCTTCGTGGGCCTGGCTTTCCGGGTGCGCGACGAAGCTCAGCTGGAGGCCATCTATCTGCGTCCAACCAACGGCCGGTCCGACGACCAGTTACGCCGCAACCATGCCGTCCAGTACATCTCTCACCCAAACTATCCTTGGGAGCGGCTGCGCGCCGAAACCCCGTCCAGGTATGAGACCTACGTCGATCTCGAACCTGGGCGGTGGACGCACATGCGGATTGTGGTGGCGGGTTCCAAGGCTCGGCTGCATGTTGACGGCGCAGAGCAGCCGACCCTGATCGTTGGCGACCTCAAGCACGGCGCCGACGCCAAGGGCGCCGTAGCGCTCTGGATCGGCCCGGGCACGCTGGCCCATTTCAGCGGCGTGAGGATCACGTCCTAGGTGTCGTGAAATCCAAGCGCCGGATCGAGACGCGGCTCAGCCTCGAAGGCTTGTTCGCAAAGTTCACGCTGCTGGCCTCCGAGCGCTGGGAAAGCCCTACACAGCAGCGCCCGCCCCCGCCTGAGCCACTCCTTCCCTGACGGTCAGGCCGTCCGCTTTTGCGGCGTGGTTGCGCCAACAGCCGACCTTCGGCCATCTTCGGAACTCCAACAGTTAGGCCCGAAACCGCGTATCGCCCCCGCCGTTGATCGAACTGTCCAGTTGGGAGCGGACGTCCTCTGCGTCCTAGAGGCCAAGATCAGCGATGGCGTCGGACAGCTCCTGAGAGCGGAAAGGCTTGGTCAGACGCGGTAGATCCGGCGCGATGCCATGCTCCTCCGCATAACCGGAAATGATCAGGGCCGGCATGGAGGGGCGAGAGAATCTGACGGCGCGCACGAGCTGGGCGCCGTCCATGCCGGGCATCAAGTGGTCTGTCACCAGCAAGGCGAGGTCGTCGCGTTCCCTCATCAGCATCAGAGCGCGCTCGGCTGATCCAACTTCAATGACCTCGAACCCCAAGTCCTCCAGCATCCGGGCGGTGCTCTCGCGTACGACCTCCTCGTCATCGACTAGGAGGACAACGCCGTGCCGATCGCTTGCTGCTCGAGGCTCACCCTGCCCTTCGATAGGCGCCGCGCTCAGCTTTTGGCTAACCGGCAACCAGAGCGTCACCCGGGTGCCGACACCCATCCGGCTCGCAATATCGAGCGCACCGCCGAGCTGCAGGGCCAGGCCATGAACCATCGACAACCCAAGTCCCGTGCCCTTGCCGATGCCCTTGGTTGAGAAGAACGGCTCGATCGCCCGCTCCATGGTCGCCGCATCCATGCCAGCGCCGGTGTCAGCCACCGTGATCTTGATATAGCGCGCGTCCGTGAGGCCCTGAGGCTTGGCTTCATCCAAGGCCGACATACCCACCGAGATCCTCAATTCGCCGCCGTCAGCCATGGCGTCGCGTGCGTTAACGCTGAGATTGAGGAGGGCCATCTCGAGCTGGTTGAGATCGCCGTGGGCCATGGGCAAGTCTGGCGCGATGTCGGTCACCACCCGCACCTGTGGCCCGGTCGTGCTCGACACCAGGTCGGCCATGCCCGCCACGAGGCTCGCCGTGTCGACAGCGGTCGGCTGCAGGGGCTGTCGCCGGGCGAAGGCGAGCAAACGCTGAACGAGGGTCTTGGCCCGCTCGGCCGATTGCAGGGCGCCGTCGATCAGGCGCTGCTCGCGATCGGTGTTCAGCGCCTTTCGGCTCAACATGTCGAGTGAGCCGATGATCGGGGTCAGAAGATTGTTGAAGTCGTGGGCCACGCCACCGGTCAGTTGGCCAAGCTGCTCGACCTTCTGGGACTGGCGCAATTGCTCCTCGGCGTCGGCCAGGCGGCGCTGTTCGGCGACCCTGGAGGTGACGTCGTAGACGAACTGGTAGGCGCCGGCGATCTGGCCCGAGGCGTCGCGGTAGTTGCGGAACGTCATCTCGAACCACCGGCGCTCATACCCCGCGCTCCCGAATTCGCGGATGTCGGTGTATTCCTCACCGGCGAGCGCCCGATCCCAAGAGGCCCTGACATCGGCGACGTCTCCTCGTCGCTCGCCAAGCAGCGTGATCATGTTGTCGCCAACCTGCGGCCGGGCGCCGTAGACCCGCTCGAAGGCGTCCATCCCGGCTCGATTGATCGCCAGCACCTGGTAGTCCCGGTCCATGACAATGATGATGGCGTCGGTGTTCTCCACGAGGTCGACGAGCAGACGCCGCTCGGCGATCCCCTCGGCGATCCGGCGCTCCAGGTGCTGGTTCAGCTCCCGCAAGGCTTGATCATTGGCTTTGCGCGCGGTGATATCAATCGCCGTGCCGATAACCCGCAGGCAGCGGTCGCCTTCGAAGAGGCCTCGGCCCTTGGCCGCGACCCAGCGCAGGATCCCGTCTTCCAGACCTATGGTGCGGTATTCGACATCGTAGACGTCACGCACGGCGGGATCGGCCGCCGCGGCGAAGGCCCGCGCCGTCGCTTCGAGGTCATCGGGATGAAGACCGGCGTAGAAGTCGGCCAGGGTGACGGTACGGTCCGTCAGCAGGCCGAACATCGCCCTCAAGCGCGGCGGCCAGTAGAGGGTGTCGTTGACGACGTCGACGTCCCAAAGACCGATCTCGGCGGCGTCAGTCGCTAGCCGCAGCTGTTCTTCGCGCCGGCGCAGGGCCGCCTCGGCGCCGGCGCGTTCGATGTGGGCCCATGAGCGCTCGGTCACCGCGCGAATGATGGCCAGTTCGTCGTCGGTCCAGGCGTGAGGGACCTTGTCGTGAATGGCCATCAGGGCCACCAGGCGCCCGGCCTTGATCAGCGGCATGCAGATCGTCGCGGCGACACCGATGTCCTGGAACGTCTGGGCTTCGTGCGGCGCAAGTTCGGCGAGGTTATCGTTGACGATCAGCGGACGCCCCGCCCCAAGCTCCCGAACGGCCAAGACCCCGAAGTCGGCTAGACGGTAGTGGCCGACGATCGAGGGCGAGCCAGGTTCGTGCCAGTCGCCGCGGATCGTGAAGCCGTCCTCGTCCGCGTCCATATCGGCATAGGCGCAGTTGGAGACGCCCAGATGCTCGCCGACCATGCGCGTCGTAACCTGAAGGATTTCGTCGGCGGTGCTGTAGGCGCTGAGCGCCAGCCCGAGATGGTCGAGAAACTGGAAGACCCCCGCGCTGGTGGCCAGTTTCCGCTCCGCCACGACGCGCGTGGTGATGTCGAAGACCATAGCCAGAATGCCGACCGGGCGGCCCGCGTCGTCGCGAATAGGTGTGTACTCAAGGTCCATCCAGACCTGCTCGGCGCGACCAAGCCGCCAGAGCTCGAGGGGCTGGGCGGCGTAGTGGAGCGCCTCGCCCGCCAGGCCCTTTTCGAGGACGTTGCGGTTAAACCCCTCGGCTTCGGGCCAGATCTCCAGGAGCTTGCCGCCTAGGGACGCCGGGTGCCTGGGACCGCAAACCTCGGCATAGCCGTCATTGTAGATCAGGCGCCCCTCGGCTCCCCAAAGCACCACCATTGGCACGCGCGAGGACAGTACGGTCTGCACGGCGAAGAAAAGCTCCGCCGGCCAGGCTGCGATCGGCCCCAGGTCGGTCGCGCTCCATTCATGGGCGCGGATCAAATCGCCGACCGCGCCGCCCCCCTGCAACTGGCGAGGAACCGCAGGCCTCGGGACTTGAGCATCGGCTTTGAAATCGTCCACGGCCCACTCTCTTTGAGCCGTAGCGATAGCCGAACAGTTCGGGCTCGAAAAGTCGATCGACGAGATCAAATCGATCGCGAGTCTCCCCCTCGTGGCGGCCCGTCTGGCCGGGGTCGACCTCGAAGGCTCGGCAGAAGCTGGCGCTGGCGGCGATGACGATCAGATCATCACCTAGAAGCAGGGTCGGTTCGGACGCGCGGGCGATGATCGCCATCGCCAGGCCATGGCCGGCGTCGACGTGCAGAATGGGGTGGGCAGCCATGGCTGTCCTTCGCCGACCAGAGGCTCGCGAAGCGAAAGCCATACCTGGCTTGGAATATCTTGGAGACTGCTCGTGAACTCGATGCGGATGAGGCCAGCACCACATCACGTCCAGCTTGGAAGGGCGGGCCTCTTATTCGGCCCTACGACAATTCATGCGTCGACTATCGGCGTCGGCGCCATCATGGCGATGACCAGATCAAGAAGCGCCGAAGGCCGGTAGGGCTTGGGAAGATATCGACCGTTCGCCGGCAGATCGACGGGCTTTGGGACAGTCGCCCCCGAGGTGGCGATGATCGGCAGTTTGGGCCAACGCAGAGCCGCCAGACGCGCAAGCCCCAGGCCGTTGATTTCGCCGGGCATGTCCACGTCGGTGAACATCAAGGCGATGTCGGGTCGGGCGTCCAGCAGCACGAGCGCCTCGCGGGCGTCAACGGCTTCCAAGGCGTCGTAGCCGGCGTCTTCCAGGATGTCGCAAGCCAGCATGCGGACCAGCACCTCATCCTCGACGACCAGCACGACTTGCGGCGCCGCGCGGGCTCCGTCCGCGGTCTCGCCGCCCTCACTGCCCATCGAAATGCCTCTGGCGCGACCTGCGCGCCGAAAGGCGCAAGCAACGTCGACTACCCGACGTAACCCGAGGCGAGCGTTTTAGTTGCGTCGCCGTTGGATAATCATGCCCAGGCCCGGGCTTCGGCGCCATGGCCAAAAGCCATCCCGTGCACCTTCGGAGACACGGCCCCTTTGTCTCGCGAACAGATCGCAACCCTCACCAAACCCTGGCGTTGTCCTGCCCCGGGGAAAGCGCTGATCGGGTTGGAGATTTGTTTTGAGCGACGCGACCTTGTCCTTGGAGGACCAAGGCCCGATCGATCGGCGGGACCTGGTGTTCGTCGCCGTGGATCGTACGCGCACGCCGATGGTCATCTGCGATCCGCGGCAGATCGACAACCCGATCATCCTAGCCAACCAGGCCTTCTTGGATCTGACAGGCTATGCGCTCGCCGAGGTGATCGGCCGCAACTGCCGTCTGCTGCAAGGCCCCCAGACGGCCCGCGCGGCGATCGACGCCATTGGCCAAGCCGTGCGGGAGGCGCGCGACGTCGAGGTGGAGATCCTCAACTACCGCAAGGACGGTTCGACCTTCTGGAACCGGGTCAGCCTCAGCCCCGTGCACGACGAGGCCGGCAGGCTGATCTACTTCTTCGGCTCGCAGGTCAACGTCACCCAACATCGCTTTGCGCAGGCCAGCGAGGCCGAGGAAAACCGCATCCTGCTGCGTGAGATCGACCATCGGGCGATGAACGCCCTGGCGATCGTCGAGGGCATCGTGCGGCTCAGCCGCGCCCAAGACATCCAGCAATACGCCGCGGCGGTGCAGCAACGGGTGCAGGCCTTGGCCAGGGCCCATGCCTTTCTCTCCGAGAGACGTTGGCAGGCCGCCCCGCTGGAAGACGTCCTGCGGCTGCAAATCGAGCCCTATGGCCTGGGCCGTGCGACTCTGGACGGGCCCAACATTCAGGTCAGGGCGACGCTGATCCAGCCTCTGGCTCTGGTATTCCATGAGATGATCGCCAACGCCGCGATCCATGGGTGCCTGTCGGCGCCGGCCGGCGGCTTGGCCGTGCGTTGGGCCCCGCACAATGATGCCAGCGGCTTTCACTTGGTCTGGGAAGAGACTGGCGGGCCGCCGCCGCGGCAGCAACGCACGGCGGGCTTCGGTTCGGCCATGGTCGCCGCGATCATCGAGCGCCAATTGCGCGGCCAGGCGCGTCTGGACTGGCCGCCCACAGGCCTGCGGGCGGAATTCACCGTGCCGGACGCAGCCGGCGAGCCCGCGCCGTTTCGGGTCGCCGCCGGCGGTTGATCGCACATCGGACACGTCAATTCGGATCCAGGGCGCTATTCTTGGATGGCGCGCAGGCGCGCAGTCGTCGTCCAGGCCCACAACCAAGCCTCCACGACTCGTCCGGTTCTGGACATTGCCTTGGCCGGCGCAGCCTTAAGGTTCTGCACGCATTAGCATTGAGCGGCTGCGATGTCCGTGCGCTGGCGGCGGCCGCATTAACCCCCAGCGACCAGGAACAACGCCATGCTCACCGACAGCCTCAGCTGCTCTGGAGGGGAAGCAGGTAAGATCTCCGCCGAGCAAAGACGACGCATAGACGCTATTCTAGACGACAACCAAGTCATGACGCTGGCCACGAACCGTCCCGACGGTTGGCCTCAGGCCACGCCGGTAAACTACCTCCATAATAGCGGCCTGTTGTATTTCGTCGTCGCCCGCAACAGCCAAAAGCTGGCGAATATCCAGCAGGACGGCCGGGTGTCGATCACGGTTGGCGGCGCGAGGAAATCTCAAACCTCGGGCCTCTCGATAGCGGCCATGGTCACGGAAGTGACCGAGGGTGAGCAGATCGCGCAGTTGAACACCTTGTTGTGGAACACTCCCGCCGGGAAGGCGTATTCACCTCACCCGGGCGCCAACAGCATAGCGGTGCTGAAGGCGACGCCACGGATCATCTCGCTTATCGACTACGCATTGCCGCCAGGCCAAGCCCAGACGATCTTGATCGAGGAGCCCGGGCCCAGAGGCGCGATATCGGGCTGGTGAGCTTCTGGCCAGCGACCTCCGCTTGCCGCGCTTGCCCACCCTTGCGGGCAAACTTGCGCCATCTTCGGCCAGCGTCGTGACGCTGACCGAAGTGTAAGGATCGCTTGCAGCCTAGCTAAGCGCCACGCCTGGTCTCCTGCCCGGCCGCTTCCGAAACTCCAAGGACTGGCCGGGCCGCGCCAAGCAAGGGCTGCGCGCCATGATGCCTGCCACGGCTCCTTCCTGGGCCAGCAGAGGGACCTTTCCACGGCTTCGAACTGGCCCCCAAGAAGTACATGATCAGCGAGCGCACGGGGTGGGGGCAGCAGCGCTTTTGCCGCCACCACCCTGGACAGCTACCTGCGCAACAACAGGATCGAAGACCTCTATGTGATGGGCTTCGCGCTCAGGCAGTGCGTCGATTCGACCGTGCGCAATGCTCCCGACCGCGGCTAGGCGCCCATGGCGCTGATCGGCTCGTCCAGCGCCTTGCGGACGGCGACGGCCAGGTCACTGACCTTGAAGGGCTTGCGCAGGACGGCTTCGGAATCCACCAGTTCTCGAATGGCGCTCGCATCGGCGTAGCCGGTGATCAGCAGCATGCCAAGGTCGGGAATGACTTGCCGCGCCTGTCTGGCGACCTGGGCGCCGTCCATGCCCGGCATGGCGAAGTCGACCACCATCAGGTCCGGCCGATCCTCGACCAGGCGCGCAAGTCCCTCCTGGCCGCTCGCCGCTTCGGTGACGCGGTAGCCCAGCGATCTCAGGCACTGGACCAGGAACCGGCGCACGCTGGGGTCGTCGTCGATCACCAGGACGCGCTCGCCCGCGCTGAGAGGGGCCTCGTTTGGCGGGATGTCGCTGGGCCGGACGCGATCGTCCGCCTCGGTGATCGGCAGCCAGATCTCGATCTTTGACCCGACGCCGACGGTGCTGTCGATCCGCACTGCGCCGCCTGACTGGGTGGCGATGCCGTATACCTGGCTTAGACCCAGCCCTGTTCCCTTACCCACGCTCTTGGTCGTGAAGAAGGGGTCGAACACCTTCTGGAGTAGATCCTCGGGGATGCCATGGCCCGTGTCGCTGACGGCGATCACGACGTGGTCGCTGGGCTGCAGCCCCTCGTGCCACTCATCGGAAATCCGGCTGGAGATGCTCACCGTGCCGCCGTCGCCCATGGCGTCGCGGGCGTTGATGGCCAGGTTCAGCACCGCCAGTTCCAGCTGGTTGGCGTCGGCCTTGGCCCGCGCCGTTCCAGCGCCCAGCGCCATGCGGACCTCGACTGTGTGGCCCAGGGTCCGGGTCAGCAGATCGTCCATGCCGGTGATCAGCGCATCGACTTCCACCGGCTGCAGGTCCAGTTGCTGGCTGCGCGAGAAGGCCAGCAATTGCGCGGTCAGCTTGGTGGCGCGCTCGACGCCTTCGCGGGCGTTGGCGGCCATGCGCTTGACCCGCTCGTCGTCGCTGCGCCGCTCGATCATGTCGATATTGCCGACGATGGCGGTCAGCAGGTTGTTGAAGTCGTGGGCTATCCCGCCGGTCAGCTGGCCGATGGCGTCCATCTTCTGGGCCTGGACCAGGGCGGCCTGGGCCTGCTCGCGCTCGCTGATCTCGGCCAGCAGGCGCTCGTTGGCGCGCTGAAGCTCGCCAACGCTGTCGGCGATGCGCTGCTCGAGGGTCTCGTTGAGCAGCCGCAGCTGCGCCTCGGCGGTCTTGCGAGCGGTGATGTCGAGGCTGATCCCCGACATTCGCCGCGGCTTGCCGGGTTGAATTCGGTTGAGCCGTCCCCGCACCTGCACCCAGTGCAGCGCGCCGTCCGGCCAGAAAATCCGGTACTCGACGTCGTAGTCTTCGGCGCGCGCGATCGAGGCGTTCAGCGCGCCCGCGCGCAGGGCCATGTCCTCGGGGTGGACGGCCGCCTCGATGCTGGCCAGCGTCAGAGGCTGGTCGGGTGAGTGGCCAAAATGCGCGCGCGCCACCGTCGAGGTGGTCAGGGCCCCGCTGTCGAGATCCAGATCCCACGCCCCTAGCTTGCCGGCCTCCAGGGCGAAACGCAGCTGCTCCTCGGCCTTGGTCTGGGCGAGCAGGTGATCGCGCGCGCCATACTGGCGATGCCGGGCGCGGATCGCCGAATGCGCGGCGCTGATGAGCGTCTCGGCGTTGATCGGTCGCTCCAGCAGCACGACGTTGCCGATCGCCCGCAGGCGTTCGGCGTCGGCCTGGGTGCGCTTGCCGGGCTGCTTGGTGACCAGCACGATGAACGGGAAGTCCGACCAGGTCGGTTGCTGGGCCAGCCAGTCGGTCAGGGCGTCGGTGGCGCCCTGGGCCAGGGCCTCTTCGGTGAGGATCGCCGCGCCGGCCTCGTCCCCCAGCGCCTGGGTCAGCCCGCCGAGGTCGCCGCAGATCTGCGAGGCGTGACCGACCTGGGCCAGGGTCTCGGCGATGACCGTCGCGTCGCGCCCCCGCGGCGCAAGGATGAGGATCGGCTTAGGCATTCGTCGGCCGATTGTTCTCCTCGCCCAGCATGTCGATCTTGCCCTGGTAGGACGGCAAGCCGGACATCACGCCCTGGAAGTCGGTCAGCGCCTGGCCCACCTCGATGCCGTGCTCGGTCAGGCGGATCTCGCGGATGGTCTTCTCATGCGCGGCGGTGCGGCTCTTGACCGCCGAGATCGCCGTCAGCACCGAACCGGCGGCCTCGAAGAAGCGAAACAGCAGGATGCCGTCGCTGAGATAGCTAAGGTCGATGTCGCTGCGGACCTCGCCGATGAATCCGTGCTGGCCAAGGATCAGCAGGGTGACCACGCCCTGCTGGTTGAGATAGGTCAGCAGCTCATGCATCTGCAGCAGCAGGAACTTCTGCCCAGGCATGGCCTGGAGGTAGGCGTTGAGGCTGTCGATCACGACCGTCTGTACGCCCAGACGCTCGACCGCGTCGCGGACGTGGAAGGCGAATTCGCCCGGCGACAGCTCGGCCGGGTCGATCGCGCGCACGAGCAGGCGGCCGCTATCGATATGGGGTTGCAGATCCATGCCCAACGCCTTGGAGCGCGTCAGCAGGGTCGTGAGGCCTTCGTCGAACAGATAGTAGGCCACCCTCTCGCCGCGCTCCAAGGCGGTTAGGGAGCAGCGGACCGATGTTGTTGTCTTGCCCACGCCCGACGGACCGCTGATCAGCGTATTGGTGCCGCGCGTAAGCCCGCCGCCCAGCAGCGCGTCGATGCCCAGCGCGCCGGTCGAGACCATTTCCTGGGTGAAGGTCGCGCGATGGTCGGCCGCCACCAGGCGCTCGAAGACCCGGATGCCGCCTGTGTCGAGCGAAAAGTCGTGGAAGCCGCCGCGGAACTTGATGCCCCGCATCTTGACCACTTCGAGCTGGCGGCGCTGGGCGCCATATTCGTGGGTCATCCGCCGCAGACTGATCACGCCGTGGGCGATGCTGTGCAGCTGCAGGTCGCCGTCCTCGGCGGTCTGGTCGTCGAGCAACAGCACCGTGCAACGGCGCGTGGCGAAGAAATGCTTCAGCGCCAGGATCTGGCGGCGGTGGCGCAGCGGGTTCTGGGCAAGCAGCCGCATCTCCGACAGGCTGTCGAAGACGACGCGGAGCGGCTTGGTCTCCTCGACCTGCTTCATCACCCCGCGCGTCGTTTCGCCCAGTTCAACATCGGAGGGGTGCAGAACCGACTGCTCGCTGTCGGGATCCAGGCCCTCTTCGCTGACCAGTTCGAACAGGTCGATGCCGTCCAAAGACCAGCCGTGGCTGGCGGCGGCGGCCCTGAGCTCGGGCTCGGTTTCCGATAAGGTGATGTAGAGCCCGCTCTCGCCCAACTCCCGCCCCTTGAGCAGGAACTGCAGCGCCAGGGTGGTCTTGCCCGAGCCGGGCGTGCCCTCGACCAGATAGATGCGATCGCGCGTCAGGCCGCCGCCCAGGATGTCGTCAAGCCCCGGCACTCCGGTGCTGACACGGCTCTCGACCCTGGCTTCAGACATGCTCGCTCCGCAAACGACGCGCCTGCCCCCTTATGCGGCGCACAGCCGGAGTAACGCTGAAGACAAGGCTAAGTTCAGTTCCCATGCGGCGAACCGGGGCGCAGTCTGGCGGCGCATCGGATAGCCGACACACGCACGGGAGAGGAACCACAGGTCCTTGGCCCAGGCTCTGCCAACAACATTGGGGGGCGCCGGGAGCCGCACGATGCCCAGGGCTAACGAGACCTTCAGCGCCAGTCGCTGACGTTGGCGCATCTCCCGCAACTGGTCCTTCCGCGCATATCTGACAGCGCGACGGTTCGCGAGGAAGAAACGCGGCGCGAAAGCTTGAAAGGCCGTGCATCAGACCTATCAAACTGTGGACATCGATCCAGCGAAAACCAACCGGAAACCATCCTGCGCGACAACCCGGCCCTTGGATTAAGCCGTGAGGTTTGGTCATGGATTTTCAGGAACACGCACACCACCACCACCACATTCGCGAAGCGCTCGCCGCGGCCCTCAATGAGCGCCGCCCCGTCGATCCCGCCGCCTTGCGATCGGATCGACATTGCCCCCTCGGTTGCTGGATCCACGGCGATGGCGCCCGGCGTTGGGCCGGCAACCATGCCTTCCTAGGCTTGCTGGAAAGCCATCGCGCCTTCCACCAGCAGGCGGGTTTGGTTGCCGACCAGATCAATCGCGGGCAGTGGACCGAGGCTCGAAGATCGCTTCGGCAGGGATCGCCTTTCGTTCTGGCGGTTGCGGACTTAGCCGCCGCCTTGAGGCGAATGCGGGCGACGGCTGGATCGGTTGCGGCCTAGCTAAGCGCGCCGCGCCAAGGCCGCCCCGGTTTGCGCCCCGTGAGGTGGAAACAAGAAGCGGCCGGCGCGCGCGCCATCACGCAGTCGGATCTCCAAGATCACAGGCTCGCCGGCGTCCGCCAGGCGATGGGCCAAGTCACGCGCGGCCTGCTCGGCGCGGGCGCCGGTGGCAAACTGGAGGGGACCGCCGCTAAAGTCGCCGCGAACGATCCAGCCGTCGCTCGACGGCTCGACAAAGATGAAACAAGGCATGGTCATAGCGCAAAACAGTGAGCGGAGCGAAGTGGCGGCCGGCCCTCCGCTGGCCGGCCGCCCGCCCCAACTCAAGAGAACATGTCGCGGTCCAGGCGGCGCAGCGCGGACAGGACCTCGCTGAGCGGCACAGGCGCGGGCGTTCCCAAGAGCCATCTCTGACTGGGCCGGTGCTCGACCGCGCTGGCGTCCGACGCCCAGGCCGCCAGGATTTCGCGCTTTTCGGCGAGATCGAGATCCTGATCCTTCAGCACCTCCAAGGGGTGGAGGAAGCCGAACGCCGGCCGAACCGGCCATGGCCGAGCCCGGTCGTTTGCATGGGTGTGCGTGCGCATGGCCAGCTCCTTACGCGGCCTTGCGCGTTTTAGCCGGCTTGAGCTCCAGCGCCTGTTGGCCCGCGCCGACCCCGATCGCGATCTGCTTGGGTTTCAAGGCCTCAGGCACCTCGCGGACCAGATCGATCGACAAGACGCCATGGGCGTGGAAGGCGTCCTTGACCACGACATAGTCGGCCAGCTCGAACCGGCGCTCGAAAGCGCGGTGGGCCAGGCCCTGGTGCAGGAAGGTTCGCGCGCCCTGGTCTTGGTTCGCCGCCCTTCGCCCCTTAATCACCAAGAGATTGGGCTCGGCCACGACCTCGAGATCCTTGGGCGCGAAGCCCGCGACCGCCAACGAAATGCGGTAGGCGGTCTCGCCGGTCTTCTCGATGTCGTACGGAGGATAGCTGGCGCTCCCTTCGGTGCGAAGCGCTGTCTCGACGAGATCGACCATGCGATCCACACCGATCATGGAGCTGTAGAGAGGGTTGAAATCAAAAACGGTGCTCATTTCCATCTCCTCGAAAGCAAGTTGGACATGAGGGGCGCCGAGCCAATCGCCATGCGCCCCAGGGCCAGGCCCCGTCGGCGCCCGGCAAGCAGGCGATGAATTAGGCCGCGGCCGAAAAGCGTCAAGATGCTCGCATCAGAAATTTTTCGATCCTTGAACCGAAGCGTTGCACGGCCTGAACCCGAGGCTGAACCTCGCCGCTGTGCATCACTGTTGGAGATTAGGTCAACGATCATCCTGAGCGGTGATCTCGGCGACCAAACACGACCCGTGTGAGACCTTGCGCCTGGTCGCCTCAGTCCCCAAACGCGAAAGCCTGGGGAGGCCGCGCGCTCAGCACGGCTTCCCATCTTGAAATGGTCGCCGGAGAAATGCGCCTAGTGGCGGCCTTCGGCGAATTCCTCGACCATCTTGGCGCAAAAGGCCGGTAGGTCGTCGGGCTTGCGCGAGGTGACCAGGCCGTTGTCGACCACCACGTCCTGGTCCACCCAATTGGCGCCGGCGTTCGTCAGGTCGGCTTCCAGCGACGGCCACGAGGTCATCTCCTTACCCTTGACGGCGCCGGCGTTGATCAGCGTCCAGGGCCCGTGGCAGATCGCGGCGATCGGCTTCTTCGTCGTCACAAAATGCTTGATGAAGTCGATGGCCTTGGGCTCCAGCCGCAGGGCGTCGGGGTTCATCACCCCGCCCGGCAGGACGATGGAGTCGTAGTCTTCAGGCTTGGCGGCCGAGAGTTCGCGATCGACAAGCACCGTGCGGCCCTTGTCATGGTGTTCCCAGCCTTGGATCTGCCCGCCCTTGGGCGAGACGACCTCGACCTGCGCGCCGGCGGCCTTCAGGGCCTCGACCGGCTTTTCAAGCTCCGACTGCTCGAAGCCGTCGGTGGCGAGCACGGCGACCTTTCGGCCGGCCAGGGTTTGATCGGGCATGGGAGGACTCCTCGGTAAGCGGCAGGGATCAAGTCTTGGCGGAAACCCGGTCTGGCGAGCGGCGGTTCCAATCAGCGCCGACAGCGGAAAAGCCAGAAGCCGTTTCCGAGATTTCGGCGCCGTTCGAGGTGCTAACCCCCCTAGTTATGGGCGTGATGCTCGGCGTTGCGCTTGCGCGTCGCGGCCGCCTTCTTGGCCGAGGCCGAGCGGTCGGCGGCGCTGCGATGGGCCGACGCTTTGCCCCCCGCCTTGCCGCCCTTATGCGCCGCCGGATGACCCGTGGACTTTCCGCGTCCGGAGCCGCCCTGCTTCTTGCCGCCGCCGTCGTCCTTGTTGACCGTGGCCCAGGCCCGTCGCTCGGCTTCCTTCTCTGAAACGCCCTTAGCCTCATAGCCTTGCGCAATGTGGTCGGCCTTGCGTTCCTGCTTGCCGGTGTATTTCGATTTGTCACCTTGAGGCATCTGACGTCTCCGTTGAGATGGGTGGTGCAACGCCCACAAAATTCCCGCCGCCCCACCCCGTTCCCACAGTAAAGTCAGTCGCTTAGCTCGAGTTTGGATGTCGCATTTCCGACAGAGGAACAGGCAGAGGATATCCATCGTTTGCCTCTCGCCACGTCCATCGCGCGGCCAACATCAAGATGGAAAGCAGATGACCATGAGCCAGAACCGCGACAACCAAGGCCTGCAGCAACAGCCCAACGACGCCCAGCGCCAGCAGGCCGGGCAGCAGAACCAGCAGGGCGAGACGCGCCAGCCCCAGCAGCAAGACCAGAACCCTCAGCAGGCTCAGCCGGGCCAGCAAAACCAGCAGGCCGATCGTGAACGCCGCCCCAATGAAGGCGTCGAAGGCACGGACCAGGACGGTCTGAGCAACGGCGGCGTCACTGGCGGTAACGGCGACATCCGTCCGGACCCCGACGGCCGCGCTGAACGTTGAGCCTTCGGAGGGCCGCTCTCGAGCGGCCCTCTTTCCGTCCACCATCTTGATCGCGCGCCCGTACGTGGTGAGCCTTCGCCATCGACGCGGCGAAATCGGAGGCGACGATGACCTGCGTTTTCGAGGTCTCCCCGTTTGAGGGGGGCTGGTCGGTCAAGCTCTGCGACACCGGTGAAGTTCTGTTTTTCGAAACGGGCGGACAGGCCGAGCGGGAAGCCAGGCGGCTGGCCGCGAAGCATCCCGGCGGCGCGTGCGTGCGGGTTTTGGATCTGAGGCGCCAATTGGCGGGTGAGTGGATGCCGCAAGGCGACCCGATCTTGCCAGTCGGGTCGTACGCCCAGGCCTAACCCCACGCCTTTGCCGAGGCGCGGGCCCTGGAACGGAGACAAATCATGTCCGATCAGAACGCCGAAGGCGGAAAGGCTAACCAGGCGGAGGCCCCGGGCGAATTCACGGCCCTGGGCGGGAGGAAAGCGGTCGAGCGAACGGGGAAGCGGTCACAAGCCAAGGCGGGGCCCGATGGCGGCGCATCCGCGGACGTTGGCGACACCTTCAAGTCCGGTCCTAAACGGAGGTGAGCGGATGAAGAGCCATTGGCAAAAAGATAAGGGGATTAGTTATGTCCAAGGTCGCTGACCATAAATGGTCGGCCAAGGTCACCAAGACCAGTGATGCGCTCGGGCCTGAAGGCCCACCTCTTCGAGCAGGACGATCCGGCCAGGATCGCCGCCTCCCTCAAGCGTTCGGCCGAGCATAGCCACCAGCGCAAGGGCACGCCGTTTCCGTCGGCGATGTCGATGCTCACCTTCTGCATAAACCGCGCAGGCGACAACCTGTCGGCCGAGCGCAAACAGGTGCTCAACGCCGCCAAGGATGAACTGCGCCAGCAGTTTGGTCGCAAGCCGGCTTAGCGACACGTGCGGCGTCTCCCCGGAAGCCGACATTGGCTTGGCTCCAGAAGCTGTACGTTCGGCGCGCCATGCGCCGGCGCGAGATCGGCCCGTTGCGGACATCGGCACTATCCGCCTGTCAGCGCCTAATGGAATGGCAATGCCCCCTTGTCGGGTCAGCGACATCGATGGACTGCTCTAAAGCTGGATGATCCCACGGCGGTGGCCGACGGTGACCGCCTGGGTGCGGTCGGTGACCTCCAGCTTGTTGAAGATGCTGCGCATGTGGCCCTTCACCGTGTCCTCGGACAAGGCCAGGTCGCGGGCGATCTCCTTGTTGGCCTGGCCGGTGGAGACACGACGCAACACGTCGATCTCGCGCTCGCTCAAGGGTTCGGCCGTGGCGTTGATGGCGATGTCGTGCGCCACCTGCGGGTGCAGTTGGCGCTTGCCGGAATGGACGGCCCGGATCGTGTCGATGAGCTCGCGGCGCAGGCTGCTCTTGAGCAGATAGCCGCTAGCGCCGGCCTTGAGGGCGCGCAGAGCCCGCACGTCGCCCGCATAGGTGGTCAGGACGATGATCCGGGCGCGGGGCGCCTGGGCGCGTATGGCGGCGATGGCCTCGACTCCGTCGATGTCCGGCATCTGCAGGTCCATCAGCACGATGTCGGGACCGGTTTGGGCGAACAGGGCCACGGCCTCGGCGCCGTCCTTGGCCTCGCCGACGACAACCATGTCGCCCTCGGCCTCGAGCACCGCCGCAACGCCTTCGCGCAGCAGAGGGTGGTCGTCCACGATCAGCACCGAGATCCTTCCCCCAAGCATGCTCACGCAGTCACCTCCGAACGCGGCGCACGCCGCCAGATCTTGCGCCACGGCGCTGATCGCCGTTTCGCATGGGCCAAGCCTCCCGGGATGATCAGCTCGATCTCCGTGCCCTGGTCGGTCCGGCTTCGGATGGTCAATGCCCCACCGATCTTCCTGGCGCGCTCCTGCATGCCCCATAGGCCGAAATGCCCCTCGCGGCCGCCCGCGTCCAGCACCGCCTGGTCTATGCCGACGCCGTCGTCGCGCACGCGGACGCACAACCGCCTGGGATCATAGGTGACGTCGATGGCGATGTGCGAGGCCTCGGCATGGCGATGGGCGTTGAACAGCGCCTCGACCACGATGCGCTCGATCTCGTCGGCGACCACCGGATGGAGGTCCAGCACAGCCCCTTCCACTGTCACCTGCGTTCGCGCCGCATGGGGCAAGCTCATCTGCTCGGCGACGTCGGCCAGGGTGGCGCCCAGGTCGCTGGCGGCGTCGGCGCGCAGGCTGCGGACCCGGTCGCGGGCCTCGACGACGACGTCCTCGGCGCGATCGAGAGCCTTTTCCAGCTGTTCGCGAGCCGGTGAGCCTGGCGGCACTTGCCGGCTGGCCGACTGAAACTTCAGGATCAGCCCCTGCACGCCCTGCAGCAGGGTGTCGTGCAGTTCACGGGCGATCCGCTCGCGCTCGGCCATCCGCTCGCGCAGGCCAGCCTGCAGGCGTTCGCTGACGCTGCGCAGGCGCAGGCGGTAGGCCAGCACCGCCAGGGCGGCCGCCGCCGCCAGGCACGCGGCCAGGAAAAGCCGGCTCTGGAACAGGGTCGGCGGCAGGTCGAGGGCCAAGCTCGCCCCCTGCTCGTTCCAAACCCCGTCGTTATTGGCGGCCTTGACGCGGAAGACGTACTTTCCGGGTCTGAGGTTGGTGTAGAAGGCCGATCGCCGAGCGCCGGCCTCGACCCAGTCCTTGTCGACGCCTTCCAGCCGATAGCGGAAGCGCACCCGCTCGGGAACCGCTAGGCTCAGCGCGGTGTAATCGATCTGGAGGCTTCTGGCGCCCCTGGGCAGGACGACGCTCTGGAGATTTCCGCTTCGGACGCCGTCGATCACGACGCCCTGTATCGCCACTGGCGGCACGATCCGATTGAAGGGCTGGCGCGCGGGATCCAGCGAGGCGACCCCGTTCGTTGTCGCGATCCAGACGCGGCCATCGCCGCCAACCGCCAGGTCGGCGCGATAGCGGAACGAGGCGGGACCCGGCAGCCCGTCCTTGAGATCGTAGATCCGCGCCGGCAAAGCCGCGTTCGGATCGTCGAACGCCCGCGCCAGGTCGCGATTTTGCATCCGCACCAGGCCCGCCGCGCCGAAAAGCCAGGTTTCCTCCGCCGTCTGCGCGAGGCCATGGCTCAAGCCCAGGAAAGAAAACCGGTCCCGTGAGATGAACTGGGTGGCCTGATCCTTGAAGCGAGTCAGCCCCCTGTCGCTGCCCGCCAGGACGCCCAGCGGCCCCGCGGCCATGGGCATCGTCCCGCCGCGGACGGCGCGGGGCAATGTCTTGATGTGATGAAACGTTCCACCATCCCAAAGCACCGCCCCTAGGCCGGCATCGATCACGACCCGTCCCTCCGTGTCGGCCACCAGGGCGGTGACCGAACGGCCGAGCGGCTTGGGCTGGAGGTGGGTCCAGCGGTGACCATCATGGCGGAAGAGCCCGGCCATGAAGGCCGCAACCCAGCCGTTTCCGGCCCCGTCCTGCGCGCAGGCGCTCACCCAGGTATCGGAGCTGCTGGGAAGGGAGACCGGCGAGACCTTGTCGCCATCGACGCGGACCATCGTCTCGCCAAGCCCGACCCAGAGGCCGCCGCCCGGCGCGTCGCACAGGGCGCTCGGATGCTTGAGGCCGCGAACGACGGGAGTCAGCGGCTCGCCAGGCCTGGCCCGATAGAGGGTGTCAGAGTCCGTGATCCAGACCACGCCGCGCGCGTCGGCGAAGACGATGTAGCCGTAGGGCGAGCTGGCCGGCACGACGGGCTCGGGCGTGATGCTCGTGGCCCGCCAGCGGTCCAGTCCCCTTACTGTGGCGACCCAGATGCTGCCCTCGCGGTCCTCGAACACCTCGTAGGCCATGGCCGAGGTCAGACCCTGGCCTGCGGAAAAGGTCTCGGGTCGTTGCGCGCCCGGACGAATTCTGAACACGCCATCGGGGTGCTGGGCGCCCCAGAGATTTTGGTCCCGATCGATCATGATCCTGGTGATGCGGCTGGCGCTGGCGTGCCGATATGCCGAGCGCGCCGCTGGCGGCCCCGCCAACAGCCGCGTGCCTCGGGCGTCGGACGCCCAGATGCGGCCCGCGCGGTCCTGGGCCAGGCCCACGCCCTGGGCGAGATCGGTACGCACCATTGAAAAGCGGCGGGCGCCGGGCGCCAGTCTCGCGACCGCTCCGTTCAACCCGACCCACAGGGCCCCGTCCCGCGCCACCAGCAGGTCCGTGAGCTCCCGGTCGGGGAGGCCCCCTTCTACGGCCATCGGCGTCCATGCCCCGCCGGAGAACCGCACCAGGCGGGCCTTGGCGCGTGTCGTCGCCGCCCAGATGGAGCCATCCAGGCCCTCGGCCATCCGAAAAACGACTTCGTCGAAGATCTTGGGATCGTAGAGGACGCGGGAGCGGCCATTCTCGAATACGGCGATCCCGCCTTGCTCGTAGCCGGCCCAGAGCGCTCCTGAGCGCGTGACCAGCAGGCTGACCACGCGGTCAGTCATGGCGTGGGCCGTCGGCGGCGCGCTAATCGGCTGGAAAGTCACGCCGTCGAAGCGAATGAGGCCTTGAGGCGTGCCAAGCCACAGGAAGCCTTCCGGCGTCTGGGCGATGGCTTCGATGCCGGCGGGAGCGCCGTCCTCGAGGGTCCAGCGCGTATGTTTGTATTGCGCAAGGCCGCGTTCTGGATCCAGGGCCCTTGCCGGCGCCGTGGCGAACAGGCTGGCGACGAGAAACGCCGCTCCCAATACCGTCGCCCCGCCCAACCGCATCACATCCTCAAGACGGCCCCTGCAAGACGAGCTACACCCGCAAAGCCGGGACGCTCAATATCGAGCGGGTTGTCGCACGACCAGCCCTTCGGAGCTTTTGGCCGCGAACTTGGCCTGCCAGCATCGGCGCCGTGTTTCATACATTTCCCCGCTTCCCCAAGGGCCTCAGCGGCCTTGGCCTGCTCGCCAGCCGGCTTGCGGCGTCTGCGGTCGCACCGGCATGCTGCCTGCTGTTGCCGACCTCGGCGTCCTGGCGCGTTCTGGCCTTGCTGAGCGCGGCCGCGTTGATCATTGGCCTTTTGGGCAGGATCGCAGCCCTCGTCCTGGCCATCGCCTTCACCATGCTTCTCCCCCGCGCTGAGGGGGCCGCGCGGGCGTTTCTGGCGGTCAACGCCCTGCACGCAATAGCGATCATGCTGGCCGGTTCAGGCGGCTACTCCCTCGACGCCCATCTCTTCGGCCAGCGGGTTATTCGCGTCCGCCCTTGCGGCCGCACTTTAGTGTAGCCCCGCCATAGCCGTCCCGGGTCTTACCTGCAGCGCGGGAAGATCAGATCCTGGCAGCGCTATCGACACAACGAGCTTCCCATGCCTTCCGACCCGGCCGCGCTTGACGATAGGACCAGACCAAGGCTCACAGGGATATTCCCTGCCGCAGGCAGGTCCGCCATGACCCGCGCCCGTTTGGGATTGGCGCCCCATCTCTTGCAGCGCGCCCCGGGGGCGTCCCGGCTAGTCCGCCAGCTTCGCGCGAAGATGCTGCACTTGCTTGTTCAAGCTATCGAGGTTCTCGGCGGTCAGTCCCGACTTGGCGGCCAGGGTCTGTCCCAGACAGTCGCATTCCTTGAGCAGGGCTCGCCCCGCGTCGGTCAGGCGGACCTGGACCTGGCGCTCGTCGGCGGCGCTTCGCTGGCGCACGACAAGACCCGCCTGCTCAAGGCGCTTGATCGGGGGCGTCACGGTGCTGGACTCCAGGAAGAGCCGCTGGGCGATCGCGCCGACGGTGGCGCCGTCGGCCTCGCCCAGGACGTTCAGGACCAAATACTGCGGATAGGTGATGCCCATCGCATCGAGCATGGGCTTGTAGGTGCGGTTGATCGCCATGCTCGTGGCGTAGAGCGAAAAGCAAACCTGGTCGTCGAGCGGGATAGGCACGGTTGTTCCTCTCTGGGCTACCCACCGCTCATTACCACGAAAAATGATATCGCGATAAAGAAAATGCTGGACAGCGCGCCGCAGCACCTCTAGGCATATCGATATCGCGATAACAGATATCGCAAAAACTTTCTCAAGGGGATCCAGATGAGCCAGTCCAACCGTACCTCCGTCCAAGCTTCACGCCGTGGCCTGATGACCGCCGGGGCCGGCCTCATGGCGGCGGCGCTGCCGATCGCCGCCGCAGCCCAGTCGCCCGCCGCCGCAACGCCAGCGAAGGCCGCCAAGTCGACCACGGGCAGCGGCTACGTCACCGTCCAGGACGGCGCGCAGATCTTCTACAAGGACTGGGGTCCCAAGACCGCCCAGCCGATCGTCTTCCACCACGGCTGGCCGCTGAGCAGCGACGACTGGGACGCCCAGATGCTGTTCTTCCTGGCGCAAGGCTATCGAGTGATCGCCCACGACCGCCGCGGCCATGGCCGCTCGAGCCAGACCGACACCGGCAACGAGATGGACACCTACGCCGCCGACGTCGTCGCGCTGACCGACCACCTGGACCTGAAGAACGCCATCCATGTCGGCCACTCGACCGGCGGCGGCGAGGCGATCCACTACGCGGCCCGCGCCAAGCCGGGCCGGGTGGCCAAGGTCGTGCTGGTCGGCGCGGTGCCGCCGATCATGCTGAAGACCCCCGCCAACCCAGGCGGCCTGCCCCGCGAGGTCTTCGACGGCTTCCGCACCGCGCTGGCCGCTAACCGCGCCCAGTTCTTCCAGGACGTTCCGGCCGGGCCCTTCTATGGCTTCAACCGTCCGGGTGCGAAGGTCAGCCAGGGCCTGATCGACAACTGGTGGCGCCAGGGCATGATGGGCGGGGCCAAGGCCCACTACGACTGCATCGCCGCCTTTTCCGAGACCGACTTCACGCCGGACCTGCAGAAGGTCGACGTGCCGGTGCTGATCATGCACGGCGAGGACGACCAGATCGTCCCGATCGCCGACAGCGCCCACCTGGCCATCAAGCTGGTCCGGAAGGGTACGCTGAAGACCTATCCGGGCCTGCCGCACGGCATGGCGTCGACCCATCCCGACGTCATCAACAAGGACCTGCTGGCCTTCTTCCGCGCCTAGCCCGGTCAACGCCTCTCGTCGCCTCGCTCGACGCCCAAGCCACCAACCCATGGCGGCCACGCCCGCCGACACCCTTTCGAGGAGATCCTCATGTTCAAGTCCGTCCTGCTCTCCGGCGCCCTGGCGCTCGGCATCGCCACCTCCGCCTCGGCCCAGCCGGCCGCCCCGGCCGTCAAGAACGTTGTCCTGGTCCACGGCGCCTTCGCCGACGGGTCGGGCTGGCGCGGCGTCTACGACCAGCTGACCGCCCGCGGCTACAAGGTCAGCATCGTGCAAAACCCGCTGACCTCGCTCGAGGCCGACGTCGACGCCACCAATCGCGTCATCGCCCGCCAGGATGGGCCGGTGATCCTGGTCGGACACTCCTATGGCGGCGCGGTGATCAGCCAGGCCGGCGACAATCCCAAGGTCGCGGGCCTAGTCTATGTCGCCGCCTTCGCCCCCGACATCGGCCAGTCGGTGCTCGACCAGTACGCCGACATCCCTCCGCCGCCCAACTTCCAGCCGCAGGAAACCGCCGATGGCTTCGCTTTCCTGAAGGCCGAGACGTTCCGCGCGGGCTTTGCGGCCGACCTGTCGGAAAAGGACGCGGCCTTCCTGCAGGCCTCGCAGAACCCGGTCGCGATGGCCGCGCTTAAGGCCAAGCTCACCGTCGCGGCCTGGAAGACCAAGCCCAGTTGGGCCGTCGTCGCCACCGAGGACGGCGCCATCGCCCCGGCGCTGCTGCGCAAGACCGCCCAGCGCATCGGCGCCAAGGCGACCGAGGTGAAGGGAAGCCACGTCGTCTTCGCCTCCCAGCCCAAGGCCGTGGCCAGCGTCATCGAAGCCGCCGCCCAAGGCGTCAGCCAGGGCGCCACGCGCCCTTAAGTGCATCAACGAAAACCCGGCCCCAACGGGGCCGGGATCTGGAAGGAGACCACCATGTCCAACTTCTTCGGCGCCATCGTCGCCGCGACGCTGCTCGCCTCGCCGGCCCTGGCCGCCCAGCCTGTCACCCGCACCGACCTGCAGCGCCACGACCTGTCGATCCCGGGCCGCGAGACGATCCAGGCCCGCATCGACATCGCGCCGGGCGCCGAGGCCCCCTGGCATCGCCACCCCGGCGAGGAAGTCATTTACGTCCTCGAAGGCGTGCTGGAGTACCAGCTGGAGGGCAAGAGCCCTGTCACCTTGAAGGCCGGCGACGTGCTGTTCGTCCCGGCCGGCGTCGCGCACAAGGCGCGCAATCCTGGGGCCGCCAACGGCGCCGAGCTCGCCACCTACATCGTCGAGAAGGGCAAGACGCTCGTCGAGCACGCCCACGTCGTCGATCAGGCCAAGTGACGGTCAGGCCTCAATCGGGCCCGGAGCCCCGCCAACGAACCGCGATGTGACCCGGTCCCAGGTCATGATGCTGGCCAGGCCCCTTCGACCCGGAAATGACCATGTGGCTTTCAGTTCTAATCGCCTTCCTCGGAATGACCGGTCCCGCCAGCCTGGATCGAGAGACCGCGATCATCGAGGCTTGCCGGACGTGGAGCCGTTCTTCCGATAACCAATCACAGCCCGTGCGCCAGATCGCGTCCGACGGCCTGTGCTTCTCGGGCCCAATCAACGATGAGACATCGGCGGCCTTCGTCAGCGCGCTGTCGAAGTTCGAGCCTTCGGCCCCTGTCGTGGTCGTGGTCAATTCGGGCGGCGGCGAGATCAACGCCGGCATGGCCATGGGCGAGGCGCTGATACCCCTCCAGACCACGGTGGTGGCCCAGACGGTCTGCGCACCCTCGTGCGCCAACTACCTGTTCACGGCCGGCGACCGTCGCGTGATCGACGATGACGCCCTGCTGCTGTTCCACGGCGGGGCGCATCGGCTCGACGAGGCCCAGCTGCGCAAGGCGATCGCGGCGCAGGTCGCGGCCGAGCAGGTCGAGGCGCAGGTCGCCGGCGTTCGCGCCGGCGTCCAAAAACAGATCGATCGGCAGGACGCGTTCCTGAGACGGGCCGGTGTCGACGTGAACTTCTTTCGTTGGATGGCGGGCTTCAATGATCTCTCGGACGACGGACGCCTGGCGCTGTGCCCGACGCCGGATCCGGTCATGATCCTCTATTCGGACCGCCTCCTGGCCACGCACGGCGTCACTGTCGACGCCAGTCGGGGACCAAGGTCGCAGGCCGCACTGGACGCAGCCGTAAGGGCCCTTGGCCGCAGCGATGCGGTCTGCTTCATGCGGTAGCGTAAGGCAGATTTCATCGGCGAGGCCAAGAGGCCGGCGCCGGACGGAGCCCTCTCGCCGGGTCACCGTGCTGTTGCACTGCGGGGCGCCCGACGGTAAGGGAGTCCTGTCGAAAAAGGTGGACCGGACGTGGTGAGCCCCGGTCAGCTATCCAAGCGGTAGCGATATTCCAGCCCTGAGGGCCGCGGACCACGACAGAAGCGGACTTGCGCCGTTTTCTCGTCGAAGGCCCTGGAATGATCGACACTATCCCGGCCGATCGGTCCTGTGCGTCGCGAAAAAGCGGCCAGTCCTTTTCGTCGCCTTCGGCGACGTCGAGCGAAAGGATCGCACGCCGTGCAGAACAATACCCCGAACAATACCCAAGTCCTGATCGTCGGAGGGAGCCTCGTTGGCCTCTCCGCGGCGCTATTCCTCTCTTCCCGGGGCGTCAGTACAATCCTGGTCGAAAAGCACAGGGGCAGTTCGCCACATCCTCGCGCCATCGGTTTCACTGAACTGACGCTCGAGCATTACCGCGCCGTCGGGATCGCCGATCTCATCCCCCAGGCCCGCCCCGACATTCGCCTGCGGCGCGCCAAGGTCGAAAGCCTGACCGGCCGCTGGGGCGAGGAGACGCCCTGGACGCCCGGACAGGCCGAACCCGACAAGGGACAAGTCTCTCCCTGCACCGGGGCCGCGATCGCCCAAGATAGGCTTGAGCCCATTCTGAGAGAGCAGGCCTTGCATCGCGGGGCCGACCTCCGGCTTGGCGTGGAGATGCTGTCGTTCGCCGAGACCAAGGACGGCGTCACCGCACAGGTGCGCTCCCGCGACACGTTCGAGATTTATGATATCCGCGCAGACTATCTCATCGCGGCGGATGGCGCCGACAGCCCGATCCGCGAGCACCTCGGGATAGGGCGCGACGGCGTTGGATTCTTGCGAACGATCCGTAGCGTTCTTTTCCGTTGCGAGGCCGCCGAGCCCTACCTCGAGCGGGGCATCCAGCAGTTCGAGATTGAACAGCCCGGCTTCCAGGCGTTCCTTACGCATTACCCAGATGGCCGCTGGGTGCTGATGTTCAGCGACGACGAGGAGCGGTCCGAGGACCAGCTGAGGTCCGCGATCCGGCGCGCCCTGGGCCAGGATCTGCCCGTGGAGCTGATCACGACAGGGCGCTGGGAGATGGCTGGCCGGATCGCGCGCAGTTACAGCCGGGGGCGGGTCTTCCTGGCCGGCGACGCCGCCCACCAGCTCCCCCCGACCCGGGGCGGATTCGGCGCAAACACCGGGATCGACGACGCCTACAATCTAGCCTGGAAACTTGACCTTGTGCTTCGTGGCGTGGCTTCGCCCGCCTTGCTGGACACCTACAGCGCCGAGCGCCAGCCCATCGGCTGGCTGCGACATCAGCAAACCTTCGCAAGGCCAGACTATCGTCGCTGGGCCGGCGACCAGCTGGCGGGCGAACCCCTCTTCGGCGCCGAGGCGATGGAGCTTGGTCAAAGGGTCAGCTCAACGGCCGTCATCTCCAATGACGAGGACCTTCCACCCGCCGCGCATCCTGATATCTGGGCTGGGCAGCCTGGCGCCCGGGCGCCTCACGTGTGGATCAGCTTCGACGGCCGGACCCTCTCCACGCTCGATCTCTTTTCCCAAGATTTCGTCCTGCTGAGCCCGGACGTCCGATGGATCAATGCTGGCCTCGCCGTGGCGCGCGACCTGGATGTCCCATTGCGTAGCATCGCCGTTGGCCAGCGAGTGTGCTTCCCAGAGGATCGCAGCTTCGAGGCGACTTTTACGGTCTCCTCGCAGGGCGCCTGCCTGATCCGCCCCGATGGCGTCGTTGCGTGGCGCGCATTCGGTTCGGATGCTGATCCGACGCTTAGCCTCTGCCGATCGATGTCGCAGATTCTGGGCCGCAAGTAAGGCGTAACCCGATCTGCCGATGAGGCTTCGCGCCGGCGAGCGCGGATAGTGCGACGTCGTTCAGTGAGCGGCGTTGCACGCCATATGGCGTGGATGCCAAAGCATCGCTTCGGTGACCGCCAAGATCTGGACGGTGGATCAAAGGTACGGATCGGGAGCCGCTACGACGTGCGCGATCTGGCGTCGATCGAACTAGGCCGCGATGAGGTTTTAATCCACATCATTAGCGCCAAGCCTCAGCCAACGCGCTGGCCGACCTTTCTAGCCATGCGTCCCGACGGAGCGGTCTGGTCAAACGGGACTGGAGCCGGGTTCACACGGCTGGGCTGCCTTGAGGCGGGTTTCGTGAATGGACAGGATTATCGTCGCCTCAAGGCACGCGATGTCGGATTGAGGGGGGCGCGATTGTGAGATGGTTGAGCGGCGGAGGGGGGCGTTCGAGCGTATGGCAAGATTGAAGCGTCCGGCCCCTTGGGGCCTTACGCGTTTGTCTGCACACTGGATTTTCCCGGCCCAGCGTCAGCAGAGCCCGCCCTCTGAAAGCGGGAAGTCTTTCTCTTGCATCGCCTTAGGTCTGCCCCGCTTAATGCTAACCGCCGCTCTTATCCGATGAGGCGAAGCCGACTTTCCACGCCTGCGTCCCTGTCGGCCAGGGGGCTGGTAAGCTGGCACTAGAATGCTGGCCCGCCTAGCCGCGAGAGCATCGCGACGCCGGCGCCTAGACTAGGCCCAAGCCCTTCAGCCACGCAGAAACCTGCCCGTAGGCGTCGGTCTGCCACTGATCTCGAGTGCGCTCGCCGAGGATTTTGGCCTCGACGGCGAAGCGCGCCACCGTCTCGGGTCCGTGAAAATCGCGGTCGGCGAATTTTTCGGCGATGATCTTGAAGGCGCTCACCGCTTCGGGGTCGTCCAGCAGCGGCCTGCAGTCCTCGACCAGCGCCGCGACGCCGCCCTCGTAGTTTCGCACGCAGTAGTAGACGTCGTAGGCGTCCTTGTCCTTGGAGCGCCCAGCCAGGGCAAATCCCTTCATGGCGAGGAGCGCCGGGATCGAGGCGACCTTGAGTTCGATCCTGTTCTTACCGCCCTTGGGCATGACACCCTCCAGCAGGAAGCTCTCACTGAACTTCAGCGCCAGCGCCGCGCCATCGGCTTTCTGGACGGCGAAGTTCTCGATCAGGGGCGGCACGTTCTTTTCGATGACAGCGTCGCGCGGCATCAAGAAGTCGACGATGATCGAGATCGGCGGCCCGCCGTCCGCAGCGTCGATGACGCGGACCATCTGGAACTTCTTCAGGTCCTCGCCCTGCGCATAGCCATGCTTCTTCAGTTCCTCGATCAGGCCCGCATATTCACCGTCGCCAAGGGCGATGGGGTCCAGGCTAAGATCGACATCGAGCGAGCCGATATGGCGCATCTGCGGATTGTCCAGCAGCAGCCATGGCACCGCGCCGCCGATGACGACGAACTTGTTGCGATAGCTGCCAAGGATCTGCCCGATCTCTAGAAGAACGGCTTTGACGGCCTGGATCGATCGGTCGTCATAGGCGTGCGCGGGCGGATGGATTTCGGTCATGCCCTTGGCCATGAGAGTCCCTTTCGACGCAGGAACTCGGCCGCTTCACGACCACGCTCACCGGAATTGTAGAGATCCAGATAGGTCTGGACGGGCGAGGTGACCAAGAGGTCGGACGTCGGTTCGACGGCGTCCAGCAGCACGCTTTCGTCCTCAAGCACCTTGACCAGGAGATTGGCGCCCTTGGCGGCCGGCTCAAGCGCCAACGCCGCCTCCAACTCCGGCAGAACCTCCGGCCAGGCGTAGAGGAAGGTCGTCTCGTTTCGGCCGTAGGGGGCAAGCCAGTTGGCGGCCGAATAGGACCCCAGCATCAGCACCGGTTCGACGCGATCGTTCGCCATCAGCCCCTTCAGTCGCGCCGTCAGCGCCTCGCCATGGTGGATGGTGTAGTACTTGCGCGTCTGCCCAGGTGGGGCTTCGTAGTCGTCGCGCCAGGCGTCCAACAGGCTGTCGGGATCGGTCAGGATCAGTCCCTCGGACGTGGATTGGGCCCACTCGCGGGCCAGCAGGCCTTCCTTGACGTTGTGCACCTGGCCGAGGCTGACGGTGGCGCCGTCGGCGATTTCCTGCAGTCGGACCGGGGTGACCGGGTCGCGCAGCAGCCAGCGCAGAACGCGGGCCGACTTGGGCTTGAACAGCGACTTCAGATCGCGGCGCTCGCTGGCGGGCTTGTCGGCGACCGTGCGTTCGAGAAACAGGTTGTCCAGATGCAGGCGGGTGTTTCCAAACAGGTCGAAATAGTTGACGCCAGCCTCCACGCAGAGCGCACGCGATTGTTCGGAGATGTAGGGGGCCAGAAAAATCGGCGCGGCAGGCATGGAATGATACTTCCAGTGCTTGAGCTGCTGGATAGCATCTCGGGTCGCTCGCGGGTGCCCGTTGCTCTTGACCTCGCAGACCAGGAGATAGGGGCGATCGCCCACGGTCAGGTTCAAGACTGCGTCGGCGCCGACGTCGGGATCGTCTTGCTCGAAATGGACGCCCTCCAGGCGGGCGATCGGAATGAGTTCGATGAGGGCTTCTAGCGCTTCAACCGCCTCCCGCTCAAATTTCAATGGATCGTGCACTTTCAGCATCCGTTGAAAATGCGCCATACACTGAAAAATGTCAACCGCAGTTTCACTGGATTGCGCATTTTCAACGTACGTTGAAATGGTCGGATTGAGTGAAAAGGGTGCTCGTTAGCTGGCGATCTGTGCCGTGGCTTGCTGCTACGAACATCCAGGCCTTTAGTCGAAGAGGCAGTTTTATTTGCTCCCCTTCAGCTCAACCTTGCCGCTATAGTGAACTCTCGCGCGGTGGGGGCGGATATGAACCACGGGCTTAGGGCAGGATGTCGTCGCGCGATGGATCGCGGCGCGTAGTCAGCCCACACCGATGGTCGTAAAGCTGATTGCCGTGGCTGTCGCGACTTATCCTTCCATCAGTCGAAGACGATCAGCGGGAGAAAACGCCCATGCTTTCGCGCAGCGCGCTCGCCTTTGCGCGGAGGGCGCGACGATCGCCTTCCCCCATCCTCTCAAGAGCGCGCAGCGGCATCATCATACGCCCTTGTCCTCGCAATCGACCGAGATTGCGGTCGAGAAAATCCCAATAGAGCGCGTTGAACGGACAGGCGTTGTCGCCAAGCCGATCTTTGACATCGTAGCGACAGCCGCGGCAGTAATTACTCATCCGGTCGATGTAGGCCCCGCTGGCCGCGTAGGGCTTGGAGCCAACGATGCCACCATCGGCGAAGGTCGCCATGCCGCGCGTGTTGGGCATCTCCACCCACTCGTAGGCGTCGGCGAACACGACCATGTACCAGTCGTCGACAGCATCCGGATCCACCCCAAGGAGCATGGCCAGGTTTCCGGTGATCATCAGCCGCTGGATGTGATGGGCGTAGGCGTGGTCACGCGCCGCTCGCACGGTGTCGGCCACACAGGCCATGTCGGTCTCGCCCGACCAGTAGAACCACGGCAGCGCGCCGTGCGCGTCCAGAGCGTTGCGCCGCCCATATTCCGGCATCTTCAGCCAGTAGACGCCGCGCACGAACTCGCGCCAGCCTATGATCTGGCGAATGAAGCCTTCGACGGCGTTGAGCGGCGCGCGTCCCTGGCGATAGGCCGCTTCGGCGCGCCGACAGATGTCCAGGGGGTCCAGGAGGCCGATATTGAGAGCAGGTGAGATCAGGCTATGCCACAGAAAAGGGCGCTCCCAAGCCATGGCGTCCTGCCAGTCGCCGAAGGATGGCAGGAGATCGTCCAGGAAGTGCTGGAAGACGGCTTCCGCCTCCTGTGAATTGGTCGGCCAGCCGAACGGCTCGATCGCCCCGAAATGATCGTCGAAGCCGTGGGCGACCCGGTCGATCATGCGCCTGGTCGTGGGATTGGGCGTTACGCGCAGGCGCTCAGGCGGCGCGAGCCCCGCGGGTAACTTGCGGCGGTTATCGGCGTCGAGGTTCCAGCGGCCGCCGGCCGGTTCGCCGCCGTCCATCAGGAGGCCCGTCTTCTGCCGCATCTCGCGATAAAAATACTCCATCCGCAGCTCACGGCGGCCTTCGGCCCAGCCCGCGAATTCGGATCTCGAGCAAAGGAAGCGGCTGTCCTCCCGGGTCTCGACGGGCACGGGCAGATCGAGGTTTAGCAGCGCTTGCTCCAGACCCCACTTGCCGCAGGCCGTACGGATCACACGCCTGAAGCCGCCTTCGTCAAGGACGCGACACAGTTCGCCCGCGATCGAACCGCGGTTGCCGGGATCGTCGAGGCCCACGTAGCGGACGTCCAAACCCTCCCGCCGCAAGCGCTCGGCGAACTGCCGCATGGCCGACCAGACCAGGACGAGCTTTTGCTTGTGGTGTTTCCAGGCGGTGGCCTCGGCCCGACTCTCGATCATCAGGACCACGTCCCGGCCCGGTTCGGCGTCCTCGAGCGCCGAGAGCCCGCTGGAAAGCTGATCGCCAAGAACCAGGCGCAAGGTTTTCACGGCTCGCCCTCCTCCAGGCCGCGTTCATCGCTTCTGTGCAACGGGCTCGCCCGACGGTGCGACCGCGTTCGCGGGAAATTCCAGCGCGCCCGCGTAGCCGAGACGACGGACCCTCGCCTCGAGCGCGCCGAGCGTTTCCTTGGACGGCGACGCGCGGGTGTAGAGGAAGACCTTGCTGAGCTTGGGATTTGCCGCGATGAACCATTCCCCCTCGGGATCTCGGTCCATGACGACGTAGCGCCAGGTGACGAACGGCGCGTAGGCGACCTTCAGCCGCCGGTTGACGCCTGGGTCCTCTATTCGTCCACGGCCAGAAATGGCGCGCCGCTTGCCGTCGACACCGCCCTGTCGGCAGTCGTCGACCACCTCGACATGGGTCGGATCCTTGAGGACATAGCGCGTGGTCCCCGCCACGCAGCCGTCGGTAAGGCGCATCGGCGTGCGGCCGACCTCCAGCCAGACACCGGAATAGTGCTCGGCTGGATCGATCGGCCGGTCGTCTTGGGCCCGGGCGCCAGAGGCGATGGCCAGCGCTGAAAGGCCGATGAGCATGTGCTTGCGCATGATGTCTGTCCTCCGCCCTAAGATACGAGGCATTGAGGCGGCGGGATGTGGGATCGGATGCGAGAGGATGCGGGCGCAAGCGCCCGGCCACGCGTCCGGCCCGGCGATTGGCGCGTAGCTAGGTCGACTTCGCATAAAGGAGGTTTCGATGCTCTCGGTCGCCCTCGCCCTACTCCTGGCCGCCACGCCGTCGCCCCCGTCGGCGCTCCAACCCACGTCCCTTGCGGGAGATTGGGTCGTTGACCTCTCGGCGAGCGACAGCGCGCCCTACTTCAAGGGCATGAGCCTAGTCTTGGAGGATGACGGACGGGTGACGGGCAGCTTCTACGACAGCGCGATCGAGGCGGGCCGGTGGCGGACGGCGCGGAGCCGCATTTGCGTAAGCTTTCGAACCAGCGACGGCAAAGGGCCCTATCATACGACCGCCTGCCTGAGGGGCGGCGCAGTGGAAGGGCAGACCTGGGCCGAGCACCGCAATTTCGTATTCCTATGGAGCGCCAAACCCGCGACGCCAGCTGATCGGGCCGCCCCGTGGTGGTGAGCCTGCCTGGCAGGACCCGGTGAAGACGTCTCGCCGACCCAAATCGACCACGCCAGACAAGGTGTGCCTGGTGTGTGGCCGGCCATTCTCATGGCGAAGGAAGTGGGCCCGCGACTGGGCGTTGGTGAAGACCTGTTCAGATCGCTGCAAGCTCGATCTGCGGCGCGGGGAACGCGCCGACGCCTGAACGGTCGGCGCGCGGGCCAAGCTTCGCGTCAGCGGAAGAAGAACCGCGCCGTATCACCGACGCCGCGCCGCTGCGCGCCAGGAGCCGCCGTTGGGCCGGCTCCAGGAACACGACCTTCGCGGGGCAGATTCATCGAGTGATCACCGGCCACGAAACGCTCGGCTGGCCGCCTGCGCTGCGCCAGCAGGTCGCCGTCTCGTTGAACCCGCCCATGCCGATGATTGTCCTTTGGGGTCCAGATCGGCCTTGATGCACAATGGCGCCTGCCGCGCGATCCTCGGGGCCAAGCATCCCATCGGGCTCGGGAGGCCCTTCTTCGAGGTATGGCCGGAAGTCCGCGATCGAATTGCTCCGGCACCTGCCTCCGCGCGTGCTTGAGAGATAATGCCGCTCTCTTGGCGCCGGGTTAGGCGCGACCTTGCAGCCTAGAATGACCAGCCGGGCCGCCCAGGAGGTCGGCCCGTCCCCGGATGGTCCGCGCCATGCATCTTGTCGAGCAAGCGGTGGCCGCGGAGGTCTTGGATGCAACCCGGTGTTCCGCTGCGGGCCAGGTAGTCCGGCGCGGCGGCCACCAATCGCATCTGGTCCGCCAGCTTGTTGGCGATCAGGGCGATATAGGTCAGTTGGCCGATGCGGATGATCGCGTCCAGCCGGTCCTGCACCGGGCCGGCCAGCCGCTCAGTCAGATCCAGCTCGATTTTCAGGCTCGCATGCCCGCCCATCAGCGCCGCGGACGCCTAGGGTCGGTACTCAATAAGCGCTGGCGGTAATCGGGGGTTGCCGATTCAAGGCTTCTGAAAGGGAGCCTTGAGATGGCCAAGCAGGTTCAGTGGCTTAGCGACGAGGAGTGGGCTCGGATCGAGCCGCTGCTGCCGCGCGGACGCAAGGGCGCGCATCGCGTGGACGATCGTCGCGTGGTCTCGGGCATCGTCCACATGCTCACCAGTCGGAGGCCTCACTCGCCGCCCACAGTGATTATGCCGGGCAGGCCGACCACGACCCCGGCGGCGGTTCCGGTTAAGATTTACTCACGCAACTGGCGCGCAACGCTTGCCAAAAGCACGTCCCGGCTTGCCGGCTTCATCAGCGCTTCATCGGCCCCCAGACCCGAGGCCAGATCCAAAAGGGTTCCTGGGTGAAGTCGGCCGGCGCCTGCGCTCACGGCGATGACCTTCACGCTCGGCCAGCGCCGCTTCACCTCCATTATGGTCTCGATGCCCTCGCGGACAGGCATCAGCAGGTCGATTAGGACCAAATCGAAGGCGACACGCTCCAGCTTCTCTATGGCGCGACCGCCGTGCTCGGCTTCTTCGGTGTAGTGTCCCGCCCCATCGAGTGCGCTGGCATAGACCTGACGCAGCAGTTCGTCGTCATCGACTATCAGAATGCGAGCCATAGTCCCTCCTGTGACATCGCACCGTAAACGCCGACTGTAAACACAGGCGCCCTAGACCTGCAGGCGGTCGGCGAGCTCCCCCGGACGGACCTCGCGCTGCTGAGATTCTCGCCCCCGTTACTACGCGTCTGCGCAACGTCCCCGCCGTACGCTCTTCAGGCGTATCGACCGACCACGCCCAAAGCCGCCTCCGTCAAGGGCGCGACGCAGTTCGCCCGCGATCGAGCCGGTGTTGCAGGGATCATCAAGCCCCACATAGCGGACGTCCACAAGGCTCTCCAGGCGCGCTCCTCGCGTTCCGCCCGCCTGAACGTGGTTCTTCGCCGAGAACCAGCAAAAACGGCAGACCCCGCACCGCCGACAGCCGCCGTGGACGCCAGGTCATGCGCGCGACGGTGCGTGGTTGGGCCGTGGTCGCCGACACGACCTCGCCGCACGGCTTTATCGCGATGGGCCAAACGCACGTCATGCCAGCCCTTAAGGCTGGGCTTGGATGCGCCACTGGGCGTTGGCGTTCTTCGGGTTGCCCGTGCGCGTCAGGTAGGGCTCGTCGCCCGACAGCCAGATGTACTGGTTCCAGTAGGTGTTGCGGATCGACGTGCCCTGGCCGGCGCTCTGCAGGTCGTAGGTGGCCGGCTGGGTCCCGTTGCCGGGCGCGAACAGCTTCACCGCGCCGGTCACAGCCCGGTAATCGAGGAACAGCATCGGGTCCAGGGCGGATCGGAACATCGTGCTGGTGTTGGGCCCGATCCGGGCGAAGTCCAGCGGCGTTCCGTCGCGATTGTAGATCAGCGAGTCGGGGACCACCCCGTCCGGGGCGATCATGTACTTGCCGTTGGCCACGCTCTGGATCCGCACCACCGTGCTGGTGCTGGCCGGTTGGGTCGGGATCTGCCAGCCGGCGGGCGTGGGGCTCATGGGCGCGATCGGCCCGTTGCGCCAGCGCCAGTTGTACCAGATCCGGGTCTGCGGATCGAACTGGTCCTCATAGCCGGGGTTGGGCAGGGCGTTGTAGAGGCACTGGCGCTGGGTGTCCTGCAGCTGGCGGACCGCCGCGGCCTGGTCGGTGGTTCCGAAGTCCAGTTTGCTCATGCACTGGGCCTGGGTCATGCCCTTGCCGGTCTGTCCGGCGGCCAGCACGTAGGTGTCGCCACGGTTGGCGGCGTTGGCGTACCAGCCGCGCATCTCGGTCTCGTCGTAGCTCAGCCAGTTCTTGGCCAGGGTGTTGGCCTCGGCCCGGGCGGCGGCGGCGCGCTGGGCCGGCGGCAGGCCCATGGTGCGGATGAAGGCGGCCCAAAGGTCCTTGCTGGCTTCGGTCGCGACCAGGGCGGTCGGCTTCATGTTGCTGGCCTTGTAGGCGTCCCAGCTGGGGTTTAGCCGGCCGTCGACCGTGGCCTTCCAGATCACGTCGCCGCTGGAATAGTCGACGGCCACGGCCCAGTTCGAGTGGCTGTGCTGCTCGGAGCCCAGCGCGCACAGGTAGCTCTTCACCTCGCGCACCTTGATGTAGTTGTCGCTGGCGGTCCGCACCGTGTGCTCGGAGCTGAACGAATCCTGGAACAGGTGCACCGCCCGGCCGAACAGGAAGTAGTTGCGGTCGACCGTCACCAGCGACGAGGTCACCCCGCCGTCATAGACCGCGATGTTCGACTTGGGCGCAGTGGCGGCGGCGACGAAGTAATCGACGAAGCGCTGTTGCGAGGTTTTGGCCGCGCGCACGCCGCCGTCCGGGCCGTTGTCGTCGTAGCGGCGCATGAAGTGATCGTACTGCACCTCGGCCGGCTCCTGGGCCACGGCGTCCCAGCACTTCTTCGATTCGGCGACGCTGTAGCCGGCCAGATCGACCCAGCGTTCGCCGATGATAGCGTCGTAGACGGCCTTGTAGCGCGAGGCGTAGCGGGTGTCGTTCCATCGCTGGCTGCGGATGCGCTGGGCCTCGGCCTGGCCAGGACCGTTCAGGACGGTGTTCCAGGCCCTGCCGCCGCCCACGGTCCAGCCGCGCCGCGGGTCGTTGGGGTCGGGCAGGTCGGGGGCGCTGGCCGGCGAATAGCCCAGCAGCTCGATGGCCGACATGCGGGTCAGCCATTCGTGCCCCATCGGCACGGCGTTGACGGGCCCCAGGCTGACGCTCTGGGTGAAGGCCCCGCCCGGCACGGCCGAACCCACGCCGAGGGTGAAGGCTACGGCGGCGCCCAGCTTGCCGAGGATCGATGCGCGCATGATGTGTCCCCATTCGCGATCGCCCACACGACCGCTTGCCTGAGCCGAAAGACACAACACCACGCACCCTTGAGATGTATTTATTTTCACACCCCCATTGCGAGCATTTCTAGGGCGGCACGAAGCCGCTCTTTGAGCTGAGGAGCGCTGCGCTCGCGCGACACGGCGCGGACTTGCGGCGGATCACGATCACAGCCGTCCTTGGCCGGAAAGTGAGAGCAGGTGATCGATTGCGTGGAGATCGACCATGCCTGTCAGTGACCCGTCGCCGTCGCCGGGGTCCGGATTCGAGCTTAGGGGCCTTTGCAAGACCTATCCCACCGGCGCTGGCGACGTACACGCGCTGCGGGACGTGGATCTGAAGATCGGACGGGGCGAGACCCTGGTGTTGCTGGGGCCTTCGGGTCTCGGGAAAACGGACCGCGGCAGGGGTGATCTACCCGCAGGAAGGCCAAGCGTGCGGCCAGACAGCGTCCCGCGTGCAGGCCCGAACAAACCGCCTGGCCTGAGCATCGCCCTCTACAGCTTGCGCCACAGGCTAGCTGCAGCGACAAGCGCCCTATGCTTGCTTCGCTCGCCGCCGCCGTCATCTCCTGCACCGCGCCCCCCGTTCATGACGGCGATACGCTGCGGTGCGGGCCCGAGCGCGTTCGGCTCTTCGGGGTCGATGCGCCAGAAGTTCGGCGCGGGAAAACGCCAGCCGAACCGCTCGCCTACGCGGCTCGCGACGAACTCGTTCGCCTCACCCGCGGGCGGGTCGGCTGCCGTTTTGTCGATCGGGATCGGTATGGCCGCTTCGTGGGCCGCTGCTGGTCGGAGGTGACCCCCGACGTGAACGCCGCGCTTATCCGCTCGGGCTTGGCGACCGAGTACCGGCGCTACAGCAAGGGCGCGTACGCCAAGGAAGAAGCCCAGGCCCGCGAAGCCAGGCGAGGCCATTGGGCGCCCCCTCGGTAGAACGACATGAATCGCGACGGACGCCCCGGATGTTTCGGTTCCAGGCCATGATCGACCTGCTGCTCGCGCGCGCCTGAGCACCCAAGGCGCCCGGCATGGGTCAGATCGGCGTCAACCGGTAGCCAGCCTCCGCCGTCCAGCCTTCGACCCGCACCAGACTTTCCAGTCGTCGGCCGCCCGGCGTGCGTCGCAGAAAGACGATCAGGCCGATGGCCTGGCCGATCGCGCGGCGGGGGACGGTCTGGCTCACCTCTCCGATCAGGTCCTCCAATCGGTCGAGCGCCTCAGGGGCGCTGTTGGCATGGATGGTCGCCAAGCCGCCCGGGTGGCCGGTGTTCCAGGCCTTGAGCAGGTCCAGCGCGCTGCCGTCGCGAACCTCGCCGATGACGATTCGGTCGGGCCGCAGACGAAGCGCGGCGCGCACCAGCTCCGCCATGCTGATCGGAGGGTCGGCGCGGCGGGTCAGCAGCGCCAGCTGATCGGGCGCCGCGCACTGCAGTTCGGCGGTGTCCTCGATGAGGATGACGCGATCCTGGGCGAAGGCCGGAAGGGCCAGGATTGCGTTGGCCAGGGTCGTCTTGCCCGTGCCCGTCCCGCCGACGATCAGGATATTCTCCCGCGCCTGGGCGGCCGCTTCCAGGACCATGGCCTGGGCGCTGCTCATCACCGCCTGGTCGACATAGTCCGCCAGGGTGAAGATCGTCTCTGGGCGTGTGCGGATCACGAAGCCGGGGCCCGCCGACACCGGCGCATAGACGCCCTGGAAGCGCTCGCCGCCCGGCAGGGTGGCGCTGGGCAGGGGGTTGTCGTGATTGACCACATCGCCGGCATGGTCAGCCACCAGGCGCAGCACCCGTTCGGCGTCAGCTCGAGCGATTATCTGACCGCTATGGACCCGTCCCGCACCGGCCCGTTCGATCCAGATCGCCCCGTCGGCGTTGACGATCACCTCGACCACGTCGGGGGCGGCCAGGGCCTCGGCGATGACCGGTCCCAAGGCGTGCGCCAGGGCCTGGGCCTTGCGCGCCTGGGTTTCGGGGGCGTGGACGGTCATGGTCAGTCCTCGAAATCGAAGGTCAGGTCGGCGACGCTAAGGATCGCCGGCGCAGGCGCGCTGGGCGTCCTGGCGGCCCTGGCCGGCGCCGCTTGCAGCGGCGGCCCGCTCGGCCGCGCCGCACACACGCCGAGCCAGTCGTTGGGCGGCGCGCCCGGGGTGTCGAGCGTCTCGGGGGTCTGAACGAACAGCGCTCGCTCCCCGGCGAAAAAGTTGCGCGTCACCGCCGCGATCGTCGGCGCCTCCCAGTAGCGGATCTTGTCGGTGACGAACGGCTTGGCGTTGTTGACGAACAGGAACTGCTTGTCGGCCGCCAGCCCGCGCACGTCCTGCTCGGCCAGGACATAGCGCTCGACCTCGGCCTGGTTGCGGCTGTGATGGCCCTTGCCGAAGGCCAGGCGCGGGTCGCTGAAGCTCTCGCGCATCTCCAGCGCCCGCCCCGCCCGCTTGACCACCCGCTCGATGCTGGTCGGCTCGGAGGTCGCGAAGGCGGCGGTGACGTGGCAGTTGTCGAAGATCGAGGTGTGGACGCCGTAGTACTTGAAGACGTCGTTGAACGACTGGCAGATCAGGTGCGCGACGATGCCGTAGCCGGCCATCTCCCCCAGCGCGTTCTCCAGGAACGGCAGCGGGCCAAGCTTGGGAAACTCGTCGAGCATCATCAGCAGCTTGTGGCGCTTGGGCCGCCCGCGGCTGTCGGCGTCCACCGTCTCCATCAGGCTGTTGAGGCTCTGGCGCAGCATCACCCGCACCATGAAGGCCAGGCGATCGGCATGGGCCTGTGGAGTGATCAGGTAGAGGCTGACCGGCGCCTTCGCGCAGACCAGGTCGCCGATGCAGAAGTCCGAGGCGCTGGTGGCGTGGCACACCAGCGGATCGGCCCACAGGGCCAGCGACTTCTGCGCCGTGGCCAGCACGCTCGAGCGCACCCTGGGCTCCATCGACCGGAACGCCGTCGCGCCAAGCCAGACCTCGGGATGGATCTCGGCGATGGGCTCGAGGTCATCGTCGCGCGCCAGGCCGTCCGCGGCGGCCGGGTCGGGACGCCAGCGGTGCTGGGTGGCCAGCATGGCGTCCAGCGTCGCCTCGATGTCGATCAGCAGCCGACGGACATGGGCCAGGGTCTTGTGCTCGTCGGGCTCGGCGTAGAGGCAGTGCAGGATCACGCCGGTGAAGAAGTTGGCCGCGCTCTGGTCGAAGAAATCGAGATTGCCGCCCTTCAGTCCGATCGGGTCGACCAGGATGCCGACGATGTTCTGGATGTCGGCGATTTCCATGGGACCCTTGCGGACCTCGAACAACGGGTTCCAGCGCGCGGTGTTGGGATCGGTCGGGGCGAAATAGAAGGTGTGCGAGAAGGTGCGGCGATGGTCGGCGGTGATGTGCCAGAGTTCGCCCTTGCGGTCGTAGGCGAACAGGCTTTCGCCCCAACTGACCATGGAGGGCACCACATGGCCCGCCCCCTTCCCCGAGCGCGAAGCGCCCACGATCACGCAGTGGACCAGCATGACGATGCTGAGGAGCCGGCCCTTCAGGCGGCCCAGCACCCTGCCCTGCAACCTTGCCCCCGCCACAAGCCCGGCGCGCCGGGCGTCCGCCAGATCGCCCCAGGCGGCCTTGCCGAAGGGCCCGGGCCGCGCCACGAACCGACGCGTCAGGCCGATGACCATCAGCAGCGGCCAGAGAAACACCGCAAGCCCGATCAGGGCGGCCTGGTCGAAGACCTGCGGATAGGTCCCGGCCCAGCGGCCGTACCAGGCCAGGAACGCCCACGGCGCATAGAGCCGCACGGGCCCGACCACGCCCCAGCCGGGGCCGAAGGCGGCCGGATAGCCAAACTGCAGGGCCGCCGACTGACCGGCCGCCCATGACCCCGCCACCATGCCCGCCAGGCCAAGGACCAGGATCGCGAGCGCCTTGGGCCCCTTGGCCATCATCGCCTCCAAGCCCCCGCGCGATAGTCGAGCAAGGGCCGGCGGCCGTTTCAATCCGTCAATTCTAGGGGGCTAGGGCTCGGGCCCCAGGAACGGAACCTTGCCCTTGGCCAGGCCCAGAACCTTGTTCAGGCCCTTCTGCTGGGCCGCCACCGGGTGACGGGCGATCGCCTCGACCACCCGCCGGTCGACCTCGCGCACCGCCTGGCCGACGCCAAGAGCCATTTGCGAGGGCGCGACCAGGGCGTCCTCGCCCAGTTCCCTGGCGACCATCAGGCGGGTTCGGGTGCGCGCCACCGCTCCGATACGCGCGTCGGCTCGCCTGATCTTGCGCTCCAGGGTCCGTCCTTCACGCCGCGCCGCCTCGGCGGCCTGCTTTTCGGGATCCAGTCGCGCGGCCAGGAAAGCCCGTCCCTCGGGACCGCGCAGCCAGTCGCGCCGCACCGCATAGCCGATCTCCGCCAGGCGCGCGGCCTGCCGGGCGCGGGCCAGGGCGTTGAGCTCGGCATGGGCCGCCCAGATCATCCGCGCCGGATTGGGATCCAACGGGCCAGGCTGGCGCGCCTGGCCCGCCCACGGGCGATCCTGCCTTCGGTGGCGATCAGCGTCCCCTTGGCCAGCGCCCGCGCCGAGGCCGCCTCGGCCAGAACCTCGCGCACGATATCGCCGGCCCGGGGCGCAGCGGGCCGCTGCAGGCGGCCAAGTTCGCGCGCCCAGCCGTCGCGTTCGGCGATCATGGTGGCGTGGATCGTCTCGAATTCGCGGATCACCGCGCCGATCGGATAGGGTCCGCGCGTCAGGCCCTCGGCCATCCGGTCTTCCAGATCGCGCAGCCTGGCCGGCCCGTCCTTGCGCGCCTGGTTGCGCTCGCGAACCCGGCGGTTGATGTCGCCGCGGTCGGAGGCCTCGCCGCGTCGCTCCATGCCCGAGGCAGACGGGCCCAGGTGGATGGTGGGCTCGCGCGCCTCGCCCTGGTCGGCCAGGCTGTGGTGCGTCACCTGCGGCGCGTCTGGACCCAGGTGCTGGCGCAGATGCCGGTTCTGGATCTCGCACCACTCAAGCCGCAGGGCTCTCACCGCGTCGGGATTGTCCCACTCGCGACCCTTCAGCCCAAAGCCTTCGGGGGTCACCCGCCTTGTGGTGACCAGGATGTGGGCGTGGTGATTGCGCGGATCGCCGTGGGCGTCGGGATCGTGGATCGCGTAGTCGGCGATCATGCCCCGCGCCACCAGGCTGTCCTGAACGAAGGCCCGGACCAGGGCGTGGCGCTGATCATCCGACAGCTCGTGCGGCAGGGAGATCAGCACCTCGCGGGCGGTGCGCGAATCCGCGCGCTTGTCGGCCGCTTCGGCCGCGTTCCACAAGCGCTCGCGATCGGTAAGCGACGCCGGCGCGGCGTCCGGGGCCATCAGACCCGAGAAGGCCACCCCGCCCTTGGCGGTGTAGTCGAAGGTCATCTCCAGGCGCTGGTCGTGCAGGCTGGTCGCGGCGCGATAGGCGGCCGCCGCGACGGCCGATCGGCCGTCGGCGCGCTTGATCGCCTGCACCTCGAGCCGGAACTGCGCCACCGCATCTCCTGGTCCAATTCGCGCCTGGGCGCGGGGATCGCTAAGGGGCTGGCCCCTTGGCTGACGGCGTCATCCCGATGACGCCGGCCGCAGGCATTGCTAGCAATGCATAACTGCGCCCTTGTCACCCACGACAGGTCAGGGGTACGCTCCTCATCATCCGAAATCAACCCGCCGCCCCTCCCGCCTGCCCTTCAACCGGCCGTACGCCATGCCCCCCGACCCCGCCGTCTCCGCGCCTGGCTCCCGCCGCCGCCCCGAAAGCCCGGCCGCTCGCCAGCGGCGTCTGCAGGCTCTCGAGGTCGCCCTGGCCGATCGCGAGCATCGCGCCCGCGAGGCGCTGTCGGGGCTGCGCGGGTCCCTGCCCCGCAACCGCGGACACGTCACGCCGCTGGCCAGGATCGAGGACGACGAAGAGCGCCTGGCTGTGTGGCGCGCCCGGGTCGAACGCCTCGAAGCCCTGCTCGACCAGACCGAACGCAAGCGCGAGACCCGGGCCAAGATCGTGCTGGGGACGACGCTGCTGGCCGAGGCCGCGCAGGATCCCGACGACCCGCTGCTGGCCCGGCTCCTGGCCATCGTCGACGCCCGGGTCCACCGTCCCCGCGACCGGCTGGCGATCGCCGAGACCCTGGGCCTGGCCATCGCCCCGGTGAAGGCGCGGACCGTCCCCGACCTGCCCGATTTCGACGCCATGGCGGCTGAGCGCCTGGCGCAGGAGACCTCGCGCGAGGCGCCCAGCGACGCGCCGGCGCCAGGGCGTCGACGGGGCAAAAAAGGGGGCTGACGCCCCCTCCCCTAGTGCAGGGTCTCGGCGGCGAGCCACCGCTCGAACATCTGATCGATCGCCTCGTCGCACTCGATCCTCCACTGCTCGGCGGTCTTGCCGTCCGGCGGGAAGTCGGCCGCCAGGGTCTGCAGGGTCAGATGGTCGAAGGTCACCACCGAGATCATCCCGGCCTCGGCCAGCGCCAGAAGGTGACGGGTCATGGCTTCGTCGCGTTCGCTCGCCCAGTGACGGATGAAAGCCCCGCCGGCCAGCTTCAGGACGATGCTGTAGCGAGGCTGGCCGCTGGCGATGTGGGCCTGGATCAGTTGACGCTCGAGGTGATCGAACTGGGTCGCGGACATGGGATGACTCCGGCTGGACCGACGCTCCCCTTGAGCGCCTTTGTCCCTCTCCTCCTGTCGGGCCCCGGCCCGTCACCGGAGGGGTCGCGCAGCGGTCCCGGAGGGGAACCCGCGCCAGCGGGTTGACGGGCCGGGTGACAGGATAATCTTCGAAGAGGCGCCCCCAGGCTCAGTCCGGCGGGCTACGCCGTCGCGAGTCGACGGCGGCGAGATCCCGTGGGGATCTCGTCAGCCCGGCCGGCCCCACCGGTCGGACGCGGGACGACGGGCGCCACGGCGCGCCGCCATCGGCGGCCGCCCGCGCCCGGGAAGTCCGCGAGCGCAACCTGGCGGTAGGGCCGCCTCGCCCGCGGCCCCAAGGCCCGCGAGGCCGCCCGGCGCCGCAAGCGGGCCCGGCGCCAACCGCCCGCCGGCGACAAAAGGGGGGCCAAGCCCCCCGGGGTCAGTCGCCGACGTAACCCTGCATCCGCAGCGCCAGCCACTGCTCGAAGAACTGGTGATCCTCCAGCCGCCCTTCGGCGTCCAGCCGATCGCACCAGTCGAGCACAGCGCCGCGCTCGTCGTCCGACATCGCCGCCCAGGCAGCCCGGGCCTTCGCGCGCTCGGCCTGCAGTCGGCCGTGCTCGGCCTGATGTTCGACCAGGGCAAGGTGATCCAGCCACGCGTCCGCCTGCGCGCCGGCCTGCTCTTGAAAGAGAACCGCCGCGGACTGCTGGGCGCCGAGCAGCGAGCGCATGAAGGAAGAGATCGCGTTGAACATCGTGGAGCTCCAACCATCGCTCCTCGTGAGCGACGTTGAACCCGAGGGCCACGGACGGGGTCCCGCAGTCACCACAGCGGCCGACAGGCCGCGAGGGGAACGGCGCAGCCGTTGACTTCGGGTCGTCCGTGTCACGATGGGAAGACGTCGCCAGAAGGCTCAGCAGGCGTGCGCCACACGACGGCGGCGAGATCGCGCCGCCCTCAGCGCCGACTTCCGTCCGGCAGCACGAAGAGCCCCCGCGCCCCGGACCCCGCGCCCGCCGCGACCGCCTCGCTTGAGGGTCGAGGCACGAAGATCGCGTCAATGGGCGGCGCGGCGGCGTCGACCGCCCCCGGAGCCGGGCCCGTGGCCGCATAGAAGGCATGGTCGCCGATCACCGCGCTGGGCGTGCGGCCGCCGAAATGGACGAGCCTGGGCGAGACCTGGCCGGCCGCGGCCCGCGCCGCGACGATGCGCGGGTTCTGGAAATAGAGCGCTTTGCCCGTGGGATCGGGAACGCGCCCCTCCAGCACCAGATTGACCAGGGTGTCGACGCGGGCCCGCTGAACCGGGCTGGCCGCCGGCAAGGCTCGCCAGTCGCCGCCCGCGCGAAGCACCGGCTCGAACTGGGCCCGGGCGTTGAGAACTTGGTCCACGCTCGTCCCCCAGCGCCCGTCGGCGAGACGATTGAGGATGGTGCAGACGACGGCCAGGAGGCCGCTGTCGCCCTGGTTGGCGGCCTCGGCCACCGTGACGCGGGCGATCGCCTCGCGCGCGCCCGGCGCGGCCAAGGCCGCAGTCAGGTCCTCTGCGCGCGCGAACCCGGCCAGCGGGCCCAGAAGCAGCCCCAGGAGAGCCAGAAGCGTCCGGCGCGGCCTCATGCGCCCGGCGCCCAGATCGGGGCGTAGACGCCGAGAATTTCCGAAGCGAGAACCGGACCGTAGTAGCGGCTGTCGAAACTGTTGGGGATCCGTCCGGAAAAGACGACGTACTCGCCCGCGCCCAGGCGCCGGCAACCGCGCCAGCGCGGCAGCCTGCGTCCGCGCCGATCGCGATCGGCGATGGCCCCCAGCGCGCGCCCGTCGATGGAGAGACGGCCATCGGCGCAGGCCAGCCTCCCCTCCCCGGCCGCCACCGCCTTCAGGATGCTGCCCCGCGCCCGACCCGGCTGGGCGAGACGCAGATAGGGCATGGCGGCTGGCGGCGGCCGAAAGGCGATCAGCAAGCCGGGGGCCGGATCGGCGGCGACGCGCCGGTAGAGCCCGACAGGCTCGCTGGGCGAGGTGTTGAGCAGCACCAGCGGCGCATCCAGCAAGGCCGACCCCAGCGCCAGGGGCGCGGGGATCAGGGCGGCCAGGACGAGAGCACCGGAGATGCGCATGCGCTCAGCCTCCCCTACCCCGCCCGACCGTTTCAATCCCCCAGAAATCAGGGGCGGCCGTGGCATGCTCGGGCGGCCCGGTCACTGATCCACCGTGGAAGTTGCCACCTGGCAACCTGCTTCATCCAAGCCCCCTGGCGCGCGCGTCATTCCTGTCGGCGCGCCCCGGCCGCCTCAGGCGCACGAACCTGCTCGGCGTCGCCGCCGCCGGTCACTGATCCCCCGACAAAGTTGCCATGTGGCAACTTGGGGTCTCGGCGACGAAAAAGCCCCGCCGGCTCGGCCGACGGGGCTTCAGAAGCGAATAATCGCTCGCGCCTCAGGCGCTGGGGCGCAGCCGGACCAGCTCGGCCTGCAGGGCGGCGATGAAGTCGGCGTTGGACGCGCCCGCGTCGAGCGCCAGCTCCAGCACCGCCTTGCCCGGTCCCTTCGGCTTGACGGTGAACAAGGTCACCGCCCCGTGCTTGACGACCCGCGTCTCCCCCGCGGCCGTGGGCGCCTCGGTCTTGCCCAGGCCCGCATTGCGCAAGGCCGCGACCACCTTGGCCGGCTCGATATAGGGCTGGCCGGCCTCGCGCCGTGCGGCCTGCTCGGACGAAAGCGTCTTGGCCGCCGCGATCACCCGGCCGCGCTCGGGGTTCTGGGCCAGGACCGGCTTGAGATCACGAGCATGCTTTTCCAGGACCTGCAGATGGTCGCCAAAGGCGGCGACGACTTCGGCCGGCAGGCGGCCAAGGTCCAGGAACTTCGAGAGCCAGGCCTTGGTGACGTCGAGCCGCTCGGCCATGCGCGCGGCCACCCCGCCATAGTAGAGGTCGATGGCGTGCAGATAGTCGACCGCCCGCTCGTAGTCGGAGAGGTCCTTGCGGGCGCGATTTTCGATGTCGGCCAGGCGGAAGGCCTGCTCGTCGGAAAGATCGCGCTCCTCGACGAGATACTTGATCTCGCGGTGCTCGACCTCCCGCAGATAGCTCACCGCCCAGTGGCGGCGGGCCCCGGCGATGACCTCATAGTCGAAGTTCGGATCGTCGGCGACCCGGCGGACAATGGCCGGAAACTCCTGCTTGCCCTGGGCGCGCAGGCCTTCCAGCAGCTCCGAGCAGGTCTCGGGCGTCAACAGATCGTATTTGCGGTTATGGCGCGCCCACATCCGGCAGCGGGCCGGGTCGACCAGGCGCAGGGTCTTTTCCTGCAGGTCGCCCGAAGCCAGGCGCGACAGGCCCATGATCCGGTCATTGACCCGCGGCGGTATCGGGGCGGCGGGAACGACGGGGGCGGGCGCAGCCGCCTCCGCCAAGGCGTCCACCTTCGGGGGATTGGTGACCGCCGCGGGCGGGGCCTCGCCGATCAGGCTGCCCAGGATGTTGCGGTTCTTGCTCGTCGTGGAGGCCATGGCCTTACTCCCCTCCCCTAACCGACGCCCAGGCGGCGCAGCTCGGCGCGATGGCTCGGCCAGGCCTTGCGGATCAGGATCTCGATCTCGCTGTTGAGCCGATCGAGGTTGTTGCGGCAGCGCTCGTGCACCCGGCCGCCGCCGGCGACCTCGTAGACGGTGCGCAGCTGGACGTTGGCGTTGTCGATCTCGGCCGAGTCCAGCAGCGAGTTGCTCAGCATGTCCGAGCCGAACACCGCCGCCATCATCTCGCGGATCTGGATATGGGCGCTCTTGGCCTCGTCGACCTTGGTGGCGACCACGCGCAGGAACTCGTAGCCGTTCTTGGCCAGGCCGTACTGATCGAGCAGGCCGACCGTGTCGACGATCATCCGCAGGAAGTGGGCCGTCGAGGCGAAGTCGACGGTGGACGGCGGCGTGGGGATCAAAAGGGCGTTGGCCGCCCGCAGCACCGCCAGCGAAATCATGCCTAGCGCCGGCGGCGGGTCGAGCAGAACGACGTCATACCGGTCGGCAATACCAGCTATACCATTGCGCAGGCGGTCGAGCAGATCGGGCCTGCCCTTCATCCGCGCGGCGGCTTCGTATTCGGCCTGGTAGAGCCCGAGATTGGCCGGGATCAGGTCGATGCCAGCCCAGCCCGTCGGGCGGATGGCGTAGTCCAGGGTGGCCTCGCCGCCATGCCAGAAGAAGGGCAACAGGGTGTGGTCGTCATCGATGTCGATGTCGGGATTGAACCCGAACACCGTCGTCGAGGAGGCCTGGCTGTCGCAGTCGATAATCGCGACGCGATAACCCTTTAGCGCCAGATATTGAGCGATGTGGCAGGTCAGGGTCGACTTGCCCACGCCGCCTTTGAAGTTCTGCACCGCCAGTACGATCGGCGGGTCGCCCTCGGCCCGGCGCGGGCGCGTGCCGAAGAGGTCGCGCATGGCGTTGACCTCGGCCAGGCTATAGCCCTCGCGCCGACCGCTCTCGGTCATACGCGGCGGCGGAAGACGCCCTTCGGCCTCGGCCTGCCGTATGGCCTCCGGGGTCCTACCGACCATCTCGGCGGCCTTGCTGATCGGGAAGCGGGTGTCGACGACCTTCTCGACGCCCGGGGCGAACACCGTCTCGCGCAAGCGGGTGATCACATGGTCGGCGCGGTTGGTCAGATTGGTCAGCGCATCGAACAGCACGGGTCCGGTGGCGGCTTCGGTCGCCAAGGCGGTCGTGTTCATCACCCCTCCACTTTGCAAATTTCGATGAGACTAGACGATATTTGCAAAGTTGTCGTTGGGGAGCGTAAACAAAACCTTAACCGTCAAGCGTCGCGTCGAGCCCTCAAAGGCTCGAGGCGCGTCGCGCTCGCAACGACTCCCCTGCCCCCGTTAGAAGAAATCGTTATCGACGAAAGTTAGAAGGGTTAAGCGGCCGGCGACCGCCTCCAAAGCCCTGCCTGGCAAGGGTTTGCCAAAGAGGCCGGTCACCGATCCCCCGACACTAAGGTCACTGATCCCCCGATGGACCGGTCACCGATCCCCCGAGGAAAAGGTCACTGATCCCCCGAGGGCTGGCGACGCCGGTCGAGCATCTCGTCCAGGCTCGCCGCGCGCGCATCCTCGCGGACCCGGCGCGAATCGGCGGCGGCCAGGGCGTCGAGCTCGGCCTTGATTCGGGCGCGCTCGGCCGCGTCGCGCCGCACGAAATGGACGGCCGCAGCCCCGTCTCGGGTGGTGACCTGGGTCAAGGCGTAGTCGGGCAGGCTGTCGGCGGTGATGATCTTCTTGAGCAGGTAGGTGAACTGCTTGAGCGGTCCCTCGCTGCCCGACTTGTCGTAGAGGACGCTGACCCGGCAGGTCCATCCGCCCTCCTGGTCGCCGGCGTGCTTGCGGGCGATGCGGTAGATGGCCCGCTCCAGCCCGCCGGTCAGCAGGAAGTAGTCCGGATGCAGGGTCAGCAGGGCCCGGTCGCGCATCAGGCCCTCATAGACCCAGTTGGACAGGGTCAGGGTCAGGCCGCGCGGCGCGCCGGTGACCGGATCCGACTCCAGCGTCCACTCGTCCAGCCAGCCGAACTGCGCGCGCTTGTTGCGCTTGGGCGCGCGCAGGGACGTCTCGATCGTCGTCGACTGCAGGCGCTCCAGAGCCGCCTGCAGCTCGCGATAGCCGGCCCCACCGGTGTCGCGGTGGATGGCCTTGAGCAGGTCGTAGGAGGTGGTGTGGATGGTGCGCGGAATGTCGTTGTCGCCCCGGTCGCGCAGCTTGTTCAGGTGCGAGGTCGCCCAGATCAGGATGTCGGCGTCCCAGATGGTGGCGATGCCGAACTGGGGGTTGGCGCTGACCCGGACATGGACGTCGCCGTCGGGCGAGACGTACTCGATGGGCTTGAGGCGCTTGCGCTTGCCCAGCGAGAAGAACGGCCGCTCCATCAGCTCGCGCTGGTCCTTCCAGGCCAGGTCCGCGACCTGGGGGATGAAGAGATCGAACTCTTGATTACGAATCGCGCGCTTGGACATGTCGGGGTCCATTGTGCGCCCCCGGCCCGGCCGACGCAAAAGCCCGCCCAGCCGTCCTGTCAGCCGCGCGCCCTTCATCGCTGAACGGCGACCCGGCGCCAGCAGCCGGAAAGTTGCCACGTGGCAACTCCCGGCCATAACGGTGGATCAGTGACCGACGCGGGCCTGGCCCATCGCCACGCCCCCAGCCCCGGCGACCGCGGCCACACGCCGGCCCTGGAAGTTGCCACGTGGCAACTCCGACCGTTTGGCTCTCAAACGACCGTCCAGGCCCGCAGGACCGCCCGCGCCGTCCGCAGCGCGCCACCCGGGACCGAAGGCGCAAAGCCGCCATCTGGCGCGGCTCCGCCCTGTCGGTGGATCAGTGACCGGAACGGCCCGCCCCGGATCGGGGCGGGCCTGCGGGCCTTAGCCGGCTTCGCCAGGCTCGGGCTCGGGATTGGCCTCGGGACGGTCGAGCGATTTGAGCTCGTGGCCGGGACCGGCGACGACGATCTTGGTGAAGTAGTGTTCCTTGCCGTCCTTGTCGGTGTAGCGCTCGTTGCGGATCTCGCCCTCGACATAGACCTTGGAGCCCTTGGCCAGCACCCGGCCCTCCAGCCACTTCACCGTGCCGGGGCTCCAGACCTCGACCTGGTGCCAGGTGGTGAAGTCCTGCCGCTCGCCTTCCTTCTTGCTGTAGCGGCTGGTGGCGACCCGCAGCACCGCGTAGGCCTTGCCCTTCTGGGTGGTGCGGATCTCGCTGTCCGCGCCGGTGAAGCCGATCAGTTGCGCCTTGTTCAGCATGGTCTTTCTCCGTCTCCCGCCGGGAAGGGCCCCGGCGGTCCGCGGCCTCGCCGCGATCACGGGCCCTGGCTGGGCGGGGAAGGAGGGACGGGCCCAAGCCCGCGGCGGCTGGACGCCGGCCTGCACGAAAGCGCAGCGCAGGAAGGCCGGAGGCTCCGGCCAGAGCGCCTGGCCTGGCCAGGTCGGCTTGGACCCGGCCCGCCCCGCCCTAGGGACGACGTGATCGATCGCGGCGAGGTCGCTACCCGCGGGCCTGCATCCGCCAGAGCGCGAAAGAGCCGCTGACCCAGGGCGCGAGCGGCTTCACCGCCGCGGGCGGCGAGCCCCAACGCCCGAACGGCAGGGGAGGACGCCATGAGGGTCGCCGCCAGACGCGCCAGAGGCCGCAAGCAGGCGCGCCCAGGATCCGCCGCCGCCGCCGCCAGCTCGCCGTCGGCCCGCGGCGCGCCAAGCGGCCAGCAGGGCAGGGCGGCCAGGGCCCAGATCTCTGTCGAGGCGATCCCTCTCGACGCCGCCGACCTGGACGGCGGCCCGCCGCCAGGGTCGTCGCCGGTCCGAAACGACGGCCGCACGAACGAATCGCCAACCCCAAGCCGTCGTGGCCGGCAAGGGCGCAGGCCCAATATCTGGACGGCCGTTCCGGGTTCATTCCCTCCCACCGCGAGGCCAGGCGGCGCGGCGAGGACCGCCGCGCCGAAAGGCGGGCTACCTCGCCGGCCGGATCGGCACGCAGCGGACGCCGCGCTCGGCCGCCTTCTGGGCCAGGTTGAGGGCCGGACCGAACGGCCGCTCGGCCGCGTTGGGGTGCGGCTGGAGGCTCGCCGCCAGGGTCAGGACGCAGACCGGCTCCAGGTCCAGCAGCGCGTCATTGGCCTTGAACAGGGCCGCGCGGCCCGCGCGGTCGAAGTCGGGCCTGGCCAGGACGAGCTTGACGCGCTTCTGCCTGGCCCAGCTGATGGCCAGCGTCTCGCCGCCCCGCGCCCCGCAGGTGGCCAGGGCCATGTCGGGCCAGGTCTCCAGGGCCCAGTTGAGGGCGTCGAAGATGCGCCCGCCGTCGAGCGGGGTGCCGGCGCCCGGCGCGGCCCGGAAGGCGACCACGGCGCAGCCTGGATCGACCGCCTGCTGGCGACGGGCCTTCATCGCCCGCACCGCCTCGCGCGCCTCGACCTGGGCGGCGGTGACGCGCGAGCCGCGCACGCTGCCGCGCCAGGGCGTCCACACCTCGCCGGTGGCCGCCCGGTAGGTCTCGGCGGCGGCGTCGCGCACCAGGTCGGCGGCCAGGGCCGCCACGTCGGCCGCGCGGGTCCGCGCCGTCGCCGCCTGCAGGTCGGTGTCGGCGACCTCCGAGGCGTCGAAGTCGCGCAGCAGGCGGTTGATCTCGTCACGGCCGCGATCGGCCTCCCGGTCGATGCGCTGGGAGGCCGAATGGAAGGCGCCGATCAGGGCCTCGCAGAGCACGCCCTGGAAGTCCTCCAAGGCGGTCTCGCCGACGAGGTCGAGCAGCTCGGTCATCAGCGCCTGGCCCAGCTGGACGAGGGCCTCCTCGGGCGGATGCGGGCGCGGATCGTCCAGGTCGAGCGCCTGGGCCTCCAGGGGCGTCAGGCGGCCGGTGAGGGGAGGGGGCTGAACGGTCATGGGAAAGCTCCTGGGCTTGAGGTCGGAACGAGCCCTTCGGCTCGCGACCGCCCTCCGCGCCGCCGGCCCGGCGGCCGCCGCAGGGGCTTTGAGCGCAGCGTCCCTTGCGGCGGCCTCCGGACGGTGGCGAGGTCGCCAGGGCCAAGGGCCCGTTCCGGCCAGGCTCCAGGCCGCCTTCCCGGCCAACCGATCAGACCCCGCGTCGCGCCGTCCCTAAAGCCCCGCGGCTCCCCGGATCGGCCGGGCCCGATAGGCGCGGGCGCGGTGGCCCTCGCAGTAGCACGCCCGTCCCGTCGGGGTCGGCGCGACGGGCCGGCCGCACCAGCTGAAGGCGCCGTCCCCAGGATCGCCGATCGGCCAGCGGCAGGCCCGGCGGGGCAGGGCGGCCAGATCAGCCGCCAGCCCGACCGCATCGACGGGCGCGGCCCGCGGCCGAGCCAGCGCCGCGGCCGCTGGGGCCCCGCCGGAGGGCGGCGGCGGGGGAGGGGAGGGGGCCTTGCGCCGGAGCCGGGGCC
>NZ_QDKO01000024.1 GCF_003094615.1 Caulobacter radicis | reverse complement strand
GGCTGGACCGGCGGCGGAGGCGGCGGCGCCTGGCGCTGCTGGGGCGGCGGGGCCTGAGGCGCGGGCTGCGGGGCCGACTGGGGCGGACGCACCAGGGCCGCCGCGCCACGGCTCGGCGCGGCGAAGGACGGCGTCTGGGCGGCGGCCGCGTTCATCTGCGTCACCGCCTCGCTCAGCATCTCGTAGTTGCGGCGCACGCGGTCCTGGAAGGCCTGGTCGATGGCCGCCGTCTCCTCGGCGGTGCGGCGGGCGGCGGCGCGAAGGTCGTCGATGCCCTTCTCGATCTGGGCGCGGACCTCGGCGGCGCGGGCCAGGGCCTCGCCCGGCAGGGCGGCGCTGCTCTGGCCGGCCTCGACCAGCAGGCGCTCCATCTCGGCGATGGCGGTGCGGGCGGTCTCGACGCTCTCGGCCAGCTTCTGGGCGGTGCGGGCGCCGGCCTGTTCGACCACCTGAGCGGCGTTCTCGATCAGGTCGCGGGCTTCCTGCATGCGCGACTCGAATACGGCGTCGGCCTTCTGGCCGGCCGAGAAGGCGATCTCGTTCAATTGGTCGACGCGGCCCCGCGCGGTCTCGACGCGCAGCTCGACACCCTCCCCGGCCCGCTGGGCGGCGTCGGTGATGGCGTTCATGGCGCGGGTCAGCTCGCCCTCGAGGTCGCCGCGGCGGTCGGCGGCGGCGGCTTCCAGGCGGGCCAGGGCGGCTTGCGTCTCGGCGGCCAGGGCCTCGCGCTCGGCGCGGGCGGCCTCGGCCATCTCGCGCAGCTGGTCGCCGGACGAGACGATCAGGCCGCGCAGCACCTCGGCGCCCATGGCGGCGATGTCGCCGAGCTCGGAGGCGCCGACGCGGGTGTAGGCCACGAACTCGGTGAGCTGGGCGGTGCGGGTCTCGGTCTCGGAGGAGAAGTCCTCCTGGTCGGCGCGCAGGGCCTGGGCGGCGGTCACCAGGGCCGCGCGCTGCGACGCCAGGCTGCGCTCGACATTGCCGATCTGGTCGCCGACGCCCTGGCCGGCGGTCTCCAGGCGGGCGATCTGGCGCGACAGGTCCTCGGCCCCGATGCGGGCGGCGTCGGACGCTTCGGCGGCGGCGGCGGCTAGGTCAGCGGCGCGGGCGGCCAGGGCGGCCTCGGCCTCGCGCAGCTGGGTTTCGGCCAGGTCGGACGCCTCGGCGACCATCCGGGCCTGACTGCCGATGGCGTCGACCACGCCGGTCGACTGGGTGTCGAGGGCGGCCGACAGCGCCTGCATGGCGGTGCGCTCATGGCCCAGGCCCTCGGCCAGCTGCTTGGCCATGCGGCTGGACGAATCGGCGGCCTCGACCAGGCGGGCGGTCTCTTCAGCCAAGGCCTGGCGCAGGGTGATGATGCGCTCGCGGGCGGCGTCGGCGGCGCTGGTGGCCGCGTCGATCTGGCCGCTGAGGGCGTCGACCACGCCGGTCGCCCCGGCGGCGGCCAGGGTGGCGGGCGTGAGCAGCTGGTCGGTCAGCTGGCGCGTGCGACGCAGCTCGGCCGACACGCCCAGGGCCTGGCGCAGCATGTAGGCGGCCAGGAGGATGAAGGCGGCGGGACCGGCGGCCAGGGCGGCGAACACCGCCATGGTCACCGGCATCGGCAGGGTCGGGCCGTAGCCCAGGGCGAACATCACCGGCGCCACGGCCCACAGGGCGGCGACGCAGACGGCCATGCTCCAGTAGACGCCGCCCGGCATCGGCTTGCGTTCGGCCTTCTCGGACAGCGCGTGTACGGGACGTTCGGCGGCGGGCGGACGCGCGGCGGGTTCCGACCGGGCGGGCGGTTCCGGCTCGGGACGCGGAGCCGGCGGCTGGGCCGCGGCGGGCGCGGTCAGGAAGGTCGGCAGCGGCGACAGGTCGTCGGCGGGCGTGCGCTCGGCCGTGCGCGTGCGGCGCGCTCGCGGTTCCGGCGGCGGGGCGAATTCAGGCATGGGTTCGGGCGCGGGCGGCGGCGCCTCGGCCGCGGGTTCGGGTTCCGGCGGCGCGGCCGGTTCAGGCGCGGCCGGCTCCGGCGGCGGCGAACCGCGGAAGAACGAGCGGCGCGCCGACGAGCGATCCTCGCGCAGCACCGGCTCGACCGGATCGGCGACGGGCTCGACGGACGGCGGCGCTTCGGGCTCCGGTTCCGGTTGGGGCGCGGGTTCGGGCGCGATCGCCGAGGTCAGCGGTTCGGGCGCCGGCTCGGCTTGCGGCTCGGGCGGCTGATAGGACGGCGGACGGGCGCCGCGCGGCGGCGCGGCCAGGAACCCCGTCCCGGGCAGGTCGGCGATGTCGAGATCGTTGTCCGGCTCGCTGATCGGGGCGTCGGGATCGGGCTCGGCGGCGGCGAAGATCGACGGGTCCGACTCGGGCAGGCCAGAAGCAGGCGCCGCATCATCGCGGGGCGTCTCCACCGGCAGGGTGGAAAAGTCGAGCGGTCGGCGCTTCTTAGGCTTCATACGCAGCCACTGTCCCAAGGCGAACGACGAGGGGGCCTCTCACAGCGACGCAGCGCGCAAGCCCCTTCATCGCGCAGGCGAGTAAACCTAGCCGCGAAAGGCGCCCGCGCATAGCCGGTTGACGCGGTTTTCCCCAAAGCCGGCCGAGTGTTGCGCGATTCTGGGAGGTGTCGCCCCGACGATCCCGGGGCGGACGGATCAGGCGCGGCCGAGGCGCGCGGCCTGCTCGGGGCAGATGATCTTGGGCGCGGTTTCGAGGCGCGCGGCCTCGCGCGGCGAACGCGCGACGGTGCGTTCAACCTTCGGCTTGATGATCTTTTCCTCGATCACCACGCCGAACTGGCACAGGGCCGTGGCCGACAGCCACAGCACGATCGCCGCGAGGAGTTCTGACAAGAATGACATCGGCTTACCCGTCGATCCGATAGCGCCGTTATGCCGCAATCCATGGCCATGCTCGAATGAACTTTTGGTCATGTTGACGCAACGGCGCCCACACAAGCTGACAGCGCCTCTAGATTTCCGAGCCTTGCTACAAAGGCCCCAGGGACCTAGGTCGCAGGCTCCCCCGGTTTCCGCCCAGCGCCCCCAGCGCGACGGCGGAGTTTTTCTGTTTGCGGACGACCGTCTTGGCCCTTACCCAGCTTGCACCCCAGGCGCCCGCCGTCGCTTACGAGCCGCCGATGCCGCTGATCACCCCCGCTCGCCTCACCCATCTGCAGCGCCTGGAAGCCGAGAGCATCCACATCATGCGCGAGGTCGCGGCCGAGTGCGAAAACCCGGTCATGCTGTATTCCATCGGCAAGGACAGCGCGGTGATGCTGCACCTGGCCGCCAAGGCGTTCTATCCGTCCAAGCCGCCCTTCCCGCTGCTGCACGTCGACACGACCTGGAAGTTCAAGGCGATGTACGAGCTGCGCGACAAGATCGCCGAGCAGCTGGGCTTCGACCTGCTGGTCCACAAGAACCCCGAGGCCGAGGCGCGCGGCATCAACCCGTTCGACCACGGCAGCGCCCTGCACACCGACCTCTGGAAGACCGAAGGCCTCAAGCAGGCCCTGGCCAAGTACGGCTTCGACGCGGCCTTCGGCGGCGCCCGCCGCGACGAGGAGAAGAGCCGCGCCAAGGAGCGCGTGTTCAGCTTCCGCTCGGCCGAGCAGCGCTGGGACCCGAAGAACCAGCGCCCCGAGCTGTGGAAGCTCTACAACACCCGCAAGCACCCGGGCGAATCCTTGCGCGTCTTCCCGATCTCCAACTGGACCGAGCTGGACGTCTGGCAATACATCCATCTGGAGAACATCCCGATCGTGCCGCTCTACTTCTCGGCCCCGCGGCCGGTGGTGGAGCGCGACGGCGCGCTGATCATGGTCGACGACGAGCGCTTCCGCCTGCGTGACGGCGAAGAGCCGCAGATCAAGAGCGTGCGCTTCCGCACCCTGGGCTGCTACCCGCTGACCGGGGCCGTCGAGAGCACCGCCTCGACCCTGCCCGAGATCATCCAGGAGATGCTCCTGACCACCACCAGCGAGCGCCAGGGGCGGGTCATCGACCACGACCAGTCCGCCTCGATGGAGAAGAAGAAGCAGGAGGGCTACTTCTGATGGCTCACCAGTCCGCCCTCATCGCCGAAGACATCGAGGCCTATCTCGAGGCCCACCAGAACAAGTCGCTGCTGCGCTTCATCACCTGCGGCAGCGTCGACGACGGCAAGTCCACCCTGATCGGCCGGCTGCTCTACGACAGCAAGATGATCTTCGAGGACCAGATGGCCGCCCTCGAGGCCGACTCCAAGCGCGTTGGCACGCAAGGCGGGGCGATCGACTTCGCCTTGCTGGTCGACGGCCTGGCCGCCGAGCGCGAGCAGGGCATCACCATCGACGTCGCCTACCGGTTCTTCTCGACCGACAAGCGCAAGTTCATCGTCGCCGACACCCCCGGCCACGAACAGTACACGCGCAACATGGTCACCGGCGCCTCGACCGCCGACGCGGCCGTGATCCTGATCGACGCCCGCAAGGGCGTGCTGACCCAGACCCGCCGCCACTCCTACCTCGTTTCCCTGCTCGGTATCCGCAACGTGGTGCTGGCGGTCAACAAGATGGACCTGGTCGGCTGGGACCAGGCGACCTTCGACGCCATCGTCGCCGACTACCGCGCCTTCGCCGAGAAGATCGGCCTGTCGGTGTTCACCCCGATCCCGATCTCGGGCCTGGGCGGCGACAACATCGCCGTGCGCAGCGAGCACACGGCGTGGTTCGACGGCCCGATCCTGATGGACTGGCTGGAGAGCGTCGAGGTCGAGGACAGCCTGCAGGCCCAGCCGTTCCGCATACCGGTGCAGTGGGTAAACCGCCCCAATCTCGACTTCCGCGGCTTCTCGGGCCAGGTGGCCTCGGGCGTGGTCAAGCCGGGCGACCGGGTCAAGGTGCTGCCCTCGGGCCGCGAGAGCCGGGTGTCGCGCATCGTCACCCTGCCGGGCGACCTCGACCGCGCCGTGGCCGGCCAGTCGGTGACCATCACGCTGACCGATGAAGTCGACGTTTCCCGCGGCGACGTGCTGGTCGCCGCCGACAGCCCCTCGGCGGTCGCCGGACAGTTCGAGGCCACCCTGGTGTGGATGGACGACGAGCCCCTGCCGCCGGGCCGCTCCTACCTGCTGAAGATCGGCGCGCGCCTCGTCGGCGCCAGCGTCACCGAGATCAAGCACCGGGTGAACGTCAACACGCTGGAGCACACGGCCGCCAAGCGGCTGGAGCTCAACGAGATCGCCCACGTCAACATCTCGCTCGACCAGGCGATCCCGTTCGAGGCCTATGCCGACAACCGAGACCTGGGCGGCTTCATCCTGATCGACCGGATCAGCAACCGCACCGTCGGCGCGGGCCTGCTGAACTTCGCCCTGCGCCGGGCCGACAACATCCACTGGCAGCACACCGACGTCTCAAAGGCCTCGCGCGCGGCGCTCAAGAGCCAGCGCGGCCGGGTGGTGTGGCTGACGGGCCTGTCGGGCGCGGGCAAGTCGACCATCGCCAACCTGGTCGAAAAGCGCCTGCACGCGCTGGGCCGCCACACCTACCTGCTGGACGGCGACAACGTGCGCCACGGCCTCAACAAGGACCTCGGCTTCACCGAGGAGGACCGCGTCGAGAACATCCGCCGCGTGGCCGAAGTGGCCAAGCTGATGGTCGACGCCGGCCTGATCGTGCTGACCGCCTTCATCTCGCCCTACCGGGCCGAGCGACGCCTGGCCCGCGAGATCCTGAACGAGGGCGAGTTCGTCGAGGTGTTCGTCGACACCCCGCTGGCCGTGGCCGAGAGCCGCGACGTCAAGGGTCTCTACAAGAAGGCCCGCGCGGGCCAGTTGAAGAACTTCACCGGCATCGACAGCCCCTACGAGGCGCCCGAGGCGGCCGAACTGGTCATCGACACCACCAAGGTCGACCCGGTGGCCGCCGCCGAGCGGATCGTCGAGTGGCTGGAAGGCGAAGAGATCTCGTACGAGATCTGAACCCCCTTCGCCCTTCCCTCTTGATGGGGGAAGGGTCGGGGATGGGGGTGACCTGCTGAATTGGCGGCGGTGCAACATCGAACGCAGCATCACCCCCACCCCAGCCATCCCCCATCAAGGGGGAGGGAGAGCGATTAAGCCCCCGCCTTGACCCGCGCGCTGCGCCCCAGCACCAGCGCGCCGCAAAGCCCCGCCGCCCCCAGAGCCGCCATCGCCCAGTAGCCCTTCACGCCCAGGGCGTCGAACAGCGGGCCCGAGGCCAGGGTCGCCAGGCCAAGCGTGAAGCCCTGCGACACGGCCGAGTTCAGGGCCTGGGCGGCCGAGGCGCTCTTGGGCGGCGTCAGGCGCTCGATCAGTTGCAGCGAGGCCAGGAAACTGGCCGCGAAGGTGAAGGCGTGCAGCGCCTGTAGCGGGAACAGCGCCCACAGCGGCGGGGCGAAGGCGTAGGCGGTCCAGCGGATCACCGCCGCGCCCGCGCCCATGGCCAGCAGGCGCCCCGGCCCGACGCGGCGTCGCCAGGGCTCCAGGAACCACATGAACCCCACCTCGGCGGCGACGCCGACGCCCCACAGCACGCCGATCATCGGCTCGGGGATCTCCTGCCTGCGCCAGAGGATGGTCGAGAAGCTGTAATAGAAGCCGTGCGCCCCCTGGATCAGGCCGGCGGTGACCACCGCCAGCACGAACACCCGATCGGTCAGCAGGCTGCCCAGGCCCTTCCAGCGGTCGCGCTTGGCCGGCGCCTCGCCCTCCTCGTGCACCCGCTCGGCCGGCACGAGGGCGAAGGCGGCGAAGGCCGTCAGCAGGGCGGCCACCGTGATCCAGACGACGATGACCTCGGCGCCGATGAAGGTCAGCACGACTCCCATGGCCAGGTTGGCGGCGATGAAGGCGCTGGAGCCGGAGCCGCGCGGCAGGCCGTAGTTGAAGCCCTCCAGCCGCGCGCGGCGCAGGGTGACGACGTCGATCAGCGGCGAGATGGTCGAGAACAGGGTCGCGCCAAGCAGCCAGCAGACCAGCAGGCCCCAGAAGCCGGGGGCGACCAGCATGGCGAGGTAGGCGCAGGCAGCGCCGACCGCCAGCAGGATCATCGGCGAGCGGCGCAGCCTGAAGCCGTCGGCCCAGACGGCGAGCGCGGCGCCCGTGAAGGGCTTGAGCAGCAGCGGCGCGGCCAGCACCGCGCCGATCTCGGCCCCCGAAAGCCCCCTCGCCCGCAGGAAGGTGGCCACGTATGGCAGGCTCACCCCGATGACCAGATAGATGGCCACGTAGAACAGGCTGAGACGGGCGACGAGCGGCATGGCCCGCTCGTAGAGCGACGTGCGGTGAAGGGGAAGCGGTTTCAGATCCTCCCCTGAAGGGGGAGGTGTCGGCGAAGCCGACGGAGGGGGATGTAACCTCCCACGCCTACGACTTCACCAGTTTCCGCGGGAACTTCCCCCTCCGGCCCTCCGGGCCACCTCCCCCTGAAGGGGGAGGATCTTTTACTCCGCCCCGCCGAAGCGGGCGGCCCATTCGGCGATCATGTCGTCGTCGATCTTCTTGAACAGCACTTCCGGCGCACGCACCGTCTGGCCGGCCGGGACGGTCGACAGTTCGGCGGCGACGTCGGACGAGGGCCACGCGGGCGGCCAGGCCTGGCCGAAGGCCTCGCCGATCTTCTCGGCGGCGAACGGGATGAACGGGGCCGAAATGCGGGCGTAGAGCGCCGCCAGGTTCAGGGCCGTGCGCACGATCACCGCGGCGCGGTCGCGGTCGGTCTTGATCGCCGTCCAGGGGGCGGCTTCCTGCAGGTACTCGTTGCCGACCACCCAAAGGGCCCGCAGCGCCTGGGCGCTCTTGCGGATCTCGATGGCGTCCATCTGCTCGGCGAGGTCGGCCAGGCGCTCGGCGACGTCGGCGTAGAGCTTCTTCTCCAGCGGACCGATCTCGCCGCCCTCCGGCACGACGCCGTCGAACTTGCTCTCGGTGAACTTCAGGATGCGGTTGACGAAGTTGCCCAGCACGTCGGCCAGGTCGCGGTTCACGGCGCTGGCGAATTGCTCCCAGGTGAAGGCCGTGTCGCTGCCTTCCGGCGAGTTCGAGGTCAGGTACCAGCGCCACAGGTCGGGCGGCAGGATGTCGAGCGCCGCGTCCATGAAGACGCCGCGCTTGGAGCTGGTCGAGAACTTGCCGCCGTACCAGTTCAGCCAGTTGAAGGCCTTGAGCATGTCGACGCTCTTCCACGGCTCTTCCGAACCGAGGATGGTCGCGGGGAAGCTGACGGTGTGGAACGCCACGTTGTCCTTGCCCATGAACTGGACGTAGCGGACGTCGTCGGCGCCGGCGTCGGTGCGCCACCACGAGCGCCAGTCACGATCCGGCGCGGCCTCGGCCCATTCCTGGGTGGCGGCGATGTATTCGATCGGGGCGTCGAACCAGACGTAGAAGACCTTCTCTTCCATGCCCGGACGCGGCAGGCCGTCCTTGGTCACCGGCACGCCCCAGGCCAGGTCGCGGGTGATGCCGCGGTCGATCAGGCCCTCGTCCAGGTGCTTGTAGGCGATAGACTTGGCCAGGGTGGGCCAGTCGGGATGGCTGTCGACCCAGGCGCGGATCCGGTCGGCCATCTTGGTCTGGAGCAGGTAGAGGTGCTTGGTGTCGCGCACCTCGAGGTTCCGCGAGCCCGAGATCACCGAGTACGGGTCCTTCAGGTCGGTCGGATCCAGGAGGTTGCCGCAGTTGTCGCACTGGTCGCCGCGGGCCTTCTCGAAGCCGCAGTGCGGGCAGGTGCCCTCGATGTAGCGGTCGGGCAGGAAGCGGCGGTCGTCGATCGAGTAGACCATCTGGTCGACCCGCTCCTCGATCAGCCCTTGCGCTTCCAGCACCTCGGCGAAGTGCTGGGTCAGGCGATGGTTCTGCGGCGAGGACGAGCGGCCGAAGTGGTCCCACGACAGGCCGAAGGCGCGGCCGACGTCGTGCTGCAGCACGTGCTGCTCTTCACAGTAGGTGGCGACATCCTGGCCGGCGGCGGCGGCGGCCAGCTCGGCCGGGGTGCCATGCTCGTCCGTGGCGCAGATGTAGAGGGTGTCGTGGCCCCGGGCCCGCTGGAAGCGCGCATAGACGTCGGCCGGCAGCATCGAGCCCGCGAGGTTGCCCAGGTGCTTGATGCCGTTGATGTACGGCAGGGCCGAGGTGATCAGGATGCGGGCCATGGAACGGGCGTCTTTCCGGGGGCGAACGAGAGTAAGGAGGCGTCCGCATATAGAAGCCCCCGCGCCGAAGGGAAAGCTTCGCGGCGCGCCCGCAACCGTGCGGATCACGAAATCACGGGCTCGCGCATCGGGCGTTTTCGGGTTTGGATGTCTCGCGCTTGACTGGAGGCCTCATGATCCGCCGTCGCCTGCCGCTGCTGCTGCTCGTCCTCGCCGTGCTGCTGGCCGGCGGCTGGTGGTTGTGGCGCGAGCGGCCCGATCCGTCGGTGATGCACGTCTTCCCCGGCGTGCGCGGCCCGGCCAAGGCCTCGAAGATCATCGAGCCGCCCCGCACCCGCATCGCCCAGTTCGATCAGGGCGGCCCGCATCGCCTGGCGATCCTGGTCACCGATCCGCAGTCGGGATGGCTGGGCCTGGTGCGCGGCTTCCGCGCCCACGGCGTGCCGATCACGGTGACGCAGGATCCCGCCAAGGCCCTGACCCACAAGGTGGTGCTGGTCTATCCGATCGTTTCGGGCCGGGTGCTCAGCGCCGAGCAGCTGCGGGCCCTGGCCCAGCACGTCCGCGACGGCGGCACGGTGCTGGCCTTCAACCTGGCCGGCGGCGGGCTTGGCGAGCTGTTCGGCGTCGGCGAGGGAACAGAAGCCTCCTCCCGCCTGCGCATGCGCTGGACGAAGACCACCGGCGAGCCCGAGAGCGACGAGATCGTCGTCTCCTCCACCGGCGAGGCCAAGGTCGCCAGCGTCGGCTATGCGCCAGGGACGGCGGAGGTGGCGGCCCGCTTCGACGACGGCTCGGTCGCGGTCGCCTGCCGGCGGGTCGGCGGCCAGGCCTGCGTTCTCGGCGTCGACCTCGGCTCGCTGGCCCAGCGGGCCATGAACGGCCGGGCCGAGACCCTGGCCCGGCGCTACGTCAACGGCTACGAGCCGTCGCTGGACAGCCTGTTCCGCTGGGTGCGCGACCTCTATGTGGCCGGCGAGCCGATGCCCTGGCTGGTCTCGACCGCCCCGGCCGGCAGGCAGGTGTCGATCCTGTTCACCCACGACGTCGACTACGGCCCGTCGGTTCGCAACGCCCTGGCCTATGCCGACGCCCTGAAGGCCCGGGACATCCGCGGGACCTTCTTCGTCCAAACCAAATACATGAAGGACTACAACGACAAGGTGTTCTTCGACGACGCCGCCGTGGCCGACGTCAAAGGCCTGCTGGCGCGCGGGCAGGAGGTGGGCAGCCACACCGTCGCCCACTCGCGCGAATTCGAGCGGATGGACCTGGGCAGCGGCCGCGAGCGCTATCCCCGCTACCGTCCCTTCGTCGAGACCGACACCAAGGTGCGCGACGCCACCATCCTGGGCGAGCTCAGGGTCTCGAAGTTCCTGCTCGACCGGCTGGCGGGCGCGGACGTCGTCTCGTTTCGCCCGGGGCGCCTGGCCTATCCGTTCACCCTGCCCCAGGCCCTGGAGGCCAGCGGCTATCGCTATTCGTCGTCGATAACCGCCAACACGGTGCTGACCCACCTGCCGTTCCAGCTGACCGACGGACGGGCCGACGGCGCCCTGCAGCCGGTGTTCGAGTTCCCCGTCGCCATCGAGGACGAGGAGGCCCCGCCCCTGCTGCAGCGGCTCGACGCGGCCGACGCCCTGGTGACGCGCGTGGCCCGGGACGGGGGCGTGGTCACGGTGCTGATCCACCCCAACCTGGTCGGCGACAAGCTGAAGTTCGAGGAAGCCCTGGCCGACCGCTGGAAGGGCCGCGCCTGGATGGGCTCCACAAGGGCGTTCGGCGACTGGTGGGCGGCGCGTGACGCCCTCGACATCGACGTCGCGCCGAACGGCTCCGGCTGGATCCTCACCACCAAGGCGTCGAAGGGCGTCTCGGACGTCGAGGTCGTACTGCCCAAGGCCGCCAGGGGGCGCGTGACCCTGGGCCTGCCGGCCGGCGGCCGCTCGACCACGGCGATCCCTTGAGACGCCTGCTCCTGGCTCTGCTGCTGGCCGCCCTCGCCTGCCCGGCCATGGCCGCGCCGCGGCTGATCTGGTCGGACGAGTTCGACGGCGATCGCCTGGATCCGGCCAAGTGGACGGCGGCGACCGACTGCTGGGGCGGCGGCAACGACGAGCGCCAATGCTACGCGCCAGCCAATGTCACGGTCTCTGGCGGGGTCCTGCGGCTGAACGCCCGCAAGGAGCGCGCCTCGGGCCCGGCCCGGCGTGACGGCGGCCCGCGCGTGACCCGCGACTACGCCTCGGGCGGCGTCAGCACCAAGGGCCTGGCCTCTTTCCGCTACGGCCGCATCGATGTGCGCGCCAAGCTGCCGCTGGGCCAGGGGCTGTGGCCGGCGATCTGGATGCTGCCCGAACACGACAACTACGGCCCCTACCCGCTGTCTGGCGAGATCGACATCGCCGAGGCCGTGAACCTGGGGGTGCGCTGCCGGTCCTGTCGCGACCGGGTGCGGGCGGCGGTGCATCACGGCCCGACGCTGCAGGCCAACCGCAGCGACTCGGCCGACGCGGCCCTGGGCGACCTGACGGCCTTCCACGTGTTCGCGCTGGAGTGGACGCCGAACCGGCTGACCTGGCTGCTGGACGGAAAGCCCTATTTCACCCGGGCGGGCGGACGGCCCTTCGACGAGCGCTTCCACCTGATCCTCAACCTGGCGGTCGGCGGGCGGTGGGCGGAGACGACGGGCCGGCGCGGCGTCGACGACGCGGCCTTGCCCGAAAGCCTGCTGGTGGACTGGGTGCGCGTCTACGCACCGGAAGACTAGGCGGCGGGCAAGCGCCCCCGGCTCCAGAAGGGGATCAAGAAGCCGGGGGCGCGCCCCCCCAAGGGCGAGGTTTGGCGGATCTAGTTCGTGTCCGCGGCCACCGGGTCGGCGGCCGAGACCACGCCGTCCTTGTTGGTGTCGTGGGTCACGAACATCCGCCAGCCCGAATAGGCGAACTCGGCCGGGGTGATGCCGCCGCTCTTGTCGCTGTCGAGGACGCCGAAGCGCACGTCGGCCTGGCGCATCTGGCGCACGCGCTCTTCTTCCTTCTTCTCGGCGGTCTCGGTCGAGGCGGCCAGGCGCTTCTCGAGGCGGCCCTTGAACTCGCCGACGTACTCCTCCTTGGACAGCACGCCGTTCTTGTCGGCGTCGATGGCCTTGAAGAGCTGGTCGCGGGTGATGACGAACTCTTCCTTGGTGACGACGCCGTCGCCGTTGACGTCCTGTTCCTTGATGAAGGTGTCGCGGGCGTGCGAGGCGGCCAGGGCCGGGGCGGAGACGGCGGCCAGGACGGCGGCCAGGATCAGGGTGTTGCGGATCATGTCGGCTCTCAGCGCAGGGATTCGAAGGTCAGCGAGTAGGTGTGGCTCTGGCCGGGCTGGCCGGCGGCGGCCGGGGCGACGCGGTAGCGGGCCTGGACCTGGTAGACGCCCGAACGCTCGGGCTTCAGCTCGAAGCGGCCCTGGGCGTCGCTCTTGACGGTGACCGGGGCGGCCTTGGCGTCGGCGTAGCGGTCGCCGCCGGCGGTCAGGGTGACCTCCTGGCCTGCAACGGGCTTGCCGTCGTACAGCACCACGAACTTGGCCGGCTGGCCGGTGGTGATGTCGCTGGGATGGGTGATCGCCTGGAACTCCAGGCCCTTGCCGACCGGGGCCAGGGCGGCGGTGCTGGGCGCGCCGCGGGTGACGTAGACGTCGGCGGTGGTGATGCTCTGCATGTCGACCACTTCGGCGCCGGCCGGGGCCTTGCCCGGCTCGAGGAACTCCCACTCGCCGTTGACCAGCGTGGCCTTGCCGACGCGGCCGGCGCGCTGGCCGGTGGTGACGCGGTAGGTGCCGGCCGTCTCGACCGGAGCCTCGACCAGGGCCAGCTCGCGCAGGTAGGTCGGGGTCAGGGCTTTACGCACGCCGTCCGGACCGATCACCGCATAGGCGTCGGACTTCATCACCACTTCGGGCGTGAAGAAGGTTTCGGTGAACGAGCCCTGGACGGTCACGACCTTGCGGTCGGAAACGTCGAAGGTGCTGGGCAGCATGTAGGGCGAGTGGGCGTGCGCCAGGCCGGACAGGCCAAGGCCCGCCAGCAGCGCCGCCGAAGCGAGCATGGTCTTCATCGGAATCCCCCTTCCAGGACGATCGGTGCGTTGCAGAGGCTCCTATTGCGGATGAATCTAAGAATCAATTGCAAATAACTTGACCAAGCCGCCAGACGGTCGTAGCTCCCCATCCAACGAATGCGAACAATTCGCATCTGAGGCCGAAAACTGGGGATCTCGAACTTTGTCGCGCAACAGACTCGCCTATCTCGCCGCCGTCTCGGCCGGCGCCCTGCTCTCCGCCACGGCGGCCTTCGCGGCCGACGCGCCCTCGGCCGACGTCGCCGAAGTCGACAAGGTCACCGTCACCGCCACGCGCAGCGAGAAGTCCGTCCTGGACGCCCCCGCCACCGTCACCGTGACGACGAGCCAGGAGATCGAGGACGCCCTGGTCAACGACGTGAAGGACCTGGTGCGCTTCGAGCCGGGCGTGTCGGTGCGCAGCGCCCCTTCCCGCTTCACCGCCGCCGGCGCCTCGACGGGCCGTGACGGCAACGCCGGCTTCGCCATTCGCGGCCTGGAGGGCAACCGCGTCCTGATCATGGTCGACGGCGTGCGCGTGCCCGACGGCTACGCCTTCGGCGCCCAGGCCGCCGGCCGCGGCGACTATGTCGACGTCGACGTGCTGAAGTCGGTCGAGATCGTGCGCGGCCCGGCCTCGGCCCTCTACGGCAGCGACGGCCTGGCCGGTTCGGTCAGCTTCTTCACCAAGGATCCGTCCGACATCCTGCAGGGCAAGTCGATCGCCGCCCGGGGCCGCGTCGGCTACAGCTCGGCCGACGAAAGCTGGAGCGAAAGCGCCCTGGTCGCCGGCGCCAGCGGCCGCTGGGAAGGCCTGCTGGCCTACACCCGCCGCGACGGCCACGAGACCGAGACCCAAGGCACGGCCGCCCTGCGCGACGTGCGCCGCACGGTCGCCAACCCCGAGGACAACAGCTCCAACGCCGTGCTCGGCAAGCTGGTGTTCAACCTCGACGACCGCAACAAGTTCTCGCTGACCGTCGATCACCTGGATCGCGACATCGACTGGAACGTGCTGTCGGCGATCACCTATGTCGCCCCGAACGCCACCCCGGCCTCGACCGCGGTGGTCGGGCTGACCGCCTTCGACAAGATGCGCCGCGACCGCGTCAGCCTGGCCCACGCCTTCACCGGCGGCCAGGGCCTGATCCAGAGCGCCCGCACCACCCTCTACTACCAGGACAGCACCACCCGGCAGTTCTCGGCCGAGGACCGCTACACCGCCGCCGACCGCACCCGTGACGCCAAGTTCGACAACGAAGTGTTCGGCGGCGCGGTCGAGCTGACCAGCAAGGCCAGCTTCGGCGGCGTGGACCACAGCATCGTCTGGGGCGCCGACGCCTCGCTGACCCGCCAGCAGGGCCTGCGCGACGGCACCGTGCCGCCGGCCGGCGAGACCTTCCCCAACCGCGCCTTCCCGACCACCGACTACACCCTGTTCGGCGGCTACGTGCAGGACGAGTTCGCGGTCGGCCCGGTCACCTTCTATCCGGCCCTGCGCTACGACTATTACAAGCTGGATCCGAAGAACGATCCGCTGTTCACCGCCAACACCGCGGTCGGCCAGAGCGACTCGCGCTTCTCGCCGAAGCTGTCGGCCGTGTGGCAGGCCACCGACCTGATCAGCGTGTTCGCCAACGCCGCGACCGGCTTCAAGGCCCCGGCCCCGTCGCAGGTCAACAACGGCTTCTCGAACCCGACCAGCTTCTACACCGCGATCGCCAATCCGGACCTGAAGCCCGAGACCAGCCAGACCTTCGAGCTGGGCTTCCGCCTGCGCCAGCCGACCTGGAACATCAGCGTCACCGGCTTCACCGGCAAGTACGACGACTTCATCGAGCAGGTGCAGGTCAGCGGCTCGTTCCGCCCGACCGACCCGGCGGTGTTCCAGTTCGTCAACCTGGCCGAGGCCGAGATCAGCGGCGCCGAGGCTCGCGGCGAGGTCATCATCGCCGACAACTGGCGCCTGATCGGCGCGGCCTCGTACGCTCGCGGCTTCTCGACCAACACGGCGGGCGTCAGCACCCCGCTGCAGTCGGTCGATCCGGCCAAGTTCACGGCCGGCCTGTCGTACCGCGATCCGGCCGGTCGCTTCGGCGGCCAGTTCAGCGTCATGCACGTCCAGAAGAAGTCGTTCGACAGCCTGGGCGTCACCTGCACAGGCGGCTGCTTCGCCCCGCCGGCCTTCACCACGGCCGACGTCACCGCCTACTGGAACGTCACCGACGCGGTCACCCTGCGCGGCGGCGTCTTCAACCTGACCGACGAGAAATACTGGTGGTGGTCGGACGTGCGCGGCCAGTCGGCCGCCGCCTCGGCCACGGTGCCGGCGGTGATCGTCGACGGCTACACCGCCCCGGGCCGCAACTACAGCGTCTCGCTGGCGGTCAAGTTCTAGGACCCGCAAGGTCCTTACCGAGACACGCGGTCGTAATGTTGCGGCGACCGCGTGGCCCCGTCCTCCTCCGCGCCATGTCGGCCCGGCGCCTGGAGGACGGGGCGTTTTACTGCCTGGAGCCCCGTCCAGCGCCCGCCTTCGCGGCGTCGCAAAAAGAACCGGAAATCGTCGTCGCATCGCCCGGGACAAGCGCGCCGCCCCCTGCTAGCAACGGCGCATCCGCAAACGGGAGTTCGCATGCTGCGCCGCCTCTACGACTGGGTCATGGGCCTGGCCGCCTCGCGTCACGCTCCCACGAGCCTGTTCGCCGTCTCGTTCGCCGAGAGCTCGTTCTTTCCCGTCCCGCCCGACGTGATGCTGGCCCCGATGGTGCTGGCGCGGCCGGACAAGGCCTGGCGCTACGCCCTCATCTGCACCCTGGCCTCGGTGCTGGGCGGCATCCTGGGCTACGCCATCGGCTACTTCCTGACCCCCGTGGGCCAGTGGATGATGGCCGCCACCGGCCACGCCGGGGGCCTCGCCGAATTCAAGTGCTGGTACGACAAGTACGGGGTCTGGGTGATCCTGGCCAAGGGCCTGACCCCCATCCCCTACAAGCTGGTGACCATCGCCTCGGGCCTGGCGGCCTTCAGCTTCCCGATGTTCATCTTCGCCTCGGTCGTCACCCGCGGCGCGCGCTTCTTCCTCGTCGCCTTCGTGGTCAAAAAGTTCGGTCCCGCCCTGCTGCCGGTGATCGAGCGCCGGCTGGCGCTGGTGGCCGGCGGTTTGATCCTGCTCCTTGTCATCGGCCTCGCCGCGAGCCATTTCCTGGGAGGAAGCAGCGGAGGCGCGTGCGCCGTATGACCACCGACACCCCGGCCGTGACCACCGGTCCCCTCGTCCCCAAGCGCCCGCCCCTGGAGTGGGTCGCCCGGCACTGGCCGGTCCTGGCCTTCGCCGCCAGCGCGATCATGCTGGGCGCGGCCCATGCGTTCGAGAGCTTCGGGGGCCTGGCGCCCTGCCACCTGTGCCTGAAGCAGCGCGAGGTCTACTGGGTCGCCGGAACGGTCGGCCTGATCGCCACCATCGTGCAACGCACGCCCCTTTGGACGCGCCTGCGCGCGCCGGCCCTGTGGCTGCTGGGCGCGATCTTCCTCTACGGCGCGGGCCTGGCGGCCTTCCACGCCGGCGTCGAATGGAAGTGGTGGCCCGGCCCCAGCACCTGCACCGGCGGCGGCCTGGCCACCTCCGACGACCTGGTGGCCATGCTGAAGGGCGCCAAGATCCAACCTCCGATGTGCGACAAGGCCGCCTGGGTGTTCCTGGGCCTGTCGATGGCCGGCTGGAACGCCCTGGTCTCGCTGGGCCTGGCCGTCGTCTCGGCCTTCGCCGCCCTGCGTTCGAAGGAGGCCTGAAGATGAGCGCCGCCCAGAAAGCCGTTCCGCCCCGTCCCGGTCGCGGCGCCCAGGCCGCGCGCCTGGCCGAGATCCTGCGCGTCGACCAGGCCGGCGAACTGGCCGCCGTCCACATCTATCGCGGCCAGCAGGCGGTGATGAAGCACGCCCGCGGCCGCGAGCGCATCGCCGAGCAGTTGAAGGAGATGGAGGGCCACGAACAGGTCCACCTGTCGCGCTTCGACGAACTGCTGTCCGAGCGCAAGGTGCGCCCGACCCTGATGTCGCCCCTGTGGCGGCTGGCGGCCTTCACCCTGGGCGCCGGCACCGCCCTGATCGGCGACAAGGCCGCCCACGCCTGCACCGAGGCCGTCGAGTCGGTGATCGAAAAGCACTATGCCGGCCAGATCGACGAGCTGAAGGACCGCGACCCGGCCCTGGCCGCCGAGCTCTCCAAGTTCCGCGACGACGAGCTGATGCACCGCGACCTCGCCGTCGAGGAAGGCGCCCACGAGGCCACGGCCTACCCGCTGCTCAGCGCCGTCATCCAGACCGGCTGCAAGGTGGCCATCAAGATCAGCGAGAAGCTGTAAAACCCCTCTCTCCGAGAGAGAGGGGGGGGCCCGCGCCGCAAGGCGTGGGAGGGTGAGAGGTTTCACCGCCGGCCGGAAAGCCTCTCGCCCCATAGCTGACAGCCCGCGCCGACGGACCAGCGCTTGGTTCGGAAAGTTTGTTACCTCTCACCCTCCCACCGCTTCGCGGCGGGCCCCTCCCTCTCTCAAAGAGAGAGGGATTCAAAGGCTTGGCCTTCGCCCCCGCCTCCCCTACCGATGAGTTCCGTCCATCGCGGGGAATCGCCGTGCCGTCATCGTCCCCCCGGGCCCTGGCCCTCGCCGCCGCCCTGCCGCTGTTGATCGCCGCCGCACCGGCCAAGCCGCCCAAGCCCGCGCGCGCCGCCCCCACCGCCCAGACCCTGGCCACCGGCGGGGCGCTGAAGCCCGACCAGGCCGGCGTGCATATCGAGCATGTCGACCTGTCGATCGAGGTCCTCCCTGAGCGCAAGTCGATCTCGGGCGAGGCCGTGCTGGCCCTGCGCGCCGACCGCGAGCTGCCGGTGATCGTGCTAGACCTAGACCGCGAGCTGCCGGTGTCGGCGGTGTCGCTGGACGGCCGGGACCTGCCGCCGACGGCCTGGCGCAATCCCGACGGCCGGCTCTCGATCGCCCCGCCCGCGCCGATCCCGGCCGGCCACACCACCGCCGTGCGCATCCGCTACGCCGGCGTGCCGATGGAGGCCAACAACGCGCCGTGGGACGGCGGCTTCGTCTGGACCAAGGCCCCCGACGGCCGCCCGTGGATCGCCACCGCCGTCCAGGGCGAGGGCTGCGACCTCTTCTGGCCGTGCATCGACCACCCGACCGGCGAGCCCGACCTCGTCGACCTGCACGTCACCGTCCCGGCCGGCCTGTCGGCGCCGTCGGGCGGGATCCTGATCGACGTCACCGAGGCCGGCGGCGGCCGGCGCACCTTCCACTGGCGGATGAAGACGCCCAACACCTACGCCGTGGCGCTCAACATCGGCCCCTATGTCCACCTGACGGCGCTGTACCGCAGCCGTTTCGGCGACAGCTTCCCGATCGAGTTCTGGGCCCTGGAGGGCAACGAGGCCAAGGGCCGCGACCTGCTGGCCCAGTTCACGCCGATGCTCGACTTCTACGAGGGGATGATCGGCCCCTACCCGTTCCGGTCCGAGAAGATGGGCGCGGTCGAGACCCCGCACCTGGGCATGGAGCACCAGACGCTGAACGCCTACGGCGCCGGCTACGGCAAGGAGATCTACGGCTTCGACTGGCTGCTCGAGCACGAACTGGCCCACGAGTGGTTCGGCAACCAGATGACCAATGTCGACTGGGACGACATGTGGCTGCACGAGGCCTTCGGCACCTACATGCAGCCGCTCTACTCGCAGTGGCTGCACGGCGACATGGAATACATGGTCCGCCTGAACGAGATGCGGGTGAAGAGCTTCAACAAGTTCCCCATCGTCTCGGGCAAGCCGATGGAGGAGGAAGCCGTCTACGACGCCAAGGTCGGGCCGGGGACCGACATCTACTACAAGGGCGCCAACATGCTGCACACGTTGCGCGGCCTGATCGGCGACGAGGCGTTCTTCACCGCCACCCGGGTGCTGGTCTATGGCCGCCCCGATCCCAAGCCCGGCAACTTCGCCCCGCGCTACGCGGTGACCGACGACTTCATCAGGGCCGTGAACGAGGCGACCGGCGCCGACTACCGCTGGTTCTTCGACGCCTATCTGCGCCACGCCGCCCTGCCCGAGCTGATCGAGACCCGCGAGGGCGAGGACCTGGTGCTGGCCTGGAAGACGCCGGCCGGGCGCTTCCCGATGCCGGTCGAGGTCAAGGTCGGCGGCAAGCTGGTAACCCTGCCGATGGCCGACGGGACGGGTCGGACGCGCGTCGGCGACGCGGTTCCGGTGATCGTCGACCCCGCCTCGAAGATCCTGCGCCGGCAACCGTATCTGGAAGCCTACCACGCCTGGAAGACCGCCAAGGACGCCTCCGACAAGGCCAGGAGCCGGCCGGTCAACCCGAAGAAATAGTCATCTTCCGTTGACCGTGTTCCTTCACGGTTTGCGAGGCATGCGGCCTTAGGACTCAAGGCTCCACCGCGAGCCGAGCCCATGCTGACGCCCAACCATGTCGTTATCGCCGCCAAGGCCGTGCTGTTCGTCGGGGCGGCCAGCGCCGTAACCCTGATGCTCGGCCCGTTCCAGGGCCTGGAACAGGCCTTCGGGCTCAGCGACAAGGCCGCGCACGCCCTGGCGTTCGGCGGCCTGACCGCCATGGCCTTCCTGGCCTTCCCCAAGATGCGCCGCAACGACCTGGCGATCGCCGCGATCCTGCTGGGGGCCAGCGCCGAGATCGCCCAGCTGTTCGCCCATCGCAGCGCCAGCTTCACCGACTTCGCCACCGACGTGGCCGGCATCGCGGTCGTCTACCTGGCCAGCCACATCGAAGCCGTCCGCCGCGACGCCCGCGAGCGCGGCGCCATGCGCTTCTCGGACATCTCGGCCCAGCGCCAGCGCCGCCGTCGCCGCAAGAGCAGCGTCGTCATGCCGGCCGCCTCCGTGGCCGTCGAAGGCGAAACCGCCCGTAGCAGCTTCGCCTCCCGCGCCGCTTCGCGCTTCCCGCGCGAAGCCTGAGGCTACCCGCGGATCAGGTGATCCGCTTGACGCTGACCGGGTCGCTGCCCGGGAAGCTTTCCTCCAGGCCTTCGTCCAGCAGGGCTTCCTGGCGGCTTTCCGAGCACTCGACCTTCTCGGCCAGCTGGTCGTGCTTTTCGTTCTGAGCCAGCGGCTTTTCAGCCAGCTTGGCGTGGGGCGCCTCGATATGGCGATCCTCGGGGCGCAGCTTGCCCTCGGACGCGCAATCGGCGGTCGTCGACGAGGTGCCGTGCGTGAAGTGACGGCCGTCTTCCTGATGATGCCTGTGACCGATCATGACCGGTTTCTCCCGTGCTTCGCCCGCAGGGGCGTCGGGAGATAAACCCCCAGGTCATGGCCGGGGTTGCTCCGCCTCCAGACAAGCGGCGCGAAGCAGGTTATGCAAACGCCATGCAAAAGCCGCTCACGTTGCTCGCCTGCCTTTTGCTGGGGGCCTGCGCCACGACGCCTTCGGAGGCGCCCACCCTCGCGCCGGCCCCCAAGCTCGCGGTCGAGACGCGCAGCTACGCCACCACGCCCCTGACGCCGACGCCGTCCGACCTGCCGCCGGCCGAGGCCTTCGCCGCCGCCAGCTTCACAGCGCCCAATGGTGTGCGCCTGCCCTATCGGCTGCTGTCGCCGGCGACCAAGGAAAAGCTGCCGCTGGTGGTGATGCTGCACGGCTCCGGCGCCGTGGGCCACGACAACAAGGCCCAGATGGGTCCGTTCGTGCGCAGCTGGGCCCGTCCTGGCACCGCCAAGACCTTCCCGGCCTTCGTGCTGGCGCCCCAGGCTCCGGTCCGCACCGCCCACTACGCCAAGGGCGCCGACCGGCTGCTGGCCTCGCGCCCCGGGACCAGCCTGCCGGCGATCCTGGCCCTGATCGACGACCTGTCGGCCCGCCTGCCGATCGACACCGACCGCATCTACCTGGTCGGCTTCTCGATGGGCGGCTCGGCGGCGATGAACGCCGCCGCCCTGGAGCCGGGCAAGTTCGCCGCCGTCGCGGCCTTCTCCGGCGTACCGCCCGAGCGCGCCCTGGCGGTCAAGGTCGCGCCGACGCCGGTGATGATCGTCCATGGCGACAAGGACCGCGAGAACCCCTACGCGCCGGATCTCGCCTGGGCCGGGGCCCTGGCCGACGCCGGCGGCGACGTGCGCTTCGTCTCCTATTCGGGCATGGCCCACGTGGTGCCGCCCGACATGATGCACGACGACGCCTGGCGGGCCTGGCTGTTCTCGCAGAAGCGGAAAAAGGGCTAAGCCGTCCAGGTCTCGGCGAAGACCCGCTGGAAGTTGCCGCCCAGCACCTTGTCGACCACCCGCGTCGAATAGCCCCGTCGCCGCAGTTCGTCGGCGATGACGGCGCAGCGATCGGCGCGGTTCAGCCCGGTCACGAACGGCGGCGGCCCCTCGCCGGGCGCGGCCACGCCGGCGGCCTTGCGCTCTTCCAGGCTCTTGTTCCACTGGGCCATGCTTTCGGGCGAGGTGTCGAACGGCCACAGCAGGGCGTCGCTGCCGATGCCGACATGGTCCTCGCCGCAGACCTTCAGGGCGTGGGTCAGGTGGGCGAAATAGACGTCCAGCGACGGCTGGGCCGGCGCCGTCGTCAGATAGCTCAGCTCGTAGATCCCGATGACCCCGCCCCGCTCGGCCAGGGCCTTCATCAGCCGGTCGGACTTGTTGCGCGGATGGGCGTGGACGGCGGCGGCGCCGGCGTGGGTGATCAGCACGGGCTTGCTGGATGCGGCGATGGCGCCCAGGCTGGACGGCTCGTCGCTATGGCTGACGTCGATCGTCACGCCTTTGGCGTTCATGCGCTCCACCGCGCGCCGCCCCAGCTCGGTCAGGCCGGTGGGCGGCGACGACATCGTGCCCGAGGCGAACGGCGTCGTCCGGTTGTAGCTCAGCCCCATCACCAGCACGCCGGCGGCGCGGAACTGGTCGATGGCGGCAAGATCGCCCTCCAGCATCTCCGAAGCTTCGAACGAATAGATGATACCCAGACGCCCGCTCGCCCTGGCGCGGGCGAGGTCGGCGACGGACGCGACCTTGAGATAGAGGTCGGGATTGAGCGCCACGGCCTTGTCGATGTCGACGATGGAGGCGGCGGTCTGGGCGCGCGTCTCGCCGCCCGAGCCGCCGATCGTCAGCTTGGCCGCCGTCAGGCCCGAGGCCTTGACGAGGTCGCGGGCCTCCTGGTCCAGGGGCTTCTCAGTATCCATGGGCAGGACCAGGTTGCCGTTGATCACGACGCCGGCGGTCCGCGCGGTCGCGGCCGAAGCGGTCGCGCAGGCGGCCAGCGAAGCGGCGGCCGCGCCCAGGAAGATGCGTCGCGTGGTGCTCATGGTCCCCTCCGAAAGAAATATGTAGGCCCCTACATATCCTTCCCATATCCGGGGTCGTCCAATGAAATTCCATCCATGATCCGATCGAACATCGACCGGCGGTCCAGGGCGTCGTCCAGTTGGTCGAGCCGGCGGACAAGGTCGCCGACCTCGGCGTCCAGCTCCCGCGCGGCGGTGTTGAAGGCCTCCCAGAGCGGTGAGAGCCTGGCGACCATCGCCCGCCCCTCGTCGGTCAGCGCGATCAGGCGGCGGCGCCCGTCTTCGGTGGATGTCTGCGAGGCGATCAGGCCGGCCTTCTCCATCGAGCGGCTGGCTTCGCTGACCGAGACGTGGGTGATGCGGAGGATGGCGGCGATCTCGCCCACCGCCATCGGGCCGCCGCGCTCGACCAGCTGGCGCAGGACGCCGTACCAGCGTTGCTCGAACTTGACGCCGCGAGCCGCGTAGACCCGTGAGCCGTCACGATCGATCCGCTCGGAGACGCGCCGCAGGCGAGCCGCGAGCGCCTCTGCGCCGAAACCTCGGCTGTAGTCTTCGGGATCGGACATGGCGGAATCCGCTGACGGAGGAAGCTGGCCTCCTTCTGGGCCATCCGCGCGCGGCAGCCTAGAGCCCAGCGCGCGTCAGGGCCTCGCGCACCACGTCGGGCGCATGGTCGATGACCCGCAGATAGGCCAGCATGGCCGCGTCTGGACGGGCCTCGCCGTGCTCCAGCTCGCTCAGCACCGGCAGGGGGATGGCGAAGGCCCGCGAGAACTCGGCCTGCGACAGGCCGCTGCGCCAGCGCACCGCCTGCACGAGGGCGCGGGACGAGCGGACCTCGCTGGGCGCGGCGCGGTCATCAATGGCGATATCGGTCGTGGTCAGGCGCGCTGCGGCCATAGGATCTCTCCCTTCGCTGCTCTTCTCCCCGACCGCTCCTCTATACGCGTTCGATTGCACAAATTCGACGGCGCCACGTCGTCAATACGACGGTTCGGGGGCGGCTTAGCCCTTGGGCTTGGCCAGCAGGGCGCGCGCCTTGACCTCGACAGCCTCGACACCCTTCAGCGGGTCGCCGGCGTCGTCGAGGATGCTGGAGAAGCGCTTGAGGTCCTGGGTGCTGATCCGCTTGATGCGGCGATCACGCGCCCACTCCATGCCGATCAGCTGGCCCAGCCGGCAGGCCTTGGGCAAGAGGGCCGGCTTCTCGGCCGGGCCGCCCTTGACCAGCAGCTTGCTGACGATGTCGTTCCAGTTGGGCGAGCCGGGGAAGCACAGGTTCAGGTCCTGGCAGTTGCCGGTCCAGAACCGCTTGTACCAGCGCGCGTGGTCGTCGTTCTCGAAACGCAGGCCGCGCGTGGGCTGGACCACATTGAGGCAGTCGCCGCGCACGAACTCCTGCGCGGACGCGGAACCGGCCATCAGGCCGGCAAGCAGCAGGGCCGTCGCCCCCAAACGAAACGCCAAGTCTTCCTCCTGGAATCCTCCCCCCACGGAGGATGCTCACGGCTCGTTTAATCGCGCGCTTCGGACAGAAATGCGGCCGTCGCTTCAATGACTTCCACGAGCGTGAGTCGCTCGATGGTCACCCCTTCCGGCAGACTTGAAAAGAGCCTCGTGGGGGCGGCCGCGTCGAGCATGACGAAGACGCCGCGATCCTCGGCCCGACGGATCAGGCGACCAAAGGCCTGGCTGATGCGGGCGCGGGCGATGGAGTCGTCATAGCCCTTGCCGCCGAACTTGGTCCGCCGGGCCTTGTGCAGGATGTCCGGGCGCGGCCAGGGCACGCGGTCGAACACCAGAAGGCGCAGGGACCGGCCCGGCACGTCCACCCCGTCGCGGATGGCGTCGGTGCCCAGGAGGCAGGCGTCCTCCTCGGCGCGGAAGATGTCGACCAGGGCGCCGGCTTCCAGCGGATCCACGTGCTGGGCGTAGAGCGGCAGGCCCTTGTCGGCCAGGGGCGCGGCGATGCGCTCGTGCACGGCCTTCAGCCGGCGGATGGCGGTGAACAGACCCAGCGCCCCGCCGTTGGCGGCCAGGAACAGCTCGCGCATGGCCGCCGAGACCTGGCGCGCGTCCTCCTTGTTGACGTCGGTGACGACGAAGGCGCGGGCGTTCTTCTCGTAGTCGAAGGGCGAGACCAGGCGCAGCACCTTGGGCGGCTGCGGCAGGCGGGCCGCGCCGGTGCGCATCTCGGCCAGGGCGAAGGGATCCTCCAGGGCCGGATCGACCAGGGTGGCGCTGGTCACCAGCACGCCATGAGCGGGGGAAAGCACCGCCGCGCGCAGCGGTTCGGTCGGATCCACCCAGTGGCGGCGGCAGGCCGCATCCACGACCCGGCCGTAGAGGAAGGTGGCCTCGAACCAGTCGACGAAGTCGGGATCGTCTTCCGCGTCCTCGTCGATGGCCTTCAGGATCGAGCGCCAGGCCGGCAGGGTCATGCGGGCCCGGCGGTCCAGCCCCCGCAGCGCGCCCTCGATGCGGGCCCGTTCGGACGGCCCCAGATGCTCGGCGTCCTCGTCAAGCACGTCCTCCAGCTGGCGGGCCAGGGCCAGCAGGGGGGCCTCGACCCCGGCCAGGGCCCGGGCGGCCTCGCCGGCCCGCTCGCGCACCAGGTCGACGGCGGGCCGGGCGGCGCATTGCAGGCCCTGCTCGGCCCCGCCACGCTCGCTGGACCGCGCCCGCAGTTGTTCGATGACGGCGACGAGGTAGTTCTCGATCGGCCCGATCGGGTTGACCTGGCCGTCCGGCGGCGCGATCCGCCCCGACCAGCCTTCGCCCGGCAGGGCGGTGGCGGCCTGGATCACGGCGCTCAGCGCCTGGCGGGCGCTTTCCTTGTCGCCCAGGATGTCGAGCAGCCGGGCCTCCAGCCCCCTGCCCCGCCGCCCGCGCCCTTCGGGACCGCGGATCCAGCGGCGCAGCTCGGCGGCCTCGGCGCCAGAGAGGGCGGCCGAGAAGGCGCTGTCGGCGGCGTCGAACAGGTGGTGGCCCTCGTCGAACACCACGCGCTTGACCGCCGTGGTCTCGTTGTCGCCCTTCAGGCCCCGCGCCGTGCGCGCGCCGTCGAAGGCCGCCTGGGTCATGACCAGGGCGTGGTTGGCGATGACGATGTCGGCGCGCTTGGAGGCCCGCACGGCCTTCTCGATAAAGCACACCCGATAGTGCTGGCAGCCGGCGTGGATGCACTCGCCCCGGCGGTCGACCAGGTTGGCGGCGCTGGCCTGGGCCGACGGCTGCACGGCGAACAGGGTCGGCAGCCAGGCTGGATAGTCGCCGCCGGTCATGTCGCCGTCGCGGCTGACCCGCGCCCAGCGCGCGGCCAGCGCCAGGCCCACGAGGTCGCCATTGCCCAGCTGGGCGCTGTTGACCTGCTCCTGCAGGTTCAGGAGGCACAGGTAGTTTTCGCGCCCCTTGCGGACCACCGCCTTGCGGGCCCGCATCTGCGGATCGGGATAGATGGCGGCGCTCTCGCGCTCGATCTGGCGCTGCAAAGCCCGCGTGTAGGTGCTGATCCACACCGACGGCCCATTGGCCTCGGCCCAGACGCTGGCGGGGGCCAGATAGCCCAGGGTCTTGCCGACGCCGGTGCCGGCCTCGGCCAGCATCATCCGCGGCTCGCCTTCACGTTCCCGGGGCTGGAAGGCGAACGAGGCCTCGCGGGCGTAGGTGTCCTGGGCCTCGCGCACCTCGTCGAGGCCGGCGCGGCTCAGCAGCGACTTCAGGCGCTCGGAGGCGGCCTCGGGCTCGATCGGGCGCGACAGCGGCTCGCCGACCGGCGCCTGGTCCTCCCACTCGACGAGACGGCTCCAGACGTCGAGGCCGGAGCTTCTGAACTGGTTGCCGACCGGAACCGAGCGCAGGGCGCCGACCACCGCCGGTCCCCACGACCAGCCGGCGCGGGCCAGGGTCTCGGCCACGGCCAGGGCTTCTTCGCGTGACGGACGCGGCGTCAGGGCCAGCTCGCGCAGCAGGAAATCGGCGGCCTCGCGCAGGGTCTGGGCCTGGGCGGCAGGACCTCGCGGCTCCGGCAGGCCCAAGGCCATGGCCAGGCCCACCGCCGACGGCGCGCAGAAGGTCGCCGGCCGGGTGAAGGCGTAGAGCTCCAGCACGTCGAAGATGCCGGGATAGCGCAGCGGGGCGTGCAGGTTCAGGCGCTTGGCGGTCATGGCCGCATGGGCCACCAGCACGGGACCGTGCTCGAACAGGTCGCGCGCGTCCGGCGGCCGGATCACCCGCCCCTCGCCCGAACCGTCGGCCAGGCCGGCGCGCGGGCCGGGCAGCACTACCAGGGCCGGGGCAAGGTCAAGATTCGGAGGAAGCGCGCTCACGAGCGTGGATTAACACTTTGGCGCGGGGAAACGAACGGGGAACTCGGCGCCCGTGCGCTCTCCCCCGTAAAATCCCCGCGAAAGCGGGGACCCAGGTGTTTTATCGTTGAGCGCCACGCGTTTCAGAAAAAGCCTGGGTCCCCGCTTTCGCGGGGATTGTTCGGGTTTTAGAGCCTACTTCCGCTGGCCGGCGCTCGCCGCCCGCACCGGCTTGAACTCCGAACCGGCGTTCCAGTCCGGCCACACCCGCGAATTGGCGATCGCCTTGCCGGCCTCGTAGACCAGGGCCACGTCCTGGGCCGCGCCGCGCAGGTCCCAGTCGGCGCTCCAGGCGTCGCAGGGCTGGTGGTAGCAGCGTGCGGTGTAGTCGGCGACCCAGGCGTCGCCGGCCGCGCGGCCGCCGTTCAAGAGGTCGGCCCCGCCGCCCAGGCCCATGACCAGCAGCACCGGCACGCCGCGCTTGGCCAGCGAGAAGTGGTCGGCGCGATAGAAGAGAGCCCGTTCCGGCTTGGCGTCCGGCGTCACGGTGCGCCCTTGCGCGGCCGCGGCCTTGGCCAAGCCCTGCTCCAGCTCGTTCTGGCCGGCGCCGACCAGCACGATGTCCTTGGCCGGGCCGGCGGTCTGCAGCACGTCGAGGGTGTAGTTGGCGGCCATCTTGCCCAGAGCGGCGTCACCGGCCTTCACGGCGTAGTATTCCGAGCCCAGCAGGCCCCGCTCCTCGCCCGTCCAGGCGGCGAAGACGATCGAGCGCTCCGGCGCCGGGCCCTGCTTGAAGGCTCGCGCCACCTCGATCACCCCCGCCACGCCGATGGCGTCGTCGGCCGCGCCCGGACGGATGGTCTTGCCCTGCGCATCCGGCGCGCCCACGCCGTAGGCGTCCCAGTGGGCGGCGTATATGATGCTCTCGTCGGCGTGGGTCGAGCCCGGCAGGCGCGCGACCACGTTGTGGCTGACCATCGGCTCGTGAGCCACCTTGTAGGCGGCCGAGAACGCCGCTCCCTTCAGCGCCACCGGCTTGAAACCAGGATCACGCGCCGACTTCTTCAGTGTCTCGAAGTCCAGGCCCGAGCGTTTGAAAAGGTCGACGGCCGTATCGCGCTGGATCCAGCCTTGCAGTTGCAGCTTCTCCTTGGCGGGTTCCGCGCGCTGGATGTCGTAGCCCTCGCCGTTCGAGGCCTTCACCGTGCTCCAGCCATAGCCCGCGCCCAGGGTCTCATGCACGATCAGGGCCCCGACCGCCCCGCGCCGCACGGCTTCCTCGTACTTGTAGGTCCAGCGGGCGTAGTAGGTGGCCGCCTTGCCGCCGAACTTGCCGTAGGCGGGCTCGGCGGCCTGCGCCTCCAGGTCGGGGTCGCTGATCAGGAAGACGGCGACCTTGCCCTTGAGGTCCACGCCCTTGAAGTCGTCCCAGCCGCGCTCGGGGGCCGAAACCCCATAGCCGACGAAGACCAGCGGGGCGTCCTTGATCGCCACCTTGTCGACCGGCAGCAAGGTCATGACCTGGGCCTGCTCGCCCTGGGCCAGGGTCACCAGGCCGGCGGCCGTGGAAAAGCTCATGGCCACCGGGCCGTCGATGCGGGTGTGCACCAGCGGCACCTTCTGGGTGTAGGACCCCGCGTCGCCTGCCGGCTCCAGGCCCAGGGCCTTGAACTGGCCGGCGATGTAGTCGGTGGTCTTCTGCTCGGCCGGACCGCCCGGAGCGCGGCCCAGGAACTCGTCGCTGGCCAGGACCCGGGTGATCTCCGACAGCCTGGCCGGGTCGATCGGGCCGCTATCCACCTTGGCGTCCTGTGCATGAGCCAGGGCGGGCAGCGCCAGGGCGGCGGTCAGCAGAAGGGCGGCGCGGCGGGACATGGGCGAACTCCGAGAATTTCGGGGCCGACCCTAGGAAGCTCCGCCTGGATACGCAAACTTCGCACGTCGTTCTGTCGGAACTGTCGATTCCCCGCCAGAAACAGAACGGGAACATGCTATAGCCACCGCGATGGTTCCGGCCGACCTGCTTCCCCCGCGCTTTTCCGAGTGGTTCGCCGCCCGCGGCTGGTCTCCGCGCGCCCACCAGCTGGCCATGATCCAGAAGGCCAAGGCCGGCCGCGACGCCCTGCTGATCGCCCCGACCGGCGGCGGCAAGACCCTGGCGGGCTTCCTGCCCAGCCTGATCGAGCTCTACGAGCGCCCGCCGCGAAACACGCCCGCCGGGATCCACACCCTCTACATCTCGCCGCTCAAGGCCCTGGCCGTCGACGTCGAGCGCAACCTGATGACGCCCATCCGCGAGATGGGCCTGTCGATCGTCGCCGAAAGCCGCACCGGCGACACCGGCGAGAGCCGCAAGGCCCGCCAGCGGATCCGCCCGCCCGACATCCTGCTGACCACGCCCGAGCAGCTGGCCCTGTTCTGCGCCTGGGAAGGCGCGCGGGAATACTTCGCCGACCTGTCGTGCGTGATCATCGACGAGGCGCATGCGATGTGGCCCTCCAAGCGCGGCGACCTGCTGGCGCTGGATATCGCGCGGCTCCAAACCTTCGCGCCGCGGATGCGCCGGGTGGGACTGTCGGCGACGGTGGACGATCCGGACCTGGTGCGGCGGTGGCTGGGTAGAAATCCTCCCCCCGAAGGGGGAGGTGGCGGCGAAGCCGACGGAGGGGGAAGTGATCCCACCTCAACAGCCCCTTCCCCCTCCGGCCCTCCGGGCCACCTCCCCCTTTGGGGGGAGGATCTGAAAACCAAGGATCCTCCCCCTCTGGGGGAGGTTTCCTCCGTCGACCTCGTCCTCGGTTCCGGCGGCGCCCAGCCGGTGGTGGAAGTCCTCGTCTCCGGCGGCCGCGTACCGTGGGCCGGCCACACCGCCCAGCACGCCATGGCCGAGGTCTACGAGATCATTCGTCAGTCCCGTACGGCGCTGGTGTTCGTCAACACGCGCTTCCAGGCCGAGTTCGCGTTCCAGGAGCTGTGGAAGCTCAACGACGAGGACCTGCCGATCGCCCTGCACCACGGCAGCCTGTCGGCCGAGCAGCGGCGCAAGGTCGAGGCGGCGATGGCGCGCGGCGACCTGCGGGCCGTGGTCTGCACCTCGACGCTGGACATGGGCATCGACTGGGGCGACGTCGATCTGGTCATCCAGCTGGCCGCGCCCAAGGGGGCCTCCCGGATGGTCCAGCGGATCGGCCGCGCCAACCATCGCCTGGACGAGCCCAGCCGCGCCCTCTTCGTGCCGGCCAGCCGGTTCGAGATGCTGGAGTGCCGCGCCGCCGCCGACGCCATCCTGGAGAACCACCTCGACGGCGAGCCGGCCCGGGTCGGCGCCCTCGACGTGCTGGCCCAGCACGTGATGGGCTGCGCCTGCTCAGAGCCCTTCAAGCTGGTCGACCTCTATGACGAGATCCGCACCGCCGGCCCCTATGCCGACCTGTCGTGGGAAGACTTCGAGACCGTCGTCGATTTCGTCTCGACCGGCGGCTACGCCCTGAAGACCTACGACCGCTTCCGCCGGATCGTGGAAAACGCCGACGGCTTCTGGAAGGCCCGCAACGCGCAAGTCGTCCAGCGCCACCGGATGAACGTCGGCGCCATCGTCTCGCCGGCGGTGGTCAACGTCCGTATCGGCGGCGGCCGGCGCCCCATGGGAGGTCGCAAGATCGGCGAGGCCGAGGAAGGCTATTTCGAGCAGCTGACGCCCGGCGACACCTTCGTCTTCGCAGGACAGGTCTGGCGATTCAACAGCCTGGTGGGAGCCGACGCCTACGTCTCGCCCGCCCCGGCCAAGGACCCGAAGATGCCCAGCTGGGGCGGCTCGAAGTTCCCGCTCTCGACCTATCTCGCCAGCCGCGTGCGCAAGATGATGCACGACGAGGCCGAATGGACCGCCCTGCCGCCCGACGTGCAGGAATGGATGGCCTACCAGAAGGCCCGCTCGATCATCCCCGACGAGGACGAGATGCTGCTGGAGACCTTCCCGCGCGGGAAGCGGTTCCACATGGTCATGTATCCGTTCGAGGGCCGCCTGGCCCACACCACCCTGGCCATGCTGCTGACCCGGCGGCTCGACCGCCTGGGCGTGGGGCCGCTGGGCTTCGTCTGCAACGACTACGCGCTGAACATCTGGTCGCTGAAGCCGATGGATGAACTCGACCTGGATGACCTGTTCGACCAGGACATGCTGGGCGACGATCTCGAGGACTGGCTGAACGAGAGCTTCCTGATGAAGCGCGCCTTCAAGGCCTGCGCGCTGGTCGGCGGGCTGATCGAGCGGCGCTATCCCGGCGAGGAGAAGTCGGGCCGGCAGGTGACGTTCTCCACCGACCTGATCTATGACGTGCTGCGCAAGCACCAGCCCGACCACCTCTTGCTGCGCTGCGCCCGCGCCGACGCGGCGACCGGCCAGTTGGACGTGGCGCGGCTGGGCGACCTGCTGGCCCGCATCAAGGGGCGGATTCGCCATGCGGCGCTGGACAAGGTTTCGCCCTTCGCCGTGCCGATCATGCTGGAGATCGGCCGCGAACGCGCGCCGGGCGACGCGGCCAGCGACATGATCCTGGCCGAGGCGGAGGAAGACCTGATCGCGGAGGCCCTTTCCTGATGACCAGGTTCCAGTCCAGCGATTGCGGCGGCCTGGCGGTGCTGGTGGCCCGGCGAACGGTGCTGCTGCGCGGCTCGGGCGCCCTGTGGCTGGAGGCCGAGCGCGCCCTGGTGGTGGCCGACCTGCACTTCGAGAAGGGCTCGTCCTACGCCGCGCGCTTTGGCCAGATGCTGCCGCCCTACGACACCCGCGAAACCCTGACCCGCCTGGAGGCCGAGGTCGCGGCCGTGGCGCCGGCGACGCTGATCTTCCTGGGCGACAGCTTTCACGACGGCGCGGGCGAGGATCGCCTGGCCGCCGACGACGCCGAGCGTCTTCGGGCCCTGTCGGTCGGCCGCGACCTGATCTGGGCGGTGGGCAACCACGACGCCGACGGCCCGCGCGCCCTGCCCGGCCAGGTGATCGACGAGATGCCCATCGGCGGCCTGATCCTGCGCCACGAGCCCGAGCCCGGGATCCAGCCCGGCGAGGTGGCCGGCCACCTGCACCCGGCGGCGCGGGTCTCCAGCGGTCGCGGCAGCGTGCGCAAGCGCTGCTTCGTCACCGACGGCCAGCGGCTGATCCTGCCGGCCTTCGGGGCCTATACCGGCGGCCTGAACATCCTCGACGCGGCGTTCGCGGGCCTGTTTTCCGCCCCGCCCCTGGCCGGCGCGCTTGGCGGCAAGCGGGTGCACGCGGTGGGGCCGAAGTCGCTGCGGCCGGACTGACGCAAGCTGCGCCCAGGGATCGCCGAGGCGTTCGGCGGCGTTTGCCCGGAAACCTCCACCCGGGAGACCCCGCTCCATGCGCCCGCTGATCCCGAGCGTCGCCGTCCTTCTGGTCCTGTCGGCCTGCGCCAGCAACCCGGCCCCGCGCGACACCGTCGCCAGGCTCGACGCCAGCCATCCGCGCTACGACAGCGCCAGGTGCCGCAAGGCCCGGGCCGAGGCCGAGCGATACAACGAGCACCGCATCGTCCGCGCCGTCGTCGGCGTGGGCGGCAACGTGGTCATGCCCTTCGCCGGCGCCGCGGCGGGCGGCGCGCTGACCCACAGGCTGGAAAGGAAGAAGGCCAAGCTGAACCACGCGGTGGCCAAGGCCTGTCTCGACGACCCGCTGGCGCGAAAGGCCGTGGCGACGCGCTAGAGCGCCAGCGCCTGCTCGAGCGCGAAGGCCAGCGACAGAGCCGCGCCGGTGGTCAGCAGGGTGCGCAGGCGAGGCCGCCAGGCGGGGCCCTCGTGGCTGGTGACGTCCCACAGCCATTGCAGCAGGAACACGAACAGGAAGCCGGAAAGCTGCCAGGCGGCGCCGAAGCGCTCGGCCCCCAGCATCAGGGCCACGCCGGCCAAGGGGGGCAGCAGCGACAGGCCCAGGGTCATCCATCGCGGCTGGACGTGGTCGATCTCGAGCCCGCAACGCACGCCGCCGAGATACGACAGCATCGCCGTCGAATAGGCCAGCAGCGCCACCAGCGCCGGGCCGCGCTGTCCTTGGGGCCCGTAGCAGAACAGCCCGGAGGCGATGATGAAGGGCGCCAGCGTGCACAGGCCGAACACCCATACGGCGCGCGGAACCGGCACGCGTTCGGTCACGTGATCCGTCATCAGCTCGTCACTCCTCCGGCAGGCCCGAAAGCCTTCCCCCGCCCCGTCCGCGATCGCCGGCGTCCCGGTCGTTCGCGCAAACCCTAGTCCGAACCGGGCCTTGGATTGTTTCACCCGGCCCGGTTTGCGTCGAAACGGTGACTATTACCGAGGTCGGCGGTCAGGTCCACGCTGGAAGTGGACGGCAAAACGCCCCCGAAGCGAACTCCGAGGGCGTTTGCGAACGTCTGGCTGGCCTGGGGATCAGCGCGCGAAGGCCGAAAGGCGGTTCAGGGTCTCGCCGTCCAGGGCGCCGGAGGCCGGCAGGTTCTGGTCGCGCTGATAGGACTGGATGGCCATGCGCAGGGCTGGCGAAGAAACGCCGTCCTTGGGGCCCTGGTAATAGCCCAGGCTGGAGAGCGCGCGCTGCGCGGTGGCCGTTCCGGCCGACGGCGCGGCGGCGGTCGCCACCTGGGTCGTGCGCGGGGCGGCGGCCAGGCGCGAGCGGAAGGCCTCGGCCGAGCGTTCGGCGATGCGCTGGCTTTCAGGCGTCAGGCCGCCGCGCAGGGCGCTGGCGCGGGTGCGCGCGTCGGCGTCGCCGGCGCGGGCCGCGATCAGGTACCAGCGATAGGCCTCGGCCGGGTTCTGGGCGACGCCGCGGCCGTTCTCGTACAGCTGGGCCAGGTTGAACTGGCTGTCGACCAGGCCGGTCTCGGCGGCCTTGCGGAACCAGTTGGCGGCCGTGGTCAGGTTCTTGGCCCCGCCGTCGCCGCGATAGGCGAACAGGGCGATGTTGTGCATGGCGCTGGGGTCGCCGCCCTGGGCCGCGCGCTCGTACCAGCGACGGGCTTCGGCCAGGTCCTTCTTGACGCCGCCCTCGCCCATCTCGGCCATCTTGGCGAGCAGGAACTGAGCCTTGGGCTGGCCCAGGTTGGCGGCCTTGCGCAGCAGGACCAGGCCGCCGCGATCCTTGGCCTCCAGGCGGCTGACCGCTTCGGCGAACAGGGCCGCGCCCTCGTCGACGGCGGCGGGAGCCGGCGCCTCGGGTTCGGCGGACGGCTGGGCGCCCCCCGGCTGAGCGGCGGGGGTCACGACGGCCATGGCCACGCGCGGCTGGGCCGGCGTGGTGTCGGCCTCGCGGGTCTTGATCTCGACGTCGGCGGCGCGACCGGCGATGGCCCGGGCCACGCGGTCGTTGAGCGCGCCGTCGCTGTCCTTGGGCAGCAGGGTCAGGCCGGCGGTGCCGACGCCCAGGGCCGCGGCCCCGGCCGAGACCAGCAGCGCGGTGACCAGGGTCGAGGACGTGCGCTTGTCCTTCTTCTGCAGCGCCTTGCCGAAGCCGGCGAACAGCGACTTGGCCGCGGCCTTGTCGGCCTTGGTCTTCGCCTTGGCCTTGGTTTCGGCGCCGGCGGCCGCGGCGCGGGCGGCGGCGCGGGCCTGCTCGATCACCTCGCGGGTGGACAGGGCGCGGGCCGGCGCCATCGGCAGTTCGGGCTCGGGATCGAAGGCGTCGGCCTCGAACGACGGTGCTTCGATGCGCGGGGTCGCGGAGAAGCCGTCGGCGGCCTCGAAATCCTCGTCGGCGAAGCTCGGAGCCTCGGGCTCCTCGACCGGGAAGTCGGCGTCGAAGCCGCTGGAGGCCGACCAGCCGGTGTCGACGGTAGGGGTCGGCGCGGGCGCGGCGGCCTGCGGGGCGGCGACGGGCGCCTGGAAGGCCGCCTGCGGGAAGGCCGGCTGCTCGAACACCTCCTCGGAGACGGTCTCGCCGCCGAACGAGAAGCGGTCGGCGTCGAACGGCGAGGCGGCGGGCGTGGGCTGGCGGGCCGGAGCCGGCGCGGCGGCCGGGGTCTCGGCCAGGCGACGCTGGGCGTCGGCCAGGCGGGTGTCGATCTTCTCGCGGGCTTCGTCGAGCAGGCGCGCGGTGCGCTCCTCCGACTGGCGGATGCGGTCGATCAGCTCCTGCGAGCTGCGCTCGGCGCGCTGGTTCAGGCGGTCGGTGACCCGGACCACCTGGTCGCCGACATCGTCGATGGCCAGGGCGTTGCGGCGCTCCGAGGCGCTGATGCGCTCGGCCAGCTTCTCGGTGATGCGGGCGATCTCGACGCCCAGCTTCTCAAGGGCCTGGGCCTGGACGCTGTCGGCGCGGTTCAGCTTGTGCTCGACGCTCGAGGCGATGCGAGCCACCTCGCCGCCGACCTGCTCGATGGCGTTGGCCTGGCGGGCTTCGGACGTCTGGATGCGGCGGTTGAAGGCGTCGGCCAGGCCGACGACCTCGCGGCCCATGCGCTCGATCGCCTGGGCCGAACGCGCCTCGGCGGCCTGGATGTGGGCGGTCATCTCGCCCAGCTTGCGCTCCATGCGGTCGAAGCGGCCGTCGGCCGTCTCGCGCAGCTTGGCGGCCATCTCGGCGCGGGCGGCCTCCATCTTGGCCGACAGGCTGCCGGCCAGTTCCTCGAGGCGCTTCTGGGCGCTGCCGCCCTCGCCCTCGACGGCCGACAGGCGGGTGTCGAGCGCGTGGAACGAACCGCCCAGCTGCTGCAGCGCATCGGCGGTGCGGGCCTCGGCGGCTTCCAGGCGTTCCTGCAGGCGGGCGACGACCTCGTCGACCAGGCCGGACGCGGGCGCGGCGGCCTGGGCGGCGACCTTGGCTTCCAGGGCGGCCAGGGTCTCGCGGGTGCGGCCTTCGCCTTCGTAGAGGTGGTTGGCCACGCGGCCGACGGCGCTTTCCAGCGCGCGCAGGGCCTCGGCCGAACGCGGGCCGGCGGCTTCGTTCTCGATGCGGCGCAGGCGCTCGGCGCTGCGGACCTGCTCGGTCTTGATCTCGTCGGCCAGGCCCTCGAAGCGGGCGGCGACGGCGATCTGCTCGCGTTCGGAATGCGACAGGCGCTGCAGCGCGCCACGCACGGACTGGTCGATGCCGGTGATGGCCTGGGCCGAGCGGGCCTCGGCCGCCTCGATGCGCTGGGTCAGGCGGTCGAGCGCCGACGCCATGCGCCCCACCTCGTCGGCGGGATGCTCCGGAGCCTCGATGCGCGGCGGCGCCTCGGCGCGCTCGGCTTCAAGGTAAACGGATCGGCCGTTCGAACGACCGGTATCGTTAACGGGATCGGCGGGAGGCGCGTCAAAACCGGCGGAATCACCCTCGATGATCATCCGGTTCAACCACTCGCCAAGGGTCATGCCCGAGCGACGGGCGAGGTCCTTGGCGACCTCCCGTGCCTTCGGGTCAATTCCCTTTACGCTCCATGGCGCTGCAGCAGTCATGCGAATCGCTCTCCCCGCACCTGGGGACCCACGCTAGTCACCGATTCCTAGCGTGTAAACGCGACGGTAAACGCTAGATTTAGCGTTCCTGTGGACAGGTTAACAGACACAGTTACCAAGGTATGTACAGAGGATTTGGTTCCAATGTGTTAATGCGTATTAACCTATTGCCAGACCGATTGTCGCAGGCCATCTGCGGCCCATGGACATGATCCCGACCCTGATCGCGGCCGCGACGACGACCGCCCTCACCGTGCTGTTCGGCTGGCTGGGCGCGCGCCCTTCCAACCCGGCAAAGGGTCCGCGCATGGCGCCGTGGCGCCCGATGATGATGGCGACGGCGGTGGCGACCCTGCTTCTGGCCGCTCACGCGCTCAATCTTCTGGGATTTAAGACGGGCGACCCGCGCTATTAGGCCGCGGCCGTTTCGTCAGGCCGGACATGCCGCCGGACGACAGCAGGCCGATGTCGGCGAGCAGGAAAGGGATGGCCCAGCGGCGAGGCGCGGCAATGTAGCGCGGCTGCCAGACGGGGTCGTACTTGTCCTTGTACCGGCGTACGCCCTGGAAATTGTAGATCCCCTCGCCGCGCTCGTAGAGCAGGCGGCCCACGCGCGACATGATCGGCGCCAGCGGCCGGTCGTCCAGTCCGGCCAGCGGGGCCATGCCGAACTCGAACGCCGTATAGCCTTCCGCCTTGCCCCACTGCAGGAGCTCGACGAACAGGTAGTCCATGATGTTCTTGGGCGCCTCGTCGGAGTAGCGCATCAGGTCCATCGAGAACGAGGCCTTCTGGGCCGTGGTCCACAGGGTGGCGAAGGCGACGATGCGGCCTTCCGAGCGCACCAGGGCGACCGGGAACTCGGCCACGTAGCGCGGATCGAAACCGCCCATCGAGAAGCTCTTCTCGCCGCCGGCGTGGTGGGCCAGCCAGGCGTCGGAGATCACCCGCAGCTCGGCCATCACGGTCATGGCCGCGCCGGCCGGCAGCACCTCGAACGCCGCCCCGCCTTCGCCGGCCTTGCGCCAGTTGCGGCGCAGGACCTCGCGGCGGCGGCCGGCCAGGGTGAAGCTCTCCAGCGGCACGATGGCGCTCTCGCCGGTCTTCTGGATGGCCAGGCCCAGGTCGACCGTGTCGGGCAGGTCCTCCGGGCCCAGGGCGTAGAAGCCCGCCCGCGCGGCATGGGCGTCGGCCAGTTCGCGGAAGCGCCAGAACAGCTCCATGCGCTCGTCGTGGCGGCCGATCGGCGGCCCCAGGGCGATCCACGAGCGGCGGCGCACGCCGAACATCAGGAAGCTCTCGCCCGAGGCCGAGAACAGGAAGCGCTTGTCGCCCAGCAAGGCCAGGTTCGAGGCCGGCTCGGCGGCCTGCGCCTTGGCCAGGATGGCGCGCACGCGGTCGAAGTCGGGATCGGTGTCGTCGACGACAGGCGGCGTGGCCGGAGTGGCGATCAGCCGCCACACGCCGATGCCCATCAGCACCACCGCCGCGGCGATCGACGAGCGGATGGCGCGGGCGGCCTCGCGGTCGCCCATGATCCGCATCCACGAGCGGTCGGCGTACTCGACGTGGTTGAACATCCACCAGCCCAGGAACGCCGCCCCGCCGATGGCCGCGGCCGCCGACAGCAGCCAGCCGGGCGTGATCTCCATCCGCGACAGGGCCGCCTTGCGCGGGAAGGCCTCGTGGAACGGCAGGATGGCCACGAAGAAGGCGGTCAGGGTCGCCGTCTCTTCCCAGTTCAGGCCCTTGAAAATCGCCAGCACCGCGCCGGCGGCCAGCATCACCAGACTGGCCCACCAGGCCGCGTCGAGCCGCGCGCGCAGGCCGAAGGCCAGCAGCACCAGCACAAGCCCGATGATCGACGAGACGAAGTGGCTGATCTCGATCAGCGCCGACGGGGCGAAGGCCAGCAGGATCGCGAAACGCGTCGGCTCGGACGGGGTCGCGCCGGACGCCAGCAGCAGCACGCCGGCCGAGGCGGCCAGGATGGCGGCGAGAGTCGGTGCGACCGCCAGAGCGGCGGGTCTCAGTTCTGGCGCGGACATCAAGACCCCTGAACGGCGAATCCCGGACCGGGAAACGTCATCGGCGCTTCTATAACGCGTCCAGGACGTTCTCGTCGCGCACGGCGATGCGAACGATTGTTTGAATCGACTTGCTCCCAGCGTTCCGTGGCGTAGTCTGCCTGCCGAAGCGGGCCGCCAAGCGCCCAGCACGATCCAGGGAGAGCCCGCCATGGCCGACTTCGGCGCCACCGAACTCGACACCTTCCGCGCCGAAACGCGCGCCTGGCTGGAGGCCAACTGCCCGCCGTCGATGCGCACGCCGATGACGGACGAGAAGGAAGCCCCCTGGGGCGGCCGCAAGGCGGAATGGAAGAACCCCGACGCCAAGCTCTGGCTCGATCGCATGGCCGACAAGGGCTGGACCGCGCCGATGTGGCCCGCCCAGTACGGCGGCGGCGGCCTCTCCAAGGCCCAGAACAAGGTGCTCGAGCAGGAACTGCGCCGCATCAAGGCCCGCCCCGCCCTGATGAGCTTTGGCGTCTGGATGCTGGGCCCGGTGCTGCTGGAATACGCCACCGAGGAGCAGAAGCAACGCTTCCTGCCCGGCATCGTGCGCGGCGAGACCCGCTGGTGCCAGGGCTACAGCGAGCCGGGCGCGGGCTCCGACCTCGCCAGCCTGCAGACCAAGTGCGAGGAAGTTAAGGACGAGAATGGGGGCGACCACTGGCTGATCAACGGCCAGAAGGTGTGGACCAGCTATGCCGACCAGGCCGACTGGATCTTCTGCCTGGTGCGCACCGACACCAGCAAGAAGCACGAGGGCATCTCGTTCGTGCTGTTCGACATGACCTCGCCCGGCGTCGAGGCCCGGCCGATCAAGCTGATCAGCGGCTCCTCGCCGTTCTGCGAGACCTTCTTCGACAATGTGAAGGTTCCCAAGGAACAGCTGGTCGGCAAGGTCAACGGCGGCTGGGAGATCGCCAAGCGACTCTTGCAGTACGAACGCCAGAACATCAGCGCCTCGGGCTTTGGCGGCAACGCCGCCCTGGACGTGGTCGAGGCGGCCAAGACCCATGTCGGCGTCGACGCCGAAGGCCGCATCGCCGACGGCGACCTGCGCGCCCGCATCGCCGCCCACAAGATGGACGCCCACGCCTTCCTGCTGACCGTGCGCCGGGCCGAGGCGGAGTCCAAGACCGGCTCGGGCCCCAGCGCCGCCGTCTCGATCATCAAGTACGCCGCCGCCAAGATGAACCAGGAACGCACCGAGCTCCTGGTCGAGGCGCTGGGCCTGCAAGGCCTGGGCTGGGAAGGCGAAGGCTTCACCCCCGACGAGATCGCCGCCCTGCGCGCGATGCTGCGCGCCAAGGGCAATTCGATCGAAGGCGGCACCAGCGAGGTCAATCTGAACGTCGTCGCCAAGCGGGTGCTTGGCCTGCTCGATCACCAGTGAGAGCCTTCCGCCACGCAGCGGAGACAAGGTCATGATCGAGTTCTGGTACGAGTTCGCCTCCACCTACTCCTATCCCGCCGCCATGCGGGTAGAGCACCTGGCCTACCAGGCCGGGGTAGTGGTGCATTGGCGCCCCTTCATCGTCGGCCCGCTGTTCAACGAGCAGCAGGGCCTGACCGACAGCCCGTTCAACGCCTTCCCGGTGAAGGGCGACTATATGTGGCGCGACCTGCAGAGGGTCTGCGATCGCGAGGGCCTGCCGCTGCACCATCCCAGCCAGTTCCCGCGCAACAGCCTGCTGGCCGCGCGGGTGGCGATCTGCGGACTGGAAGACGGCTGGACGCCGGCCTTCAGCCGCGCCGTCTATCAGGCCAATTTCGTCGACGACCTCGACATCAGCAGCCCTGAGGTCCTGGCCCCGCTGATCGCCAGTGTCGGCGCGGGCCCCGAGCACGTCCTGGCCGCGGCCGCCTCGGCGCCGATCAAGGACCAGCTGAAAGACCATGTGCGCCAGGCCCGCGAGCGCGGGCTGTTCGGCGCCCCTTCCTTCGTCACCGCCGACGGCGAGCTCTTCTGGGGCAACGACCGTCTCGAACAGGCCCTCGACTGGGCCGTCCGCCATCAAGACATGGAGAGCGCCTGACATGGCCGTCCTGACCGAAGAACAGACGATGCTGCGCGACGCCGCCAAGGCCTGGTCGCAAGAAAGCGCCCCGGTCTCGGCCTTGCGTCGCTTGCGCAACGAGGGCTCCAGGCAGACCTTCGATCCGGCCGCCTGGAGCGAGATGGGCCAGATGGGCTGGGCCGGCGTGGTCGTGCCCGAGGCCTATGAGGGCTCGGGCTTCGGCTATCTGGGCCTGGGCCTGATCCTGGAAGAGACCGGCAAGACCCTGGCCGCCTCTCCCCTCCTCTCCACCGCCCTGATCGCCGCCTCGGCGCTGGAACTGGGCGGCTCGGACGCCCAGAAGGCCGCCTGGCTGCCCAGGATCGCCACCGGCGAAGCGGTCGCCACCCTGGCGATCGACGAGCACGCCCACCACAATCCGACGCGGATCGCGCTTTCGGCCACCACGAGCGGCGACGGCTGGGCCCTGAACGGGACCAAGACCTTCGTCCTCGACGGCGAGGCCGCCGACCTGCTGATCGTCGCCGCCCGCACCGGCGGGGCCAGCGGCGACACCGACGGCGTCACCCTGTTCCTCGTGCCCGGCGACGCGCCCGGCATCGTTCGCACCCACCTGTCGCTGGCCGACAGCCGCGGCGCGGCCCAGATCGCCTTCGACGGCGTCGAGGTCGGCGCCGACGCCGTCCTGGGCGAGGTCGGCAAGGGTTGGACGATCCTCGAACCCGTGCTTGACCGCGCCTATGCGGGCCTGGCGGCCGAGATGCTGGGCACGGCCAGCGCAGCCTTCGAGATCACCCTCGACTACCTGAAGACCCGCACCCAGTTCGGCCAGGTCATCGGCACGTTCCAGGCCCTGCAGCACCGCGCCGCCAAGTGGTTCACGGATCTCGAGACCACCCGCTCCTGCGTCGAGGCCGCCCTGGAGGCCCTGGACGCCGGCGCCGACGCCCGCGCCCTGTCGTCCCTCGCCAAGGCCAAGGCCAGCGAGGTGCTGCACCTAGCCTCCAACGAGATGGTCCAGATGCACGGCGGCATCGGCATGACCGACGAGCACGACTCGGGCCTCTACATGAAGCGGGCCCGCGTGGCCGAGGCCCTGTTCGGCGGGGCCTCGTTCCACCGCGACCGCTACGCGCGGATCATGGGATTCTAGAAGGCCGCGGGAAGCCCGGTCAGGCCGGGCTTCCCAGGATCTGTTGCTTCTTGGCCAGGAACTCGGCCTCGGTGATCAGGCCCTGGTCGCGCAGGCCGGCGAAGCGCAGGATCTGCTCGTCCTCGGGCAACTCGCGCGGCGACGGCCGGGTCAGCGCCCAGATCAGCGCCGCCGCCCAGCCCACCATCGTCCAGCCCAGCAGCAGGTTCAGCGCCAGGATCGACATCTTGCGCGGATGGCCCCGGCTGGAAGCCGCCCAGAACGGGATCAGGTAGACGAGGCCCGCAAGCACGACCTGTACGATCGCCGCGCCATAGATCAGCGCCCAATAGCTGAGATCCTGCAATCGTCCCTCCAACCATCGCCAGCGCTGGAACACGCCGACGCTCGCTTAAGGCGAGTTCGTATTCGTCATTTATGCAAGCGAGAGCGCGGGGTCCAGACCTTCGCCCTAGGAACCGCCCCCTCCCCGGCCGGTTCTCCTGCCTTACCGCAAAGCGCAGGAGACCCCCATGAGCACCGACCCCCACGACAAGGCCGACGTCGAAAAGCGCCTCTGGAAGGAAGTCGAGCATGCCCGCTTCGGCATGTTGGGTCTCGTCCACAGCCACCAGCACTACCAGCCGATGACCGCCTTCGCCGAGCCGGAGACCGGCCAGATCTGGTTCTTCACCCGCGACGACACCGACTTGGCCCAGGCCGTGGCGGGCGACGGCGGCGACGCCATGTTCGTGGTCCAGGCCAAGGACGGCGACTTCCAGGCCTGCATCGGGGGCCGCCTGAGCCGCGATCACGACACCGCCCGCATCCAGCGCTGGTGGTCGCCGATCGTCGCCGCCTGGTATCCCGACGGCCAGGACGACCCGCGCCTGACCTTGCTGCGCCTGGACGCCCGCGACGCCGAGCTCTGGATCTCCAAGGGCGGCGCCGTCCGCTTCGCCTGGGAGATCGCCAAGGCCAACCTCACCGACAGCCAGCCCGACCTTGGAGATCGGGCCCATATCGGCATCGCCTGAGTCCGTTCACGGACTTAACCAACGACGAAGGCCGCGCCGCCGACGGCGCGGCCTTTTCCCTGGGGAAAGTCCTGATGGCTCGTTGATTTCTCTGTAGTTTCAGCCCCCGTCAAAACTCTTTGTCGGGAACCCGACATAGGCGAGATAGTCAGAGCTATTGCAGCCCATACGGCCACAATATAGCCCCATCTCGATTTAGGCCCGACAGCGCCTGCATTGCGTCGGCTACCTGACAGCGCCGCACCTCAGTCCTGCCTATAGCTTGCAACCCTTGCCGCAAGCCGGCGTTCGATTCGCCATGACAGGGCCTCTACATCCCTTGAAGAACCGTCTGCTCGCTTCCCTGCCCCCCGAGGATTTCGGCTACATCGCCGCCCAGCTGTCCCATCAGGACCTGGAGAAGGGGAAGCTGCTGTACGATCCCGGCGATCAGATCGACACGGTCTACTTCCCGCACGACTGCGTCATCTCGCTGATGACGCTGATGGAGAACGGCGCGGCCATCGAGTCGGCCACCATCGGCCGCGAGGGCGGCATGGGACTGATGGCGGCGATCTCGCCGCGCCAGTCGCTGTCGCGCGCCATCGTCCAGGCGCCGGGCGGGGTCTCCCGCATTTCGGCCTCGGCCCTGCGCGAAGGCGTCGAGCGCAGCGCGATCCTGCGTGACCTGATCGAGCGCCACAACGACGCGCTGTTCGGCCACGCCATCCAGTCGGTGGCCTGCAACGCCCTGCACGCGGTGGAGGCTCGCTTCTGCCGCTGGCTGCTGGGGTTCCGCGACCGCATAGACGTCGACACCATAAGCCTGACCCAGGAGTTCCTGGCCGACATGCTGGGCGTGCAGCGGACCACGGTCACCGCCGTGGCCGGCGCCCTGCAGGCCAAGGGCCTGATCCGCTATCGCCGCGGCGTGGTCGACATCCTCGACCGAGCGGGCCTCGAGGCCATCGCCTGCGAATGCTACGGCGCGGTGAGGAAAGGCTATGAGCGGCTGCTGCCCGAGCCGTTCGGGTCGTAAAGATCCTCCCCCTCTGGGGGAGGTGGCCCAGGGGGCCGGAGGGGGGACGTTTTCAGCCGCCGAGGCGCTGATCGTCCCTCCCCCCACCGATCGCAAGGCGATCGCCTCCCCCAGAGGGGGAGGTTCCTTCTACCGCTTCCGCACCGGGAACGGCGCGTGCGCCAGGCGCAGCAGGTTGGCCGCGCCGGGGGCGCCGAAGGGCGTGCCGGCGACGATCAGGATGCGCTCGCCGGGCTTGGCGAGATCCAGCTCCAGGGCCCGGGCGGCGGCGTCGGTGGTGACGACCTCCAGGCTGTCGGGCTGGGCGCTGACGCGCGGCTCGACGCCCCAGACCAGGGCCATGCGACGCACGGCCTCGATCTTCGGCGACAGGGCCAGCACCGGTTGCAGCGGCCGCTCACGGGCCAGGCGGCGAGCCGTGGCGCCCGTGGTGGTGAAGGCCACCAGGCACTTGGTCGAGCCCGACTTGGCCGCGCCGGCGGCGGCGACCACCAGCACGTCGGCGTCTTCGTCGACATGCGGCTGCTCGGCCTGCATCAGCTCGGGCCAGCGCGGGTCGCGTTCGACCCGCTCGATGATGCGGTTCATCATCGCCACCGACTCTTCGGGATAGTCGCCGGCGGCGCTTTCCGCCGACAGCATCACCGCGTCCGCGCCTTCGTAGACGGCGTTGGCCACGTCGGAGGCCTCGGCCCGGGTCGGGGTCGGCGAGCTGGTCATCGACTCCAGCATCTGGGTGGCGACGATCACGGGAATGCCGCGCTCGCGGGCGGCGCGCAGGATTTCCTTTTGCGCGACCGGCACCTCTTCGGGCGCCATTTCGACGCCCAGGTCGCCGCGGGCCACCATCACGCCGTCGCAGAGGTCCAGGATCGGACCCAGGGTCTGGAGCGCCTGCGGCTTTTCGATCTTGGCCAGCACGGCGGCGCGGCCTTCGACGATGCGACGCAGCTCGGCCATGTCTTCCGGCGCCTGCACGAACGACAGGGCGATCCAGTCGACGCCCAGGCGCAGGGCGAACGCCAGATCCTCGCGATCCTTCGGCGTCAGGGGCGACATCGGGATGATGACGTCCGGCACGGCCACGCCCTTGCGCTCCGACAGCTTGCCGCCGTTGACGACCGTCGTGTCGGCGTAGCCGGGGCCGGCTTCGGTCACGGTCATCCGCAGCTTGCCGTCGTCGAGCAGCAGGGTCGCGCCCGGCTTCATCGCGGTCAGGATTTCGGGATGGGGAAGATGAACCCGCGTTTCGTCGCCCGGGGTCGGATCGGAATCGAACCGGAAGGCCTGGCCGGGCTTCAGCTGAACCGGACCGTCGGCGAACTTGCCGACGCGCAGCTTGGGCCCTTGCAGGTCGGCCAGGATGCCCAGCGGACGCCCGACCACCGCTTCGGCCGCGCGGATGGCGGCGTAGACGGCGGCATGGGTCTCGTGGGCGCCGTGGCTGAAGTTCAGGCGGAAGACGTCAGCGCCGGCCTTGGCCAGCTTGACGATCATTTCCGGCGAACCCGAGGCCGGGCCGATGGTGGCGACGATGCGGGAACGACGCGCGCGGATCATGCGGCCGCTCCTTTGTCTGTTTGGGGGATTATTTGGGACAGAAAGCGTCGCCCTCGTTGGACGCCAGCTGGATTTCGGTGAGCGAAATCGCCAGCGGCCCCGAGGTGCTCAGGCCGAACGGAGTCGAAACGTGCGCCATCTGGGCGCCCGCCGCCTGGAAACAGGAAAGTTTGATCTTGGCTGAACGCCATTCGCCGATTTTCGAGCCTGACAACGTTGACGTTACGTCTAGCCTCCCACCGCAGGATTCGCCACAACCGACAGTCAGATAAACCGGCGCAACCGGCGCCTTGTCGACTCGCCACCGGACGAGCACCGCCATGTCGCCGGTCGTCTGGCGCGACAGGTCGACCGGCGGGCCCTGAACGGCCAGCAGGCCTTCGCCCTCGCCGCTCCAGGTCGCCTGGCGGCCGTTTTCCTGGGCCCCGGCGTCGATCGTCTTGACCGCCCCCGCGCCCGAGAAGCTCAGCATCCACGGGGCCGGCACACGGCCAGCCACGAAGTAGCGGTCGACGCTGGCGGCGGTTCCGAGGTCGCCGGCGCTCTCCGACAGCTGCGCCACCTTGGCGGGCTTGGCGTAGGACAGGCCGTAGCCATAGGCGAACTGCGGGTCATAGCCCGGCTGGCCGCGGTTCAGCGGGCCCTGGTCGGCGCGCCTTGGCCAGCTGAACGACAGCTTGCCGGTAAAGTCGCGCCTGGACTTGCCGTCCTTGCCGGCGACCAGCACGTCGGCGACGCCGCCGCCTTCCGAGCCCGGCAGCCAGGCGGCGACAAAGGCGTCCGAGGCGTTGATCTCGGGGTTCACCCACAGCGGGCGCCCCGACAGGAACACCGCCACCACCGGGATACCCTGGGCTTTCAGCGTCTTGAGGAGCTCCAGGTCGGTCTTGCCGTTGGGCTGATAGGCCAGGTTGGCCACGTCGCCCTGGAACTCGGCATAGGGGTCCTCGCCGAACACCACGATGGCGACATCGGGCTTTTCGCCCGCGAACTTGCCGTCCTTGGCCAGGGTCGCCTTGCCGCCGGCCGCTTCCACCGCCTCCTTCAGGCCGCCCCAGATCGACTGGCCGTTGGGGAAGTCGCTGTTCTTGTTGCCCGTGCCCTGCCAGGTCAGGGTCCAGCCGCCCGAGGCCTTGCCGATGTCGTCGGCGTCGCCGGCCACCAGCACCTTGGCGCCGGCCTTGATCGGCAGCACGCCGTCGTTCTTCAGCAGCACCAGCGACTTGGAGACCGCCTCGCGGGCGATGGCGCGGTGATCGGCCGAGCCCAGGCGGTCGAACTTGCCCTGCACCTGCGGCGCGAGGCGGTCGAACAGGCCCGACTTGACCTTCACCCGAAGGATCCGCCGCACGGCGTCGTCCAGCCGCGCCATCGGGATCTCGCCCGACTTCACCTGCTTGACCGTGTTCTCGTAGAGCCCCTTCCAGCTGTCGGGGGCCATGTACATGTCGAGCCCTGCGTTCATCGCCTGCGGGCACGACACGTTCGAGCAGCCCTGGAGCTGGCCGTGGGCGTTCCAGTCGCTGACCACGAAGCCTTCGAAGCCCATGCGGCCCTTCAGGACGTCGGTGATCAGGGTCTTGTTGCCGGTGATCTTCTGGCCGTTCCAGCTGGAGAACGAGGCCATCACCGTCAGGATGCCGGCGTCGATGCTGGGCGGATAGCCCTGGGCGTGGACGGCGACCAGCTCCTGCTCGGAGATCACCGCATTGCCCTGGTCGCGGCCGTCCTGGGTGCCGCCGTCGGCCAGAAAGTGCTTGGCGCTGCCGGCGATGCGGCCCGGCGCGATCGGCTTGCCGGGGACAAGCTTGCCTTGCAGGCCCAGGGTCATCGGGCCCGAATAGCTGGCGACGATCTCGGGATCCTCGCCATAACCCTCGTAGCTGCGGCCCCAGCGGTCGTCGCGGGGAACGGCCACGGTCGGACCAAAGGTCCAGTCGCCGCCGACCACCGCCACCTCTTCGCCGGTGGCCTGGCCGATGCGCTCGATCAGGGCCGGGTCGCGCATCGCGCCCAGGCCCACATTATGCGGAAAGATGGTGGCGCCGACGATGTTGTTGTGCCCGTGCACGGCGTCGATGCCGAACATCAGCGGAATGGGCGTGCGACCCGGGCGCTTGGCCAGGGCCTCCTTGCGATAGGCGTCGACCAGATCGGTCCAGGCCTTGGGCGTGGCGCGGTCGTTGCCGTCGGGCGCCGAGTTGCCGCCGGCCAGGATCGAGCCCAGCGGATAGGTCGCCAGGTCCGCCGGGGTCATCGAGGCGATGTCCCCCTGGATCGTCTGGCCGACCTTCTCCTCGACGCTCATCTTGCTCATCAGCTGGGTGATGAAGGCCTCGGTCTTGGCGTCGGTGATGCTGGCCGGGCTCCTGGCCGCCGGCCACAGCTCGGGATGGGCCGTGGTCTGCGGGGTCGTCGCGACCAGGCTCGGCTCGGCCGCCAGCGCCGGCAGGGCCAGGCCCACGGTCAAGGCCAGCGACGAGGCGCGAAGGAGCGGACGGCGAAGGTTCATGACGGGGCCCTTGAAAGCGAGAAATCGGAAAAGATCGGCGCGGCGAACCCGCCGCGCCGTAGTGGGAGCAACCCCTTGCAGGAGGGGCCTCCAGCCACCGCCGTCGGCCGGAGGGGGGACCGAACAGCCGAAGGCGGCATCCCGTCGACGAAACAGCGTCGACGCTGGAGCGGGATGAGTGGCGATGGGTGACGACAGGGCCCCGGCGCGGTCGCGCGCCGATCGGCCCGAAGCGGTTTCCTTCCCTGGTTTCGTTGCGCGGCCGCCTCGCCCGCCGCCCCTTCGAGGCGCGTCGCGATAGCGGTCACATCGATCAGACACCATTTCTTGACAGCGCTGTCTATCCTCTTTTTGTATCGTTGCGTTTCGCGGGACCGCCCTGCGCTCAGGCCGCCGGTCGCCGCCGGCCGGCCACCACGTCCAGCGCCGCGTCGTGCAGGGGAGAAGCCTGGACGATCTCGGCCACGCGCCGCCGCCAGCCGGCCAGCCCCTCGCGCACCTGCGAAAGGTTGGAGAGGTCCACCAGAGGATCATAGGCGTCCGGACGCACGCCCATGCCTTCCAGCACGTAGAACCACGACGGCTCGGTGAAGAGTTCGGTCGGCCGGTGCGGAATGCGCCCCGTGCCGCGATAGAGCGCCAGGCGTTCGGCCAGATCCGGCGGCAGCGCCGCGGCCGCCCGTTCGCGCCAGAACGGCTCGTCGCGCCGCGTGGGCTGGTAGTGCAGCACGATGAAGTCGCGCGCGGCCTCGTACTCGGCGATCAGCGCCTTGTTGTAGTCGGCGATGTTGGCGCCGTCGAAATCCTTGTCCGGGAAGTGGTCGAGCAGCTTCATCAGGCCGCTGGTCACGAAGTGGATGCTGGTCGACTCAAGCGGCTCGATGAAGCCCGAGGCCAGGCCCAGCGCCACGACGTTGCGGTTCCAGAACGCCTTGCGACGCCCCCCAGTGAACCTCAGCACGCGCGGTTCGGTCAGCAGCTTGCCGGCTTCGCGCTCCAGGTCGGCCAGGGCCTCGTCGTCGCTGACATGGGCGCTGGAATAGACATAGCCGTTGCCGGTGCGATGGCGCAGCGGGATCCGCCAGCGCCAGCCGGCCGGCCGCGCCGCGGCCTGGGTGAAGGGCGGCGGATTGGCGTCGCGCGCGGTCAGGCCCGCCACCGCCCGGTCGCAGGGCAGGAAGGCGCTCCAGTCCTCGTAGCCGGTCTTCAGCGCGCCCTCGATCAGCACGCCCCGAAAGCCCGAACAGTCGATGAAAAGGTCGGCCGCCAGCCGATCGCCGCCGTCCAGCACCAGCGCCTCGACGAAGCCGTCATCCTTCAGGGTCGCGCCCTCGACGCGCCGCTCCAGCCGGCGCACGCCGCGCTGTTCGGAATAGGTCCGCAGGAACCGGGCCACCAGGCCGGCGTCGAAATGCAGGGCGTGGCGCATGCCGCCCAGGGGTCCCTGCCCCCGCCCCTCGCCTTGTCCGTCGGCGAAGGCCATCCGGCCGGCGTCGCCCAGGGCCGTGGCCAGGCTGTAGGCCTCGACGCGGGGATCATCGCCCGCCGCCCGCAGGCGATGCCACATATGATGGAAGGGGCGGCGGTCGACCGACGGCCCGAAGGTTCCGAACGGATGCCAGTAGCGCTCGCCCACGACCCGCCAGTCGTCGAAGCGGATGCCCAGCTTGAAGCTGCCCTCGGTGGCGGCCATGAACTGGCCCTGGTCGATCTCGAGCAGCCGCAGGAAGTCGATGATCGGCGGGATGGTCGCCTCGCCCACCCCGACGGTGGGGATCTCGGCGCTCTCGACCAGGGTGATGGTCGTCTTCGTCCCGCGCAGCACCTGGGACAGCACGGCGGCGGCCATCCAGCCGGCTGTGCCGCCGCCGAGGATGGCGATGGAACCTATGGCGCGATCCATGGCGTTTCCTCCCCGTTCGCGCCCTCTGGCGGAGCGCGTGTCAGGAAAAGAGCCGGCGGCGGGCTCGCAAGACCCCCGCCGCCGACGTGAGAGGCCTTACATGCCCAGCTTGAACCGCGCGCCCAGCACGATCCGGCGATCGGCCGTGGCGTAGCGGAACGGCAGGTTCTCCCACTGGAGATAACGGCCGGTGGGCTCCTCGGTCAGGTTGATGCCCTCCAGCACGATCTTGATCGCCGGGGTCACCTGGTAGCCGACCTGGGCGTCGAGCTGGCCATAGGCCCGCTCCCACGTGCCCAGGCTGTGGCGATCCGCGCCCGAGCCGAACGAGAAGTCGCCCTGGTAGCTCTTGTCGCGCCAGGCGTAGGAGACCCGGGCCTCGAAGCCGTGGCCTTCATAGAAGCCTTGCAGGTTGAAGGCGTGCTTGGCCACCCCCGGGATCGGCAGGTTGTCGTCGTAGTCGTTCGACTTCGAGGTCTCGGAGTCCGAGAAGGTGTAGTTGGCGTTGAAGCCGAACCCGTTCTCGAAGGCGTACTGAGCCGCCAGTTCGACGCCCTTGATGCTGCCGCCGTCGCCGTTCACCGGCGCGGTGTAGACGCCCAGGGTCGCCCCCTCGACCGAGCCGTCGGCGACGGTGCGCGGCACGGTGTCGGTCTGGATGAACGAGTCGACGCTCTTGTAGAAGAACGCGCCCGAGATGATGCCGCTACGACCCAGGTAGCGCTCGTAGGCGATGTCGAACTGCGAGGCGCGGTACGGGTCGAGGTCCGGGTTGCCGCCGCTGCCGTTGGTATAGAGGAAGCGGTTGAGGTTCGGACCCGGCGTCGAGCTGCGGGTGAAGTTGAAGGCCGAGCCCTGGCCCAGCTGGAACAGGTCCTGACGCGACACGACCCGGGCCGCCGACACGCGCACCTTGTCGCTGTCGTTGACGTCGAACACCGCGCTCGCGCTGGGCAGGACGTCGGTATATTCGCGGGTGGTCTTGATGGCGTCCGGATTGCCGATCACGCCGTTCCAGCTGTCGGTGCCCCAATACCAGGGCGTGGTCGGGGTGCCGCTGGAGTCGATGGTCAGCTCGGTGCGGACCACGCGGACGCCGGCGTTGACGTGGTAGCGATCGTCCGAGCCGCCCAGGTCGACCATGCCGTAGCCGGTCGTGGTGCGCTCCTTGATGCGGAACGACTGGATCGGGTCGGCGAACTTCTTGAACGGCGTCGAGGAATAGAGGTTCGACAGCCAGGCGACCGGATTTTCCATCTGGCTGCGGTTCTGGAACAGCGCCGTGATGCCGCCGACCGTCAGGGTCTCGAACCGCTCGGGGTTCGACGCCGCCGTCTGGTAGGGCGTGATCAGGGCCGGCGAGGCGCCGAAGCGGCCGTCGTCGGTGGCGGTCTGGCCGCAGTTGGGGCGGCCCGGCGTGCCGGCCGGCAGGCCGCACGACTTGAAGCCGATAGCGCCGTCCTGGAAGTAGCCGTACGGCGTCCAGTCCTGGCCGAAGGACCGGCCGTTCAGCTCGCCCTTGCCGGAATAGTCGGCCAGCAGCTGCCAGAACTCCGAGTCGATCTTGCGCTCGGCGTAGCGGAGGCCGGCGCTGATCACCAGGTCGCCGCTCTCGCCGAACTCGGGCCGCCACTTCAGGTCGCCGCGGATCGAGGTGTTGTCGATCTGGGTGTCCTCGCCGAACACCCAGTGCGACTTGGCGAACACGCTGGACGGCGTGGTGAACTGGGCGGCGTTGGCCGGCGTGAAGCGCGGATTGTCGCCGTTGGCGTAGCTGTAGGTGAAGGTCGCCGGCGCGGTGGCGTTGGGCGTCAGGCCCGCGGCCGTGCCGTTGCGCACGGTGTATTGGGTGTAGCGCACGTCGTTGTTGGCGCTGGCGCTCTCATAGTCGGCGGTGGAGTAGGCCGCGCGCACGCTGCCGGTCACCCGCCCGCCGTTGTCCCAGTTCAAGGCGACCTGGAAGTTGTCGGTCTTGGCCTGCGAGTCCTGCAGGTAGGAGGTGCCCTCGGCCGAGTTGGCGGTGACCGTGCCGCTCTGCAGCACGCCGTTGCTGTCGACGCTGGCGCCGGCGGCATAGGTGGCGTTCTCGTTGGCGAACGGGAACTTGATCGAGGCTTCGCTGGTCTTGATCTTCAGGTCCGAATGGAACCAGTCGCCGGTCAGCTGCAGGGACTCGGTCAGGGCGAAGTCGAGGTTGATCGAGGCGCCCAGGCGCTTGCGCTCCTGGTCGCGATAGGTGGCGTAGCGGTACTCCGGCGACCACACGTCGAGGGTTCCGCCGCCGACCACCGGCCGGTCGTTGAACGCCCAGCCGCCGCGGTTCTCGCCGCCCAGCACGTCGGTGTGCAGCTCGGTCTTGTCGTAGGACAGCGTGCCCAGCACGGCGAAGCGGTCACTGAACTTGTAGCCCAGCACCAGCGAGCCGGTCGGGTTCCAGTCGGTCTCGCCGGCCTTGTTGCCGCGCAGATCGCCCGCGATCGTGACGTCGTCGCGCAGGGACCGGGCGTTGCGGGTCTTCAGGTTGATGATGCCGCCCAAGCCGCCTTCCAGCAGCGAGGCGTCCGGCGACTTGTAGACGTCGACGCCGCCGATCAGTTCGGACGGGATGCCTTCCAGCGAGTTGGTCTGGTTGATCTTGCCCTCGCCCAGGCGGAACAGCTCCATGCCCGAGACGAAGATGTCGTTGTTCAGGACGGTGACGTTCTGGTCGAGGCCGCGGATACGCACCCGGGTGCCCTGGCCGTTCTCGCGGTCGATCTGCACGCCGGGCAGGCGCTGCAGCGACTCGGCGATGTTCTGGTCGGGGAACTTGCCCATGTCCTCGGCGGTGACCGACTCGATGATCAGGTTCGAGTTCTTCTTGGCCGACAGCGCGCTCTGCAGCGAGGCGCGGAAGCCGGTGACGATCACCTCTTCAACCGCAGATGGTTCCTGGGCCGAGGCCGGAGCCGCCGCGTCGGTCGCGGCGGTCTGGGCCAGGGCCTGGCCCGCGCCCATCAGGACGACCGAGGACGCCGCCGCCATCAGCGCGTACCGGGTCGCGTAAGTCTTCGAAATCATGAGCATTCCCCTAGGTTACGGCCGCAGAGAGCCGATCTCCGCCGACGGTGTCGACGTGAGCAAGTTCGCCAGTTTTGCGGGATGCCTTGCGCATCCTCCCTTGTTCTCCGACCCTTCTCGGGGGTCGGCGGATGCAACCTAGGAGTAACGCGACAGCGCTGTCAATGGACAACGCTGTCAATCGCGTAACAAAATTCGATTTCGATATTTGTGTGATTTATCGGCTGAAAGCCGCGAAGCCTTGCGGGAAAAGGCTTCGCGGAAACAGCAGGGCGGCGCGGACAACGTCCGGCCGCGAAGGCCGTGATCAGCCGATCTGTTCGATGATGTGTTCGCGCAGTTCGGCGCGGGTGAGTCCCGGCCACGCCCACTCGGTGCGGGCAGGCGGCGTCACGGCGCGCGAATGCGGTTGGGTGCGGGGCTTGCGCTGAGCGGCGGCCGCACGGGCGGTATTGGTGTTCATATAATTCCAGACAGGGCTCGGCGTGTCGCCGAACCAAAAGTTCAACAGAGGGTGGAAGCCCGAAGGGCGGCGTTCGAAACGCCGCGCGAAATGGGCGATGGAGCACATCGCGCAACTTGCCTGACAGGCAGCGGGCGATCAACTCTGACGCTCATATGGTGAGCCGATCGCAATGTTCAACCCCGCCGCAAACGGCGGCGAGCAGATTTTTTCACCAAGACGCAACGGGGAGCGACAGTCTCCCCCTACCCCGCCGCCGGTCCGGTGCTCTCGCGCACCACCAGCTCGAAATCCAGCAGGCGCGAGGGGGCGACCCCGTCCTCGCCCTTCAGCGCGCCGCTCAGCAGCAGGTCGGCGGCGGCGGCGGCCATGGCCTGGATCGGCTGGCGTACGGTCGTCAGTTGCGGCCAGACGACCTTGGCGCCCGGCGTGTCGTCGAAGCCGGCCACCGACAGGGTGTCGGGCACGTTCAGCCGCAGGCGATTGGCCACGGCCATGACGCCGAGCGCCATGTCGTCGTTGGAGGCGAAGATCGCCGTCGGCCGGTCTTCGCCCGCCAGCAGGGTCTCGGCCGCCTCGAAGCCCGAGCGGAACGAGAACCAGCCCTGGGCGACACGATCCTCGCGCACAACCAGGCCGTGCTCGGCCATGGCCTTGGCGTAGCCTTCGTAGCGCAGGTGGGCCGCGCCGTGATCGGGGTGTCCCTTGATGAAGGCGATGTCCTTGTGGCCCAGCTTGATCAGGTGGGCGGTCATGTCATAGGCCGCGGCCACGTCGTCCATCCGCACATAGGCCGAGCGGTCCAGGTCCCTGTCCGGCGACAGGCGCACATACGGCACGCCCTCGGCGTCCAGCACGTCCAGCACGCGCACGTCGTCGCAGACCGGCGGGGTCAGGATCACCCCGTCCATCCGCAGGGTGGCCAGCATCGGCGCCACCTGCTCCTCGACGTCGCCTTCCGAATCGAGCGGCTCGACGATCAGGTGATAGCCCTCGGTCCGGCACCGGCCGATCGCCCCGAGTTGCACGTCGGTGACGTAGGCGGGGCTTGGGTTGTCGAAGAACACCCCGATCAGATAAGCCTTGGAGCCCGCCAGGCTGCGGGCGGAGATGTTGGGCCGGTAGTTCAGCGCCGCCACGGCCTCCTGCACCCGGTCGCGGGTGTCGGCCTTGACGTTGGGCTCGCGGTTCAGCACCCGCGACACGGTCTTGATCGAAACGCCCGACATGCGGGCGACGTCATGGATCGTAACCTTGGCGTTCAAGAAATGGCCTCGCGCGGCGTTGATTCAGCCTTCAAGCGAGACAACAAGCCATGACAACCTTGTCAAGGCGACCCCTTTTTGAACGAAGGGGCTGAAAGCGGAGGTCCTAGCGGCGACTTCCGCGGCGGAAACCTCGTCCTTCGACAGGCTCAGGATGAGGTTTCCATACGTCCGGAACGCCGGCCATGGTCCTCATCCTGAGCTCGTCGAAGGACGGGGACCACGCACCGGCGCCGGGAAAACCAGCCCTACGAAATCGACGCCTGGCCGTCCGGCGTCATAGCCACCGCAGCCCCGATCAGCGCCGTATGCGGGTGCAGGATCACGTGGGTCGGGATGTCGCGCACATAGTCGCTCAGCCGGCCCTTGGCCTCGAAGCGCTCGCGGAAGGCGCTGGCTTCCAGGAGGTCGATGATCCGGGGCGCGATGCCGCCAGCGATGAACACGCCGCCGCGCGCGCCGAGCGCCAGGGCCAGGTCGCCCGCCACCGAGCCGAGAATGGCGCAGAAGCGCTCGACCGTGGTCTTGCAGCATTCGCGGCCCGCCACGGCGCCTTCGGTGATGGCCTTGGCGGCCAGTTCCTCGACCGGGCGGCCCTCGATCTTGGCCAGCAGGACGTGCAGGTCCTCCATGCCGGGGCCAGCCAGGATGCGCTCGACCGACACGCGGCCGTACTTGGCCTGCAGGCCGCGCAGGATCTCGATCTCCAACTCGTCGACCGGGGCGAACGAGATGTGGCCGCCCTCGGTGGTCAGCGGGGTGTCGCAGCCGTGGCGGCGCACCATGCCCGCGGCGCCGAACCCGGTGCCCGGGCCGATGATCGCTAGGTCGCCCTCGCCCGAGGTCGGCAGCGGGCCGATCTGGCGCAGGTCCTTGGGGCTCAGGCGCGGCGCGGCCAGGGCCTGAGCCGTGAAGTCGTTGATCAGGCGGGCGCTCCGGAAGCCGCCCGCGCGGCGCAGGCTGTCTTCCGACAGGCGCCAGTCGATGTTGGTGAAGTGAACGGCGCCGTGCTCGATCGGGCCCGCCACCGCGACCACGGCCTGGTCGGGGTGCTTGACCCCCACCTTGGCCAGATAGTCCTCGATGGCGTCCTCGGCCGTGTCGTAGTCCTCGCCCCTGTAGGCGGTGGGCTCGATCAGCCGGGGATCCGGACCGTCGAAGTCGACCAGGGCGAAGCGCGCATTGGTGCCGCCGATGTCTCCGACGAGGCCCAGGCCGTGTGCAGTGGCGCCGTTCATGGGTTTCCCGTTCCCTTTAAGCAAACAGCACGGACGCGCCGGCGTCGGCGGCGCCGACCCCGTGTCGCATCCAGCTGAACAGTTCGCGCCCGAAGCCCGGCTTGGACGCCGGGACTGGTGCAGGCGTGCGGGCGAGGAGTTCCGCCTCGTCCACATGGATGAAGAGTTCGCCGGTGTCGGCGTTCATGGTGATCACGTCGCCGTCCTGCACGTAGGCCAGAGGCCCGCCCTTGGCGGCTTCCGGCGTCACGTGGATGGCGGCCGGCGTCTTGCCCGACGCGCCCGACATGCGGCCGTCGGTGACCAGGGCCACCTTGTGGCCGCGGTCCAGCAGCACCGAGATCGACGGCGACAGGTTGTGCAGTTCGGGCATGCCGTTGGCCGACGGACCCTGGAAGCGCACCACCACCACGACGTCGCGGTCGAGCTCGCCGCGCTTGAAGGCGGCGATGAAGTCTTCCTGCTCCTGGAACACGGCGGCGGGGGCGGTGATCACGTGGTGTTCGGGCTTCACGGCCGAGATCTTGATCACGCCGCGACCGAGATTCCCGGCCAGCAGCTTGAGGCCGCCTTCCTTGCTGAAGGGGTTCTCGACCGGGCGCAGGATGGCCTCGTCGAGCGAGGTCTCCGGGCCTTCGCGCCACTTCAGCTCGTCGCCGTCCAGGTAGGGTTCCTGGTGGTAGTTCGACAGGCCAGGACCGGCGATGGTCAGCACGTCCTCGTGGGCCATGCCGGCCTTCAGCAGCTCGCGCACCACGAAGGCCATGCCGCCGGCGGCCTGGAAGTGGTTCACGTCGGCCGAGCCGTTCGGATAGACCTTGGCCAGCAGCGGCACGGCCTTGGAGATGTCGTCCAGGTCTTCCAGCGTCAGGATGATCCCGGCCGCCCGGGCCATGGCCACGATGTGCAAAGCCAGGTTGGTCGAGCCGCCGGTAGCCATCAGGCCGACGACGCCGTTGACCACGGCCTTCTCGTCGATGACGCGGCCGACCGGGATCCACTCGTTGCCCTTGTGGGTGACGGCGGCGACGCGACGGGCGGCTTCCTTGACGAGAGCGCTGCGCAGAGGGGTGTTGGGATGCACGAAGGCCGAGCCCGGCAGGTGCAGGCCCATCAGCTCCATCAGCATCTGGTTGGTGTTGGCCGTGCCGTAGAAGGTGCAGGTGCCCGGGCCGTGATAGCTGGCGCTCTCGGCGGCCAGCAGCTCGTCGCGGCCGACCTTGCCCTCGGCGTAGAGGGCGCGGATGCGGGCCTTCTCCGAATTGGGCAGGCCCGAGGTCATCGGGCCGGCCGGCACGAACACCGCCGGCAGGTGGCTGAAGGCCAGGGCGCCGATGACCAGGCCCGGAACGATCTTGTCGCAGACGCCCAGGTACATGGCCGCGTCGAAGGCGTCGTGGGTCAGGGCGACGGCCGTGGCCATGGCGATGACGTCGCGCGAGAACAGCGACAGCTCCATGCCCGGACGGCCTTGCGTGACGCCGTCGCACATGGCCGGCACGCCGCCGGCGAACTGGGCCGTGGCGCCGGCCTCGCGGGCGGCCTCCTTGATCAGCGCCGGATACTCTTCCAGCGGCTGGTGGGCCGACAGCATGTCGTTATAGGCCGAGACGATGCCCAGGTTGGGCGCGTTCGGGTCGAGCGCGCGCACCTTGTCGGCGGCCGGCGAGGCGGCGAAGGCGTGGGCCCAGTTGGCGCAGGACAGCTTGGCGCGGCCCGGCTGGGCCAGGGACGCGGCCTCCATCTGGGCCAGATAGGCCTCGCGGGTCGGACGGCTGCGCTCGATGATCCGCTGGGTGATCTGCGCGATGACGGGATTGAGGGCCATCAGAACTTACTCCGCCCAGAGGATGCGGACCGGGGCGCGGTCCTGCTTCAGGATCCTGGCGATCGGCAGGTCGGGATCGACCTCGCCGGCCAGGAGCTCACGCTTGGCCTCGCCCGTGACCAGCAACACGATCAGCGACGCCTGAATCAACGCCTGGAAGGTCAGGCTGATCCGGGGCAGGTCGGGGGCCGGCTCGCCTTTCGGCACGGCCACGACCAGGCGGTCGGTGTCGGGATCCAGGCCCGCGGCCAGGGCCGGGTTGCCCGGGAACAGCGAGGCGAAATGGCCGTCGGCGCCGACGCCCAGCAGCACCACGCCGAACGGCAGGGCCTGGGCGACGCCTTCTTCGGCCTTCGCGGCCGAGGCTTCGTGGTCGACGCCGTCGAAATAGAGCGGCGCGAAGGCGGCCTTGGCCGCGTCGCCGGTCAGCATGTGACGGCGCACCAGGGCCTCGTTGCTGCCCGGATGGTCGAGCGGCACGAAGCGGTCGTCGCTGAGGGTGACGGTGACCTTGTCCCAGGGAACGGTCAGGGTCGCCAGGCGGTCGTAGACCGGCGCGGGCGTCGTGCCGCCGGTGGCGGCGAACCCGGCCTTGCCGTGGGTGGCCACGGCCGTGGTCAGGGCGCCAGCGATGGTCGAGGCGGCCGCGTCGTACAGGGCTTCGCGCGTCGGGAAGACTTCGATCTTGGGCATGTTGCGGATACCCTCTTACGACTTCCAGCCGCGGCCTTGCGGCGCGATCAGCGAGGCGGCGCTGGGCGGCCCCCAGGTGCCGGCGGCGTAGGTCGCCGGTTCGATGCCCGCATCGGCCCAGGCCTTGGCCACGCCGTCGACGAACCGCCACGCGGCCTCGACCTCGTCGCGACGGACGAACAGGGTGCGGTCGCCGCGGAACGCGTCCAGCAGCAGCTTCTCGTAGGCGATCCGGCGGCGCGCGCCCGGCGCGGCCATGTTCAGCGACAGCGGCAGCGACTGCAGGCGCATGCCCTCTTCCGACAGGCCCGGACGCTTGGTCATCACCGACAGCGAGATGTCTTCTTCCGGCTGCAGGTCGATGACCAGGCGGTTGGCCTGCATCTCGCCTTGCGTCACCTGGCCGAAGATGTTGTGCGGCACGGGCTTGAACTGCACGACGATCTGGGTGCGGCGGTCGGGCAGGTTCTTGCCGGTGCGCAGGAAGAACGGAACGCCGGCCCAGCGCCAGTTGTCGATGGCCACCTTCATGGCCACGAAGGTCTCGGTCCTGGACGGCTGGCCGACTTCCTCGGCATAGCCGGCGCGGGCCGTGCCCTCGACCACGCCCGCCACGTACTGGCCGCGGACGGTGTCGTGCGCCACGTTGTCCTTGGTGAAGGGGCGCAAGCTGCGCAGCACCTTGACCTTCTCGTCGCGCACGGCGTCGGGGTCGAAACCCGACGGGGCCTCCATGGCCACCAGGCAGAGCAGTTGCAGCAGGTGGTTCTGCAACATGTCGCGCAGGGCGCCGTACTCGTCGTAATAGGGCCAGCGGTCGCCGACCTTCTCGGTCTCGGCGATGGTGATCTGGACGTGGTCGATCGACTTGTTGTCCCACAGCGGCTCGAACAGCACGTTGGCGAACCGCAGGGCGGTGAGGTTCTGGACCGTCTCCTTGCCCAGATAGTGGTCGATGCGGAAGATCTGGCTCTCGTCGACCACGGCGCCGACGGCGGCGTTGGTGGCCTTGGAGCTTTCGAGGTCGCGGCCGATCGGCTTTTCCAGCACCAGGCGCGTCGACGGGCCGGTCAGGCCGGCGGCCTGCAGGGCCTGGCAGGCGGACGGATAGAGGCTGGGCGAAACCGCGAAGAACACCGTCAGCGAGTCGTGGCCGCCGATCTTGCCGGCCAGGGCCTTGGCGCCCTCTTCCTTGGTGATGTCGACCGAGAGGTAGTCGAGGCGGGCGGCCAGGCGCTCCCAGGCGGCTTCTTCGACATTGGCGCGCTTGCCCAGGTGCTCGCGCACCAGCTTGCGGTAGCCCGCGCCGTCCAGCTCGCCGCGCGCGACGCCGAAGATGCGCAGGTCGCGCGGCAGCAGCCGATCGACTTCCAGGAAATACAGCGACGGCAGAAGCATCCGCAGGGCCAGGTCGCCGGCGCCTCCGAGGAGCACCAGGACGTCGCGGCCCGTCTCACCGTTCTCGGCTTTTTTCTTGGTCAATTTCGTCCACCCTATGACAACGTTGTCATGACATGCCCGTGCGCGCTTGGCAAGCATGGGGGTCGGTCCGGCCCGAGGCCGACCCCAAAAACCGCGCTGTGGCGGCCCCTACCTAGGCCCTTTGTCGGCCGGTCGCCATAAGACCAATCGCATTTCAAGAACGCGTCACATGGCCTGTCCGCGCCGCCCTTTTTCAGGCATCAACTGCCCATGAGCACGACCCTGCGCCGCGCCGCCCCAGGCGACGCCGAGACCTTGTCCGCCCTGGGGGCGCGCACCTTCACCGAGACCTTCGCGCACCTCTATCCGCCCAAGGACCTGGCGACCTTCCTGGCCTATGCCTACGGCCTGGAGCGCACCTGCCGCGACCTTGCCGATCCCGAAAAGGCCAGCTGGATCCTCGAGCACGACGGCCAGGCGATCGGCTACGCCCTGGCCGGTCCCTGCGACCTGCCCCACCCGGACGTCGAGCCGGGTCACGGCGAGCTGAAGCGAATCTACGTGCTGAAGGATCACCAGGGCGGCGGCCGCGGCTCGCTGCTGCTGAACACCGCGCTGGAATGGCTGGAACAGGATGGTCCGCGCCCGCTGTGGATCGGCGTCTGGTCCGAGAACTTCGGCGCCCAGCGCCTCTACGGCCGCATGGGGTTCGAAAAAGCCGGCGAGTATTTCTTCCCGGTGGGCGAGATCCAGGACCTGGAGTTCATCCTGCGGCGGGGGTGAGCCTCGCCCACTCTCCTTACCCTCGTCATCCCGGCCGCAGCGCAGCGGAGAGCCGGGACCCAGGAGACGGGGCGCGGTGGGTGGATCAGGCGCGGTCGGCGGGAGCCGCTGCCGTGCATCGCCCCCTGGGTCCCGGGTCTACGGCGCGCAAGCGCGCCTCCGCCCGGGATGACGATATTGAAGGCCTCAATGCCCCGGACGCGGCTCGAACGAGCGCTTCTCGTCCTTCAGCTCGACGCAGTCCTTGTCGGGCTTCTGGCCGTGCTGGGCCTTGGGCTCCGATTTCGGGACCGCGTAGTTGGTCATCGGGTTCTGGTGTTGGAACGGCTTGGTCATCATGGCGGCGCCTCCCGTCTGAACATCACTCTACGCCCTCTGGCGGCGTTTTTCATTGATCGGCCTCAAGCCGCCTCGCACAGCGCATCGAGCTGCTGCACGTCGACGGCCACGCTGAGCTCCGACAGGCCCGGATCGCCGATCACCGTGCCCGAGACCGGCAGGGCCTCGGCGGGGGTGCGGGTGGCGGCCACCCGGATCAGGTCCTCGGACTCGGCCAGGCCGTTGGTCGGGTCGAACTCGGTCCAGCCCAGGTCGGGCAGGAAAACCTCGCACCAGGCATGGGTCGCGCCCGCGCCTCGAACGCCCCCATGCGCGGAGCTATAGATGTAGCCCGTGGCGAACATCGCCGCGTAGCCCAGCCGCCGCAGCGCCTCGACCATCAGCCAGGCGAAGTCGCGGCAGGTGCCCGCCCCGCGCGCCACGGTCAGGGCCGGGCTCTGGGTGCCTTCGGCGGCGCGGGCCTGGTATTCGAACTGGTCGTGGATCGTGGCGTTCAGGCGCAGCAGGAAATCGAGCGCCGGCTCGTCGGGCCGCTCCATCTGCTCGCGCAGCCAGCGCAGCAGCACCCGGTCGGCGTCCTCCGTGGCCGGGCGGATGAACGGATCGAGCACCGCCCGGTCCTCGCGACCGTAGACGATCGGCGAGACCGTGTGCGGGTCGTCGATCGCCTGGTCGCTCAGCGGCGCTGGAAAGCGGTCGATCACCAGGCTGCTGGTGATGGTCAGGAACTCGGCCTGCCCCTCCGGCTGGAAGGTGCAGACGCAGTTGCCGCTGGCGTCGTAGCTCCAGCGCGTCTGGCCGGGCAGCGAGGTGGCCAGCCTGGCCTCGACGATGCGGATGGCGTGGCTGTCGCGCGGCCGGATCAGCAGCCGGTGCGGCCCGAACGCCACCGGGCGCTCGTAAGCGTAACGGGTCTCGTGAGTGATGCCGAGCCGGGCCATGGGGCCACCTTAACCCTCAGGCCGGGCGATCGTTCCTCACATGCCGGTGATTCGTGCAGGTGATCGGAAGCTGAGTTGGTGCGCGCTGATTATAGCCCCTCTCTCTTTGAGAGAGGGAGGGGCCCGCCGCGAAGCGGTGGGAGGGTGAGAGGTTTCACCCCTGGCCGTGGATCCCAATTCTCGCCTTAAGCCGTCATCCCGGCCGCAGCGAAGCGGAGAGCCGGGACCCAGGGGCCGCCGCACTGCGTCGATATCCGCCGGGGCGCCCAAACTGGCTGCCGAGCCCAGTCCCCTGGGTCCCGGATAAGCCCTTTGGGCTTTCCGGGATGACGAAGTGGGGGCGCTTCATCGGCGAGAGCGTACCCTCTCACCCTCCCACGCCTGCGGCGCGGGCCCCTCCCTCTCTCCATGAGAGAGGGCTTCTACCTTAAGCCGCGAAGCCGGCCTCGGCGAAGGCCAGCATCCGCTCAAGCAGCGAGACCACATCGGCCTCGCTGGTCTGGCCTTCCGACAGCACGTTCAGGCGGTCGAACTCGGCGAAGCGGTTGTTGTGCAGCATGCCCAGGGTGAAGTGCAGCCGCCAGTAGACGTCTTCCGGTGACAGGTCCGGGCGGGCCTTCAGGAGGGCGTCGGAGAAGCGGCGCAGGTGCGAGACGTCGGTCTTGAGCACACTGCGGATCTCGTCGGTGCCCTCGCTGCGGGCGCGGATCAGGAACTGCAGCGAGATGCGGCGCTCGTGGTCGGGGGCCAGCCAGCGCAGCGGCGGGGTCAGCAGCGCGGCCAGGATCTCGCGCACCGGCGGGGCGCCCTCGTTCCTGTCGTTGGCCTCGTGCAGCATCCGGGCCCGCTCGCGGTTGAGCTCGGCCGTGCGGCGCTTGAAGATCTCGAACAGCAGGGCGTCCTTGGAGCCGAAGTGATAGTTCACCGACGCTAGGTTCACGCCCGCCGCGGCGGTGATGTCGCGCACCGACACGTTCTGGAAGCCGTGCAGGGCGAACAGCCGCTCGGCCGCCGTGAACACCAGGTTCTTGGTGACAGCTTCGGTTTCCTGCGCTTCGGCGTCCTGGCCGGCGGCGATCTCGGTGGTCGAACTCAAGACTTCAATCCCCTTTACCCCTAGGGAACCCTTACAAGCGTTCGAATTTGGCGCAAGCGTCAAGATGCGCCGAGGTCTGAGGAATTTCGTTCAAGACGCAGCCCGGCCACGCTCCCAAGCCTGCGTCATCGACGACATTTGACCGACGACGCGGCGCATCCCACAGTGACGCCGTCAGCACCAAGAGGCGCGATGCCCCGGCACGGCGAGACGATCGGCCAGACCCCGGATTGGCTGCCGCACGAGCGGCCGATGATGCCCGGCTCGCCCTCGACGCCGGACTTCCCCCTGCCCTTCCGCATCGTCCATGGCCTGATCAGCCTGCTGATCGGGGTCACCGGCTCGCTGGGCACGGCGCTGATCTCGGTCAACCTGCCGGCCATCCAGGGCTCGCTGGGCCTGACCCCCACCCAAGGGGCCTGGCTGACCACGATCTACATCATGACCAACATCTCGATGAACCTGCTGCTGGTGAAGTACCGCCAGCAGTTCGGCATCCGGCGGTTCACCCTGGTGTTCCTCAGCCTCTACACGGTGGCCGCCTTCGCCCACCTGTTCCTCGACAACTATCCGATGGCCCTGGCCCTGCGGGCGATCAGCGGCGTCGGCGCCGCCGCGCTCAGCGCCCTGGCCATGTTCTACATGCTGCAGGCCTTCCCCGCCTCGTTCCGCATGGGCGCGCTGGTGCTGGGGGTCGGCGTCTCGCAACTGGGCGCGCCGCTGGCCCGGGTGATCTCCACCGGCCTGCTCGACGCCGCCTACTGGCACGGCCTCTACGCCCTGGAAGCGTGCCTGGCCGCCGCCTGCCTGGCCGCCGTGCTGCTGTTTCGCCTGCCGCACGGGGTGCGCATCCACGTCTTCGAGAAGACCGACGTCCTGACCTTCGCCCTGCTGGGCGGCGGCCTTGGCCTGGTCGTCGCCGTCCTGGGCCTTGGCCGCATCGTCTGGTGGTTCGAGGCGCCGTGGCTCGGCTGGTGCCTTGCCGCCGCCGTGGTGATGATCGCCGTCGCCTCGCTGGTCGAGCACGGCCGCGTCCACCCGCTGATCGACACCCGCTGGGTGGCCACCGGCGCCTTCCTGCGCTTCTGCCTGAACATCGCCCTGGTGCGCCTGATCCTGTCCGAACAGAGCGTCGGCGCCGCTGGCCTGATGAACGCCCTGGGCCTGGCCGCCGAACAGCAGCGGCTGCTCTACGGCGTGGTCCTGCTGGCCACCATAGCCGGCGTCGTGGTCAGCGCCACGACCCTCAACCAGAAGACCCTGGCCCCGCAGTTCCTCGGCTCGATCCTGCTGATCGCCGTCGGCGCCTTCCTCGACGCCCGCGCCACGGTGCTGACCGCGCCGGTCAATCTCTATCTCAGCCAGGCCCTGCTGGCCTTCGCCGCCGCCATGTTCCTGGGACCAGCCTTCATGTTCGGCATCGGCCAGTTGCTGACCCGAGGCCTGGGCTCGATCATCACCTTCTCGGTGATGTTCGGCGTCGCCCAGAACCTGGGCGGCCTGTTCGGGGCCTCGCTGCTGGGCACGCTGCAGACCGTGCGGGCCCAGCATCACGCCGTCTATCTGGCCGAGCACCTGACCGGCTCCGATCCGGCCGTCGCCGCGACCTTGCAGGCCTATGGCGGCGCCTACGCCGCCACTCAAGGCGACCCGGCCTTCCGCGCCGCCGACGGCGTGGCCCTGCTGACCCAACAGTTGATCCAGCAGGCCAACATCCTGGCCTTCAACGACGTCTTCCGGGTGATCGGGATCATCGCCGTCGCCCAGTTCTTCTACGCCGCCCTGCTGTTCGTGCTGCTGGCCGTGCGCATGAAACGCCAGGGCGGCCAGGCGCCCGCGCCGCCGTCTCCCCCGACATCATCCAAGCCCGCCTCGGAACCCGCATGACCGACGCCGCCGCCCCGCCGCCGCCCGCCAATCCCTCACCTCAGCCGCAGCCGGAAGACCGCGCCGCCGCGGCCGCCCCGCCTCCGGCCCGGCCCAAGCCGCCGGGCGTGCGGGCCATCGTGCTGACGGCCGTCATCACCCTGGCCGTGGTGCTGCTGATCCTGTTCCTGTGGAAGCTGCCGCCCTTCGCCGGCTCGGTGCAGCGCACCGACAACGCCTATGTGCGCGGCCAGGTCACCGTCATCGCGCCCCAGCTCAGCGGCTATGTCACCAAGGTGCTGGTGCAGGACTTCCAGACCGTGCGCGCCGGCCAGCCCCTGGTCGAGATCGACCGCCGCATCTACGGCCAGCGCCTGGACCAGGCGCGCGCCACCCTGTCCGCTCGCGAGGCGGACCTGGCCAACTCGACCCAGGCCCAGGCCTCTCGCGAGGCCGCCCTGGCCGCCCGCCACGCCGACATCGGCTCGGCCCAGGCCCAGCTGGAGCGCGCCCGCGCCGACATGGCCCGCGTCGCCGACCTGGCCACCGACGGCTCGGTCTCGCTGCGCGAACGCGACCAGGCCCGCGCGGCCCTGCGCGCCGCCGAGGCCCAGGTGGTGGCCGCCCAGGTCGGCCGCGACATCGCCCGCCAGGACGTCCGCTCGGTCGGCGTCTCGCGGCAGGGCCTGGAGGCCGCCGTGGCCGCCGCCCGCGCCGCCCTGCGCCTCGCCGAGATCGACATGGACAACACGCTCGTCCTGGCCCCCACGGACGGCCAGCTGGGCCAGATCGGTGTGCGCCAGGGCCAGTTCGTCACCGCCGGGACCCAGCTCGTCTCGCTGGTGCCGCCCCAGCGCTGGATCATCGCCAACTTCAAGGAGCGCCAGGCCGGCCGCATGCGCCCTGGCCAGCCCGCCAGCGTCACGGTCGACGCCCTGGGCGACCGGCGCTTCCACGGCCGCATCGAGCAGATCTCGCCGGCCACCGGCTCGGAGTTCAGCATCCTGCCGGCCCAGAACGCCACCGGCAATTTCACCAAGATCGCTCAGCGCCTGCCCGTGCGCATCGTGCTCGAGGCCGGCCAGCCCGACCTTGCCCGCCTGCGCCCCGGCATGTCGGTCGAGGCCCAGGTCGACCTGGCCAAGGCGCCGCGCGAGAAGGAGCGCCGCTGATGCGCCATGCCTTCCCTCTGCTGGCCACGACGCTGCTGCTCGCCGCCTGCGCCACACCCGGCCCCAAGACCGCCCCGCCCAGCGAGGCCGCCGTCAGCCCTCCCGCCGGCTGGCGCGCCGGGTCGCCCGCCGGCCAGGAGGCCGTCGCCGCCGCCTGGTGGAAGGCCTTCGGCGATCCCCGGCTTTCCGACCTCGTGGCCGCCGCCTTCGTTCGCAACGCCGACCTCGGGATCGCCGAGGCCCGGGTGCGCGAGGCAGAGGGCCTGGCCGCCCAATCGCGCGCGGCCCTGCTTCCGACGCTGAACGCCGCGGGCGGGGTGCAGAAACAGCGCGAGCTGTCGGCCTTCGGCACGCCGGCCGAACCGCTGGCCGCCCAGGGCCAGCTCCAGGCCGCCTATGAGATCGACCTGTGGGGCCGGCTGCGGGCCGGCGACGCCGCCGCCCGCGCCAGCCTGCAATCCAGCCGCTACGGCCGCGACGCCGGCCGCCTCTCCGTCGCCGCCGCCGTGGCCCGCGCCTATATCTCCCTGACCTCGCTGGACGCCCAGCTGGCCACGGCGCGCGCCACCCTGGTCTCGCGCCAGGAGGCCGCCGGGCGCGCGCGGCGCCGGGCTCAACAGGGCCTGACCTCCAATCTCGAACTGCGCCAGGCCGAGGGCGAGCTGGAGGCCGCCGCCCAGCGCGTGCCGGCCCTGGAGCTGGCCGTCCGCCGCCAGGAGGCGGGCCTGGCCCTGCTGGCCGGCGACGATGGCGCCGGGCTGATCGCCCGAGGCGGCCTGGACGCCCTGGCCGTGCCGCAGCCGGCCGCTCCCCTGCCCTCCACTCTGCTGGAGCGCCGCCCCGACATCGCCCAGGCCGAGGCCAGCCTCGCGGCCGCCGACGCCAGCCTGGCCGCCGCCCGCGCCGCCTTCCTGCCGCAGGTCAGGCTGTCGGCCGCCGCCGGCGGCCTGAAGGTGCTGCACATCGATCCGCTGACCACCTGGAGCCTGGGCGGCAGCGTGCTGGCCCCGATCTTCGACGGCGAACGCCTGCGCGGCGCCTCGGGCGCCGCCGCCGCCCGCCGCGACCAGGCCGCCTTCGCCTATCGCAAGGCCGCGCTGACGGCCTTCAACGAGGTCGAGAACGCCCTGGAAGGCCAGGGCCGCTTGTCCGAGCAGGAGGACCACGCCCGCCTGCAGCGCGCCGCCGCGGCCCGCACGCTGGACCACGCCCGCAAGCGCTACCAGGCCGGCTACGTCGCCTATCTGGAGGAACTGGACGCCCAGCGTGGCCTCCTGGCCACGGAACTTGCCCTGTCGCAGGTGCGCGAAGCCCGCCTGCTGAACGCCGTGGCGCTCTACCAGGCCCTGGGCGGCGGCTGGACCGCGCCGTAGACGGCCGGCGCTCCGGGCTTCGCAGGAGCGCCAGCAATGCGGGCCACAAGGCCCGGAACTATGGATGCATGGGAAGGAAGGCGGAGGCCCGCGGTAGCGCCGCCGCCTCCAACGCGCCTCTAGTCCTGGCCTAGAAGCAACACCGACTCAGGGGCGATGCGGTCGCCGCCGGGCTCGACGCCAAGCACATCGGCGGCGATCACGCGCACGATGGCGCCCAGCACGTCCAGCTTCTCGCCGCCTTGCGCCGCGGCATAGGCCGGCAGCAGGTCGGCGAATCCCAGCAGCCCGGCCACGTCCAGCGCGGCGGCCGCCAATTGCTCTTCCGTCGGAACCTTTCCCATAGCGCCGTCCGCCATTGCTTCCTCCCCGATCTCGCTCCGCGACGCGCGCGGGCCCGCTCAAGCGGCGGTGTCGTGAGCGTCACCGTACGCACGTTCCACGCGACTTGGCTATGGTCCGTGCAAGTGCGCGACGATCCGTCTCACGAAACCCTGTCCGCGCCCGGTAGATCCCATGGACCGCCAGGCCTCGCCATGCGGCGCTCCGCCGCCGCGACGCAATGGCGCGGCCTTCAGGAGCGGCTGCCAGGGCGCGGAAAAGAAAAAGCCCGGCGTCGCCGCCGGGCCTGTTCGTCGTCTCGTGGTACCACCTCTCGGGCTCGAACCGAGGACCTCTAGATCCACAATCTAGCGCTCTAACCAACTGAGCTAAGGCGGCTCCGCGAGAGGCGTGTTCTTAGTCGGACCCGCCCCCGGGATCAAGCGGCGAAAAGGCGTCCGACGGGGAAATTTTCACGCCTCGAACAGGCCTTGATGCCGCCGCGCCTTCGCCCGGCGTTACGGGCAAAGAAAAACGCCCCGGAACCGGAGTTCCGAGGCGTCTTCTTGGGATCGTCCCAGGTCGGTCGCTATTGCGGGACCTGGAAGGTGATCGGCACCGTGATCTCGCCGCCGTCCACCGGAGCCCCGTCGAGGGTCTTCGGCTTCATGCGGAAGAGGCGCGACAGCTTCAGGGCCGCGTCGCCGAAACCGTAGTCGGCCGGAGATTCCGACACGACCGAGCAGTTCTCGAGCGAACCCTTGGCGTTCACCGAGCAACGGATCGTTGCACGGCCACCGACTTCCATCCGCTGCGCACGGTCCGGATAGTACCGGGCCATGTCGTCCGGGCTCGGGCGACGAGCCCAGTCCGGACGCGTCACGACCGAAGCGCGAGCCGGCGGAGCCGTCACCGGCGCCGGCGGAGCCGACGAGATGATCGGCGGCGCCGTCTGCTCGACCCGCTCCTTGACGGGCGGGATCGGAAGCGGCGGCGGCGGCGTCACGTCCGGCGGCGGCGCGATCGGCGGCCTCGGCTGCACCACCGCGGGAGGCGGAGGCGGAGCGTTGGTCGGCGGCGGCGGCGGCGGCGGCGGAGGCGGCGGCGGAGGCGGCGGAGGCGGAGGCAGCTCCACATCCACGGCTTCGTCGCTGTACTCCTTCAGCACTGCTTCGAACTTCTGCTTCGCCAGGTAGGCGAACAGAGCCGCGTGCAGGCCGATCACGATGATCGTCGCGACGCCGAAGGTGCCGATGCCCTTCTTCCGGCGCGGGCCTTCCGAAGTCAGCGGATCGTAGTGGCGATGCTCGGGCGTTTGTTGTTCAGCCATGCATCACCCCTCAGCTGTTCTCATCACGGCCCACGAGAGCCACGCTGTAGAACCCATTGTCCTGGAGGGTGTTCATCACCTCCATGAACGAGCCGTAGCGCGTCTTTTCGTCAGCACGGATGAAGATGCGCTCCTTCGAAGGGTCGCGTCTGCCGATGTTCTTCGTCAGGTCCTCACCCATCGTGTCAATCGAAGTGCGATCGTCGCCGATGTACAGCTGACCGTTTGACTTGATGGAGATGTAGACCGGTTTCGGCGGGTTAGGCGATGCTTTCGCTACCGCCGGCGGCAGGTTCACTTCGATCGACACGGAGGCCAGCGGGGCCGCCACCATGAAGATGATCAGGAGGACCAGCATGACGTCCACGAAGGGCGTGACGTTGATCTCGCTGTTCTGTTCGACGTTGAACCTGTCGCCGCCGCCGCCCGAAAGTTTGGCGGCCATCGGTCTTACGCCCCCTTGTCGAGCTGACGCGAGATAGCGTTCATCAGTTCAGCAACGAAGCCTTCCGAGCGGGTGCCGTAGGCCGAGATGCGGGTTTGGAAGTAGTTGTAGAAGATAACGGCCGGGATAGCGGCGAACAGACCGATACCGGTGGCGAGCAGGGCTTCAGCGATACCCGGGGCCACGACGGCGAGGTTGGTCGTGTTGGTGTTCGCGATGCTGATGAACGAGGTCATGATCCCGTACACCGTACCGAACAGACCGATGAACGGACCGCCCGAACCGACCGAAGCCAGGAACACCATGCCGCCCGACAGACGCTTGGCGAGCGAGGCTTGCACGGCGTTGATGGCGTAGGTGGCGCGGGCCAGGGTCGAGTCGCGGTGCTCGCCGCCGACTTGCAGGCCAGCTTGACGCGACAGTTCGACTTCTTGGGCGGCCGCGGCGGCCATGTCGGCCAGCGGGTTGCCTTCGAATTCTTCCGACGAGCCGATGCGGGCGATGTCCGAGATCGAACGGGCGCCGCGGAAGGCTTCCAGGAACTGGTCGGTCTGCTTGTTCAGGCTGGCGAACTCGAGGAGCTTCGTGATCAGCAGAACCCACGAGAAGATCGAGGCCAGGATCAGGCCGATCATCACGACCTTAACGACGATGCCGGCGGCCAGGAACATGCCGACCGGGGTCAGCGAGTGCGACTTCATCTTTTCGGTGGCGGCTTCACCAGCGTCCGCGCCTTCGGCGGGAGCGGCGTCAGCGGCCGGGGCCGGGGTTTCAGCAGCCGGGGTGGCGGCCGGAGCGGCGGCTTCGGTGGTGGCCGGCGCGGGAGCGGCGGCGTCCTGAGCGAAGGCCGGGGCGCTCGCCATCAGCGCCATGGCGCCGACGAGAGCGATGAGGGGGGTCTTCCGTTTAATGTCGAGCATCTGTCGCCAGTTCCTGATTGGTCTAGCACGTTTGGACCGAGGGTCGTCGCGCGAGAGCGTCTCCACCCTAACTTGAAAAGCCCGCTTTCCCATCCGATCTCTCGGAAGGTGGGCGAACCCGCTTCGCTGCGCTCGACCCGTTACGCCCGCCGCGGAAGGCTCATGCCCGCCGTGAAGGATCGTTTCGAAGCGCGAGTGACCGGAGCTCCTCTCGAAGCCCAGGCCTTACCGCAATGTTAGAATTGCGGCATGGGTCCTTTGGCAACCCCTTTTCGCACCGTCAAGGGGGCCGCTTGGGCATAAATTTACGACAGTCACCCCCGGTGAACGCCCTTTGCTGCACCGCACAAATGAGAAATCAGGAATTCGAGGCGGTTTTTCCCTATCAAAGGGAATATTGGCGCCGCAGCGCAGCATGCCGACAAAACAGCGATCTTCCGCTGAGTGCGCGCGAGGTGGTCAGATGTCCCTCAAACGAGGCGCCTCAGAATCTCTGAGCCCGCTCGCAAATGTCCTCATCGGACAAGAATCCGTCGCCCCGCCGACTTACCGGTAAGCTCGGGTGAAAGCCCCTACCCGCCGAAACGGCGACGCGAGAGATCGCCCGCCATTGCCGGCGTCGTTCTGAACAGTATGAAAGGAAGGTGGTGCCTGGGGCCGGAATCGAACCAGCGACACGCGGATTTTCAATCCGCTGCTCTACCAACTGAGCTACCCAGGCCCTTGGGCCTTCGAAGCGGTGAAGGCCGCTTCTGGCCTCGCCCGGCGGCGAGGAGGGGGTCTATAAGAGAGCCCGCTGGGCTTGTCCAGCGCCCTTTTCGACTAATTGTCGAAGTCTGTGGATGGAGGGTTTTCCTCGTCGTCCTGGGCGCCCGGCACGACATAGCGATCCGACAGCCAGCGCTGCAGGTCGACGTCCGCGCAGCGCTTGGAGCAGAACGGACGGGAGGCGTCCTGGGCGGCCTTGCCGCAGATGGGGCAGGCGCTGCTCATGCCGCGGACACCTCGATACGGTCGTTGCTCCAGCCGGGTTCGGCCGAAACGGTGAAACGGCGGCCCAGGCGCTCGGCAAGACCGGCGTCGAGCGCGGCGAAGGCCTCCAGCACCGCCGGGGCGCAGCGAGCGGCTAGGCGGCCGCCGGGGTCGGCCCTCCCCTCCCGCTCCAGGGCCCTGGCCAGGCGGCGAGCGGCGTAGGGCGCGGTCCAGCCGCCGCGAGCGTCCACCAGGCGCTCCATGACCGGCCGCGCGCGACGCGGCAGGGCCATCTCCAGCGCCCCGAACTTGCTGATCGCCCCGACCGCCACGCCCGGATTGTCGGGCGCGAAGGCGTTGCGGGCGGCCACGGTCAGGGCCTGGCCGTCATGGCCGCGCCCGACCAGGTCGAACACCACCAGCCCCCCAAGGCCCTTGAGGCGCAGCACCCGGGCCGAAACCCCGATCGCGGCCATGTTGGCCTGGCGGGCGGCGCGCTTGGCGTCGCCTTCCCGGCCGCCCAGGTCGACGTCGACCGAGGTCAGGGCGCGGGTCGTCTCGATGGCGACGTCGCCGCCGCCCGGCAGGGCGAAGACCGTTTCCAGAATGTCGGCCTCGGCGGCCTCCACCGCCTCGAGGGCGCGCTCGCCCGTCGTCGGCGAACCGGCCTTCACATAGTGGCGCAGCTGCTCCTCGAGCGTCGGAGCGGCGGCCAGCACGCGCGGCTCTCCCTCCCCTTCCCCGACGAAGCGGGCCACGGCGGCCTTGTCGGCGCGCGAGGCGGTGCGGATCTCGATCTCGACCAGGCCGCCCTGCACCAGCTTGGGCATGTCGGGCTTGATCGGCAGCAGCACGTCGGCGCCGCCCGGCAGGGCCACGAAGGCGGCCCCGAAGGCGCGTTCGATGGATTTCACCCGGGCCACGCCGCGCACGCCCTCGGCGTCCAGCGGATCATCCCCCGCCCACTGCACGATCAGGCGCTCGGGCCGGCCGTCCAGGGTGACGACGCCGACGGTCTCGCCGACGCCCTTGTAGAGGTATGCGCGACGCTCGCTCATGCGACGGCCTCGCGGCGGGTCCAGCCCTTGCCGTCCAGCATGCAAAGAGTCTCGTACAGCGGCAGGCCGACCACGCTGGGATAGGAGCCCTGCAGGTCGACGATGAAGCCGCCGGCCACGCCCTGCACGCCGTAGCCGCCGGCCTTGCCGCGCCACTCGCCGCTGGCGACGTAGGATTCGAATTCGGTGTCGGACAGGCGCTTGAACACCACCCGCGTCTCGATCACCCGCGAGCTGATCGTTCCGTCCGGCCCGATCAGCGCCACGCCGGTCAGCACCTTGTGGGCGCGGCCGGTCAGCAGCTTCAGGCAATAGCGGACGTCGGCCTCGGTCTCGGCCTTGGGCAGGATGCGGCGCCCCACGGCCACCACGGTGTCGGCGGCCAGCACGAAATCACCCGGCGAGCGCGCGGCCACGGCGCGCGCCTTCTCCTGCGCCAGGCGCAGGGCATGGCGGCGCGGAGCCTCGTCGCGCAGCGGCGACTCGTCGATGTCGGCGGGATCGACCCGGTCGGGGGTTACGCCGACCTGGGCCAACAGGTCCAAGCGCCTGGGGCTCGCACTGGCCAGGACCAGCGAAGGCTGGGCGACCGTCATGTGCGCGCCCGGCTTACTTGAAGCGGTAGGTGATACGGCCCTTGGTCAGGTCGTAGGGCGTCATTTCCACGAGCACCTTGTCGCCGGCCAGCACGCGGATGCGGTTCTTGCGCATCTTGCCAGCGGTGTGGGCGATGATCTCGTGATCGTTCTCGAGCTTCACGCGGAAGGTGGCGTTGGGCAGCAGTTCGCTGACCGTACCGGGAAACTCAAGCAGTTCTTCCTTAGCCATCAGGCCTCTCAACAGGGGTTCAATAGCAACGCGGCCCGCGCGACCCGTGGGCGAGTCGTGACGCGAGCCGCGGCTGCGAGGCGGGGCTTATAGCGCATTCACCCCCCGAACGTCGATGGTGTCCCGAAACGCGCGCGGATCGCGGCCGAAAGCGTGTCGCGAACCTCACGATAGGCGGCCAGCATCGCCTCGCGCGAGCCGTCGTTCACCAGGGTCGGATCGTGGGTCGGCCAATACTCGATCTCGACGGCGCGGTCGCGCGACAGCTCCACCGCCCGGTGCTGGGCTTCCGGCGTCAACGAGACGACGACGTCGAAGCTGTCGTCCTCCAGCTCGTCGAAGGTCTTGGGCCGATGGGTCGCGACGTCGACGCCCATCTCGTCCATCACCGCCACCACGAAGGGGTCGATCCCCTCCCCGGCCGGATCAGGCTTCAGGCCGCACGAGTCGACATAGGCCCGGGTTCCGTAGAACCGCTTGAACAGCGCCTCGGCCATCGGCGAGCGCACGCGGTTGTAGTTGCAGGTGAACAGCACCGCATCGGGCAGATCGACCACGATCAGCCCCGCCAGTGCAGCGCGCAGATCAGGGTGAAAAGGCGCCGGGCCGTGTCGAGATCGGTCTTCACCTTGCCGTCCAGCCGCTCGCGCAGCAGGGCCGAGCCCTCGTTGTGCAGGCCGCGCCGGCCCATGTCCAAGGCCTCGATCTGCTGCGGCGTCGAGTTGCGGATCGCCTGGTAGTAGCTGTCGCAGATCATGAAATAGTCGCGGATCACCCCGCGGAACGGCGACAGCGACAAGAGGTGCCGCTTCTCGTAGCCGCCGCCGACGATGTCGAGCGCCAGGCGGTTCTCGATCAGCGACAGCTTCAGGTCATAAGGCCCGCCCTGCGCCTCGGCCGGCTCGAAATAGTTCTCGTCCAGCAGGTCGAAGATCGCGACCTGGCGCTCCTGCTCCTGGTCGCGCGAGGCCGCCGCCAGCGAATCCTCGTCGATGGCGATCGTCTTCAGGAAGTGCTTGGGCGTGTCTGACATCGGATGGCGAGATTTGCCCGTCAGCTCTTCGAAGGCAACCTGATCGACGCCGACAAGGCGTGCGCCGGCAGGCCCTCGGCTTCCGCCAGCGCCGCCGTGTGCGGCCCCAGGATCCCGAACGAGGCCGCGTCGCACTTCACGATCGAGGTGCGCTTGATGAAGTCGTAGATCGACAGGCCCGACTGGAAGCGCGCCGCGCGACTGGTGGGCAGCACGTGGTTGGAGCCGGCCACGTAGTCGCCGATGGCTTCGGGCGTCAGGCGGCCCAGGAAGATCGCGCCGGCGTGGCGCACCCGGTCCGACAGGCGTTCGGGGTTCTCCATGGCGAACTCGACGTGCTCGGGCGCGATGGCGTCGACCAGGGCCGGGCTCTCGTCCAGCGGGGCGATGATCACCGCGCCGTGGTCGCGCCACGAGGCGGCGGCGTCCTGCCCGGTCGACAGGGTCTTCAGGCGTTCGGTCACGGCGGCCTCGACGGCGGCGGCGAAGCCTTCGTCGTCGGTGATCAGGATCGACTGGGCGGCCGGGTCGTGCTCGGCCTGGCTGAGCAGGTCGGCGGCGATCCAGTCGGGATTGTTGGCCGCGTCGGCCACGACGACGATCTCGGACGGACCGGCCAGGGCGTCGATGCCGACCACGCCGTACAGGCGGCGCTTGGCGGCGGTGACATAGGCGTTGCCCGGGCCCACGATCTTGTCGACCGGCTGGATTGGACCCGCGCCATAGGCCAGGGCGGCCACGGCCTGGGCCCCGCCCACGCGCCAGATCTCGGTGACGCCGGCTTCCTTGGCCGCCGCGAGCACCGCGGGTTGAAGCTTGCCGGGCGGAGTGACCATGGCGATGCGGTCCACCCCCGCCACCTGGGCCGGCACGGCGTTCATCAGCACGGTCGAGGGATAGGCCGCGCGGCCGCCGGGCACATAGACGCCCACGGCCTCCAGCGGCGTCCAGCGCCAGCCGAGCTCGACGCCGGCTTCGTCGGTCCAGGCCTGGTCGGCCGGACGCTGGCGGCTGTGATAGACGCGGATGCGTTCGGCGGCGAAGGCGATGGCCTCGCGGACTTCCTGCGAGCACTCGGCCGCGCCGGCCTCGATCTCGTCGGCGGTGACGCGCACGGTGTCGGGCGTCAGCTCCACCTTGTCGAAGCGGCGGGTGTAGTCGAGCACGGCGTCGAGACCGCCGTGTCGCACGGCCTCCAGCACATCCGCGGTCGCGGCGTCGACGTCCGCGGGCGAACCGCGGCGCTCGTCGAGGAAGGCCTTGAAGGCCTGGGCGAAGTCGGGGCTGGAAAAGTCGAACCGGCGCATGGGGCCTAGATGCGCGTTTTTGCGGCGGGAGCAAGGGAGAAATCCCCACGCCGCCGCCAGCGCCGCTGGCGATCGCGCCCACACAAGACGCCCCTTGGTTCCGGCCGAGCGGGCGTCTAAACCCAAGCTTGAGTTTGCGTACGGGGGAGCGTCGCGTGATCATCGGCATCGATCTGGGAACCACCAACAGCGCCGTGGGCGTCTGGCGGGATGGAAAGGTCGAGCTCGTGCCCAACAGCCTGGGCGCGGTGCTCACCCCTTCGGCGGTGGGCCTGGACAACGACGGCGCGCTGCTGGTCGGTCTGGCCGCCCGCGAGCGGCGCTCGACCCACCCGCACCTGACCGCCACGACCTTCAAACGCTACATGGGCACGACCCGCGCCACGCGGCTGGGCGACAAGTCCTACAGCCCCGAGGAGCTGTCGGCCCTGGTGCTGGCGCGGCTCAAGGCCGACGCCGAGGCCTATCTGGGCGAGCCCGTGCGCGAGGCCGTCATCACCGTGCCGGCCTATTTCAACGACAAGCAGCGCAAGGCCACCCGCCGGGCCGGCGAACTGGCCGGGCTGAAGGTCGAGCGGCTGCTCAACGAGCCCACCGCCGCCGCGCTGGCCTACGGCATCCACGAACTGGCCGACGAAACCCGCTTCCTGGTCTTCGACCTGGGCGGCGGCACCTTCGACGTGTCGGTGCTCGAGATCTTCGAGGGCGTCATCGAGGTGCGCTCTTCCACCGGCGACAACCGGCTGGGCGGCGAGGACTTCAACAAGGTGCTGGTCGACCGCATGCGGGCCGCCCACCGCGAGGCCTTCGCCGCCGACCTGCTCGGCGAGGCGCTCACCACCCGCCTGGACGCCGCCGCCGAGAAGGCCCGTCGCGCCCTGACCACCGCCGACCGCGCCGAGATGGCGGTCACCTGGAAGGACCAGGCCTACACGCTGGAAGTCACCGCCGAGGACTTCGAGGCCGCCGCGGCGCCGCTGCTGGCCAAGCTGAAGGAACCGGTCACCCGCGCCCTGCGCGACGGCGGCCTGCGCCCGGACGACCTGAAGGAGATCATCCTGGTCGGCGGCGCCACGCGCATGCCCGTCGTGCGCCGCGCCGTGACCCGCATGTTCGGCCGCTTCCCCTCCACCGCCGTCCACCCCGACGAGGCCGTGGTGATCGGCGCGGCGATCCAGGCGGGCCTGAAGAGCCGCGACGTCGCCCTCAAGGACGTGGTGATGACCGACGTCTGCCCCTACTCCCTGGGCGTCGACGTCGCCGAACAGGGGCCTGGCGGGGCGCTGCGCACCGGCATCTTCTCGCCGGTCATCGAGCGCAACACGGTGGTTCCGGCCAGCCGCTCGAAGATCTTCAGCACCATGCAGAACGGCCAGCGCAAGGTGCTGTTCGGCATCTATCAGGGCGAGGCGCGGATGGTCTCCGAGAACGTCCGCCTGGGCGAGGTCGAGATCCCCGTCCCGCCCGCCAAGGCCGGCGAAATCTCGCTGGAATGCCGCTTCAGCTACGACGTCAACGGCCTGATCGAGATCGACGTCCTGGTGCCCCAGACCAACGAGCGCCGGCAACTGGTCATCGTCGACGAGGACGACCGCAACGCTCCCGACCTGGAAACCCGCCGCGCCGCCCTGGCCGCGCTGAAGGTCAATCCGCGCGACACCGACGCCAACCGCGCCGCCATGGCCCGCGCCCAGCGCTGCTACGAGATGTTCCTGGGCGACGTGCGCGAGCATGTCGGCATGCTGCTGTCGCAGTTCGAAGGCGTGCTCGACGGCCAGGATCCGCGCCAGATCGACGCCGCGCGGCAGCAACTGCTGGCGGCCCTGGACGAACTCGAGGGCGAGAGCTTCCTGTGAGCCACGACATCTGGGACGTGCTCGGCATCGAGCCCACCCGCGACCGCGACACCATCCGCCGCGCCTACGCCCGCAAACTGCGCGTCACCAATCCCGAGGACGACGCCGAGGGCTTCATGCGCCTGCGCGAGGCCCACGACGAGGCGGTCGCGCGGATCGACTGGGACTGGATGTGGGAGGAGGACGAAGAGGGCGAAGACGCTGATGGCGGCCAGGCCGGCGATCCGCACGCCGCCTCGCCGACCCTCGCGCCTGTCGCCCTGGCGACGATGGAGCGCGCCCTTCCCGCCTCGCCCGCGCCGCCCACGCCCGAGGCCGAGGAGCTGCAGGCGCGGATCGAGCGTCTCGAACTCCTGCTGCGTGGCTACGAGATCGCGCCTGCCGCAGAGCTCGAAGCCGCCTTCCACGCCGTGCTGAACGCCGAGGCCCTGGAACAGATCGCGGTCGCCGACGAGGTCGAGGCCCGGCTGTCCCACCTGCTGCTGGAAACCGCGCCCCGATCGGACGCCCTGCTCGCGCCGGCGGTCGACGCCTTCCGCTGGCGGCGCGACGACCTGCATTTCGAACCCTCGGCCGCCGCCGAGGCGATCATCCAGCGCCGCGACTTCGTCGAGCGCCGCGATCGCCTGCTGCGCAACGACGATCAGGCCAGCGCGGTCGTGGCCGTGCTGCAGGGGCCGCCGACGGCCAAGGTCCCGCTGTGGCGACGCCTCAATCCGCGCTTCGAGATCGTCATGAAGACCTTGCTGGAGCGTCTCGGCGCCGGCGACGGGGTGCTGATGGCCGGCTTCGACGCCGAAACGGTCGCCCTCTGGCGCAGACGGTATGAGCGGCCCCGGCTGAGCTCGGGCATGATCTGGTTCACGCTGGGCGCGCCGCTGCTGGCCCCGCTGATCGCCGCCGTCAACAACCTGTCGCCCCCAACCCTGCTGGCGGTCTACCTCGCCACGGCGGGCGTCATCCTGGCCGGCCAGCTCTTCTATCTCCACGGCTACCTGCGCCTGAAGACCGCCTGGGAGATCCATCGCTCCTGGCGCGCCGGCGCGCTGGAACGGATCGGTTGGGCGCCGCTCAGCCTCGTGCTGCTGCCGGTGTCGGCGCTGCTGCCCGACACCCTGTGGAGCCCGCTCGCAGTGACCGGCCTGGGCGCCCTGCTGCTGGCCTGGACCTACATCACTACCGATGAGGCCTCGGGGCTGGCCCTTCCCCTGCACCAGCGCCTGCTGGGACAGGTTGTCCCGTTCGCGTGGGCGCTCAGCCTGCCGCTGTTCGACGTCGACGTGATCACCCCGTCGATGATCCTCGCCCTGGGCGTGGCGGCCGCCGTCGACTTCCGCGGCGGCACGCAGGTGATCCAGGCCTGGCATCTGGAGATGGCCAAGCCCCTGCGCCTCCTCGGCGCGTTGGCCTTCCTGGCCGCGGTGATCGTAGCCGGTCTGGCGGCGTGGCGAATGACCGGCGAGACCCTGCCGGCCTGGGCCCCGCTCTGCGTCGCCGTGGTCCTGGCCCTGGCGATCGGCCACCGGCTGCCCACCGCCGTGCTGGGCGAGCAGCTCGCCCAGGTCCGCTACTACGGCATGTTCGTGCTGTTCTGGCTCAGCCGGGGCCTCGACGTCATCGTCGGCTCCTGGCTGGTGATCAGCACCCTATGGATGCTGATCGGCATGGCCGTGGGCGTGATCCTGTCGCTGACCATCGAAGCACGCGACAGGACGTCGGCTCGCTAGGCGGCTAGCCCTCGGCCATCCAGCTGGGCTTGCGCTTGGCCAGGAACGCCCGCACGCCTTCCTGCCCCTCGTCGGAGACGCGGCGGCGGGCGATGCGGCGGGCGCTGTCGTCGATCAGGCCGCGGTCGATCTTCTCGAAGGCGAAGTCGTTGACCAAGGCCTTGGCGTCGCCGATCGCGCCAGGCGCGCAGACGACCACCTCCTCGATCAGGGCGTCCTGGGCGGCGACCAGCCCCTCGACGTCGTCGAACACCTCGTCGACCAGGCCGTAGCTCCAGGCCGCGTCGGCGTCGAACACCCGGCCGGTGGCGAACAGCAGCTTGGAGGTGCGCGGCCCCAGGGCGGCGATGACGTAGGGGCTGATGGTGGCCGGGGTCAGGCCCAGCTTCACCTCCGAGAAGGCGAACTTGGCGTCGGCCGTGGCCAGCGCATGGTCGCAGGCGGCCACCAGGCCGGCGCCGCCGCCGAAGGCCGCGCCCTCGACCAGGGCCACGGTCAGGGCCGGAATGTCGTGCAGGGCCTTGAGCATCCGCGCCAGTTCCAGCGCGTCGTCGCGGTTGTCGTCCTCGTCCCACTCGGCGGCGGCCGCCATCCATTCCAGGTCCGCGCCGGCGCAGAACGTGCCGCCCACGCCGCGCAGGAACACGATCCGCACGCCCTCGGCCCCGTGCAGGGTCTCGAAGGCCTGGGCCAGGGCGGCGATGGTCGCCTGATCGAAGGCGTTCTTCTTCTCCGGCCGGTTGATCCACACCGTCACCGCCCCTTCGGGCGTGGACTCCATGTGGACCAGCGGGCTCATGGCGTCGGTGTCCGGCACCTCGACGATCGGGTCGGCGATGGGGTTGGTCATGAGCACGCTCCTTGTTGAAGTCCGCCGTCACACACTGGGGCGAAAACCTCGTCCTTCGACAAGCTCAGGATGAGGTTTTTCTACGATCCGCGCCTTGGACCTCACCCTGAGCTCGTCGAAGGGCGGGGTCCATGCACGGCCCTCGTCAACGATACGCCCAAAGCAGAGGTTCCGCTTGAACCGTCACATCCTGAAGACGCCGAAGGTGGTCTCCGGAATCGGCGCGTTCAGGCTGGCCGATATGGCCAGGCCCAGCACGTCGCGGGTTTGAGCCGGATCAATGATGCCGTCGTCCCACAGCCGCGAGGTGGCGTGGTACGGGTTGCCCTCGTCCTCGTAGCGCTGGCGGATCGGGGCCTTGAAGGCCTCGGCCTCGTCCTCGCTCCAGGTCGCCGCGTCCCGGTGCACCGTGGCCAGCACGCTGGCGGCCTGCTCGCCGCCCATCACCGAGATCCGCGAATTGGGCCAGGTGAACAGGAAGCGCGGGCTGTAGGCCCGGCCGCACATGCCGTAGTTGCCGGCCCCGAAGCTGCCGCCGATCAACACCGTGAACTTCGGCACTTCCGCGCTCGCCACCGCCGTCACCAGCTTGGCGCCGTCCTTGGCGATGCCGCCGGCCTCGTACTTGCCGCCGACCATGAAGCCCGAGATGTTCTGCAGGAACACCAGCGGGATCTTGCGCTTGCAGGCCAGCTCGATGAAGTGCGCGCCCTTCAGCGCGCTTTCGGAAAACAGCACGCCGTTGTTGGCCAGGATCGCCACCGGCTGGCCCCAGATGCGGGCGAAGCCGCAGACCAGGGTCGTGCCGTACAGCGCCTTGAACTCGTCGAACTTCGAACCGTCGACGATGCGGGCGATCACCTCGCGCACATCGTAGGGCGCGCGCACGTCGGTCGGCACGACGCCGTAGATCTCTTCCGGGTCATAAAGCGGCGGCTCGGCGTCGGCGACCACCGCCTCGTGACGCTTCTCGGCGTTCAGGTTGGCGACGATCGAACGGACGATCTCCAGCGCGTGCTCGTCGTCGTCGGCCACGTGGTCGACCACGCCCGAGCGGCGGCCGTGGGTGTCGGCCCCGCCCAGTTCCTCGGCGCTGATCACCTCGCCGGTGGCGGCCTTCACCAGCGGCGGGCCGGCCAGGAAGATGGTGCCCTGCTCGCGCACGATGACGGTCTCGTCGCTCATCGCCGGCACATAGGCGCCGCCGGCCGTGCAAGACCCCATGACGCAGGCGATCTGGGCGATGCCACGGGCGCTCATCCGCGCCTGGTTGAAGAAGATCCGGCCGAAGTGGTCGCGGTCGGGGAACACCTCGGCCTGGTGGGGCAGGTTCGCGCCGCCGCTGTCGACCAGATAGACGCACGGCAGGCGGTTCTGCTCGGCGATCTCCTGGGCGCGCAGGTGCTTCTTCACCGTCATCGGGAAATAGGCGCCGCCCTTAACCGTGGCGTCGTTGGCGACGATCATCACCTCGCGGCCCGACATCCGGCCGATGCCGGCGATGATTCCCGCGCCCGGCGCCTCGCCCTTGTAGAGGTCGAAGGCGGCCAGCTGGCCGATCTCCAGGAACGGCGAGCCCGGGTCGAGCAGGCGCTCCACCCGCTCGCGGGGCAAGAGCTTGCCCCGGGCGGCGTGCTTGCTGCGGGCGCTCTCCGAGCCGCCCAGGGCCGCGGTCGCGACCCTTTCGCGCAGTTCCTCCACCAGGGCCGTGTTGTGGGCAGCGTTTTTCGCGAACGAAGCGCTGTTCTTGTCAATAAGCGTGTTCAGCTTCGGCATATACGAGGCATAGCCTTTTCCGTTTCCATCCGAAAGCGGCGATATTTCACCCTCATTGGCAAAGCTCGCCGGTTCCGTTTAGCGTCCGTCCCGTGGTCACCCTACCCGACTTCATGGCCGACTCGGCCCTGGCCCGGCTGTTCGCGCGCGAAGGGCGCGAGGGCGACGCCGCCTGGTTCTCCCTGCCCGGCGGCTCCCTACTCTATGCGCCGGGCGAGGCCTCCGACCACCTCTACTTCCTGCGCACCGGCCGCCTGGGCGCGTTCCGGCGGGAAGAAGGCCAGGAACCGCAGTTCCTGGGCGTGATCCGCCCGGGCGAGCCGGCCGGCGAGATGGCGATGATCGCCGGCGCGCCGCACTCGGCCCACATGGTCGCCTTGCGTGATTCCGAGGTCCTGGCCCTGCCCCGCACGGCCTTCTTCGAGGCGGTCGAGCGCGACCCCGACGTGATGATCGAGCTGTCGCGGCTGATGATCCGCCGCGCCCGCCAGGCCGGCGCCCACGCCTCGATCGGCGATCCGTCGGTCTACGGCTTCATCGCCGCCAGCGAGGGCCCGCCGATCCGTCCGATCGTCGAACGCATCGCCCGCTGCATCGCCTCGCTGGGCTACGCCGTCACCGTCGAGGGCGGCGAGAGCCTGCTGGCCCCCACCGAGTGGTTCAGCCGCGTCGAGCGCACCCACGACTTCGTGCTGTACGTCGCCGAGATGGGCGAGACGGCCTGGAAGCACGTGGTCGGCCGCCAGGTCGACCGCCTGTTCCGCGTCGGTCGCGGCGACCACCGCCCGCCGGGCGAGCTGCCGACCTACGCCTCGCGCCCCCTCCAGGCCCAGCGCCTGATCGACCTGATCCTGATCCAGCCGCCCAGCGCCAAGCGGCCGCAGGGCTCTCAGGCCTGGCTGGAGGCCACCGACGCCGCCCGCCTGTTCCACCTGCGCGAAAACGGCCTGGCCGACGTCGAGCGGCTGGCCCGGGTGCTCACCGGGCAATCGGTGGGGCTTGTCCTCTCCGGCGGCGGCGCGCGGGCCTACGCCCACGTCGGCGCCGTCCAGGCCCTGCGCGAGCGCGGCGTGCCCATCGACTTCGTCGGCGGCGCCTCGATGGGGGCGATTGTCGCGGCCGGCCTGGCCATGGGCTGGGACGACGGCGAGATGGAGACCCGCATCCGCCAGGCCTTCGTGGAGTCCAGCCCCCTGGACGACATCGCCTTTCCCCTGATCGCCATGACCCGGGGCGAGAAGGTCAAGGATCGACTGCACGAGCATTTCGGCGACATCGACATCGCCGACCTGTGGCTGCCGTTCTTCTGCGTCTCGTCCAACCTGACCTCGGGCGCCTATCACCTGCATCGCACGGGGCCCCTGCATCAGGCGCTGAGGGCCTCGATCTCGCTGCCCGGCGTGCTGCCGCCGGTGACCGACGGCGAGGCCGTGCTGGTCGACGGGGCGGTGATGAAGAACTTTCCCGCCGACGTCATGCGCGCCTTCCAGCTGGGGCCTATCATCGGTGTCGACGTCACCCGCGGCCGCAGCATCACCGCCGACGACATCGTCACCCCGCCCTCGTTCTGGCGCTGGCTGTTCTCGGGCGAATGGCGCAAGGGCCCGCCGATCGTCGCCCTGCTGATGCGCGCGGCCACCGTCTCCACCGGCCGAGACCTGGCCGCCAGCCGCGAGGCCAGCGACGTGCTGATCACGCCAAAGCTGGAAGGCGTCGACATCCGCGACTGGAAGGCCTTCGAACCGGCCGTGGCGGCGGGCTTCGAGGCGGCTGCCCTGGCCTTGGACAGCCTGGAGGTTCCGGTGACGGAGCTGCGGCGCAGGAAGAGCCTGGCGGAGATGGGGTAGTTTTTGATCCCTCTCTCTTGGAGAGAGGGAGGGGCCCGCCGCGAAGCGGTGGGAGGGTGAGAGGTTTCACCGTCAGCCGGCGAACCTCGGTTCCTTCAACTACGAGCGAAATCCCGCGACTACTGCCGAATACCCAACCAGGCGCGCTCCATTCGGAGAGAGGGTAACCTCTCACCCTCCCACGCCTTGCGGCGTGGGCCCCTCCCTCTCTCAAAGAGAGAGGGTCGACACCCTCTACCGCCGCGCCACCACGAACAGCCGCGTGAACGGCAGCAGCGTGATCCCGTCCGCGCGCCTCGGATAGTCCTCGGCCAACCGCGTGCGCCACGTCGCCAGGAACGCGGCCGTCTCCTCGCCGCGCTCCAGCCGCTCCAGATACGGCCGAAGGCTCGTGCCCGAGGTCCAGTCGACGATCGGGTCCTCCCCCTCCAGGGCGTGGACATAGGTCGTCACCCACACGTCGAGGTCCGAAGCCAGCGGCGAGAGCCAGTCGTGATAGGCGCGCGGATCGTGGCCCTGGCGCACGCCGTCCAGCGCCGCCAGCTTGCCGGCCCACGGACCGTCGGCGGCGACCTCTCGCAGGCTGCGCCGCCAGCCAGCGTCCTCGACCTGGGGGATCTGGCAGGCCAGCACCCCGCCGGGCGCCAGGCTGTCCAGCAGGCGCGGAAACAGCGTCTCGTGCCCGTCAAGCCACTGCAGGGCCGCGTTGGTGAAGATCAGGTCCGGCGCGACGGCCGGACGCCACGAACCGATGTCGCCCAGCACCCAGTCGACGTCCGCGCCCTGCCCCCGGGCGCGCTCCAGCATCTGCGGGCTGGAGTCCAGGCCGTGGACCACCGCCCCGGGATGCCGCGCGGCCAGCAGGGCGGCATGCTCGCCCGGCCCGCAGCCCAGATCCCAGATCTCCCTCGGATCAAGGTCGCGAGGGATCTTCAACATCAGGTCCAGGGCCGGCCGGTCGCGATAGGCGCGGTAGCGGGAATAGACGTCGGGATCCCAGGCGGGCATGGCGCGACTCTCTGCGACAATTCGCGCACGACCATGGAGCCCCGCGTCCGTTTTGTCGCATATGAAACCATCGGCCGGCTTCCTATCTTAGAAGGGTAAGAGCGACGCACGCAGCGTCGCCCCGTCATCCAGAGGAACCATCGCCGTGACCCGCACCGCCGCTACCGCCGCCCCGACCGCCCAGCGCCCCCGCGCCGTGGCCCTCGCCGCGCGCGTGAACGGCCCCCGCGTGGCGGCCCTGGCCCTCAACCTTGGTCTCTGGACCCTGATCCTCCTGGCCTGGCGCGCCCTCTAGCCAGTTCCCAGGAGCGCGGCCCCGGATCGCGCATCGCCCCCCTTTGCGCGACCCGGGGCTGCCCCCAACTCTGCTCGCCGAAACAGCTTCGACACGGCCCCGTCGCCCTGCGACGTCCCGCCTCTTGCCAACGGCGCGCCAGCACCCAACCTTAGTGTTGCGTCAGGTTGTGACGCGCAGCCGAAAGGAGGTGATCCAGTGTCTCATTTGTCGATCGCGAACGCGCTGGAACGCTCCGTGAAGACCATGGGTCAAATCTGACCTCCAGCGCCTTTTGCGGACAAATGCCGTCCTTCGGCCGCGCGCCCGAGCGCAGGCCGTGAACGGATCGGAAGCCTCGGACACGGTCCGGGGCTTCTTTCGTTTCGGAACGACGTTTTGCGAATAGAAAATCTCGGCGCCACGCGCCTCGCTCGCGCCTCCACGAAGCGCGGTCGACAGACTCGCCAGGCGCATTGACGCCCGGCGGAGCCCCCCAGAAAATGGAACTGGCCCCGCCCTCTGCAGGACGGAACGGTCAGAGCTTTCAGGCGCGCCCGCAACCCCTTGCGAGACCCGCCTTCCGGAAGCGTCGACCACGGCACGCACACACAACGCCGAGAAACGCGACCACAATCTGTAGTGACTAAAAGACCGCTATAGACACCGGTATCCTCGTCGCGCCTGAGCCGCCTTCCGATGGCTCCGGGCGCGCCGCCGAAGCGACCGGTGGGATGACTGTCCCTCCTTGCTGACTACCCCAGACGGCAGGCGGTTTCGGCGGGGCGTTTGGAGCTTGGGAAGGGCCGCTTGGGCGTCTCCTGTCGCTTCCTCTCAATCCCGATCTTGCCGTCGGCCGGGCGCGCGGACGCGCCGAATGTCGCCACACTGAGCAGGATGAGCGCCAAAATCAAGCACTAATCCCGATTGTTGCAAAAGCATTCCATCATATGGGAACAAAGTGCTTTAATTGTCACATGAATGGGGCTGCGGGCCTCACGGACGTAATTTTGTCTCCCGACCGTTGACTCGGCGCTTCGGTTTGGAAATGGATGGATACGTTCCGTACGCAGAGACCAAAGGTTCGCGGCGGAACGACAGACCGCCTTAGACAGTGCCGCGTGCCCGCAACACGCGCACGATCGCAGAAGATCGAGATACGGACCGGCGCAGCGTTTCGCCGCCGGCCGTCGAGGCGTCAGCTCCTTACCCCAGGCCCGCCGTCAGGACGATCGCCCGCCAGAGCGCACAGCGCCGCCGGGTCCGTCCTGTCCTCGACCTTCGCGCATCGCAACGGCCCAGGCCCGGGACTTCCGATTCGACTGCCGGTCTTCGTCGGACGCTTCCGCCGCCCAGGCTTCCATCTCACGACTTTAAAGCCAGCCGCCTCGAGAGACGCCGCTGGCCCGGGCGGTTCGCCGCCCACGCTTGGAGGAATACTATGAAGGTCAACACCAAGGTCCGACGCGATAACGGACTGCTGCGCACCACGGGCATGGCGGCTATCCTGCTGATGATCGGCGGCGGCTCGGCCCTCGCCCAAACGGCTCCGGCTCCCGCCCAGGACACCGGCGCCGCGACGGAAAACGCCGTCGAGGAAGTCATCGTCGTCGGCACCCGCGCCAGCCTGCAGTCGGCCATGGGCCGCAAGAAGCGCGCGAACACCGTCTCCGACTCGATCGTCGCCGAAGACATCGGCCAGTTCCCCGACAAGAACGTCGGCGAGGCCCTGGGCCGCATCACCGGCGTCCAGCTGGCGCGTGACTTCGGCGAAGGCAACGCGGTGTCGATCCGCGGCGTCGAGCCCGATCTGAACCGCGTCGAGATCAACGGCGTGGGCGCCCTGTCGACCGCCGGCAACCTCAGCGTCTACGGCGGCGGCGGCCGCTCGAACGACTTCCGCGAACTGCCCTCGGAACTGGTCAAGTCGATCGACGTGTTCAAGGGCTTCACCTCCGACATGACCGAAGGCGGCGTCGGCGGCACCGTTTCGGTGACCACCAACAAGCCGCTGGACTTCAAGAAGCCGACCTTCTCGATGACCGCCTCGGGCCAGAAGCTCGACACCCAGGGCGGCTGGAAGCCGCGCGGCAACCTGTTCGGCGCCACCCAGCTGTTCGAAGGCCGCCTGGGCCTGATGGGCAACCTGACCTACGACCGCGTCATCACCCGCGGCGACTACTACGACGGCAACTCGTGGGCCCGCCTGGCCGACTTCGACAACACGGCCGAGAAGACGGTCGAATACTACAACCCGGCCTACAACCAGACGGTCAACGACTACCTGCGCGGCTTCAACACCGAAGCCAGCTGCGCCAGCGTCGTCACCCCGGACTCGTCGGTGCTGTCGAACGCCCAGGCCCGCACCGCCTGCGAAAGCCAGTGGTACGACTACAGCCCGCGCGTGCCGCGCTACCGCGTCTGGGACCGTGACTCCAAGCGCTCGTCGGCCGAACTGACCGCCCAGTACAAGTTCACCGACGACCTGACGGCGTACGTCACCTATCAGCGCAACAAGCGCGAAGACGTGATGAACGACATCAACTACGGCACCGGCCTGACGTCGCTCGACGCCCTGAACTACGGCCCCGGCTGCGCCCGCGTGACGCCGGCCACGGCCCAGAACGTTCCCGGCGTGAAGGTCGACGCCAACCACAACGTCACCGAATTCGTCATCGGCGACTGCCTGGGCACGGCCAACCGCGGCGGCAACAACGCCTTCAGCATCTCGTCGCGCGACTTCACCTACGAGACGGACTCCGAGTACGTCACCTACGGCTTCAACTACCAGAACGACCGCTGGAAGATCGACTTCGTCGGTTCGAACGCCTCGACCGAGACCATCAGCGAGACCAACAACGCCTCGGTGTCGTTCAACACGCCGGGCCTGAAGGTCACCCTGGCCGACGGCACCTCGGCGCCGATCTTCACCTTCGCCCCGGGCTTCAGCCCGTCGGACGCGGCGGCGGTCAACCAGTACCAGATCCAGTACCGCCCCTCGCAGTCGGCCAACTCGGAAGACCAGTACAAGATCGACTTCGAGTACCGGACCGAACTGCCGATCATCAAGTCGATCAAGTTCGGCGGCCGCTACTCCAACGCGGCGATCTCGGGCTACGGCTACGGCGGTCGCGTCATCGACGGCGGCGCCAACCCGACCAGCGCCCTGGACGACATCGTCATCTACGCCAACTCGGTCAACTCGACCGCCACGGTGGTCAACGGCCAGGCGGCCGACCAGACCAACCCGGTGCTCGGCAACGCCTACCAGACCAGCTACTGGAACTCGACCGAGAACTGGTCGCGCGCCTTCTCGAACCAGGTCTTCGCCGCGGCGATGACCGACCTGCCGTCGAACTTCTACTATGCCGGCAACGGCCTGCCCTCGACCTGGAAGTACCCGACCTTCGCCGGCATCTCCCAGTACCTGGACACCAGCCACTTCAACCTGAACAACCTGTATCAGGGCGTCGGCAACGACGGTAAGACCTACGACCAGATCCCCTACAGCATCGACGAGAAGACCAACGCCCAGTACCTGCGACTGGACTACGGCTTCGACCTCGGCGGCCGTGAGGTGCTGGGCAACTTCGGCCTGCGCCGCGTCTACACCGAGACGTCGTCGACCGGTCAGGTGACCCGCAACGAAACCCGCCTGGTCAACGGCGTCGCCTCGACCAACACGGTGTCCAACACCCAGGCGACGTTCAAGCGCGACTACACGATCTGGCTGCCCAGCTTCAACATCCAGACCTGGCTGATCGACAACCGCCTGAGCGCGCGCGCCGGTTACGCCCAGCTGATGGCCCGCCCGCTGGGCAACTTCATCATCCCGAACGTCACCTGCACCATCAACTACACCAACGACGGCACGGCCGAAGACGGTCCCGACAGCTGCTCGGCCGGCAACCCGGGCCTCAAGCCCTATCGCGCCGACCAGTACGACCTGTCGTTCGAGTGGTATCCGGACACCGACACCCAGCTGTCGGCCGGCTTCTTCTACAAGGACATCAAGTCGTTCTACCTGTCGCAGCGGACCAACCTGGGCCAGCAGGACATCTTCGGCGACGGCACGCTGTACTACTACAACACCTACATCAACGGCGACGGTGCCAAGATCTCGGGCCTGGAACTGACGGCCAAGACCGCCTTCACCTGGCTGCCGGGCCTGCTGTCGGGCTTCGGCGTCGACCTGAACTACACCTACCAGAAGGCCAAGGACGTCGGCGTGTTCAGCTCGCTGGACGGCTCGTCCCTGCCCTATCCGGGCCTGTCGGAGCACAGCTACAACGCCACGCTCTGGTACGACAAGGGCCCGATCAACGCTCGCCTGGCCTACAACTACCGTTCGGAATACCTGGTCACCGCCGCGGACCAGTCGGGCAACCCGATCTTCCGCGACCCGACCGGCTACCTGGACGGCAAGATCACCTGGCGCACGCCGGTGAAGGGCCTTTCGTTCTTCGCCGAGGGCAAGAACCTCACGAAGGAAGACGAAACCAGCTGGGCCGGCGACATCCGCCTGATCAACACCGGCTACGCCGGCCGCCGCTTCTTCATGGGCGCCACCTTCAAGTACTAAGGCGCCGCGAAAGCGAAACGAGAAAGCCGTCCCGGGCGACCGGGGCGGCTTTTTTCTTGGCTTTTTGGTCCCTCCCTCTCTCATGGAGAGAGGGAGGGACCCGCGCCGCAGGCGTGGGAGGGTGAGTGGGTACGCTCTCAGCGGTAAGGACACCCAAAGATCGTCATCCCGGAAAGCCCGCAGGGCTTATCCGGGACCCAGGCGACCGGGCTCGAAGCTTGGCTCAAACACCCGATGGACGCCGCACGCATTGCGGCGGCCCCTGGGTCCCGGGTCTGCGCTGCGTTCCGCCCGGGATGACGGCCGTGAGGTGAAGGTGAAACCAGCGAACTTTGAAACCTCTCACCCTCCCACCGCTTCGCGGCGGGCCCCTCCCTCTCTCTAAGAGAGAGGGTTTTAAGAGAGAGGGTTTTTCGCCTTCCCCTTCTTGCTCAGGTTCAGCGCCACGCCGGCCAGGAACAGCGCCCTCAGCGCCGCCTCGTCGATCGCCGCGCCCTCGTGGATGTCGATCGCCCGGCGGGTGTTGCCGTCCAGGCTGGAGTTGAACAGACCCGCAGGATCGGGCAGCGACGCCCCCTTGGCGAAGGTCAGCTTGACGTAGGCCTTGTAGGTCTCGCCGGTGCAGACGATGCCGGCGTGCGACCACACCGGCGTGCCACGCCACTTCCACTCCTCCAGCACGTCGGGGTCGGCCGCGTGGATCAGGGCCCGCACCCTGGCCAGGGTCTCACCGCGCCAGTCGCCCAGCGAGGCGATGCGCTCGTCGATCAGCTTGCCGGCTTCAACGCCGCTTTGCGGCTCGCCGGTGGCTCCCGCCTTCATGCTCGATCCTCCCTCACAGTTTCTCGCCAGGCAGGGCCGCGGCCTGGCGCACCCAGTCGGCGAACCGGGCCTCGTCCCAGCCCCCGTCGCCCAGGCTGTCCTCGTAGACGTCGAGATAGCGGACATTGGCCTGCTTCGACGGCCCCGGCGGCGGCGGCTCCAGGGCCGCGCCCTTGAAGAACGCCACCTTCACGTAACGGGTCATGCAGTGGAGGCTGAGGAACCAGCCCTCGCCGTCCGGCGCGCCGTAGAACGGCGAGTTCCACTTCACCGCCTTGCGCACGCCGGGAACCTCGCGGGCGACCACGGCGTCGATCCGCTCGCCCACCTGGCGCTTCCAGCCCGGCATGGCGGCGATATAGGCCTGCACGGGCCCGTCGCCGTCGCCCTTGGGGATCTGCGGATTGCCGCCCGAAAGCAGCTTCACCGGCGCCGTATCGCCCGTCATGGCTCAGCCCTTCCTCCGCCAGCGCAGCACATGGGGCAGCGCGAACAGATAAAGCCCCGAGACCAGCAGCAGGATCAACGGGATCAGCGCCAGCAGGCCCACCCAGGCCGCCGGCTGGCCGCGCGTGCTCATCACGACGATGTAGGTCAGCACGCCCAGGGTGAAGGCGATGGAGAGCCAGCGATGGCCCTGGCGGATGAAGCCGCTCATGGTGTCCTCCCTTTGTTGTGGTTGCGTGGTCCTCGTCCTTCGACAAGCTCAGGATGAGGACCATGGCCGACTCGGCGGTTGAAAACCCTCACCCTGAGCCTGTCGAAGGGCGAGGGTTTCGCCCCCTACCCTTCCCCCGCCAGCAGCCCGTCCAGCTTGTCGAAGAAGGTCTTCCAGCCGGCGTGGGCGCCGCCATAGGCCTGCTTCTGGTCGGGGCGGAAACCGGCCTGCTCCATGCGCAGGTGCGTGCCGCTTTCCGTCGGCGTCAGCGTCAGGGTGACGATGCTCTTGAGGCCATAGGCCGGGTCCTCGTGCTCGAAGTCCCAGCGGTAGGCCAGCACCCGGCCCGGCTCCAGCGTCAGGACCTCGCAGTCCAGCACGCCGCCCCACTCGCCTTTCAGCTGGAAGCGGTGGCCGATCTTGGGGGCGAAGTCGTTCTTCATCAGCCACTCCTCGATCAGGTGCGGCTGGGTCAGGGCCCGCCACAGCTTTTCCGGGGGATGCGAGAATTCCCGCTCGACGACGGCGGTGCGCGTATCGGTCATTGGTCCATCCTGCTCAGCAGATCCTCGAGGGCGTCGAACCGCCCCTCCCAGAACCGCGCCATCTCTTTCGTCCAGTCCGCCAGCGGTCCCAGGGCCGCCGTATGCGGGCTGTAGTGGGTCTGCCGCCCCTCGTGCCGGTCGGCGACCAGTCCGGCCGCCTTGAGGGCCGCCAGGTGCTTGGACACCGCCGGCTGCGACACCCCCGCCGTCGCCGTCAACGCCCCCACCGTCTGCTCGCCCTCGCGGCACAGCCGCTCGAACAGGGCCCGGCGGGTGGGGTCGGCCAGGGCGCGGAACAGGAGGTCGGTCTGGGTTTCCATGGGCGGATATTGATAACTCACGGGTTATGCAATATCTATAACCGGAGAGTTATGATTTGGTCAATAGCGACCCGCCGGCCCGTTCATCAAGATGCTCCCCCTGAAGGGGGAGCTGTCGCGGAGCGACTGAGGGGGAAGGGATTATGGCGCGAGCAGACGCTCCAAACTCATCAGACACTTCCCCCTCCGGCCCTCCGGGCCACCTCCCCCTTCAGGGGGAGGATCTGGATAGCGAACCTCCCCCTGTGGGGGAGGCGATCGCGTTAGCGATCGGTGGGGGGAGTGGGTGTGAAATCGGTCGACGCCCCGGAAGCTGAAGCTGAAAACGCCCCCCTCCGTCGCCTTCGGCGACACCTCCCCCACAGGGGGAGGATCATTGTCTACGCCCCGATCAACTCGCGGCCGATCAGGTAGCGGCGGATTTCGTTGGTGCCGGCGCCGATGTCGTAGAGCTTGGCGTCGCGCAGCAGGCGCTCGACCGGCCATTCCCTGGTGTAGCCGGCGCCGCCCAGGGCCTGGATGGCTTCCAGCGACACCTTCACGGCGTTCTCGCTGGCCATCAGGATCGCGCCGGCGGCGTCGAAGCGGGTGGTCTTGCCCGCGTCGCAGGCGCGGGCCACGGCGTAGACATAGGCGCGGGCCGAGTTCAGGGCCACGTACATGTCGGCGACCTTGCCCTGCATCAGCTGGAACGAGCCGATCGCCTGGCCGAACTGCTTGCGGTCGCGCACATAGGGCAGAACGTAGTCGAGGCAGGCCTGCATGATGCCCAGGGGACCGGCCGAGAGCACGGCGCGCTCGTAGTCGAGGCCGCTCATCAGCACCCCGACGCCGCCGCCCACCGGCCCCATGACGTTCTCCTCGGGGATCTCGCAGTCCTCGAACACCAACTCGGCGGTGTCGGACCCGCGCATGCCCATCTTGTCGAGCTTCTTCGAGACGCTGAAGCCCTTCATGCCCTTCTCGACGAGGAAGGCGGTGATGCCGCGGCTGCCTTCGCCGGTCTTGGCGTAGACCACCAGCACGTCGGCGTGCGGGGCGTTGGTGATCCAGAACTTGGTCCCGTTCAACACGTAGCGATCGCCGACCTGCTCGGCGCGAAGCTTCATCGAGACGACGTCCGAGCCGGCGCCGGCCTCGCTCATCGCCAGGGAGCCGACGTGCTCGCCGCTGATCAGTTTCGGCAGATAGCGGGTCTTCTGTTCGGGGGTCGCCCAGCGGCGGATCTGGTTGACGCAGAGGTTGGAGTGGGCGCCGTACGACAGGCCCACCGAAGCCGAGGCGCGGGAGATCTCCTCCATCGCCACCACGTGCTCGAGATAGCCCAGGCCAAGGCCGCCGAACTCCTCCTCGACGGTGATGCCGTGCAGGCCAAGGTCGCCCATCGGGACCCACAGCTCGCGCGGGAAGGCGTTGGTCTCGTCGATCCGGGCCGCCAGCGGCGCGATCTTGTCGGCGGCGAAGCGGGCCGTGGTTTCACGAATCGCGTCGGCCGTCTCGCCGAGCGCGAAGTCCATCGAGGGTGCGGTTTGCAGCGTCATGCCCGCAGGCATAGCACAAACGCCCGCCGATCAACGAGACCGGCGGGCGTTCATGCTCTTTTCTTCGGCGATCAGGGGTCCGACCGGCCTTTCAGCCACGACGTTCGACGATCATTCCTCGTCGAGATCGGGGCCGCCCAGCTTGCGCAGCAGCAGATAGGCCGAGACCGCGAAGCAGATGACGCCGATGACGCTGGCGCCCCAGCCGAACATGCGCACGGCCGTCAGGCCCGGATCGGAGGCCACCGACAGGTTCCACAGCACGCCGCCGCCGAACAGGGCCAGGCCCAGCAGGCCCAGGCTGACCAGCAGGCTGCCGTTGCCGAACACCGGCTGCTCGGGCGGGTTCAGCGGCAGGTCCAGGGTCTGGATGTCGACCTCGGCGCCGCTGGTCGAGAAGCCGCCCAGATTGAAGGGCGAGCGGGTCGGCTCGCGGGCGGTCTCGAACAGGGTCGGCTCGACCTGGACCGGCGCGGCAGGCGCGGCCGGCGGATCGGGCACGAACAGCGGGGCCTGGGCCGGGACCGGCTCTTCCGGCGTCAGGCGGAAGGGCTCCAGGGTCGGCGCGGGCTCGACAGGCGCATGCAGCACGGGCGCGGGCGCGGCGGCCGCCACCGGAGCCGGCGGCTCCGGCATGGCCAGGTCCTGCACGGGCTTGTCGACCGGGCGAGCGACCGGCTCGTCGGCCAGTATGGCTTCCAGGCGGGCGCTGACGGCCGCGGCGGCCTGCTGGCTGGCGCTGGGGCCGTCCTCTTCCGGGACGGCCGGGGTCAGGGGCGCGGGGCCTTCCTCGCGCTCGGCGACGGCCTTGTCGCCCTCCAGCCGGGCCGAGACGGCGGCGGGGGTCTGTTTCGGAACGGCGCAACTGGCGTCGTAGTCGACCTTGGGCCGCAGCACGGGGCTGGGCGCGGGCACCCACTGGCCGTCGGGCGGGGTCAGGAACAGGGTCTTCTCGGCCGCGCGGCGGCGCACCAGGGCGTCGATGACGATCCGCTCGCCCTCGAAGTCGGCCTTGCGCCACATCTCCATGGCGCAGGCGGCCTGCAGCAGCGAGCCCTCGTTGATCCGGCGCAGCACGCCCGAGCGCATGAAGTTCTCGGTCCCGATGTTGAACGCGAAACAGGTCAGGGCGTCGAACTGGTTCTGGTTCAGCGGGGCGTAGGTGTGCTCGTTCACCGCGTGGGCCACGGTGATCAGGTCGTAGAGCAGCAGGGCCTCGGCGTCCTGTTCCGAGACGGTTGCGCCCCCCCGGGCGGTCAGGGTGTGCCCGTAGCCGATCGTCCAGCGGCCGTCGGGCAGCTGGGCGGCTTTCTGCCGATAGCCCTCGAACCTCTTGATGAGATCGACGGCGGCGCGGGAGACCTGATGACGCGGCTTCATCGCGAGAAACGACCCAATTTGAAACAGGGGCGGATGCCCTCGCCTCGTCCCGCGCAAGACTGGCGCCGCTCGGTGTCGTTTCTCCCGTCCCGGGGAAAGAATTCGGCAGGTCTAGTTGAACAGCAGCGCCGCGATCAGCAGCACCGAGAAGAAGCCCGCGAAGTCGGTCAGGAAGGTCACGAAGATCGACGACGACACGGCCGGATCGCGGCCCATCTTCTCCAGGGCCAGCGGGGCCAGGATGCCGCCGACGGCGGCGGTGAAGATGTTGACCACCAGGGCCAGGGCCACTGTCAGCGACAGCTTGGGATTGTCGTAGAAGACATAGACCGCCGCCCCCATGACGATGGCCAGGGTCAGGCCGTTCATGACGCCGACCAGCAGCTCGCGGGTGACGATGCGCGTGGCGTTGGCCGCGGTCAGCTCCTTGCTCGACAGCGCGCGCACGGCCACCGCCAGCGTCTGGGTGCCGGCGTTGCCGCCCAGCGACGAGACGATCGGCATCAACACCGCCAGGGCTACCAGCTTGGAGATCTCGGCCTGGAACAGCGCGATCCCCGAGACCGAGATGGTCGCGGTCAAGAGGTTGAGCAGCAGCCACGGCAGGCGCGAGCGCACGATCTCGACCACGCTGGCGTCGCGGCCGACGTCGGACACGTTGGCGAGGGCGAGAATGTCTTCCTGCGCCTCCTCGCGGATGACGCCGACGATGTCGTCGACGGTGATCTGCCCCACCAGCCGCCCGCCCGGCTCGACGACCGGGGCGCTGATCAGGTGATACTTGTCGAAGATGTAGGCCACCTCCTCCTGGTCCATGTCGACGGTGATCTCGGTCACCGGCTCCATGATCTCGGCCAGGGGGGTCTCAAGCTTGCTGGTCAGCAGCAGGCTGATCGGCAGGGCGCCGACGGGCGTGTACGACGGGTCGACCACATAGACGTCGAAGAACAGCTCCGGCAGGCTGTCGCCCGACTGGCGCACGTGCTCGATCGTGTGGCCCACGGTCCAGAACTGCGGCGCGGCCAGGAACTCGCGCTGCATCAGGCGGCCGGCGGTCTCGTCCTCGTAGGACAGCGTGGTCTCGATGGCCGCCCGGTCGGTCTCGCCCATCGCCGCCAGAACCTGGAAGCGCTTGGTGTCGTCCAGGTCGTCGATGACGTCGGCGGCGTCGTCGGTGTCCAGCTCCTCCAGCGCCCGGGCCAGGGTGACCGACGGAGTCGCCTCCAGCACCTCTTCGCGGATGTTGTCCTCGAGCTCGGCGATGATCTCGCCCAGGGCGTGGGGCGCCAGGACGGGGATGACCTCCTCGCGATAGGCGGCCGACAGAAAGCCCATCAGGTCGGCGACGTCGGCGGGATCGAGCGCGCCCACCAGCTCGGACAGGCGCGCGGTGTCGCCGCGATCGGCCGCGTCGACCACCATCTCCACATAGTCGGGCTTGAGGGCGTAGTCGTCGCCGAGCGCTAGGTCCTCGAGATCCTCGACGACTTCCGGCTCGGGAATGGACAGGGCGTGGCGCGCGTCTTCGCTCAGGTCGGCTGTTTCCCGGGTCATGGGGACCTCCTGAACTTTAGGCGAGACTTAAGCTGCGCGCGCGTGATCCGAATGATTGAAAGCCGAAGCTCGGCGGGCGGTTGCCCCAAACCTTGGCCGAAAAATGGTTAGAGCGCGGAAGGCGATTCGGAAACCGAAGCCTGCCGCGCTCTACGCAAGTTCACCTGGTGCGGTCGAGAAGACTCGAACTTCCACGGGTTGCCCCACAGCGACCTCAACGCTGCGCGTCTACCAATTCCGCCACGACCGCTCGTGGTGAGGCGCGGCAGGTAGCAAACTGAATCGGCTTTGGGAAGAGGAGAGTTGGATTATCTCGAAGAACCCACAGGGAACTTCAGGCGCCGCCGGCCATGTAGTCGTAGACGTCGGCCGGGCCGGTCACCTGGATGGCGATGCGATCGTCGTTGATCTGGATCTCGCCGCGGGCGATCGGGTGGTTGTTGGCCAGGATCCAGACCTCGTCGTTGGTCTTGGCGTCCAGCGGGATCACCGCGCCACGGCCCATGCGCAGCAGTTGCTGCATCGGCAGGATCGACCGGCCGAGCAGAACCGAGATCTCGACATTGACGGCGTTGACCTGGCTCACGAAGTAAGGCCCCTGGAACTGAAGTTGCCGAGCGGCGGGATGACCGCGCCCCGGCTCATGCAAGACTAAGGCCGCATGCTTGATCGCCCGTTAAACCTTGAAGATAAAGGCCTTCCCGATTTGTCGCGCCCAGACGGGGCGCCGGCGGGGTGGGCGGTTTCGACCGGCTACGTGCCCTACCCGGCAGCCGTTGCCGCCATGGAGGCCCGCGCCGCCGCCATCGCCGACGGCGCGGCGGGCGAGCTGATCTGGCTTCTGGAGCATCCGCCGCTCTACACCGCCGGCGTCTCGGCCAAGACCGCCGACCTGCTGGAACCCGAGCGTTTTCCGGTGTTCGAGAGCGCCCGGGGCGGCCAGTTCACCTATCACGGCCCCGGCCAGCGGGTGGCCTATGTGATGCTGGACCTGACCCGGCGCGGGCGCGACGTGCGGGCTTTCGTCGCGGCGCTCGAAGCCTGGATCATCGACGCCCTCTCCGCCTTCAACGTCACCGGCGAGATGCGCGACGGGCGCGTGGGCGTCTGGGTCGAGCGCAAGGGCCCCGGCTGGTCGCGCGAGGACAAGATCGCCGCCATCGGCGTCAAGCTGCGCCGCTGGGTCAGCTTCCACGGGATCAGCCTGAACGTGGAGCCGGACCTGTCGCACTTTTCGGGGATCGTGCCCTGCGGCCAGGTCGAGCACGGGGTCACCAGCCTAGTCGACCTTGGCCTGCCGGTGACGCTGGACGAGGCCGACGAGGCGCTGAAGGCCAGCTTCCGCAAGGTGTTCGGCGCGGTCGAGGAGGCGCAGGCGCCGATCTAGGCGGTGCGTCCTTCGAGGCCCGCTGCGCGGGCGCCTCAGGATGAGGAAGTCAGTGCAATAGCGTCCTCATCCTGAGGTGCGAGCCGAAGGCGAGCCTCGAAGGACGCAGGGCGCTTCAGATGGCCGGAGCCTTGAGGGGCGGCTGGCCGTAGCGGTTGGCCCCCTGCTCTCCGCCCATGACGCCCAGTTCGACGATCGCCCAGACGATCACCAGGGCGAACACGAAGTCGAGGAAGTGCTGCGGGGTCGGCCAGACGGCGACCAGGGCCACCAGCACCAGCGCCGCCCACCAGCCCGAACGGCCGCGATCGTGCAGGCGCTTCGAAAGCACGCAGGCGCCGCTGTAGAACAGGGCCGTATAGACCAGCCACCCGGTCAGCAGCCGCAGCACGTCGCCCGCGATGGCCTCGTACAGCACCGCCACGCCGATCAGCACGGCCGAGGCGATCAGGAACGGCGCGCGCGCCAGCCTGCCCGTTGAGGACAGGAACAGCTCCGCCCAATCGATCCGACCGTTCATCTAAGGCTCCGCGACTCTTCTGGGCGGAACCTAGGCGCAGGCGAGCGCCAGCGGAAGTCGCCGCCGGGTCACACCCTCAGGCGAAAACCTTGGCCACGTCGTCCTCTTCGCTGCCGCCGATGCCTTTGGGCGACGGCCCGAAGCGGTTGCGGCCTTGCGTGCCGTCCAGGAAGCCCAGCTCGATGAAGCCCCAGATCCAGCCGACGATCGGCACCAGCAGGAAGAACGCCACCCACCCCCAACGCTTGTCGCGGTCGTGGCAGCGCTTGAGCATCAGGGCGATGGTGATCCACAGGTTCAGCAGGCTGAGCACCAGCGTGATCCCGCCGCTGGCGAGGTTGTCGCTGTTTTCCAGGGCGTTGATGTCCCAGCCGTTGAGCGCGAGCGTCTGGAGGCTGTCGACGATGGCGATGCTGATGTTCGTCCCGATGCTCAGCAGCCAGTAGTCGAGCCGACGGATACGGCCGGAAAAGCCGAACAGCTTGTGCTTCACGTCCACGGAATCATCCCCCGATTGATTTCGACGGCGACCTAAACACAGACGTCATTCGAACTCCACGAGGACCTGGTCGGCGGCGACGGGGTCGCCGGGCTTGGCGTTGACCGCCTTGACGACGGCGTCGCGCTCGGCGCGCAGGATGTTCTGCATCTTCATGGCCTCGAGGACGCAGACGACCTCGCCCTCGCGGACCTGGCGGCCGACCTCGACGTCCATCGAGACGACGAGCCCGGGCATCGGCGAGAGGATGAGCTTGGAGGTGTCGGCCGGGGCCTTGGCCGGGAGTTTGTCGTGCAGCTCGGCGCTGCGGGCGGTCAGCACCAGTACCCGGGCCTTGGCGGCGCGGTGGCGGATGGTGAAGCCCTCGGGCGCGGGAGCGACCTCGGCGGTGAAGGCGGTTCCGTCCAGCACGCCGCGGAAGGTCGGCAGGCCCGGCCGCCAGGCGATGTCGGTCAGTTGGAGGGCGCGCCCCTCGTCGAGCAGGTCGACGGTCAGCGACTGGCCCTCGCCGGAGAGATGCACTCGCTGCTTGCCGTGGCCGATGACCACGGTCCAGTCGGCCCGGGCGCGGCCCAGGCGCTGGGCCGCGATGCGCTGCATGGCGCAGCCGACGGCGGTCAGCAGGTCGTGCTGGAAGGCGGTGGCTTGGGTTCCCGAGAACCCATCGGGGAACTCGTCCTTGATGTAGCTGGTGGCCAGCTTGCCGGAGACGAAGCGCGCCTGATCCATCACCGCGGCCAGGAACGGCACGTTGTGGCCCAGGCCCTCGATGTGGAAGTCCTCCAGCGCCCGGGCCATGCCGGCCACCGCCTGGTTACGGGTCGGGGCCCAGGTGCAGAGCTTGGAGATCATCGGATCGTAGAACATCGAGATCTCGTCGCCCTCGCGCACCCCGGCGTCGTTGCGGACGGTGTACGCCCCCTTCTCGCCCTCGGCGGGCGGCGCGTAGCGGACCAGCCGGCCGATGCTGGGCAGGAACTTGCGGTAGGGATCCTCGGCATAGATCCGGCTCTCGACCGCCCAGCCGTTGATGGAGAGGTCGTCCTGGCCGACGGCCAGCGGCTCGCCGGCCGCCGAGCGGATCATCTGCTCGACGAGGTCAAGGCCGGTGATCAGTTCGGTGACCGGATGCTCGACCTGCAGGCGGGTGTTCATCTCCAGGAAGTAGAAGCTCTTGTCCTGGCCGGCGACGAACTCGACGGTGCCGGCGCTGTCGTAGTTCACCGCCTTGGCCAGGGCGACGGCCTGGGCGCCCATGGCCGCCCGGGTTTCGGGATCGAGCAGCGGGCTGGGCGCCTCCTCGATGACCTTCTGGTTTCGCCGCTGGATCGAGCATTCGCGCTCGAACAGGTGGACGACATTGCCGTGCTTGTCGCCCAGCACCTGGATCTCGATGTGGCGCGGGCTCTCGATGAACTTCTCGATGAAGATGCGGTCGTCGCCGAACGCCCCGGCGGCCTCGGCCCGCACGGCCGGGAAGCCCTCCTCGACGTCCTGGCGGCTCCAGGCCACCCGGATGCCCTTGCCGCCGCCGCCGGCGCTGGCCTTGATCATCACCGGATAGCCGATGGTCTCGGAGACTTTCAGCGCCTCGGCGACATCGGCGATTTCGCCGATATGGCCCGGCACGCAGGAGACGCCCGCCGCGGCGGCGAACTTCTTGCTCTCGATCTTGTCGCCCATGGCGCTGATCGCGCCGGGGTTGGGGCCGATGAAGACGATGCCCTCGTCGGCGCACCTCTGGGCGAACTCGGCCTTCTCGGACAGGAAGCCGAAGCCGGGATGCACCGCCTGGGCGCCGGTCTGCTTGCAGGCCTCGATGATCTTGTCGGCGACCAGGTAGGACTGCGCGGCCGGAGACGCCCCGATGTGCACGGCCTCGTCGGCCATCTCCACCGCCAGGCTGTCGGCGTCGGCGTCCGAATAGACCACCACCGTGGCGATCCCCAGCCGACGGCACGTCTTGATCACCCGCACCGCGATCTCGCCCCGGTTGGCGATCAGGATCTTCGTGAACATGCGGTCCGTCCCTTGGTGATCTGTCTTTCTAGATCCTCCCCCTGAAGGGGGAGGTGGCCCGGAGGGCCGGAGGGGGAAGCACCTGCTGAGGTGGAAGCGGCTGCTGGCGCCGTGATCACTTCCCCCTCAGTCGCTTCGCGACAGCTCCCCCTTCAGGGGGAGCATCTCGCGCCTCCGACGCCCTCCCCTAGGCGTATCAGGCCAAGGCCGGTTTGCAACGCGGGCCGCTCGCGCTAAAAGCGTCGCAGGAACCATGACACCGGTTTCCAATAAGAACGACTAGGGAGTGACGCGTGGTGAAGCAGGCGCTTTTTCTGGCCTCGGCCTTCTCGGTTCTCACCGCCGCCAGTGCAGCGGCCGCCGCGGGACCGCCCGAACCCGCCCTCCTCTTCCACGTCTCCGGCGACAAGGGCCTGAAGGCCGACCATGCGGCCGGCGACGCGATCCCCAACTTCGCCGACAAGGTGGCGGTGATCCCCACCGGCAAGGCCGGCCCCGCCCTGTCGGCCCAGGACGACGGCATCCTGGCCTGGAACGCGCCCGGCAACATCCAGGCCCAGCGCGGCACGCTGTCGTTCTTCTGGCGCTCTGGTTACCCCGTCGGCGTCGCGCCGTTCGTGATCTTCCGCGTCGGCTACGCCGATCACACCAGCTGGGACATGGCGTTCCTGCGCATCGACTGGAACGGCCACGGCTTCGACGCCTTCGTCACCGACAACGGCCTGGCCCGCACCCGCGTCTCGTTCAAGCTGGACAAGCCGCCCGCCGCCGACGCCTGGACGCACCTGGCCTTCACCTGGGACGAGCAGACCGGCGTGCAGCTGTTCGTCGACGGCAAGCCCGTGGCGAAGAAGGAAGCCAAGCGGGTCTATGACGCGGGCCTGGATCAATTCGGCATCGCCGGCCGGGTGATCGCCCCGCACCAGGTGCAGAGCCGCTACAACTTCCTGCGCGGCGGCGACCTGGACGAGATCCGCGTCTACGACCGCGCGCTGGACGCCGCCGGCGTCGCCGCCCTGGCCCGCAACGAGGCTGCCGCCGCCGCCGCGCCGGTGGCGACGCTGGAGGATCCGGCCACGCGCGCGGCCTGGCGCCTGCGCCATGGCTGGACGGGCGAGGCCCCGCCGCTGCTGGCCGATCCGGCCACCCGCATCCGCAAGGTCGAGTTCACCGACGCCAAGGACATCAAGGAATGGATGTGGCGGGCCAACGACGGCATCCCCGAGACCACCTGGCCCGGCGTCTACAACCGCTCTCGCCTGGAAGGCCGCGACGACTACTTCCCGCTGCCGGACTGGAACACCTATGTCGAGGGCGGCAAGGCCCTGACCCTGGCCCTGCCCGACGAGCCGATCAGCCGCCTGGAGATCCAGGGCAGCGCCTATGGCGACCTGACCTGGGCGGCGAAGCCGGGCGACAAGGGGACGAAGATCGGCGTGCGGCCCAAGGGCCTCTACCGCTCGGTGACCACCCTGGCCCAGCCGCTGAAGGGCGGGGTGCTGACCTTCACCAACACCGACCAGGAAACCCCGATCCAGGAGATCTGGGCCTATGACGTCGCCCCCGGCAAGGAGCCGGAGGGCGTCTTCAAGATGAGCTACACGGTCCGCGCCGACGTGGCGCCGGACTACCTGAACCTCTCCGACCTCAACGCCTATGTCGCCGGGCGCTTCCCGGCCGGCGAGCGGGCGACGGTGGTGGCGATCCCCGACGCGGCCCCGCAGCGCAAGCGCCCAGCCGCCGACCTGACGGCCAAAGGCCTGCCGATCGTCCACGTGATGATCCCGTCGGGCTTCGGCGACGCCCCGGCCGCGCAAGCCCTGGCCCGCAACTGGGCCTATGGCTGGGAGAACGCCCGCGACGGCCTGGACGGCATCGCGCTGGACATCCCCGCCCTGCCCGGCGCGACCGGGACCACGATCCCGCTGAACATCCAGGTCAAGGACCCGATCTGGCCGGGCCGCAACATGATCGACGTGTCGGTCTCGGTGAAGGCCGGGCAGGCGCGCACCCTGTGGCTGGACCTGCGCGACCGGATCCTCACCGCCGACAGCCTGTACCTGACCATCGCCGCCGACAGCGCCGAGTTCGGACCCAGGGCCATGGACGGCGCCAAGGTGCGGCTGGTGTTCAAGGCCCGCGAGGAGGCCAAGGCCGAGCACGTGGCCGACCGCTTCAACCAGGTGAAGGACAACTGGGCCTTCCTGGTGGAGGAGCACACCACCTCCAAGCGCCAGGGGCTCTATCGCCGCCTCTATGCCGACATCTCCGACCTGTTGCGCGTGGATCCCGACCACAAGGAAGGCCGCGAATACTGGGGCGACATCACCTATGGCAGCCAGGGCTGGCCGGCCTTCGAGCAGCCCAAGGCGCCCGCGGGCGTCCCGCTGTGGGCCTTCCGGCAGACCGAAGACCTTAAGCGGGTGGCCAGGTTCATCAACTGGTGGATCGACGAGCGCCAGGTCCCCTACGGCGACTTCGGCGGCGGCCTGTCGGACGACACCGACCTGCTGCAACAGTGGCCAGGCCTGGCCTTGATGGGCGTCGATCCCGACAAGGTGAAGGGCTCGCTGAACCTGCTGACCGACGCGGTCTACCGCAACGGCATGTTCACGAACGGCCTGTCGACCATCGCCACCGACGAGCTGCACGCCTACGAGGAGGGCATCAACTCCAACAGCGAGGCGATGTATCTCGACTACGGCGATCCGCTGGCCGTCGAGCGGCTGTTCACGACGGTCAAGGCCCTGCCGGGGATCATCGATCGTAATCTGGCCGGCCACGTCCACTTCAACACCAACTGGTACAGCGGCTCGATCTCGTATCGCGAAGGCCCGTGGGAGTGGCAGAAGCCCTACTCGTTCGGCGTCGTGCACCCGGCGATCCTGATCGGCGACTACAACCGCGACCAGACCGCCCGCGACATCGTGCTGGGCCTGGCTGACGGCTACCTGGCGCACGTGAAGCCGGACGGCTCCTATCCCAACGAAATCAACTGGCGCACCGACGCCGAGCGCGGCGGCACGGTGCTGCAAGGCTCGGGCGCGGGCGGGCCGTTCCAGATCTTCTGGCAGGCCTGGCGCTGGACGGGCGAGGCCAAGTACCTGGCCCCGATCCAGTGGCGGATCGGCAAGAATGGGGTCAAGTCGCTGAACGATCTCAACGACAACGCCCTGTCGATGCTGAACCTGGGCGACGCCAACAAGGACGCCATCGTCAAGTCGGCCGCCAAGGGCGGGGCCATGGAACGCTTCGCCGCCTGGAGCCTGACCGGCGACAAGACCTGGCTCGAAAAGGCCTATGCCGACGAGATCCAGTGGGCCGACCAGCACATGTACATGCACACCGAGGGCCACTGGTGGTCGGACCGGGTGGAGATCCCGTCCGACGTGCTGCAACGCTCGCGCTTGGGCGGCATCGCCAACAAGCGCGGCCAGATGACGCCGGGCCACCTGGTCAGCTGGCGCTTCGAGAACGGGACGAAAGGCGAGGACGTGGCGATCCTGGTCAAGGACGGGACGGCCAAGGGCTTCAAGGTCGTGGCCTACAACCTGTCGGACAAGCCGGTGAGCGCGACCATGACCGGCTGGATGGTCGCGCCGGGCCAGTGGACGCTGACGCAAGGCGTCGACACCACCGGCGACGACGCGATCGACGGCGCGGGCGAGACGCGGCAGGTCGCCTTCGAGCGCACCAAGGGCGTGACCGTCGTGCTGCAACCGGGCCAGACCACGATCATCGACATAGCCCTGGCGACGCCGGGCGACGATCCCGCCCAGCGCGCCGACCTGGGCGTCGGCCGCGGCGACGTGAGCGTGAAGGGCTCGACGATCACGGCCAAGGTGCACAGCCTGGGCGCCCAGGACGCGACGGCCTCGAAGCTGGAGCTGGTCGACGGCTCGGGCAAGGTGCTGGCCAGCGCCGCCGTGCCGGCCCTGGCCGCGCCGAAGGACCTGCTGCCCAAGGTCCACACCGCCCGCCTGAAGATCCCGGCCGGCGCCAAGCCGTCGGAACTGCGGCTGCGCATCGTCAGCGACCAGCCGCAGATCACCGCCCTCAACGACGAGGTGAAGCTGCCATGATCCGTATCGCACTGATCGCCGCCGGCCTGCTGGCGGCCTCCACCGCCTGGGCGGCCGAGCCCTACGGCCGCAACGTCACGCTGAGGGAGGCCAAGGCCGTGGCCGCCGCCGCCGAGGCCGAGGCCCTGAAGACCGGCGTGGCCGTGACCATCACGGTGGTCGAGCCGAACGGGCAGCCGGTGCTGGTCTGGAAGATGGACGGGGCCTCGTACTCGGCTCCCGAGGTCTCGCGCCGCAAGGCCGAGACCGCCACGGCCTATCGCCGGCCGACCAAGGCGTTCCAGGACGCGGTCAAGGGCGGCAACCTCAACGCCATCTCCAACGGCGCCCTGGCCATCGAGGGCGGCGAGCTCTTGATGGTCGAGGGCAGGATCGTCGGGGCGGTCGGGGTGGCCGGCGCCACGCCCGAGCAGGACGGCGTCCTGGCCCGGGCGGGCGCGGCGGCGGTGAAGTGAATGAGTTCCTCGTCCTTCGACAAGCTCAGGATGAGGAACTCAAACCTGCCTCGGCAATCACCCTCATCCTGAGCCCGTCGAAGGACGAGGGTGACGCAGGCCTCAGCCCTCGCCGAACTCGCGGGCGAACATCGCCACGTAGCCGTCGAGGCGCTCCGAAGCCTCGGGCGCGATCAGCCGGGTGACCTCGGCCGAGAAGGTGACCGGGGCCGAGCCGGCGGCGGTGACGATCCGGCCGTCGACCACCGCTCGGGGGCTTTCGACATAGCCCTCGGCGCCGGCGTAGCCCGGAGCCTGCTCGGCCAGCCAGTCCTTGCCGTTGGAGGTGTGGGCCTTGCCCGCCAGGAGGCCGGCCTTGGCCAGGGCGATGGTCGCGCCGCAGATGCCGGCGACGATCTTGCCGTCGGCGTGGGCCTGACGCAGCAGGCTGAACACCGCGTCGTTCTCGTAACCCTGCCAGGCGTCCGAACCGATCAGCAGATAGGCGTCGGCGTCCGACAGCACCGGATCGTCGAACCGGTAGTCGGCGGCGGCCAGGATCCCGCCGATCGAGGTCTCCGGATCACCGCTTGGGGTGGCGATCTCGATCTGGACGCCGAAATATTCACGCAAGGAGGCCAGCACGGGACCGGCTTCCCAGTCGGCCCAGCCCGGCTGGAGGAAGGCGACGGCGATCGTCATCAGCGCAGCTTCACGGCGGTGCCGGCGGCGGTGACCATCAGCATGCCGTTGTCGGCGCCGAGGGCCTCGTAGTCGAGATCCACGCCCACCACGGCGTCGGCGCCCTGGCGGCGGGCCTCGTCGATCATTTCCTGCAGGGCGATGTCGCGCGCCTCGCGCAGGGCCTTCTCGTAGCCGCCGGCGCGGCCGCCGATGATGTTGGTGATGCCGGCGAACAGGTCGCGGAAGATGTGCGCGCCGATGATCGCCTCGCCCGAGACGACGCCCAGGGTGGCCACGGTCTCGCGCTCGGCGACGTACGGAGTGGTCGAGGTGATCATGCGGTTCCCGTCCCTTGATGCGGCCTGCCCTACCGGCGGGCCGTGCGAGCCCCTAGATTGGCACGCATGACCCAAGCCGCCACCCTCTCTTCCACAGGTTTCGACCTGACCCCGCCCACCGAAGCCGAGCGCGAGCGCCTGGAAGGCGACCTGACCGCCGAGGAGGCGCGCGTCCTGCTGCATCACGGCACCGAGGCCCCGTTCTGCGGCGGCCTGCTGGGCGAGAAAAGCCCCGGCGTCTACGGCTGCCGGCTGTGCGGCCTGCCGCTGTTCAAGCACGAGACCAAGTTCGAGAGCGGCACCGGCTGGCCCAGCTTCTACGCGCCGTTCGACGAGGATCACGTCAAGGCCGTGCGCGACACCTCCTACGGCATGGTGCGCATCGAGACCCGCTGCGCCCGCTGCGACAGCCACCAAGGCCACGTGTTCCCCGACGGTCCCGCGCCGACGCGGCTACGCTACTGCATCAACTCGGTGTCGCTGCAGTTCGTGAAGGCGGGCGATCCGCTGCCCGACCCGCTGCATCGCGGCGACCGCCTGCCGTAGGCGGCCGGGCCGCCTCTCAGGGCGCGCCCAAATGCAAGGCAAAGCTTTCCCCGAAGGAAATTCGACCCTCGGTGGAAAAAATGGATTGCTCGACACAACTATAAAGAGCACATTCGATCCGACGCCGCAGGTGCGGCGACTCGCTCGGGCGACGTCCCCTAGGCGTATGTCCGAACCGCCTGCGCACAACCTCCGGCAGGGTTGCAGCGCTCCATGGCGGACGCGTCGGGAGGAGGCCCGTTCCCCCCAACCTTCTCCCGACGCGAACCCGTTTTCCGAAAATCAGAACCCCGAAAAATCAGGACGCGGCGGCGGGCCCGTACGCGACATAGCCGCGCTCGACCATCCGGCGCAGGGCCTCGTAGGCAGCCGAAAGCTCGTCATAGGCCTGGCGCAGGGCGGCCAGCTTCTCGACCTCGGCGGCGTCGGGCGCGCGGCCCGACTGGCTGATCGAAAGGGCCATGGCCGCCCAGCGTGCGCGCGCCTGGGCCGTGGTCACGGCCAGCTTCTGGAAATGGCCGGCGTCGAGCCTTCCCAGAGCCTGGGCCATGATCTCTCGGTTGGAGATGAAGGCGGTGTAGTCGATCTGCTCGAGATGGCCGCGCAGGCGGCGTTGCTCCTGCGGATCGATGTCCTGCGGCTCGAAGTGATCGCTGAACCGACGGGTGCTGGACGTGACGGTGGACGACATGACGGCCTCCCTGACCGCATCGCGCATGCCTGAGAGTCTGCGCCCGAGGCCTTAAGCGGACCTTACACCTCAATCGGGCGTGAAAAGACCCTGCAACCCTACGATCATGGCGATGATCCCGAAGATCGACAGGACGAGGCCCGCTCCCTGGGCGCCGCTGGCCGGCAACTCGCCCGATCCGCCCAGGCGCCGCGCCACCGCGCCGGCCCGCAGGCGGTCCCACAGCAGCAGGACGCCAACGGCGATCCCAACGATCTCGAAGTGGAAGACGTGCGGTCCCGAGACCAGGTGCACGATCAGGAAGTAGCCGCCGCAGACCAGGGCCGCGATCCCGACGATCCAGCCGAACGGCGCCAGGCGCGCGGCGAACCGCCCCAGGTCGTCGCCCGCCCTGGGCAGCAGGGCCAGCAGGCCGATCGCCAGCAGGAAGCCGCCGACGAGATTGCAGAGGTCGAGGATCAGTTCGAGCATGACCGTGGAATGCGGCGTTGCGGCGGACGTTCCGCCAACCCGGAATTGCCGATGGCGACACAGCACGCGATACTTGCAATATTACGCGCGTAGCATAGCCTGAAGCTTCACTGGAGGAAGCTCATGCGTATCGCCGTTCCGCTCGCCGCCCTGATGCTCGCCACCGCCTCGCCCCTGGCCCACGCAGCCCCGGCGCTTCAAGCGGCCGCAGCCGTGGACAAGCAGGCCGACAAGGACCGGGCTCTGGTCCAGAAGGCCATGAACAGCGGCGACCTGAAGAAGATCCGCAAGATGGTTCCGCAGCTGGAGGACGTGGCTTCGCGGACACCGACCGCCTACCCGCTCGTCGAGGAGCGGGACGGCGTCTTCATCGTCCGCAGCGGCAATCTCAGCCAAGGCCTGCTGGCCAGCCTGATGACCGGCGTCGCCGCCAAGGACGCCCGGCCCGACCAGCAGGCGAAGGTGGTGGTGGAGTTCAACACCTACGGCGTCGCCATCTTCCTGCTCGGCTCGGCCGCCGTCGAAGCGCGTGACTTCGCCAAGGCGAACGCCTGGCTCGACAAGGGCCTGGCCTTGCAGCCCGAGAACCTGATGCTGGTCACCGAAAAGGGCATGGTGCTGACCGCCCAGCGCCGCCATGCCGACGCCCTGGCGCTGTACGACGCCACCTTCGACAAGGCCGGAACCTTCCTGATCGCCGACCAGCAGGGCAAGGCCCGGCTGCTGCGCGCCCGGGGCTTCACCCTGATCGAGCTGGGCCGCCTCGACGACGCCGAGGCGGCCTACAAGGCCTCTCTGGAGATCGAGCCCGACCACGGCGGCGCCAAGCACGAGCTGAGCTACATCGCCCAGTTGCGCGCCGGAGCCCAGGCCAAGGGACTGCAAATCATGAATGGCGAAGAGGCCATGAAGCCCAAATAGCGGGTCAGCGCTCGACGATGGTCTCGAAGCCGCCGAAGATCATGCGCTTTCCGTCGAAGGGCATGTCGTTAATGTACGGCTTGAGGCGTTCGTCCTCCATGACCTTGGCCATCACCTCGTCGCGCTTGGCCTTGCTGTCGTAGGTGATCCACGAGAACACGGTGATCTCGTCGTCCTTCAGCTGGACGGCGCGGGGGAACGAGGTCAGCTCGCCGTAGGGCACGTCGTCGGCGATGGCCTCGACGTAGGACAGCGCGCCGAGCTCCATCCAGATCGAGCCGGCCAGCGTGGCCATCTCCTTGTAGCGTTCGACATTGGCCTTGGGCACGGCGACCACGAAACCGTCGACATAGGTCATGGGATCCTCCCTTGGATCGTTGTTGCGCCCCTTAGGACGTTTCAACGCGGAGAGGCCCGACAGGGACGCGGCGAAAAATTCAGCGCCCGTAGATCCGGCCCAGCACCCACTCCAGCGCCCTGGCGTGGCCTCGCGGGTCATTGGGCGGTTCTCCCGGCGGGAAGACCGGCAGCGGAGCCTGCGGCGCGATCCCCTCGCCCTCCACCACCCGGCCGCCGGCGTCGCGATGGACCTCGACCGGCAGGGCGAAGCGCCAGCCGTTCGGCAGCGGCTTCTGCAACTGGTCCGACAGAGCCCCGCGCGTCGTCTCGCCCGCCTGGCGCACATTGGGCAGGGCGCGCATCGACAGCGTGAAGGTCTCGCCGGCGCTGACCGTGACCTGGCTGGTCAACAGCCAGACGGGGCCGAGGTAGCGCGGGCGGTCCGACGGCGTGATGAACAGCGGCTGGGCGACGCCGTCGCCGCCGACCGCGACCTTCGATCCGACCTCGCGCCGCCGATCGGCGAAGCGGGCGGCGATCCGACGGGCGATCACGTCGTAGCCGCCGCGATTGTCGCTGACGTCGACGATCACCGCCTCGGCGCCGGCGAAGGCGCCGATGGCTTCGTCCAGCGTCGCGTCGAGCAAGGCCGTGTCGTCGTCGCCGGCCCTGGGGTCGAAGCCGCCCATGCCGGTCAGGGCCAGATAGCCGACCTCGCCCTTGCGGCCCCACAGGATCCGGCCGCCGGCCGCCTCGCGCACGCCCAGCGGCGCGGCCAGCACCTGCGCCCGCCAGGCCCTTGTCCAGGCCGCCTCGCCGCCCGGAGCGACCTTGGCCCGCATCACCGCCGCCGCCTCGCCGAACCGCCGGGTGCGCATCTGGCCGTCGACGACGCCGTCGAGCTCCACATGGGCGTCGTCGATCCCGCGCAGCAGCACGGCCACCGCCTTCCACAGCGCCGCGTCGTCCGGGGTTTCGCCGAGTGCGGCGAAGGCCGCGCTTCGCCGAGCGGTCCAGTCGAGGCCGCGTTCCTTGGAGAGGGGGTAGTAGGCGGCGAAGGTATCGGCGACGACCGCCAGGGTCCGCCGCGGCGTCCACGGCCGGACGGTGGAACAGGCCGTTGGCAGGGCCTTCAGTCGATCGAAGCGATAGAGCGTGCCATCGACCTCGCCCACCGTCTCGATGGCGCCGCCGACAGGCCGCCACAGCTTAAGCACCCCGTCCGGATCGGCCTCGGCGCGGGGGTCGCGCCAGCAATCGTCGCCGGCCAGATGGTAGAGGCTGGGGCCAGAAGCGTCGAACCGCACGACCCAGCCGTAGCCGCGTGAACGCCAGACGCCCTGCAGAGGTTTGGCGACAGCGCGAGTCTCGACGATGGGGCGAAAATCGGCCTGCGCCGCTACGACGGGCGCAGCGTAAAGGAGCCCCGCGATTAGGGTGAAGCCAGCCAGGACCTGCATGCCGCCCCGTTCCGTCAGGGATCAGTCGCCAGATTTCTTTTGAAGCACTGCGACCGCTTTCTCGACCGCCACCTGCTTCCCCAGAAATTTGCCCGCGCGTTCCTCACGCGTACCGTAGCGCGCTTTCCAGGCCGCCTCCTTCAAGGCCTCCTCGACGAGCTTGATGTCGGAGCGCTGGTTCATGTCGATGAATCTAGCAGTTCAAGGCCCCCCTCGCCACTCAGCCACACCTGCCAAGCGTCGACGACAGGCTTATAGATCTCTTCGAGATAGCGAAGGCTTCTTGGAAACCGACGCCGGATGTCGTGCTCTGGAATGTCATGACCGCCCATCTCGACCCGCCGCCGCACGCGAGCCAACGAATCTTCGACAGAGGGCAAACGCAGATAGACCAACTCGACGCGGTAGCCCTCGCTTCGCCAGCGCTCGATCCGGCGCGCATACGAACGGCTCGCCAAGGTCGTCTCCAGCGCTATGTCGCGCCTCTCCAGCGTCAGAGCGTCGAGCAGTTCCAGCATCTGCCTTCCAGCCAGCATGTTCGTCGCCGTATCGAGAGATGACAGGCTCATTCGGCGCGCGATCTCGTCTGCGTTGACGAACTCGAACGGCTCGACACGACGCGCCAGCAGAGCATTGGCGAAGGTTGTTTTGCCCGCTCCGTTCGGCCCGGCGATGATCAATACCGTCGGCATATGCCTCCACATGACAAAGGGCCCGGTTCACAAGAACCGAGCCCCGTCAGCTTCATCGCAAGAACGACTTTTGGAAAGCCGTCCCTACTCCGTCTTCAGGTAGATCTCCGACCCCTGCTCGCGGAACTTCTCGCTCATTTCGGCCATGCCCAGCTCGGCCGTGTTCGGCGCCTGGGCGGCGGCGAAGTCGCGGACTTCCTGGCTGATCTTCATCGAGCAGAACTTCGGGCCGCACATCGAGCAGAAGTGCGCGGTCTTGTGCGCCTCCTTGGGCAGGGTCTCGTCGTGGAAGGCCTGGGCGGTCTCGGGGTCGAGGCCGAGGTTGAACTGGTCTTCCCAGCGGAACTCGAACCGCGCCCGGCTGATGGCGTCGTCGCGCATCGACGCGCCCGGGTGGCCCTTGGCGAGATCGGCGGCGTGGGCGGCCAGCTTGTAGGTGACCACGCCGACCTTCACGTCGTTGCGGTCGGGCAGACCCAGGTGCTCCTTGGGCGTGACGTAGCAGAGCATCGCCGTGCCGAACCAGCCGATCATCGCAGCGCCGATCGCCGAGGTGATGTGGTCGTAGCCAGGGGCGATGTCCGTCGTCAACGGACCGAGCGTGTAGAAGGGGGCCTCGTGGCAGTGCTTGAGCTGCTCTTCCATGTTGGCCTTGATCTTGTGCATGGCCACGTGGCCCGGCCCCTCGATCATCACCTGCACGCCGTGGTTCCAGGCCACCTTGGTCAGTTCGCCCAGGGTGCGCAGCTCGGAGAACTGGGCCTCGTCGTTGGCGTCGGCGGTCGAACCTGGACGCAGGCCGTCGCCCAGCGAGAACGACACGTCATAGGCGCGCATGATCTCGCAGATCTCGTCGAAGCGCTCGTAGAGGAAGTTCTCCTTGTGGTGGGCCAGGCACCACTTGGCCATGATCGAGCCGCCGCGCGAGACGATGCCGGTCACGCGCTTGGCGGTCATCGGCACGAACGGCAGGCGCACGCCGGCGTGGATCGTGAAGTAGTCGACGCCCTGCTCGGCCTGCTCGATCAGGGTGTCGCGGAAGACCTCCCAATTCAGGTCCTCGGCCACGCCGCCGACCTTCTCCAGCGCCTGGTAGATCGGCACGGTGCCGATGGGGACGGCGCTGTTGCGGATGATCCAGTCGCGGATGTTGTGGATGTTGCGGCCGGTCGACAGGTCCATGACCGTGTCGGCGCCCCAGCGCGTGGCCCAGACCATCTTGTCGACTTCCTCGGCGACGGTGCCGAGCACGGCCGAGTTGCCGATGTTGGCGTTGATCTTGACCAGGAAGTTGCGGCCGATCGCCATCGGCTCGAGTTCGCCGTGGTTGATGTTGGCCGGGATGATGGCGCGGCCGCGAGCCACTTCCTGGCGCACGAACTCGGGCGTCACGAAGTCGGGGATCGAGGCGCCGAAATCCTCGCCGTCGCGCACGCACGGACGGGTCTGCTCGCGGCGCAGGTTCTCGCGGATGGCGACGTATTCCATCTCGGCGGTGATGATCCCGGCGCGGGCGTATTCCAGCTGGGTGACCAGCTTGCCCTGGGTCCCGCGATAGATCTTGCGGCCGTTGTCGGGGAACTGCGGGGCCAGGTGCTTGCCCTGGGCGAAGCCGTTGTCCTCGGGCTTCACCTCACGCGGATTGGCCACGACCTCGACGTCGCCGCGGGCGACCACCCAGGCGTCGCGGGCGCGGTCCAGGCCCTTGGCGATGTCGATCGTCGCGCTCGGATCGGTATAGGGACCGGACGGATCGTAGATCGTCACCGGCGGCTCGTTGGCCGACGGGTGGACGGCCACCTCCCGGAACGGCACGCGGATGTCGGGGAAGATCTCGCCGGCCTGGTAGACCTTGCGCGATCCCGGCACGGGGCCGGTGGCGACGTCTCCGGTCGCCGGAAGGATGGGGGTTTGAGCGTTCATGTTGCGGGCTCCTCAAGCACTGAAGAGACCCGGACGTGTCGAGCTAAGTCGGTCTTACGGCCTGGATTGTACGTACCAGATCCGCGTTCCCTCCCTTCGCCGGCATGACCCGGATCAGGTTCGACGGGTCAGGGCTCAAGCCCAATCTCAGCCGCGACAGCGACCCCCCGGTGAACAGGGCGGACACTAGGAGGATTGACGCGCGGGTCAAGAGCCCGTCGCGCGGCGCGGGTGACAGGAAATTCACTGGACCCTCGCCCGCCGCAGCGTCGATCAGAGAACGCCATTCTTTCGGAGGTCCGCCTTGATCCGCCGCCTGATCCTGCCCGCGCTCTGCGCCCTTCTCGCCACGCCGGCCCTCGCCCAGGAGACCTATCCGAAGAAGATCCCCTCTTCCGGCGGCGAGGTGATCATCCCCAACGCCCAGCACCAGAAGGCCTATGACGAGATCAGGTACGCCCCGGCGCGGCGCGTGGGCGACACGCTCTACGTCTCGGGCGTGATCGTCGGGCGCGCCCCCGGCGAGGGCACGGACGCCGAGGCGTTCAAAACCCAGGTCCGGCGCGCCTTCAAGGCGCTGAACGCGACGCTGAAGGCTTCGGGCGCCAGCTTCGACGACGTGGCGATGATCAACAGCTTCCACGTCTGGGAAGGCCCCGACCAGCCAGCCCCGCGCTGGGAGCAGATCGCCATGATCAACGCCGTGAAGAGCGAGTTCATCAAGGGTCCCAGCCCCGCCTGGACGGCCGTGGGGACGAGCGGCGTGCTGGCGCCTGGCGGCATCGTCGAGATCCAGGTCATCGCCCACGCTCCGCAGAAGTAGGGGGCGCTGGTTCTCAAGGCGGCGCCTTCCCCCTAGCCTGACCATGACTGGGGGAATCATGGACGACCGCTTTTCGATCGCCGGCATGTTCGGCGCCTTGGGCCGCATGCTGAAGGCCCATGGGGTCGGCATCCTGGCGATCGCGGTGGTGTACGTGCTGGCGCGCGCCGTGCTCGATCTGGCCCTCGGCCGCCTGCCGAACCTCGACGATGCGCCTGTCGCCCACGCCATCGCGGCGGACACGGCGGGCTCGCTGATCCGCCTGGCCCTGGGATCGCTGGTCGGCGGCGCGCTCCTGCATCTCGTGTTGGCGCAGCGGTCCGTATCGTCGGCGGCCAGCGCGGCCCTGTCGAGCTTTCCGGCGATCTACCTGATGGCGGCGCTCATCAGCCTGCCGGCCATCGCCTCGACGGGTCTGGCGGCGATGATCCAGGCGCCGGACGCGACGCTGAAGGACATGGCGATGACCAGCTTGCTGCTGGGCCTGGCGGCCGAGGTCGTCGGCCTGGCGATCTACGCCTTCATCGGCCCAGCCGCCGCCGTCGCCGTCACCGAGACGAGGTCGCCGCGCCAGGCCCTGGGCCGCGCCCTGCAACTGACCAAGGGCCGCCGCTGGCCGCTGTTCTGGATCCAGCTGGGCCTGGTCGTGTTCATCATCGTCCTTCACGCCATCCGGGCCGCGCTGCTCGCGCTGATGATGAAGCCGATAGGGTTCCATCCCACGATCACCTCGACCATGCACGCGCTCACCGGCGTGCTGTCGTGGCTGGTGCTGGCGGCGATCTACCGGGAACTGCGGCGGACCCGGCCGGGCGAAGCGGCCGCCTGAGCCCCTACAGATCGTCCGTCGCGAAGGTGTCGCAGGCGGCGGGCTTGCCGGCGTCATAACCCTTGCCGAACCAGCGCATGCGCTGCTCGCTGGTGCCGTGGGTGAAGCTGTCGGGCATCACCCGCCCTTGCGCCTTGGACTGGATGGCGTCGTCGCCGACGGCGGCCGCCGCCCCCAGGCCGTCCTCGACGTCGGCGCGGGTGATGCGGATGCTGGAGACCTCGGGCGCGTGGCGGGCCCAGACGCCGGCGTAGCAGTCGGCCTGGAGCTCCAGCCGCACCGAGCCGCTCTCGGCGCCGCGACGGCCCAGGCGGTCGGCCTGGCGGGTGGCGCCCAGCTGGTTCTGGATGTGGTGGCCGATCTCGTGGCTGATCACATAGGCGCGGGCGAACTCGCCCTTGGCGCCGAAGCGGCTCTCCAGCTCGTTCCAGAAGCTGAGGTCGAGATAGACCTTGCGGTCGGCCGGGCAATAGAACGGCCCCATCGCCGACTGGCCAAGGCCGCAGCCGGTGCCGGTCTGGTCGTCATAGAGCACGACCGAGGTCGGCGGGACGTAGCGGCCGCCTGACCGGGCGAAGATCGGGCCCCAGACGTCCGTGTTGGAGGTCTCGATGACGTCGACGAAGCGGCCGCCCTCGTCCTGCACCGAGCCGCGCCGGCCTTCCTGCTGCTGGGCCGCCGGCGCCTGGACGCCCTCGACGGCGTTCAGCGTGGTCTGGGGATCGACGCCGAACACGAAATAGCCCACCGCCGCCAGCACCAGGGCGCCTATGCCGCCGCCGGCCGCCGCCACGGGTCCGAGACCGCGCCGGTCCTCGATGTTGCCGGACTGCCGGCCGCCTTCCCATTCCATGCGCGCAAGACCCTCTAGCGATCCGAAGCGGGCTTGATGGCCCGCAGCACTTCATTGCTCCGCGCCAGCCGCGCGTCGGTCAAGCGGTCCAGTTCGTCCAGGCGCAGCGACAGCCCCGCCGACGGATCGCCCCGCTCGGGCAGGACCTCGGCCGGCGGCGGACGATAGGGCTCGCCGGGCGCGCTTCCCTGCGCCTGCAGCGAGCGCAGGGTCTGGGCCGCCGCCGCGCGATCGCGGGCGGCCTGGGCCTGCCGGGCCTGGGCCATCTGCTGCTGGCGCAGGGCCTCGATCTCCATGCGAGCAGCCGCGCGCTCCTGCGCCAGGCTCGCATCCGTCTGGGCGCCCGCCGCGCTCGCCGCCAGCGCCAGAGCCGCCGCGACCGTTCCCGCCAGCAACCGCTTCATGCCACGCCTCCGTCGCCGCCCCGCGCGCCGGAAAAGCGCGGCCTCAGCGGCTCTTGAACGAGAAACGCGCCAGCTCTTCCTTCGGCGCCGCCCATTTCGGATCGAGCTCGGCCGCGCGCTGGAAGTCGTAATAGGCCGCCTTGACGTCGCCGAGGTTCTCATGGGCCAGGGCGCGGTTGTAGTAGGCGCGCTCGGGCTTCTCGACGCCCAGGGCCAGGCCCCGGTCGATCTCGCTCAGCCCCTCGGCGAAGCGATCCTCGGCCACCAGGGCCGCGCCCCGGTTGACATAGACCTCGCCCAGCTTCGGCTCGATGCGGCCGGCCGCGTCGAAATCGGCGCGCGCCTCGACATAGGCCTGGCGGCGCAGCTGGATCACGCCGCGATTGACCAGGGTGCGGGCCCGGTCGCCCAGCGACAGGGTCTCGATCTCCAGCGCCGTGGTGCACAGCCGCATGGTGTCGTTGTCGTAGCGCCCGCGGATCACGGCCTCGGAACAGTCCTTGGCGATGCCGCCGCCGATGATCAGCACCGAGGCGGCCGCGCCGCCGGTCAGCGGCGACATCGCCAGCACGGCGACGCCGAGGATCCAGCCGCGCAGGGTGCGCGCGCCGGAACGGCCGATGCGCGGCGGCGGCCGAGACTTGAGGATCTTGGCTTTCATACGTTTTCTCCCAACGTCCGCCCGGCCTTCCGACGGGCCCGCGGGGATGGGGAAAACCAAGCCGCGGGTACGCGGGGACAGGCTTTTCGAGCCCGGCGACGTCGAGGCCGCCAGGCGAGCGCCAGCATAGCACCGTTTGGGCCCGACGCCTCGCCGAAACGCTTTGCCAGCCGCGCCCGCGCGGCCTATCTCCAGGCGTCCGGATCGGAGTTCCCGCATGCACCTGGCCCGCTTTCCCCGCGCCCGCTTCGCCCACCTGCCGACGCCGCTGGAGCCCCTGCCCCGCCTGGGCGCGGAACTCGGGCTCGACCTGTGGGTAAAGCGCGACGACTGCACGGGCCTGGCCGGCGGCGGCAACAAGACCCGCAAGCTGGAATTCCTGCTCGGCGAGGCCCTGGCCCTGGGCGCCGACACCCTGGTCACGCAAGGCGCGGTGCAGTCCAACCACGTGCGCCAGACGATCGCGGCCGGGGCTCGCTACGGCCTTGCGACCGAAGTCATTCTCGAGGAGCGCACCGGCTCGAAGGCCAGCGACTATGTCGGCAACGGCAACGTGCTGCTCGACCGGCTGATGGGCGCGGCGATCCGCTTCGTGCCGGGCGGGACCGACATGAACGAGGAGCTGGAGGCGACCGCCGAGATCGTCCGCCGGCGCGGCGGCAAGCCCTATGTGATCCCCGGCGGCGGCTCCAACACGGTGGGCGCGCTTGGCTATGTCGACTGCGCCCGCGAACTGGTCGTGCAGGCCGACGGCTTGGACCTGAAGATCGACCGCCTGGTCACCGCCACCGGCAGCGCCGGCACCCATGCGGGCCTGGTGGCCGGCTTTTCGGCGCTGTCGGTCGACGTGCCCATCCTCGGTTTCGGCGTGCGCGCGCCCAAGGCCAAGCAGGAAGAGAACGTCTTCAACCTGGCCGTCGCCACCGCCGAGGTGATCGGAGCCGCCGGCCGGGTGCGGCGCGAGGCCGTCGTGGCCGACTGCGACTATGTGGGCGAAGGCTACGGCCTGGTCGACCAGGGGGTGATCGACGCCCTGGCCCTTGCCGCACGGACGGAAGGCCTGCTGCTGGATCCGGTCTATTCGGGCAAGGCGATGAAGGGCCTGATCGACCAGGCCCGCAAGGGCGCGTTCAAGGGTGAGCGGGTGGTGTTCCTGCACACTGGCGGCGCCCAAGGGCTGTTCGGCTACCAGTCGGTGCTGGAACCGGCGCTGGGCTGAGGAGAGCCGCGATGAGCAAGGTCCTAGGCGTGCTGGGCGGCATGGGTCCGGCCGCCACCCTCGACTTCCTGGCCAAGCTGCAGGCCGCCACGCCCGTGGTCCGCGAGCAGGACCACATCCGGGTGCTGGTCGACATCAATCCCAAAATCCCCGACCGCAATACGCAGGGCGACGCGGCCGGGCCGGTGCTGGCGGCCATGGCCGCGGGGCTGCGCGACGCGGGCGCGCAGGTGCTGGCCATCGCCTGCAACACCGCCCACGCCTTCGCCGAGCAGGTGACGTCCAGCGGCCTGCCGCTGATCGACCTGCCGGAGACGGCGGTGGAGGCCGCCCGCATCGGCGGTGCGACCCGCATCGGCGTGCTAGGCACGGCCGGCGGTCTTTCGATCTATCGCGACCGGCTGGCGCACCTGGGGCTGGAGGCCGTCACCCTGGGCGACCACGAGCAGGTCGAGTTCATGGCCCTGCTCTACCGCATCAAGCGCGGCGACCTGTCGGACGCCTCGCGCCAGACCATGGCGGCGCTGGCCCACCGGCTGGTGGGACTGGGCGCCCAGGCCGTGGTGGCGGGCTGCACCGAAGTGCCGCTGGTCATGGGCCAGGACGACCTGACCGTGCCGTTCGTCGACGCGACGCAGGCGTTGGCCAAGCGGTGCGTGGAGGTTTGCCGGTAACTGGCCAAGGGACCTCCCCCTGTGGGGGAGGCGATCGCGCAGCGATCGGTGGGGGGTGTGGTTGCGAACTCACACATCGTCCCGGAGGCTGAAAACCTCCCCCCTCCGGCCTTCGGCCGCCTCCCCCACGGGGGAGGTTCCTAGATCACCCCCCGAAGATCCGGCGCAGCCAGCGCGGGATGCCGCCGAGGTCCTGTTCCAGCTCACGCTCCAGCCCCTCTTCCTCCGAGGGCGGCTGCACGCGGGGAACCGGCGCCCGGTCGCGGGCGATCAAACCCGCTTTCAGCCCCTGGCCGACGAAGTCGCGCCAGATCTGGGCCGGCAGGCCGCCGCCGGTGACGCCGTTCATCGGCGAGTGGTCGTCGTTGCCGACCCACACCCCGACCACCAGGTCGCCGGTGAAGCCGACGAAGACGGCGTCGCGATGCTCCTGGGTGGTGCCGGTCTTGCCATAGGTCAGCTGGCCGGTGCGGGCCGCGCGGCCCGTGCCTTCCTCGACCACGGCGCCGAGCAGCTCGTAAAGCGCCGCGCGCTGGGCGGTGTCGAGCTGGCGGCTGGGCGGCGGCGCCTCGCCGTCCTTGCGCGGCCTGCCGTAGGGCGCGACCGGCATGTGGCCCGAGGCGACGGCGGCATAGGCGCCAGTCAGCTCCAGCAACGTCGTCTCGGCCGCGCCCAGCGACAGGCTGGGGTCCGTCGCCTTCAGCGGCGAGTTGATACCCAGATCGCGGGCGGCCTGGACCACCGCCTCGCCGCCGGCCGTCTGCCAGATGCGGGCGGCGATGATGTTGTTGGACTGGGCGAAGGCGTCGCGCAGGGTCAGGTCGGTTCCCGCGCCGCCCTCGTAGTTCCTGGGCGTCCAGCCGTTGATGGTCACGGGATCGCCGACCACCCGCATGTCGGGCCGCGCCCCGTCGCGCAGGGCGGCCAGATAGACGAACAGCTTGAAGGCGCTGCCCGGCTGGCGCTTGGCCTGGACGGCGCGATTGAACTGGCTCTTGGCGTAGGAGCGGCCGCCGACCATGGCCACCACCTTGCCGTCGGGGCGCATGGCGACCAGCGCCGCCTGCCCCGCCTTCAGCCGGGTTCCCGACTTGGCCAGGGCGTTGTTGACGGCCTGCTCGGCGCGGCGCTGCAGGCGGCCGTCCAGCGTGGTTGGCACGCGGACCTCACCGTAGCGGGCGGTCTCGAAGGCGTCGGCGATCTGCGGCGAGACCCAGTCAGCGAAATAGCCGCCGACCGGCAGGCTGGCGCGCGTGGCCCGGGCCCGGGCGCCGCGGGCGTTCTGCGCCTGCTCGGGGGTGATGAACTTCACCTCGACCATGTCGGCCAGCACCCGGTCGGCGCGGGCGGCGGCGGCCTTGGGGTTGTCGACGGGATCCAGGCGGCTGGGCGCATTGACCATGCCGGCCAGGATCGCGGCCTGGCCCAGGGTCAGCTTCTCGGGCGGACGGCCGAAATAGTGCCGCGAGGCCGCGCCCAGGCCGTAGACCCCATCGCCGAAATAGATGCTGGAGAGATAGCGGGCGAGGATCTCGTCCTTCGACAGGCGCAGTTCCAGCCAGACGGCGATCACCGCCTCCTGCGCCTTGCGGCGGAGCGTGCGCTCGTTGCTGAGGAAGGCGTTCTTGGCCAGTTGCTGGGTGATGGTGCTGGCGCCCTCGCGGGCCTTGCCGGCCTTTATGTTGACCGCCGCCGCCCGACCCATGCCCCAGATATCCAGGCCGAAGTGGCGGCGAAAGCGCCGGTCCTCGATGGCGATGAAGGCGTCTGGTACGTACTTGGGCAGGTCGGCGACGACGACCGGCGCCTCCTTGTAGGCCCCGCGCCGGGCGAAGGGCTTGCCCTGGGCGTCCAGCAGCACGACGGCGGGGCTGTCCAGCGGCTCCAGCGAGCGCGACAGCGGCAGGCTGACGCCGATCCAGACGAAGGCGGCCAGCAGTGCGGCGAAGACCAGGCCGAGGAAGCCCATCCAGCGCGGATGGCGGCGAACGAAGGCGACGGTTCCACGGGCTCTCGCGGCGACGAAAGCGGCCACGGCCAGCGCGCCATGCCGCGCCTTCACCGTCCAGGATCGCCAGTCGAAATCGGCCACTCGGCCCCCGTTTCCTGTTTCAGCCCTCGCCTGAATGGCAAGAACTTGCGGCAGGAAAGCGTCACAGCAGGCCGGAGGTTTCCGGCCTCAGGCCTGCAGCGCCATGAAGGCGTCCACCCGGTCGAGCGCCGCCAGGGGCGCGCGAAGGGTGCAGACCAGGCCCTCGGGCCGGTAGTCGAGCTCGACCTCTCCGTCCAGTTCGCTGGCCAGGGCCAGTTCGATGATCCGCGAGCCGAAACCGCGCCGCGAAGGCCGCGCCACCGGCGGGCCGCCGCGCTCGGTCCAGGTGACCAGGAGGCGCGCGCCGGGCTGCGAGGTCCAGCGCACCTCGACCTCGCCGCCGGGAACCGACAGGGCGCCGTACTTCAGGGCGTTGATCGCCAGTTCGTGGAAGGCGAGCGCCATGACCACCGCCGGCTTGGGCGAGACCATCAGGTCGGGTCCGTCGACCGCCACCTCGTGGTCGGCGTTGCGATAGGGACGCACCGAGCCCTCGACGATCTGGCGCAGGCTGGCGGCGGCCCAGTTCTCCTCGGTCAGCACGTTGTGGGTGGCGGCGATGGCCATCAGCCGGCCCTCGAAGGCCCGCCGCACGGCCGGATCGACCCCGGCGTTGCGCAGCGACTGGGCGGCGATCGACTGGACGATGGCCAGGGTGTTCTTCACACGATGATTGAGCTCGTTGACCAGCAGCTGGCGGTGGCGCTCGGCCAGCATGGCGGCGGTGACGTCGCGCGAGGCGGCCAGCACCCGCACCACCCTGCCCGCCTCGTCCCGCACCGGGGAAACCGTGGTGTCCCACCAGCGGACATTGCCCCTGGCGGTCGGGCACAGGGCGCGAAACGACGAGGAGCCGCCGGCCAGGGCCTTGCTCAGGGCGTCCTCGACGGCGGGACGGCTTTCGGGCGGCCACATGTCGGGCCAGTAGCGATGGCGGTTTCGGCCCTCGAAATCGTCGATCTCGAACAGTTCGCGGCCGCGCAAGTTCATGTATTCGATCAGGCCGGCGCGACTGAGCACGCGGATGCAGTCCTGGCTGGCTTCCAGCACGCTGTGGAAATAGGCGCCGGCGCTGGCCAGCACGCCATCGTCCGTACGGTCCTGCCCCATGCCCCCTCCGTCGCCCGGCCCCTTGCGGAGCCCGAGTTGCGCGAGGCCGCTACGATCGTCAGGGCGTCCTCGAAGGATCGGCCTCAGCAGGCGGCCGCGGGGGCGTCCTCGGCGCAGGCTTCCATCAGTCCGACCATCGCGGCGGTGATGCGCGAGGTCTGGGCCATGCGGCGAAGGGCGTCGCGGGCGTGGGCGCTGTCGGCGATCTCGGCCTGACGCTCCAGCCGTTCGGCTTCCCTGAGATGATCGTTTTGGCTCGGCATGGTGAGAGTCTTTACTGCGAATGAACGTCGTTCTCCATGCGACCGCGCGACGCAGGCCGAAGGGTTTTGTTAACGCTCTCAGCTGGTTAAGTGCGAAAGCACATATGAAAACACCCCCGGGCCATACGACCCGGGGGTGTCGTCCTGTTCCCCAACAGGACGGCGTCGCCCGCTGCCTTTCCGGCGCGGCGGCGTCGCCTCATGAACCGATGGTGGTCATTTGTTGGATATCGCCTCCTGAGACAACGCGGCGGCCTGTCGCACACGTCTCAGGGGAAATTCGGCGCCGTCTCGCCAACAGGGCGCTTGCCAAGCATGACACCGGTGGACATTGTGTCGCCAAACGCGCGCCGGACCAACGGCGGCAAGGATTCGAGGCCTTCGGCCTCGACGGGGAAGGAAACCAAGGCGCAGCTTGGAAACGAGCGTCGCGACCAGCCTCCGGACCCTGCCGCCTGCGTCCCCGCGTCGCGCCCGCCCGCTCTGGAGTTATCGCGTCGATGCCGCTCAGCCCCCTCTCCCGCCGCCGCCTGCTGGCGACCACCGCTGCCGCCTTCGCCGCCGCCGCGGGCCTGGCGCCCTTCAAGGCCCTGGCGGCCGAGGCGCCGAGCAAGGAAGCGGCGCTGGCGACAATGAAGCGGGCCACCACCTTCATGGTCGAGAAGGTCGCCTACCAGGGCGGCTACGTCTGGAGCTACCTGCCCGACTTCTCGCGTCGCTGGGGCGAGATGGAGGCCTATCCGACGATGATCTGGGTGCAGCCGCCCGGCACGGCGACCATGGGCCACCTGTTCCTCGACGCCTATCACGCCACCGGCGACGAATATTACTACGAGGCCGCCAAGCAGGTGGCCGGCGCCCTGATAAAGATCCAGCATCCGGCCGGCGGCTGGAACTATCTGGGCGACCTGGCCGGCGAGCAGTCCATTCGCAAGTGGTACGACACCATCGGCAAGAACGGCTGGCGGCTCGAGGAATTCCAGCACTACTACGGCAACGCCACCTTCGACGACGCCGGCACGGCCGAAAGCTCGCAGTTCCTGCTGCGGCTCTATGTCGAGAAGAAGGACGAGGCCTTCAAGCCGGCGCTGGACAAGGCCGTCCAGTTCGTCCTCGACAGCCAGTACCCGGTCGGCGGCTGGCCCCAGCGCTTCCCGCTGAAGGACGAGTTCCACCATCACGGCCGGCCCGACTACACCGGCTACATCACCTTCAACGACGACGTGGCCGGCGAGAACATCGAGTTCCTGCTGATGGTCTGGCAGGCGCTGGGCGACCCGCGCGTGCTGCCGGCCGTGAAGAAGGCCATGGACTGCTTCGTCGCCTGCCAGCAGCCCCTGCCCCAGGCCGGCTGGGGCCTGCAGCACAAGGTCTCCGACCTCAAGCCGTCGGGCGCTCGCACCTACGAGCCCGAGGCCTTCGCCACCCACACCACGGCGGCCAACGTCACCGCCTGCATGGGCTTCTACGAGCTGACCGGCGATCCGAAGTACCTGGCGCGCCTAGGTGAAGCGCTGGACTGGCTGGAGACCACCAAGCTGCCGGTCGAACACCAGAAGGGCCGCCAGTTCCCGACCTTCGTCGAGATCGGCACGAACAAGCCTCTGTTCGTGCACCGCACCGGCAGCAACGTCGTCAACGGCCGCTACTATGTCGACGGCAACCCCGAGAATACGGTGGCGCACTACTCGTCGTTCCGGGGCGTCAACATTCCGGCCCTCCGCAAGCGGCTGGAAACCCTGAAGGCCACCCCGCCCGAGGTCGCCAGCAAGGCCTCGCCGCTGAAGGGCGGCCGCCAGGCGCTGCCGAAATACTACACGCTCAAGGACGTGTCGGTGTCGGACCTGAACGTCGGCGCCCTGAAGGGCGACGCGACGGCGGGCGCGCCCGACAAGGCCGCGGGCCTGATCGCGGCGCTGAACGAGGCCGGCTGGTGGCCCACCGAGCTGAAGGCGACCAGCAACCCCTATATCGGCGACGGCTCGCCCACCCCGGCCCCGGGCGACTTCAGCCGCACCCACGTGGGCGACGCGAGCGATACCTCGCCCTACGTCACCGACAAGCCGAAGATCGGCATCTCCACGGGCAGCTACATCGAGAACATGGTCACGCTGCTGAAGTACGTCGGCGCGGCGTAACGATCCTCCCCCTGAAGGGGGAGGTGTCGCGAAGCGACGGATGGGGATGTTGCCTGTGAGCCAACAGCGCCCTCCACGTCAGCGGAGACTTCCCCCTCCGGCCCTCCGGGCCACCTCCCCCTTCGGGGGGAGGACCTAGATAAGCGAAAGCGGCAGCGTCCCGCGGTCCAGCACCCGGCCGTGGAACTCCCGCAGGGTTCCGCCCCAGGCGCGACGCAGCCGCGCCAGTTCCAGCCAATACATCCCCTGCCCGGCCGCCGCGCCCGGGGCGATGGCGGCGCGTTCGACCTCCTGGGTGAAGGGCGCGAAGATCACCGGCGATCCCTGGACGTCCGCCAGGAAGGCCATGGCCCGCTCTGGCGTCCAGCCTTCCATGTGGATCCCGATGTCCATGCGGGCGCGGGCGGCGCGGAACAGGATCCAGTAGAGGCCGCCGATCTCGGCCAGGGGCTCGCCGTCGAAGGCGCCCATCTCCCAGGCCAGGTGCTCGGCATAGACGGCCCAGCCCTCCATCGCCGCCGGACAGGCCACGCGCGAACGGTAAGGGTGCGCGCCCGACAGCGCCTCCTTGGGGATCTGCAACATATGGCCGGGCAGCACCTCGTGATGCACCACGGCCGGCAGGCTCCAGCTGGGCCGATCGCGGATGCGCTTGAGGTCCACGTAATAGGCGCCCGGCTTCGTCCCGTCCGCTGACGGCAGGTCGCGATAGCCCTGACGGCCGGCGGCCTCGTCGGCGGGCGACATGCGGCGTACGGACACCGCGTCGACCGCGCCGGGCAAATCACCAAAGGCCAGGGGCAAACGGGCGCGGGCCTTGGCCAGCCAAGGCGCCATGTCGGCGATGGCGCGGTCACGGCCGGCGTCGTCGTCCGTATAGAGAAAGCGCTCGTCGGCCATCAGCGCCCGCAGGCGCTCGCCCACCCCGCCCTGGCTCAGCCCCTGGGCCTTCAGCAGGACGTCGGCGCGGACGTGCAGGCCCTTGATCGCCTCGTCCAGCCGGCGGCGGGCCTCGACTGGGGCCAAGGGCGCGCCCAGCTGGGTCTTCAGCATGGCGGCGTAATAGGCCCCGCGATCCTTGAAGCGCACGCCGGCGGCGGTCCCGGCGCGAGGCTTCAAGGCCAGCAAGGCGTTGCGCTGGCCGTTCAGCGCGCCCCCCACCGACGGCGAGGATTTCGACCGCGCCTCGACCAGGGCCTTGTCCAGGCGATCGATCAGGAAGGCGGGCGGGACGACCCCGGCGGCGGCGTCCTTGCGGATGCGGTCGGTCTCGGCCTGGATGCGCGCGACCATCGCCGGCGCGGCGTCGCCCCAGGCCTCCGAGGCCTTTTGCCAGGCGCCCGAGCGGGTGGTGACGACATACGGCCCCGCCGCGCCCGCGCCGAACGGAAAGCGGCGCACCAGTTCTGCTTCGGCCGTCGTCGCGATGCGCACGGCGTCGTAGTCGAGGCGGGCTTTGGGCGACAAGTCCTGGGGATCGAGGGCGGCCAGGGCCTTCAGCTTGTCGTCGACCGTTCCGCCCTTGGCGAAGCCGTCCAGCAACGTTTTCAGCACCGCATCGCCAGATTGGGCCAGGGCCGGACCGGCGGCCAGGCTCGCGCCGGCCAGCAGCATCATCGCGCGACGATCGATCATCCGGCCGCCTCCCTCTTGTCTCGTTACCCCCTGTCCTAGCGGGAAAGACACCGGTGTCTAGAGGGGCTGGTCCTCGGCCGCGATCAGGGCCAGCAGGCCGGGGAAGCGGGCCTCGATCTCGTCGCGGCGCAGCTGGGCGGCGCGGCTATTGCCGCGGTCGACCTGGCGGATCAGGCCCGCCTCGCGCAGCACCCGGAAGTGGTGGGTCAGCGAGGCCTTGCTGACCGGCAGGCCGAAGGAGACGCAGGTGCGCTCGGTCGACGGCTCGGCGCGGACCAGCTCGGCGACGACGCGGCGACGCAGGGGATCGGCCAGGGCCGCCAGCAAGGCGCCCAGCTGCATTTCCTCGGGTTCGGGGTGGCCGTCGGCGTCGGGCATCAGGTCTCCAGATCAAAGGTAAGGATTGAACCTTACCTACAAGGCGCTTTAGGTAAGCACATATCCTTACCTATGAGGCCCAGCATGTCCAACTCCCTCTTCGGCCCGCCCTTGCCCGACGCCGGCGAGACCGGCCCCTACGCGCTGGTCGGCACGGCCCGCGCCCGTCCCGGCATGGCCGACCAGCTGGAGGCGCGCCTAGTGTCGCTGGTGGAGCCGACGCGCCAGGAGGCCGGCTGCGTGGCCTATCACGTGCATCGCGACCGCGCCGACCGCGACCTCTTCGTGTTCTACGAGGCCTGGAGCGACCGCGCCGCGCTGCTGAAGCACTTCGAAGAGCCCTACATCCTCGGCTTCCTGGCCGACCGCGCCGACTATCTGGACGGCGAGCTCAAGGTCCGCTGGCTGCGGATGAGTAGCCCGGCCGCCTAGCGACGCGCGGCTGGGTGCAGTAGCGCGCAATACATTCACAGATTGCAAAATCGATGAATTCTCTCGAAGGTGCCGACGGCGCCTTCGGGGGGCGACCATCCAGTCATGCCGACGACAGCGCGCCCGTTCCCGGGCGGGCGGCGCGGCCGCCCCCCATGGCGCCAGCTGTCTTCGAGGACGCCCTTCGCGCCCGAAAGACCCAGTAGCCAGTCAGCGTCCGCGTCCAGCCCATCGCGCGCGGTCCATGTCGGCCGCCGCTTTCCCACGGAGGTACGACCCGATGACTTCGACCAATCGCCGCGCCCTGATCGCCTCGGCCTTCGCCCTGGCCGCCGTCACGGGCGCCTCGGCGCCGGCCGCCGCGCAAGCGATAACCCCCAGGATCTCCGAAGCGGAGGTCCGCGCCGCCGCCGAGGCCTGGGGCAAGGGCCTGGTGTCCATCTCGCTGGCCTATGACGAGAACGAGAACAACTTCGAGAAGGCCAAGGCCGTCGCCAGCGACTTCATCGACAAGGCCTACGGCTATCAACTCGGTCCGGTGCTGTTCAAGCCGACCCTGACCCGCGAACCTCAGACCTTCCGCACGACCAAGGCCGGCGCCCTGGCCTATTTCGTCGGCCACGACAAAGCCTATCCCTATGACGACGGGTTCGCCCTGCTGCCGTGGCGCAGCGTGAGCTACAAGCCCGTCGGCATCCAGATCAACGGCGCGGTGGCCAGCACGATGGGCAAGCTGGAACTGCGCGACAAGAACGACAACCCGACCGTGGTCGACAAGACCTGGGTGTTCAAGAAGGACGACCGCGGCGTGGTGCGGATCATCGTGCACCACTCCTCGCTGCCGTTCGTCGGCTACTAGCGGCCGGTCCAGGAGCGCGCCGGAATTGCGCGCGCTCCACGGCAAGGCGTGACAACGCTGTCAGATATCGCCTAGGGTCTCGCCGGGGCGCGAAAAGACGCCCATCTGTTTCGCGTCCCGGAGGAAGCCCTTGCCGCACCTTTCGATGCCCGCCCTGCTGGCGGCGACCGCGCTGACCGCCTTGGCCGCCCTCGCCTCGCCCAGCCTGGCGGCGGAACCGATCACCCCGATCCGCCTGAACCAGGTCGGCCTGCTGGAAAGCGCGGGCAAGCTGGCGGTGCTGCCGGAGACCTCGACGACGCCCCTGGCCTGGACGCTGGAAGACAAGGACGGCCGCGTCGTCGCCAAGGGCCAGACCCGCGTGGTCGGCCCCGACGCGGCCTCGGGCGAAAGCCTGCACCAGATCGATTTCTCGGCCGCCCCGGCCGGCTACGGCTATCGGCTGAAGGTCGGCCAGCGGGCCAGCCGGCCGTTCGCGATCGACGCCCATCCCTACGCGCGGCTCAAGCGCGACGCTCTCGCCTTCTTCTACCAGAACCGCAGCGGGGTCGCGATCGAGGCGCGGTTCGGCGACGACCCCAAGCTGGCCCGCCCGGCCGCCCACGCCCCCGACCGCGCCACCTGCTTCAACGGCCAGGACCAGCGGGGCCAGGTCTGGGCCGGCTGCGGCTATGAGCTCAACGCCAGCAAGGGCTGGTACGACGCCGGCGACCACGGCAAGTACGTGGTCAATGGCGGAATCGCCGTCTGGACGCTGGTGAACTATCACGAGCGGCTGACGGCCCGCGGCAGGACGCCCGACTTCGCCGACGGCGCCCAGCGCATCCCCGAGGCCGGCAACGGCGTCTCCGACCTGCTGGACGAGGCCCGCTGGGAGCTTGAGTTCCTGCTGCGCATGCAGGTCCCGCCCGGAACGACCATGGCCCTGCCGATCGGCAAGCAGGACAAGGGACAGCTGGCGCTGACCGATGTCGACGCCTCGGGCATGGCCCACCAGAAGCTGACCGACGCCTACTGGACCGGCGTGCCGACCGCGCCGCACGAGGATCCGGCCCCGCGCTATCTGTTCCACCCGACCACAGGCGCGACGCTGAACCTGGCCGCCGTCGCCGCCCAGTGCGCACGAGTGTGGAAGGACGTCGACCCGGCCTTCTCGGCCCGCTGCCTGAAGGTCGCCCGATCCGCGTTTGACGCCGCGCGGCGCAATCCGGAGGTCTATGCCCACAGCCAGTTCAACGGCGGGGGCGGCTATGGCGACGGCGAGTTGTCGGACGAGTTGTTCTGGGCCGCCGCCGAGCTGTGGGCGACCACCGGCGAGGGATCTTACGGCGAGGTCGTCACCGCCTCGCCCTACATGCCGGCCGCCGGCAAGCCGGCCGAGGCGCCGGGCTGGGGCTCGACCTCGACGCTGGGCGTGATCTCGCTGGCCCTGTCCGACAAGGTCCCGGCCCAGGTGCGCGACGCCGCCCGCGCCGGCGTGGTCGCCGCCGCCGACAGGTACGCCGCCGAGGACCTTCAGGCCGGCTATCGCCTGCCGGACGCGGGGACGCGCTATGTCTGGGGCTCGAACGGCGTGGTCATGAACCGCGCCATGGTGCTGGGCCTGGCCTACGACTTCACCGGCAAGGCCGCCTATCGTCAGGCCGCCGCCGACGCCATGGACTACGTGCTGGGCCGCAATCCGCTGGACCAGTCCTACGTCACCGGCTGGGGAGCGCAGCCGATGAAGCATCCGCACCACCGCTTCTGGGTGGGCAAGGGCAAGTATCCGGCCCCGCCGCCCGGCGTGATCTCGGGCGGCCCCAACAACACCGCCTTCAGCGACGAGGTGGCCAAGGCGATGGAAGGCAAGTGCGCGGCCCAGACCTGCTGGACCGACAGCATCGACGCCTTCACCCAGAACGAGGTGGCGGTGAACTGGAACGCGCCGTTCTTCTGGGTGGCGGCGTTCCTCGACGAGGGGTGAGCCCGCCTAGCGCCGCGACGCGGCCGAGAGGGCCGAGATCTCTGCGGACGTCAGACGACGCACCTCGGCCACCCGGCAATGCCGCGGGCCGGCGGCGGTCTTGGCGATCACGTCAGCGATCTCGCCCGGGCAGATGATGTCGCTGCCGCTCGAGCGGACATTGATCTTCTCGGCGGCGTTCAGGCCGTCGCAGTCGCTGGCCAGGCGCAGCCGATAGATGCCCTGGGTGGACTGGACGTAGACGGTGTTGTCGCCCGAACGGTTGGCGCCGGTGATCACCGCCCCGTTGAAGCACTGCCGGGCGTTGTCGCGCGGCAGCACGCTGGAATAGGCCCGCAGCTGGGCGCCGTGATCGAACACCTGGCCGTTGTCGGCTACGGCCGGCGCTGCGCCGAGGGCCAGTGCGGCCAAGGCGATGAGAGACGCGGACTTCATGGGCGGACCTCGCGACTGTCTTGTCGGTTGCGACGATAGCGCAGCCTCAAGCGTTGCGAAAGCGGCTCAGATCCGGGCGGCCGGTTCCAGCTCCGCCTGCTCGGCGCACGAGCAGATCCGGGCGTTGAGCAGGTGGACGCCGGCCAGGGCCAGGCCGCCCAGGCTGGTCAGGGCGGCTTCGGCCCAGTCGGCCATCGGCACGAAGGCGCCGGCCGCCATCAGCGACAGGCCGGCGACCGCCAGGGCCACCATGCCGGGCCGCTTCCAATTGCCCGAGCGCGCCAGGGCGAAGACCGAGACCGGCGCGGCCATGGCCAGGAACAGCGGGTGCAGCCACTCGGCATGCGACAGGTTCGCGGCCAGCGGCAACAGGGCGGCCATGGCCGGCAGGGCCAGGCAGTGCACCAGGCACAGGCCCGAAAGGCCGATCGCGGCGCTGTCGAGACCCCGTTGCAGGTGGTTGTGGCGAGCCATGCGGTACTCCGGGTGCGAACGGTCGAGGCGACTTAGATGTTATTACATAACACCAGGTCAAGGGCGGGGCGGCTAATTTTGTCCATAGCGACGTTACGCCTCGCCCCGACTTGCACCTTCTGAACGACGCGATCGTTCAAGCCCGCGACCGGCGCCATCGGCGAGTCTCGCCGCCACGCAACACCGCCGGAGACCGCCATGTCGGACGCCCGTTTTTCCCGCGCCAACGGCGCGCCCGTCCATGACAACGTCAATATCGAGACCGCCGGCCCGCGCGGTCCGGCCCTGCTGCAGGACATCTGGCTGCTGGAGAAGCTGGCCCATTTCGACCGCGAGGTGATCCCCGAGCGGCGCATGCACGCCAAGGGCTCGGGCGCCTATGGGACCTTCACGGTCACCGGCGACATCTCCCGCTTCACCAAGGCCAGGCTGTTTGCGGAGGTGGGCAAGGAAACGCCGGTGTTCCTGCGCTTTTCCACCGTGGCCGGCGAGCGCGGGGCGGCCGACGCCGAGCGCGACATCCGCGGCTTCGCCGTGAAGTTCTACACCGAGGACGGCAACTGGGACCTCGTCGGCAACAACACCCCGGTGTTCTTCTTCCGCGACCCGCTGCGCTTCCCCGACCTCAACCACGCGGTCAAGCGCGACCCGCGCACGGGCATGCGCAGCGCCCAGAACAACTGGGACTTCTGGACCCTGCTGCCCGAGGCCCTGCACCAGGTGACGATCGTGATGAGCGACCGGGGCCTACCGCGCGGCTATCGCCACATGCACGGCTTTGGCAGCCACACCTTCAGCTTCATCGACGCGGCCAACGAGCGGGTATGGGTGAAGTTCCACTTCCGCAGCCAGCAGCCGATCGAGAACCTGACCGACGGCGAGGCCGAGGTCCTGGTCGGCAAGGACCGCGAGAGCAGCCAGCGCGACCTCTTCGAGGCCATCGAGCGCGGCGAGTTCCCGCGCTGGACGCTGTACGTCCAGATCATGACCGACGCGCAGGCCAAGGCCTTCCGCTTCAACCCGTTCGACCTGACCAAGGTCTGGCCCAAGGGCGAGTTCCCGCTGATCGAGGCCGGGGTGCTGGAACTGAACCGCAATCCCCAGAACGTCTTCGCCGAGGTCGAGCAGGCCGCCTTCACGCCGGCCAACATCGTGCCCGGCATCGGCTTCTCGCCTGACAAGATGCTGCAGGCGCGCCTCTTCTCGTACGGCGACGCCCAGCGCTATCGCCTGGGCGTGAACCACGTGCACATCCCGGTGAACGCGCCCAAGTGCCCCTATCACAGCTACCACCGCGACGGGGCGATGCGGGTCGACGGCAATCTCGGCGCCACCCCGGCCTACTGGCCCAACAGCCGCGGCGAATGGATCGACCATCCGCACATGGCCGAGCCGCCGCTGGCCATCGAGGGCGCCGCCGCCCACTGGGACCACCGCGTCGACGACGACCACTACCAGCAGCCGGGCGACCTCTTCCGGCTGATGGACGCGGGCCAGCAGCAGGCCCTGTTCGACAACACCGCCCGCTCGCTGGGCGGCGCCAGCGCCGACATCCAGCAGCGGCACATCGCCAACTGCACCAAGGCCGATCCGGCCTACGGCGCGGGCGTGGCCGAGGCCCTCTCGCGCCTGGCCCCGCCCCAGGTCGCGGCGGCCGAGTAGCGCCCAAGAAAAATCCCGGCGACCTCGCGGTCGCCGGGATCATCTGTTTTCGGAAGCTGTCGAAGGACGATCAGTCCTTGGCGCGTTCCTGATAGCTGTTGTCTTCGGTCAGGATGATCACGCGGGTGCCCACGGTGATGTAGGGCGGCACGGTCGTCTTGACGCCATTGCTGAGCACGGCCGGCTTGTACGACGACGAAGCGGTCTGGCCCTTCACCGACGGTTCGGTCTCGACGATCTCGAGGACCACGGTGCGCGGCAGTTCGATGGCGATCGGCACGTCGTTGTGGGTCGACAGCTGGACCGTCATGTTTTCTTGCAGATAGGGCGCGGCGTCACCGATCACGTCCTCGGTGGCCACGAGCTGGTCGTAGCTTTCCGGGTTCATGAAGTGGAAGCCCTCGCCGTCCTGGTACAGGAAGGTGTGGTTGCGCTGGTCGACGAAGGCGCGCTCGACCTGCTCGGTGGTGCGGTAGCGTTCCGACACCTTAACGCCGTCGCTGATGCGGCGCATGTTGAGCTGGGTCACCGGGGTGCCCTTGCCGGGGTGGATGTTGTCGACGGTCAGGACGACATAGAGCTTGCCTTCCATGTCGACGACGGCGCCCTTGCGGAGCGAGCTGGCGGCTACCTTCACGTGAGAGTCCTTGAAGATCGGGCGACGGCGCGTTGACCGCGCGCGCGTATATTGCAGATGAATCCGTGTGCCCCTCTATAGCGAACGGGGCTAGATCGCCAGCCCTTCCGTCGTTTCGAGCCGCCGAGAACCAAAGTGTCAGCCCCCTCTCCTTCTCCCTGGTGGAGCCCCGGCAAGCACCAGGACCGTCGTCCATTCCTGCTGGCCCGTAATCGGATCACCGCGGCGGTGCGGAGCTGGTTCGCAAGTCGCGACTTCCTGGAGATCGACGCGGCCTGCCTTCAGGTCTCGCCCGGCAACGAGGCGCACCTTCACGCCTTCTCGACGGAAGCGATCAGCCTGACGGGCCAGCGCGCGCCGCTGCACCTGCACACCTCCCCCGAGTTCGCCTGCAAGAAGCTGCTGGCCGCGGGCGAGCAGCGGATCTTCAGCCTAGGCAAGGTGTGGCGCAATCGCGAGCGCGGGCCGCTGCACCATCCGGAGTTCACCATGCTGGAGTGGTACCGGGTCGGCGAGCCGTACGAGACCCTGATGGACGACTGCGCCGCCCTGCTGGCCGTGGCGGCGAAGACGGCGGGGACGACGCTGTTCACCTTCCGGGGCCTGGACTGCGATCCCTTCGCCGCACCCGAGCGCTTGACGGTGGCCGACGCCTTCATGCGCCACGCCGGCATCGACCTGCTGGCCAGCCTGGGCGAAGGCGGCCAGACCGACCGCGACGCCCTGGCGGCCTCGGCGAGCGCGGCCGGGATCCGGGTCTCGGCCGACGACACCTGGGCCGACGTGTTTAGCCGGGTGATCGTCGAGAAGGTCGAGCCCAACCTCGGGATCGGCCGCCCCACGGTGCTATGCGAGTACCCCACGGCCGAGGCCGCCCTGGCGCGTCCCAAGCCGGGCGATCCGCGCGTGGCCGAGCGCTTCGAGCTCTATGCCTGCGGCGTGGAACTGGCCAACGCTTTTGGCGAACTCACCGACGCGGCCGAGCAGCGCCGCCGCTTCATCGCCGAGATGGACGAGAAGCAGCGCGTCTACGGCGAGCGCTATCCCATCGATGACGACTTCCTGGCGGCGCTGGAGCACATGCCGGCCGCCGCAGGCTCGGCCCTGGGCTTCGACCGCCTGGTGCTGCTGGCCACGGGCGCGCGGCGCATCGACGAGGTGCTGTGGGTTCCGGTGGCGGAGGTCTGAGCGCCCCTTCCCTCTCCCGTCATTCCCGCCCTTGTGGCGGGAAACCCTGGCTCCGCTTCTACGTGAGATGCAAGCGGCGTGCTGAACACGCCGCCACTCCTGCCCTTGCGGCTGACAGAGGGGTTCCCGCCACAAGGGCGGGAATGACGGGATAATAGGGGAGCGTGATCGACAGATCGTCGTTCTCCTGCGCTAGTTTCCCCAAAGGAAACATATCCAGGGAGGACGCCATGAAGATCGTCACCAGCCTGAGCTTCCAGGGCGAGTGCCGCCAGGCCTTCGACTTCTACGCCGAGGTGCTGGGCGGCAAGGTCACCGCCGCCTTTCCGTTCGGCGAAGGCCCCGCCGACATGCCGGTCGACGCGAAATACAAGGACTGGCTGATGCACGCCTGGCTCGACGTCGGCGACCAGTCGCTGATGGGGGCCGACATGCCGCCCGAGTTCGCCCCCAATATCGACAAGCCCAAGAACGGCTTCGACGTCACCTTCCACACCGAGGACGCGGCCGAGGCCAAGCGGGTGTTCGACGCGCTGTCCGAAGGCGGCAAGGTCGGCATGCCCTTCGCCCCCACCTTCTGGTCGCCCGGCTACGGCAGCCTGACCGACAAATTCGGCATTCCGTGGATGGTCAACACGATCCCCGGCGCGGACTGGGCGCCGGGGCAGTAAGGTCAGCGCCCCCTGAAATTCGTCATCCCGGAAAGCCCGCAGGGCTTATCCGGGACCCAGGGGACTGGGCGAAGCATCGGGTTCACCTCCGGGCGGCCGCCCGCGCATTGCGGCTGCCCCTGGGTCCCGGCTCTCCGCGCTGCGCGCTACGGCCGGGATGACGATGGTGGGGATAGACGCCTACGCCTCGCGCCCCACCTCGGCCAGCAACCAGTCGCGCACCTTGAGGATCCGCGCCAGGCGGGGCGCGTCGGCGCGCCAGACGACGTGGTGGCCGGTCTCGACCTCGACCTCGCCGGCGAAGGGCCGCACCAGCCGGCCGTCGCGCAGGTCGCGCTCGGAGAGCCCCTCGCGGGCCAGGGCGACGCCGATCCCCTGGGCGGCGGCGTCGAGCATCACCGAGGTGTCGTCGAAGGCGATGCCGGTGATCATCGCCGGCGGCTCCAGGCCCATGCCCCGGAACCAGACGGCCCAGTGGACGCCGGTGTGGCGCAGCAGCGGCACGGTCAGGAGGTCGGCCGGACCGCTCATCGGGTGCCGCTCCAGAAAGCCCGGCGAGCAGACCGGAAACAGCCGCTCGCCCAGCAGCGGGATCGACTCCAGCCCCTCCCAGGGGCCGCGCCCGAAGCGCAGGGCAATGTCGACGCCGTCGGTGCGCAGGTCGGCCTTGCGGTCCTCGATGCGCAGTTGCAGGTCGGCCTCGCCGGTGTCGGCGGCCAGGCGGGCCAGGCGCGTCACCAGCCAGCGGCTGGCGAAGGCCGAGGTGGCGCTGACCACCAGCGGCCCCGCCAGGGTCTGACGCGCGGTCTGCACGCCGGCCTTGAGGATCGCCAGCGCCTCGGCCACGTGCTCGGCCAGCCGCCGGGCGGTGGGCGTGGGAACCATGTCGTTGCCCTCGCGCCGGAACAGGACCGCGCCCAGCTCTTCCTCCAGCTTGCGGATCTGCTGGCTGACGGCGCCGTGGGTGACGTGCAGTTCGTCGGCGGCGCGGCTGTAGCCGCGATGACGATAGGCCGCCTCCAGGGCGACCAGGGAGCCGAAGGGCGGAAGCCGCACGCGCGTCTCACTTGTTAGCCAGACTCACAACTTGGCGCAGAAGGCATCGTTCGTAAAGCAGACCGGGATTTGAGATCGTCTTCCTGCGGCCACCCTCCCCCTTCGACCGCATCTAACAGGAATGAGACGATGAAACTGCTGCTCGCCGGCGGCGCCCTGGCGCTCGCCCTGATGGGCGCGCTCGACCGCGCCCCCTCCTCGCCGTTCAGTCCCGAGCCCTGGCCCGGCAGCGTGCCGGTGCATAGTCCGCGATAGGGCCCTTCTCTTCCCGTCATTCCCGCCCTTGTGGCGGGAACCTCTCTGTCAGCCGCAGGTGCAGTTGGGGCGGATCGCCAGCGATCCGCTTGCGCTCACATGCGAGCGGAACCAGGGGTTCCCGCCACAAGGGCGGGAATGACGGGAGAAAAAGGGGATCGTAGCGTTCCCCACACCCAGATTTGCCAACCACGCCCGTTCGGCGCATATCCCGCAGCGATCATGATCGCCGCCAAGAAGACCCTTCGCAGCGCCAGCGCCCTGGCCGACGCCGGCCTCGTCGCCGCCGACCGCCTGCCGGCGCTGGAGCGCGTGGCCGCCCAGTACGCGGTGGCCATCACGCCCGACATGGCGCAGCTGATCGACGAGACCGACCCGTTCGATCCGATCGCGCGCCAGTTCGTGGCCGACGAAGCCGAGCTGACGACCCTGCCCGCCGAGTCCGAAGACCCGATCGGCGACTTCGCCCACAGCCCGGTCGAGGGGATCGTCCACCGCTATCCCGACCGCGTGCTGCTGAAGCCCACCCACACCTGCGCGGTCTATTGCCGGTTCTGCTTCCGGCGCGAGATGGTCGGCCCCGAGGGGCTGAAGACCCTGTCGCCGGCCGAGCTGGACGCGGCCTTCGCCTATATCGCCGCCCGCCCGCAGATCTGGGAGGTGATCGTCACCGGCGGCGACCCGCTTGTGCTGTCGCCGCGCCGCATCGCCGACCTGATGGACCGGCTGGAGGCGATCGAGCACGTCAAGGTCGTGCGCTTCCACACCCGCATCCCGTCCGTCGATCCGGCGGCGATCACGCCCGAAATGGTGGCGGCGCTGAAGCGCGGCTCCAAGGCGGTCTATGTCGCCCTGCACGCCAACCACGCCCGCGAGCTGACCCCCGCCGCCCGCGCCGCCTGCGCGCGCCTGGTCGACGCCGGCGTGCCGATGATCGGCCAGACCGTGCTGCTCAAAGGCGTCAACGACGATCCGGAAAGCCTGGGCGCGCTGATGCGGGCGCTCGTCGAGACGCGGGTGAAGCCCTACTACCTGCACCAGGGGGATCTCGCCCCCGGCACCAGCCACCTGCGCACCACCGTCGAGGAAGGCCAGGCGCTGATGAAGGCCATCCGCGGCCGCTATTCGGGCCTGTGCCAGCCGACCTACGTGCTCGACATCCCCGACGGCCACGGCAAGGTTCCGATCGGTCCCAACTATCTGGACGCCGGCGCGGTGGAAGACCCGCGCGGCCAGACCCACGCCTATCCCCCGAAAGTCGACTGACGCCATGGCCTGGACCCGCACCTACGACGAGGCCGAGCCTCAGCGCGTCAACAAGTGGCTGGCCCAGAGCGGGGTCTGCTCGCGCCGCGAGGCCGAGGCCCTGATCGGCCAGGGTCTGGTGACCATCGACGGCGAAGTCGTCGAGGACGCCGGCCGCAAGATCCAGCCCGGCCAGACCCTGGTGCTGAACGACGGCGCGACCGCCAAGCTGGGCGCGGCGATGACGGTGATGATCCACAAGCCCGTCGGCATCGTCTCGTCCCAGCCCGAGGGCGAGCAGATCCCGGCCGTGCGCCTGCTGACCAAGGCCGCCCAGTTCGGCCAGCCCGGCCCCGTACCCAGCCGCGACAGCAAGCTGGCCCCGGTCGGGCGCCTGGACATGGACTCGCGCGGCCTCTTGATCCTTTCGGAGGACGGCGTGGTGGCGAAAGCCGTGATCGGCCCGGAATCGACGCTGGAGAAAGAGTACCGCGTCCGGGTGCGCGGCGAGCTGACCCGCGAGAAGATCGACTGGCTGCGCCACGGCCTGGAGCTGGACGGCCGCAAGCTCAAGCGCGCCATCGTCGACCGCCTCGGCCAGGAGACCCTGCGCTTCGTGCTGACAGAGGGCCGCAACCGCCAGATCCGCCGCATGTGCGACCTCGTGGAGCTGGACGTCATCGACCTGTTCCGCCATCGCGTCGGCCCGATCGAACTGGGCGACCTGCCCGAAGGCCGCTGGCGCCCGCTGACGCCCGCCGAGCGCGAGGCGCTGATCCGAGGGTAGTGCCCTCCGCCCCCTCCCCGCCCGTCATTCCCGCCCTTGTGGCGGGAACCTCTGGTTCCGCTCGCACGTGAAGCGCAAGCGGCGTGCTTGGCACGCCGCCCCATCCGCCGTTGCGGCTGACGGAGGGGTTCCCGCCACGAGGGCGGGAATGACGGAAGTTGGGAGACGAGCGCGAGGCCTTCGCCCAACTCCCGCCACGGCGTGTTGCAAGTTCGCCGAAAGCCGTTTCAAAGCCGCAACATCGTCGCGACGTGACGTTGTTAGCCAGTCGATCCCAATACACTGGAGATCGACATGAAAGTCGTCGTCACCGCGCTCGCCCTTGGCGCCCTCGCCCTGTCCACCCCCGTCCTGGCCCTCCCCCTTCAGAATGGGGGCCACGACCGCCACGACACGCCGGCGCCGCGTCACGAGCAGGCCAAGCCGGGCAAGGAAACCAAGCAACAGCGCCACGTGCGCGCCTGCAAGGCCAAGTACCGCAGCTACGACGTCAAGCGCGACGCGTACCGCGGCCAGGGCGGCCGATGGATCAAATGCCGTCTCTAGCAGTTTAGCTTGAGCGTCGGGTCGCCAGGGTCGGCGACCCGACTTTTCGTGCATCGCTTAGCTTCCGCCGTGGTCCACCGGGACGACGGCGTCTTCGACCATCTTCGCCGCCGCATCGTCCGCGCCCAGAGGCCGTCCATGACCGAACCCCGCCCGTCCCTCGCCGTCCGCAAGCCCAGCCGCCGGGCCCGGATCATCGGCGGCGCCGTCGCCCTGGCCGCCCTGGCGGGCGTCGGCGTCCTGGCCTGGACGCTGCTGAACGGCGGCGGCGGCGGCGGTGGCGGCGACATGGGTCCGGGCGGGCCGGGCGGCCCTGGTGGTCCCGGCGGCGGCGGCGGTCGTCGCGGTCCGGCCAGCACCGTGGCGGTGGCCACGGCGACCAAGACCGACCTGCCGGTGGTGATCGAGGCCCTCGGCACCGTCACCCCCGCCGCCACGGTCACCGTCAAGCCGCAGGTCTCGGGCGTCATCACCCAGGTGCTGTTCCGCGAGGGGCAGATGGTCCAGGCCGGCCAGACCCTGGTGCAGATCGACCAGCGGCAATTCCAGATGGCGCTGATGGAGGCGCAGGGGAATCTCACCCGCGACGAGGCCCAGCTGGCCGTCGCCCGCCTGACCCTCAAGCGCTACCAGACCCTGCTGGAGCAGGACTCCATCGCCCGCCAGGAGGTCGACACCCAGGCCGCCACCGTCAAGCAGCTGGAAGGCACGGTGATGGCTGACCGTGCGGCAGTCGGCACGGCCCGGCTGAACGTCGGTTTCTCGCGCATCACCGCTCCGGTCAGCGGCCGCGTGGGCCTGCGCGTCGTGGACGTCGGCAACTACGTCGCCTCGGGTGACGCCAGCGGGGTTGCGGTGATCACCACCCTGTCGCCGATCGACGTGGAGTTCACCGTCCCGCAGGACGACGTGCCGCGCATCTCGCAGCGCGTGTTCGGCGGCGCGACCCTGCCGGTCACGGTGCTGGACCGCACCCGCACCAACACCCTGGACCAGGGCACGTTCTCGACGCTGGACAACCTCGTGGACACCGGCACCGGCACGGTGAAGGGCAAGGCCCGCTTCCCCAACACCGGCGGCAAGCTGTTCCCCAGCCAGTTCGTCAATGTCCGCATCCAGCTGGACACCCTCAAGGACGCCGTGGTCGTGCCGGCCACCGCCGTGCGCCAGGGCTCGGACGGCGCCTTCGTCTGGAAACTGAAGTCCGACCAGACCGTCACCAAGACCAAGGTCACGACCGGCCAGTCGACCACCGCCCAGGTGGCGATCACGCAAGGGCTCGCCGTCGGCGACAAGGTCATCACCGAGGGCGGCGACCGCCTGACCGAGGGCGGCAAGGTGCAGCTGCCGGGCCAGGCGGCCCAGCGCCAGGGCGCGGGCAAGGGCGAGCGTGGAAAACGTCCTGAAGGCGGTGAAGGCGGCGAACGTCGTCGGCGTCCGGAATAGTCGGACGCCCAGCCGATGAACCCCTCGCGCCCCTTCATCCAGCGGCCGGTCGCCACGGCCCTGTTCATGGCGGCCATCGTGCTGGCCGGCCTGGTCGGCTTTAGGCTGCTGCCGCTGTCGGCCCTGCCGCAGGTCGACTACCCCACCATCCAGGTCCAGACGCTCTATCCGGGCGCCAGCCCCGAGGTGATGAGCCAGACCGTCACCGCCCCGCTGGAACGCCAGCTGGGCGAGATGTCGGGCCTTGCGCGCATGAGCTCGGTCAGCACGGCCGGGGCCAGCGTCATCACCCTGCAGTTCAACCTGGGTGAAACCCTCGACGTCGCCGAGCAGGAAGTGCAGGCGGCGATGAACGCGGCCAACTCGCTGCTGCCGGCCGACCTGCCCGCCCCGCCGGTCTACGCCAAGGTCAATCCGGCCGACGCGCCGGTGCTGACCCTGGCCATCACCTCCGACACCCTGCCGCTGACCGAGGTCCAGAACCTCGTCAACACCCGCCTGGCCCAGAAGATCAGCCAGGTCTCGGGCGTGGGCCTGGTGTCCCTCAGCGGCGGCCAGAAGCCGGCCATCCGCATCCAGGCCGACACCCAGGCCATGGCCTCCTACGGCCTGACGCTGGCCGAGCTGCAGAGCGCCATCGACAACTCGAACGCCAACAGCGCCAAGGGCAGCTTCGACGGCCCCACCCGCACCTACACGATCAACGCCAACGACCAGCTCCTGACGGTCGACGACTATCTGAACCTGATCGTCACCTACAAGAACGAGGCCCCGATCCGCATCCGCGACGTGGCCAGCGTCGTGCAGAGCGCCGAGAACACCCGCCTGGGCGCCTGGGCCGGCAAGACCCCGGCGATCATCGTCAACGTCCAGCGCCAGCCGGGCGCCAACGTCATCAAGACCGTCGACGCCATCAAGGCCAAGCTGCCCGAGCTGCAGGCCGGCCTGCCGGCGACGCTGAAGGTCGAGGTGCTGGCCGACCGCACCACCGGCATCCGCGCCTCGGTGCACCACGTCGAGCTGGAGCTGATCCTGGCCGTGGTGATGGTCGTGCTGGTGATCTTCTTCTTCCTGCACTCCATGCGCGCGACGATCATCGCAAGCCTGGCCGTGCCGATCTCGCTGATCGGCTCGTGCGGGGTGATGTACCTGCTGGGCTACAGCCTCAACAACCTCTCCCTGATGGCCCTAACCATCGCCACGGGCTTCGTCGTCGACGACGCCATCGTGATGATCGAGAACATCATCCGCCACATGGAGAAGGGCGACAAGCCGATGGAGGCGGCGCTGAAGGGCGCGCGAGAGATCGGCTTCACCATCATCTCGCTGACCATCTCGCTGATCGCGGTGCTGATCCCGCTGCTGTTCATGGGCGACGTGGTCGGGCGGCTGTTCCGCGAGTTCGCCGTCAGCCTGGCCATCACCATCCTGATCTCGGCCGTGGTGTCGCTGACCCTGACGCCGATGCTGTCGGCCCGCTGGCTCAAGAGCCACGAGGAGGACAAGCCCGGCCGCGTCGGCCGCAAGGCCCAGCAGGTCTTCGAGCGGATCGAGGCCCGCTACGAGACCGCCCTGGCCTGGGTCATGGCCCGCCAGAAGGCCACCCTGGTCGTCGCCGTCGCCACCCTGGTGCTGACCGGCGTGCTCTACATGGTCATCCCCAAGGGCCTGTTCCCGACCCAGGACACCGGGCAGTTGCAAGCCCGCACCGAGGTCGAGCAGTCGGTGTCGTACGCGCGCATGGCCGGCCTGCAGCAGCAGGCGGCCGCGGCGATCCTCGAGGACCCGGCCGTGGCCAGCGTGGCCTCGTTCATCGGCGTCGACGGGGCCAACAACAGCATGCTCCACACCGGCCAGATGCAGATCAACCTGAAGGGCGACCGCAAGGGCTCGCAGGAGAAGATCATGCAGCGGCTGCGCGAGCGCGTGGCCGCCGTGCCGGGGATCACCCTCTATCTCCAGCCGACCCAGGACCTGACCATCGACGCCGAAAGCGGCCCGACCCAGTACCGCCTGTCGCTGGAAGGCGCCGACACCGCCACCGTCAAGGAATGGGCCGGCAAGCTGGCCGAGAAGCTGGCCACGGTGAAGGCCGTCCGCAACATCTACAGCGACGCCTCGGCCACGGGCGCGGCGGCCTATGTCGACATCGACCGCGACACCGCGGCCCGGCTCTCGATCACCGCCTCCGACGTCGACGACGCCCTCTACAGCGCGTTTGGCCAGCGGATCGTCTCGACCATCTTCACCGAGACCAACCAGTACCGCGTGATCCTGGAGGCCAAGCCGGGCCTGCTGACCGATCCTTCGTCGCTGGGGAACCTGAACCTGCGCACCGGAGGCGGCTCGCCCACGCCACTGGCGGCCTTCTCGACCATCAAGGAGCAGCAGTCGCCGCTGCAGGTGACCCACGTGGCCCAGTTCCCGGCCACCACCATCGGCTTCGACACCGCGCCGGGCGTCTCGCTGGGCCACGCCGTCGACGAGATCCGCACGGCGATGACGGACATCGGCATGCCCTCGTCGGTGACCCACACCTTCCTGGGCGCGGCCGGGGCCTACGAGAACTCGCTGTCCAACCAGCTGTGGCTGATCCTGGCGGCCGTGGTCTGCGTCTACATCGTGCTGGGCGTGCTCTACGAGAGCTACATCCACCCGCTGACCATCCTGTCGACACTGCCCTCGGCGGGCGTTGGCGCGCTGCTGGCGCTGTGGCTGACCGGCCACGACCTGGGCGTGATCGGGATCATCGGCATCATCCTGCTGATCGGCATCGTCAAGAAGAACGCGATCATGATGATCGACTTCGCCATCGAGGCCGAGCGCAACGAGGGCAAGTCGCCGGAGGAGGCCATCTTCCAGGCCGCCATCCTGCGCTTCCGCCCGATCCTGATGACCACGCTGGCGGCCCTGTTCGCCGCCGTGCCGCTGATGCTGGGCTTTGGCGAAGGCGCCGAGCTGCGCCGCCCGCTGGGCATCGCCATCTTCGGCGGCCTGCTGGTCAGCCAGCTGCTGACCATGTTCACGACGCCCGTCGTCTATCTCGCCTTCGACCGCATCGCGCCGTCGGGCAGGAAGCGCCGCGACGAGGCGGATGAAGACCGCGTCGACCAGCCGCTGCCGGGGCTGCCGTCATGAACCTGTCGGCGCCCTTCATCCGCCGGCCGGTGGCCACGGTCCTCCTGACCATCGGCCTGGCTTTGGCCGGCATCTTCGCCTTCCTGGTGCTGCCGGTCTCGCCGCTGCCGCAGGTGGACTATCCGACCATCTCGGTGTCGGCCAGCCTGTCGGGGGCCAGCCCCGAGACCATGGCCTCCAGCGTCGCCACGCCCCTGGAGCGGCGCCTGGGCGTGATCTCCGGGGTCAACGAGATGACCTCGCAGAGCTCGTCGGGCTCGACCCGGGTGACCTTGCAGTTCGACCTCAACCGCAAGATCGACGGCGCCGCCCGCGAGGTGCAGGCGGCCATCAACGCCGCCCGCGCCGACCTGCCCGCCACGCTGCGCAGCAACCCGACCTACCGCAAGATGAACCCGTCGGACGCGCCGGTGATCATCCTGGCCCTGACCTCCGACACCAAGACCCCGGGCCAGATCTACGACGCGGTCTCCAACGTCGTGGCCCAGCGGATCTCGCAGGTGAAGGGCGTGGGCGACGTCGAGATCGGCGGCGGCTCGCTGCCGGCCGTGCGGATCTCGGTCAATCCGTTCCTGCTCAACAAATACGGCGTCAGCCTGGAGGACGTGCGCGCGGCCATCCAGTCGGCCAACGCCAACCGCCCCAAGGGCGCGGTCGAGGGCGACGGCAAGCGCTTCCAGATCTACACCTCCAGCAGCGGCCGCAAGGCGGCCGACTACGCCGGCCTGCTGGTCGCCTGGCGCGGCGAGGCGGGGGTCAAGCTGTCGGACGTGGCCAACGTCACCGACAGCGTCGCCGACACCCGCACCATCGGCCTGTTCAACGGCAAGCCGGCGATCATCGTGCTGATCACCCGCCAGCCCGGCGCCAACATCATCGAGACCGTCGACAGCGTGCGCGCCGCCCTGCCCGAACTGCGCGAACAGCTCCCCGCCGACATCAACGTGCAGGTGGCCAGCGACAGCACCAACTCGATCCGCGCCTCGCTGCACGAGATCGAGGTGACCCTGCTGATCTCGATCGTGCTGGTGGTGCTGGTAGTCAGCGCCTTCCTGCGCAGCGGCCGGGCGACCTTCATTCCGGCGGCGGCGACCATCGTCTCGCTGCTGGGCACCTTCGGGGTGATGTACCTGCTGGGCTTCTCGCTCAACAACCTGTCCCTGATGGCCATCACGGTCGCCACGGGGTTCGTCGTCGACGACGCCATCGTCGTGCTGGAGAACACCCAGCGCCACATCGAGGCGGGCATGGAGCGCTTCAAGGCCGCCACCCTGGGCGCGCGCGAGGTCGGCTTCACGGTGCTGTCGATCAGCGTCTCGCTGGTCGCCGTCTTCATCCCGCTGCTGTTCATGGGCGGCCAGGTGGGGCGCCTGTTCCGCGAGTTCGCCGTCACCCTGTCGGCGGCGGTGCTGATCTCGCTGGTCATCAGCCTGACGACCACGCCGATGATGTGCGCCTACCTGCTGAAGCCCCGCCCAGAGGGCCACAAGGAAGGCCGCATCGCCCGCTTCTTCGAGAAGATGTTCGACAAGGTCCAGGCGATCTATGCCCGCTCGCTGGACTGGGCGCTGCACGCCAAGCCGCTGGTGATGTTCATGCTGGCCGCCGTCATCGGCATGACGATCTGGCTCTATATCGCCGTGCCCAAGGGCTTCTTTCCCCAGCAGGACAACGGCCAGCTGATGGCCGGCATCCGCGCCGACCAGAGCGTCTCGTTCCAGACCATGGAGCAGAAGCTGCGGGCGGTGGTCGAGATCATCCGCAAGGACCCGGCCGTCGACACCGTGGTCGGCTTCACCGGCGGCGCCCGGGCCGGCGGCGGCTTCATGTTCGTCAACCTCAAGCCCATGGACGAGCGCAAGGAGAAGGGCAGCGCCGTGATCGCCCGCCTGCGGCCGCAGTTGCAGAAGGTGACCGGCGTCTCGATCTTCCTCAACCCGGTGCAGGACCTGCGCATGGGCGGGCGGTCGAGCAACTCGACCTACCAATACACCCTGACCAGCGACTCCAGCGACGCCCTCAAGGAATGGGCGCCGAAGCTGGCCGAGGCGATGAAGGCGCATTCCGACGTCATGACCGACGTCGACAGCGACCAGTCGGAGAACGGCGTCGAGACCTTCGTCACCATCGACCGCGACAGCGCCTCGCGCATGGGCGTCACGCCCCGGGCCGTCGACAACGCGCTCTACAACGCTTTTGGCCAGCGCCAGGTCGCGACGATCTACGAGGACGTCAACCAATACTCGGTGATCATGGAGTGGCAGCAGCAGTTCGCCCAGGGCCCCGAGGCGCTGAACGACGTCTACGTGCCGACCTCCGCCAGCGGCTCGACCACGACCTCGAGCAGCAGCGGGGCGGCGGTGAACCCGTCGCTGCGCGACGCCTCCACCGGCTCGGCCCTGAACACCACGGCCACGCCGATGACGCCGCTGACCGCCATCGCCAGCGTCGCCCAGAGCGCCACCCCCACCTCGGTCAACCACCAGAACGGCGAGCTGGCCACCACCGTGTCGTTCAACCTGCCGGACGGCGTGTCGCTGTCGCAGGCCCAGGCCGCCATCACCCAGGCCGAGGCCGACATCGGACTGCCGACCAGCGTGCGCGGCAGCTTCCAGGGCAGCGCCCGCAGCTACAACGAACAGATGAAGCAGCAGCCGTTCCTGATCGCGGCGGCCATCGTGGCGATCTACATCGTGCTGGGCATCCTCTACGAGAGCTACGTCCACCCGGTGACGGTGCTGTCGACCCTGCCCGCCGCCGGCGTCGGGGCGGTGCTGGCGCTCCTGCTGTTCGGCATGGAGTTCTCGATCATCGCCCTGATCGGGGTCTTCCTGCTGCTGGGCATCGTCAAGAAGAACGCCATCCTGATCATCGACTTCGCCCTGGAGGCCCAGCGCGGGCGAGGGCTGACGGCGATCGAGGCGGTGCGAGAAGCCAGTCTCCTGCGCTTCCGCCCGATCCTGATGACGACCCTGGCCGCCGCCCTGGGCGCCCTGCCCCTGGCCATCGGCTTCGGCGAAGGCGCCGAGCTGCGCCGGCCGCTGGGCATCACCATCATCGGCGGCCTGATCGCCAGCCAGCTGCTGACCCTCATCACCACCCCCGTGGTCTACGTCTATCTCGACCGCCTGCGCGGCAAGCGGCGCGACGAGCGCGACCTGACCCACATGCCCTCCGCGCCGGAGCTCGCCCGATGACCGCCCGCCTCCTGACCGCCCTGCCCCTCCTGGCTCCCCTGATGCTTGGCGTCGCGGCCTGCTCGACGACGCCGGCCTACGAGACGCCAAAGCTCGCCTCGCCGACGCCCGCGACCTGGAAGGCGATGGACGGCTGGAAGGCCGCCACGCCGTCCGATCATCTGGATCGCGGCGACTGGTGGACCCTGCTGGGCGACGCCCAACTGAACGCCCTGGCCGAGCGGGTGAAGGTGGACAACCAGACCATCGCCGCCGCCGAGGCCGCCTATCGCCAGGCCCGCGCCCTGGTGCGCGAGCAGCGCGCCTCGCTGTTCCCCAGCATCGACCTGTCGGCCTCGGGCACGCGCTCGGGCGGCGGCGGGACCAGCAGCGCGCCGGGCGCCGGCGGGGCCACCAGCTCGGGCGACACCAAGCGCTACAGCGCCAGCATCGGCGCCAGCTGGGAGCCCGACGTCTGGGGCCGCATCCGCGCCTCGATCGGCAATGCCAGCGCCAGCGCCCAGGCCAGCGCCGCCGACCTGGCGGCCGCCCAGCTGTCGGCCCAGGGCGAACTGGCGACCAACTATCTGGGCCTGCGCCAGAGCGACATCGAGATCGCCCTCGTTCAGGCGACGGTCGACGGCTACCAGCGCGCCCTGAAGATCACCCAGAACCGCTACGACGCCGGCATCGCCCCGCGCTCGGACGTGCTGCAGGCCCAGACCACCCTGGCCAACGCCCAGTCGAGCCTGGAGGGCCTGACCCAGACCCGCGCCACCTACGAAAACGCCATCGCCGTGCTGGTCGGCCAGCCGGCCAGCGGCTTCCGCATCGCCGCCGATCCGAACTGGACGGCCAGCGTGCCGGACATCCCGGCCGGCCTGCCCTCGACCCTGCTGGAGCGCCGTCCGGACGTCGCCGCCGCCGAGCGCCGCGTGGCCGCCGCCAACGCCCAGATCGGCGTGGCTCGCGCCGCCTATTTCCCGACCTTCACGCTGAGCGGCAGCGGCAATTCGACAGCCAGCGTGCTGGGCGACCTGTTCTCGGCCTCGGCCAACACCTGGTCGCTGGGGCTGTCGGCGGCCCAGACCCTGTTCGACGCCGGCGCCCGCAAGGCCCAGGTCGCCCAGGCCCGCGCCGCCTATGACGCCGCCGCCGCCGACTATCGCCAAACGGCGCTGACCGCCTTCCAGGACGTCGAGAACCAGCTGACGGCGGTGCGGGTGCTCGAGCGCCAGTACGCCCTCCTGGAAACCGCCTCCAAGGCCGCCGACCAGACCGAGCAGATGCTGCTGAACCAGTATCGCGCCGGCCAGGTGGCCTATACCGACGTCGTCACCGCCCAGGCCTCGGCCCTCTCGGCCCGCCGCGACCTGGCGTCGGCCCGCGTGTCGCGCCAGACGGCGGCCATGGCCCTGGTGCAGGCGATCGGCGGCGGGTGGACGGGGCTGTGAGGCCGTGCGTCCTTCGAGGCTCCCCTTCGGGTCGCACCTCAGGATGAGGACGCCATTGCACTGACCTCCTCATCCTGAGGCGCCCGCGCAGCGGGCCTCGAAGGACGCAGGGCCCTGCCCCCTACCCCGCCGAGGCTTCCATCGCCACGCGCAGCTTGCGGAGGGCGGCGGCAAGTTCGGCCTTGGCGCCGGCCAGCGCTCCGCCGTTGCGCATGGCCCGCCAGGCGTCGGCGGTGGCGCCGCGATTGATCTGCTCAGCCACCTGGCCGGCGATGCGGTGGAAGTCGCGATGGGCCTCCAGGCAGTGCAGGTGCAGGTGGCTGCCGGGCATGCGCCGGTGGCCCTCGCCGTGCAGCCACTGGCCGGCGGCGCAGGTCCGCTCGGCCCGGATGGCGGCGGCGTCGACGGTGCGCCCGGCGGCCATGGCGGCCTCCAGGTCCTCGCAGATGCGGTTGTGAAACGTCGTCTGTTCCAGGAAGTCCATCAGCACGCCCCACGCGCATAGCCAACAAAGCCGGGGCATGGCGGCTCTCGGTTTCGCCAGTGTTGCGGCAAGGTTGCGGTTTGAAGAAACCGCTCGCGCATCTGTTTTGGGAGCAGAGGGTCGCAGAACGGCCGGCGGTATCGCGACGCATCGCGCGGGAAACACGCACGCAACACCAGCCCGCATGATCGCGGTCAGGAGCACGTGCGCATGACCCGAACCGAAGACGACCTCCGCGAAGCCGCCGCCTGGCTGGAACGCCTGCGCTCGCCGCACGCCGGGCAAGGCGACCAGGAAGAGTTCGAGACCTGGGTGGCCCACCCCCGCCGCCGCGACGCCTTCGAGGCGATGCGCGCGGTCGACGCCGAGATCGCCAGTTGGGACCCGCCTTCGGCTTCGGCGTGGCGAGACCTCAAGGTGCTGGCCATTGGCGGCGCCGGCCTGGCGGCCGCGGCTCTTACGGCGGCGAGCCTGCTGGCGCACTAGGCGCCACCAAACCTCTCACCTCCCGTCATTCCCGCCACAAGGGCGGGAATGACGGGAGAAAGAGAGTGAGGCCCACAACGCGAAAAGGGCGCCGGTCCGCCAAGACCGGCGCCCTTCCTCGCCGCCGCCGGGGCTGACTGGGCGGCGAGCGCCGGGCGCGCAAAGGGGGAGAAGCGCGCCCGGGTTGGCTTCAGGCTTCGACTAGAAGCGCTTGCGGATGCCCACGTAGTAGGAGCGGCCGAGCACGTCGTAGTTCTGCGGGTCGTAGTTGCCCTCGGTGTCGCCCACCTGCGGCGGAGCCTTGTCCAGCAGGTTGTTGACACCGAAGCGCAGGGCGGTGTCCCAGGGCAGCTCGACGCGGCCGTTGAGGTCGAAGGCGTTGTAGGCCTTCACCCCGCGCGAGGTGCTGGTCGGGGTGACGACCTTGGCCGAGTTCTCCATGGCCTCGATCCAGCGCCAGCGCAGGCCCAGGCTCGCCGGACCCCAGGTGTAGGTGCCCGAGGTCACCGACTTCCACTTCGGGTGAGCCGTGCCGGCGGTGCTTTCCACGCCCGTGCCGATGGTGCCGACATAGTCGTAGACCGGCGCGCCCGGCAGGTTCTGGATCTTGAACTTGTCGGTGTAGCCCAGGGCCACGTTCAGCGAGAAGGAGCCCGGGATCATGTCCAGGGCGCTGTCGGCGAAGTCGAAGCTCCAGTCGACCTGCACGTCGACGCCAGTGGTCTGGAACTGGCCCAGGTTCAGCAGCGGCTGGACGGGGTTGGTCGGCACGCCGCTGGCCGAGTTACGGGTCAGCAGCGAGCAGTAGTAGTTGCTCGGGTCATAGGACGGGTTGGAGCCGCCCGAGTTGAAGCAGAACTGGAAGGCGTTGACGATCGACAGGCTGCCGATCGCGTCCTTGACCTTGATGTCGTACCAGTCGATCGAGGCCGTCAGGCGGCTGAGCAGCGGGTTCTCGAACGGCGAGCGCAGGACGGCGCCGAACGAATAGGTGTCGGCGGTTTCTTCCTGCAGGTCCGGATTGCCGCCGGTGAGGGCGAACACCTGGGCCGTGCCCAGCTGGTAGCTGTCGATGATCGCGGTCGGCACGCCCTGCGCCAGGCAGAGGCTGCGGACGGCCGCGGCGTTGGCGCCGGTCCGCCAGGACGAGCGGACGTCGCAGGGGTCGCCGTTGGTGGTGGTCGACGAGGCCGTGCCGATGGCCACCGAACCGGTCGAGACCGGGGCGTAGAGCTCGCCGACGCTCGGGGCGCGGATGGCGCGGTTGTAGCCGCCGCGCAGGCGGACGGGCTCGATGATCTTCCAGTCGAAGTCGGCCTTGTAGGTCTGCACCCCGCCCACCGAGCTGTAGTCGGAATAGCGGTAGCCGAGGTCGAGGTTGAACTCCTGCACCAAGGGCAGGTCCTTGACGATCGGCACCAGCAGTTCGCCGTAGACCTCGTAGGTGTCGACCGAGCCCGAGGCGTCGCGCAGCACGCTGTAGCCCAGGATGTCGCTGGTGCCGTCGGGCTGGTTCAGCTGGCTGTCGGGGGTGAAGGTGTATTCGTTCGAGCGATAGTCCGTACCGGCGGCGAACTTCACCGTGCCGGCCGGCAGGTCGAACAGCGAACCGGAGACGTTCACCTCGACCATGCGCTGCTCGAGGGTGTTCTGGTTCAGGGTCCGGCGCGACATGTAGCGGGCGCACTCGGCCGACGGCGTCAGGTTGCCGAAGGGGTTCCAGCCGCCGGCGCAGTATTCCGTGCCGCCGGTGGGGCTGTTGAGCAGGCGCGAGATGGCGCTGGCGCTGGCGCCGCCAGTCTGCTCGTTGTCGAACTTGGCGCGGCTGAACGAGACGTAGCCGTCCCAGGTCCAGTCCTTGAAGCCGGTCTCGCCCGACAGGCCGTTGGTGAACTGGAAGACGTCGTAGCTGTACTTCTGGATGCGCGGACCCAGGATATCGAGCGCCTTGTAGAAGGTGAAGGCGGCGTTCGGGGTCGGGCGCGAGGCCAGGATCGGACGGAAGTCGGTCGGGACGAACGGGTTGGAGACCGGAACGGTCAGGCCATAGACGTTCGAGGCCAGGGTCGGGTTGGAGACGCCCACCGAGGTGTAGTCGGTGAAGGTGAACTGCGAGAAGAACTTGATGCTGTCGGTCAGGTCGTAGTCGACCTTGGCGAACACGGCGTAGCGGTCGAGGTCCGACTGCATCGAGCTGCCGTTGTAGCCGAAGTTGACCTGCTGCGAGGTGCCGGCGGCGTTGGCGTTGACGATGTAGGCGTTGTCGGTCTGCGGGTCGCGGAAGTTCAGGACCGGCACGCCCGAGGTCGAGAACAGGGTCTGGTCGGTGTTGAAGCCGATCTGGCCGGTGTAGCGGCCGGCGGCGTTGCCGGTGAGCGCGGCGGTGCCGTAGCTGCCCTGGAACAGGCTGTTGATCGAGGCCAGGGTCGGCAGGTTGGCGCCGAACAGCACCGTGCCCTGAGGGATGGTCGACAGGCCCGGCGCCGAGGTGCGGAAGATGTAGTAGTCGCGGGCGCTCTGCAGGGCGCGGTCACGGTTGGTGTAGTCGAACGACAGCACCGCCCGGCCCTTGCCCTCGGCGAAGTCCGAGCCGCCGGTGATCGAGAAGCGGAACGATTCCGCGTCGCCCTTTTCCGAGATGCCGTACTGGGCGTCGGCGGTCAGGCCGTTGAAGCTGCGCTTGAGCTTGAAGTTGACGACGCCGGCGGTGGCGTCCGAGCCGTAGGCGGTGGAGGCGCCGCCGGTGATGACCTCGACGTTCTCGATCAGGGCTTCGGGGATGATGTTGAGGTCGACCGAACCATCGGGGTTGGACGGCTGCAGGCGGCGGCCGTCGAGCAGGATCAGGGTGCGCTTGGCGCCCAGGCCCCGGAGGCTGGCGTAGGACTGGCCGCCGTTCAGGCCCGTGCTGGTCGAGCCGGTGTTGCCCTGGCCGAACGAGCCGGTGAACTGCGGCATCTGCGACAGGGCCTTTTCGACCGTCACTTGGCCGGTGGCCTCGATGGCCGCGGCGCCGACCGTCTGGATCGGGCTGTTGGCCACATAGTCCTGGCGGGCGATGCGCGAGCCGGTGACGACCACGGCCTCGACGGCCTGGGGCTCTTCTGGAGCGGCGCCCTCCTGGGCGTGGGCGACGCCGAGCATCAGCGCGCCATACGCGCAGCCGCCGGCCATCATCCGCTTCAAGGTCCTCGATCGCATACTTGCATCCCCTTTGGATTTGGGTCGCGCCCCTCGCGCTTCCGATCCTCAAGACGCAGCCTGTTTCCGAACCCACACCTCCCAGACAACTTTTTGCCGCAGAGCCAAGTCACGGATTGGTAAGGGGAAAAATTTTTGCTTTCGGACGTGAGGAAACGCCGATGGCCTGCGTCTTGATAGATGCGGGCCGCTCATGTCGGCCTCTTGAACAGAGCTACGGGACCGCCATGCCGGACGTGATCCAGATCCCCGCCGAACATTTCGAGCGATTGAAGAGCCGCTTGCCCGCCATCACCCGCGAGCACCTCAACAACGTCTACGGCATTAGCGAGACGACCTGGACCAAGCTGCGCCGGGGCGAGCCGATCAAGCGGGTCACCTGGGAGCGACTGCTCAGCCGCTACGAGCGCCTGCAGAAGGCCGCCGCATCCTGACTTTCGCGCTTAGGCGCTCCTGACACCGCCGGGCCGGCCTCGCCGCGCCCGCTGTCGCCCCCTTTTCCCAAAATTCACGCGCTTCACGGACGCCTCGGCGGCGCCCGGCGCGTTCGCCGCGTGCGCAAAGGCTTCTTCATGAACAAACGCTTCGCCTATCTGATCGTCGGCGCGATGGTGCTGGGGGTGCTTGTCGGCTGGGGGTGCAACCAGTTCCTGGACGCCGAAGGGGCCAAGTCGGCCGCTTCGGGTCTGTCTCTGATCACCGACATCTTCCTGCGGCTGATCAAGATGATCATCGCG